>CASFRV010000033.1 GCA_949297215.1 uncultured Bacteroidales bacterium | reverse complement strand
CGCTCCCGCCACCGCTCCGCAACCCTTGCCCACCCGGCGCCCCGCAGCCGCGCCGGCTGCTCCCGCCGTGCAGCCTGCCGCTGCCGCGCCCGCCGCAACGCCCGGCCGCAAGGCAGGCGTGCCCCACACCGTGTCGATACGCGCCACGCTCGAAGCCCTCGAAACCGAGCGCACGCAGCCGGCCGAAGCGGCACAGCTGGCCGAACCCGCCGTCGACTACGGCAACCGCTCCTTTCAGGAGAGCGACGTCAACTATCAGTGGATGCGCTATGCCAACCTGCTGCCGCGCGAAAAGACAGCCATGGCCAGCCGCATGAAAAACATCTACGTGAAACTGCTCGACGGGGGCGTGGTGGACGTACCCGTCGAAAACCAGCAGGTGCTGGCCTACATGGAAGAGATGCACGCCGACCTGGAAAAGTTCATGCGCAGCAACCTGAAGAACGGAAACGTCCACCTGCGTTTCCGCCTGCTCGAAGAAAAAGAGCAGCACCGCGCCTACACCCGCAAGGAGCAGATGGAGGCGATGCTCAAAAAGAGCTCGGCCCTCGTTCAGCTCCGCGAGGCGCTACACTTGGAGCTGGCCTGACGCCCTGCACGCTGCTGCACGCCGCGATACGAAAAATGCCCGGAGCTCGCGCCCCGGGCATTTCCTTATGCCATGTATGAATGTGCTTTTAAAAATAACCTGCGGAGTTATCCTTGAAGGATACCGCGGTTAATCAGAGTCACTGTGATGAGCTGCTTGTACTTGTCGTACTGGGCAGGCTTCAGGATGAACTTCATTTCCTTGAAGTTTTCCTCCACAGCTTTCTTTACCATTGCTTCCCGGCTTTCGCCTTCGTTTTTGGCAGCTTCCGACATCGTTTGGTTGAAACGTTCGTAAGAGTAGTCGAAGTTGTCCATCTGCTTGAACGTCAGTCTGAGAACGCAACCGAGTTTGCGTATGTCTACCGTCATGTCGTACGACTGCGAGTAGCTCACTGCTTCGGCGGTTTCCGCCGCCGGCGCTGCGACAGCCGCAAGGGCCATCGTCAGCATTACAAACCATCTTTTCATTTCCTACACTTTTAAACTTACAATAAACAAATATCTTTTTACCTTGCACGAGGGCGGCGCTCCGTCCCCTGTTTGACGCTGCAAAGGTACGGAGAAAATCCGTTCCCCGCATTAAAAACATGTTATAAAACATATAAATCGGCGTAAAGGCTTACATTTTTGCGCTTTTCGCACCAAAATGTGCAACATGGAGAAGGCAAAACGCGGCTTTCAGCCTTCCCTGCCGCCCCGGCCGGCGCTTTCAGCTTCCAGACGGAGCAGGCGGCTCTTGGCCCCCAGACCGCCGGCAAAGCCCGTCAAGGCTCCGCCCCGACCCACGACGCGGTGGCAGGGCACAAAGACGGCCAGCGCGTTGGCCCCCACGGCGGCGCCCACGGCCTGCGCCCCGTGGCCCATGCCCAGCCGTCGGGCCAGGTCGCCATACGTCTGCGTAGCGCCGTATGGTATGAGCAAAAGCGCTTTCCAAACGCGCAGCTGAAAATCTGTTCCCAGCAAATGCAGCGGCACGTCGAAGCAGCGGCGCCCGCCGTCAAAGTAGGCGTCGAGCTGCCGCGCCGCCTCGTCGAGCACGGGCGACGTGCCGTCGGCATAGCCCGTTACGCCCTGCCGCAGCAGGCGGCGGCGCGTACGCCCGATGCGCTCGGGCAGGGCCCAGTCGCACAAGCAGAGACGCTCCCCCAGGCAGCCCAGGAGCAGCGGGCCGCAGGGCGAGGCGTAAGGGCGGGTGATGATGGTTTCCATGCAGCAGGTCTTTGCGGGGTGGCGGTGGCGGCGGCAGGCCGTTGCCGTGCGCGGGCGCCACCGCCGTTTGCTGCGGCTAAGATACAGCTTTCTGTCCGAAACGGGGCGCCCCGTCCGTCTTTCGCCCGAAAATAACATGCCGATGCCGCCCGTCTCGGAAAAGAATTGTACTTTTGCTCGGGCAAAGCGCCGCCGGACAACAGCGTGGCGGCTCCTGCCACTCCTTATTTATATATAGCAAGAAATTCAGCATGGAAAAATTACAGCACAAGTACGTCACGGTGGCCTACGACCTCTACACCGACAACGCCGAAGGCATTCACGAACTGGTGGAACGCGCTCCCAAGGAACATCCCTTCCAGTTCATCACGGGCATGGGCGTTGCCCTCGATGCTTTCGAGGATCGCGTGGTTTCACTGGCCGAGGGCGAAGCGTTCGACTTCACCCTCTCGGTCGACGAAGCCTACGGGCCCTACATTGATGAGCATGTCATCGACCTCGACCGCGAGCTGTTCTGCGTAGACGGCCGCTTCGACAACGACAACATCTACCCGGGCAACATCATCCCCCTCGTTAACGCCGACGGCAACCGTTTCCAGGGACTTATCGTCAAGGTGGGCGACGACAAGGTGACCGTCGACCTCAACCACCCGCTCGCCGGCAAGGCGCTCCACTTCAAGGGAGAGATTGTCACCTCGCGCGAAGCCACCGACGACGAGGTGCAGGGCCTCATCAACCGCATGAGCGGCGGCGACTGCTGCTGCGACGGCGAGGGAGGCTGCTGCGGAGGCCATGACGAAGACGGCGGCTGCTGCGGACACGGCGAAGGCCACCACGGTCACGACGGCGGCTGCTGCGGACACGGCGAAGGCCATGAGGGCGGCTGCTGCGGACACGGCCACAACCACTGACCCATAACGGCAGCCGACGCATGAACACCTTTGGCCACATCCTGCGCCTCACCACCTTTGGCGAGAGCCACGGCCCCGCCCTTGGCGGCGTCGTCGACGGCTTTCCCGCCGGCGTTGCCGTCGACATGGACTTCATCCGTGCCGAACTGGCGCGCCGCCGGCCGGGACAAAGCGCCCTGACCACGCCGCGCCGCGAGGCCGACAGCGTGGAAATCCTCTCAGGCGTGTTCGAAGGCCGCACCACCGGCTGCCCCATCGGCTTCATCGTGCGCAATGAGAACCAGCACTCGGCCGACTACGACAACCTGCGCGACGTTTTCCGCCCCTCGCACGCCGACTACACCTACCAGGCCCGCTACGGCCTGCGCGACCACCGCGGCGGCGGCCGCTCGTCGGCCCGCGAAACGGTGGCCCGCTGCGTGGGAGGCGCCTTGGCCAAGCTCGCCCTGCGCCAGCTGGGCATCAGCATCGCGGCCTACACCTCGCAGGTGGGCCCCATCTCCCTCTCGCCCGACTATCGCCGCTACGACCTCACGCTCACCGAAACCAACCCCGTGCGCTGCCCCGATCCCGAGGCCGCCGAGGCCATGGCCCGCCTCATAGCCGACGTGAAAAGCCGCGGCGACACCGTGGGCGGCGTCGTCACCGGCCTCATACGCGGCTGCCCGCCCGGCCTGGGCGCCCCCGCCTTTGCCAAGCTCCACGCCGACCTCGGCGCCGCCATGCTCTCCATCAACGCCGCCAAAGGCTTCGAGTATGGAGCAGGCTTTGCCGGCGCCGAAAAGTGTGGCAGCGAGCTCAACGACCCGTTCTATGCCGACGCCGACGGCCGCATCCACACCCGCACCAACCACAGCGGCGGCATACAGGGCGGCATCAGCAACGGCGAGGACGTTTACTTCCGTGTAGCCTTCAAGCCCGTCGCCACCCTGCTGCGCGACCAGGCCACCGTCGACGCCGCCGGCCGCCCCGCCACGGTGCACGCCCGCGGCCGCCACGACCCCTGCGTGCTGCCCCGCGCCGTCCCCATCGTCGAGGCCATGGCCGCCCTCACCGTGCTCGACCACGTGCTCCTGGCGCACACAGCGCGCATCTGACGCCGGCCACCACCACAGATACAAAAAAAGAGACGCTGAGGGCGTCTCTTTTTTCATGCCTCGTTGTCTCTGCATGCGCAGTGCGCAAGTGCAACGGAACGGCTGTCGTTGTTTGCAGTGTTTCTCTCTTGGCGGGCGTTGCGGCAATGCGCTTCTTGGCTATTGCCACCAGCTTTTCAGCCAGACAAAAGGATAGGCCGCCACCTCGCGCGGGCACAGGTGGAGGATGCGTGCGTGGCGCACGAGGGCCGCGGCATAGTTGCCGGCGTTGTGCAGGTGGGCGCCGCGGCGGAAGCCACGCATGCGGGCCGTGTCGTGCCCGAAGTTGCCCGACGACAGGATGTCGCCCAGCATCAGGCGGGCGTCCTTCCCGCGGGCGGCTTGCAGCAGACCGGCGGGCACCTCTTCGGCCGCCACGCCCAGCTCGTCCACGACGATGCGCGCCAGTGCCGCCGCAGGGCGCAACATGCCCAGGGCGCGCAGACGTGCCACGAGGGCCGCACCGTCCAGCTCCCGGCCGTGGCGACGCAGGAGGCAGGCCCAGTCGCACACCTGGCGCAGGCCCACGCCCGTTTGCAGGAAGTGGTGCATCAGGTGCAGGAAGAGATAGAGCGCGTTC
>CASFRV010000032.1 GCA_949297215.1 uncultured Bacteroidales bacterium | reverse complement strand
TGGCGACGCAGGAGGCAGGCCCAGTCGCACACCTGGCGCAGGCCCACGCCCGTTTGCAGGAAGTGGTGCATCAGGTGCAGGAAGAGATAGAGCGCGTTCATCGCGGCCGAGGGCACCGCCACCTCGCCGCCGTCCGCCAGAGCAAGCACAGAGCCGTCCGTCAGCGGAAGCTCCTGCTCTATGCGCGCCCATGCCCGGCGGTTGGCGGGGTGGTAAAAGTCGACGTAGCGCCCGTGGTTTTCCACCGTCACGCCCTGCCACGTGAACGAGCGGTGATAGGTCGTGGCGGGGTGAAAGGCCGCGCCTTCCCACCCTGCCGCCACGGCGTCGGCCCGGGCGCACGACGCGCCGAAGTAGAGGTCGATGTCGCCCGGCTGGCGCAGCTGCGGCTCGCGGTAGAGCCGCGCCACGCCCTGCCCCTTCAGGAGCACGGGCATGAGCCCCGCCGCACGGTAGCGCGCCACGACATGGGCCAGCACCTCGTCCACGCGCCGCGAGGCCGCCGCGATGCGCTGCGCGTCGGCATACCACGCCAGCAGCACCTCGCGCGGCGGACGCTGCCCGGCCGGCAGGCGCTCCACGCCCGCAAAGGCCACGGCCGCCACCGTCTGCCGCCGCGCCGCGTGCAGCAGCGCGGGCCAGTCGGCACCGGCCCCGAAGAGCTCCGCCCGCGGCGCCTCGCCCCACAGCCCGGCGCGAAGGAGCGCAAGCAGCTGCGCGTCAGCTTTTTCCCGTGTCATCGCGCAGCATGCCGCACAGGCGGTCCATGAGTTTCTCAAAGTTGAAGTGCGCGCGGCAGTAGGCGCGGCCCCGCTCGCCCATGGCGGCCAGCTCGGCTGGCTCCATAGCAGACATGCGCCGGATGATAGCCGCCAGACCTTCGTAATCGCCGGCAGGAACCGACAGGCCGCAGGCTGCTTTCTCCACTATCTGAGGCCCCGCACCGTTCATCATCATCACGATGGGCTTCCCGGCCGACATGTAAGCCGATATTTTCGTCGGTTCCCACAGGGAGAAAACAGGTGTGGGCTTCAGAGTGGCCAGCATAACGTTGGCCTTGGCAAAGAATGCCGGCATCGTCTCCGCCGGGTAACGTCCGACGCAGTGAACCGTCTTCTCCAAACGGTTTTCACGGACAAAGTCGTCGACCCACGGCTTTTTGCGCCCGTCGCCCACGATGACAAAATGAATATCGGGCTCATCCTTCAGAATGAAGGCAGAGCGAAGGATGTTCTCAAAGTCTTGGCTTTCACCTATATTGCCGGCAAACATCACGATAAATCCATCCGGGAGAGGCGGAAGCTCCGCTGCAAGCCCGCTCGTTTTGGGCTCGTCGGCCCAGTTGGGAAAGTAGTGAAGTTTCGCTTCGAAATCGCCTTTTTCCAAGATGGACTGGCGGAAGCATTCGGAGCTCATCAGTATTTTGTCCGAGTGGCGGTATATCCATCTTGTGAGCCGGGTGAACGCTCCCAGCACGTGCCTGTTGCTGACGCCTCCTGCTGCCGCCAGGCTTTCGGGCCATATGTCCAGCACCCAGAAATAGAGAGGTATTTTCTGCCATTTCTTTACGAATACAGCCGGGATGCCCACCGTCACGGGGGACGTTTCATGCACGAAAACCACGTCAAACTTGAAACGCAGCGACAGGAACGCGGCTTGCAGCGAAGCAAAAAGTGCGAAGCTCAGGTAGTTGAGTGCCAGTTCCCACCCGCGCGATTTTCCCCTTGGGAAGAGCCACGTACGATAGATCTTTACTCCGTTCCACGCTTCTTTTGTTTTACGGAAAAGGCCATATCCTTTGAAAAAATGCCCGCCGGGATAATTGGGTATTCCCGTCAGCACCGTCACGTCGTGGCCACGTCGCACCAGCTCGGCTGCCAAATCGTTGCACTTGAAGTGTTCCGGGAAAAAGTACTGTGAAACAATCAGTACCCTCATTTTTAAAGATTATCAGACAAGAGTCAATCAATACGTATAGTTGGCCGAATAGAGTTCGCGGTGGGCGTCCATCCAGCGTTTCATTTCTTCCAGCATTTCCCCGTAGGTCGGCACGGGGAAATCCACACGTTCCGACTTTCTGATGGATTTATCCACGCCGTTGGCGTCGACCGGCACAATCTTTACGTCGTCCTTTTTCCATATGCTCTGAAACAGGCGCAGCAAGTCCAGTTTACTGATGCCCTGCCCGTTTGAAATCTGCACAAGGCCGCACCAGCCCTCCGTGAGCGCCGCGTCGATGGCTTTGGCCAGTTCGAGCGTCGTCACGCCTCCCCAGATGGCCGTCTGATAGCCTTGCACGGTGCCGCTTTGGTGCATGAACCAATGAAACAGCCCCTCGCCGTTGCGTTTCAGCTCCGGGCCGATGATGGACGTGCGAATGGTCAGGTTCGTTCCCTCCGTCACCTCGCCCAGCGCCTTGCTTCTGCCATAGACGTCGTCGGCATCGCGGAAATCGTCCTCGCCATACATGCCCTTTTTGCCCGAGAAAACGCAGTCGGTACTGATGTGTACGAGCTTTGCCCCCGTTTCTGCGGCCAGCGCCGCAAGTTGTCGGGGGAAGTAGGCGTTCAGATAGACCGCGTTGTCGGGATGCTCCTTCGAGCCCCTGACGAGCACGCCCACGCAGTTCAAGATGACGTCAGGGCGTTCGCGCCTTACGAGCTCGGCCACGGCAGCGGCATTGGTGGCATCGGTCACGATGCTGTTTTCCGTCAGGGGTGTGCGGAACACGACGTCCTGCACGTCATATTTTCCCGTACCACGCAGGTAGTAGTAAGCCATGTGGCCCGCCATGCCGGTGGCACCAAACAGCAATATTCTTTTCTTATCCATTTTTGCAGGTTTATTCTTTGTGCCAGACGGTACGGTTTACATAATCGGTGTACGACAGGATGATGCGCACCACTTTTGTGGAGACGTTCGTGGGCAGATAGTCGGGGATGGTGCGCACGCAGCCGGCCGATTGGGCATATTGCGACGTGACCATCTCGATGGCTTGCAGGATGCGCTCGCTTTCCAGGCCCGACATCACCAGCGTGCCCTCGTCCATGCCCTCGGGGCGTTCGTGAGCCTGGCGTATCGTGATGGCTGGGAAGTGGAGAATGGACGATTCCTCCGTGATCGTGCCGCTATCGGAGATCACGCAGAAGGCGTTCTGCTGCAATTTCACGTATTCCAGGAAGCCAAAGGGTTTCATAAACTCGATGAGCGGGTTTTCGTTGTGGAAACCCATGGCTTCCAGCTTTTTCCGCGTGCGCGGATGGGTGGATACGATGACCTTCCGGCCATATTGCTCCGTGATGGCGTTGAGCGAGGCGAGCAGGTTGGCAAAGTTGCGTTCCGAGTCGACGTTTTCCTCGCGGTGCGTGCTGACGATAAAGTAGCCGCCCGGCTGCAAATGCTCTCTTTCCAGCACGTCGCAGGCCTCGATGGCGGCCTTGTGGCGTTCGAGCACCTCCGTCATGGGCGAGCCCGTCTTGATGACCGTCTCGGGCCGCAGCCCCTCGTCGATCAGATAGCGCCGGGCGTGCTCTGAGAGCGGCATATTGATGTCGCTCAGGTGATCCACGATTTTTCGGTTGATCTCCTCGGGCACACGCTGGTCGAAACAGCGGTTGCCAGCCTCCATGTGGAAGATGGGTATCTTCCGCCGTTTGGCTGCTATGACGGCAATGCAGCTGTTCGTGTCGCCATAGAGCAGAAGGGCGTCGGGCTGCACGCGGGCCATCAGGTCATCGGCCTTTGTGATGACGTTGGCGATGGTTTCGGCCGCGTTGTGGCCTGCTGCATCGAGGAAATAATCGGGCTTGCGCAGTTGGAGCTCTTTAAAAAAGATCTCGTTGAGTTCATAATCGAAGTTCTGCCCCGTATGTACGATGATATGGTCGGTATATCGGTCGAGCTCCTGCATCACGCAGCTGAGTTTGATGATTTCGGGGCGCGTGCCGACGATGGTCATTACTTTGAGTCGTTTCATTTCTCTTCCTGTTTGCTGTTGTTGTCTGTTGAAAGGTCTATCCACATGGTCTTGTCGTAGCGCCAGCTGTCGTGAACGGCCTCGTCGAGCGTCTTGTCGGAATATACGGTCATGACGGAGCCGGGCACCTCGGCCTTCAGACAGTTGGCATAGCCTGCGGGCACGCACACCAGCCGGCTGTGCATCTCGTCCAGGTGGAACACCTCGGCACGGAGCCCGGGCGAGGGGTTTTCCCAGTTGTCCACCTTGACGAGGGCCAGCGTGAAGCGACCCTTCGTGCAGTAGAACCATTTCCGCTCGTGCCGGTGGCCGTGCCAGCCGCGCACAACGGAAGCATCGGGGTGGTGGATGACGTAGCAGCGGCGCACGCCGTCGAAATGGAAGCTGTTCAGCGAGTGGATGCGGCCGCGCTCGTCGGCGAACACCTCGCCCTCTACGATTTCTATTCTGTCGCTCATGGTTCAGGGTGTTTCGGGTGCTATTCGCTGCGTATCTCCTTGGCCTTGGCCAGCGGGATGAGCCCTAAGTCCTCTTGCACGAAGCGCAGTTTGAGGAGCAAGGCCTTCATGCCCTCAACGTCCAGGCGCCGCGTGTTGTGGCTGTGATAGTCCTCCACTTTCGAAATCTCCTCGTTGCCTTCGGTGAAAAACTTGTCGTAGTTCAAATCGCGCGTGTCGCAGGGGATGCGGTAGTAGTCGCCCATGTCGACGGCCCGCACCATCTCCTCGCGCGTCACCAGCGTTTCGTAGAGCTTCTCGCCGTGGCGCGTACCAATCACCTTCACCTCCGTTTCCAAATATTTCGGGTCGATGTGCCCGTACGTCTGCTTCAAGGCCTCGGCCAGCGTCGAGAGCGTGGCAGCAGGAGCCTTCTGCACAAACAGGTCGCCGTTGTGACCGTGCGTAAAGGCGTAGACCACCAGGTCCACGGCGTCGTCCAGCGTCATCATGAAGCGCGTCATGTGCGGGTCGGTGATGGTGATGGGCTTGCCCTCCTGCATCTGCTCCACCCACAGAGGTATCACCGAGCCCCGCGAGGCCATCACGTTGCCATAGCGCGTGCAGCAGATCGTCGTGCGCGCCCCGTCGCCCAGCTCGCGGCCCTTGGCCACCGCCACCTTCTCCATCAGCGCCTTGCTCATACCCATCGCGTTGATGGGATAGGCCGCCTTGTCCGTCGAGAGCACCACCACGTTGCTCACCCCGTGCTCAATGGCCGAGAGCAGCACGTTCTCCGTGCCGTAGATGTTCGTCCGAACGGCCTCCATCGGGAAAAACTCGCACGAGGGCACCTGCTTCAGCGCCGCGGCCGAAAACACGTAGTCCACCCCCTGCATCGCCACGTCGACAGAGCGC
>CASFRV010000031.1 GCA_949297215.1 uncultured Bacteroidales bacterium | reverse complement strand
GCGCTCTGTCGACGTGGCGATGCAGGGGGTGGACTACGTGTTTTCGGCCGCGGCGCTGAAGCAGGTGCCCTCGTGCGAGTTTTTCCCGATGGAGGCCGTACGGACGAACATCTACGGCACGGAGAACGTGCTGCTCTCGGCCATTGAGCACGGGGTGAGCAACGTGGTGGTGCTCTCGACGGACAAGGCTGCCTATCCCATCAACGCGATGGGCATGAGCAAGGCGCTGATGGAGAAGGTGGCCGTGGCCAAGGGCCGCGAGCTGGGCGAGGGCGCGCGCACGACGATCTGCTGCACGCGCTATGGCAACGTGATGGCCTCGCGCGGCTCGGTGATTCCGCTGTGGGTGGAGCAGATGCAGGAGGGCAAGCCCATCACGATAACTGACCCGCACATGACGCGCTTCATGATGACGCTGGACGACGCCGTGGACCTGGTGGTCTACGCCTTTACGCACGGCCACAACGGCGACCTGTTTGTGCAGAAGGCTCCTGCGGCTACGCTTTCGACGCTGGCCGAGGCCTTGAAGCAGACGTACGGGCGCATCGACCCGAAATATCTGGCGACGGAGGTGAAGGTGATCGGTACGCGCCACGGCGAGAAGCTCTACGAGACGCTGGTGACGCGCGAGGAGATGGTGCGGGCCGTCGACATGGGCGACTACTACCGCATTCCCTGCGACACGCGCGACCTGAACTACGACAAGTTCTTCACGGAGGGCAGCGAGGACGTCTCGAAGATTGAGGACTACCACAGCCACAACACGCGGCGCCTGGACGTTGAGGGCATGAAGGCCCTGCTCCTGAAGCTGCGCTTCGTGCAGGAGGACTTGGGGCTCATCCCGCGGGCCAAGGCGAAGGAGATTCGCAGCGAATAGCTTTTCAATTGACAATTGACAATTGAGAATTGACAATTATCCATTTCCATTTGTATGACGGCTTCTTGGGTTTCGCGGGCATGGCGACCTCTTCGAGGCCGACGTATTCCGTGAGGCGCTTTGCTTCCGCGGGTTCCGCTTTGCTCCACCCGCGGTTACTAATGGGTTGACCCCTTCGGGGCCAGCTGCAATTGAGAATTGACTTTTTTCCATTGACAATTGAAAATTGACAATGGAAAATTGGAGATTGACAATTGGGGATTAGCATTTCTCAATGGGCGTTTGGGAATTTAAAACGTCCGGCCGCGGCCGATTTTCCCAAAAATGATGACACGGTCTTTGGGCTGTTCCAGCTGTTTTTGCGGCTTGCCATGGCACAATTGGGGGTGTCTTCGGGCGAGAGTGGCCGTGGATTTTCATTTCCATGGGATGCTTCGGCGCAGGCATGGCCTGTTTCTGCGCAACGCAGGCGTTGGCTTTGGGCCTCTTCGGGCTGCTTTTTGATGCGCTGCGGACAAAGGTGTGCTCATTTCCAATGAGATATGTTTTTCCTTCGGTCGCTCCGTCTGGCGCGGCGTTCGCCGTGGCGCCATTCTTGGTGTTAAAAAAATCCGCCTTTTGGGGGATGAATGCCGCGAGCGGGTGAGACGCGATGAATCGCGTCTCTACGTGGCGGATTTCCCCTGCGGGTTTCAGATGGCCTTGGCGGAACTTCGTTCCGAGCGTGAGAGACGCGATGAATTGGCGTCTCTACGTGGAAGAGAGGCCCTGCGGGTTCTCTTCTACGCGTCTTTGCGCGGGCGGTCCGGCCGGTGGAATTTACCGGAAACATGAAAAACCAAAAGAACTGAGAAAGATGAACATTTTGATAACGGGGGCCCGCGGTTTCGTGGGCCGCAATCTGGCGTCGCAGCTTCGCAACGTGCGCGACGGCAAGGCGCGGTGGTATGCTCCGGTGGAGATAGGCGAGATATTCGAGTACGACATCGACAGCCGCCCCGAGGAGCTGGACGATTACTGCCGCCGCGCCGACTTTGTGTTCAATCTGGCGGGCGTGAACCGGCCTAAGGACGAGGCGGAGTTCATGGCGGGCAATTTCGGCTTCGCCTCGACGCTGCTCGACGGGCTCCGGCGCGCGGGCAACCGCTGCCCGGTGATGCTCTCGTCGTCCATCCAGGCCGCGCTCGACAACCCCTACGGCCTTTCGAAGCGGGCGGGCGAGGATCTCTTCTTCCGCTACGGGCAGGAGACGGGGGCGCGCGTGCTGGTGTACCGCTTTGCCAACCTTTTCGGCAAGTGGTGCCGGCCCAACTACAACAGCGTGGTGGCCACGTTCTGCCACAACACGGCTAACGGGCTGCCCCTGCGCGTGGACGACCCGTCGAAGGAGCTTCCGCTCTGCTACATCGACGACGTGGTGGACGAGCTCATCGGCGCGCTCACGGGCGGCGAACACCGCGAGGGCGACTACTGCACGGTGCCCACCGTCCACCGCGTCACGCTGGGGCGCATCGCCGGGCTGCTGGCCGCGTTCCGCCGGATGCCCTCGACGCTCGACGTGCCCGACACGGGCGACGCCTTTGCGCGCAAGCTCTATGCCACGTACTTGACGTATCTGCCCACCGAGGAGTTTGCCTACCCCCTGACGCCCCATGCCGACGAGCGCGGGAGCTTCACGGAGCTGCTGCGCACGGCCCGCGGCGGGCAGGTGTCGGTGAACGTGTCGAAGCCCGGCGTGGTGAAAGGCCGCCACTGGCACCACACGAAGGTGGAGCGCTTCATCGTCGTGGCGGGCCACGGCCTGGTGCGCCAGCGGCGCGTGGGCTCGCAGGAAACCATGGAGCGCGAAGTGTGGGGCGAGCGCCCCGAAGTGGTGGAAACCATCCCCGGCTGGACGCACGAGCTGGTGAACCTCTCGGCCACGGACGACATGGTGACGCTCATCTGGTGCAACGAATGCTTCGACCCCGCACGGCCCGACACGTATGCCGAGCCGGTGTGAGATTTTCTCTTGCGGAATATAAAAGAACCCGATAAAAAAGAAATATCCAGCCATGAACCTGAGAACCGATTACAGCAGTGTGCGTTTCAGCGGCGACGGCCGTCTGAAGCTGCTCATCATCGTGGGCACGCGCCCTGAGATCATCCGTCTGGCGGCGGTGATAAAGAAGTGCCGCCGCTATTTCGACTGCCTGCTGGCCCATACGGGTCAGAACTACGACTACACGCTCAACGGCATCTTCTTCCACGACCTGGGTCTGGCCGACCCCGACGTCTACATGGACGCCGTGGGCGACGACCTGGGTGCCACGGTGGGCAACATCGTCAACGCCTCGTACAAGCTGATGGCCGCCACGCGGCCCGACGCCCTGCTCATCCTGGGCGACACGAACTCGTGCCTTTCGGCCATAGCCGCGAAGCGCCTGCACATCCCCATTTTCCACATGGAGGCGGGCAACCGCTGCAAGGACGAGTGTCTGCCCGAGGAGACGAACCGCCGCATCGTCGACATCATCAGCGACGTGAACCTGTGCTACTCGGAGCACGCGCGGCGCTACCTGGCCGACAACGGGCTGCCGCGCGAGCGCACGTACGTGACGGGCTCGCCCATGGCCGAGGTGCTCCACGCTAACCTGGCGGCCATCGAGGCCAGCGACATCCATGCCCGCCTGGGCTTGGAGAAAGGCAAATATATGCTGCTCTCGGCCCACCGCGAGGAGAACATCGACACGGAGCGCAACTTCCGTTCGCTCTTCACGGCTGTCAACAGCATAGCCGAACATTACGGCCTGCCCATCCTCTACTCGTGCCACCCGCGTTCGCGCAAGCGCCTGGAAGAGACGGGCTTTGCGCTCCATCCGCTCGTGGTGCGCCACGAGCCGCTGGGCTTTCACGACTACAACTGCCTGCAAATGAACGCTGCGGCCGTCATCTCCGACAGCGGCACGCTGCCCGAGGAGAGCAGCTTCTTTACGAGCGTGGGCCACGCCTTCCCGGCCGTTTGCATCCGCACGTCGACGGAGCGTCCCGAGGCGCTCGACAAGGGCTGCTTCGTGCTGGCGGGCATCGACGGTCGCGGCCTCTCGCAGGCCGTCGACCTGGCCATGAAGATGCACGCCGACGGCGAGCGTGGCATCCCCGTGCCGGCCTACGTGGAGGACGTCTCGGGCAAGGTGGTGAAAATCATTCAGAGCTACACGGGCGTTGTCGACAAGATGGTGTGGCGCAAGGAGCCGCCCGTCCTCTGAGGGCGCGGCGCGCAGCACGGAGGCGCCTGTATGAGAGAGGCCTGCACAAGAAAAAACAACAGCAACATGCGCATACTTCTGATATCCCAGTATTTCCACCCGGAAAGCTTCAAGTGTAACGACGTGGCGGCCGAGCTGGTGCGCCGCGGCCACGAGGTGACGGTGCTCACGGGCATCCCCAACTATCCCAAGGGGCGCTTCTACGCGGGCTACGGCCTGCTGCGCCGTCGGCGGGAGACGTGGTGCGGGGCGCAGGTGCACCGCGCATGGCTCGTGCCGCGCGGCGGCAGCGGGGGGCTGCGTCTGGCGGCCAACTACCTGAGCTATGCGCTCACGGCGAGCCTGCGCGTGCTGCGTTTCCGTGCTGGCCGGCGCTTCGATGCGGTGTTGGTGCACGAGACGTCGCCCGTGACGGTGGGCATCCCCGGCGTGCTGGCCTCGCGGCTGTGGGGCTGTCCGATGTATTTCTGGGTGCTCGACCTGTGGCCCGAGAGCCTGACGGCGGCCGGCGGCGTGACCAACGGGGCCGTGCTGGGCTTCTTCGACCGGCTGACGCGGTGGATCTACCGCCACTCGCGGCGCATCCTCATCAGTTCGCGCGGTTTCCGCAGTAGCATCGAGGCCAAGGGCATCGCGGCGGAGAAAATCGAATATTTCCCCAACTGGCCCGACACGGCCCTTCGCCCCGGCGCCTCCTACGCGCTGCCCGCGCTGCCCGAAGGCTTCATCGTGATGTTCGCCGGCAACATCGGCGAGGCGCAGGACTTCGACCACGTCATGCAGGCGGCCATCGAGCTGCGCCGGGAGCGCGACATCCACTTTGTGCTGGTGGGCGACGGGCGCAAGCGGCCCTGGGTGGAGCGCTTCGTGGCCGACAACGGTTTGCAGGCCACGGTGCACCTCGTGGGGCGCCACCCGCTGGAAGCCATGCCCGCCTTTTTCGCGCGGGCCTCGCTCATGCTCGTCTCGTTAAAGGACGAGCCTATTTTCAACCTGACGGCGCCGGCCAAGCTCCAAGCCTACATGTCGGCCGGCCGTCCCGTCGTGGCGATGCTCGGCGGCGAGGGGGCGCGCATCGTCGGGGAGGCCGGTTGTGGCTTTGCCGTGCCGGCGGCCGACGGGGCCGCGCTGGCCGCCGCCGTGCGCCGTGCCGCACAGCTGCCTGCGGCCGAGCTGGCCGCCATGGGCGAGCGGGGGCGCGCCTACTGCCGCGCGCACTTCAACTTTGAGAAACTCATGGACCGCCTGTGCGGCATGTTGCGCGATGACACGGG
>CASFRV010000030.1 GCA_949297215.1 uncultured Bacteroidales bacterium | reverse complement strand
ATGGTACTGCACAGAAATGCGGGAGAGTAGGTAGCTGCCTTTTTAGATGAGAGAGTCCTTCAACGGTTAACGCCGTTGGAGGACTCTTTTTTTGTGCTTCTGCCGGGAGGCGTGGAGGATGGTGCGGTATTTCTTGTAGCACGATGTTTGCTATCTGATGTTCATTCAACTTGCGATGGCACATGGGTGTCAGAAAAATGCTATGTTTCAAATGTCTAATTCCTTATAAGGGAAACAATATATTCTTTGAACCGTCATTCTTTCAGGCATTTCCAAAATATTATTCTTAAGGCGGACGAGTGGGCGCACGATTATACGGTCCCAAGACCAATCACTCAAATTTGTCTTTATGTTTTCATAATCGTCCGGGGCTATTGGGTCGGTATCTATTTCCTCTTTCATGAAATCTTCGGTTATTGGGCCGATGATCTCGCATGGCACTACAACATCGTAAAAATCGTGTATAACAGCTAGCACCTTGTTGCCGGGTTTAAGCCAACCCATCTCCCCGTGGTTTTTCCCGCCAGGTTTGTATTCACCCCCGAAATGCGACAGCAGCACATAGTTTGAGTCGTATACATCATTAAGTAAAGGTTCCATATCCTCCTCTTCTTCTATTTCGAATCCTAAAAGGCGAGATGGAGCATATCTGATGCGACTAATAATCTCCGACCAGTCCTGCATTCGATTGGAATCACCGAGGAAGCGGTAGTCGAGCGACCACCATTTATAGTTCCCTTTATTGGAAATCTCTAAAAGATCATCTGCTGGCGCTGTCACTGTAAATATTCCAGCATGGACTTTATCGAAATATTCTGTTGAAATAGGGTTGATTGATTCCCCGTCTTTCAAAAGTATTACAGGCCATTTGTCGGAGAAAAGTTCAGAAAATGCCTCTGGATTATCTGTGTGAATGGGAATAATGGCCTTGGGATGTAGTAATTCAACAAGAGAACGCAGACTTTTCATGTCGCAATGACCGCTCGTATGCATATACTTGTAATTATTGCCGATAGAGGCAGCTAATTGGGGATAGAATGCCGAAGTCGTTGGATTTAAATACCCATTCCACATTGACAGATAGCGTTCCTTCGTTTTACCGGGAAGTTTGCCGATGAGTTTGTCGAAACGAAGATTTGCACGAGCGATAAGTACATAACCTTTATCTTCAAGAAGACTCTTGAATTTGTCTGTTACAAGGAAGTTGGCTCCGTCAGTCTTCAGCACTATCGGTTGGTCAAATTCATTATCTCTGTACTTGTATAGCCTTGATTTACCCCAAAGGTTGTCGCGCTGAGTCACAATATCCATCATCTCTTTCTGATATCTGTCAACAATGAATTTGCGCCCGGCTTCGATAGCAGCATGATAGAGGGCAAAAAGACG
Source organism: uncultured Bacteroidales bacterium (assembly GCA_949297215.1). Classification (GTDB taxonomy): domain Bacteria; phylum Bacteroidota; class Bacteroidia; order Bacteroidales; family Bacteroidaceae; genus Alloprevotella. The sequence goes on along the minus strand of CASFRV010000030.1, from coordinate 9,430 downwards.
GTCAATGTTGGTAGACGAAAGATATACGATGTTGTACTTGTTCTCCTTGAATGCTGTTTTGAAATTTTGCTGAAGTTCATGCTCCGGCAGCGCAGCAACGTTTAGACGATTTATATTTGTGGCTTCACATACAACGTAATCTACTTTTCCAATGAATTTGTCAATTACCTTTGGCTGTTTACCGCTTCTGAAACCATGAGTGCGGAAGTCGCCTGTATGGAATACTTTCACATCATCCGCTTCTATCTTGAAGGCGTATGCATCAAAGGCTGAATGATCAATCGTGATTGGCATGATTGTGAAAGGTCCGAACTTGAATGCGTTACCGGGTGTGAAAGTGTTGACGATAGATAAACGTTTCAATAAGGATGTGCTTACCTCGTTCACTGTTTTAAGATGGGCGGAGAGCTTCTCGATTATGTCACGACTAATCTTGCCAATATAGATGGGAAGATTGGTATCCAGTTCGGTTATTTTACCTATATGGTCAACATGATAGTGGGTAATCAATAATGCGCTTTTCGACAGATCGCCTTTGGTCAACCCGTTGATTTCGAGAGGGGAATCAGACTTCGGTGCTCCGCGAAGTTGTTCACCGTAGTCGACAAACAGCCTCCAACCGTCATATTCATACTCTGTTACGCAGCCACCAATCTGGTCTGTTCCGCGATGGATAGTTATTTTCATATACGCTTTATTTGATACCTGATGAGGTATTTATTGTTATTCAGAATTTTCAGAATCTCTTCTTTTCGTGCCTCAAAGAGAGTATGCAGTTTCTCTGTCATGAATATAGCATCAATCTTAAAGATAAGATGGTTTTCAATTATTTCCCATAAGTCTTTGATGTGACGAAAGTTCTTGGCACTCCGTATTGTACATGGATACCGTATCATCCCCTCTTTCAGGTAATACATTGTATTGGCGTAAAACATCAATTCTGATATTATACCTACTTTTTCGTTTTTAGTAGCCTTCAACTCAAACACTTTCAACGTAGTATTCTCAACTTGCCAAATGTCAATCTGACTTGCACCGCGCGGGGTAAAAGTGTTGGAGGCCTTCACTTCATTGACAAACAGACCTACCGGGAGTTGGTGATCAGTCAGTGGAACATGTTCACGCAAGACTTTTACCTTTTCTCTTTCAAGAAAAGCCTCGCGCTTCTTATCCTTATCCACGATGGATTTTGCTTTGCTTTTGGGATAGTTCATAAGCAGGCAACGGTTTTCAAACAAATTCCTGACGCTGTTCACATCTTCGTCATGACCAGAGTCGATTGAAAACCATGAATAGTTGTCACGAAACGAGGCAACTCTCATCAAGAAGCGGTTGTAGTGTTTCCTTTGTCGACCCTCAATTCCAGTTTCCTTTGAGTACCGCGGTTTATCCCACGACATAACTACATTACGAATCTCAGGAACTGCCGCTTTGATGCAGATGGCCCAACCTTCAAATGCCGCACCATCACATTGCATGTTTTGTATCACGCCCTTTCCTCCTACATTCAGGTATAGTGTGTTGTTGTTTATGCGAAAATCAATTTCGCTTGGCAACTCAACGCTGGGCCATACCTGCTTCAGTTGTCTGAGAATGTCTTCTTTTGATATTTCCATATTTCCAATTATTTATTTTACAGCTTAGGCATCTTTACCAATATGTATCATAGAGGGGATATACCTAAGTTTGTCAAATTATCTTCCATAAGTTCGCGTAGTAGTGATTCTATTAAATTTTATATCAGTCGGATATGATGTACATTTCTACGTTACCAGACTCAAGCGAAGCGAAACAAACGCAGTAAAGAATTCTTGCCCCGGTTGCAGCAATTTCTTCCGCGGGAACAGCTCCCATCACGCGGAGTGAATCTTTGGGATTGCAGAAAAAAACAATTGCGACGGTTTGTGCGTCAACCAGCTCCCCATTCCTAATGAGAGCTGTGGCTGCTACCCTCACATCATCTGATGGGCCGGAGATATCAACGACTCTTGCAGTGTCGTCGAATAGTTCCCAATCTTCATCTGAAATTGAGATCAGAATACTCTCGGCATTCTTAATTCTTTCACACGCTTCTTTTATCTTCATGATAGATTGATTTATGATAGTTCGTTCCTATTTATTTATACGAAAAACCATATTAATCAAATACTAACAAGAGTGTAGTTTTAGCAAGAAGTGGTCAATTTATTTAACGCTCAATCGTATATTTTATTATGTAACAGTCGATTGAAATACGAATTGATTTAACAAATAAGTGTGTTTTTTAATATACAGGCGTGACAAAATAACGTGATAAATACGTGGGAGTTTTTATTTTCCTCATAATATTTGTAATCGGTCGCAAAATTGGCGAACTGCTGCTCGGCTCGCGCTTGTTTATGCGCGGCAACTTAAAATCATGCAGCAAAGCCTGAATGTTGATTTCACCTTTATCCTCAATAATGGCAAGATGAAAACACGCAGAGAACTGTTTTTGCCGAGAAATCTGCTGCAAACAATACACCAGAACACATTGACAAAAGAAAACCGACTGAATAAACCGTTCATACAGTGGGAATTCTGCAATGCTTACCATGAAGATTTGGTTTGTGAAGACCTCTCTATTGCTGTGCTTGGTGCGGGGCGTGCGGCGTGCGGCGAGATGTCTTTGCAGGGGCGGGTGTCGGGGTGGTGCGGTGGCGTGGATGGTTGTGTATGGCCGTGCGTTATTTCCTGAAGGATATCCTTAGGCCGAGGTGAAGGTTGAATTGGAGCGGTTTTTCCTTGTAGATGGTATTGAGCGAGGAGCCGTCGTTGAAGAAGTAGCTGACGCCGGGCTCTGCGAAGAGGGCGACGTTGTTTGTGAAGTTGTACTGCAAGCCGGCGGAGGCGTTGACGGAGAACAGGAAAGGTCGGGTCGCAATGTTTTCGCTCTTGCTTGCTTTTTGTTTGTTGTCGAGCACGTATTCTGTTTCGAGCTTGCCTGCCACGCATTGTTCGGCCAGCAAGCCGGCGGAGGCGTAGAGCGTGAGATTTTTCCACGCGAGGGCATTTACTTGGATAGCGAAGGGGATGCCCACGTAGTGGAGTTGCTGCTGCTGTTTCAGGTAGTGAGTGTTGCCGCCGTCGCGGAAGTCGGTCCGGAGGTAGGCGTACGTCAAACCCGTGGCGAGGCTGACGCGCGGGCTGAGTGGCCATGCGAGCGAGACGCCCGTTTTGAGCGGCAGGTGGTGATGCACTTTCTTTTCCACTTCTTTTCCTTGGTTATAGGCGATGATGCCGAGCAGCGGATTGTCGTCCCAGTCGGAGTTGCCCGGCCCCAGTCCTGCTGTTTCGTTGTTGCTGATGTAGCGGTGGCTGAGAGAGCTGCCTGTGGCCCCGTCCATGTAGACGCTCACTGCGAGGCGGCGCTGCCGGTGTCTGCCGGCAGAGGCCAAGGCCGCGCGGGCATCGGGCCGCGGGTGCGCCTCGTCTGTTGCCGGGAGGGAGGCCGGCGTGCGCGGCGTGTCGGTGGAGCTGTGGCGGGGAGAGCTTTCGCCGGCGGAGAGCGTGTCGGCCGCCCGGGTCGCGGCGGCGGTTGTGGCGTGGCCCATGTCGGCAGCGGGCGAGGCCCCATTGTGCATTGTCGCGGCAGCGCTCCCCGCAGTCTGCGCGACGGGCGGAACCTGTTGCGGGGCGGCGGGCGGCGTGAGCGGCCGGGCCGCGGGCGCCACGGCGGCTACCGGGCGGGCGGTGCGACTGCCGTTGCCGTCGTTGCGCGGCACCACCAGGCAGACGATGCCCGCCACGGCCGCCGCCGCGGCCACGCCGCCGCTCCACATCCGTACCAGCCGGGCCGTGCGTACGGGTTTGCGGGTGTTGGCGGCGCCTCGGGCGCGGCATATATCGTCCCAAAGTCCGCGAGGCTCGTCGGCTTCGAAGCCGGCCATCTTGTCGTGAACGTCTTTCAGCCAGTTTTCTTTCATAGCGGTGTGGAGTGATGCGTTTTATAATGTCTGATTTTCTCGGCGAGCAGCGCTTTGGCCCGGTGCAGCTGCGAGGCAGATGTGTTTTCCTTGATGTGGAGCATCGCAGCGATCTCTTTGTGGCTTTTTTCCTCGACGACGAAGAGGTTGAAAATGGTGCGGTAGCCGTCGGGCAGTTCTCTGATCATGCGGTGCAGCTCCTTTGCCGGCACGTCGGCCGTGTCGGGCGTTTCGTCGGGCACGTCGGTTTCCTCCGGGTCGAGGCCTACGAAGTTCAGGCGCCGGCGGTGTTGCAGGAATTTGAGCGCCTCGTTCACCACGATGCGCGCCATCCATCCGCGCAGCGAGCCTTCGCCCCGGTATTTGAAGGACCCGACGGCCGAAAATATTTTCAGAAAAGCCTCCTGCATGACGTCTTTTGTTTCGTCCTCGTCGCCGACGTAGCGGCTGCACACGCCCGTGAGGTATCTCACGTTTTGCCTGTACAGCTCCAGCATGGCCCGTTCGTCGCCCCTTTGTACGAGGGGCAGCAACGTCGCTTCGTTTGTTTCTTTGCTTGTGGTGGGAGCCATACAGCCGCTTGTCGGTTACAGGCGTCGGAGCGGACTTCGTGCGAAGCCCGCTCCGTGCCTTTTTCTTTTCAGGGGTGAGGATTATTCCACGGTGGCCTTCTTGCTGACCTGGTCGGAGCTTGGTGCGGCAGGAGCCTCCTGCACCTCGACCACGAACCGGCCGCTCAGCCGGTTGGTGTCGCCGACGGTCAGGACGGCCCGGCCCGCCTTGATGCCCGTCACGAGCAGGGTGTCGCCCGCCATGGCGGCCGTGGCCGTCTGTTCGTCGCCGGTTGTGGCCGTATAGGGCGCCGTGCCGCCGCTTACAAGGATGCGTGCCGTCGAGTCGGCGGCGATGGTGGCGGTGCCGGGGGTGAACGTCAGGGCCGGCTGCTTTTCGTCGTCGTCGGTGCACGACGTGGTGACGGTCAGAGCGGCGCAGCAGAGCAAAGCCGCCGTGAATTTAGCAAAATCAGCTTTCTTCATTGTCATTCGTTGTTTACTTTTGTTGTTTTCGGGTTGAGTATTGATTTTTTTGAGAGCTCTCAACCTGTAAAATCCAGGGTTTTTGAAATCTTGCACGCCGCGGGCAAAAAAATCGGCCGGGGGCGTCATTGGCAGCCGTCGGCAGGCCCGTTGCGGTGCAGATCGAGGGGAAACGTGGCCGAGCGCCGGCCCCGTGGCGAGCGCCAGTGGAGCGTCACCTCGGCCCGTTGCTGCTCCGTGGCGGCCAGTGCGTTCAGGTCGAACGCCACGAGCGCGTCGGCCACCGGCCCGGCCGTGCTGCCGCCGGCGTCGTGGCGCAGCTCGAGCTCAAAGGGGTTGTCGGGGTTCAGGCCCGTCAGCAGGTTCACGCGGTGGGTGGCGCCGGGCATCCCGTCGCGCATGCGTATGCGCAGCGTGAGATAGCCGTCCTCGGCCACGGTCACCCAGTCGTCCACGATGTCGAGCGGGTCGCAGCCGTAGAGCGAGTCGTCGGCCTCGCCGCGCGAGGCAACAGGTAGCTTTGTGCGGATGCTGTCCATGTGGTAAACGTACACGGCCGCCGTGTCCGTGCGGCAGCGGCCGGGGGCGGGCGCGAAGCTGACGAGGGCGCGCACCCGTTTGGTGCCGAAGGGCGACGCACAGAGGTTGACCGGGCGCAACACCGTGGCGCTGTCGAGCTGCATGACGAAGGAGCCGTCGGCCGAGGGGCGCACGGTCACCACGGCCCCCGTTTGCCACAGCGTGTCGCCGTCGTCGATGTCGTTGCACGAGTTCAGCGGGCTGGCCGCGGCCAGGATGCCCAGGGCGGGGGCGAAGAGGCGGAATGATGTCATAGGTTGCGGTTTTTAGATGGGTTTGTCTGCTTGGTAAAATCGGGCGCGGGGCGAAATCTTGCACGGCGGCCGGCCATTTTTTCCGCCCACCGCCGGCGGGGTGGGGCGGCGGTGCGTCAGCAGTGGGCAAAATGTTAAAACGTCCGCATTTCGTGACAATCGGCAGTGGGGCAAACAGAGCGGACGGCGGGGTTTTTGGCGCTTTGTCGGCGCGCTTTTTTGTTTCCATGGGGTGGAATTTCGTTTCCAAGGGACGCTTTTTCGTTTCCAAGGGATGAAAAATTGTTTCCAAGGGTGGTTTCGGAGCGGAAATGGCCTTGAAAAAGTGACAAATGGTGGCGAAAATGGCTTGTTTTGCGTGGTTTTGAGCCGGGCGCGGCAGCTTGTTGCCTTATATTCAGATGTTTACGTTTTTCGCGTGTATCGGAGCAAAGTGCGCGGCGGTGCCGTCGGCGGCCTTCTCAGTGTTAAAATCGTGCTTTTCCCTGCCCCGTCTCTCGCCTTTTGCTATCTTTGTTACACGAAGATAGGATGCGGCTCGGACGAAGCAAGAAAAAGCGAGCTTTCTCTTGCTTCGCCACTCGCCTTTCGCTATCTTTGTTTTTACAAAGCCGTGCGCTGACAGCACCGCCACACAGATATGGACGAAACAACGATAAACGACCGCATACAGACCGTCGTCGACTGCTTTTTCGCGGGCAACAAGGCCCGCTTTGCCAAGGCCATCGGCGAGCCTGCGACGAGCGTGAGCAACGTGCTGACGCGCCGCCGCTCGGTGCCCTCGGCCCTGACGTTGCAGCGCATCTGCACCGCCGTGGCCGGCCTCTCGCCCCGCTGGCTGCTCATGGGGCTGGGCCCGATGTGCGTGGAGCCGGGCGGCGAGGGCGGCGGGGGCTGCCCCTACTGCGACGCCGACTTCCAGAGCGGCGCCGACGAGCTGTGGAGCGGCCGGACTGCTGCGGCGTCGGGCTGCGTGAGCGTGCCGCCGCTCGACGGACCGGGCCTGTGGTGGTGCCGGCAGGGCGACGACGCGATGGAGCCCGAGATAGGCCGCGGCGACCTCATGGCCCTGCGCGAGCTGACGGGCTGGGAGAGCTTCGTCGTGTACGGCCGCACCTATGCTTTGGTCACGACGAACGGCCAGCGCCTGGTGCGCCGGCTGTGTGCGGGCAGCCGGCCGGGCTGTTTCCGCCTGGTGGCGGCCCGCAGCGGCTGCCCGGAGCAGGAGATCGAGCCCGGCATGGTGCGTCGCCTCTTCCTGGTGGAGGCCTGCGTGCGGCGCTTCTGACCGAATTTTTTTGAAATCACCCCCAAAAGACTTTTGCATGAGCAGATATGTCGATGTCGTTGTGCCCCTCTCGCTCGACGGGCTGTTCACCTACGAGGTGCCCGCCGGGCTGTCGGGCCGCGTCGGGGCGGGCTGCCGCGTGGTGGTGCCCTTCGGCGCGCGGCGTAGCTATACGGCCGTAGCCGTGCGGCTGCACGACGACGCGCCGACCGCCGGCACCGCGCTCAAGGCCGTGGCCGACGTGCTCGACGAGGCTCCGCTCCTGCTGCCCGCCCAGCTGGCTCTGTGGCACTGGCTGTCGACCTATTATATGTGTACGCCCGGCGAGGTGATGCGGGCCGCCCTGCCTTCGGGGCTGAAGCTGGAAAGCGAGACGCAGGTGTCGCTCTCGCCCGAGGCCGACCCGCAGGCCGACTATACACCGCGCGAGCGGGCCCTGCTGGCCCTGCTCTCCACGGAGCGGGGCACGTCGCTCGATGCCCTGTCGCGGCAGCTCGGCGGAGCGCCGTTGCAGGGCGTGGTGCGGCGCCTACTGGCGCGCGGGGCGGTGCGCGTCCATGAGGCCCTGGCGGGCCGCTACCGTCCGCTCACCGAGCAGCGCCTCTCGCTGGCCCCGCCCTATGCCTCGCCCGCCGCGCTGCGGCAGCTCTACATCTCGCTCGACCGCTCGCCGGCGCAGCGCGCCCTGCTCGATGCCTATTTCCGCCTGGCCCCGCCCGATGCCGTCGGCGTGGGCGGCGCCCTGCCCGAGGTGGGGCGTGCGCGCCTGCTCGAGGCCGGCGGGGGCAGCACGTCGGCCCTAGCCCAGCTGCGCCGCAAGGGCGTTTTTGCCGAGCGCACCTGCACCGTCGACCGCCTGCCCGAAGGGCCTGTGGTCACCGCCGCCCCCCTGCCGCTGGCCCCCATGCAGCAGCGGGCCTTCGACGCCGTCGTGGCGGCCCTCGCCGAGCGCCGGGTGTGCCTGCTCCACGGCGTCACGTCGAGCGGCAAGACCGAGGTCTACACCCACCTCATCGCCCGCGAGCTGGCCGCCGGGCGCCAGGTGCTCTACCTCGTGCCCGAGATAGCCCTCACCACGCAGCTCACCGAGCGCCTGGGCCGCGTCTTCGGCGGCCGCATGGGGGTGTACCATTCCAAGTTTCCCGACGCGCTGCGCGTCGAGCTGTGGCAGCGGCAGCTGGGCCCCTCGGCCTTTCCGCTCGTGCTGGGCGTGCGCTCGTCGCTCTTCCTGCCCTTCCGCCGGCTGGGCCTCGTCATCGTGGACGAGGAGCACGACGCCTCCTACAAGCAGCAGGACCCCGCCCCGCGCTACAACGCCCGCGACGCCGCCATCGTCATGGCCCGGCTCCACGACGCCCGCGTCGTGCTGGGCACGGCCACGCCCGCGCTGGAAACCTACCACAACGCCTTGGAGGGGAAATATGCCCTGGTGGAGCTGACCGAGCGCTACGGCGGCGTGGAGCTGCCCGAGATACAGGTCGAGGACGTGGGCGAGCTGCGGCGCAAGCGGCTCATGAAGACGCCCTTCTCGCCCCGCCTGACGGACGAGGTGCGCCGCGTGCTGGCTGCCGGCGGCCAGGCCATCCTGTTCCAGAACCGCCGGGGCTATGCGCCCGTCGTCGTGTGCCGCTCGTGCGGGTGGACGCCGCGCTGCCCCCACTGCGACGTGAGCCTCACGCTCCACAACCGCGAGGGGCGCCTCGTGTGCCACTATTGCGGCGCCACGTTCGACGTGCCGCGCAGCTGCCCCCAGTGTGGCGACACCGAGCTGCGCGACGTGGGCTACGGCACCGAGCGCATCGAAGAGGCCGTGGCCGCCGTGTTTCCCGAGGCGCGCACCGTGCGCATGGACCTCGACACGACGCGCTCGCGCTCGGCCTACGAACGCATCATCGACGACTTTCAGACGGGCCGGGCCAACCTGCTCGTGGGCACGCAGATGGTGACCAAGGGGCTCGACTTCGGGCGCGTCGGCGTGGTGGGCATACTCAACGCCGACCAGATGCTGTGCCAGCCCGACTTCCGCGCCCACGAGCGCGCGTTCCAGATGATGGCCCAGGTGGCGGGGCGCGCCGGGCGCCGCGGCACGCGCGGCCTCGTCGTCTTGCAGACGCGCTCGCCCGGCCTGCCCCTCATCGGCCAGGTCGTGCGGGCCGACTATGCCGCCTTCTACCGCGACCAGACGGCCGAGCGCCGCCTGTTTCGCTATCCCCCCTTCTGCCGCCTCATCTACGTGAGCCTGCGCCACCGCGACGAGCGCACCGCCGAGGGCGCCGCCGCGTGGCTCGCCGCGGCCCTGCGCCCCCATTTCGGCGACGCCCTGCTGGG
>CASFRV010000029.1 GCA_949297215.1 uncultured Bacteroidales bacterium | reverse complement strand
TGCACAGAAATGCGGGAGAGTAGGTAGCTGCCTTTTTAGATGAGAGAGTCCTTCAACGGTTAACGCCGTTGGAGGACTCTTTTTTTGTGCTTGGCGGCGTGGGAGAGACCGTAGGTGCGGATGAGTTGGCGGGAGATGTGAAGGGTGTGGCGGGAGATGTAGAGGGTGTGGCGGATGGTGCGGGCCTTGCTGCGTCTGGGCCGGGTGACATTGTGCTTGAGGCGGAGTGCGGGGTGGGATGGTACGGGGCGTGAGGCGGAGGGTGTGGAATGATGGACATGAGAGAGGAATTCGTTGCGTTCGGGTGTGGTGTTGTGCGTGGTTGATGGCGCAGAATTTGTGGCGTGATGTATGGTAGCGGAGTTGGAAGGTTCGGGGGAGTCGTCCGGGGAGAGGTAGTCGTTGCGTGCGGGGAGGTTACCGCGCGGGGGGCAGAATTTGTGACGGATGACGTGGATTTTTATGTGAGAGTTGCGGTGATAGAGACGGAAAGTGTAAATATAGAAGTGTGTGATGTGAGGCATGATTAGTATGGGGCTGTGATAAAATGTCGTTTTTATCTTATAATAATTGTATGTTGGGGCTTTGGTGGGTTGCTTGTTCTCAAAAAGATATGTATTTTTGCATTGGCTCTTGCCAGCCCGCTACGGGCGGGTGGGAGCTACACATATTTAAAGAGGACGTTTTTCGAAGCGTTACCCTTCAGGCTTCAAATCTCGCAAATTCGAAACCACTGAGGAAGGTAATGGCAACAAGAGCGTCTGCGTGGTATGATTGTACCTCGAAGTCGTGCGGTTGGCATCTTTTACGGTGCTGCCGCATGGCTGAGGTGGATTATACAGGCGTGGGCTGGCTGGCGTTGCTTATCTTTCAGTGGTAGGCAATGCGAGAGCCTGAAGCCGGGATAAGCACGAACAGACTCCCCGCCTTCTTTTTATGTGCTTATCCTACTTTCCGTTTGATCATATTGCATCGGGAGTCTGCAAGCTTGCTTTAAAGGCGCGCGGAGGTATGCATATTGGAAATCTCATTCGCGAAAAACTGGAAGAAAAGCAGAGAACGGTGGTTTGGCTGGCGCATGAACTATCGTACAGCCGGACGAATGTGTATAAAATTTTCGCCAAGTCGTCCATCGACACGCATGTGTTGATGCGCATTTCGCAAATTCTCAGGTACGATTTTTTCCGCGACTACTCGCATGAGCTTGGTGAGGAGTGCAGGGAGTGAGGTGCGGCGCTTGTGCCTGCTGCGGCGCCTTGTTTCCGGCTGGCGGGCCGGAGGCAAGGCGCTTTTCTTTTCCCCGCGGGAGCGGGTGGGAGGGTAAGTGTATCTGATAAGTTTGCATGTTAACCCATCGGGGACATTTTCTTCCGTTTATAGTTTGGGAAATCGCTTCCTTTGCAAAAAAGTTATTTCAAAGGAAAATGAATATGAAAAAGAGTGTTCTAATGCTGACATTCCTTGGCTTGGCCACGGGTGTGTCCTATGCGCAGAAGCAGACGACGGTCAAAATTCAGGAGACGCAGGCACGTATGCTTGATGTGAGCTCGAATGCCTACGTTAAGCCCATGACGGTTGAGCTGAAGGTGGATACGGAGGGGACGAAGTTCCAGAGCAACGTCGACGGCCAGATTTTGAACCGCGAGGCCGGCGGGCGCATTACGTGCAAGGTGCTCATCAGCAACGAGGAGGCCAACGGTATGGGCGGTCGCATCGCCGACATGCGCAGCTATGCCCTTTTTCAGACGGCGCAGCTCTGCCATTGCGACGTTATCGTGGCCGCTACGTTCAATTTGCGTACGCGCGACGAGGGCGACGGCTACGTCATGACCGTCGTGGGCTACCCTGCCTCGTTTACCGGCTGGGCCACGGTGAAGCCCGAGGATTATCAGTGGATCCAGATGGAAAAGGTGCAGACCACGTCCGACCGCGAGAAGATTGGCGCCGTCATCAAGCATTAAACAGAGTAAGGAAATAATTAATTGCAGAAGAGATATGAAGAAGATTTTAGTGGCTGCCGCTTTTTCCTTTTTGGCAGTATTGGGTATGAATGCCCAAATTGTTTCTTCCAGAAGTGTTAATATCAAGACAACGGAGGTCAAAAAGCCTAAGACAACCACGTGGGTGTTGCGTCTCGGCATGAACATGGGTAAGTTCGTCGGAGATGATGCCGATGAGCTTTTCGACGCCTCTAAGGTTGGCTACGATTTTTCCATTGCTTTCCAAAAGCCCATTACGGACATAGGCTTGTTCTGGGGGATGGATTTCGGGCTTGGTACGCGTGCCTGGTCGTATGAGGATGGCAGTTATAAGGACCACATGTTGAACCATAATTTCCGCTGGTCGCCTTTTATTTTAGGATATAAGTATGATATCAACGATAAGTTCGCTGTCGATGCCCATGTCGGAGCTTTTGTTTCGGTGGATTATGCAGGAAAAATTAAGGCCGAGGAGACAGACGAATACGGTGATACCTACAAAGCCGAATGGAACGTCGGCGAATACGATGACTACTATGGTGACGACTGGAACCGCGTCGATGCAGGCATGTCGCTTGGCGTCGGCTTGTGGTACGACCGTTTTAACCTCGATTTCACCTGGCAGCGTGGTTTTATAGCCCCGGTGAAAGATGCTAAAATGGCTTCCAGCAACCTCATGCTGCGTCTCGGTGTCGCCTTTTAAGGACAGATGCTCCCGGGCCTGCGCTCCGACAGGGGTGCAGGCCTTTTTTGTTTCAGCAAACTAAGTGCTTATGACAAAACGTATTTTTCTTATCACCGTTTTATGCCTGACGATGGCCGTTTCGCTGCGCGCTCAGATGATTGGCGCCACGGGCAAGACCTATCCCGTCACGACCGACGGCGAGCGTTACGTCGTCAACGGCTTTTTCACCTACGACGGGCAGACCGACCGCGACATCTTTGCCAAGGCCCTCCTTTGGGCGGTCGATAACGTATGCACCACGATGCACGATGGCCTCTCCTCTATCGATTATGAAGGCTTGAAATTTGCCTGCGATCTCCGCCTGACGTCTGTGCCCGGTACGGGGCAGGACAACCTGTTCTATTGCAAGGCCACGTTCCAGGTGGCCGACGGCAAGTTGCTCTATTACGTCTCCGACATCGTGACGCAATCGGCCGTGCTCTTCATGAAGCGCGTCACGCCGCTCGAAAAACTCGCACCCGAGAAGAAAGACAGCCACAAGAAGCTCTTCGACGACTTCGTGGCTACCGAGTCGGCGCTGCTCAATCGCGTCAGCCACTACGTTACGTCCTATCCCCTTTCGCCCGTCACCCATTGGGACAACATCGTGAACCGCAACCCCGAGAAGGGCATGACGATGGACGAGTGCAAGCTGGCTTTTGGCAAGCCGCGGCTCGAAAGCAAGATGGGCACGACGACGCAGTGGACCTACACCTCGTCGCTCAAACTCTTCTTTCAGGGCAACGAGGTTTCCACCATCCTGCGATGAGCCGCATCGCCCGGGGCCGGCGTTGCCGCTCCGGCGGCCGTGTCTGTTCCGTCGGCGGCCGGCACAGTTCTGCCCGACGAGCCGCTCACGCTGCGCGAGCACATACGCGCGCGCCGTGCTGCGGCCGGCAGATAGGGCGGCAGTTCATGGCTTTTCGCCCTTGCCGGCGGACGGCCTTTGGGGAGAGCCCCTGCGTTGCAGGTGGGGCTCTCTCCGTTTTTTGTGTCCGGCCGCAGGTTCCGCGCCCAGCTGTGCCGCCTTGTGCGGTCGCGGGCGGGGCGGTCGGGCGTTTTTCGTTTTGTATAGAAGATTTCGCATCGCTGCTTGGTGTCTTGTTAGGAAATATTCCTAAATTTGCGGCATAGTCCTGGAATTGACTGCTATATCTTATTAATCAAATTAAAAAGTATGTTTATGGAAAAACATTTTTTCCCGGGCCGCTTGCCGATGCTTTGCCTCTGCGCGGCCGCATTGAGTTTTACAGCTTGTAGCGACGACGACGAGGACGGCGGCGTGCCTAACGCGGGCGTCATCCCCACCGTGACCGACCCTATCACGGCCATTGAAAGTCAGTGGGGCGTTACAGAACATTATGTCTACGACGAGCAGGGCCGCCTTGTGAGCGGTAACGACGGTTACGGTTCGCTCAGCATCACGTTTTCGCCCATTACTTTCACTTATACCAACACTTACGACGGCTATACCGAGCGGTGGGACAACGTCTCGACCGACACCCGTGGCTACATGACGCGTGCGCGCCTAACGTACACGGAGGAGGACGGCTATACCACCAGTGGCAACCTCCGCCTGACGTATAACGCCGACGGCTACCTTTCGCGCATCGAGGGAACGGGAACCGAGGCGGGCGTGACCTACACCGACGCCTATACGTTCGAATACGAAGACGGCAAACTGATGCGCGTCGTCAACGATTTCAGCGATCCCGAGTATGGCAACGAGCAATATACTTATACTTACACTTATGCCGCAGCCGGCGAGTATCCCAACTCGGGCATACCCTTTTATGAGAGTAATATAGACATGTCCCTGCCGTTCATGTTCCTTGGCGGCTATGCCGGGCGCCACCCGTCCGAGCTGCCCGTGGCTTGCCGCGAGGCTTATTCGGGCGAAGACGGAGACGAGACGTCTGCATATGCCTACGACTTCCGTTATGAGTGGACTTACGACGCTCAAGGACGCGTGGCCACGTTTGCCGAGACGGACGAGAACGGCTATCAGAACAGGGCCTATACCTACCATTACGGCAACGAGGGAACCGAGGCGAATGCTCAGGCAGCTGCCGTGCAGCGTGCAACTGTGGGCACGGGCGTGAAGAAGCGCCCGCTCTCCGTGCGCCAGCGCATCATGGCAAAGCGAGCACGCCTGGCGCGTTAACTTTGCAACGGGGCCGCCATGGCCCCGGGTCAACCTTCGGGACTGAAGGGTGCCGTCCGCATGGACGGTGCCCTTTTTTTGTGCCGTTCCGTCGTGGCCGGGCGGGCCGTGGAGCGGTGCGGCGAGCTGCGGGGATAATGTCGTTTGCCGGCGTCCTGCGGCGTTTTGCGGCCGCCTGCCTGCGACGGGCTGGCAGAAGCCGGGCGGCGCGGGTGAGGGGAGCAGCGGAGGTTGTGAATTTTTTGTGACAAAACGTCATCCGTCCTTTTCCCATGCGGAGCACAAACGTTTGTTGTCTAAGCGGATAGTTGTCGGTTTGGGAAAGTTTTTCTTTCTGCCATTTAATATAAGCGCCTGATTGATAATTACTTAATTTCTTAAAATGGAAAACTTTTCCTGTGACCGGAAAGTTTTTGTTGCTGCGGTTGCTTTATCGGGAATATATGTTTAGCTTTGCATCCCGAAACACCGGGGCAGTTCCCGCGCGGAGCTGCCGACGCAGACATTCCGTAATCCTCATATATCAAAATGGAGCATAAAACGTACAGTTACGAGGAGGCTTTTCAGGCTTCGCTTGCTTACTTCGGGGGCGATGAGCTCGCTGCCCGCGTGTGGGTAAACAAGTACGCCATGAAAGACTCTTTCGGCAACATCTTCGAAAAATCGCCTGCCGACATGCATCACCGGTTGGCGAACGAAATTGCGCGCATCGAGGCGAAGTATAACAACCCTGTCGGTGCCGATGAGATTTTTGAGCTGCTCGACCATTTCCGCTACATCGTGCCGGCCGGCAGCCCCATGACGGGCATCGGCAACGACTATCAGATTGCCTCGCTCTCCAACTGCTTTGTCATCGGCTTGGACGGCGACGCCGACTCGTACGGAGCCATCTTGAAAGAAGACGAAGAGCAGGTGCAGCTGATGAAGCGCCGGGGCGGCGTGGGCCACGACATGAGTCGCATCCGTCCGAAGGGGTCTCCCGTGAAAAACTCGGCACTCACCTCCACCGGCCTCGTGCCCTTCATGGAGCGGTTCAGCAACTCCACGCGCGAGGTGGCCCAGGACGGCCGCCGCGGCGCCCTGATGCTTTCGGTGAGCATCAAGCACCCCGACTCCGAAGCCTTCATCGACGCCAAGATGACCGAGGGCAAGGTGACGGGAGCCAACGTGAGCGTGCGCATCGACGACGAGTTTATGCGCTGCGCCACCGAGGGACGGCCCTATCGCCAGCAGTTCCCCATCGACAGCCCGGACCCCTTCGTGGCCAAGGACATAGATGCTGCCGCACTGTGGAAAAAAATTGTGCACAACGCTTGGAAAAGCGCTGAGCCGGGCGTTCTCTTCTGGGACACCATCATTCGCGAGAGCATCCCCGACTGCTACGCCGACCTGGGCTTCAAGACCGTTTCGACGAACCCCTGCGGCGAGATACCGCTCTGCCCCTACGACAGCTGCCGCCTGCTGGCCGTCAATCTTTACTCGTACGTGAAAAATCCCTTTACGCCCGAGGCCGAGTTCGACTTTGAGCTCTTCCGCCGCCACGTGGGACTGGCGCAGAAAATCATGGACGACATCATCGACCTTGAGCTGGAAAAAATTGAGCGCATACAGGAGAAAATCGACAGCGACCCGCAGAGCGACGAGGTGAAGCAGACGGAGCGCCACCTGTGGGAGAAAATCTATCACAAGACGGGCCAGGGTCGCCGCACGGGCGTGGGCATCACCGCCGAGGGCGACATGCTGGCCGCTCTGGGGCTGTGCTACGGCACGCAGGAGGCAACCGATTTTGCCGTGCGCGTGCAGCAGACGCTGGCGCTGGCGGCTTACCGCTCGTCGGTCGACATGGCGCGCGACCGCGGCGCCTTCGAGGTCTATTCGGCCGAGCGCGAGGAGCTGAACCCCTTTGTGCAGCGCATCCGCGAGGCCGACCCCGCCCTTTACGACGACATGGTGCGCTACGGCCGCCGCAACATAGCCTGCCTCACCATCGCCCCGACGGGCACCACGAGCCTCATGACGCAGACAACGAGCGGCATCGAGCCCGTTTTCATGCCCGTCTATAAGCGTCGCCGCAAGGTCAACCCGAACGACCCCGACGTACACGTCGACTTCACCGACGAAACGGGCGACGCCTTCGAGGAGTATGTTGTTTTCCACCAAAAGTTCCTCACGTGGATGCGCGTGAACGGCTACGACCCCGACCGTCGCTACACGCAGGAGGAGATAGACCGCCTGGTGGAGGCTTCGCCCTACTACAAGGCCACGGCAGGCGACGTCGACTGGCTCATGAAGGTGAAAATGCAGGGAGCCATCCAGAAGTGGGTGGACCATAGCATCAGCGTGACGGTAAATCTGCCCGAGAACGTCGACGAAGAGCTCGTCAACCGCCTTTATGTCACGGCCTGGCAGAGCGGTTGCAAGGGCTGCACGATATATCGCGAAGGTTCGCGGGCAGGCGTGATGGTCAGCATGAAGAAGGAGACGAAGCAGGAGCTGCCTCCGTGCAGCCCGCCCGAGGTGGTGGAGCGCCGGCCCGAAGTGTTGGAGTGCGACGTGGTACGCTTCCAGAACAACAAGGAAAAATGGGTGGCTTTCGTAGGACTGCTCGAAGGCCATCCGTATGAAATCTTCACCGGTCTGCAAGACGACGAAGAGGGCATCGTACTGCCGAAAACCGTGACCCACGGCCGCATCATCAAGAAGGTGAATGCCGACGGCACGAAGCGTTACGACTTCCAGTTTGAGAACAAGCGCGGCTACAAGACGACCGTTGAGGGACTTTCCGAGAAGTTCAACAAGGAGTATTGGAACTATGCCAAGCTCATCTCCGGCGTGTTGCGCTACCGCATGCCCCTCGACCACGTCATCCGTCTGGTCAGCTCGTTGCAGCTCGAGAGCGAAAACATCAACACGTGGAAGAACGGCGTGGAGCGTGCCCTGAAAAAATATGTGACCGACGGCACGGTGGCCAAGGGGCAGAAGTGTCCCAACTGCGGCCATGAGACGCTCGTCTATCAGGAGGGCTGCCTCATCTGCAAACACTGCGGCTCGTCGCGTTGCGGATAGCCCGCGGCCTGCAATCCAGGACAACCATGGCGGGGCGCCCTGTCGGGGCGTCCCGCTCTTTTATGATGAAGAACGATGAACGTGAAACAGACCATCATCCGCCTCGACGGCATGCGTTTTTACGCCCGCCACGGCGTTTTGCCCCAGGAGCGGAGCGTGGGCGGCCGCTACACCGTCGGCCTGCGCCTCGTCGTGGGGCCCTGCACTGGGGCCGTCGGGGCCGACCGCCTCGAAGCCACCGTCAACTATGCTGAAGCCTATGCCCTGGTGCGCAGCGTCATGGCTGAGCCCTCGGCGCTCTTGGAGCGCGTGGCAGGGCGCATCCTCGAAGCCGTGTTCCGGACGTTTCCGCTCGTGGACGAAGCCACCGTCGTCGTGAGCAAGGACACGCCGCCCATCCGGGGCGACATCGCCGGCGGCGCCTCGGTGGAGCTGACGGCCGTGCGCTGACGACGTGCCGGCACCACAAAGCCGCCGCACCCCTTCCCCATGCGGGAGGAGGTGCGGCGGCTTGTTTTGCGGGCGGGGCGGGGGAGCTATGCCTCCGTGCCGAGCTTTTTGCGCCCCAGGAGCAGGCTGCCCGTGACCACCGACACCGACGATAGGGCCATGGCGGCGGCCGAGACGGCCGGCGTGAGCGTCAGGCCCCACAGCGGATAGAGCGCGCCGGCGGCCAGGGGGATGGCCGCGGCGTTGTAGGCGCAGGCCCACACGAGGTTGCGGCGTATGGTGGCCACCGTCAGCCGCGACAGACGGATGGCGGCGGGCAGCAGGCGGAGGTCGGAGCTCATCAGCGTCACCTGCGCCACGCTGCGGGCCACGTCAGTGCCCCGGCCCATGGCTATGGAAACGTCGGCGGCGGCCAGCGCCTGCGAATCGTTGATGCCGTCGCCCACCATGGCCACGTGGTGGCCACCGGCCTGCATGCAGCGCACGGCGTTTTCCTTGTCGGCGGGCAGGGCCGAGGCCATCACCTCGTCGGCGCCCACCTGTCGGGCCACGGCTGCGGCGGCACCGGCGTTGTCGCCCGTGGCGATTACCACGCGGCAGCCCATCTCGTGCAGACGGGCCACGGCCTCGGCCGAGCCGGCCTTTATTTCGTCGCCAATGCCCAGCGTGAGCAGCAGACGTCCCTCGCAGCCGAAGCCCGTGAGCGTGAGGCCTTCGGCTTCGGGCGGGGTGGCCAGGCTCACGCCGTGGGCGGCGGCCATTTTGTCGTTGCCGGCCCAGAAGGAGCGGCCGCCGGCCGTGGCTTGCACGCCCATGCCCGGCAGGCTCTCGAAGGCATCGATGCGCGCCGTGGCCTCGGCGGCCGTTTCCCGGGCAAAGGCTGCCACGGCGGCCGCCGTGGGATGTTCCGAAGCCCGCTCCATCGCCAGCAGGATGGCGGCCATAGCTGCGTTATATCCCTCTTCGGCGCGGTGGAAGCGCACGCGCGGCTCGCCCACGGTGATGGTGCCCGTCTTGTCGAGCACCACCGTGTCGGTGTGGCGCAGCTGTTCGAGCACGGCGGCGTCCTTCACGAAGATATGGTGCCTGGCCCCCATGCCCACACCTACGGCAAGGGCGGTCGGCGTGGCCAGTCCGAGGGCGCAGGGGCAGGCAATGACCGTCACCGAGACGGCACAGAGGATGGCGCGGGGCAGGGCTTCCGTTCCGCCCACGGCCACCCATACGATGAACGTCAGGAGCGCCAGCGACAGGACGACAGGCACAAATACGGCCGTCACGCGGTCCACGATGCGCTGCACGGGCGCCTTGCTGCCCTGGGCTTTCTTTACGGCCTCGACGATGCCCGCCAGCACCGTGGCCGCGCCCACCTTTTCGGCCCGCACCAGCAGCGTGCCGCGCTCGTTGAGCGTGCCGGCTAGGACGGGCGAACCCGCTGTCTTCTCCACCGGCAGGGGCTCGCCGCTCACCATGCTCTCGTTCACCGACGAGTGGCCCTCGCTCACTCGCCCGTCCACGGCAATCTGTTCGCCGGGGCGCACGCGCACCAGGTCGCCGGCCTGCAGCACGGCGAGGGGGCGCTCGGCTTCGGTGCCGTCGGGCAGCACCACGCGGGCCGTGCGCGGTTGCAGACCCATCAGGGCGCGTATGGCCTCGCCCGTGCGGTGCTTGGCGCGTTCTTCAAGGAGCTTTCCCGTGAGCACGAAGGCCGTGATCATCGTGGCGGCCTCGTAGTGGCAGGGCGGTTCCAGGCCGTGGCCGAGCCAGAAGCCGGGCAGCAACGTGCCCGAGAGGCTGAAGGCGAAAGCTACGAGCACGCTCACGGCCACCAGCGTGTCCATGTTGCTGCTGCGGAGTTTCAGCATCTGCCAGGCGCCGCAGTAGTAGGGCACGGCGGCCCACAGCACCACGGGCAGCGTCAGCACCGCCGTCACCCAGGCGGGCGCGGCGCCGGCAAACACCATCGACAGCAGGAAGACGGGCACGGCGCAGGCCCAGGCCACGACGCAGCGGCGGGCCACGTCGCGCAGATAGGCCCGCTGGGCGCGCATCTGGCGCTCGGCTGCGTCTTCCTCCTCGACAATCAGGCCGAAGCCGGCCTTGGCCAGCTGTCCCCTGAGCGTTTCGGGCATCACGTCGGCGGCATACGTCACGCGCACCGTGGCCGCGGCCAGATTGACGGCGGCCGCGCGCACGCCGTCGACGCGCATGAGCATTTTCTCCACGTTGGCCGCGCAGGCCGCGCAGTGCATGCCTGTCACGGGATAGGTCTTCTCGACGTATTTCTTCTCTTTCATCGTTTCTCTTCTTGTTGTAGGGTTTGCAAAAGTAGGCATTTTTTCGTGCAAACCGTGTGCAGGTTGCCTTACACCCGCTTTCTGCGGTTTTGAACGGGTGATACGTGATGGGCGTACCGCTCCCGTTTGGCCGGCCGGCTTAAACAAGGCGGGCATGACAAAGAGAAATGCGATAGAAGTCAGTCGGAAAAAACTCGTAGTATCCCTTTGTATTCATTCCCCTTTTTAATTGGAGAAGTGAATACAAAGGGATGCCTATATGCGGGAGTCAGCATTCCCTTGAAACTTTACTATCTGCAGTGACAGAAGAAATCATCTTTAATGCAGTCGTTTTTCTTACTCCCCTCCATTCTCTTTTGTATGGAAAGGAGGAGCAGGAAAATGTAATACATAAATTCAAATTATCATGTGAATACGATATAATCCCTACATTTGCACATTGTGACATAGTCCGCACCCTATAAGCCCACACTCTAAAAGCTGGCATGTCAAAGGTGTTGCATTTTTTTACTTGCTCACATGATGGCATTCTGCGAAATAAAACCTACTTTTGCAGCAGAACCAACAAACGAGAGTAAAAATGTAAAAGTTAAACCAGACATATCAGAAAAGAAGTGTTTGCTTCTTGCTTGATGTTATCAGAGAAATCGCCAATTTACTCCCACATAACCATCAGCAGCAGGAAAGTGAATGCTCCCACCATAGGGTGTGGGCGTTCCTTGTTGTATGGTTACAGGTGTTTGGCGATACCTTCTGATAAGCAGCAAGGATGCGACTACACCTTTTTGTATGCCTTAAAACATGGAAAACATGAGAACGTCAGGTGTCATTCTTTTAATTTTTGGAGCTTTACAGCTCATTGGAGCATCCATTTATGCAATAGCATATGAATGGAAAGACATTACTCCAATCATAGTGTCAGGATGTATTATCATTTTAGGTGGAATACTATTCTACATAGGAAGAAAAAGAGCTAAACAAAAAGCGCAAGCCAATAATACAGTTTATCGAGAAAAAGGATGGGGAAAAATTATCTTGTACATTTTTATTGGTATGATGATATTCGGGGCTATTGGCCGCTTCATTAATGAAACCTTACTGCAACCTCAAAAAGATAGAACAGTAGAAGGAATGGTTGAAAAAGCCAATAGGTTATGTCCCATTAACTTGAATGGAGTAGGTACTATTGCTTCGATAAGTATAGAGGGGAAGCAAGTCATATATCATGTTCAGTATGATAATACGCTTATCAATCTCGATTTGGTAAAGCAGAATAGGGAAACGATGAAAAGGACTTTTCTTTTATCTGCATATATTCAAAATTCACAGGGTAACAATAATGGCGATAAACTCATGCAAATGCTTATTGAGCAGGGCTATGGCATGACTATGGAGTTTTCGTCAGGTAGTGATGAGTTTCGCATTGCCATCTCCCCACAAGAACTTGCAGCCTATGAAAAACAGAAGAGGTTAAATTCAGCAGAAGCAATAAAAGAAGTAATAGACATGCAAGTAAAATTAGCACATGAAACTTTACCGCAAGCTATTGACTCTGGCTTAATCTGCACAAATATAATTATGGAAGATAACAATATCATATATAGAGTAGAGACTGATGAAAAACTATACTCTATTTCCAATTTTGAAGACAATAAAGGAGCTCTAAAAGAAGAACTATTTATGGCTTGGAAAGTTGAACCGTCAATGCGAAATATGCTGTCCCTATGCAAGGTTGCGCACGCGGGAATTATATACAGGTTTATAGGTGACACATCAAGAGATTCATGCGACATTATCATAGATGCAGATTATATTTCGAATAATACAGCAACACCGGAACAATTAGAAATTCAGTAATTTTTTATTAGCATAATACGATATGAAAAGAGTACTATCAACAATCTGCCGTGTAATTAGTTACATCCTTTATTTCATTGCCATAGGAGGCGGTGTTTTGAACATATTAAGTGGTAATTTCCATTTAATTTATAGTTCTATTGCCCTTATTTTTTTCTTGCTCATAGGTTTCTTA
Organism: uncultured Bacteroidales bacterium; assembly: GCA_949297215.1. Lineage (GTDB taxonomy): Bacteria > Bacteroidota > Bacteroidia > Bacteroidales > Bacteroidaceae > Alloprevotella. The sequence continues at coordinate 772 of CASFRV010000029.1, read as the reverse complement.
TTCAAGAAAATCAGTAAGATCATTACGCGAGACACAAAGCGAATAAAGGAGCAACACCTTAACAATAAGAATAGCGATATGAATTCTCCCAATTTATTTCCTACTAAAATAGAAGATTCTGACATGCATAGCAGTGTACAGAGAAATGCTCGTTTTTGGAAGCGAAATGCATTACTTACATTAGTAATAACTATTGTATTTTTAGTGGATATTATATGTTTATCTTCTTCTAATTTAGAGGAGTGGTTATGGTTTTACGCTCCCGTTTTCTTTCTCATCTGGATATATTACTTGTATCTTATATGGAAAATCGAAAGTTACCATATCGAAGATTTTTTGTTTGTTAGATTATTGCAGAGATGCCATCTGATGGTTAAGGACAACAATCTTTACACTCAAAGGTCACTACTCTTAAAGGTAAGTTTTGTACCGCTACTCCTTACACTAATCTTGCCCATGTTGGCATGTCTATTGAAAGAAGTCATTCGCTATGATAAAAGAATGATAGAGGATTTTGTATTGATAATACCAATTATAGGATGGATTACAGCGATTGCATATGCTTGGAGTAAAGCATGGCTACAAACAAAATAAAAATGTAACAAAATCAATTATAGATTAGCTTTGTCCATCGGATGTGATACTGCGAAAGATAAACTCAAAAAGATTTACCGTAAATCTGTATAAGGAATATTCCTCTTTGAAATTAAGAGAGTTGGAAGGATTACCTCGTTTTGGGTAATGAGTTGGCAACCGTTCTAATTGCCGCAGT
>CASFRV010000028.1 GCA_949297215.1 uncultured Bacteroidales bacterium | reverse complement strand
AGGAACAGCGGTGAACAAAGATACTCATACAACTCGTCTACGGTCATTCTCTTCATGGCAAATGGGATTTGATTTCGTTAATCTCATACGGATAAAGGAAACAAGCTTCCAAAAACCATTCCTCACCCATGCGTATGTAATAAGCCGCTTCTTCCAGACTGAGCTTAACCGAACTCAATTCATCTGATTTCTCTTGCAGGAGCCCGGTCTGCCTCAGGATGGTAAGGTAGCTGCCAGCACATTTCTTTTTCGTGGCAGCCGACCAGCCGTCCACATACTCATCGTGGGCGGAGATCTCGTTGAACTCCATTTGTATGTCGTCAGTCGTGAGCTTATGATCAATGGAATTCCACTTCTTCATGCTCACATTAACGTGAAAGTCAAATACAAGCTTGTAGGCTTTCAGGATGGCATAAAACAGGCCAGTCCTTTGTCCAGCCTCGCTCCAATGCTGCCATTCGTTCCAAAAGTGGGGCGGTACGGCTGCATAACGCCGCCTGAACTCCGCAGCAAAACGCTGGCGCGAGGTGCGGGAATTGACTTGAAGGATCTGGTTGTTTTCAACCTCTTCCTTCAACAGCCTTTCTGCATCCGCACTCATCAGGACGGGAAGGATGCGTTTGAACTCATAATAGAGAAACGTGCATCCAGTCAGGGAGATATATGGACTTTTGTTATTTGGCATACAAATCATTCCTGACGTATTAAATCATTGACCGTCACACCGAGGCATTTGGCAATCTCGATGAGGGTTTCCAAGTTGGGTTGTGCACTGTTGGTACACCACTTTGAAATGGTTGCGGGATCCTTCCCTAACTGCTCTGCCAACCATTTATTGGTGCGCTTCTTTTCGGCAAGCACCACCTTCAATCGGTTCAAATCTTTGTTTTCCATGTTTATGTTTGCATTGTACCGGCAAAGATAACAAATCTGCAACATGAGCATTCCAAAAAATGGAAAGAAACATCTGAATCGTTCAAGAAAATGCCATTTTCTTCAATTGCGTGCGTCTCATAACTTTTAATATCGGTGTCTGCTCCCGGTGGTGCGTAAAGAACTTATTAATTTTACAGCCGATTTTAAGTTCTACTAAATCTATAAGAATTGTGATAAATATGATGAAAGCTAAACTTATTGTATGTACAGCCCTGCTTGTATGCACCTTGGGCTTGCATGCGGCCTCGTCCGACGTGCGGGTAGCCCGGGAGCTTGCCCGCCGCATTGTTCCTCAATGGGCCGTACAGATCCATTTTGAATCGCTCGCACACGACGGAACGGCCGACCGTTTCGAACTGGAACAAGACGAGACTTCGGACGGGATTGTTATCCGCGGCAATTCGGCCATTGCTATGGCCGTGGGTCTGAACCACTATCTTAAATATTACGCCCATACGTCCGTTTCATGGTACAAGGACGACCCTGTGGAATTGCCGCAAGGCCGCCTGCCCAAGGTGGCGGAAAAGGTGGATCGCGTAGTTCGCGTGTCCAAACGATTTTTCCTGAATTACTGTACGTTCGGATACACTATGCCTTGGTGGCAATGGGACGATTGGGAACGTTTTATTGACTGGATGGCATTACAAGGCATCAACATGCCTTTGGCCATTACGGGACAGGAATTCGTATGGTACGGCGTATGGCGCAAACTCGGACTGTCGGACACAGACGTTCGAAACTACTTCACCGGACCGGCTCATCTGCCTTGGCATCGCATGGGCAACATCGACCGTTTTTAAGGAGGGCTGCCCGACTCGTGGCTGAAACATCAGGCTGATTTGCAGAAACACATCCTTAAACGTGAGCGCGAACTGGGGATGACGCCAGTTTTGCCAGCTTTTGCCGGCCACGTGCCGCAAGCTCTGCAAAAGGTCTTCCCAGATGCTAAGATTACGCGCATGAGCTCATGGGGAGGTTTCGACGATGCCTACCGTGCTTATTTTCTTGATCCGATGGATCCGTTGTTCTCCAAAATACAAAAACTTTTCCTGACGGAGCAAAAGCGCCTGTATGGATCGGACCATGTTTACGGCATTGATCCTTTCAACGAGATGGAAGCACCAAGCTGGGAACCGGAATATCTGGCCCGCGTGTCGCGGCAAATTTATGGTTCGCTCACGCAGTGCGACCCGGAAGCTACGTGGTTGCAGATGACGTGGCTGTTTTATTTTGACCGCCAGCACTGGACAAACGAGCGCATCAATGCTTACCTGAACGCCGTGCCGCAAAACCGCATGATACTACTGGATTATTTTGCAGAAAACACAGAAGTGTGGAAAAGCACGGAGTCTTATTTCGGGCAGCCGTTTCTATGGTGCTATTTGGGCAATTTCGGAGGTAACACCATGCTTTGTGGCAACTTGGAAGAGACGGGGCGGCGCATTGAAAACGTTATTGCGCATGGTGGAACAAACTTTCAAGGGCTTGGTTCTACGCTTGAAGGGTTCGATGTCAATCCGATGATGTACGAATATGTGTTTGAAAAGGCATGGAGCAGCCCGCTTACCCGACCGTAAATGGATAGAAGCATGGGCCGACCGCCGTCTGGGACGTAGCGATGAAGGCAACCGACTCGCTTGGCTGGAAATGCTTGACAAAGTGTACACCCGTACGGCGAGTCTCGGGCAAGGCACGCTTACCAATGCACGTCCCTCGTTCACAGGCAACGGCAACTGGACCACGAACCCCACCTATAATTATCCGAACGCCGACCTTATGCGTGTTTGGGAAGCTATGCTGAAAGCTGCAGAGCAGGACCAAGATGTGCGACAGAGCATGCTTTACGACTTGGTCAATGTGGGGCGACAGGTGCTCGGTAATCACTTTATGGCCCTGCGCGACCATTTTACCAATGCTTACAGACGGCGGGATGAGCTGAGTCTTAACCGATATGGCCGCCGCATGCTCGAACTGTTAACCGACATGGACCGCCTGCTGTCCTGCCATAATTCGTTCCTTGCCGGCAAATGGATGGACGATGCAGCTCGTTTCGCAACGTCGCCCGAGGAAGAGGCTTATTATCTGCGCAATGCCCGGACGCTCATTACCACTTGGGGAGAACGGGGGCAAAGCCTTAACGATTATGCCAACCGCTCACTGGCCGGTCTTACTGACGGATACTATAAACCGCGCTGGGAAATGTTCATAACAGAGGTATGCCGTGCCCGTTGAGGAGGGACGCCCGTTCGATGAAAAATCTTTCCAAACACGCGTACTTGACTTTGAGCAGCATTTTGCAGACAACGACTTCCGCTCCCCCACCCGACCTTCCGACGACGGCCTCCTATTAATACGACAGCTGGTCGACAAATATCATGATGCTGTGCTAAACAATTAAGGCAGCAGCAGCTGAAAGAAAAAATATGGCTATGCCCCGCCAGGCGACGTGCAAAACACCGATGCCTGACGGGGCTTTATTTTTATAACTGCAAAAGCCAAACTGCCTAACCGTTCACAACCATCTGAACGGCAGACATGCCGACAGCTTACCCTGACAATCTGATATAAAAAGGGGTGAGATGGCTGACGTGGGAATAACATTGTCTTTCAGCCAATAGAAACAGGCGTATATCAAAGCTGTGACTATTGATATACGCCTGTTTTTCGTCTGCGTCGGGGTGAAAGGATTCGAACCTTCGACCCCCTGCTCCCAAAGCAGGTGCGCTAACCGGACTGCGCTACACCCCGCCATTTTTGCTCATTTATTGCAAAAGGCGATGCAAAATTAAGATTTTCCGCCGAACTACCCAACGCAAGAGGGCGAAAATGCGTCAGTCGAAGCGGATGGCTTTGGCCGGCTGGATGAGCGACACCATGTAGCTCGGGCCTACGAGGGCCAGCACCGTCACAACCAGTGTGGATGCGTTGAGAAGCACGAGCACGGGCACGTTAATGTCTACTGGTACGGCGTCGACATAATAGGCAGCGGCGTCGAGCTTCACCAGCCGGAAGCGTTCCTGAAGCCACACGAGGCCTATGCCGATGACATTGCCCAACAGCAAGCCCCGGCCCACGACGAACGTAGCCAACCACAGGAAGACGTGGCGTATGCGCGTATTGCCTGCGCCCATCGCTTTGAGAATGCCTATCGTTCCTACGCGCTCCAAGATGAGGATGAACAAACCACTGACCATTGTAAACCCAGCCACACACACCATGATGACCAGGATGATGAGTACGTTGAAGTCGAGCAAATCCAACCAGGAGAAGATTTGAGGATAGAGGTCGCGTATGGAGAACGCTGCGGGACCACTGCCCTCTCCGCCCTTTGCCCCGTTTGCCGCGGCTATGCGCGGGGTGAGGGCTTCAAGTTGTGAAGGGTCGCTGAGCACCACTTCCAGGCGACTGCACAGATGGGCAGGCCAGCTGTTCAAGCGGTTGACGGTGGAGATGGGTGCAATGACCGTGGTGCGGTCAAACTGGGGCATGTTCGTGTTATAAATCGCTGCTATCTCGAAGCGGCGGGCTTTAACGGTCCGTTCAAAAAAATAAGCATAGATCTTATCGCCCACTTGCAGCCCCAGCTTGTCGGCCTGAAGCTTCGATATGACAATTTTATTGGCATCGGCCTCCTCTCCGAAACGGGGCAGATGGCCGGCCACCAGATGGCGGCGGACGAAAGCAGGGTCGTAATCGGCTCCGATGCCTTTCAACGTCACGCCTTGAAAGTTTGCATCGGTTTTAAGGACGCCCGGCTTAAACGAGGTGCGCTGTACGTGGGCCACACCTTCTACCGCGGCCACTCTTTCCGTCAGCCCGCGCACATCGACGGGATAAGCCTCGGGCTGGCGGCCCGACTTTATGTTGAAAATCTCAACGTGCGAGCCAAAACCTGTGATTTTTGCGCTGATTTCGCCCTTGAACCCCCGTACCACGCAAACCGAAACAATCATCACGGCCAAGCCGAGGGCTACACCAAGCGTCGCTATGCGTATGGCGGGAGCAGAGGCCTGCGAGCGCCGGCCGCGACGCTTGCCACCGTAGAACCGACGTGCCAGGAAGAAGGAGAGTCCCATTTTTATAAGTTCTTTCTTCCGGGATAATTCTCCAAAGCTGCCTGCAATATGGTGAGAGCCCGCGACAGGTCGGCACAATTCAGCACATAGGCTATTCGCACCTGGTTACGCCCCATGCCGGGCGTCGTATAGAAGCCGGCCGCGGGCGCCAGCATGACAGTGGCGCCGTCCAGCTGGAAATCTGTCAGACACCAGGCACAAAACTTCTCCGCGTCGTCGACGGGCAATTCGGCCACGGTGTAGAAGGCTCCCATGGGGATGGGCGAATAAACGCCGGGGATGCGGTTCAGTCCGTCTATCAAGCATTTGCGCCGTTCTACATATTCATCGTAAACCTCGCGCATATAGGCCGGTGAGGCGTCAATGGAGGCTTCGGCCACAATCTGGCCAAGCAGGGGCGGACTGAGGCGTGCCTGACACAGCTTCATGACAGCCTCGTGTACGCTGCGGTTCTTCGTAATGAGCGCACCGATGCGGATACCGCATTCGCTGTAACGCTTCGACACGGAATCTATCAGCACAACGTTGTCTTCTATCCCCTCCAAATGGCAAGCCGAGATGTAAGGCGAACCCGTGTAGATGAACTCGCGATACACTTCGTCGGAAAAAAGATATAAATCGTACTTTTTAACCAGATCGCGTATGCGCTCCATTTCGCGCCTGGTGTAAAGGTAGCCTGTCGGGTTGTTGGGGTTGCAGATAAGGATGCCGCGCGTCTTTTCATTGATGAGCTCCTCGAACTGCTCCACCTTGGGCAGGGCAAATCCCTCCTGGATGGTCGTCGTGATGCTGCGGATGCGCGCTCCGGCTGCCACAGCCATGGATGTATAGTTGGCATAAGCGGGCTCGGGGACGATAATTTCGTCACCGGGGTTCAGGCAGGCCAGAAAGGCAAACAAAACAGCTTCGGAGCCGCCGGCGGTGACGATGATGTCGTCGGCATCGAGGCGGATGTCGTATTTGGCATAATAGGTGACCAGCTTCTCACGGTAGCTCAAGAAGCCGTCGCTCGGACTATACTCCAAAACCGAACGGTCTACGTGGCGCAAGGCATCCAGCCCCTCTTCGGGCGTGGGTATGTCGGGCTGACCGATGTTCAGATGGTACACTTTTATGCCGCGTGCCTTTGCGGCATTGGCCAAAGGTGCCAGTTTGCGGATGGGCGAAAGAGGCATCTCCGTTGCCCGGGTGGAAATGACAGGCATTGCGTTCTGATTAAAACCGACGAACGGCCGGCGGCTTTCGCATGGCTTTCGCCGCAAGCCACCGCCGTTCATCGGATGAGGTTTGACGGTTGTTTTTTATTTCTCGGGGAGCACCGTTTTCAGGCACAGCTCTTCCAGCTGACCGGGCTCGAGCGTAGAGGGTGCATCCAGCATGACGTCGCGGCCCGAGTTGTTCTTAGGAAAGGCTATGCAGTCGCGGATGCTATCCAGCCCGGCAAAAAGCGACACCCAACGGTCCAGACCGTAGGCCAGTCCGCCGTGAGGAGGCGCACCATACTTGAAGGCATTCATCAGGAAGCCAAACTGCTTCTGCGCCCGCTCTTCCGTGAAACCGAGCACCTTGAATATCTTGCTTTGCAGCACGCTGTCGTGGATACGTATGCTGCCGCCACCCACTTCGACGCCGTTGCAAACCATGTCGTAGGCATTGGCGCACACTTTGGCCGGGTCGGTGTCGAGCAAGGGCACGTCCTCGGGCTTCGGGGCGGTAAAGGGGTGATGCATGGCCATGAGGCGCTGCTCTTCGTCGCTCCATTCGAACATGGGGAAGTCCACCACCCAAAGCAAGGCAAATTTGTTTTTGTCGCGCAGGCCCAGCCGTTCGCCCATGAGGAGGCGCAGCTCGCACAGCTGCTTACGTGCCTTCATGGCGTCGGGGCCGCTGATGATTAAGATCAGGTCGCCGGCCTCGGCCTGCATCCGGTCGCGCATTTTCTCCAAAACATCTTGTGTGTAGAACTTGTCGACGGAGCTCTTCACCTCGCCGCCCTCGCCCACCCGGGCATACACAAGACCCTTGGCACCGATCTGCGGTGTTTTGACGAAATTGGTCAGTTCGTCCAGCTGTTTGCGCGAATAGTGGGCGCAGCCTTTGGCGCAGATGCCGCCGATATATTCGGCCTCGTTGAACACGGCAAAGCTGCCGGTGCCTTTCAGCACGTCCATCAGTTCGACGAACTCCATGCCAAAGCGCATGTCGGGCTTGTCGGAGCCGAAACGGCGCATGGCCTCGCTCCACGGCAGACGCAAGAAGGGAGCCTCGCCCAGGTCGTAGCCGCGGACGGTCTTGAAAAGATGTTTGGCCATCTCTTCAAAGAGGCAGAGTATGTCGTTCTGCTCAACAAAGCTCATTTCGCAGTCGATTTGTGTAAATTCGGGCTGGCGGTCGGCACGCAAGTCCTCGTCGCGGAAACATTTCACTATCTGGAAATAGCGATCCATCCCGGCCACCATCAAGAGTTGCTTCAGCGTCTGCGGGCTTTGCGGCAGGGCATAAAACTGTCCGGGGTTCATGCGCGAGGGCACGACGAAGTCGCGCGCACCCTCGGGCGTCGAGCCCACGAGCACCGGGGTCTCAATTTCCAGAAAGCCCTTCGAATCGAGAAAACGACGCACCTCCATGCAGAACTTATGCCGCAACTCCAAATTGGCTCGCACACACTCGCGACGCAGGTCGAGGTATCTGTACTTCATGCGCAGGTCGTCGCCACCGTCCGTATTGTTTTCAATGGTAAAGGGAGGCGTCTGCGATGCGTTCAGCAGGTGGAGCTCCGACACGATAATCTCGATGTCGCCCGTCGGCAGGTTGGCGTTCTTGTTGTAGCGTTCGTTGACCTCTCCCGTCACCTGGATGACATATTCACGTCCTAATTTGTTGGCTTCCTGACACAAAGGAGCGTTTGTCTCTTCGTTGAAGACCAGCTGCGTAATGCCGTAACGGTCGCGCAGGTCGATAAACGTCATTCCGCCCATTTTGCGAATGCGCTGCACCCATCCGGCCAGAACCACTTGCGTTCCGACATCTTTCAGGCGCAGTTCGCCACAAGTTTTATTTCTGTACATATTATAAATGCTGTCTTGTTCGTCCTTAATTTATCGTTTCCGGCTGTTTCGTCAATATTCCTGCCAGCTCTTTATTTCGAGATCATCCACCGACACCGTGCAGAAAGCATTGATGTAGGCGCTTGCCAGACGGGCATTCGTTATCAGAGGAATGTTCAGGTCGATGGCAGCACGTCTTATCTTGTAGCCGTTGGAGAGCTCTCCCGCCGTCAGGTTCTTAGGTATGTTCACAACCATGTCTATTTCCTTGGCATGCAGCATGTCGAGCGCCTGGGGCTGCCCTTCCTCGCTGGGCCAGTAGACAGTAGTGTTGGCGATGCCGTTTTCTGTGAGATACTTGCTGGTGCCTCCCGTGGCATAGATCTTATATCCGTGCTCCTGCAACATTTTCGAGGCTTCCAGCATTTCTGCCTTCTGCTTGGCTCCGCCCGTCGACAGCAGGATGTTTTTCCGGGGTATTTTCTGACCGACAGACAGCATGCTCTTCAGCAATGCCGTGCGGCTGTCTTCGCCCAGGCAGCCCACCTCGCCGGTTGACGCCATGTCGACGCCAAGCACCGGGTCGGCCTTTTGCAGACGGTTGAAGGAAAACTGGCTGGCCTTGATGCCCACGTAGTCGAGATCGAACAGATTTTTGGCAGGCTTTTCGACGGGCAGCCCCAGCATGATGCGCGTGGCGAGCTCGATGAAGTTGATTTTCAGCACCTTGCTCACAAACGGGAAACTACGCGATGCACGCAGGTTACACTCGATGACTTTTATCTCGTTGTCGCGTGCCAGGAACTGTATGTTGAACGGGCCGCTGATTTGCAGCTCGTGAGCAATCTTCTTGGATATTTTCTTGATGCGCCGCACCGTTTCGACATACAGTTTCTGAGGCGGGAACTGTATGGTGGCATCGCCCGAATGGACGCCGGCAAACTCTATGTGCTCGCTGATGGCGTAGGCAACGATTTCTCCGTTGCGGGCCACGGCGTCCATCTCCACCTCTTTGGCGTGCTCCATGAAGCGGCTCACCACGACGGGATGCTTTTTCGACACGTTGGCCGCCAGCTTGAGGAAGCGTTCCAGCTCTTCCTGGTTGGAGCAGACGTTCATGGCCGCGCCCGAGAGCACGTAGGAGGGACGCACCAGGACGGGGAAGCCCACCTTCTCGATAAATTTGTCGATCTCGCCCATGCTGGTCAGTGCGCTCCATTCGGGCTGGTCCACCCCTATCCTGCCGAGCATCTCCGAGAACTTCTCACGGTCCTCGGCGTTGTCGATGTGGCGGGCCGACGTGCCGAGCAAGGGCACGTGCTGCTCGTCGAGACGCAGGGCCAGGTTGTTGGGAATCTGTCCGCCGGTAGAGACAATTACGCCGAACGGCGTTTCCAGATCCAGGATGTCCATGACGCGTTCAAAGGTCAGCTCGTCAAAATAGAGCCGGTCGCACATGTCATAATCCGTCGAAACCGTCTCGGGGTTGTAGTTGATCATGACGCTTCGGTAGCCCTCCTTGCGAATGGTGTTCAAAGCCTGCACTCCGCACCAGTCGAACTCGACAGAACTGCCGATGCGATAGGCTCCCGAACCCAGCACGACGACCGAACGCTTGTCGTTTTCGTAACGGATGTCGTGGGCCACGGCGCTGTACGTCAGATACAGATAGTTCGTCTGTGCCGGGTATTCTGCCGCGAGCGTATCGATCTGCTTGACGTACGGCACGATGCCGGCTTGCTTGCGGCGGTTGCGCACGGCCAGTATGGCTTTTTCGATGTCCATCTCCTTTTCCATCCCTAGGGCACGGGCTATCTGGAAATCGGTGAAACCCTGCACTTTGGCCAGCTTCAGCAAGTCGTTGTCCAGCACGTTGATGCTTCCGCAAGCGCGCAGGCGGCGGTCGGTCTTGCAGATGTTGGCCAGCTTCTGCAAGAACCATTTGTCAATCTTCGTCAGGTCGTGAATGGCGTCGATGGTGTAGCCCTGACGCATGGCCTCGGCTATTACGAAGATGCGCTTGTCGGTGGGTTCCTGCAAAGCCTCGTCCACATTGTCGATGCGCAGCTCTTTGTTGTCCACATAGCCGTGCATGCCCTGCCCGATCATGCGCAATCCCTTCTGGATGGCTTCTTCAAAGGTGCGGCCGATGGCCATCACCTCGCCCACCGATTTCATGCTCGAACCCAGCTCGCGGTCTACGCCGCGAAACTTGCCCAAGTCCCAACGGGGTATCTTGCACACCACATAATCGAGCGCAGGCTCGAAGAAAGCGCTCGTTGTTTTCGTCACGGAGTTTTTCAGCTCGAACAGGCCGTACCCCAAGCCGAGCTTGGCTGCCACGAAAGCCAGCGGATAGCCGGTGGCCTTCGACGCCAGCGCCGACGAACGGCTCAGACGGGCATTTACCTCGATGACGCGATAGTCTTCCGAATTGGGGTCGAACGCATACTGCACGTTACACTCGCCCACAATGCCGATATGGCGCACAATGCGGATGCTGAGCTCGCGAAGCTTGTGGTATTCGCTGTTTGTCAAGGTCTGCGACGGCGCTATCACGATGCTTTCGCCCGTATGTATGCCCAAGGGGTCGAAATTCTCCATGTTACATACGGTAATGCAGTTGTCAAAGCGGTCGCGCACCACCTCGTATTCGATTTCCTTCCAGCCTTTCAGGCTCTTCTCAACGAGCACTTGGGGCGAAAACGAGAAAGCCTTTTCCGCCAGACGGTCGAGCTCGGCCTCGTTGTCGCAAAAGCCCGAACCGAGGCCGCCCAGGGCATAGGCCGCGCGGATGATGATGGGGTAGCCCAGCTCGCGCGCAGCGGCACGGGCCTGCTCGATGTTTTCGCAGGCCTCGCTCTTGATGGTCTTGACGTCTATTTCTTTCAGCTTCTCGACGAAGAGCTCGCGGTCTTCCGTATCCATGATGGCCTGGACCGACGTGCCGAGCACCTCGACGCCATACCGTTCCAACACGCCGCTCTTATACAGCTCCACGCCGCAGTTGAGCGCCGTCTGGCCGCCAAAGGCCAGCATGATGCCTTGCGGACGTTCCTTCTTGATGACCTTTTCGACGAAGAACGGCGTTACGGGCAGGAAATAGATTTGATCGGCCACGCCCTCGCTCGTCTGCACCGTGGCTATGTTGGGGTTGATGAGAATCGTCTTGATGCCTTCTTCTTTCAGGGCTTTCAGCGCCTGCGAACCGGAATAGTCGAACTCGCCGGCCTCGCCTATTTTCAAAGCTCCCGAACCGAGAAGCAGAACTTTCTTTATTTCTTTTTCTTTCATAGCTTACCTTTCTGGGATGGATGCGTTGTTTCTGGATAGAGGGTTCACTCGTTATAACAGCTTCACAAATTCGTCGAACAGAAACTCCGTGTCGACCGGTCCGCTGCATGCTTCCGGGTGGAACTGCGCGCTGAACCAAGGTTTTTCCTTGTGGCGTATGCCCTCGTTCGAACCGTCGTTCATGTTGACGAACAGCTGCTCCCATTCGCTAGGCAGCGTTTCGGCCTTGACGGCATATCCGTGGTTCTGGCTCGTGATGTAGCAATGGTTTGTCCCGACGCGGCGCACGGGCTGGTTGTGGCTGCGGTGGCCATATTTCAGCTTGTAAATGGTAGCTCCCGCTGCCTTGGCCAGCAACTGGTTGCCCATGCAGATTCCCATGCAGGGACGCACTTGGGGCGAAGCCATAAAACGGCGAATGTTGGCCACAGTGGCCTCGCACGTGTCGGGGTCGCCGGGACCGTTCGCCAAAAACAGACCGTCAAAGGGCATATCGTTGAAATCGTAGTCCCAAGGCACCCTTACGACCTCGACACCTCTTTTTATCAGGCAGCGGATGATGTTGTGCTTGACGCCGCAGTCGACCAGCACCACGCGCTTGCCGGCTCCTGTGTTGTAGCGTATGACGTCCTTGCACGAAACCTGCGCCACGTAGTTCACGCCGGCGTATGCTGCCGTCGGAACGTTGTCGGGCTCGTCGTCGAACACGATTTTGCCCATCATCACGCCATGCTCGCGGAGTGTTTTCGTGAGCTCACGGGTGTCGATGCCGGTGATGCCGGGCACTTTTTCGCGCACGAGCCAGTCGGCCAGGCTTTCTTTCGCATTCCAATGGCTGTATGCCTGGCTGTAATCGCTCACGATGATGGCCGAGGCATATATGCGGTCGCTCTCCATGTAGGTGGCCAGCCCGTCGGGCTCTATCGTAAAGGGCGGGACGCCGTAGTTGCCTATCAAAGGATAAGTCAACGCCATCAGCTGCCCCGCATACGAAGGATCCGTAAGGCTCTCGGGATATCCCGTCATTGCCGTGTTGAAAACGACTTCGCCGGCCACGGGCGACTCATACCCGAAAGACGTTCCATGAAATTTGCTGCCGTCGTCGAGCATTAGCGTTACTTTTCTCATCTTTTTCTCGCCTTTATTGATGTTCATTTATTCTTCTTTCTCGCCTCGGGTCAGTTGCCCGGTTGGTCTATGAAGTTCTTTTCGTAATAGTCAGCATAAGCTGCAAGCACCCGCGCCACGCCGCCAGGCGTAGGATAGCGTCCGCTGAAATACCAGTCGCCCGGATGGTTCGGACAGGCCTCGTGCAGGCCCTCCAACGTCTGGTAAACAATGCGGATATCGGTGGTCACGCCTTCGGGCCGTATCAGCTCGGCCGTCTTGGCCGATATATCTTCGGCCGAAAGGCCGGCATACACATCGGTCACGACGTTCACAGTTTCTTCTTTCGGCTTGCCGGCCTGTGCCTTGCAGCGGTCGTACACATCGCGCAGCACGTGGCCCTCACCCCGCTCCAAGCGCAACGCCACGGCTGCCTTGAAAGCGATAAACTCGTCCATGCGGGCCATGTCGATGCCGTAATAGTCGGGGTAGCGCACCTGCGGCGACGAAGAGACGACAACGATGCGCCGCGGGCCGAGGCGGTCCATGATGCGCACGATGCTCTCGCGCAACGTCGTGCCGCGCACGATGCTGTCGTCGATGACCACCAGGTTGTCCTCGCCCTCGTTCAGGCTGCCGTACGTCACGTCATACACGTGGGCGGCCAGGTCCTTCCGGCTGTGGCCCTCGGCTATGAACGTGCGCATTTTGATGTCCTTCCAAGCCACCTTTTCGGCCCGGACGCGGGTCGAAAGGATGCGGCGCAGGGCATCTTCGTCGGGCGCGGAGCCCAACTGTTTTATCTGTTGCAGTTTCTGCTCGTTCAAGTAGTCGTTCAAGCCTTCCACCAAGCCGAAATAGGCCGCCTCGGCCGTGTTGGGTATGTACGACACGACGGTGTGCTCCAAGTCGTGGTCCACCGCGTGCAACACCGGTTCGACCAGCCGTCGCCCGAGGTTTTTACGCTCGCGATAGATGTCGCGGTCGCTCCCGCGGCTGAAATAAACGCGCTCGAACGAACACGGGGCCACGTTGCGGCGCGGCAGGATCTGCTCTGTACGGATATGGCCTGCCGCACTGACAAGAAGGGCCTCGCCCGGCCCCAGTTCGCGCACGCTGCCGATGGGCACGTTCAGCGACGTTTGCAGCACGGGGCGCTCCGAGGTCAGAGCCACCACCTCGTCGTCGGCATACCAGAACGCGGGGCGTATGCCCCACGGGTCGCGCAGGGCAAAAAACTCTCCGCTGCCCGTCACGCCACACAGCACGTAGCCCCCGTCCCAGACGGAGGCAGCCTGACGCAGCACGTTGGCCGGGTTGATGTGTTCCTCGATATATCGCGTGATGGCGCAGTCTTTCAGCCCCTTTTCTCTCGCTTCTTCAAACAGGCGCTCGCTTTCGCGGTCCAGCCGGTGGCCCAGCTGTTCAAGGAGCAAGTACGTATCCGAAAGCATGCGCGGATGCTGGCCTTTTTCCTCGATGGTGCGGAAAATTTCCTCCACGTTCGTCATGTTGAAATTGCCGCATATACACAGGTTTCGCGCGCGCCAGTTGTTGCGTCTCAGGAATGGATGCACGTATGCAAGGCCGCGACGCCCGGTTGTCGAATAGCGCAGATGGCCCATATAGAGCTCGCCGGCAAAAGGCAGGCTCCGGGCCGCTTCTGCAGCATCTGAAAGCTCCTCTTCGCCATATTCGGCCAACCGGCGATTGACCGTAGAAAATATTTCCTCAATGGCTCCGGCTCCCTCGGCACGCTCGCGAAACATATACTCGCTCCCGGGCTGTGCCTCCATCTTGACGCACGCAATGCCCGCGCCCTCCTGCCCGCGATTGTGCTGCTTCTCCATCATCAGATAAAGCTTGTTGAGCCCATACATCCACGTCCCATATTTCTCCTGAAAATATGTCAGAGGACGCAACAGGCGTATCGCAGCCACCCCGCATTCGTGCTTCAACGGTTCCATTCCAAAAGGCTTATTTTGTGCAAAGATAGTGCAAACGAGCGGAAAGAAAAAGGAAAGCGCGCAGCGAATTTCTTTTTCTCTACCGAGTGCCGCCTTATCTTATGAAAAGAATCCCACCAGCACAGGCAAAACGACAAAGTACACCGTTACTATATAACAAAGCCGGCTACCTATGCTTCCGGCACGGCGGGATAATGAATTTTCCTCCCGGAAAATAATCACTACCCGCCTAAAAAATTTCACCTTATGATAAAATGACAGGAAAGAAAAATAAAAACATTACTTTTGTCGTAAAATAACACACACGACAAACCTACAAACAAAATATGAAAGACTTCGCAGCCATCGATTTCGAAACAGCCAACTACAATCGCGCAAGTATATGCAGCGTCGGCGTCGTCATCGTACGCAACGGCGAAATCGCCGAACGCCTATACCACCTTGTACGCCCCTACCCCAATTTCTACTGCCGCGTCAACACCGACATACACGGCCTTACGCGCAGCGATACCGACGGAGCCCGCCCCTTTCCTGAAGTATGGCAAATGATAGCACCTGCAATCGCCGGCCTTGCGCTCGTGGCCCACAACAGCCAGTTCGACGAAAGCTGCCTCCGGGCCGCATTCGCCGCCTACGAGATGGAGTACCCCGCAAACTACCATTTCCTCTGCACCTGTCGCGCCTCACGCCGCTACTTCGGCCGCACACTTACCGACCACCGCCTTCCCACCGTGGCCCGCGCTTGTGGATACGACCTCGCAAGCCATCACCATGCCTTAGCCGACGCAGAAGCCTGCGCCTACATTGCACGAGAAATATTATAATAATCAGGAAGCGCAATCATAAGTCACTCCGAAGAAAGAGAAGCAAACGCCCATGCCTTGCGCATAAAAAAATACCGCACCATCCTCCACGCCTCCCGGCAGAAGCACAAAAAAGAGTCCTCCAACGGCGTTAACCGTTGAAGGACTCTCTCATCTAAAAAGGCAGCTACCTACTCTCCCGCATTTCTGTGCAGTACCATCGGCGCA
>CASFRV010000027.1 GCA_949297215.1 uncultured Bacteroidales bacterium | reverse complement strand
CTGTCCGCGGGTGCGCTTCGCTTACCCGCGGTTATAGAAAGTGCGACCCCTATGGGGTCGGCAGCCACGCGCAATACAAGCAAACCGCGCACGCGTGGGTAGAATGTCGTGGCGGGGCGTTCGCCCCGAGCGGGTGAGACGCGATGAATCGCGCCGCTACGTGGTGGACTTCCCTTGCGGCGGAATATCCTCTGCGGCGCGAAATCACACTGTGAGGTTGCCGGCCCCGAAGGGGTCGAACTATTCTATAACCGCGGGTAAGCGCAGCGCGCCCGCGGAAAGGATCTGCATGAAGATGTGGGCCCCAAAGGGGTCCAACACAGGTGATGATGTACGCTCGCGCATGCTGCGCTGTGCCGTCGTGCCCGGCAGGCCTCGCGGGCGTTCGACCCCTTTGGGGCCGACATGGTGGGGTGCGTGCCTACCGCGGGCGCGCTTCGCTTACCCGCGGTTATAGAGTAGTTCGGCCCCCTTGGGGCCGTCAGCCACGCACGAAGCAGGTATGCTCCGTAAGTGTGGGATATTCGCCTGCGGCACGAAACCACACCGCGAGGCCTGCGCCCCCATCGGGGGCGAACTTTCTATAACCGCGGGTGAGCCGCAGGCGAACCTGCGGAAAGGAACCACCCCACTATGGGGACCCCAGGGGGGCCAACTTCCCGTTACCGCGGGTAAGCCCAGGCGCACCCGCGGACATCTTACCGCGGGTAAGCCCAGGCGCACCCGCGGACATCGCGGTGCTGTCACCCGCCAAGTCCTCATGCCACGCATCCCGGCGCCCGCACGACGCTGTGAGGAAGTTCGACCCCCATGGGGTCGGAGTAGTGTGGGGTTCCTGTCCGCGGGTGCGCTTCGCTTACCCGCGGTTATAGAAAGTGCGACCCCTATGGGGTCGGCAGCCACGTGCAAAACAGGCATGCCCCGCCTGCGTGGGAAGGAATGTCGTGGCGGTGCTGTCGCCCCGAGCGGGTGAGACGCGATGAATCGCGTCTCTACGTGGCGGATTTCCCTTGCGGCGGGATGGTGCTGCGGTGAGGCTGAGGGCCTCGAAGAGGCCCGGCTATGAGTAACCTCGGGTGGAGCGCAGCGGAACCCGAGGTGGGGCAGATGATGGGGGAGGTCGGCCCCGAAGGGGTCGTTATTCCCGTGTCGGCTTGCGGTATAAACGCCTCTTCGAGGCTCTTTTCCTTGGGCGTGTCCGTACCGCGGGTGGAGCGTAGCGGAACCCGCGGTTACTCATAGCCGGGCCTCTTCGAGGCCGTCCTTGCGACGGGATGCCCGCCTGCATGTTGACGCGCTTCATGCCGCCCCTGCACATACTGGCCTGCCGCCGGGCTTCCACAGGTCTCGCGCACCTTGTGCGCTATATGGCAAACCGTTAAAGCGGACGGGCGGGTTGCGCCGTCTTTTAGCGTTGGAAAGGCGGCGGGGCGGGATGTTCGGGCCGATTCATCCCACGGTTTCGCCGATCCATCCCATGGTTTCACCGATCCATCCCATGGATTTGCGATTCCATCCCATGGATTTTCCGATCCATGGGCACTTTTGGAGTGAAAGATAGCCCCGAATTTTGCCATATAGCGGCAAAAATGGCGTTTTGCGGCGTCCGTGCGCCGAGGCTTCGCGCGGATGTGCTTCATTGTCAGACGGTTCTGATTTTCGCTCATTTGCGAGCGTCGGGCGGTCGGCTCGAAAATAATCGATTCTCCGTGTTAAAATGGAGGTGTTTGCCGCTTTTGCGGGCCGGGGCGGGGCTGCACGGACTGATGGGCGTGGGGCACGAAAAAGCCCCGCACCCATGGACGGGTGCGGGGCGTATGGCGGCTGCGGGGTGCGGCCGTTTTAGTTGTTGGCGGCGTCGGCCGGTGCGTCGAGGGCGGCCATCTCGTCGGAGAGGGCGGCGAGCTCGGTTTTCAGGCGACTGATTTTCCGCCCAATCTCTTCGACGAGGCTGCCGCCGCGGGCCGACTTCGTCGTGATGAACGTGAGATTGGTTTCGTAGCTGAGTATCTCGGCGCGCTTGGCCTCGTAGGCGCGGGCCAGGCGTTCGCGGCGCCGTGCGGGGTCGGCCGTGGCTGCGTCGGCGGCAGGGGCTGCCGTGCGGCGGGCACCGTAGAGGCGGTCGAGGAGCTCGTGGTAGCGGCGGTGGAGCTTGTCTTTCTTGCGGAAGGGCACGTGGCCCGTGGCGTTCCACTCGTCGGTGAGGGCGCGCAGGGTGGCGCCGTCGGGCGGCGTGGGGGCTGCGGCCAGGGCTTCGAGGCGGCCGATGATGGCGCGCTTGGCTTCGAGGTTGGCCTCCTGCTCGCGGCGCTCGCCGGCGGTGGCTTCGGAGCGGCGCTCGAAGAAGGTGTTGCAGGCGCGGCTGAAGCGCTGCCATACGGCCTCGGAGGCCTTGTGCGATACGGGGCCTATGGTTTTCCACTCCTGCTGCATGGCGGCCAGGCGGGTGGCGGTGGGGCCCCAGTCGGTGCTCTGGGCCAGGGCTTCGGCCTCGTCGGCCAGGGCGGTCTTGCGGGCCAGGTTGGCAGCCTGGGCCTCGCGCGTGGCGCGGTAGTGGGCCGACTTGGCCTGGAAGAAGCGGTCGCACGCGGCGCGGAAGCGCTCGAAGATGGGGGTGTTCATCTTTTTGGGCGTGAAGCCGATGGTTTTCCACTCGGCCTGGATGGCCAGGATGTCGCGCGTGGTCTGCTCCCACTGGGCGTGGGTGGAGAGGGTGGCGGGGTCGATGGCTTCGACGCGCTCGCACAGGGCGGTCTTGCGCGTGAGGTTTTCCTCTTCGCGGGCTTTCAGGGCTTCGAAGTGGGCCTGGTGGCGCTTGTTGACGGCCGTGGATGCTGCCTTGAAGCGGGCCCAGATGTCGTCGCGGAGCTCGCGGGCCACGGGGCCCGTTTCGCGCCACTCCTGGTGGAGCTGTTGCAGGCGGTGGAAGGCGGCCACGGGGTCGGGCTCGTCGGACAGGGCTTCGGCCTCGGCGCAGAGGTGGGTCTTGGTCTCAAGGTTTTTCTTGAAGTCGTAGGCGCGCAGCTCGTGGCCCATGCGCAGCTGGTCGTAGAACTGCTCGACGTAGAGCTGGTAGGTCTTCCAGAGCTCGGTGGCGCGCTCGGGGGGCACGGGGCCCGTTTCTTTCCAGCGCGCGGTGAGCTGCTTGAAGGTGTCGTAGCCCTTGTCGGCCTCGTCGGGCGAGGCGGCCATCGTCTTGATCTGCTCGATGATGGCGAGCTTGGCTTCCAGGTTGTCGCGGCTGAGGCGCTCGGCTGCTTCGAGGGCGCGGGCGCGCTTTTCCTTGGCCAGGGCGAGCTCGGCCTTGAAGCTTTCTTCGTTGGGGTCGGCGGGCACGACGAAGGTTTCGGGCGTGCCGCCGGCGGCTATGTGGGCGTCGCGTGCGGCGGCAACGGCGGCAGCGTGGGCCCGGTAGTAGGCTTGTTTCAGGGCTTCGAGCTCGCTGCGCTCGATGGGGCTGTCGGCAGCGTTCATCTCGCGCAGCCTGCCGATGATGGCCTCCTGCGTGTCGGGCAGGGGGCGGGCTTCGGCTGCGGGGGCCTGGGTCGCGGGGGCTTCGGGCTCGGTGGCGGCGGCCGCAGGTGCCTCGTCGGCAGCGGGGGCGGGCGCCGTGGTTTCGGCGGCAGGGGCCACCGGGGTGTCGGGCGTGGGCGTCGTCGCGTTTGCGGCGTCGGCGGGCGCGGGTTGTATGATGTCTTTTTCGTTCATGGCTGTGTTATAGGTTTTCCGGTGAATAAAAGTGCTGCAAATGAAGCTATTTTTATCGTTATGGCCAAACTTTTGCGCGGCGTTTTTGGGTGGCGTGCCGTTTTTGGCGCCTTGTCATATCCACGTTTTGCGGCGGAAGAGCCAGTAGAAGATGCCCGTCACGACGACGGAGAGGCCGATGACGAGGGGGAAGCCCCACGACGAGCCTTCGAGGCCGCTGACGAGGTTCATGCCGAAGATGCTGGCGATGAGCGTGGGGAGCATGAGGATGATGGAGACGGAGGTCATCTGCTTGACCACGCTGCTCATGTTGTTGTTGATGATGCTGGCGTAGGTCTCCATGGTGGAGTCGAGGATGTTGGTGTAGATGTTGGTGGTTTCGCGGGCCTGGTTCATCTCGATGGTGACGTCTTCGATGAGATCGGCGTCGAGCTCGTCGACGGGCAGCTTGAACTTGAGCTTCGAGAGCAGCGTTTCGTTGCCGCGGATGGAGGTGATGAAGTAGGTAAGGCTGTCTTGCAGGCGCGAGAGGCCGATGAGGTCCTCGTTGTCGATGCTTTTGTCGAGATTGCGCTTCGACTCTTCGATGAGGATGGATATCTGCTTGAGACGCTTCAGATACCAGACGGCCGAGGAGAGGAAGAGACGGAAGACGAGGTCGACCGAGTCGGTGAAGCCCTGGTTGCGCTTCTGCTGATAGGAGACGAAATCGATCATCATGTTGGTCTCGTAGTTGCAAACGGTGACGCAGATGCCTTTGTTCATGATGATGCCCAGGGGAATGGTGGTATGGGGCGTGCGCGAGCGCACTTCCTTGACGTAGGGGATGCGCAGGATGATGAGCACCCAGCCGTCGTCGTATTCGTAGCGCGAACGCTCGTCTTTATCGCGGATGTCGTCGAGAAAATAGGTGGGGATGCCCAGGCGGTTGAAAAGGAAGTCCTCGTCATCGGGGGTGGGGCAGGTCACCTGGGTCCAGCAGTCGGCCTGCCACTCGTCCATCGTGCGTAACGTGTGATTGATGTTCCAGTAGGTGCGCATAAGCTTTCTTTTTAAAAAAGGCGTTTGCTCCGTGCGAACGGGCCGGAGGCCGCTCATGCGCCGGCTTCCGGGAGTCATCGTTCGGCGGGTTCCGCGTGATAGTCGTCCATTTTCGGTGATAAAAGTTGTTGGATGCTTTGATTAGCGGCGCAAAAGTACGAATTTTATTCAGTGGTCGTCGGTTTCGCCGTCCGTTTTTGGCGATTTTTGCGCGTGGCGACGGCCGGAAGAGGCTCAGGGGCGCCGGAAGAAGGAGAAGTTGACGCTCCCGTAGCTGCGGTGCTCAACAAAGTCGGGGCGGGTGTCGAACGAGTGGCGCTTGCCGTGCTCGAGGACGAAGAGTCCGCCGGGCGCCAGCAGGCGGCTACCCATGACGCGGTCGGGGAGCTCGGGGAGCTCGGGGAGCGTGTAGGGAGGGTCGGCAAAGATGAAGTCGAAGGGGCCGCTGCCGCGCTCGATGAAGCGCAGGGCGTCGGTGCACAAGGGCAGGCACGTGCGGTCGTCCAGATGGCGGAGCACGGCGGTGATGAAGGCAAAGTGCTGGCGGTCGCGCTCGACGCTCACCACCGTGGGGCAGCCGCGCGAGAGGAGCTCGAGCGTGATGCTGCCCGTACCGGCGAACAGGTCGAGGGCGCGCGTGGCTTCGAAGTCGAGGTAGGCGCGCAGCACGTTGAAGAGGTTTTCCTTGGCAAAGTCGGTGGTGGGGCGGGCCTTGAACGTGCGTGGCACGTCGAAGTGGCGGCCTTTGTATTTTCCTGTGATAACTCTCATTGTTTTCTCGTTTGCTGGGTGGGTGTGGAGCCGCCGGCAGGCGGCGTTGCCGCTCATCCCTCGATGAGCAGGGTGGTGAGGTCGTAGGGCACGTCGTCGTTGCGGGCCACGACGTGGCGGTTAAACTCGCCCGAGGGCACGACGGGGAGCACCTGGGTGGCATACTTGCGCAGCTCGGCGGCCACCTCGCCGCGCACGTGGGGGCTGCCGGCCACGTAGAGGGGGGCGCGGCGGGGCTCCACGCCCAGGTGGCGCGCGGCGTTGAGGAGATAGTAGGCCACGTCGACGGGCGCGTGAGCGTCGAAGGTGTTGACCAGGAGCAGGCGGTTGTGGTCGAAGGCGGCCACGTCGACCCGCTGCTCGTGGCAGTAGGCAAAGAGCCGCTTGTCGTGTACGGCCGTGCCCTTGGTAGAGAAGTGGCGCAGCACGGGGGTGAGGCCGGCCACGTAATGGACGCTGCCGAAGGTTTCTTCCAGCGTGTGGCAGATGGCTTCGTCAAGGGCGAAGAGAAGGACGACGTTGGCCGTGGGCAACACGTCGTAGAAAACGCGGCGCTTCGCCTCGCGGGGGAAGCAGAAGTCGTAGAGCGTTTCGCAGAACTCCTCCTGAAAGTCGGCCAGGGGCACGGGCGTCACGGCCCCCGTTACGAGCACCTGCACGGTGCCGGTGGGCTCTTGCAGGATGGGCTCGGCGCCGATGGCCTCGCGCAGGTTGACCATGAGCGAGGCGAGGGGGCGCATTCTGTATGACGAAAAGTTGAAACGGGGCTCGCGCCCGCCCTCGTAGCGGGCGAAGCAAAGATGCGTATCGGAGAGGCGGAGATAGAGGGTGGTGGGCATGTGCGGAGAAAGCGAAGGGGAGAGAAACGGGGAAGAGAGGGGCGCCGCGGCGGGCCGGCGGGCTTAGCGGCCGGGCCTCACGTGGTGCCACAGCAGGCCGCGGCCCACGGCGGCAGCCAGGAGCACGCCGGCGGTGTTGGCGGCAAGGTCCCACCAGTCGCCGCTGCGCGTGGTGGTGAGGGTGGCTTGCAGCAGCTCGATGAGCCCGCTCATCAGGATGGGTGCGGCCACGGCCCCTATCAGCAGCGCCCGACCCCGGCGACGGGCGTGCGAGCGCAGGTACTCCCACCACAGGACGGTGCACGTGCCGGCGTACATGGCAATGTGTACCCACTTGTCGATGAAAGGCGTATGGCTCAGGCGCGTCGTGGGTGGCTTGAAGAAACACAAATACCAGATGGCGGCCACGCAGAGCAGCGTGAGAGGGAACGTTTTCAGCAGCTTCATGCAGCAGAGTTACCAGAATTTGTTGTGTTCGCGGCTGTATTCGAACCCGGCCCGGGCCAGGGTCTGTTGCAGCTCCTGCTTGTCGACGTCAAGGTCGTCGCACAAGGCGTCGAGCGAGGCGTAGTTGTCGCGCAGCTTCATGTTGACTACGCTGAACAGCATCATGGGGTCTTTGGGAAGTGTCATGTTCTTGTGTTGATGTGCGGCAAAGTTAGCCTTTTTGACGGGAACGGACAACGAAAAGCACGAAAACAGCGCTTTCACTTGGACGGAGCCGTGCCTTTGCCGTACCTTTGTGGTGGGGCGCGGCCTCACTTAATTATTATATGAAAGGAATGTAATGATACACGAAGAGATGTACCGGCGGATAGCGGACGAGTTTCCTCACGAAATGACGCAGGAGCAGACGGAGGCCGCCATGTCGCTGGCAGCCTTTGTCGCGCTGCCGCGTGCGCGGACGGCCTTCTTGCTGCGTGGCTATGCCGGGACGGGCAAGACGTCGCTGGTGGGCGCTTTGGTGCGCGCTTTGCAGAAGATGCAGCGCGACGTCGTGCTGCTGGCTCCCACGGGGCGGGCGGCCAAGGTGTTCTCCCTCTATGCCGGGGCCAAGGCCTACACCATCCACAAGGTCATCTACCGCCAGCAGACGTGGGGCGGCGAGGGGACGCGCTTCTCGCTGGGCTACAACAAGCTGCGCGGCACGCTGTTCGTCGTGGACGAGGCGTCGATGGTGACCGACGACGCGGGGGCAGCCTCGCTCTTCGGGTCGGGCCGCCTGCTGGACGACCTCATCACCTACGTCTACGAGGGCGAAGGCTGCCGCCTGCTGCTGGTGGGCGATACGGCCCAGCTTCCCCCGGTGGGCGAGGACGAGAGCCCGGCACTCAACGCCGACGTGCTGCGCGGCTACGGTCTGCACACGGCCGCGGCCGACCTCACCGAGGTGGTGCGCCAGGGCGCGGCCTCGGACGTGCTGGCAGGCGCCACGCATCTGCGCAACCTGCTGCGCGAAGGCTTCACGGGCCTGCCGCGCATCGCCGGCGACGCCCGGGGCGAGGTGCGCTTCCTGCCGGGCGACGAGCTCATCGAGGCTCTTGTCACCTCCTATCGCGACTATGGCACGGGCGACACCATAGTGGTCACCCGTTCGAACAAACGCGCCAACGTCTACAAC
The DNA here is from genome assembly GCA_949297215.1 of uncultured Bacteroidales bacterium. GTDB lineage: Bacteria > Bacteroidota > Bacteroidia > Bacteroidales > Bacteroidaceae > Alloprevotella. Next base: position 8,414 of record CASFRV010000027.1, on the reverse strand, counting down.
AACGGCATCCGCGCACGCATCTTCGACCGCGAGGAGGAGCTCACGCGGGGCGACCTCGTCATGGCCGTCAAAAACAACTACTACTGGGCCGAACGCCTGGCAGCTGCCCTGCCGAAGGGCGAACGCCTGCCGTTCGACTTCATTGCCAACGGCGATACGGCCGAAGTGCTCCGCATACGGGGCGCCCACGAGATGTATGGCTTTCGCTTTGCCGACGCCCTGCTCCGCTTCCCCGACTACGACGGCTTCGAAATGGAGTGTCGCGTGCTGCTCGACACGCTTTCCTCCGAATCGCCCTCGTTGACGGCCGACGAGCGCCGCCGCCTGTTCGAAGCGGTGCTGGCCGACTATGCCGACGTGCCGCTGAAAAAAGAGCGCCTGAAGCGCGTCAGGGAAGACGCCTACTACAACGCGCTGCAAATCAAGTATGCCTACGCCGTGACCTGCCACAAGGCGCAGGGCGGCCAGTGGAGCCGCGTCTTCGTGGATCAGGGCTACGTCACCCCCGACATGGCGGGCGTTTCCTACCTGCGCTGGCTCTACACCGCCTTTACGCGCACCACCGACCGCCTTTATCTGGTCAACTGGCCCGCGGCGCAGCGCGCCTCGGGCGATGATGCTGCTTCGTAGCGGCTTTTTCGCAGGCGGGAGAAGCAGCTTTGCAAAAATTAATTGCTATCTTCGCGGCAAAGCGTTACGGATATGTGGACATTGGTCTTGACTTGGAGCGCGTTGGCGGTGTATGCCGTGATTGTGCTGAGCACGGTCCTGGTGGTCCTGCTCGACAACCGCCAGCCCTACAAGACCATAGCCTGGGTGGTTGTGCTGGTGTTGCTGCCATTCGTCGGGTTGGTGTTTTTCTATTTCTTCGGGCAGAACATCCGTAAGGAGCGCTACATCAACCGCCGCAACTTCCGCCTGCTCACCGAGAAGATGCTGGCCGAGCATCCCGGTATGCACAGCGAAGAGTTCCCGCCGAAATATACCCCGCTCATTTCTCTTTTCGAACGCAAGCACCTTTCCGTTGCCACGCCGGGCAACGAGGTGCGCCTGTTGCGGTCGGGCCGTGAGTTTATGCACGCTTTGTTGCAGGACATCGGTTCGGCCGTTCATCATATCCATGTGGAAACCTACATCATCGAGGACGACACCGTGGGGCGTCTCCTGCGCGATGCGCTGGCCGACGCCGTGCGGCGCGGCGTCACGGTGCGTCTCATCTACGACGACGTGGGCTGCTGGAACGTGCCCAACGATTTCTTCGCCTCCTTCGGCCGGGTGGGCATCGAGGCGCAGCCGTTCCTGCCCGTGCGCTTCCCGAGCCTGACGCACAAGGTGAACTACCGCAACCACCGCAAGGTCATCGTCGTGGACGGCCGCGTCGGCTTCATCGGCGGCATGAACTTCGCCAACCGCTACATGGAGCGCGGTGGCATTGAGTGGCGCGACCTGCACATGCGCCTGACGGGAGGCGCCGTAGCGACGTTGCAGCGGAATTTCCTGAGCGACTGGTATTTCGTGACCGACACGCTCGTCACGTCGGCCCGCTGCTTCCCCGTCATCGACGTTGAGCCCGGCCGGGGAGCGCTCATTCAGATAGTCGACTCCAACCCAGTCTCGCGCTATCCCGAAATCATGTACGGACTGACGTGGGCCTTCCAGCACGCCCGCAAGTATCTGTACATACAGACGCCCTACTTCATGCCCACCGAGCCCGTGCTGCAAGCCATGCAGACGGCGGCCATGTCGGGCGTGGACGTGCGGCTCATGGTGCCCTTGAAGCCCGATGGCTTCTGGCTCCGATGGGCCAACGACAGCTACTTTGCCGAGGTGCTCAGGGCCGGGATTCGCATTTTCACCTTTGCTCCCGGCTTCCTCCACAGCAAGTGCGTGGTGATGGACGACGACTATTGCTCCATCGGTTCGTCGAACATGGATTTCCGCAGCTTCGAAAACAACTTCGAGGCCAACGCCTTTATATATGACCGCGCTACGGCGTTGCAGGTAAAGGAGATCTTTCTCAGCGACGAGCGCCATTGCCGCGAGGTGACGCTTTCCCAGTGGACCCACCGCTCATACGGCCGTCGTTTGCTCGAATCGTGTACGCGCATCCTCTCGCCTTTGTTGTAAGTTTATGAAGCCTTTACGCATTTTTCTCCTGCTTTCTTTGTTCATCTTGCCCGGGGCCGGGCGTCTCCGGGCCGTTCCTGTCGACACGGCCACGGCCCGGCGTGCCGTCGCAGCCTTTCTGCGTTCCTCGCGCGGGGCAGCCCTGCCCGGCGCCCGCCTGCTGGCGGCAGGAGCAGCCCCGGCGCCGCACCTGGTGGAGCACACCGCGGCGGGCTACTTCTTCGACGACGGTGCCGGCGGCTTCGTGTGGGCCGCGGCCGACGACACACTGCCCCCCGTGCTGGGCTATGGCGTGAGCCGTGGCGGCGCGTTGCCCCCACCCCTGCGTCGGGCCGTGCCCGCAGGCCGTGCCACGCCCCGCAGCGTGCAGCCCGTGGCGCCGATGCTCACCATGGTGCGCCATCAGAACGCCCCTTACAACGCCGCCTGCCCACGTTACCGCGCCGACGACGGCACGCTCAGCGAGGAGCGGTGCATGGTGGGGTGCGTGGCCACGGCTTTGGAGGAAATCGTCACCCATTACCGCCGCCCCGTCGTCTTGCGCGACACGTTGCACGGCTGGTCGACGCCCCACTACGACATCCCTGACGTCCTGCCCGGCACGCAGGTGGATACGCGCCTCATCCTCGACGATTACGACCGCCAGCCCTACACGCCCGACGAGCTGGACGCCGTGGCCCGTCTGTCGTACTACTGCGGCGTGGCCGCGCAGATGGATTGGGGCCTCTCGTCCAGCGGAGCCCACATCCGCCAGCTCGTCGCCCCCCTGAAGCGTGCCTTCGGCTTTGGCACGGCAGCCTACGTCGACAGCTATCTGTATGAGCCCGACGACTGGTTTGCGCTGATGTATGGCGAGATGCAGGCGGGGCGCCCCGTGCTCTACACGGGATACGTCATGACAGGCGGCGGGCATGCCTTCGTGGTCGACGGCGTGGACGCGCAGGGCTTTTTCCACGTGAACTGGGGCTACGGGGGCCACTACGACGGCTATTTCCTGCTCGACGTGCTCAACTTTGCCGAGCCCTCTTACGACCTTACGCCCACGGGGTGGGAGGGGGGCTTCTTCTGCAACCAGCAGGCCTTGTTGCTTCACCCCGACGTGGTGGACCTCCACCTGCCCGATACGCTCTCGCGCACGGGAACCGAGGTGGTGGTCGACTCCGTGCGCTTCGAGCTGCCGCCCGCCGCCGGCACCTATACGCCCCTGCGCCTCTATCTGCGCAACACGTCGGCCCGCACGCTGACAACCCCGCTTGCGCTCTTCACGAATACGCCGGCTGACACCGCAGCGATCGAGCAGGGTGTGAGCTTGGCCAACGGCGGCATCACGCTGGGGCCGGGCGAGCGGCGCATGCTGCGGCTTCACGTGCGGGTGAACGGGAGCGGCCCCATGTGGCTGCGGGCCACGCCCGACGACGAGCACATCATCCTGGACACCCTGGTGAACGTGGGGCCCTATTATACGTCCGACATACGTTTCGGTGAGCCCGTCTTCACCTTCCCCGACACATCGTCCGTTCACATCGCCCTGCCCCTTGCCAACGCCATGCAGCAGGGCCGCAGCGGCTTCCGTGTGGTCTACTGTCTGTTCGAGGGCCCGCAGGTCGGCACCGACGGCGATACGCGTCATGCCCATTACGTCTATCTGTGGGCCGGCGAGAGCACGACCGACACGGTTTCGTTCCGTGGCCTGCGCCCCGGCGCCACCTACACGCTGCTCGTGCGCTCGCCCTGGACGCCCATTATGAACCGCACGTTTGCCCTGCCCGCCACGACGGGCATCGCCGTTCCCGCCGCGGAGCCGCAGGCGGAGGCGTGGTATGGCACCGACGGCCGCCGCCTGGCCCGCCCCGAGCGCCCCGGCGTCTATCTGCGCCGCCGCGGTGGGCAAGTAGAAAAAATCTATTGGAAAAACAATCAGCCATGAAGCATCCCGTTCAGATAAAGACGCGCCTCGTATGCCGGGGCGAGGAGGGCGAAGAAACCATCGAGCGCACCTATCGCGGCACGTGGGCCCGGCGCGAGCTGCGCCACCTGCTCCACTATGCCGACGAGGAGAACTGTGGCGAGACCCACCTGCTCCTCTCGCCCACGCAGGCCGACCTGCGGCGCCGCGGTCAGGCCGTCTCGCGCATGGTGCTGGCCGAGGGCTTTCTGCACGAGTCCTCCTATGTGACGCCGGCCGGCACGCTCCCTCTGGGCGTGCGCACCGACACGTATGCGCTCAGCCTCACGCCGACGGGCGGCCGCCTGCATGCCGTCTATGCCATCGAGCTGGGCGGAGTGGCCGTCAGCCGCAACGAGCTGTGGCTTACCTGGAATTATCTCAACTAATCCATCCACAACAAGATGAGCGATATAAAAACTTACATCCACGAAAACGAGCCCCGTTTCCTGGCCGAGTGGTTCAGCCTGCTGCGCATTCCGAGCATCAGTGCCCAGGCCGAGCACCACGACGACATGCAGCGCTGTGCCCGCCGCTGGGCCGAGCTGCTGCACGAGGCCGGAGCCGAAAGGGTCGAGGTGATGCCCACCGAGGGCAACCCCATTGTCTACGGCGAGCGCTTCGTCACCTCCGATGCTCCCACCGTCCTCGTTTATGGCCACTACGACGTGATGCCTGCCGAGCCGCTTGCGCTCTGGACGTCGGCTCCCTTCGAGCCCGTCGTGCGCGACGGCGCCGTGTGGGGCCGCGGGGCCGACGACGACAAGGGCCAGACGATGATACAGGTCAAGGCTTTCGAATATCTCGTGCGCCACGACCTGCTGCGCGTCAACGTGAAGTTTATTTTCGAGGGCGAGGAAGAGATTGGTTCGCCCGGTCTCGAACGTTTCCTCTCGGACCACCGCGACCTGCTGCGGGCCGACGTCGTGCTGGTGAGCGACACGAGCATGCTGGGTCCCGACCTGCCGTCGCTGACGACGGGTCTGCGCGGCCTGGCCTACTGGGAAGTGGAGGTGACGGGCCCCAACCGCGACCTCCATTCGGGCCATTTCGGCGGAGCCGTGGCCAACCCCATCAACGTGCTCTGCAAGCTGCTGGCCGGCCTGACCGACAGCAACGGACGCATCACGGTGCCGGGCTTCTACGACGACGTCGAGGAACTCTCGGCCGAGGAGCGCCGCATGATAGCCTCCATCCCCTTTGACGAAGCGGCCTACATGCGGGCCATCGACGTCAGGCAGCTCGAGGGCGAGGCGGGCTATTCGACGCTCGAACGCAACAGTTGCCGTCCGTCGTTCGACATCTGCGGCATCTGGGGCGGCTACACCGGCGAGGGGGCCAAGACGGTGCTCCCCTCCAAGGCTTATGCCAAGATTTCCTGCCGCCTCGTGCCCCATCAGCAGCACGAGAAGATTGGTCGCCTCGTGGCCCGCTATCTCGAAGCGGCCGCCCCGGCCAGCGTGAGCGTCAAGGTGACGCCGCTGCACGGGGGCGAGGGCTATGTGTGCCCGCTCGACCTGCCGGCCTACCGCGCCGCGGCGCAGGGCTTCGAGCAGGCTTTCGGCCGTGCCCCGCTGGCCGTGCGCCGCGGCGGCAGCATCCCCATCGTGAGCAGCTTCGAGCGCGTGCTCGGGGCCAAGACCGTGCTCATGGGCTTCGGGCTCGAAAGCGACGCCATCCATTCGCCCAACGAAAACTTCCGTCTCGACATTTTCCGCAAGGGCATCGAAGCCGTCGTGGGCTTTTACCTGGCCTACGGCAGCGCGGCCCGCTGACTCCATCCAACCAGAGAAAGCATGAACGAATACGAAGAAATGGCTGCCCGCGACGTCTCGCTGCGCGGGCGTGTGGAGGTGATATGCGGCTCCATGTTCTCGGGCAAGACCGAGGAGCTCATCCGCCGCCTGCGGCGCGCCAAGATAGCGCGTCAGCGGGTGGAGATCTACAAACCTGCCGTCGACACCCGCTACTCCGAGGCCGACGTCGTCTCGCACGACAGCAACATCGAGCCCTCGACGCCCGTAGAGTCGTCGGCCAGCCTCCTGCTGCTGGCCGACGAGGCCCAGGTGGTGGGCATCGACGAGGCGCAGTTTTTCGACGCGGGCCTCGTCGCCGTGTGCCGCGAGCTGGCCAACCGCGGCAAGCGCGTCATCGTGGCCGGGCTCGACATGGACTTCCGCGGCGAGCCCTTCGGCCCCATGCCGGCCCTCATGGCCGTGGCCGAGGAGGTGACGAAGGTACACGCCGTTTGTGTGCGCTGCGGGGCGCCTGCCTATCTGTCGCACCGCAAGGTGGCCGACGGGCGGCGCGTCCTCCTGGGCGAGCAGAACGAGTATGAACCCCTCTGCCGCCGCTGCTATGCACGGGCCGTGACCGAGGCGGCTGCCGCCCGGGCCGACTGACCGCCACCGCCGCCGGTCGTCGCACTGAGGCATAAGGAAAACGCACTTGCCACCCTCGTGGTGGCAAGTGCGTTTTCTGTTGTCGGTCGTGCGGGATGCGGCGTCAGAGCCGGCCCAGGTCGACAAACTTGCCGCGGCGGCGGCGTTCCTCGATGAGCTGTGCGAGGAGCTTGCGGCGGTCGGCGGCGATGTAGCGGCGGGCAAAGATGTTGGGGATGGCCACGCCGAGCGAGATGCACAGGATGGCCAGGGCCGAGCCGATGCCATAGACGGCAGCGCCGGTGACCTCGCCCACCACGCCGTTCATCTCGATGAGGCTCACCAGCGCACGGTACATCAGTACGCCGGGCACCATGGGGATGACGCTCGGGATGGTGAGCACGTGGCCGGGCGTGTGAAACCAGTGGACGGCCTTCACGGCGATGAGGCTCACCAGCGTGGCGCCTGCCAGCGAGCCGAGCGGCAGACCCATGTCGAGGCCTATGTTGCCGTTGGAGGGGCCCAGGTTCACAAAGTTGCGCGTGCAGACGGCCAGGATGCCCCCCACGGCCACCACCCACAGCAGGCGCCGCGGGATGTTGAATATCATGGAAAAGCCCATGGCCGAGATGGCTGCGGCGATGGCATACTCCCAATAGGCATGATGGGGCGTCATGGGGATGGCCAGCAGCGAGGCGCAGTCGATGCCGCCCAGCTTGATGAACATGGCAATGCCGAACGACATGGCGGCAATCATCATCAGCGTGTTGGCAGCGCGCACAAGGCCCACCTGCACGTAGCCGTCGAGCATGTCGTCCACAAAGTTGATGAGCGGCACGCCCGGCACGATGAAGAGGGCGCAGGCCAGCAGCGGGTGGAGCGGCGTCGACGTCCACGACGCGGGCAGGAAGGTCGTGGCCCAGGCCAGGAGCGTCGACACGAAGGCGGCGATGGCGATGCCCATGTAGTGGTTGATGCCAAACTCGTTGCATTTGGCGCGCAGGCGGAAGCCCAGGATGGCGGCCACCGAGGCGTAGAGAAAGGCCGTCCAGTCGCAGCCGAACTGGATGCAGAAGCCGCCGCAGGCAAAGCCCGCGCCGATGGCCACCTGCCAGGGCGAATAGTTGCGGCGGCGCGTGCGGATGGCTTCGAGCTCCTCCTCGTAGCGGTCGAGCGAGTAGTCCTCGCGTATGGCGCGCCACGACAGCTTGCTGATGGCCGATATGGCCGTCATGTTCACGCCGTGCTTTTCGCAGCGTTGGAACTTCGAGAACGAATGTTCCCCGTCGCTCAGGTTGACCATGAGCATGTCGTACTGAATGTGGATGTGCAGGTGTTCTTCGGGCAGGCCGAGAAAGGCCGCCGTGCGCTTCATGTTGCGCATGATGCGGTTGGTGTCGGCCAGGCTTTCCAGCAACAGGCAGCCCGTGCGCAGCAGCAGGTCGAGTTTACGGCGCAGCAGTGCCTCTTGGTTCTGTTGTAATGTTTCTCCCATGCAGTTAAGTTTTATTTCGGGGTGCAAAGATAGTACAAACGAGAGGAAAGAAAAGAAGAGAGCAAAGCGAACTTCATTTTTCTTTCCCGAGTGCGGCCTTATCTTCTGCAAAGATAGTGCAAAGATGGTGAAGAAGAAAATATGCGCGGCCCCATGGGGCCGTCAGCCTCGCACGAAGCAGTCATGCTCCGTACGCGTGCGATATTCGCCTGCGGCACGAAACCACACCGCGAGGCCTGTGCCCCCATCGGGGGCGAACTTTCTATAACCGCGGGTGAGCCGCAGGCGAACCTGCGGAAAGGAACCACCCCACTATGGGGACCCCATAGGGGTCCAACTTCCCGTTACCGCGGGTAAGCCGCAGGCGCACCCGCGGAGCAGCGAGGTGCTGTCACCCGCCAAGGCCTCATGCCACGCATCCCGGCGCCCGCACGACGCTGTGAGGAAGTTCGACCCCCATGGGGTC
>CASFRV010000026.1 GCA_949297215.1 uncultured Bacteroidales bacterium | reverse complement strand
TTCCTTTCCGCAGGTTCGCCTGCGGCTCACCCGCGGTTATAGAAAGTTCGCCCCCGATGGGGGCGCAGGCCTCGCAGTGTAATTGGGTGTCGCGGGTGATATCCCGCCGCAGGGGAAGTCCGCCACGTAGAGACGCGATGAATCGCGTCTCACCCGCTCGTGGCGACCGCCCCGCCACGACATTCTCCTCTGCCATGGGCCATCCGGGCGGTGAGAGACGTGATGAATCGCGTCTCTACACAGGCAACATCCCATGCGGGTGGGGCAGGTGGTGTTTCCATGCAGCGGCGGCGGGCCGTCAGCCTCACGGAGTTGTTTTGGCTTGTGGAAAAGTAAAGGCTTCGGCTCGGAAATGAGCGGAAAAGCGAGCTTTCCCTTCTCATTTCTCTCGCCTTGCGCTACTTTGGCTTCGCTCAAGATAGGTTCGGCTCGGGAAAGGAAATAAAACTGCGTTTTTCTTTCCTCTCCTCTCGCCTTGCACTATCTTTGTCCCTTGTGGGTGGATGACTCTGCGGCGACGGCCGCCTTCCACTTGCAGAAAATAGAAACCAAGCATGAAAAAAATTCTGATTCTTTGTGTGCTGTCGGTCTTTGTGGCTGTGGTCGAGGCGGGGGCGCGCCGCGTGCCCCGTTCGCTTGCCTTCGTGCCGGCCGACAGCGTGATGTTTTTCGATGCCCGGCGGGGCAACTACCGCCTGATGGCGGCGGCCGTCGATACGTCGCTCGTGCCGCGGTCTGTCGTTGTGGAGAGTCGCTCGCGGCGTGCCCTGCGCAAGGCTGCGCAGACGTGGCAGAGCGAGGTGGCCGACGTGCTCAACCCCGTGGGGGGCAGCGGCGATGCGCTTGCCACGGAACAGACGTTTGCTGCCGCGCAGGCCGTGCAAGCTTCGGCCGCGATGTTCCTGCGCACGGGGCGGAGCTGCTACATGGACGTCGTGGAGCGCGCCGTGGCCAACGCACTGCCCTCGGCCTTGCTGCCCGATGCTCCGTTTTTCGAGCGGCGCGTGGCGGCCCAGACCATGCTGGACGCCGCGGGCATGATATATGCGACCGACGAGAAGGGCGTTTACGTCAATTTGTACGTCAACAGTTACGTGGTCATCGCGGCGGGCGACGTCCGCCTCACGCTCGACCAGGTGACGGCCATGCCCTCCGACGGCCGCGTGCGCTTCCGCGTGGGTGACCTGCGGCCCGGCACGACGCCGTTGGCTTTCCGCTTCCGCCTGCCCGAATGGCAGGGAGGCGACGCCGCGGTTGCGGGCCCGTCGGCCGAGGCTGTCGGCACGGCGCCGCGCCCGGTGATTTACGTCAACGGGCATGAAACCGATTACGAGGTGGTGGACGGCTATGCCGTGGTGGAGCGGCGCTGGCGCAACCGCGACGAGGTGTTTTTCGACTTCTCGTTGCAGCCGCAGGCCTTGCGCCGCCGCTCCGACGGAGCCATGGCGTGGCGCCGCGGTCCGCTGGTCTACCTGTTTCCCGCCACGGCGTTGGGCGGAGGGCTCGCCGCGGGGGCCGCGGCTGTGCCCGAGGTGGTGGCCGACGGCCCGGGCCCGGCCGTGCTGCGCCTGGCGCCGGGCGTCGAGGGGCGCCCCTATGCCTCGGTGGCGCCCGGCCGGCGGCAGGGCCTGACGATGTGGTGCCCCAGTGGCGGCGCCGCGCAATGAGGCAGCGAAAAAAAGGCCGAAGCCCGCGCAAGGAGCAGTTTCCTTGCGCGGGCTTCGGCGTATAGGGGGCCGTGGGGCGGCCGGGAGCGTCAGTGGTCGTGGAGCCAGGCGGCGATGGCGTCGACAAAGGTGCGGCCGAACTGCTGCTTCTTGTACTCGCCGATGCCACTGATGGTGCCGAAGGCTTCGACGTCGCGGGGGCGTGCGGCAGCGATGAGGCGCAGCGTCTTGTCGCTCATGATGACGTAGGGCGGTACGCCACGCCCTTCGGCCAGCTTGCGGCGCAGCTCGCGCAGGTGCTCGAAGAGGGCATTGTCGGTCGCCTCGTTGCCCGCCGCCACGGGGCGCAGCGTCATTTCGCTCTGCTGCACCCGCTTGCTGCGGCGCTCCTTCGGTTTTTTCTCCTCGCGCACGATGACGGCGAGCTGTATGGAGCTGCGTCCGTAGAGCACGGCCTCGCCCATGGGCGTCAGTTTCAGGTGGCATGCCTCGTCGTAGGCAATTTCGAGCAGACCGAGCTGCACGATTTGCAGCAGGTAGTCCTGCCAGTCGCGCAGGGTGATGTCGCGGCCTGCGCCGAACGTTTTCAGGCGGTGGTAGCCGTTGTCGCGCACGGCGGGCGAGAGGGTGCCGTGCAGGATGTCGATGACGGTCTGAAAGGTGGCGCGCTGCCCCGTGCGCATGATGGCGCTCAGGGCCTTCTGCGCCAGGATGGTACCGTCGAAGCGTCGCGGCGGATTGCGGCACACGTCGCAGTTGCCACAGTTGCGGTCGGTTTCCTCGCCGAAGTAGTTGAGCAGGATGCGCCTGCGGCATACGCCGGCCTCGGCATATTCGCGCATGCGTTGCAGGCGTTCCATGTTGATGTCGCGCTGACCGCTCTCGCGGGCAAAGCTCGTGAGCTGGATGATGTCGGCATAGTTGTAGAAGAGGAGGGTGTCGGCCGGCAGCCCGTCGCGCCCGGCGCGGCCTATCTCCTGGTAGAAGCTTTCGATGCTTTTGGGCAGGTTGTAGTGGACCACCCAGCGCACGTTGCTCTTGTCGATGCCCATGCCAAAAGCCACGGTGGCCACGACGATCTGTATGTTGTCGCGTATGAAGGCGCTCTGCACGCGGTCGCGCTCGGCGGTGGGCAGGCCGGCGTGGTAGGCCGCGGCCTCGAAGCCTTTCAGGCGCAGCTCGCCGGCCACCTTTTCCGACGTCTTGCGCGAAAGGCAGTAGACGATGCCGCTCTGCCCCGGGCGGGCCAGGATGAAGTCGGTGAGCACTTGCAGTTTTTCCTTTCCGCGCAGACCGCGGCGCACGTCGAGCGAGAGGTTGGGGCGGTCGAACGAGGCGATGAACGTCTGCGGCTCGCGCAGGCACAGTTGTTCGAGGATGTCGCGCCGCGTGAGCTTGTCGGCCGTGGCGGTGAGGGCCATCATGGGCACGGAGGGGAAGGCCTTGCGCAGCACGCCGAGGCGCGTGTATTCAGGGCGGAAGTCGTGGCCCCACTGGCTCACGCAATGGGCTTCGTCCACGGCAAAGAGGCTGATGTCGATTTCCTGCAACAGATACGTCAGTTCGCCCAGCAGCGTCTCGGGCGAGAGGTAGAGCAGCTTGACGGCCCCCGAGCGGCACTCGCGGCGCAGGCGCTCGCTCTCCGACGGGGTGAGCGTGCTGTTGAGCGCGGCGGCGGGCACGCCGGCGGCCCGCAGGCCGTCCACCTGGTCTTTCATGAGCGAGATGAGCGGCGAGATAACGACTGCCGTGCCCGGCATGACGAGGGCCGGCACCTGGTAGCAGATGCTCTTGCCGCCCCCGGTGGGCATCAGCACGAGGCTGTCGCGCCCGGAGAGCACCGAGCGCACCACGTCTTCCTGCATGGGGCGGAAGCCGTCGTAGCCGAAATATTTTTTCAGGGCTTCTTGTGGTGTCATGATGAGAGAGAAGGGCGAAAGCAGCCTTTCGCCTTATTTTTTAAGAGCACATTCCAGTTCCTCCATCTCGCGGCGGAACCCCTTGTCGGTGGCCACGCGGCGCTCCACCTGGGCGCACGAGTGGAGCACGGTGGAATGGTCGCGGCCGCCGATGCGCCTGCCTATTTGCGAAAGGGACAGATCGGTGTATTTGTGGCTCAGATACATGGCCAGCTGCCGGGCCTGCACGATGCCCTGCCTGCGGCTTTTCGAGAGCAGGTCGCGCTGCTTCACGCCATAGTGGGCACAGACCTTTCGCACGATGTCGTCGAGCGTGAGCTCCTTCTTTTCCAGGTTGACGCAGCGGGCCACGACGCGCGCCGTGAGGGGCAGGTCGACGTCGCAGTTGTAGACGACGGAATAGGCCATGATGGAGTTGATGATGCCTTCCAGATCGCGCACGCTGTCGCTCACGTTCTGGGCGATATACTGCACCACGTCGTCGGGGATGGAGAGGCCGTCGCGCTTTATCTTCGAGAAAAGGATGTCGCGCCGCAGCTCGATGTCGGGGCGCTCGATCTCGGCCACCATGCCCCACTTGAAGCGCGTGAGCATGCGCTCCTCGATGCCTTCGAACAGGACGGGCGGGCGGTCGCACGTGATGATGAGCTGACGGCGGTTCTGCTGCAAATGATTGAATATGTGGAAAAAGGCCTGCTGTGTCTTGGCTGTGGTGAGCTCTTGGATGTCGTCGATGATGAGTACGTCGATCGTCTGGTAAAAGCTGATGAAATCGTTGAACTTGTTGCGGATGATCGAGTCGGTGTACTGCGTCTTGAAGAGATGGGCCGAGACGAAGAGCACCCTCATCCGGGGGAAGAGCTCGCGGATGCGCACGCCGATGGCGTTCACCAGGTGCGTCTTGCCCACGCCCGAGGGGCCGTAGAGAAACAGCGGGTTGAACGTCACTTGCCCCGGCCGCTCGGCAATGGCCAGCGCCACGCTGCGCGCCAGCTTGTTGCTGCGCCCCTCGACGAACGTGTCGAACGTATAGCTCGTGTTGAGCTGCGGGTTCAGCGGGGCGGGGCCCGGCTTGCCCGGCAGCCCCTGTTGCGGCTTTTCCTGCGCTTTCCGTTCGTCGGGTTCGGGCTTCGGCTCTTCTTTCAGGCTGTATTGCAGGCGGATGCCTTCGCCAAACTCGGCGGCGATGGCTCTGTGGAGCGGGGCCAGGTAGTGCTCTTCGATAAACTCGCACACGTAGCGGCTCGGGGCGCACAGCGTAAGCAGCTGCCCGTCGAGCCCGGCGAAACGCAACGGGGCAAACCAGGTCTTAAAGGCCTGGTCGGGCAGTTCTTCCTGTATGTGCTTGAGGCAGTGGCCCCATTTGTCTTCTGCGGTCGGGTTCATGAGCTGCGGCGGGTGAGGCCGGGCGGCAGGGGCGTGAGGCTGTCGGCCCGGCAAAGCGTGTAGCGAACTGCAAAGGTCTTAATTTTTTTTGATTTTCACAAGTCTCTCCTTCTCTCTTGCGCCCCTGCCGGAGGACTGCCGCGGGCCCTCCGGCGGGGGCGCGGAGCTACAACTTCTTGAATACCAAATGGCGCAGTTTGACGCTATGGGTGTAGAGATAGACGGTCGTTTTCGAGTCGGGGCCTAAAAATTGTGCTGCTGCCGCGCTTTCTCCCGTCGGGTGCAAGCGGGCCACGACGTACGACGGCTCATGGGCGATTTGCTCCACGACGAAAGTTTGCTCCTGGCTGCCCCGGTGCAGGTGTAGCGTGTCGCCCGGAACGATGCTGTTGCCATCGGTGCGGGCGATGTAGGCCGTGCAGTGGCCGTCGCGTACGATGAGGTCGACGGCTGTGCGCTGTCTTATTTCGAAACGGTCTAATATTATAAGGATGCCGCCGAAGAGAATGAGCATGGTAAGCAGCAGTCCGTAGCGTATGACGAAGTGGGATGAGCGTTTCATGGTGGGGTGTGTGCGGCCGGCGGGCTGTTCAGCGCTCGTCGGCCAGTTCGAGCTGGTTTTTGATGAGTTCGTAATAGTAGCCGCGGGCAGCCACGAGCGTTTCGTGCGTGCCCGTTTCCACCACGTGGCCTTGACGGAGCACGACGATCTGGTCGGCACGCTTCACGGTTGAAAGGCGGTGAGCGATGACCACCATTGTGCGTCCGTGGAACAGGTGGTTCAGATTTTCCGTGATGTGGCGTTCGTTTTCGGCGTCGAGCGAGCTGGTGGCCTCGTCGAGCATCATGTAGAGGGGACGCTTGTAGATGGCGCGGGCTATCATGATGCGTTGTTTCTCGCCGCCGCTCAGGCCCATTCCCTCGTTGCCTATTTTCGTTTCGACGCCCAACGGCAGTCCCTCGACGTAGCTTTTCAGGCAGGCGGCCCCTATGGCGCGGTCGAGCTGCGCCGGGTCGTCGGTCTCGCCCAGCTCGATGTTGCGGCGTATGGTGTCGGAAAAGACAAAGTTGTCCTGCATCACGATGCCTGCCGCCTGCCTCATGGAGCGGGCGCGGTATTCTTGCAAGTCCCGGCCGTCCAGCGTGATGCGTCCCTCGGTGGGGGCGTAGAATTTAAGGAGCAGCTTCATCAGGGTGGTCTTGCCGCTACCGCTCTCGCCCACGATGGCCGTGGTTTTCCCGGCGGGTATGTCGAGAGAGACGTTTTCGAGCGCGGCCCGTCCGATGCTGCCCGTGTAGCGGAACGTCACGTTTTCCAGACGAATGGGGCGGGCGGCGTCTGAGGGCACGTCGACGAGGCCGGGCGTGTCTTCTTCGCGGCACAGGTGGACTTCCTCCGAGCGTTCGAGGCTGATTTTGGCGTCTTGGAACTGCCCGAGGAAGCCGATGAGCTGCGAGAGCGGGCCGTTCACCTGGCCGATAATGTTCGATATGCTCATCATCATGCCCAGCGTCAGGTTGCCGTCCACCACCTGCGCGGCTATCCAGAAGGTGATGAGGATGTTCCTCACCTGCCCGATGAGTGTGTAGCCCGTGTTCTGCACTTGCGACAGCCGCAACGTCTTTTGATTCATGTGGTAGAGGCGTTCCTGCATCATGCGCCACTCCTGCATTTTATAGTCGTCGTAGGCGTTGAGCTTGATGTCGGTGATGCCCGACATGAGTTCGTACAGCTTGTTCTGGTTCTCGGCGCTCAGGCGGAACTGCTCATAGTCGAGCGCCTTTCTCCGTCGGAAAAAGTAGGCCATCCACGCGGCGCTCAGCGCCGTCAGCAGCAGATAGGCACCCAGGATGACTGGGCTGTAAAAGCCGATGACTGCCAGCAGCACGGGGCCCGAGAGCAGCGAGAAGAACGTTTGCAGCGAGCCCTGCGTCACGAAGTTTTGCAGCCGGCCGTGGTCGCCCAGCCGTTGCTGGTAGTCGCCGATGCTTTTCGTGTCGAAGAACGTCATGGGCAGGCGCAGCAGCTTTGTCAAGTAGTCGTTCAGGATGTCGATGTTGATGCGCGTTCCCGTGTAGAGTGTCACCCAGCTGCCGATGAGGCCCATGGCGAACGAGCCGAGGAAGAGGAAAATCTGTGCCAGCAGCAGGTTGCCGATGAGGCCCAAGTCGCGCATGCCGATGCCGTCGTCCACCATAGCCTGCGTGAGAAAGGGCGTCACGAGCGAGAGCACGATGCCCGCCAGCATGCCGAAGGCCGTTTGCGACATCTCGACGCGGTAGGGCCACACATAGCGCCGTGCGAAGCGTACGAAGCTGTGTTTTTCCTTCACGGGCTTGCGCGTGTGGAAGTCGTCTGTGGGCTCCAGGGCGATAACGACCCCTTTGTCGCCGCTCAGCCAGTGGCGGCAGAAGTCGTCTTCGGTGAAGGCGTGACGCCCGTAGGCCGGGTCGGCCACGTGGAAGCGCCGGCGGCCTGTCAACCGGTTGCGCTTTACGGCCGTGAGCACGACGAAATGGTTCTGTTCCCAATGGAGGATGGCTGGCAGCGGACATTTTTCGCTCAGCTGCTCTGTCGTCAGGCGAAACGTGGCGCTTTCCATTCCGATGCTTCCCAAGGCGTCGCGGATGCCTGCCACGCTCACGCCTTCGCGCGTCAGGTGGGAGAGCGAGCGCAGGTACGACAGCGGGTAGTCCTTGCCATAGTGCGAAGCCACCATGCGGATGCAGGCCGGGCCGCAGTCCATGCGGTCGAATTGGCGGGTGAATTTCATCGGTTGGTTCTGTCGTGTCTTTTATTTAATTGCGGTCTTTCTTTGGCTTGATGTTGAGCCGGTAGACGACGTGGGCCATGAAGTAGCTGGGCAGCACGTTGCGGAACGTCTCGGTGCGTCCCTGCGCGTTGAGGCTGCGCGTCACGCCCGAGAGCTGGCCGAGGATGTCGAAGCCGTCGACGATGAAGGTGAGGCTGCCTCCCAGAATGCTCTTCGAGAGTCGTGCGTTCCACACGAGGTCGTCGGTGTTGAGCGTGCGGTCTTCGTATCCTCGGCGGCTGTAGAGCGTCAGGTCGGTGTCGAAGCCCACGCCTCCGGGCAGCTCGATGCGGCCGGTGAGGGCGAAGTTATAGTCCACGGCGTCGACGGTCTCAAAGCCCGGGCGTGCGCTGGTGGCGTGCGTCCAGTTGGCGTGGGCCTTGATGCCTGCGCGCCATTTCTCGCGGCTGTATTCCAGGCGGAGCGTCTCGCCCAGCCACAGGTTGCGCACGGTGCTGCGCATCGGTGCAGTCGAGCCCTCCACGCCCGTCAGGTCCACGCTGTTGTGGTAGTTGTAGTCGGTGTGGCTGTCAAAGGTGAAACGCTTTTGCTCGCCGAAGGAGCGTACCCAACTCAGGTCGCCCCAGAGCTGCCAGTTGCCGTTGACGTTTTCGGGCCGCGTGGTGTAGGCGCCCGTCGCGGGGTCGTAGGTACGCCCCATGGCGATGGCGTCGGTGGTCAGGCGGTAGTTCACGTTGCCGCCGATGGTTCCTTTGTTTCTTTCCGAGGCTTGAAAGGTAAACTTGGCATACGTTTGCCGCGTGTCCTTCAAGCCGGGGTTGCCATGGCTGATGTTGAGCGGGTCGCTGTCGTCTGTATAGCCCAGCAGGTACAGTTGGTCGGCAGGTGCCTGCGTGTGCGAGGCGTCAAGCAGGAACGTGATGCGTCGTCCGTGCTTCGATGTATGAAACTCGGAGAAGTTCAGGCGTGGTTGGAACAGCGTTCTCTTCCGCCGCCGGTCGGCCGTCAAGTAGCGTGCCGGGTTGAGTTCGCTGCCGCGGCGGTAGTCCATGTGGTCTTCGCGAAATGTCACGGGCAGGTAGAGTTCCCAGCTGAGCACGGACGAGCGCACTTGAACCGAGTGGGAGAGCTGTACCTGCACTTGGTGGTCTTTCGTCCATTGCTCGCGCCAGGCACTGTTGTCGAAGTCCTGTGCGGTTTCCATTTCTACGGTCGATGGCAGCAGCCCCAGTCCGTTCTCGCCACCGGGCTCCCACCCGGCCAGCCGGTCGAGGCGGTACAGGTCTTTCCCGCCCGAGGCATACCGTTGGGCGTAGCTGTATTCCAGACTGAGCGCGATGTTTCGGAACCATCCCGTGTAGTGGCCGGAGAACGCATAGTTGTAGCTGCGCGAGGGGCTGTTGCGGTAGCGGTTGCGCAGGTCGGGCGTGCTGCCCGGGCGGGCGGGATAGTCCAGCCGGTATTGGTCGAACGTTTCGCTTTCGCGGTGGTCGTAGCCAAACGTTCCCCTGACCTCGAAAAGGTCGCCGATGCCTTTATCCATGAAAGGGCGGAAGGAGAAGGACAGATTGTCGAAACTGACGCTCCACCCCTTTCCGCGCGACAGATAGTCTTGCCGCAGGCGGTTGACGGCCAGGCTGCGCAGCAGGTTCGAAGCGTCGGCCGAGAAGAGACTGTCGAGCAGCCCCTCACGGCTCATCGTCCACGGGTCGGTGTTCCACGTGCCCGAGCGTCCCGTCGAGGTGTAGCGGTTGCGGTCGAAGTTGAAGATGGCTGAGCCCGTGCTAAGAATGTCGTCTTTCTGAAATTGGAAAGAATGGGTGGTGTACAGGTTGGTGGCGCAGTTGTCGCCCGCGTTTTCCGAGAGGCCGTAGGTGTGTCCCTCGGGCAGGAACGTCTCGCGGTTCGTGCGGGCGATGGTGGTGTTGTCTGTGTGGGAAAATTCAAAGTTCGATCCCCAGAAGTTCCGTGTCGCGGGGTTTTGGTAAATGAATTCTCCGCCCGCCGTCTTGGCTGCCTGCTGCCCGTTGGGGATGGCCGCCGGCGTCCACTCGCCCGTTCGCCCCGGCCGGCGCGAGTCGTTCGTGTTGTTCAGGTTGCCGTAGAGGGCCGTGTGCGTTTTTGGCGTGAAGCCCAGAGCGAAGAGGCGGCCCAGATAGCGATCTTCGGTGCCGTATGCCGCTTCGGCGTTGGCCACCCAGCCCACGGAGTATTCCTTTTTCAGGTTGACGTCCATCACGAGGGGCTTTATGGCCGATTCTCGGCCTGAGAATTCGTCGTAGGCCGACTTCCGTTCGTACACCTTCACCTTGTCCACCATGTACGAGGGCAGGTTGTTGAGGGCCACCGAGGGGTCGCCGCGGAAAAAGTCGCGCCCGTTCACGAGCAGGCTCTCCACGCGCCGCCCGTTCACGGTGATGACGCCGTTGTCGTCCAGCCTGACGCCCGGCAGGCGCTCGATGAGGGCGTCGAGCATCGACCCTTGTGCCAACTGAAAGGCATCGGCGTTGTACACCACGGTGTCGCCGCGCATCACCATCTTGATTTTCGTGGCCCGCACGACGGCCTCGCCCAGTTGTCGGTCTTGCGTTTTCTTCTGCACCTTGTGTAGGTAGATTTTTGGCCCGCTAAAATATTTCATACCTCTGACAAAGCGTGTGCGAATGGGCATGTAGGCTGTTTCGTAACCTTCTTTCGATATGCGCACGATATAGTCGGCCGGCTCCTTGGAGGCCAAATAGAAATGGGCGAGGGATTGTACGCGCCAGCCGCCCATTATTGTGCTGCGCCGTCCCTTGTCGTAATATGTTCCGTCGCAGATGTAGGTGCTGTCGGAGCGCAGCAGTTCTGCTTTGCAGCCGATGACGCCTTCGTGGGTGAAGCTGTCGAACACTTCGCAACTGATTTTGTAAGGATATTCTTCCGACTCTACGGGCGATTGCGCCTGCGCGGCAGAAGAGCAGGCCAAGGAAAGTGCGATAACAGGGATAAGGAGGTTACGTTTCATGGTGAAGTTTTTAATTAATAGATAGAATGAAACAGCTCTCTCTCGCCTCTGAGTAATCATGAGGCGAGAAAGAGCTGTCAGAATAGGGTTACGAAAGGAAGCCGCAGTTGATTAAACCTTTTTCTTCCTTTGTGCTTCCACTTTCTTCCGAGGAGATGATTTCTACTTCCAGAGTGACATTTTCGCAATCCGTGTTAGAGCAAAAAACGTCACTGCATCCAACGTTCTTGCATCCTGTGTTGGAACAGCCTTCGTTATTGCATCCAGTGTTGGTGGGGCGAACAGTTACAACAGGTCCACTACCGGTACCAAATCCACCTTTCAGCAGAAATTCACCGTCTTGGGTGACAGGCGTCGCGAGCTCCTCGCAGAGCGCCATGAGCTTACTCTTTTTTTTAATCATAACGTTTAAATTTTAAATTAGAAATTGTGCCAATGGCATTATAGCTTGTTGTTAGTAGAGTGGGGTGAGTTGTGCCGAGATGGCTAAGTATTTTAGATTGAGAGTTTGCAAAGCTTGAATTAAATGAGGAAGCCTGGCATGGGAATCCCATTGCTTTCTTTAGAGGGCTTTTCTGAAAGTTCCGAAGTGGGCTTTTCGGTCGAAGTGACGGGTAATGTTGCATGGATGCAATCTTCATTTACGCAAATAGTGTCGGTGCATGCATAGTTGATGCACCGAGGGTTTATGCAATCGCCGTTTTTACATAGGTAATTCTCTAAGCGAACGACCGTTACCGGCCCGCTGTTGCTTCCAAATCCACCTTTCAGATGGAACTCTCCGTCTTGGGTGACAGGCGTTGCAAGTTCTTCGCAGAGCGCCATCAATTTTGTCTTTTTGTATAACATGCTGTTTAAAATAAAATGGGAGTGAAAATTATGAGATATAGCCTTTTTCCTTGATGTTCTTGAGCGTCCGCACCAAGTGGATGGCGTAGCCGTCGAGGTGGGTCAGACCGTTTTGCCAGTAGGCGGCGTCCTTGGGCAGGAACGTGGGCAGGTCGGCGACGTCTTCGAGCTGCGGGGGCAGGATGACCCAATCAGGCTCGTTGCGGCTGAGAAATTGCAAGGCGAAGCTGTGGCAGCGAAAGCAGCTTGTGGCGTCGAGCATGCGCCGGGCCGCGGCATCCAGCTCGTCGAGATAGGCGGCGTCGAAGGGGGCGGCCGTCGTGTCGCCGGAGCGAAGGCGGCTGTGGGCCAGGCGGTTCACGACGTAGCACAGGACGCCGCCCAGCCCCGTGGCAAGCGAGAGGTCGGCCGTGCGCAGGGGCGAGCGCTCCTGCACGAGGCGGTCGACGAGGCACAGCTCGCTCTCGAAACCATCGGCGGCGAGGCCGTTTCTTACGAGATAGAGCAGGGCCCAGCCGATGCCGCAGAGGCCGTGGGCCAGGCTGACGGGCAGCTCGCCCTGCAAGCCCCGGCCGATGCGGTCGAGCAGGTGGCCGGCCGCGTCGCCCGCCGAGGCATCGTCGGTATAGGCTGCATACTCGGCCAGGGCCAGGAGGCGGGCCGCCTCGCCCTCCCACAGCGAGAGGTCGGAGCGCGGCCCGGCGGTGAGGGCACGCGCGATGTCGGGCAGGCGGGCCGCCATGTCGCGGGCCGCAGCGGCCTTTTCGGGCGTCACGATGTCGTTGAGGGCCAGCACGTCGGCAAAGCTGCGCCGGGCCATGTCGCGGTAGGCGGCGCGCAGGCGGGCCACTTCCTCGCGGGCGTAGCCCATGCGGAAGCGTATGCCGGCATAGACGCTGCGGCTCTTGCGGAAGGCCGCGGCGTTGGCCCAGCAGCGCAGCGAGGTGGGAAAGAGCGTTTCGCTGATGAGCAGGTTGTTGTAGTGCATGGCCGGGCTGTTGATGCGGTAGGGCGGCGAGGTGCGGTAGATGTGGCCCACGACGACGTCGGACAGCAGGCGGCAGCGTCCGCCCTCGAGCCACGTTTTAAGGCTGATGTAGGCCTCCTCGCAGCCGTAGTGGATGAGGCCTTCGAGGCCGTGCAGGCGGTTCCAGTAGCGGCGGCTGGCGGCATAGCCCGCCCCGAGCACGCAGGCCACGTCGTTGCCGGGCAGGGCGGCCGCGGCGGGCCACGTGTTCCAGCGGATGCCGGGGATGTATTCGTCGCGCTCGAAGAGGGCGTAGGCCCCGCGGGTCAGGCGCGAGTCGACCTCGTGGACGCGGCCGTCGCCCTCCTTGTGGAGCACCTTGGTCTGGCAGCAGAGCAGCCGGCGGTCGTCGGCTTCGAGCTCGCTGACGATGCGGTCGGACCAGCGGTCGTCGTAGAAGCGCATGTGGGCGTCGAGCAGCAGGAAGTAGGGCGTGGCGACGCACTGCACGCCCTTTTCCTTCGAGGCGGCTGCCCCGATGCGGTAGCGGTTGCGCACGTAGGTGACGGGCAGCCCGGCCAGGTCGGCCTCGTAGTCGTAGCCGTCGTCGGAGTCGTCGTTGACGACGACCACCTCGACGCGGCCGCGGGCCGTGTCGAGGGCACTGCGCACGGTGCGGCCCACCTCTTCGCCCTCGTTGAGGAAGGGGATGACGACGGTGAGCTTCCTTGGGCTCGGCACCGGAGCGGGCCGTTCGGCAGCGACGGCGGCCTCGGTGGCGCGGAGCCAGCGCATGGCGTCGTCGCGGATGGCGGCCGAAAGTTCCTGCTGGCGGGCGTGGCGCGTGGTGCTCACCTGGGCGTCGTGGCAGCGGTAGCGCAGGACGACGCGTTGCAGGTTGCGCACGCGCAGACCGTGCTTGAGGGCCTCGACCCACAGGCGGTAGTCCTCGGCCCAGACGTAGGCGGCCTCGTAGCGCAGGCCGTGGCGCACAAGGTCGGCGCGGCGGAGCATGACGGTGGGGTGGGCCACGCAGCAGCGGTCGACAAGGTCGTGCAGGCTCACCCGTTCGGGCAGCATGAGGGTGCCCGAGGCCGCGCCGATGCGCTCCACGCCGCCGCCGAGCACGCTCACTTCCGGGTGGGCCTCCATGTATTCGTATTGCCATTCGAGGCGCCGGGGCAGCATGACGTCGTCGGCGTCCATGCGGGCGATGTAGCGGCCGCGGGCCTCGTCGATGAGACGGTTGAGCGTGGCGATGTAGTCGTGGCGGCCCGTGACGAGGCGGATGCGCGGGTCGGCATACGAGCGCACGATGTCGGGCCCCTCGTCGGTGGAGCCGTCGTCGGCCACGAGGAGCTCAAAGCAGGTGAACGTCTGCGAGAGCACGCTGTCGATGCACTCGCGCAGCCAGCGTGCGGCGTTGTAAACGGGCAGGGCTACGGTGACGAGGGGCGGAGAGGAGGCAGTGGCTTTCATGGCGTCGGCAGTGGTGAGGGGCTAAGGTCTTTCGGTGTTTTTCTGTTGTTCGCGCCGTCGGGCGTCGCGCGTTTTCTCGGCCACGTAGAGCAGGCGGCCGCGCAGCATCTCTTCCTTGCGTTCCTCCGAGTAGCCTTTGAGGCACCCCGTACCTTCGTATTCGAGCTTCATCTGCGAGCAGCCGCCGTGACAGAGCGGGAAGACGCGGCAGGCGCGGCACGCGGCGTTGCCCGCGCGGACGTCCATGCGCCGGGCGTAGCGCTCGTTGGTCTCGATGCGGCCGTCGGGCAGCAGACGGCCCTCGGCCCGTTCGGGCGTAAAGTCGCGGGCGGTACACTTGAAGAGGCGTCCGTCGTAGTTGACCACGACGTGGTTGCGGCTGTCGGCGTAGCAGAAAGGCGTGAGATGGGTGGATTCGGCACCGGCCCGAAAGCCTGCCTCCTCAAAGCGGGCGGCCATTTCCGCGACGCGGGCGTTCACCTCGTCGGGGTTGCCTGCGTTGTCCTGCCACACGCGCTGGAAGTCGAAGCTGAGCAGGCGGCGCTCGGCCTCGGTGCAGTCCTTGAAATCGGCGAGGACGTCGATGAACGACGGGAGGAAGCGGGCTGTATAGTTGAAGCGCACCGTGACGTAGAGGCCCCGTGCCAATGCCCGGCGGATGTGGCTCACTACGGTGTGGTAGGTGGGCTCGCCTGCCTCCGTCCGCTTGACGCGGTCGTGGACGGCCTCGTTGCCGTCGAGGGTGATTTGAAACGAGGCACCGTAGGGGGCCAGTTCGTCGATGAGGGCGTCGTCGAGCAGCGAGGCGTTCGTCGTGAAGTGGTAGGTGGCCGTCAGCCCGTGGCGGGCGCAGGCATCGGCCGTGTGGTGCAGGATGGGGCGCACGACGTCGGCAAACGGCAGCAGGGGCTCGCCGCCAAAGAACGAGAGGTTGAGCCGGTCGTGCCTGCCGTCGGCGGCCACGCGGTCGACGAGGCGGCAGACGGACTCGCGTACGGCTTGGGGCATGTCGGTGAGGTGGTCGTGTTTTTCGTAGCAGTACCAGCAGCGCAGGTTGCAGCGGAGCGTGGGGTTGACGATGATGCCGAAGCTGCGGTCGGCGCGTTCGCGCTCTTCGAGCGAGGCGATGAAGGCGGCGGGCTCGTTGGCATCGTCGGCCACGAAGAAGCCGCCTGAGCACAGGCTGTCGTAGAGTTCGGGGTGGCGGTCGGCCAAGCTTTCGGGCCGGTCGGCCGCAGCTTTGTAGAGGGTGGCCACTTGCGGGAGCAGGGCCATCACTTGGTCGGTGGCGGCGTTATAGAGGAAGAGATAGCCATTCTCTTCGAGCCGATAGGTATAGAAACTTTCCTTCATGGCTGTTGGTATAAGTTTTTCATGCTTCATCAAGGATGCAGGGGCGCATGGCTGAGCGGACGTTGGGTTGTGCCCGTGCGGAACGGCGGTGAACGGATGTGGGCGGCCGCTTGGTTTTTCAGGTTCGGGCGGCTTCGTTCCCGTCTTTCTCTATGCAAAAATAAAAAAATGTGGTGTTTCGGCCAAATTATTTCAATTAAGAATGTGTTACACCGCGAAAAAAATATAGAAGGTCGACCGGGCGCGCGTTTCGCGTGCGGAGGCTGGCTGCCCGCTGCGTAGCGACGCGATTCTTCGCGCCGCTCACGTCCCCGGATGGCTCACGTCGTGACGATATGGTGAGGCTGCCGGCCCCGAAGGGGTCGAACTATTCTATAACCGCGGGTAAGCGCAGCGCGCCCGCGGAAAGGAACTGCGTGAAGATGTGGGCCCCAAGGGGGTCCAACACAGGTGATGATGTACGCTCGCGCATGCTGCGCTGTGCCGTCGTGTCCGGTGGGCCTCGCGGGCGTTCGCCCCCCTTGGGGCCGACATGGTGGGGTGCGTGCCTACCGCGGGCGCGCTGCGCTTACCCGCGGTTATAGAGTAGTGCGGCCCCCATGGGGCCGGCGGCCTCGTGCAAAACAGGCATGCCCCGCCCGCGGGGGATGTTCACCCGCGACACCCAATTACACTGCGAGGCCTGCGCCCCCATCGGGGGCGAACTTTCTATAACCGCGGGTGAGCCGCAGGCGAACCTGCGGAAAGGAA
>CASFRV010000025.1 GCA_949297215.1 uncultured Bacteroidales bacterium | reverse complement strand
GCATGTGTTAAGCCTGTAGCTAGCGTTCATCCTGAGCCAGGATCAAACTCTCCATTGTATATCTTGATTTTTCTTTTTTCCTTGACGGGCGCTTCGATTATGAAAAACTCATATTACCTAAAGGTATCAGAGCTTTCTTGCGCTTGTTGAGAACTCACCGCCTTGCGACGGTAAAATCCCTACTCATTGTGCTACTTTACTGAAAGTTTATGGAAATATTTTCAAAGATCGTTTCGCTTTGTTCAGAACTCGTTCGTTCCCGAAAGCGAGTGCAAAAGTACAGCGAATATTCTTACGCTCCAAACATCTCGGCAAATATTTTTCAAACTTTTTTCTTTGTTTTGTTGGCGTTTCTTTACAATGATTTAATATCCAGATAATTGCATATTCAGCCTCTTCGTATATTTTTTCGCGCAGAAAGTTGCAAAAGTCAAGTAACTGCGCTTTTTCACGTTACTTCCCATGTTTCTATCCACTGGAATAAACGGGCGCAAAGAGCTTCAAAAAGGCCTAAGCAGTATGACGGGCGAGAGCTGCCTACACCTTATTATATATAGGAGCGTTATTTCGGAAAATAACGGCCTATCCGCGTCATCCCCATAAATGGGGAGAAGAATAAGCCCAAGCGGGCATTCAGAATACACATTTTTAGGTATTGCAAGAGTTTTTCAGGCTCGATACTTTTGCACCGTATTTCAGGCACCGCTTCACGAAGGAGCCGCAACCCTGAGAGAAAGACAAGTAACCAAACGACAAAGAACTGGAAATACCAACTAAATCATCATGAATCCGAGTAAAATTCTTTTGTCCGGCTTACTGCTGTTGCCTTTGGCCGGGTGGAGCCAAACGCATGACGAGGAAATCCGCGAGAAAAGTTCACGTTTTCAAATTGGCGGGTATGGCGAAGTTGCCTACACGCGAGAATTTTTCAGCGACAACGTTTATCGCTACTCCAATCCCGGGCGCTACAAGAACGACCCGAGCCACGGGCGTTTCGACGTGCCCCACGCCGTCATTTATCTCTCTTACGATTTTGGGAAAGGCTGGAAGATGTCGAGCGAAATCGAATTTGAGCACCTTGGAACCGGCTCGGCCGTTGAAAAAGAATACTCGGAAGGAGGAGAATGGGAAAGCGAAGTAGAGCGTGGCGGCGAAGTGGAACTGGAACAATTCTGGTTGGAGAAATCCTTTTGCAAGCAATTCAACGTCCGTCTCGGCCACATCGTCGTTCCTGTCGGCCTGACGAACGCTCATCACGAGCCGCTCAACTTCTTCACCGTGTACCGCCCCGAAGGTGAAGCCACCATTATGCCCTGTACCTGGCACGAAACGGGTATCAGCCTGTGGGGACGCACCAAGCACTGGCGGTACGAGGTTCAGCTGCTTCCGGGCCTTGATGCGCTCAACTTTTCACGCGAAAACTGGATCAAGGACGGCTCTGCCTCGATGTTCGAATTCAAAGTAGCCAATAAATATGCCGTTGCTGCCCGCGTAGACAACTATTCCGTCCCCGGACTGCGCATGGCCGTCAGCGGTTACTACGGCCACAGCATCGACAACAGCCTGACACGCGACGCCAATGGTTTGGCAGCCAACCTGAAAGGTGCGGTCGCCATCGGCTCTTTCGACTTCACCTACGATGCACACAACTGGATTGTGCGTGGCAATTTCGACTATGGCCATCTGAGCGACGCGGCCGAAATAAAATCGCTGAAAGGCGGGCAAAGCACGTCGAGCCCCTACAACACTTCCGAGGTGGGCGAAGCAGCCATTGCCTACGGCATCGAAGCCGGCTACGACGTATTCTCGCAAATTGGCAAGCTCCGTGAACGCCGGCAGCAGCTTTACGTTTTCGGCCGCTACGAATACTACAATCCGTACATCCGCGACGAAGAGAAACAGCTCGATTTCGCCTACACGGCCAAGAACCGCATGGCCGTCGGCCTCAACTACTTTCCCATTCCCGAGATTGCCGTCAAGGCGGAATACTCCCACCGCTTTCTCAAATCGCCTTACAACAACGAGCCCTCCGTATCGCTTGGCATTGCCTACCAAGGCTTTTTCACCAAATAAGCACACCAACATTATTCATTCATAAACAACAAACATCCCATGAAAAGTCTTTTCAAGATTTTGCCGGCTGCCCTCATGGGCACCTGCCTGGCATGCGGTTTCGCCTCATGCAGCGACGACGATACCACCGGCAGCGGAACCGGAACGTCGCTCACCGACAACGAACTGATGCTTCAGGAAATTCTGGCCCAGGACGTAAACGGTACCATCAATCCTACGTACACGGCCCTGGCCGACAGCTGTGACCTGCTCTTTGAAAAACTCAAGGAAATGAAAGCCGCTTCGCGCAACAACGCCGTCACCGACGCCATGGTGGCCGAGGCGTGCGAGATCTTCCTTGACGCACGGGCCAATTACGAACTCAGCGAAGCCTTTCTTCTCGGCGCAGCCGACCATTTCGGCATCGACCCGCACATCGACTCGTGGCCGCTCGACCTCAACCAGCTGAATAATCTGCTCACCAGCCCGAAAATGCTCAACCCGCTCGACTTCGAAAACGGCGACCAAGACGCCGAAGACGCTGCCATCGGCAACACCACCGCCACGCTCGGCAACAACCTCTACGGCTTCCACGGCATTGAGTTTATCCTCTTCCGCGACGGTGCCCCGCGGCGCGGGGCCGAGCTCAACGCCAACGCCTACGACACGTGGAACAAAGACGGCAACGACTTTACCTCTGTCAACGGCTATTCCGAGCTGGTCTATGCCACGGCCGTAGCCGGCGACTTGCGCAACAGCGTGTTCCAGATGGAGCTCTCATGGAACCACAACGCCGCCGACGCCCACCGCTCCGTGCTCGACCGCTTCGAGATGAACTATTCGATGGACAGCGGCTGGTCTTACGGCGACAACATGGTTAACGCCGGCAGCGCGCAGAGTTCCTACCGTTCCGTGAAAGACGCCGTGGCTGCCGTGCTCGTCGGCGGCAAGGGTGCGCTCGGTATCTGCGACGAAGTGGGCAATACGAAGATTAACAACCCCTTCTCCGGGGCCGATCCCGCCTATATCGAGTCGCCTTACAGCCATCAGTCGAAAACCGACTTCTGCAACAACATACGCAGCATCGAAAACGTATGGATGGGCGGCCGCCCCGAAGCCCGCAACCTCGACAAGTCGTTCCACGCCTATTTCGAGCGCTATAATCCCGACATCAATAAGCGGGTCGAAACGGCCATAGCCAACGCCAAGGCAAAAATCATGGCCATCAACGGCAACGGAGCCTTTGTCGACTACATCAACGCCGGGCCTTCCGCCGTCGACGGCGGACGCTCCGGCCGGGAAGCCATCGACGCCTGCGCCGAGCTCTCGGCTGCCCTCACCGAAGCCAACAACTACATCAACAGCAACCGGCAATAACTTCTTTTCCAACTCTGTCACCGGGAGAGGGCGGCGTCCGGCCGCCTTCTCTTCGGCGCTTATGAAAACTTCAGCTTATGAGACTTTCAACTTTTTTCAAACTGCTTTGCGGCGGTGCCTTTGTCCTGCTGCCGTCTGCCTGCTCCGACGACGACATCGCCACGTCGCTTCCCGCCGACGGCGGCGAAACCGGCGAAGCCAACGACGTGTTCTCCGCTGCCGAATGGTATCCGGGCGGCGAGCTGGGCACCACCTCCAACGAGCAGGGCTGCTACGAAAACGAGTCGCCCTGGATCACGCAGAACGGCATGACGCAGACGTTCAAGGACGGCGAAAACTCCTTTGAGAACAACTTTACCATTGCCTCCGCCCCGTTCTCGGGCCTTGGCCCGGCCTGGGTGCGCGACGGCTGCCTGAAATGCCACCCGTCCTACGGCCACGGCTGGCGCCAGACGGAATACCGCGCCGACGCCTACGGCAACGGCTACCTGCTCGTCATCTACCGTCAGGACGCCGACAAGGCCTATAACGAAAACGGCAACGCCGTTGCCGCCAACGCCGCCGACTCGTACATCACCGAGGTGACGGGCATGCCGCAGACGAAGGCCATGTCGCCCTTCCTGCCCCCCATCGACGAGGAGCAGATCGACATCCAGTGGCTCCCGGCCACCGACGAGCACGGCAACCGCTTCCCCGACGGCGAGACGTATGAGCTCATCTATCCCGAAGTGAGCATCCCGCTCTCGGCCTTCAACACCGACCCGAAGCCCGCCGAAGGCTACCAGGTGCGTCTGGAATCGACCATCGGCATGTACGGAACGGGCCTCATCGACGCCATCGACAACGATTCGCTCATCGCGCAATACCGCCACGAGGCCTCGCTCGGCCTGCCTCTCAACCCCTCTTTCTGGAACGGCAGCGACATGGCCGCCGGTGCCTGGTACGGCCCGGCCAACAACGCCATGTGGGCCGCAGGCGGCACGCCCGAACCGCGCATCCGCCGCTTCACCTACACCCTCTCGCGTGGCAGCTTGCAGGACGGGCCGGGTGCCAACGCCATCTGGAACATCACGAACGTCAGCCGCAGCGACCGCCGCGCTTTCTACTCGACCGCAGCATGGGCCAAGGCCATGTCGGAAAACGACGACGTCGTAAAAGCCATCCAGGCCCAGGGCGCCAGTCCGCTCTCGCCCCTGCACCCCTTCTATGCCGACGGCACGGAAGAGGGCATCAGCCGGCGCGTGCTCGAAGCCCTCTCGCTGACGAAAACTTACGACGCCACCACCTACGCCCGCTACCATGAAATGGGATTTCAGGACGAGATGAGCGACGCCGACTACTACAAATTCATGGTATGGCACCGGGGTCTGGCCGTTCCGCAGGCCCGCGATCTCGACAAGGCCGAGGTGAAACGCGGTAAGCAGCTTTTCCAC
The DNA here is from genome assembly GCA_949297215.1 of uncultured Bacteroidales bacterium. Classification (GTDB taxonomy): domain Bacteria; phylum Bacteroidota; class Bacteroidia; order Bacteroidales; family Bacteroidaceae; genus Alloprevotella. Next base: position 14,587 of record CASFRV010000025.1, on the reverse strand, counting down.
CAGATTGGCTGCGCCACCTGCCACCGTCCCTCGTGGACCACGGGCGACGACAACTACTGGCGCGACGCCGTTGTGGCCGGTCAGGGAGAGCTTCCGCGCTATGCACACCAGGTGATCTGGCCCTACTCCGACTTTATCCAGCACCGGCTCGACATGAAAAACGACGTGCGCACGGGCTGGTGCCGCACGACGCCGCTCTGGGGCCGTGGTCTTTCGCTGCAAAACACAGGTCACGAGGACCGCATGCACGACTGCCGCGCACGCAACGAGATCGAGGCCATCATGTGGCACGGCTACAGCCGCCGCAGCGACGCCTACGAGAGCACGCAGCGCTTCTACAACCTGCCTAAGGCCGACCGCGACGCCATCGTGGCCTTCATCCGCGCCATCTAAGCAGAAAAGCTTACCTTTGTAAGGCGGAAGCCCCCGTCGCCCCGACGAGGCTTCCGCCTTTTCACAACTCAACGCATAAACGCTTCAAGATGTTGAAAAAAACCGCCTTCTCGCTGCTCTATCTCGTCATGACCGCCATGGCTGTCGCCACGTTTGTCGAAAAGTTTCACGGCACGGCCTTCGCCCGCCTCCACGTCTACGGCTCTGCCTGGTTCGCCCTGCTCTGGGCCGCCCTCACGCTGACGTCCGTGGCCTACCTCGTGCGCCGCCGGGTGCGCCGGGCCTCGGTGGTGGCCCTGCACGCCTCTTTCGTGCTCATCCTGGCCGGCGCTCTGCTCACCCACCTGCTGTCCGTCCGTGGCAGCGTCCATCTGCGCACGGGCGAAACCGCCACCACCTTCACCGCCGACGACGGCCGGGGCGGCACCGCCACAGCCCGCCTGCCCTTTGCGCTGCGCCTCGACACGTTCCGCATCGTCTGCCACGAGGGCACCGACGCCCCCGCCGACTACGTTTCGCACCTCACGCTCACCGACGGCGGCAGGAGCCTGCCGGCCCGCGTTTCGATGAACCGCATTTTCACGCACGCGTCCACCCGGCTCTATCAGGCCTCGTACGACGCCGACGGAAAGGGCAGCGTGCTGGCCGTCAACCGCGACCCGTGGGGCACGGGCGTCACCTACGCGGGCTATGCCCTGCTGTTCGTCTCGCTGCTCTGGATGCTGCTCGACCCGCGCGGCCGCTTCCGCCGCCTGCTGCGCCACCCGCTGCTGCGCGGCGGCCTGGGAGCGCTGGCTCTGGCGGCCCTGCCCTGTGCCGCCCACGGCGCCACCGTGCTGCCCGAGCCGACGGCCGCGCAGATGGGCCGTCTCTACGTGGAATATGGCGGCCGCATCTGCCCCCTGCAAACGCTGGCGCTCGACTTTACCCGAAAAATACACGGCAGCGACGCTTACGACGGACATACGGCCGAGCAGGTGCTCCTGAGCTGGGTGTTTTGGAGCGACGAATGGGACGCCGAACCCGTCATCCGCGTCAAGAGCCGCGCCCTGCGGCAGCTGGTGGGGCTCGACGAGTATGTGCCGTTCCGCACGTTCTTTACGGGGCGCGGGGGCAGCTATCTGCTCGGCCCGCTGGTCATGGAGTACTACTCGGGCCGGCGCGACGAGCTGCACAAGGCGGCTGCCGAGGTCGACGACAAGCTGCAACTCGTCTTTGCCCTGCGCCGCGGCACGCTCTTCCGCGTCTTCCCGCACACGGCCGGCGGCCGCACGCGCTGGTATGCCCCCACCGAGGCCCTGCCCGCCGGCATGGAGCGGCCCTGCTCGCTGTTTGTCCGAAACGCTTTCAACCGGCTGAATGCCGAGGCCGCGCGGAACGACTTCGGCAGCTTCGAAGCCACCGTAGGACAGATGGTTTCCTTTCAGCGGCAAAACGCCGGGCGCTCGCTGCCCCGCCCCGCCGCCGTGCGGGCCGAGCTGGCATACAACGCTATGCCCCCTCTGGCCTGGCTCTGGCGCCTGGACCTGACGTTCGGCCTGGCCATGCTCGCCTTTTCCCTGTGGCAGCTGGCGGGCCGTCCGGCCGGCCGGCGCCTGGCACGCGGCGTGCGCTACGTATCGGTCGGCCTGCTGGCGCTGTCGCTGGCCTGGCTCAGCGTGCTGCTGGTGCTGCGCGGCATCGTGAGCGGGCGCGTGCCCATGTCGAACGGCTATGAGACGATGCTGCTGCTGGCCTGGTGCACGCAGCTCGTGGCCCTCGTTTTCTGCCGTCGCGTGGGGCTGCTCGTCCCCTTCGGCCTGCTGCTTTCGGGCTTTTTCCTGCTGGTGTCGTCGCTCGGCATGATGGATCCGCAAATGTCGCCCATGATGCCCGTTCTGGCCTCGCCGCTGCTGAGCGTCCACGTGTCGCTCGTGATGATGGGCTTCGCGCTGCTGGCTTTCACGTTCCTCTGCGGCGTGGCCGGCCTGCTCGTGCCCGCTCTCGGAAAAGACCGCGCCGTCGGCCGCCGCCAGGCCGAGGCGCTCCGCGTCCTCTCGCAGCTGTTTCTCTACCCCGCCATGGCCCTGCTCGGGGCAGGCATCTTCACCGGCGCGATATGGGCCAACGTTTCGTGGGGAAGCTATTGGAGCTGGGACGCCAAGGAGGTGTGGGCCCTCGTCACGTTCCTTTTCTACGCCGTGGCGCTCCACGACGCCTCGCTGCCCTTCCTGCGCTCGCCGCGGGGCTACCATCTGTACGTTGTGGCAGCCTTTTCGACGGTGCTGATGACCTACTTTGGCGTCAACTATTACCTAGGCGGCCTGCACAGCTACGCCTGAGCCCCGCACCCTCCCATAAACGGCCGGCCCCGACGGGCGGCAGCAGTTCCCACGCGGACCGCTGCCGCCCGTTTTTTCTGCCGGCAGACGGAGCGGACCGACATGCCGGCGGCCGGCGCAAGCGAGGTGGCGCGATAACGCTCGGAGCCGGCGGGAAAGCGCGTTTTGCTCCCCTCTCCCGCCCCGCCGCCGCAACAAAGCGGAAAGGGCGGTGGGTTTAAACTTTTTTCAGCTCTGTTTCATGCTTTTGTAACAGATATTTCGTTCATTTGCATGACCATAGATCAACACAAGACATGGACGCACGTCCCCACTACAAGACCATCGTCATCTCCGACGTACATCTGGGCAGCACCCACTCGAAGGTGAACGAAGTGAGCCGTTTCCTGGCCACGGTCGACTGCGACCGCCTCATCCTGAACGGCGACATCATCGACGGCTGGCAACTGAAAAAGTCGGGTATCAGGCGGTGGAAACACGAACACACACGCTTTTTCAAAGTGCTGATGAAGATGATGGAAAACAGAAGCACGGAAATCATCTACGTGCGGGGCAATCACGACGATTTCCTCGACAGTCTCGTGCCTTTCAGCTTTGCATCCATCAGCGTCGTGCGCGACTGCATCATCGAGAGCGCAGGACGCCGCTATTTCGTGACGCACGGCGACGCTTTCGACAAGGTGACGAGCCACATGAAGTGGGTGGCCAAGCTGGGCGACGCCGGCTATACGATGCTGCTCTGGATGAACGGCCTCTACAACCGCTACCGCGCCCGCAGGGGCAAGCCCTATTTTTCCATCTCGCAGGCCATCAAGCAAAAGGTCAAGAGCGCCGTTTCGTACATCTCCAACTTTGAAGACGTGCTGGCCGACTTCGCCCGCTCGCACCAGTGTGACGGCGTCATCTGCGGCCACATACACCACCCGGAAAACAAAATGGTGGACGGCATCCACTACCTCAACTCGGGCGACTGGGTGGAAACCCTCTCGGCCCTGACGGAAACAGAAGACGGGCAGTGGAACGTCGTTTACTACACAGCCACAGAGCCCGCCGAAACCGAAACGGCCGTGCCTGCGGCCAACAAACAGATGCAGCCCGCCCTATGAAAGTGATGTTCATCGTGCAGGGCGAAGGCCGCGGCCATCTGACGCAGGCCATCACGCTGGAACGCCTGCTCCGGCAAAACGGCCACGAGGTGACGGCCGTCCTGGTGGGCAAGAGCCGGCGGCGCAGCCTGCCCCGGTTCTTTCTGGACAACATCGGGGCGCCCGTCCGCCAGTTTGCCAGCCCCAACTTCCGCCCCGGCCAGGCCAACCGCCGCTCGCGGCTGGCCGGCAGCGTGCTCTACAACGTGGCACGCCTGCCGCTCTACGCCCGCAGCACGGCCTACGTGCGCCGCCAAATAAAAGAGAGCGGAGCCGACCTGGTGGTCAACTTCTACGAACTCGTGACAGGCCTGGCCTATCTGTTCCTGCCGCCCGACGTGCCGCAGGTCAGCATCGGCCACCAGTACCTGTTTCTCCACCACGACTTCCGGTTTCCCCACACGAGCCGCGCGGCCCTGTGGGGACTCAACTTTTTTACGCGCCTCACGTCGGTGGGCGCCTGTCGGCGGCTGGCGCTGTCGTTCCGCCCGATGCCCGACGACAGCCGCCACCGCTTGGCCGTCGTGCCGCCCCTGCTGCGCGAGGAGGTGATGCGCCAGCAGCCGGTGGCGGGCAACTACATCCATGGATACATGGTGAACGACGGCTTTGCCGCCGACGTGGAGGCATGGCACAGCGCCCACCCCGACGTGGCCCTGCGTTTTTTCTGGGACCGCAAGGGGGCACCGCCCGTCAAACGGGTGGACCCGACGCTCGCCTACTACGCGCTGGACGACCGCGCCTTTTTGCAGCAGATGGCCGGCTGCCGCGCCTATGCAAGCACGGCCGGCTTCGAGTCGGTGTGCGAGGCCATGCTGCTGGGCAAGCCCATCCTCATGGTGCCGGCCCACATCGAGCAGGAATGCAACGCCCACGACGCCGCGCTGAGCGGTGCGGGCATCGTGTGCCGGCGTTTCGACCTGGACCGCCTCACGCGCTTCGCCGCCGACCACCGGCCCGACCCGTCGTTTGCCCCCTGGGTGAGGTCGGCCGGGCCGCGCATCGTCGACGAGCTGGAACGCGCCGCCGCAGCCCCACTCTACGGGCTGGCGGCACGCGCCGGTCTGGCCTGAGGGGCCGCGGCGCCCGCCACAGACACCCGGCGACGGCCCGCGCCGCCGCCCGTATGCACAATAAAAACATCTTGACATATGACAGAAAAAAGAAAGAAGAAGCCATTCATCGAACGCGACATCAGCTGGATGTATTTCAACCGGCGCATCTTGCAGGAAGCCTGCCGCGAAAACGTCCCCCTGCTGGAACGCATGATATTCTTGGGCATCTACTCGAACAATCTGGACGAGTTTTTCCGCGTGCGCGTGGCCTCGCAGAGCCGCATAGCCGAGTGTGAGGACCGCAGCGCGGCCGAAGAGAGCGCCCATGCCAAGAAAGTCATCAAGCAAATAGGCAAGCTCAACGCACAATATGCCGCCGAATACAGCACAGCCGTGCAGCAGGTGACGGAAGCCCTGCGGCGCGAAAACATCTACCTGCTCACCCCCGCCGAACTGACGGAAGAGCAGAGCCGCTTCGTACATAAATATTTTAAGGAGAAGATTTTCGGCCGCACCATCCCTATATGGTTCTCGGCCACCAAGGCCTTCGACAGCGCCAACGACGCCTTCATCTACCTGGGCGTGAAGATGCTGCGCCCGGGCTGCAAGGCGGCCTTCGATTATGCCTACATCGAGCTGCCCGTCGACACGTGCGGCCGCTTTGTGCAGCTGCCCGACAAGGACGGACGGAGCTACCTGATGTATCTGGACGACGTCGTGCGCCACTCGCTCCCCATCGTGTTCGAAGGGCTGGGCTACACGCAGTTCGAAGCCTATGCCTTCAAGTTTACCCGCGACGCCGAGATGGAAATCGACAACGACCTGCGCACGGGCATGATGCAGAAAATAGCCAAGGGCGTCAAAACGCGCAAACGCGGCGAGCCGCTGCGCGTCATCTACGACAAAGACATGCCCCGCGACCTGCTGCGCCGCATATTGAAGAAGCTCGACATCGGACGCATGGACACCGTCATGGAGGGCGGCCACTATCAGAACCACAAGGACCTGATGAGCTTCCCCGACTGCGGACACAAAAACCTGCGCTACGAGCCATGGCCCTCTCTGCTCAAAAAAGACCTGGACGGGCCGGGAAGCCTGCTGGCGCTCGTGCAGGAAAAAGACCGTTTCCTGCATGTGCCCTATCACAGCTTCGACAGCTTTATCCGTCTCTTGCAGGAAGCCGCCGTGAGCAAGCAGGTGACGGCCATCAACATCTCGCTCTACCGCCTGGCCAAGGACTCGAAGGTGGTGAAGGCCCTCATCGGCGCCGCCCGCAACGGAAAGAAAGTGACGGTGGTCATCGAGCTGCTGGCCCGCTTCGACGAAGCGTCGAACATCTACTGGTCGAAACGCCTGCAAGAGGCCGGGGCCAAGGTGATCTTCGGCGTCGAGGGACTTAAAGTGCATTCGAAAATCGTGCACCTCACCATGAAAAAGGGCCCGGACATCGCCTGCATCGGCACAGGCAACTTCCACGAAGGAAACGCCCGCACCTACACCGACTGCATGCTCATGACGGCCGCCCCGAAAATCGTCAAAGACGTGGCGCACGTGTTCGAATTTATCGAACGCCCCTACAACCCTTACAAATTCAAGGAGCTGCTCGTTTCGCCCAACGAGATGAAATCGAAATTCGTACACCTCATCAACGACGAGATACGCAACAAACGGGCGGGCAAGCCGGCATACATAAAAATCAAGATAAACCACATCACCGACCCCGTCATGGTGACGAAGCTCTACGAGGCCTCGCAGGCCGGCGTCGACATCCGCCTCTCCGTACGCGGCAACTGCGCCCTCGTGACCGACGTACCCGGCATCAGCCACAACATAAAAATCAACGGCATTATCGACCGCTATCTCGAACATTCGCGTATCTTTGTATTTGCAGCCGGCGGCGAGGAAAAAGTGTTCATCGGCTCGGCCGATTGGATGCCTCGCAACCTCGACTACCGCGTGGAAGTGGTGACACCCGTCTACGACCCGGAAATCAAAGGCGAGATGGTGCGCATTGTCGACTATGCCCTGGCCGACACCTCGCAGGGACGCATCGTGGACGGCCGCGGACGCAACGCCCTGCCCGAAACGGGCGACGCCCCCCTCTTCCGCTCGCAGGAAGCGCTCTACAAATACTATAAGGAAGAAAACGAAAACCAACCGGCCGACGCAGCCACACAAGAAGCCTGAGCCGCCGATGGCGGCCGGCCCCATCAACTCGCCGCGCCGCCCCCGGCCCTAAGAAACACCGACCATGACAAAAAACAGCAAAGCAAAAAGCCGCAGCAACAATTATGCTGCCATCGATATCGGCTCTAACGCCGTACGTCTGCTCATCAAGCACGCGCACGAAGAGGAGGCAACGCCGCATCTGGCCAAGGTCCTGCTGCTGCGCGTCCCTCTACGCCTCGGCTTCGACGTGTTTGCCTCAGGCCGCATTTCGGAAGAACGTGCCGGCAACATGGTGCGCCTGATGAAAGCCTACCGACAACTCATGAAAATCTACCGCGTCGATGCATATCGCGCCTGCGCCACATCGGCCATGCGCGACGCCAAGAACGGACCCGACGTCATCCGCGAAATAGAAAAGAAGACGGGCATACGCATCGAAATCATCGACGGACAGGAAGAGGCCAAAATCGTCTACAACAACCACCTGGAATACATGGAGAACAGCAAAGCCAACTGGCTCTACGTGGACGTGGGCGGCGGCAGTACGGAAATCAACCTCATGAGCGGCGGGCAGCTCATCGTGAGCCGTTCGTACAACATCGGCACCGTGCGTATCCTCGAAAACGCCGTGGCCGAAAGCGAATGGAGCCGCCTGAAAACCGACATGACCGAGCTCGGACAATCGTATCCCGGCATGAACATCATCGGTTCGGGAGGAAACATCAATAAGCTCTACCGTCTCTCTGAGAAAAAGAAACGTCAGCAGCGCCGCATGCCCGTCGAACTGCTCGAACAGATACACGCCGGGCTCAAAGGGCTCACCGTGGAACAGCGCATGGAACAATACAACCTGAAACCCGACCGTGCCGACGTTATCGTACCCGCTGGCGAAATTTTCCTCACCATCGCCCGCCTCATCAAGTCCGAGTTTATCTATGCACCCGAACTCGGCCTTTCCGACGGCATCATTGACGGCCTTTACATGCAAAGCCGCGAAAAGGAAGCAGCCAAAGCCTGAGCCACACCGGCCACTGGCAGCTTTGCACATACATCCCCAACAAACAGCCCCCGGCAAGCGTCAAAATGCTTGCCGGGGGCTGTGCTTCAAATAAGCTCTTTCGCTCGCATATAAGCCAACAGCTTTTCATCGCGGCGAAAGAAAAAATAAATAACTCCGAAGTTCAGCTTCACATAAGACGTAAACCTCTCGGGCCTGTCGCCAATGCCGCCGCCCAGCCACAGCTTAAGCCGCGAAAACTCCGACATAAACGTCAGAAACATAAGCTTACGAAAATCCTCTGCGCGCACCCCGTCGCCATGCAACGGCTGCGTCGGGTCAACCCGCGCATCGTCCGACTTTCCACGGATCAGATATTCCAGCACCCAGGCATAAGCCTTCCGGCTTATCTGATACTCGAAAGGAGCCTGCTGGATACTCCTTAAACGAAAGGAGCAAAACCCCTCCTTGTCGATGTTGAAATAAACTTCAAACCAGTCGCGCCGCTCCATCATCCGCTTCACAGTGGCATGAGCCGCCACGTTATCATAATGATTGACATGCCGCACGTTTTCCATCTTCTCCCCTGTTTTATAAAGCAGGAACCGCCTGCTCACGCAAAAGTAACGAATTTCTCTTATAAAGAAATCTCACCCACCAACCTTTTGCTTAAAACAGCTATCAAACAAGATAACTTTACCTCACATCACCAGTCATTCACAGGAGAAACCCTCATTCTTGCAAACTGTGATAAGATGCTTGATGCCGCAGTCCGTGCCTGAAACTCACAAGTACAGAGAAAAAGCATTGACCATATCAGATTTGTAAAGCATACTCCGATGAGCAGTCAAGTTCACCTCCTCTTGGCGTCCACTCCCCTTGGCATACTTACAGAACAAAGCTAAGCTTCCCAAGATTTATCAATACGCATACCTCTTCTACCGAGAAACGACCTTCAAATAAGCTTGACTGCAAATGGAAATCTTGCAATTTTCGAGGTTTTACTCCATTCAAAAAGTCGCTCCACTATTAATATCAAAATTCTAATGCTTTTAACGCCATAAAAAACTCCCACCGAAGCAGGAGTATAGGTTTTACCCTTCGGCCCGAAGGCCTTATTGTGATAAGATGTAGAAAATCTTACGCTGCAAAGATAAATCTTTTTCCGTAAATCTGTATAAGGAATATACCTCTTTGAAATCAAGAGAGTTAGAAGAATTATCCCATTTTAGGGTAATGAGTTGGCAACCGTCCTAATTGCCGTGGTCTGCATCGCTTTACTTGTTTGGGTAACTCTTACGGATGCAAAGATAGATTTTTTTCTGTAATGTATGGTAGGTTTTATGTAGAATAGTTTATCTCGTAATAAAAAAGATAGTGCGCATTTTCAAGTACCTCCTAATTCTTGTTTGAGAAATTCTCGGACTTCAAAACGTATGAATTCATATTCTTTCTGAACTTCCTGATATTCCATCAGCATTGTTCTTTTCGTCTGCCATAATTGAAATAGATAAAGATTAGTAATTTAATGAGTTTAGAATAATTGTAATTTCCTTGTCCATTCGTGGTACTTCATACTTGACATATCTTTCATATTCGTGATGAAGAACAATCAAATACATCTTATTTATTTTTATACCATAGTTGCTTTCAAGGATGTATTTATATAGATTTTGCTGTAAAGCATATTTGTAAAACGATATATCAGGAATATGTTCCAAACCATTTATTCCATGTTGCCAAACTGTTTCATTTGGAGAGGCTTTGGTCGAGCGTTTCCAATCGTAGATGTCAAACTGAGAACCATTTCTGCAAATCAAGTCTATTGTTCCCGCAATCTTGTTTTTTTCATCGAAGATTCTCCATTCACTGCGGAACGGCCTTACTTCAGAATTTCGCATAAAGTCTAAGAAATAGCCAAATTCCTTTTCTATAGAAATGGTCTTCTTATAATTAACAATTTCGCCATTATATTCAAAAGAATAGCCAGACAACGCTTTTTCCCCCTTCAGATAGTTTTCTATTTGTTCGTGCAAAAATGTTCCGACATTGCGAGATTCAACTCCTTTTGCATCCCATATTTCAATCACTTCTGTTTGACTTATTCCATTTTTGTAAGCATATCGCTTCGACTGTTCCAGAATATTAAAAGAACGGAAGAAATGAGCGATAACATCGCTAACTGCCTTAAGCTGAAGAACTCCGTCAAGGACATAAATATGCTCCTTTGGCTCAAACCTAATACGATTGTCTAAACTATATTTTGTTGCAGAGTCATCAATATTTAGAATTTTATTTTGTGGTAAAGCGACTGTTTGCACATGTTTAGATGCTTCTTTTTCAAGTTTTGTTTGCTTGATATCCGATGTTGTCAATTTCGCATTATCAGCATCTTCTGGTCTGTTGAATTGATGATGCAAGTAAGCCTCGCGATATCCTTTTGCTGCCATTATAACAGCCTCTGTCGAAGTCCATTTTTTATCCGCTTGTGGCGAAACAAAGTTTGAATATGACAAAGAATTGTCAATTAAGGACAAAACGTGCTTTATATAACCAATACATTTTTCCGCTTCTGTATATACCTGCTTCTCGGAAAAGCGAATAACAATCCAACCAAGATTGCACAAATTGGCATCTCTATATTCATCGCTACACCCTATAAAGTGTATGACTTTCTGCTCATATCCAGTGTATGGTTCATCAATTTCTATATCAATTCGAATTCCTAAATGATGTTCTTTCTCAATGATGGCAATATCAGGTTCGTATGGATGAGCGTCCTCCACTGGCAAGATACAAACATCGCCAAGCACTTTATAATTAATAAATTCAGCAAGGCCAGCTCTTAGTTTTGTCTCAAAGCCCGTTTCTGTATAGCCACGCTTTTCAATTCTTCGTCTTCTATATGGGAATACAGTTGTTCCTGCCTTCGGGAATAGTACAAAGCAATAATATCCTTCCTTTTGTTTTACATTCGGCACAAGATAATTAGTTTGAAAGATTTTCTGTTCTGGGATTATTCCGGGTTGATATCCATCGTTTATAACGGATACAATCTGACCTTTATTATTGGGCTTAGACAAGCGAGAATTTATTTGTGAAGATTTGTCAGCAGCTGATGAACGCGGACTTGCCCAATTTGTATTTTTCTGAGTTTCTATGGGTTGTTGGGCTCTGGAATAATTGGGAGAAACTGAAGGTTTGACAGTCCCGTTAGATTTCTTCATAGTGTCACTGGTCGGTCTGACTTGGGAAGAGGCTGATTCGGGAATAGCCTTTCTCTTAGAGTCTTCGGCTTGTTTACATGGAATGGGACTATTTTTTAGTGCTTTACGTTTTTTGCTGTTTTTTCCAACTATAAAAAGTAATAGAAAAATAAAGACGATAACAATTAGTATTATTAGCCATGAATACGAAGTGGCAGATTCCTGTTCGTAATCAACAATATTCCATTTGCCCCAATCAGATTTTGGCTTGGAGTTATCCTCTCGATTTAGGGAAATTTGATTGTATTCGGTATTTTGCCAAACAATCTTATTATTCCGGTCAATGTAAGAAGTAATCTTAACTTTATCTTGTGATTGATAAACTTTGGAAAGATTTCTACCGGCTTGACAGCAAGAATCATATTGGCATGGTATTACGAAATCGAATTTATCGTTAATATATCCCCATTGACCATTTCTTTTTACTGCCGCGATACCGTTAGAAAACGGCCCTGCATCTTGAAATACTTCCTCACCCTCTTTACCATACACAATGAGGTGTTTGTCAACAAATACCCAAGCCTCATCACCGAGTTTCACGGCTGCAAATCCATTAGTAAACCTTGTGGCATCAAGAATATTAATATCTTGTGGTAAAGCCCCCCTTACTAAATCAAGTTGAAAAAGACTGTCAAGCTGTGTCTTTGATAATTCAGCTAATGGTTTCAAATAGTTACCATTTTTATTGATAAAACCATATCCGGTACCCAAAAAAACACCTAAACGGTTTGGAATGGCGACTGCAATACCTTCGTCACTAAAATTTGAATATGATTGCCTCATATCCAATCGCTTAATGATGTTACCATTCTCGTCTACGAGGTAAATAGAACACCCTAATTCAGGAGAACCATCGCTTTCAATTTTTCTCCTTTTGGACTTATCAATTGTAATACTGCCGTTCGCATTTTTTTCAAGTTCTCCTTCAATTTCATATCCATCGTCATTATACGATGTATATCCAATAACGCCAATTGACCTATTACGTCGTAACGTGTTAAGAGAAATAAAATTGAATTTAGAAACTTCTTTTCCGTTATTATCTATAAATCCACATTTATATGAGTCGAGATTTACCCGATGTTTAATGGTATCATATGAAAATGCTTTTTTTACAACAGCTCTATTTTCTGAAAAGATTTTAGCATCAAAATAGATACATGGTATAATAGTGTCACCTTCAAGATTCCTATATCCGTATAAAAATGTTTTATTTTCCACAACAGCCAAACCATTCGAGAATGAGTGATTTACACAAAAGTCTTGGAGGAGATAATCTATATTAGGAGACTCCGCCGGAACTTTAATTTCTGAAAAGGATGGCTCTTGAAACAAAAATTTACCGAAGCCATTAACATAGCCGTATTTAACTTTGATAACATCATAAGTATTAATCCCCAATATAGTAGAATCGCATCGATTCGTTATTAATGTATCTATAATGGCTGTTGCATACCCATTTTTCGTAATAGGGGTTATTTCAACGAAACGAGGTTCGACAATAACGTTACCGATAGAGTCTATTAAACCTTTTTTCCCATCAACCTCAATAATATAACTATCCTGATATTTGTTCCTTTGAGTACAACTTGCTAATAGCAATAATAATGTAAAGAATATTGCAAATAGACTTTTTATACGATGAGATTCAAATGTTTGTTTCATAATTGAATGATATTAATTTAAACGAAACGTGGAACTGTATGCCACACTTCTTAATGTACAGGCCCTGAGAAAACCTTTGGAAACAGATGTGGGAATAACAGCCCCACGCATATGCGTGGAGACCATTATATCATCTCTTGTTTCCATTGTTTGAAGGTTCTCAGGCTTCGTACATACAAGGAGAAGACATAACGCCTCTTATTTTCAATATGTCTTGGAAAGAGTTGCCTCAATCCAATTACAAAGATAGAGGATTTTTTTTCGGTAACCCACTATCTTCTAATGTTTTTATTTGATTTTGGAGCGTTTTTTGAGTACATCCTATATTTTCAGTCCTTTACCCTGCTTTGTTGGTGTAATTCCCAAACCGTTTCTCCATTCTTTTGCTTTCTGCCTGAACCATTGCACAAGCGGAATGTCGTTAACGCATATGTGGTAATATCCTTTTCTGTTCTTGTCCTCTTCAAACGAGAAAGCTGCACTCTCGTCACGGAATTTTCGGTTGAACTCTGGGGAATAGAAATCACCTTTCAGCCTAACTTTCTTCAACTTGCACAACTCTTGGATTACCCTTTCAGAGAATTTCAAGGTGTTCCGGCAGAAGTCAATCAACGGCAACAGCTTCTCCACATGAGGGAAGTAACGCTGTATCTTGTCCATATACTCATTGAACTTGGTACGCTCTTCCCTATGTTCTTGCTCCATTGTCTTGATATGCCGTACCAATTCTTCATTCTGACTTTCAAGGGCGGATATGCGTTGCTGCAATTCCTCCCTTTCCGCTTTCAATCTATTGCTGCCCAAAAGAGAACCTACCTTTGCCACGAGTGCCGCTTTCGCCTCGGTCTTGGCGGCTTCCAGCTTATCCGACTTGGTTTCCTTCCGCACTTCGTCAAGCAGCTGTTCCGCCTGCCGCTGTTCGGTCTGTAACTGCCGCACGTTGGCTTCAAGCTCTCCCGTCTGCCGTTTCAGGTCACGGTAGTATTGGGCGGTGGTCGTGTGCCGTGCTTCCGAACCACGGACACCACGCTGCAAGCCGTACTTTGCCATCGCTGCGGCGTAGCTGTCGTGGTAGGCGACAAGCCGTTCACGGGTCAGGAGGTCATCGGCGCACAGGCGCACGGCGTTGGCTTTCTTGCGGTAGGTGCGTTTGCCGTCCGTCTGCTTCCGCTTGGATTTCCTGCGCTCTCCCGTCACTATCGGCACGACCGTGGCGTGGATGTGCGGTGTGTGTTCGTCCATGTGCAACACTGCCGATACGGTGTTCTCCCTGCCGAATGTGCGGTGCAGCCATTGCAGGTTGTCATCGCACCATCCGGATAGTCTGCCCTCGTCCTGCACTCTCGCCATGTCCTCATGCGTACCCGAAAGCACGATGCGGATTGCCCGTATCTGGTCGGGCGTTATCTTCCTTTTGATGCCGGCCGTGCGGATGCGGCGGCTTATCGCTTCGGTGCGGCCTGTCACGCCGTCGGGGAATTGCACCAGCTCACGGTTGAGGTGGGTACGTGTGGGGTCTGCGTTTTTGGGCGTGGTCTTGCGTTCGATGTGGTCGGATGCGCCCGTGTCAGCCGAC
>CASFRV010000024.1 GCA_949297215.1 uncultured Bacteroidales bacterium | reverse complement strand
TGGCGGATGACCGCGTAGCGTTGTCCGCGGGTGTGCCTGCGGCTTACCCGCGGTAAGGGGAAGTTGGACCCCTATGGGGTCCCATTATAGGGTGGGTTCAGTCCGCAGGTTCGCCTTTGGCTCACCCGCGGTTATAGAAAGTTCGCCCCCTATGGGGGCGTTTGCCTCGCTGCCCCTCCGCACACTCGCTCGGACTTCCTTTGCCCTGCGCAGCCATCGATGATTGCCCGCCACAACTGCTTTTTAACACGGAGAATCGAATATTTTCGCGCGACTGCTCCGTCGCTCGCAAATACGCGAAAATCAGAAACATCTCATTTTCAAAGACATCCTTGCGGCGAGCTGCCGCATGGACGCCCAAAAACGCGAATTTCGCCACTATATGGCACGTTTTGGGGCGATTTTTCCATCGGAAACAGGCCTTGGATGGCGAAATCCATCCCTTGGAAACAGAAATCCATGGGATGCTTCGGCCGAAACATCCCATGGATCGGTTGGGCCGCCGCATGGGCACACAAAAACAAAGCTGGAAGGAGCGTCGGCGTGGGCGTCCGCTTTAACGGTTTGCCATATAGCGCACAGGGCTTCGGCGCCCCGTGCGGCCTTGTGCGGCCGGTGGCTTTTTCTTGGGGGAGGCGTGGGCGTGCCCGGCGGGTTGGCGGGGCGTCAGAGGGCTGCGGGGGCGGCGAGGCTGAGGCGGCCGCCGTCGGCCACGTAGGTGGCGGTGGGGCGGAGGGCAGTGGCGGCCGCGGCGTCGTGGCTCACGATGACGATGCTGCACGTCGAGGCCCAGGCCGCGAGGCGGTCGTAGAGGAAGGCGCGCGAAGGGGTGTCGAGGTGGGTATCGGGCTCGTCGAGCAGGAGCAGACCGGGCGAGGAGACGACGGCGCGCGCCAAGAGCGTGCGTTGCCACTGCCCGCCGCTGAGGGCTTCGATGGGCCGTCCGGCCAGCGCGTCGAGGCGGAGCTCGGCCAGGGTGCGCTCCACGGCGGCGCGGCCCTCGCGCCCCATGCGGCCGAAGATGGAGCGGCGGTTGAGCAGGCCCGAGGCGACCACCTGGGCCACGGTGATGGGGAAGCGGCGGTCGATGCGGCGCTGCTGGGGCAGGTAGCCCGTGAGCAGGCCGGGGCGGCGCTCGACGCTGCCCGCGGCGGGGCGCAGCAGGCCGGCCATGACGCGCAGCAGCGACGTCTTGCCCCCGCCGTTGGGCCCCGTGAGCAGGGTGATGCCCGTGGCGGGCAGGGCGAGCGTGACCTCGTCGAGCACGCGGTGCGTGCCGTAGGCCAGGCTGACGTGGCTGAGGCTCAGGGGCGAGGCGTTCATTGGGCCAGGGCGTCGGCTATGCGGAGCAGCTCGTCGCCCCAATGGCTGCTCAGCGGGTCAATTTCCACGATGCGTGCGCCCGTTTCGCGGGCTATGTGGCGGGCGGCGCGGGCGGGATGCTGCTTCTGCACGAAGACCACGCGCACGCCCTCGGCCTTGCACTGGCGGATGAGGCGGGCGATGCCCTCGGGCGAGGGCTCCTTGCCGTCCTGCTCGACGCAGAGCTGGCGCAGCCCATATTCAGCCGCAAAGCTGCCCAGGGCGGGGTGGGCCGCCAGGAAGGTGCGGGCCTCGACGCCTTGCAGGCGCCGGCGTATGGCGGTGTCGACGCTGTCGGCGTGGCGCTCAAAGGCGCGCAGGCGCCGGTCATAGCCGGCCTTGCCCTCGGGGTCGATGCGGCAGAGCGTGGCGTGGATGGCTCGGGCCATGTGGCGGACGTTGGCGGGCGAGGTCCACAGGTGCGGGTCGTGGCCGGCGTCGGCGGCGGGGGCGATGCCGCGGGCCACGTCGGTCGTGAGCAGGTCGGGGGCCGTCTCGGCCATTTTTTCCACGCGCGTCTGTTCGAGCCCCAGCGTGCCGATGCGGAACAGGGCACGGCTGCGGCTCAGGTCGACGAGCTGGCGCGTGGTGGCCTCGTAGGTTTCGGGCCCGGCGCCGGGCGGCACGAGCACAGCCACGTCGTAGCCAGGACCGGCGATGGCGCCGACAAAGCTGCCCAGCGGCACGATGGTGGCCGTGAGCACGGGGCGCTCCGTGGGGGCGGAGGCGGTGCGCCGGCAGCCGGCCAGGGGCAGCAGGAGCACAAGGAGGAGGGGGAGAAGACGGTTCATGTCGGTGAGAAAAGATGGTTAGAAAAGCTCGATGAGCCCCGCCATGGCGGCATAGCGGCCCAGCTTGCCGGCTGTCATGGCGGCGGCCGTGATCCACGGATTGGCGCGCATGAGCCCCAGCACGATGAGCAGGGCGTCGCCCACGACGGGCAGAAACGAGAGCAGGGCCATCCAGGCGCCGCGGCCGCTGACGAAGCGGCGGGCACGGGCCAGCTCGCGCGGCCCCACGCGCAGGTAGCGCCCGATCCACTCGATGCGGCCGAGGCGGCCCACCCAGTAGCACGTCATGCCGCCCAGGGCGTTGCCCGCCGTGGCCGCTGCCACGCCCGCCAGGGGCGGTGTGCCTCCCGCCAGGCAGGCCAGCAGCACCACTTCGGAGCTGAACGGCAGCACCGTGCCCGAGAGGAAGGCCGAGACAAACAGCCCGAGCCAGCCCCAGTGGACGAGCAGTTCGTTCAGCGCGTCCATGGCAACAGCTGAAACGACACGGCCAGCCCCGCCAGCAGCACGAGGCACACGACGAACCACACGTCCATCAGCCGGCCGCGCGCCAGGGCGAAGTGGTGGCCCACGAAGGGGGCTCCCGCCGCCAGCAGCAGGCGCAGCAGGGCGTCGTGCCACTGCGGACGCAGCACGAGCAGGGCCAGCAGGGCAAAGACCGTGAGCACGAGGGTGTGGTAGAGCATGCGGGTGCGTATCTTGTCGTTATACGACGTGCGCCAGAAATGGAAGATGGCCGGCACCACCAGCACGAGCACCGCCGAGAGCGCCGCCATGCGCCCGGGGGGCAGGGCCGAAACGTCGGGCGGCCCGGGGGCCAGATAGGGCAGCATGTAGACAAAGGCCGTGTCGAGGCGGTTGTGCCAGCCCATCCAGCCCACGTAGCCCCAGTAGGGCAGCGCCAAGCCGAACACGGCGGCCAGAAGGCTGCGGCCCGTGAGCGAGCGCAGGTAGAAAAGCATGGCCAGGCAGAGCAGCGGCGCGAGCAGCAACAGGGGCGGAAACAGCAGGCTGCCCAGCCCCAGAAAGAAGAAGGCATAGAACGTGCGCCCCTCGGCATGCCGCTGCTGATAGGTGGCAAAGAGCAGCGTGAGCGTGGCCAGCAGGGCCACGGCGGCCGCCATGGCGGGCTGCCACGCGTGCAGGAAGGGGCACGCCGCCGTGAGGGCCAGGAACGACGTGGTGGTCATGCGCGAACGGACGCGCAGCAGGGCGTTGCGGTTGTTGCACTCCATCATGACATAGGCCGCCAGCGCCGTCGTGAGCAGCCCGCCCCATCGCGCCGCGTCGGGCGGAAAGGGCAGGAGCCACAGGGCGGCGGTGGCGGCAGCCGTGACGGGCAGCGTGGTGGCGCTGCCCGCCACGCGCAGGCGTAAGCTCTTGCCGGCCATCGGTGGTGGAGCGGGGGATTAGAGGTCGCTGCCGATGTCGCGGCGGAAATATTTGCCTTCGAAGCTGATGCGTTCGGCGCCGCGCATGGAGCGTTCCAGGGCCTCGGCGCGCGTGGCGCCGTAGGAGCTCACGGCGATGACGCGGCCGCCCGCCGTGACGAGGCGTCCGCCGCGCAGGGCCGTCCCGGCGTGGAAGACGATGCTGCCGTCGATGTCGGTGCCACTGATCTCCTTGCCCTTCTCATAAGAGCCGGGATAGCCCCCCGACACGCACATCACGCACACGGCGGCGCGCGGGTCGGCCTTGACGGTGCAGCGGTCGAGCGTGCCGGCGGCCACGCCCTCGAAGAGCTCCACGATGTCGGCGTCGAGGCGCAGCATGACCGTCTCAGTCTCGGGGTCGCCCATGCGGCAGTTGTACTCGATGACGCGGGGCTGCCCGTCGCAGTTCATCAGGCCGAAAAAGATGAAGCCCTTGTAGCCGATGCCCTCGGCTGCCAGCCCTTCGACCGTGGGGCGCACAATCTCGTCCTCGACCTTCTTCATCCACTCGGGCGTGGCAAACGGAACGGGCGAAACAGAGCCCATGCCGCCCGTGTTGGGCCCGGTGTCGCCCTCGCCGATGCGCTTATAGTCCTTGGCTTCGGGCAGGATGAGGTAGTGGCGTCCGTCGGTCAGGGCAAAGACGGAGCATTCGATGCCGCTCATATACTCCTCGATGACCACGCGGGCCGACGCCGTGCCGAAGCGGCCGCTCAGCATGTCGCGCAGCTGCGCCTTGGCCTCGTCGAGCGTGGGGACGATGAGCACGCCCTTGCCCGCGCAGAGACCGTCGGCCTTCAAGACGTAGGGGGCACTGAGCGTTTCCAGATAGCGGCAGGCTTCGTCGGCCTGCGTGCCGTCGAAGGTGGCATAAGCAGCCGTGGGGATGCCGTGGCGTTGCATAAAGTGCTTGGCAAAATCTTTCGAGCCTTCAAGCTGTGCGCCCTCGCGCGTGGGTCCGATAACGGGCACGCCTTTCAGCAGGTCGTGGGCGGCAAAATAGTTGGCGATGCCGTGCACGAGCGGATCCTCGGGCCCGACGACCACCATGTCCACCTCATAGTCGATGACGAACTGCGCGATGCCGTCGAAGTCGTTGACGGCGATGTCGACGTTCTCGCCCACCTCGGCCGTGCCGGCGTTGCCCGGTGCGATGTAAAGCTTCGTGGTTTTGGGGCTTTGGGCTATCTTCCAAGCCAAGGCGTGCTCGCGGCCGCCGCTTCCCAGGAGTAAGATTTTCATGCTGCTTGTCTTTTGGTTCTTTTAGCGGACAAAGTTAGTGCAAGCCGAGAGGAAAGAGAAGAAAAAATCCGTTTTTCTTCTCTTACCCGAGGCGCAGCCTAAGTTGGGCGTAGCCAAAGTGGTGCAAGCCGAGAGGAAAGAGAAGAAAAAATCCGTTTTTCTTCTCTTACCCGAGGCGCAGGTGGCGCAGCAAGGGGAAGCCCGCTGCGTAGAGACGCGATTCATCGCGTCTCTCACCGCCCGGACGGCCCATGGCAGGGAAAGAATGCTGAGGCGGGGCCATGCCCCGAACGTGCGGACGGGGCGTGCGATGGTTTTACGTGGCGGCCATCCCGTGCGGGGCGGTTGATGGTGTGCAGGCAGCGAGGCTGACGACCCCATGGGGGTCGCACCATTAATAACCGCGGGTGAGCGAAGCCACCCGCGGACAGGACTCCCCCACTACTCCGACCCTATAAGGGTCGTACTTCATACCGACGTCGTGCGGCCGCCGGTATGCGTTGCATGGGGCTTTGGCGGGTGATAGCACTGCGTTGTCCACGGGTGCGCCTGTGGCTTACCCGTGGTAATCGAAGTTGGACCCCCATAGGGTCCCATTTGATAGGTGAGTTTTGTCCGCGGGTGCGCTTCGCTTACCCGCGGTTATCGGAAGTTCGACCCCGATGGGGTCGACAGCCACGCGGACTGGGAGTGGTGACAGCCATAATTGTCCATTGCGGGGCTGCGCCTCGAACCTCTTCCCGCGTCTGTGTGTTAAGGTTGTGCGCCGTTTCCTCCTCTTTTCCCCCTTTTGTCTTAACTTTGCCATGAAAATCATTTTAAAAAACGAGACGATGAAGAAGAAACATTTGCTTGCTTGGTTGTTGGCGCTCCTGCCGTGGACGGGAGGGGCGCAGACGGTGCTGTTTCATACGGGCGATTCGACGGGTTATCCCTACCGCATACCGGCCATTGCCACGGCGCGCAACGGGCAGCTCGTGGCGCTGAGCGACCGCCGGCCCTGCGGGGGCGACATTGGCTACGGACGCGTGGACATCCTGATGCGCACGAGCCACGACGACGGGGAGACGTGGACGCCGGCCGTCACCGTGCTCGAAGGCACGGGCCGCGGAGCTACGACGGGCTATGGCGACGCCTGCCTTGTGGCCGACCGCGTGCGGAACGAACTGCTGCTGGTGTGTGCCTCGGGCGACGTGCCCTATTGGAGCTCGCGACCCTCGCACCCCCTGCGCATGGTGTACACGCGGGCCACGTACGACAAGCGCAGCGCGACGTGGCGCTGGCAGACGCCGACCGACATCACGGGGCAAATCTATTTTGACGTCTTCGGCGGGCGCATCAACGGCATCTTCATGGGCAGCGGGCGCATCTGCCAGTCGGAGCGCGTGAAGACGGGCGACTACTACCGCCTCTATGCCGCGCTGGCCACGACGAGCGGCAACTTTGTGATCTATTCCGACGACTTCGGCCGCACGTGGCAGGCGCTGGGCGGCGCCGAGGCCTCGCCTGCACGGCGGGGCGACGAACCGAAGTGTGAGGAACTGCCCGACGGCAGCGTGCTCCTGAGCAGCCGCAAGGCGGGCGGGCGCTATTTCAACATCTTCCGCTACACCGACGCCCGGCACGCCGAAGGCAGCTGGGGCGAGGTGGTCGACTCGAAGCAGGTGCGCGGCGGCATTGCCAACGAGAGCGGGGCCTGCAACGGCGAGATACTGATTGTTCCCGCACGCGACGCTGCCGGGCGCAAGGTGGAGCTGGCCCTGCAAAGTCTGCCCGCAGGCCCGGCGCGGCAGAACGTCACCATTTATTATAAGGAGCTGGTGACGGCGGCCGACTACGACACGCCTGCCCATTTTGCCGAGGACTGGGACGGAGCCTACCGCGTGAGCCACACGGGCTCGGCCTACTCCACGATGACCCTCCAAGCCGACGGGCGCATCGGCTTCTTCTACGAGGAGGAGCCGGGGTGGTACCAGATGGTCTACCGCGCCCTGACGCTCGAAGAAATCACCAAAGGCCGTTACCGTTCGCGCTGACGCGCGGCGGCCTGCGGCCCGGATGCGGCGCGGCCCCTCTTCCGCTTGGGGAGGAGGGGCCGCGCTGTGTTTGTGTGGGCGCACGGGGCGCCGGGGGTTATCGGTTGCGGTAGGCTTTCAGGCCGTCTTGCAGGAAGCGTACGTATTTGTCGACGTCCTCGTCGTAGGCGTAGCTGCCCGTGAGGGGCCGACCTTCGTTGTCGAGCAGGACGTAGTAGGGTTGGGCGCCCATGCCAAACTTGCTGCGTTGCAGATAGCTCCACTTGTCGCCCACGGTGCGGAGCTTCGTCTCTTTCCCGTTTTCCTTCACGATGATGGGCTCGGGGAGCTTGGCCTTTTCGTCGACGTAGAGGGAGATGAGCACGTAGTCGTCCATGATGATGTCGCGCACCTTGGGGTCGTGCCATACGGCCAGCTCCATCTTGCGGCAGTTGACGCAGCCGTGGCCCGTGAAGTCCACGAGGACGGGCTTGCCCGTCTGGCGGGCATAGGCCATGCCGGCCTCATAGTCGGTAAACTTGGCCTCGACCTTCGTTTCGTCCAAGTTGAAGTCCTGCGTGGAGACGGGGGGCGCAAAGGCGCTCACGGCTTTCAGCGGGGCGCCCCAGAGGCCGGGCACCATGTAGACGGCGAAGGCCAGCGAGCAGAGACCCAGGAAGAAGCGCGTCACGCCCGTGTGGTCTGTCTCGTCGTCGTGGGGAAAGCGTATCTTGCCCAGCAGGTAGAAGCCGAGGAGGGCGAAGATAACAATCCAAAGGGCCAGGAACGTCTCG
Source organism: uncultured Bacteroidales bacterium (assembly GCA_949297215.1). Classification (GTDB taxonomy): domain Bacteria; phylum Bacteroidota; class Bacteroidia; order Bacteroidales; family Bacteroidaceae; genus Alloprevotella. The sequence goes on along the minus strand of CASFRV010000024.1, from coordinate 32,924 downwards.
CGGTCCAGAATGCCCCAGCCGTAGGCCAGGTCGGCCACGGAGAGGAATTTCAGCGCAAAGGCCAGTTCGAGGAAGCCAAGCACCACCTTGACCACGTTGAGCCAGCCGCCGCTCTTGGGCGCGCTCTTGAGCCACGTGGGGAAGAGGGCGAAGAGCGTGAACGGCAGGGCCAGGGCGATGGCAAAGCCCAGCATGCCGATGGTGGGAGCCAGGGCCGAGCCGCCCGAGGTGGACACCTCGACCAGCAGGAAACCGATGATGGGGCCCGTGCACGAGAACGACACGAGCGATAGCGTGAAGGCCATGAGGAAGATGCTCAGCAGGCCCGTCGTCTTTTCGGCCTTGTTGTCGACGGCGGCGCCCCACGACTCGGGAAGCGTGATTTCGAACCCGCCGAAGAAGCTGGCAGCAAACACAACCAGCATGAGGAAGAACAGAATGTTGAAGATGGCGTTCGTGCTAAGGTCGTTCAGCGCGTTGGCACCGAAGATGGTGGTGATGATGAGGCCGAGCGCCACGTAGATGACGACGATGGAGATGCCGTAGGTCACGGCGTCGCGCACGCCCTTGCGGCGGTTGCCCGAGCGCTTCAGGAAGAAGCTCACCGTCATGGGGATGATGGGCCACACGCAGGGGGTGAACAAGGCGATGAGGCCACCGGCGAAGCCCATGAGGAAGATGTACCACCAAGCCTTCCCGGCCACGTTGTGGTCCTCGCTGCCGAAAGCTGCCATCTCGTCGACGACGGGCGCCCACCACGCTGCGGTGAGGTTGCTGTCGGCGCTGTTGCCGCCCGCGGTAGCCGTCGTGTCGGCCGTGGCGGTGGTGTCGGCGGGAGCCGCTGTGCTGTCGGCGGCTTCGGGTGCGACGGCCGGTGCGGCAGCCTCCTTGGGTGCGGCTTCTTCGGCGGGCTTGGCGGCCTTAGGTCCGTCGGAGCCCTTCACCTTGCACTCCACAGACGTCGGGGGCAGGCAGTTCTGGTCGTTGCAGGCACTGTATAGGAGGTAGCCGTCCAGCTCATACTGCGGAGCCGTCAGGCGCACGCGCTGTGTAAAGGTGCATTGCCCTTCGAAGAAGCGCAGTTCCATCTCGAACATGGGGTCGTACACGCTCTTCTCGCCGCTGCCGTGGCGCAGGCCGCCCACCAGTTCGACGCCTTGCTTCTTGTCGACGTTGAACGTGGCGGAGTTAGGGCCGTCGGGAGGCAGGTTGGTGGAATAGACATGCCAGCCGGCGTCGGCACGGCCCGTGAAGACGATGTCGATCTCCGTGGGGCTGACGCGTTTCTGGCTGACCGTGAAGCTCACCTGCGCATGCAGCGCCGTGAAGAGGCCTGCAAGCAGCAGCAGAGTCAGGGTAAAGGCTTTTTTCATGCTGTATAAAATTCTATGGTTCTGTATTTTCGCGGCAAAATTACGCATTTATGCTGAAAGTATGCCGTCCGTTGTTGCAAAAAAGCGAAGCAGCGGCGCGCGGCCCGGGAGTGTCCGTGGCTGCGCGCCGCTGCTTTATGCGTGGAGGCCTTTTGTCATGGCCTGCGTCAGGGTTCGGGAGCGAAGAGAGGGTCCCATGCGGGCAGTTTCTCGGGCTCCTGCTTCAGGAGTTTCAGTGTGGCGGCGGGAACATACTTCTTTTCCACCACAAGGCGGAACATATATTCGTCAAACCACTCGTCCGTCATGATGAGGTGGCCCTGGTAGCCCGCGTCGCTGCCCCAGGAGTTTTCCACCATCCATTTCTTGGGCTTACCGTTGGCGTCGAGGTCGACGGCCATGAGCGTCATGGCGTGGCTCGAAGCCGAGGCGTAGGTGCTGATGCGCTCGGCCTTGTTCATCGGGAAGGAAGTGTCGAAGAGCGAGGCGTAGTCGTAGTTGTTCGGGTCGAGCCATCCGCTGCGGGCGTCGATGAACTTGCCCACGTCGCACGAGAAATACATCATCGTGCTGTCCTTGATCGAGGCGATGGCCATCTCCTTGATTTCCTCTATGGGCAGGTTGATGTAAGTCCAGTTGCTTCCGTCGTAGACGTGGCGGTCGAGGTCGATGGTGTACGTCTTGTGATAGGGGCGTGTGGGGTCGTTCATCAGCATGACGTAGTTGTTCTTCAGGTCGGCGCCGACATATTCTTTGTAGAACGACAGGGGCGTGTATTCCTTCGTGCCTGCGGGGCGTCCGTCGGCCGTGTGGCGCGTCCAGGTGAACTTCACGGGCGGTTCGCCCAGGCATTCGGCCAGGATGTCGTACACCGTGGCGAGCATCCCGGCTTTCTTTTCCTGCAAGGCGTCGGCCTTTTCGCCTTTGGCGGCGCTTTTGCGCAGCGCGAGGCCATATTCGCGCAGCTTCAGCGAGAGGAGCTGTGCCATGGTCGAGGTGTTTTCGGCGCTGTACGTCTCGGGCATCACGTCGGCCGGCACCACGCCATATTTCGATATGATGTCCTGTATGCCCGTAAACTGCCCTCCGTCGCTCAGCGGGTGCTGGAAGAGCCAGTTGACCGTGCGGTCGTCCATCGGTTTGTCGGCGCTGTCGATGATGGCCTGCAAAAAGAGATTGGCCTTCTCCAACTGGTCGTAGAAGAAGCAGTAGTTTTGCGAGAAGCGGAAGTCTCCCATGCCATAGCGGGCTATCACCTTGGCACGCATCACGTTGAGGCCCGTGAAGAGCCAGCACCGTCCCGACTGCTTCTGGTCGGTGATGCCTTTCGACTCGACGCGGTTCGAGAAATAGGTGTCGCGTGCCTGGCGTGCGGCGGGGTTGGCAGCCAGCGAGTTGATGCTGTTGGTGGCCAGTGCGTTGCGCAGGGCGCGGTCGGCGGCCTGTTCGGTGCGGCCGGCGCGCAGTTTGGCCAGCAGGTCGGCGCTGATGCCTCCTCCCTCGGTCTGTGCGGCGGCTCCTGCGGCGGGCAGGGCCAGGAGCAGGGATAAAATCGCTTTTTTCATCGTTGTATCGTTGTTTGGTTCAGTTTGTTCAGGCAAATTCGGGCCCCAGGCGCGGGTTGCGCTGCACCTCATACAGGCGGTGGGCCATCGTGTACACGAGCGGTGCGCTGAACAGGCCGCAGAGCGAGTCGATGAGATAGTGGGCCTCGATGTAGACGGTGCTCAGGCACAGCAGTATGTAGAACGGAAGGGCGCCAAGCAGCAATGAGCGCTTTGTGCGCGAAAGGAGCATCATGAGGATGGTGCTCATGCCCACGTGGCTCGACGGGAAGGCCGCCGTGGGCCGTTCGCCGCTGGCCTGTGTGGCCTCGACGAGCGAGCAGAACAGCCCGTCGGGCGCCGTGCTCGGCCGCAGCTCCGTGTGGTGGCGGAAATAGTCGCCCAGCATCGGGAAGCGGCCCGCCTCTATTTCTTCCAGCCCCACGGCGTGGAAGTAGTATTGCGGCCCTGCCACGGGCAGAAACAGGTAGATAATGTAATAGGCCAGGAAGCTTGCCAGGATGATATAGGCTGTTTCGCCAAAGAGCTCGCGGCGGCAGAAGAGGGGGGCCAGTGCCGTGAGGAAAATCAGCGGGTAATAGGAGAAATAGCCCAGGTGGAACAGTTCGCTCCACACTGCCGACGGCAGGTGGCGCGCAAATTCGAGCGACGGCTGGCAGCCGAAGAGCGCCTGGTCCACGCCGGCGAACACGTAGTCGAGGTTGGGAAACAGCTGGCAGAACTCGTACGTGTCGGGGTACCAGTAGCTCAGCAGCGTCAGGGGATAGATGGTGCGCAGGATGAGGGTGGCGCGGTTGGGCGCCGCGTAGTAGACGGCCATGGTGGCCGCCATGCCCAGCAGCACGAACGAGCGTCCCATGAGCAGGCGCAGGGGCGCCGTCATGTCGTCGTGAAAGAGCAGGATGAGCACGGCTGTCAGGAGCGTGTAGGCCAGTGTGGCCTTTTCCACGCCGAGCAGGCCGCGTTGGCGGGGCAGCGAGGTGAGCAGGTTCAGAGCCATCGTTCTTGTTTATACCAGGCGACGGTTTCGGCCACGCCCCGTTCCAGGTCGTAGGCGGGCTGCCACCCCAGGTCGTTGCGGGCGGACGTGGTGTCGCATTGCCAGTTGCGTTGTTTCATGATGTGATATTTGTCGGCGTTGAGCGTCGACGTCCGTCCGCGGGCGGCGGCCAGCTTTCCCGCCACGTGGCACACGGCCCGCAGCGCCCACAGCGGCACGCTGATGCGCACCAGCCCCTTCACGCCCATGGCCCGTTGCAGCAGGCGCGCAAAGGTGCTGCTGCCATACACGCCTCCGTCCGTCAGGAAGTAGGCTGCGCCGCGCCGTCCGTGGCCGATGGCCAGCAGGGCCGCGTCGGCCAGGTCGCGCACGTAGACAAACGTCAGCTCCTGCGGGCGCAGGCCGGCCGCCGTGTCGACGTGGCGCTTCACGCTCAGGGCCATCAGGTAGTAGTCCTTGTCGCGCGGGCCGTAGACGCCTGTGGGCCGCAGCACGACGTAGTCGAGCCCCGGCATGCGGGCCAGTCCCCGTTCGGCTGCGAGCTTGCTGCGGCCGTAGGCGGTGTCGGGGCGGGGCTCGTCGGCGTCGCTGATGGGGGCATAGCGCCGCCCGTGGCCGTCGGGTGCGGGCTTTTCGCGCACGGGGCCCATGACGCTCAGCGAACTGACGAACACAAAGCGTCCGCGCAGCGCGCCCGTTTCCTGCAACGTCCGCGCCAGGCGCAGCGTGCCCTCGGTGTTCACGCGGAAGAAGTCTTCCTCGTGTCGGCACTTCGTCACGCCCGCCACGTGGATGCACGCCGTCCACGGCCCTTCGGCCCCGACGTGTGCCTCGATCTGCCGGCGCAGCGTCGCGTCGTCGCCCAGGTCGAGCTCCACGAAGCGTATGCGCCCGTCCGTCAGGTAGCGGCGGCTGCTCGTGGGGCGCACGGCAGCCCATACCTCGGCCCCGGCGGCCAGGGCGTGCTCCACGAGAAAACTTCCCACGAAGCCGCTGGCTCCCGTCACGAGGAGTTTGTGACAACTAAGTTGCATGCAGGAAAAATTTCTGCAAATATACGACTTTTCCCCCATACGGCCGTGGCAGCGGCGCTCATTCCTCTTTTTTGCCCAGGCCCACTCCTTATTATATACGCGCGTGCGCGCGAGGCGTCCCGCTTTGTTGCGTGTGCGCGGGCAGCGCCGCCGGGCTCAGCCGTGTTTACGCAGGGCGCCCCGCCTGCGGCCGTATGGCCGTGGCGGGGCGCTTGGGGTTCGGGGGCGGTGCGTACCGCTCCGTGTGGGTTGTGTGTCAGCGCACGGCGAACTTCACGCTCTGCGTTGCGCCGGCTTGCTGCATGCGGGCCACGTAGACGCCTGCGGGCAGGCCCGTGGTGCCGATGGTCTCGCCGTCGGTGGCGGTGCAGCTCATCACGCGGCGGCCCGTTGTGTCGTACACGTCGATGGTGGCGCGGCCCGTGCAGCTCACTGCCAGCCCGCCGTCCACGACGCGCAGGCCGCCCTCAGTAGCTTCGATGTGGCCGATGCCGCTCGTGCCGTCAGCCATCTCCACCGTGATGTTCTCGGGGCAGTCGGCCGGGACGACAAGCGTGCCGTGGATGGGTTCGTAGGCATAGTCGGTCTCGCCCTCAACAACGTACGTGCCGGGCTTCAGGCCCATGCCGATGCCGCTCGTTCCGCCCAGGCTGACGGGGTTTCTGTTGCCTTCGCCGTCGATCAGGTACATGTTCGAGAACAAGTAGCCCACTTCCCCGTCCTTGGTGTAGTGGAGCTTGAAGAAGCGATGGTCGGTCAGGTTCACGGGCACTGCCACGTCGGCACCGTCAACGGCGAACGTTCCGCCCGGCATAAAGGGGAGAGCGTAGCTGTAATTGCTGATCCAAACGACCGTTGCGAAGTATTCGTACGTGCCGTTGGCAAAGCGCGGCAGACTCTCGTAGTAGTCGCCCGCATCGCTCACCATGATGTCTCTTTCCACGTAGCACATCGACTGCACCTTGCCCTGCGGCGTCGTCACGTCGAACGTCACGCCGTGATAGGCAGACGGGTCGGTGTCGATCTCCACGGTGACGGGAGCGTCGGCCACGGTGAACGGCTGGTTGAAGTGGTAGCCGTCCTCGTTGTTCTCGTCGGCGAAGCTTCCGGTGCACAAGTAGGAGCCGGAAGCCAGGTGGAGCCCTTCGTCGCTGGCGTTGATGATGAGTTTCTTGTCGCCCACCAGTTTCGTCACGCCGGGAGAAAAGCCCAGCGTTTCGTCGAAGACGAGCGTCACGGGCTGCACGTTGGCAAAGTCGAGCGTCACGTTGACGTTGCTGCCGCCCACGTTCAGTACGTCGCGCAGATAGGCTTCACCCTCGTTGGCGTCGATGTCGGCATAGGCCTCATAGTCGTAGTTGCCTTCGGGCAGCACGACGTAGGTGGTGGTGTTTTTTCCGTCGTAAGCGGGGTTAACATACATGAGGTAGGCCCCGTCGGTGCCGTTCATGGTGATGGTGCCCGAGAAGTAGTCGGGCATGTCGTCGGGTGCGTAGTAGCCCGTGCAGGTAAAGGTCACGCGGCGATGGCCTTCGTACGAAAAGTCCACACTGCCGTCCTCGTTCGTCGTGGTGAACGCCTGGTCCAGGCCAGTGTAGTGCTCGGCGCTGCACCATCCGTTGAAGCTCAAGTCGGGAGTGACCAGGGCTTCGACCGTTCCGTCGGCGCCGGTGGTGGCTGTGAAGCTGCACAGGCTGTATTCGTCCGATTGCACCGTGGGGTCGGCTCCCACGTTGCATCCTTCCAGCGGCCGGCCGTTCTCGTCCGTCACGCTGAAGCGCACCGTCACGTAGTTGTCGGCCACCGAGTAGTTCACCGTCATCGGCGCGTTGCCCACGGTGAAGGTGGTCTTGCCGCCGGTGGGCAGGTTGGTCACATAGTCGTTTGTGCAGAGCTGTGCCCTCACGTAGTAGGTGCCCGGTTCGAGGTCGAGCGTTGTCGTTGGCTCATAGGGCGCACCCCCGCTCACAGCATAGTCGAGGCCCTCCTGATAGATGCGCACAGTGCCGAAGATGTACCCTTCGTCCGTCGTAAAGGTCACTTCCGTGGCCCGGGCCGTCACGCCTGCCAGCAGGAGCAGGCCGCAGAGTAGAAATTTTTTCATAACCTGTCTTTTTTATAAGGTTCAACGTTCTGGGTCGCCCGCCCCCGCCCGTGTCGCACGGCGCAAAGTTTCGGACTGACCTCCCTGCAAAAATACGGAATTTGCCAAAATGGAGACAAGAAATGGGGTGGATTTTTAAAAAAGTCGCAAAGCAACGCATAGGGAAGCGCGGTCCCGCGTCGCGTGTGCGGGCGTGCTGCCGCGAAGTTGGGTGTTGCCTGCGTAGAGACGCGATTTATCGCGTCTCACCCGCTCGGGGCGCAGCCCCGCTACGACATTCTTCCTCTGCGTTGGCCCTTCCGGGCGGTGAGAGACGCGATGAATCGCACTACTGTCCCAAATAATCATTAACTTTTTCGTCTAAATCGCATAGAATCAGTGCGATAAACGGTGATTTGGTGCGCGGTACATTTTGGAACGGGACTGACTCCCTATCTTTGGGCAAATATTAAAATGACACCAGATGACACAAACGCCCTACATTTTCACCCAATTGACCGCGTTCCTGCCCAAAGATGTATTCGACCGCCTGGTCGGGAAATACAACGGTAACGCAGGAGTGAAGAACTATAGCTGCTGGAACCACCTGCTCGTCATGCTCTGAGCGCAGCTCACCTCGCGGCGCAGCCTGCGCGACATAGAGTCGTCGCTTCGCGTACATGCCGACAAACTGTACCGTATGGGGATCGGGCGGAGCGTCAGCCGCAACAACATCGCACACGCCAACGCCGGGCGGGAGGTTGCCCTGTACAGAGAGTTCGCACAGGAAATGATGCGGCGAGGCGCTTCCTTGTCGATGAAAGACAAGACGTTACAAATGATCGGAAATGTGTTCGGCATCAATGGCTTCTTTGCCATTGATTCAAGTACGGTGGTGCTGGACTTGCGCAAGTTTCAGTGATCGGTGCCGCAGGAGGGGACGGGCGGAGTCAAGCTGCACACCATGTACGACCTGCTGAGAGGTGTTCCGCGGATGTGTCTGATAACAGGGCACGAGGAGAGGGACCAGACGTTCATGGAAGACTATCCCTATGAGAAAGGATGCTTTTACATACTCGACAAGATGTACTTCAAGACGAAAGGGCTCTCCTGCATCGCTTCACGCGGTGCGTATTTCGTGACACGGCTCAAGCGCGGCGTGCTCTACGAGGTTGAGGATGGGCGTGCAGGGGCTTCGCCGGGAAGCTGCGCCTTGTCAGATATTACAGTTCCGAGAAGAACCGCGTGCTGTGTTTCGTGACCAACAACTTTGCACTCGACCCTGCCACGATAGCACTGCTGTACAAGTACAGGTGGCAGATCGAATTGTTTTTCAAGTGGATAAAGCAACACCTGCGTGTCACGGCGTTCTATGGCACCTCGGCCAATGCCGTAATGATACAGATCTACACGGCGTTCATCTCCTTCTGCATGCTCGCCCTGGCCGCCGACGCCTTGCGCTATGAGGGCTCCCTGTATGAGTTCTCCAATATGATGGGTGTTTCGCTTACAGAGAAGGAGCACATGGCAGACCTCCTGGCAAGGTCTGCCAAGCCGATGGAAGCGCTCAGGTCGTATTATGAACCGACACTTTTTGATTTTAACGAAATGATACTTCTGTAATCATTATTTTTCTATCGGCGACAAGTTAAAAATTATTTGGGACAGCAGTGCGATGAATCGCGTCTCTACGTGGCGGACTTCCTGTGCAGACGGAGCGTACCTGCTTACTGCGTGGCGGTCGGTGTGCATGCCGCGTGGCTGTCGACCCCATAGGGGTCGCACTTTTGATAACCGCGGGTAAGCGCAGCGCACCCGCGGACAGGCTCCTACACTACTCCGACCCCATGGGGGTCGCACTTCCCTCCGACGTCGTGCAGGTACGGGGATGCGTGGCCCGGGGCCTTGGCGGCTGATAGCACCTCGCTGCTCCGCGGGAGTGCCTGCGGCCTACCCACGGTAGTGGGAAGTTGGACCCCCATGGGGTCCCATTACAAGGTGGGGCCTGTCCGCGGGTTCGCCCTTGGCTCACCCGCGGTTATAGAAGGTTCGACCCCTATGGGGTCGCCGGCCTCGCGGTGTGGCCTTGGAATGTGGTGGGTACTCCCTGCGGCTGGGCATGATGTATCTTCGCGGGTCTTGGACCCCCATGGGGTCCCATTACAGGGTGGGGCCTGTCCGCGGGTTCGCCCTTGGCTCACCCGCGGTTATAGAAGGTTCGACCCCTATGGGGTCGCCGGCCTTGCGGTGTGGTTTTAGGTCGGGTGGACATCGCCCAACGGCCCGACTATGTGTGTTTTTATGCGGCTCCCCTCATTCCAGCCACACGTACCTGCCGCCGGGCAGGGCTTTCACCAGCCCTTTCATTTCCAGTTCGAAGAGCAGGGTGGTCAGGCGGTAGACGGGCAGGTTGGCTTCGACGGCCAGGCGGTCCGTGTGTTTCCCCTCCGTGCCGCGCAGCAGGTCGCGCAGGCGCGTCTCCTCCGTCGTCAGGGCGGGGAAGAGTTCGCGCTGTACGGGCTTGTCGGGCGCGGCCGTCTGCCATCCCAGGGCCGCGGCCACGTCGGCGGCCGACGTCACCATGGCGGCGCCGTGGCTGCGTATCAGGGCGTTGCACCCTGCGGAATATTCGTCCGTCGTGCGTCCCGGAAAGGCCAGTACGTCGCGGCCATATTCGCGCGCCAGCCGTGCCGTGATGAGGGCCCCGCCGTGGCTGGCGCTCTCCACGACGAGCGTGGCGTCGCTCATGCCCGCCACGATGCGGTTGCGGCGCACGAAGTTGCCCTTGTCGGGGTTCGTTCCGAAGGTATATTCGGTGAGCAGTGCGCCGTGGCGCGTCATTTCGACGGCCGTAGAGCGGTGCAGCGGCGGGTAGATGCGGTCGAGCCCGTGGGCCAGCACGGCCACCGTGGGCAGACCCGCGTCGAGTGCGGCGCGGTGGGCGTGTATGTCGACACCATAGGCCAGTCCGCTCACGATGAGCGTGCCCGGCACGAGCTGCGCCAAGTCGCGGCAGAGCGCGGCGCAGAGCCGTTTGCCATATTCCGTGATGCGCCGCGTGCCCACCACCGTGAGCACGTGGGGTGCGTCGAGGCAGGCCGTGCCCCGCCCGAAGAGCACGAGGGGCGCGTCGGGGCAGGCGTCGAGCCGCCGCGGCCAGCCCGCTGCGGCGGGCGTGAGCACGTCGATGCCTTTCTCGGCGGCCAGGCGCAGCTCCGTCCCGGCATGAGCGAGCGCCTCGTCCCACGCCGCCAGCGCACGGCGCAGGCGTGGCGTGGCGTCGGGCGTGAGCGTTTCGGGCGCGTGGCGCCGCTCGTAGACGGCCGCGGCCGACCCTGCCGCGCGGTAGAGCTTCAGGGCCGTGGCCGTCCCGATGCCCGGCAGGCGGCTCAGCGCCAGCGCACAGAGCGTTTCGTCCATGGCGCGGTGCTTAGAGATATTGGGCAAAGGCCTCGTCCAGCTCCTTGCAGGCTGCCAGCCGCCCGTCGACGAGGCACACCGTCTCCACCGTGGAGCGCAGCACCGGCCGTTCGTCGGGCAGGCGGAAGATGTCCTGCACGAATACGTACTTGATGCCCTCCTTGCGCAGCCCCAGGCGCGACACGAAGCGGTCGCCGCTGCGCAGCGGCGTCTTAAAGGCCAGTTGCATGCGTGCCACGACGGCGTCGATGCCCTGCTCGTGCAGGCGGGCAAAACTGATGCCTTCCGACAGTAGAAATTCGTGGCGCGTGTGCTCCGTGTAGTGCTGGTAGTTGGCGTTGTTCACGATGCCTTGCAGGTCGCATTCGTAGTCGCGCACCTTCATGGGCAGTTCGAAGATGTATCGGGTCATGTTGTTTGTTGTGTGTTGGTTGCTTGGTGATGCAGGGCCGTGGGGCGAGCCCTTTCAGGTGCCTGCCCCGGCCCGTCGCAGCCAGGCCGTGCCGAAGCGGCAGCGCAGGCAGTCGTGGCGCTCGCAGTAGCGCTGCGTCAGGCAGAGCAGGGCCTGGCTCTCGGCGGCGCTGCCCGCCCTGAGGCCCGCCGCGGCCCAGGCCTCCACCACGTGGTTGCGCTCGGGCCGCGTCTGTTCGAGCCATTCCATGGCCCTTTCGCAGCGCCGCTCGTCGCCGTGGCGCCGCCCGTAGGCAAAGAGCACGGGCGCCGCGGCGTTCACCACGAGGCCGTCGAGCGAGGCCTCGCTCAGCGCCTTGCCCCGCGCGGCGCTCTCGCGGCCAAAGACGTAGTGGGTCTCCCAGTAGCCCGTGGCGCGGGCCGCCAGCAGCCCCTTCATGTCGGCCGCCCGCGGCGCTTCGAGCACGGCCGAAAGCGTGCAGCGCCCGCGGTGGTAGAGGTTGGCCAGCTGCGCCAGCCGCACGTGGGGAAAGTTTTGGGGGCGCAGGCGCAGAAACTTCCAGCGCGCCGCGTCCATCGTTTCCAGGCCGAACTTATGGCGCAGAAAGGCATATTCGGCGGCCAGCCCCCGGCGGTAGGCGTCGTCGCGGCCCGGCGTTGCGGCCCCGGCGTCGAGCAGGCCTGCGCGGCCCAGGAAGAAGGCCTCCACCTGCCGGGCGTTGTCGCGGTGCTTGCCCACGGCCGACGGCTCGATGCCCAGCGCCCACTCCTCGAAGGCCGCGCCGTTCACGCCGAAGCCGAAAGCCCGGGCCACAACGACGAAGAACGTGCGTTCCCAGTCGCCCCCGGTGCGTCGCAGCACGTCGTCGACGTGCTGCGTCTTCTCTTCGAGGCGCTCGACGCCCAGCGCCGTCAGCCAGGCCCGCGCGGCCGCCCCCTCCACGTGCGTCAGCACGCTGCGGCAGGGCGGAAAGCCATCGGCCGCCAGCAGCGCCTCGTAGTGGGCGCGGAGCTCCGCGGGCACGCCGAGCTCCACCTGCGGCACGCGCTCGCCCGCCGCCGTCGTCACCGGTGCGTCGATGCGTTCCGCCACGTGCAGCACCACGCGGTTGTAGGCCGCGTCGGTGTCGTGTCCGTGTCGGTGCCAGTCCGACGAGCGCAGGTGCAGCTCGACGTCGCCCGCCCAGAGCGTCTGCCCGATGCGCACCTTGGCCCCCGCAAAGTCGGGGCCCGCGTTGGCGTTGGGCAGCCCCGGGTCCACCACGTCGACCGTCACCCCCTCGTCGGTCGTCAGACCGCCGGGCGGAAACAGCTTGTGGAGCCACACGTAGTGAAGGAGTTTTTCCATGGCAAAGGCCGTCGGGCCATAGTTCGTGAAACAAAAGTACGGATTTTTTCTTTTCGCACCCCGGGGAGTGGCGGCAAATGTGCGGCGAACAGTGTGCATGCCGCGCGGCTGCCGACCCCATAGGGGTTGCACTATTGATAACCGCGGGTAAGCCGAAGGCGCACCCGCGGACAGGCTCCTACACTATTCCGACCCCATGGGGGGCGAACTTCATCCCGATGTCGTGCAGGTACGGGGATGCGTGGCTCGGGGCCTTGGCGGCTGATAGCACCGCGCTGTCTGCGGGTGAGCCTGTGGCTTACCCGCGGTAACGGGAAGTTGGACCCCCATGGGGTCCCATTATGGGATGGGGCCTGTCCGCGGGTTCGCCCATGGCTCACCCGCGGTTATAGAAAGTTCGACCCCTATGGGGTCGCCGGCCTCGCGGTTTCCTTTCCGCACGCGAAGTTGTCATAGGAGGGACGCCATCCTGGCGTCCACCCACGGTCGAGGCGTAGCTCCGCCCCCGGCATGCCTCCTTGCGGTGGCCGTCTGGGCGGTGTGGGACGCCAGGATGGCGTCCCTCCTATGGTAGCTTTTTCCCCAGCGGGCGGGTGGCAGTGTGCATGCCGCGCGGCTGCCGACCCCATAGAGGTCGTACTTCCTATAACCGCGGGTAAGCCGAAGGCGCACCCGCGGACAGGCGCCTACACAACTCCGACCCCATAGGGGTCGAACTTCATCCCGATGTCGTGCCGGCACGGGGATGCGTAGCCCGGGGCCTTGGCCGGTGACTGCACCGCGCTGTCCGCGGGTGTGTCTGCGGCTTACCCGCGGTAGCGGGAAGTTGGACCCCCATGGGGTCCTATTATGGGGAGGGTCCTGTCCGCGGGTTCGCCCATGGCTCACCCGCGGTTATAGATGGTTCGACCCCTATGGGGTCGCCGGCCTCGCGGTTTCCTTTCCGCGCGCGAAGTTGTCATAGGAGGGACGCCATCCTGGCGTCCACCCACGGTCGAGGCGTAGCTCCGCCCCCGGCATGCCTCCTTGCGGTGTCCGTCCGGGCGGTGTGGGACGCCAGGATGGCGTCCCACCTATGGTAGCTTTTTCCCCAGCGGGCGGGTGTCAGTGTGCATGCCGCGCGGCTGTCGACCCCATAGGGGTCGCACTTTCTATAACCGCGGGTAAGCCGAAGGCGCACCCGCGGACAGGCGCCTACACAACTCCGACCCCATAGGGGTCGAACTTCATCCCGATGTCGTGCAGGTACGGGGATGCGTGGCCCGGGGCCTTGGCGGCTGATAGCACCGCGCTGTCTGCGGGTGTGTCTGCGGCTTACCCGCGGTAGCGGGAAGTTGGACCCCCATGGGGTCCTATTATGGGGAGAGTCCTGTCCGCGGGTTCGCCCATGGCTCACCCGCGGTTATAGATGGTTCGACCCCTATGGGGTCGCCGGCCTCGCGGTTTCCTTTCCGCACGCGAAGTTGCCATAGGAGGGACGCCATCCTGGCGTCCACCCACGGTCGAGGCGTAGCTCCGCCCCCGGCATGCCTCCCCCGCATCAGCCCGTCCGGGCGGTGTGGGACGCCGGGATGGCGTCCCTCCTAAGGTAGCTTTTTCCTGCGCCTAGACGCCCCATCTCCTTGTCCGCAGCCCGGGTTTTTAACACGGAGAATCGATTATTTTCGCGCGACTGCTCCCTTGCTCGCAAATACGCGAAAAATAGAAACGCTTGAATATGAGATACATCCGCGCGACACTCCTTCATAAAACACCGTTGGAAGGGCTTTTTCGCCACTATATGGCACGATTCGGAGCGATTTTTCATGCAGAAACAGGCCTTGGATGGCGAAATCCATCCCTTGGAAACTGAAATCCATGGGATGCTTCGGGCGAAACATCCCTTGGATCGGTGCGTCGGCCGGACGGACGCACAAAAACAACGCTGGAAGGCGGAGCTCGGTGGGTGTCCGCTTTAACTGTTTGCCATATAGCGCACAGGGGAGCGGCCCCCTTTTACGGGGGAGGCTGTGGGCACGAAAAAGCCCGCCCGGGCCTTGCGGTCCGGGCGGGCGGTTGGGGGCGTCGGGCGGGGTGCCCGGCGCGGGAGAGGGGATGGGGTTTACTTCACAACGACCTTCTGGCCACCGATGACGTAGATGCCGGCGGGCAGACCGTTGGCAGCCTCGCTGCGTGCCACGTTTGTGCGGAGCAGGCGGCCGTCGATGCTGTAAACGTCGACGGGAGCGTTGGCGGCGCCGTCGGTCAGGCCGTCGATGCCCGTGGTGTTGTCAAGGTCGAGGGCGATGAAGTTGGTGTTGCTCGTACCGGCGATGGTGAACGTCACGGTCGTGGCCTCGCCCGTCCACGTGTAGGAGGCGTCGTCCCACGTGCCGTTGTCGGCCGTGGCCGAGAACTTGTCGTTGCCGTCGTACCAGGTGATGGAGAGGAACTTCTTGCCCTCGGGAGCCGTGAGCGTGACGGTGGCACCCTTGTAGACGCGGAGCTGAGGCAGCTGCGTGGTGAAGTTGAGGTACATGCGGGGAGCCGTCGAACCGCCCTCGGCCGTCAGCGTTACGCCGTCCTGCGTGATGGGAGCGGTGACGTTGCCCTGCGTCGGGTTGCTGCTGTCGGAAACGGGCAGACCCCATGCGTTGGCGTTGAAGTTGAACACAACGTCGGCTACGGGAGGCTCGGGACCGATGGGCTCGTCGCCACCCTCTTCGCCGCTGACGACAACGTTGCGCACTTCCCACGTGCCGGCCACGTCGGCCGTGCTCGTGTAGACGAAGGCGATCTGGATGGTCTTGCCGGCGTAGGCCGAGAGGTCGGCCGATGCGTCAACGAAGGTCCAGCTGTCGGTTTCGGGCCAGCCCGTCACGTTGAGCGTGGTCCACTGGCCGTCCTTTTCGCGCACCTGTACCGACACGGCGTCGGCGAGCGTGCCCTTGAAGAAGTTGGTGGCGTGCTCGAAGGTGAGCGTCACGGTGCCCGTCTGGGCCGTCAGGTCGATTTCGGGCGAGATGAGCCAGCTCTCGGCGGCGTAGTTGGTGCCCTGCACGTAGGCGCTGGCCTTCATGCACGAGTAGCGGTCGTCGTTGCTCCACACGTAGGAGAGACCCTCGGGCAGGGTGGTGTTGTCGATGGTGAAGGTGCCTTCGCCCGTGGCGAACGTCTCGCTGAAGATGACGCCGGGCTCGGGTTCGGGCTCGGGCGTGTCGCCGCCTTCTTCGCCGCGGATGACGACGTTGCGCACTTCCCACGTGCCGGCCACGTCGGCCGTGCTGGTGTAGACGAAGGCAATCTGGATGGTCTTGCCGGCGTAGGCCGAGAGGTCGGCCGTGGCGTCAACGAAGGTCCAGCCGTCGCTTTCGGGCCAGCCCGTCACGTTGAGCGCGGTCCACTCGCCGTCCTTTTCGCGCACCTGTACCGACACGGCGTCGGCCAGGGTGCCCTTGAAGAAGTTGGTGGCGTGCTCGAAGGTGAGCGTCACGGTGCCCGTCTGGGCCGTCAGGTCAATTTCGGGCGAGACGAGCCAGCTCTCGGCGGCATAGTTGGTGCCGTTCACGTAGGCGCTGGCCTTCATGCAGGCGTAGCGGTCGTCGTTGCTCCACACGTAGGAGAGCTCCTCGGGCAGGGTGGTGTTGTCGATGGTGAAGGTGCCTTCGCCCGTGGCGAACGTTTCGCTGAAGATGACGCCGGGCTCGGGTTCGGGCTCGGGTTCGGGTTCGGGGTCGGGCTGCTCGCCTGCCTCGCCCTTACCGGCGACGCTAACGTTCTTCACCTCCCAGGTGCCGGCGTCGCCGTCCTGGCTGGTGTAGACAAAGGCTATTTCAACGGTCTTGCCCACGTAGGCCGAGAGGTCGGCCGTGGCGTCCACCCAGTCCCAGGTGTTGCCGGCGGGCCACTGGCTCACCTCGAGCTTGGTCCACTCGCCGCCCTGCTCGCGCACCTGCACGGAGAGAGCGTCGGCCACGGCACCGTCGAAGAAGTTGGCGCAGTGGGAGAAGCTCAGCGTGGCTGCGGTGGCTTTCGTCAGGTCGATGGCCGGCGAGATGAGCCAGCTTTCAGCAGCCAGGTCCTGGCCACCGATGAAGCAGCTGGCCTTCATGTAGCCGTGGGAGCTGTCGTGGCTCCATACGTAGCCACCGCTGGCGGGTTCCTGCACGTTGTCGATGGTGAAGTCGCCTTGGCCGTCGGCAAACGTCTCGCTGAAGAACGTGACATCGTCCTCGCCCACGGGAGGTTCGGGATCGGTGCCGCCCTCTCCGCCGCGCACGGTGACGTTCTTCAATTCCCACGTACCGGCCACCTCGGCCGTGCTGGTGTAGACGAAGGCAAGCTGGATGGTTTTGCCGGCGTAGGCCGAGAGGTCGGCCGTGGCGTTAACGAAGTCCCAGCTGTCGCTTTCGGGCCAGCCCGTCACGTCGAGCTTGGTCCACTCGCCGCCCTGCTCGCGCACCTGTACCGACACGGCGTCGGCCAACGTGCCCTTGAAGTAGTTGCAGGCCTGCTCGAAGGTGAGCGTCACGTTGCCCGTCTGGGCCGTCAGGTCAATTTCGGGCGAGATGAGCCAGCTCTCGGCGGCGTAGCCGGTGCCACTCACGAAGGCGCTGGCCTTCATGTAGCCATAGTTGTTGTCGTTCTTCCAAACGTAGGAGAGACCCTCGGGCAGGTTGACGTCGTCGATGGTGAAGGAGCCTTGGCTCGTGGCGAACGACTCGCTGAAGATGACGCCTTCCTCGGGCTCGGGTTCGGGCTCAGGCTCGGGATCGGGCGTGTCGCCACCGCCTTCAACGCTGCTTTCGGTGCAGGCCACAGCGATGCTCTTCACCCACACGGCCTTCGTGTTGTCATCGATGGTGATGGTGATGACGCCGTCCGTGGCCGGGCCCGTAAAGGTGTAGACCTGGTTGGCGTTCTGGGTGCCGCTGGCAATTTCCGTCACGTCGCCCGTAAACTCAACGCCACCCACGTTGACGCTGATGGTGTTGCCCGCACCGCTGGCCGAGGCCGTGATGCTCACGGACGTCACCTGCGTGAGGCTCTGGCCGGCCGTCAGCGTGAACGTGCCGACGGGGCTTTTCGACGTGCCGAACTGAACGCCACGGTCGTACTGGCTGTCCCATTGCTGGGCAGCGATGCTGGCCGTCCAGCCCAGCTCGCCGCTGCTAACGGTCAGCTTTTCGTCCGTGAAGTTCGAAGACACATCGGCACTCATCGTTCCGAACACGGCAGCGAAGAGCACCGTGAGGAACAACTTCAAAGTGTAGAATTTCTTCATGACTTTTGTTGGATTAAAATAGTGAAACATGTTGATTGGTTTTCTCATCTTCGTGCGGGAAGGGGCCCGGCAGCCGTCGCAGGCGGCGCTGCGGGCACCGCGGGGAGCGGGCGCGAGGCGAAAAGCCGGACTTTCCCGATGCAAAGTTACGAAATGCGGACAGAGGCGTCAATATAAAAAAGCATAAAAACCTGTGACGTTTCCGTGACACAGGCCGCCCCGACGCCTTTCTGCGGGGCGGCCATAGGAGCGACGCCATCCCGGCGTCCACCCCGTGGCGGACTTCCCGTGCGGGCGTAGGGAATGTTGCGGTGAGGCTGGCGGCCTCGAAGAGGTCGCTATGCCCGCTGCGGCCTGTGGCATAGACGCCTCTTCGAGGCTATCTTCGTTATGTGCTCCCTTTCCTCGGGTTCCGCTGCGCTCCACCCGAGGCTACTGATAGCCCGGCCCCCTTGGGGCCGCTCGTGCGACGGAGGGACTGATGATGGGGACGCGAGCTACGCGGCCTACCTGCGCGGTGTTAAGTGAGTGCCGCGAGGCTGCCGACCCCATAGGGGTCGCACTTTCTATAACCGCGGGTAAGCGCAGCGCACCCGCGGACAGGAACTCCACACAACTCCGACCCCATAGGGGTCGAACTTCATGCCGAGGTCGTGCGGGCGCCGGGATGTGTGGCTCGGGGTTTTGGTGGGCGACTGCACCACGCTGTTCGCGGGTGTGCCTGCGGCGTACCCGCGGTAATGCGAAGTTGGACCCCTATGGGGTCCCATTGTTGGGTGGATTCTTTCCGCGGGTTCGCCTTTGGCTCACCCGCGGTTATAGATGGTTCGACCCCTATGGGGTCGCTTGCCTCGCGGTGTGGCTACGGGGTCTGGGTGATATTCTGCCGCATGGGATGTCCGCTGCGTAGAGACGCGATTCATCGCGTCTCACCCGCTCGGGGCATAGCCCCGCCCCGGCATTCTTCCCCCGCGGTGGACCGTCCGGGCGGTGAGAGACGCGATGAATCGCGTCTCTACGTGGCGGACTTCCCCTGCGGGGCGCCCCGCGCAAAACGAAGGCGGGCGGCCTGCGCTGTATGCGCGGCCGCCCGCCGGGGGTGCATGTGGATTGTCTCTCTATGCGTGTGGGGGTGTTATTCCTCCATCTCGCTCCACAGGCTGCTGTCCCATGCTCCGCCGTCGTTGCGGTTGCCGAGCTGGATGCCGTTGCCCACGGCGTCGTGGTAGCTTGCGGGGTTGTCGCCACTTGCGGCAATC
This sequence comes from uncultured Bacteroidales bacterium, assembly GCA_949297215.1. Taxonomy (GTDB): domain Bacteria; phylum Bacteroidota; class Bacteroidia; order Bacteroidales; family Bacteroidaceae; genus Alloprevotella. The sequence continues at coordinate 14,168 of CASFRV010000024.1, read as the reverse complement.
ATGCCTTCGGTGTTGAGGGCGATGACCTCTACGGAGGGCTTGATATATTTTTTCATGACGTTGATGATGTTTTTAGCGTTGGTGATGATGTTTATTTGACGAGCACTTTCTTGCCATTCACGATGTAGATGCCAGCGGGCAGGTTGTCGGTGGTGGTGCCCATGCGGACGCCCGTGAGCGAGTAGACGGCGGCGGGAGCGTTGGTGGCTTCGGTCGTCACGCCGCTGATGCCCGTGGTCGAGCCGTCGAGGATGAAGCCGCGCACCTGGCTGGCCACGGCCTGCGGCAGGGCGAGGTAGGCCTTGCCGGCGCCGTTCTCGAAGGCAGCACCGTCGGCAGCGCCCCAGTAGAAGCCCAGGTTCTTGCCCTCTTGATCGTACGAAAGCATGTAGAACAGGCAGCCCTCGCCTTCGGTCATGCCACCGTCGACGGAACCCTTCAGGTAGTTCACCTCGGGAGCGTCGGGCGTCTCGGTGGAGAGGTCGTAGGTGTAGGTGGTGGCAGCGCCCTTGAGCAGCAGGCCTGTGTTGGCAGGCACGACGGTGCCGGCCGTGTAGCAGTAGTCGACCGTGAGGTTGCCGTCGGCAGCGCCCGTCACGATGCCGCCCTCCACGCCCTCGGGCATGACGAACGTCCAATCGGTGAAGAACGTGGCATAGCCTGCCTTACCGATGGTGAAGCTGCCCGAGATAGAAGCTTCTGCTTTTTTGTAGAGGGTGACGGGTTCCTGTTGTCCATTGGCCGCATAATTAGCAAAGCGTGTGCTGCCGCTTACTGTATTGTGTCTGATTTCGCGGGTATTTGTTGCCACGCTTACAATGTGCACGACACCATTATCAAAAGTGACAGTCCAGAGGGCGTTATTGGAATTTCCGTCAGAATCACTCTTTAAATCTGTAGAACTTCCAGAAGCTAAATACTGCCCCAGCGTTTCATCATAAAGTTTGTACGTGTTACCTTCAACTAATTCCAGTGTTATTACATAAGGAAGGCCTTCTGCATTTACTTCATTGGTAATTTGTTGATTAAATATATCAACAGCTGTGGCATTTCTATACTTGGATTCAGCACTGGAAAGCGCTTCGTTTTTACTTTCTGCTACGATAAGATATTTACCGCCGTCTACGATGTCGGCTGCAGACGTGATTGCCTGGTAATTATCTCCCGAATTTACTTCAAATGTGTATGTAGCTTCAACAATGTCACTTCGAGTTCCCTCAACGTCCTCGGCATAGGCGCTGACGGTCGTCGTTTTGTTGAGGATGATGGGGCGGGTGTACTCGGTATATGTGGTGTTGCCGTTCAAGGCGTAGTAGATGGTCGTGCCTTCACCGGCAGTTAATTCCAATTCGTGCGACTGACCCAAATTATAAGTGCCCTCTTCAAGCGAAAAAGTTGGGGGGGCAACGAATCCTGCGGCGAGACGGAAGGTTACGTCTATACTTGTTATTCTGATTTGGCCACCGGTTTTTTCAAACTTTACAGCTTGGGCTTCACCCGTCCATGTTCCGTCTGAATACGAGCCGGCGTTTACGTTAAAGTTGCCGTCTCTTGTATAATCAAAAGAGATGGAAGTTATGGTTGCACCGGGTTCAGCAGATATAGTAACGACGTTGGATGTGTAAATGCGCAATTCGTCATAAAATGCAGCTGGATTAGAACCTCCACCATCGCCTTCATCGGAAATGGTGATGGGAGAAATCGTCAAGGGATTGGCTGATAGCCTAGCTCCATCGTTAAAAGAATACGTTGACATGTCGAATGTCACGGTTTGTTCCGTCTGTGCCCACGCGGCCCCGGTGCCTAAGAGGCAAAGGGCAAAGAGCATGACGAGACTTTTCAAGAAAGTAAATCTTTTCATGTTTGTTTGAGTTGATTGGTTTGTTATGTACAATGTTTTCTATCCGTTTGAGGCCCGGGCGCGGGGCGTCGGGGCACAGGGGTTTCATCTCGCGGTGCAAAAATACGGACTTTATTCATTTTGCGGCGCAACGAAGGCATGATATTCCCGTTAAAAAGCCGTGACAATGAGGGCATAGGCCCGTGGCATGCGTGAAATGCACGCCGTGCCGCGGCCGCAGGGGCGTTTCCCTGCGACGGACGGCGCGTGCGGGCAAAGGAAATTTATATCTTTACCGCTTGCACTGAAAACAAAAACGCTTGATTGCTTATGAAGATTACGATTAGCAGCCGAAAGCTGAAAGGGGGGCGTCGCTCGCTCTATCTGAACTTTGCCGAGCGCGGCGAGCGGCGCCGCAAGGCTTTGGGCATCGTGCTGGAACGCGCCGTGGACGCGGCCACACGCGAGATAAACCGAAGGAAAATGCGCCAGGCCACGATGATAAGGGCGCGGTATGAGCTGTCGAACATCGCTTCGGTGTGGGAACTGCCGCCGTTGGAACGCCGCGTGGTGCTGCTCATGGAGGCGTTTGCGCGCTTCGAGCGGTCGTATGCGGGGGCCGACGTGGCGGTGGTGAGGGCCGTGGGACGCCACCTGCTGCGCTTCCTGCCGGCGGCCGACATGTATGTGCACGAGGTGGACACGGCGTTTTGCCTGCGCTTCCTGGCTTATCTGCAAGAGCGGCTGCACGGCTCGTCGCCTGCGGGCTATTTCAAGAAGTTCCGCCGCTTCCTGGCGCAGTGCCGCCGGCAGGGGCTGCTCATGTGCGACCCGGCGGAGGGGATACGCGTGGTGGCCGACGAGGGGCTGTCGAAAGCCGTGCTGGCCTTTGGCGAACTGAACCGTCTGGCGGCTGCGCCCTGCGCGGTCCCCGAGGTGAAGCGGGCCTTTCTCTTTGCCTGCAACACGGGGCTGCGATGGTGTGACGTGCGGAGGCTGCGCACCTCGGACATCGACGCCGAGCGGGGCGAGATGACGGTGGTGCAGCGCAAGGTCGAGGGCCACTCGCGGCGCGCCCTGCTGCGCGTGGGGCTCAACGCCAACGCCCGCCGGCTGCTGGCGGCCGTGCCGCGCGAGATGGGCGCCGTGTTCGACCTGCCGTCGTACGGCTATGCGTCGCGGGCTTTGGCGCAGTGGGCCCGCGAGGCGGGCATCGGCAAGCACCTGACGTTCCACTGCGCCCGGCATACGTTCATCTCGAACCTCATTGCGCAGGGCACGCACCTGAGCGTGGCGGCGTCGCTGGCGGGCCACTCGTCGACGCGCCACACCGAGCGCTACGTGCACCTGGCCGACCACCGGCGGCGCGAGGCCGTGGACCGCCTGGCGCCCCTGCGCATGGAGCTCTGAGCCGCGCCCGGCTCAGAGCGGCGTGGCCAGCGAACTGGTGATGATGACGGCCAGCACGACGGCGGTGATGGCGGCAAAGAGCCAGTCGCGCTCTTCGATGAAGTCGACGAGCGAGAGGGCCACGCGCAGGATGGGCGTGAGGATGAGGGCGATGACGCCGAGCTGTATCCACTCGCGTGCCTCGAAGCGCGGCAGGCCGCCCAGGATGCCGCCCAGCGTGGTGAACGACGGGTCGGCGCCGCGGAAGCGCGTATAGTCGGGCATGGGCTCGGCGCCGTGGCGCACGAGGTAGAGCACGCCGCCCACGACCGCCAGCACGCAGGCCAGCGTGACGCCGCGGCGTAGCGTGTTGCCGATGAGTTTCTGTATGTCGTGTTTGCGTTTCATGGGGAAAGCGTCTTTAGTGGCCGCGGGTCAGAACTTGCCCGTGAGCCCGTTGTAAATCATGTTCATGGCTACGAGCAGGATGGCGCCGCAAAACATCCAGCGCAGCACCTTGACCTCCATGCGCCTGAGCAAACGGGCGCCCGTGAGGGCCCCGCCCAGCACGCCCACCATGACGGGAAAGGCGATGCCCGGCTCGATGTAGCCGCGCTGGATGTAGACGACGGCCGAGGCGCAGGCCGTGACGCCCATCATGAAGTTGCTCGTGGTCGTGCTCACCTTGAACGGCACCTTCATGATGCCGTCCATGGCGATGACCTTGAGAACGCCGCTGCCTATGCCCAGTATGCCCGAGAGCACGCCTGCCCCGAGCATGGTGGCAAAGCCCCCGCCCACATTGCGGAGCTCATAGCTCTTGGTGCCGCCCGTCTTGAGGGGATAGGTGCCGTAGAGGCGCAGGCGCCGCGCGGCGGGCGAGCCCACGACGCCGTCGTGGTCGCTCTTGCGGCGCAGCTGCATCACAACGGTGAGCACGAGCACCAGACCGTAGATGACGGCGATCGTGTTTGTTTGCAGCCAGAGCGCGGCCACGGCGCCCCCCACGGCGCCGATGGTGGTGGCTATTTCGAGAAACATGCCCAGGCGGATGTTGGTCACGCCCTCGCGGACGTAAGCGCTGCCCGAACCCGACGAAGTGGAGATGGATGCCACAAGGGCCGCGCCGATGGCATAGTGGAAGTCGACGCCGAAAGCGAGCGTCAGCAGGGGGATGACCACCACGCCGCCGCCCAGGCCCGTGAGCGAGCCCAGCAGCCCGGCACAGTAGGCCCCGACGAGCAGAATGATGGTGAAAGTCAGTATGGTCATGGCTTGAAACTTTGGCTTTGACGGTGCAAAAGTAGCAATGCAATTGACAATTGACAATTGATAATGGACAATTTTCTTGCCCCGTGGGGTGGCGTCGCCCCTGCGGAGCTCGCCTTTGCGGGTCCTCCGCGTCCGCGGCGCTTGGCGCGCGGCGTGTAGCCGCGAAGGCAGGGTGCCTGCTGCGTGCGGGTGGGCGTGGCGGATCACTGCGAGGCTGATGGGGTGCAAGCAGTGGTGTTGCCGACCCCATAGGGGTCGCACTATTGATAACCGCGGGTAAGCGAAGCGTACCCGCGGACAGGAACTACCACACAACTCCGACCCCAGGGGGGTCGCACTTCATGTCGGCGTCGTGCGGGTGCCGGGATGCGTGGTTGGGGGCTGTGGTGGTAGACTGTGCGGCGTTGTCCGCGGGTATGCCTGCGGCTTACCCGCGGTAACGGGAAGTTGGACCCCTATGGGGTCCCATTATAGGGTGGGTTCTGTCCGCGGGTTCGCCTTTGGCTCACCCGCGGTTATCGAAAGTTCGCCCCCTATGGGGGCGCAGGCCTCGCGGTGTGGCTTAGGGTGGCATCGGACGATCCATTCGCGCGCGTATATATAATATGGTGTGTGGGGAATGCCGTGGCGGCGCGCTGCGCCGAGCGGGTGAGACGCGATGAATCGCGTCTCTACGCGGCGGACAGCCCGTGCGGGTGCATTGTCCATTGTCAATTGTCCATTGTCAATTCTTAATTGTCCATTGTCAATTAAAAAAATCGCCCCGCCGTCGGAGGACCGGGGCGGGGCGTAGGCGTTGTGGCGGCTGTTGTCAGCGGGCCATGACGTAGGTGGTGCCGTTGGCCGTGGTGGCCGTGAGCTGGTTCTTGTCGTTCAGGCCGAGGGCGATGGAGGCTGCCTGGCCTTCGGTGGTGGTGTAGGCCACGGCGCCCGTGCCGTCGGCGAAGGTATAGGTGCCCGATGCCGTGAGGTCGGTTGCTGTGGCGTCGGCATAGTTGAGCGCTACGGCGCAGGTGCCCTCTTCGTTGTCGAAGTTGAGGCTGAGCGTGTTGCCTGCGGCGTCGGTGCCCGTCCACTGGCCAACTACGTTGAAGGATGCGACGCGCTCGCCGCGGAAGCTGAGCTTACCTGCGGTATTGCCGTTCATGATGAACTGCACGCCCATGGTCTCCAAGTCGCGCTGCAAGGCCATGTTGAGTTCGGCCGGGATGCCTTGGGAAGAGGCGTCGAACGAAACCTGCGTCATGCCGACGGTAGGATTGTAAGTTACCTCTCCATTGGTGAAGATGTACCAGGTGTCGTAAGCTTCCTCGTAGAAAGTGAGGTTGCAGATGGTGTCGCCTTCTTCATTGAGCGTAAGGGAGATGGTGAAGTCGCTGTATGGCGTCGTGCTGTTCACGTACTCACATTCCCAAGTGCCCAAGGCCACGTGCTCGGGGTAGGTCACGAAGCCCTCGTCCTCGTCGAAGTTGTCGTTGCAGGAGGCCAGGCCCAGGCCCGCCATCAGGCAGAGCGCCAAAGTCTTGATGTATTGTTTCATTTTGTTTCTTCGTTTCTCTGGTTAATGGTTTTACTTTTTGAACCCTCGGCTTATTGAGCCGTCGTCGACGTCCAGTTGCGTTCCAAGTTGGTGTTGGCTTGGAGGTCGTTGCTGGGGATTTCCCATACAAACTTCTGGTTGTCGGCCGATATGGTGAGGTTCTGTGTGTTCATCTCGGTAGAGAGGATGGCCGTGCTGAACGATTGTGCAGGCTTACGCGTGAAACCTTCGTGCCAGCGCTTCAGACAGTCGAGGCGGAAGCCTTCGCCCACCATTTCGCGCACCCACTCGTCCTTCATGTCCTGCACGAGCTGGTCACCCGTGGAGCTCAGGGCCGAAGCGCCGCGGTTCTGGCGCAGGGTGTTCAGGTAGCCCAGGGCGGCACCCTCGTCCTTGTTGTCCTTCATCAGCTCGGCCTCGGCAGCGATGAGGTAGAGCTCGGCCGAGCGGAAAGCTTTCGTCATGTTGTAGAAGTCAGTTTCGCTTTGACGCAGGGCGGGGTTGCCGGGATACTTGTAGAACATGTAGCCTTCATCCCTTGCACCACCGTTGGCACTGAGGTTTACCTCTACGAAGTAGGTGCTCTTGCGGTAGTCGCTGCTTTCGTACATGTCCATCAGGCCTTGCGTGGGCAGGAACGACGGATTGTAGCGGCGCAGGCTCGTGTTATAGGAGATGTAGATGCCGGCATATCCCATACCCAGTTCGTTCGGTGCAATCAGGATGGGCTGATAGATGATTTCCGACCCGGCGTCGTTGCTCCACATCGAAGCAAACGTGGCGGCGTCGCTGATGAGCGGGTACTTGGCCATGAGGCTCTGTGCCTTCTCGGCGGCCTCGTCATACTTGTGCATGTAGAGGTCCATGCGTGCTTCCAGCGCCGTGAGGGCGTCGGTGCCCGGCTCGGTGACGGTGCCCGTCGTCTTCAGGTACTGATGGGCGCGCTCGATGTCGTCCATGATGAACTGATAGGTCTCTTCGAGCGTCGAGCGGCGGGGCTTGGCGTTCACGTCGACCGTTTCCACGAGGGGCAGGCCCAGCTCGCCGGCAGCCGTGGCGGGCTCATAGTCCTTGCAGTAGCGCACGACCATGTTGGAGTAGGCATAGGCGCGGGCAAAGTAGGCAGCGCCCTTGATGTTGTCGAGATAGAGCTGGTCTTCGTCGGTTTCCACCTGAATTTTATCAATGTTGTTGATAATTTCGTTGGCATTGGAAATCAACGAATAGTTGTTGACCCATTTTACATCTCCTGCAAACTGCATCGTGGTGAAGGACCAATCGTGCTCCTGCTGCAAGCTGGTTGCTCCAAACGTCGTGTTGAACAAGTCGGTCTGCATCTCAGATACGTACACCTGAGAGCCGCCGATGACATTACGCAGGGCAGATTGCAAGCCGACATAATAGTTCGTGGCGTCGCTCACCTGCTCCCAGCTGTTTTCTTCCATGATGCTTCCGCGCGGAAACTGGTCCAATTCGCAGGAAGATACCAACGGCAAAAGCAGGGCCGAACCTAATATTGTCTTTGCAATATACTTATTCATTGTTTTGCTGTATCTAAATGTGAATGAATTGTTAGAACGTAATCTCGGCCCCGATGGTGTACTGACGGGTTGCGGGGTAGCTTCCCAAGTTGACGTTGGCCATGATTTCGGGGTCGGTGCCTTTGTACTTCGTGATGGTGAAGAGGTTGCGTGCCTGGGCTGTGATGCGGAAGTTGCTGATGAATCCAGTTGCTTTCATCCATGCTTTCGGCAGGTCGTAGGCCACCGTGAGGTTCTTCAGGCGCAGGAACGATGCATTTTCCAGCCATTGCGTGTCAAATTGCGTCTGATATTCCAGCGCAGAGCGTGGGGTGATGTCGCCCGGCTTCTTCCATACGTTGGTCAGCATGTCCTTGTCCTGGTTGCAAAAGCCGCTCGTTGCATTTTCTCTGCTGTTGGCAAAGTAGTAGTCGTTGTTGACCATCCACTTGCCCAACACGAAGGAGAAGTCGGCCGAGATGGTCAGACCTTTCCAGCCACCGGCGATGCCGAAACCGCCTGTATGGGGAGCATACACGGGTTTGCCCGTATCCTGGTAGAGGTCGTTGATCATGTTGGCGTCCTTGGTCATCGTTTCGGGGTTGAACGTGTGAACGCGCTCTCCGCTGTGGCCCGGCAGGTACCACATGGGGGCACCGTCCGTGGCGTCAACACCGGCAGAGATGGGCATGTAGTAGTTGAGGCTCTTGCCCTCGATGTAGCTGGTGAGCGCTCCTTCGTTGGGCCATTCGGTGATGCCGTTGAAGAGCTTGATGATTTCGTTTTTGTTGTAGGAGTAGTTGGCGCGCAGCGTCAGGTAGGCTTCGTCCGTGCGGATGGCGTCCCAAATGACTTCCACCTCGACACCGCGGTTGCGCAGCTGGCCGATGTTCATCATCTGCGACGAGAAGCCCGTGGTGTAGGGCAGCGGCATCGACATGAGCATGTCCTTTGTCAGACGGTTGTACCAGCTGAAGTCGATGTGGAGCTTGTTCCAGAGCGAGAGGTTGAAGCCCACGTTCGTCTGTATCTGCTTTTCCCAGCCGAGCTGCGTGTTGGCCGGTTGCGCGAGGCCCCAGCCGGTGGTGTTGTTGTAGATGGTGGTTCCGATGATGCCAAGATGCGTGTAGTCGCCAATCTCGGAGTTACCCGTCGAGCCGACGCTGGCTTTGAGCTGCAAGGCCGAAATCCACGAAACGGGCTCCATGAAGGCTTCTTTCTTCATGTTCCACATGAGGCCGCCGGAGTAGAACAGGGCGGTGCGGTTGTCGCGTCCGAAGCGCGAAGAGGCATCGGAGCGCACGGTGAAGTCGGCAAAGTACTTTTCCTTTAAAGAGTAGTCCACGCGGCCGAAGAACGAGAGGTACTCATACTTCGAGTAGCTACTCGTGGGCAGAACGGCGATGGTGGCGTTGCCCAGCTCCGTCAGACGGTTGTCGGTAAAGCCGTTGCCCTGCGCGCCAAAGCCACTGCTGGTGTATTTGATGCCTTCCTGCCCGGCCAACAGCGTGAAGGCGTGGTCGGTGCCGATGTTGAATTTGTATTCGGCCGTATTCGTGATGGTCCACATGGCCATGCGCGAGAAGCTCTCGGAAGCTCCTGCCTGCTGCCCGGCTCCGGGATATGAGGGCAGCACCTTTGACGAACCACGCGACTCAAAGGCGTGCAGACCCAGCTGCGAGCGCAGCGTCAGGCCGCGCATGGGCGTCAGCTGGATGTAGGCGGTTCCGTTATAGTTGACGTCGTTGTACCATACGGGGTTTTGATCGAGCAGCCATTGCGTGTCGTACGAGTCCTTTCCCCACACGACGTGGTTGGCCATCGACTCTTCGTCGAACGGATCCCAGTAGGGAAGATCCATGTATGCGTTGACGGCATAGTTGCCCGCGCTGTTCTCGCCGTTGTCCGTCCAGTTTTCGGTGCGGCGCTCGGAGTAGGCCGCGTTCTGGTTGAGGCCCACTTGCAGCCAGTCGTTGATTTTGCTGTCGATGTTGGCACGCAATGTATAGCGCTTTAGGGAGGAAGCGTGGGTGATACCGTCTTGCTTCAAGTACGAGGTCGAGATGAAATAAGAGGTCGACTGGCTACCGCCCTGTATCGAAAGGGCTGTTTCATACATGGGGGCGGCGTTGTCGAAGAAGTAGCGCTGCCAGTCGGTGTTGGCGCCGTGCTCTTTGAATCGGATGTACTGCTCTGCATCGATAACACCGTTTTCAAACTGGAAGTCGAGGATTTCGGTGGAGTTCATGGGGTTGCCGATGCCGTTGGCCAGCTGGCTCCAACCGATTTTCTGCGAAACGGTCACCTGGGCCTTTTCATTTCGGCGGCCTTTCTTGGTGGTTATATAGATGACGCCGTTGGCGGCACGCGAACCATAGATGGCCGTGGCCGAAGCGTCCTTCAGCACGGTGATGCTCTCGATGTCGTCGTCGTTCATCAGCGAGAACACTTGCACTCCGGCCGGAGAGCCGTCCACAACAATCAAAGGAGTGGTATTGGCCGAAAGCGAACCGATACCACGGATATTCATAGAGAACGAATTCAAGTTAGCAACTTCACCGGAGTTGTTTAGGATTTGCAATCCCGACACCTGGCCTTGCAGAGCGTCGATGACGTTGACCGTAGGCTTGTCTGTAACGGCTTCGGCGTTCACTTTCTTAATGGCGCCCGTGACGCTACCGATTTTCTTGGCCGTACCGTAACCCACGACGACGGCCTCTTCGAGCAGGCGGTCGTTTTGTTCGAGCACGACGTTCATGTTGCCCGAGATGCTCACGGTCTGCGTCTGCATGCCGATGTAGGAAACGCTCACGCGCTTGGCCGACGAGGGTACGTTCGTCAGGGTGAAGCGGCCCTCGGCGTCGGTCGCCGTGACGATGTCGGTGCCCTCCACCTTGACGTGGGCGCCATAGACCGGCTGCCCGTCGGTGTCGAGGATGCGACCCGTCACGCGCTTCTGTGCCATCAGCGTCCCGCTCCCCATAAGGGCAAGAGCCGACAAAAGCACTAACTTCTTGTTCATAATATAACCATTAAATTAAACATTGTGTATAATCTTCGTTTTCCGGGGGCGGGGCTTGCCATATTGCCGCGCCCTTTGCGTCTTTTGTGACAAGTTGCCACTTTTTACGGCCCAAACATATCAATTTGCAAAGATAGCCGTTTTCCACGTAACGGGGATAAAATTTGTAGATATAAGCTTATTTTTTTAACTATCCGTGATGCTACAACGCCTCTTTGCCATGCGGGCTTTGCAATATTCGGTCGATATTTCCTGCATAACCTTGCATTTATGCTTTCGGCCCGCGCCGCAGTACGCGCCCCGCTCTGTGGGGCAAGCGGGCCAAACGGCGTGGCAAACAGCCCCGAACGCCCCCTGAGGCGACGGCGGGCAAAATGTATAAACGGTGCGGAATATGCAGAAATGTGGCGGGGACGATGGCGGGCGGGGCGGTGCGCCGCGGGGAGCAGCCACAGGAGCGACGCCGGGATGGCCCGGCGTGGGGAGGAATGCCGGGCGGGGCTGTGCCCCGAGCGGGTGAGACGCGATGAATCGCGTCTCTACGCAGCGGACACCTGGCATCGCCGGCACACTGCCGGCCCTTATCGTCGGTCCTTCGTAGCACGAGCGGCCCCAAGGGGGCCGGGCTATGAGTAACCGCGGGTGGAGCGCAGCGGAACCCGCGGAAAAGGAGCACATAACGAAGATAGCCTCGAAGAGGCGTCTATGCCACAGGCCGCAGCGGGCATAGCGACCTCTTCGAGGCCGACATCTAGCGGGCATAGCGACCTCTTCGAGGCCGACATCTCCACGCACCGCCCCACCTCGGGTTCCGCTGCGCTCCACCCGAGGCTACTCATAGCCCGGCCTCTTGGAGGCCGCCTGCCTCGTGGCAACATTCGTCGCATGCGGCCGAATATCACATACGGCCCACAACCACACCGCGGGGCAAGCGCCCCCATAGGGGGCGAACTTTCTATAACCGCGGGTGAGCCAAAGGCGAACCTGCGGACAGAACTCACCCTATAATGGGACCCCATAGGGGTCCAACTTCCCCTTACCGCGGGTAAGCCGCAGGCTCACCCGCGGACAGCGTGGTGCGGTCACCCGCCAAAGCCCCGTGCCGCGCATCCCTGCGCCCGCACGACGTCGGGATGAAGTTCGACCCCCATGGGGTCGGAATAGTGTGTGGAGCCTGTCCGCGGGTGCGCTGCGCTTACCCTCTCCGCAGGTGCGCCTTCGGCTTGCCCGCGGTTATAGATAGTTGAACCCCTATGGGGTCCTCATGGTTTGGGGAGTTCCTGTCCGCGGGCGCGCTGCGCTTACCCTCTCCGCAGGTTCGCCTTCGGCTTACCCGCGGTTATAGATAGTTCGACCCCGATGGGGTCGGAATGGTGTGGGGAGCCTGTCCGCGGGTGCGCTACGCTTACCCGCGGTTATAGAAAGTGCGACCCCTATGGGGTCGGCATCCTCGCGGCCCGCACACCGTTAGCAGCACGGTTTGTAGACACCCTTCCATGCGGCAGAATGCCCGCCCGCGGGCGGGCGATTTCACCCCCTAACCGGATTTTGGGGGCGCCGTGGGTTGGCGTTGCGGGGGGCGACGTTTTGCGCGGCTGCGTCCGTGCGAAAAATGCAAACGCCAGATGTTGAGGTGGTTAGCTGCGAGGGACGGTGGCGGAGGGGCCGCGGAGGGCGATTTTTGCCACGATGTGTCACAAAATGGGTGGGATGTTTGCCCCGGAGAGTGCCCATGGAGCGAAAAAAGCATCCCATGGATCGGTGGATCCATGGGATGCTGCGGCGGAGGGATGGGACGGATGCCCTGTTTTCGGGCCCCGCTGACCTGGAAGGGCCGCGGGGACGTGTCGCAATTTTTTGGAAAATGGCGTTTCGCGTGCGGCGCTTGGCTGCGGGTGGCGGGGCGGCTATTTTTCGAGCTCGCGCAGTGCGGCGGCCACGATGTCGCTGCGCGTGTTGATGATTTGGAAATATTCGGAGCGGTCCCACACGTCGTAGGCCACGAGGGCTTTGAGCGTGAAGCGCAGGTCGGGCAGGGTGGCGGCGAGCTCGGCGCTGTCCTTGGGCACCACTTTCTTTTCGCGCGCCTCGGCGATGACCTTGTCGACGAGCTCCCGGGGCACCTCGTAGCTCTCGACAAAGCGCGAGAACTTGCGGTAGGTGCGCTTGAGCTCGTCGCGGCGGCCGTCGACGTATTGCAGCACGGCGGTGTTCATCGTGTTGAGGCGGCGCAGGGCGGTGAAGTAGGCCGTGTAGCGCGTGGTGTCGAGGGGAACGAAGACGTCGGGCATGATGCCTCCGCCGCCGTAGACGGTGCGGCCCTTGACGAGGGTGCGGTAGACCTTGGAGGAGTCGAGCCGCACGCTGTCGATCGAGGTGAGTTCGCCGTGGGTGTAGCGGTTGTTCATGTCCTGGTCGTAGCCGCTGCGGTCGCCCTTGACGTAGGGCTTCTGTATGCAGCGGCCCGAGGGGGTGTAGTAGTGCGACACGGTGAGGCGTATCATCGATCCGTCGGGCAGGGGCAGGGGGCGCTGCACGAGGCCCTTGCCAAAGGTGCGGCGGCCCACGATGGTGCCGCGGTCGTGGTCCTGGATGGCGCCGGCGACAATCTCGGCGGCCGAGGCGGTGAACTCGTCGACGAGCACGACGACGCGCCCCTGGCCGAAGGTGCCGCCGCCCTTGGCCTTGTAGGTCTGCTGGTGGCCGTTGCGGTCCATGGTGTAGACGATGAGGTCGCCGCGGCCCAGGAACTCGCCGGCCACGTCGACGGCGGCGCCCAGATAGCCTCCGCCGTTGAGCTCGAGGTCGAGGATGAGGTCGCGCATGCCGGCCTTGCGCAGGGTGCGGAGCTCGCGGCGCAGCTCGTCGGCCGTGGTGGCGCCGAAGCGGTCGAGGTGGACGTAGCCCACGGTGGGGGTGATCATGTAGGCGGCGTCGAGCGTGTTCATGGGTATCTTGTCGCGCACGACGGTGAAGCGCAGGCTGCCGTCGACGCCGTGGCGCACGACGCCCAGCTCGACGCGCGTGCCGCGGGGGCCGCGCAGCTTCTTCATGATGCTGTCGCGGCTCATCTTGACGCCGGCGATGGGCCGTCCGTCGACGCTCACGATGCGGTCGCCGGCGCGGATGCCCACGCGCTCGCTGGGCCCTTTGGCCACGGGCTGGATGACGACGACGGTGTCGTCGAGCATGTTGAAGGAGATGCCGATGCCGTCGAAGTTGCCTTCGAGGGGCTCGTTGAGCTCGCGCGTCTCTTCGGGCGTGCTGTAGGCCGAATGGGGGTCGAGGTCCTTGAGCATGCCGCGGATGGCGCTCTCGACGAGCTTCGTCTGGTCGACGGTGTCGACGTAGAGGGTGGAGATGGCCATTTGCGCCATTTGCAGTTTGCGCATCTGGCTGATGTCGATGTCGGCATCGCGCTGGGCCGTGGCCGTGAGCGCCAGGCAGAGGGCCAGGGCCGTGAGGAGGTAACGTTTCATGTGGAGGTGTGATGTTGTTGTCGGTGGGTGGAGGGGGCGCCGGCGGCGCGGAGAGGCCTGCCGCGGACGGCGCGGGCATAAAGGCACGCCCCGGCGGCACGTGGCG
>CASFRV010000023.1 GCA_949297215.1 uncultured Bacteroidales bacterium | reverse complement strand
GCAAAAGAACCGGCCCGTATTTTTCCCGGTATGCGAAAAAATGACTATCTTCGCTGACGCAAATATACAGGGACAGCGTTCTTTACGGTGATATGACAGAGGAATCGGGAGTCGTTTCGCGTGGATTTTCTTCCCCGAAAAAGGCAACGGATAGGTAGCAATTCATTTTCCTAACCCATCAAAAAACGGCTGATGCACTCCAATGATGGACATGGAATACAACCGCACATCACCTTTCATTTCCAACTGTTTGCATTATTCCTCCGAATTTCATCCGTATGTGGGCGAGTTTTCTTATCTTTGGCTGCGCCCAAGATTGGGGCGGCTCGGCAATGCCAACGAAAACAAGTTTTTCCTTGGCATTGCTCTCACCTTTTCTTATCTTTGCAAACCATGTTGGGAGAAGCAGACCATAAGAAGGTGCTCGTGGCCATGTCGGGCGGGGTGGACAGCTCTGCCGTCTGCCTGATGCTCCGCGAGCAGGGATACGAGCTCGTGGGGCTCACCATGCGCGTGTGGGACCTGCCGCGCCAGTTTGCCGACGGGGCCGACGAGCCCGACTTTGTCCGCGCGGCGCGGGCCCTGGCCGGCCGGTTGGGCTTCCCCCATTACGTGGCCGACGTGCGCGAAGCCTTTCGCAACAGCGTGGTGCGCTATTTCCTAGACGAATATGCTGCCGGCCGCACGCCCAATCCCTGCGTGATGTGCAACCGCGACTTCAAGTTCCGCCTGCTGGCCGACGAGGCCGACCGCTTGGGCTGCCGGTACATTGCCACCGGGCATTATGTCGACACCGAGGAGCGCGAAGGACACGTTTACCTGCGCATGGGCGACGACGGGCGGAAAGATCAGTCGTATTTCCTTTGGCGAGTGCCCGAGCCGACGCTGCGTCGCTGTCTTTTCCCCCTGGGGAGGATGGAAAAGGCCGCCGTGCGCGCCTATCTGGCCGACCGTGGCTTCCACGTGGCGGCCCGGCAGTCGGAGTCGATGGAGGTGTGCTTCGTCGAGGGCGACTATCGCGACTTCCTCACGGCCCAGCGCCCCGACCTGGCCGACGCCACGGCGGGCGGAGCCTTCGTCTCGGCCGACGGACGGCGCCTGGGCACGCACCGCGGTGTGCCCTTCTACACCGTGGGCCAGCGCAAAGGGCTGGGCATAGCCTTGGGCAGCCCCGCCTACGTGCTGCGCCTCAACGCGGCCAAGAACACCGTCGTCCTGGGCGGTGCCGACGACCTGCTCACCACCGCCTTCTTCGTCGACGACGGCCGCGCCGTGGCCCCCGAAGCCTTTTGGGCGTCGCAGGAGCTCAGCGTGCGCATCCGCTATCACAGCCGTCCCGTCGCCTGCCGCGTCAGCCCCTTGCCCGACGGCTGCTGGCTCGTGCGCACGCCGCAGCCCGTGAGCGCCGTCACGCCGGGGCAGAGCGCCGTGTTCTATGTGGGCCGCCGCCTTGTGGGAGGGGCTGTCATAGCCTCGCAGCGCGGCATCGGGCAGTACTTGGAAAATCAACAAACAAACGAATAAACAAAACAGAGATGAGAAAGACAGCCGTTCTCCTTTTGTGCGCCATGCTTTCGCTGGGAGCCTATGCCGCCGCCGACACCGCGCGCGTCTATCGCTTCCGCGTGAGCCTTGCCGACAAGAAAAACAATCCCTACTCGCTGAAACATCCCGAGAAGTTCCTCTCGCCGAAGTCGTTGGAACGCCGTGCCAAGTTCAAGATCAAGCTCGACAAGCACGACCTGCCCGTAACGCCCGCCTACGTCGACGGGCTGCGCCGGGCCGGCATGAGCGTGCTCAACATGAGCAAGTGGAACAACACGGTGCTCGTCGAAACAACCGACAGCGTGGCAGCCGTGGGCCTCACCTCGCTGCCCTACGTGAGCGCCGTGCGCCTGCTTTGGGCCGGCAAGCCCGCAGCTCCCCAGGCTGCCAAGACCGACCGCCACGCCATCGTGACCAACCGCCGCGACACGCTCGACAACTACTACGGCCGGGCCGCGACGCAGGTGGAAATGCTCGGCGTCGACAAGCTGCATGCCGCCGGTTTCCGCGGTGCAGGCGTGACGATAGCCGTCGTGGACGGCGGCTTCTACAATGCCGACTGCCTCGACGGGCTCCGTGGCTGCAAGATACTCGGCACGCGCAACTTCGTCCACCCCGGACGCAGCGTCTACGAAGAGCAGTCGCACGGCATGCAGGTGCTCTCGTGCATCGGCTCGCGCTGGGACAACGCCATCGTGGGCACGGCCCCCGATGCTTCGTTCTATCTCCTTGTGAGCGAGGACGGTGGCAGCGAGAGCCTCGTCGAGGAAGACAACTGGTGCGCCGCGATTGAGTATGCCGACAGCGTTGGCGCCGACATCGTCACCAGTTCGCTGGGATATTATGAGTTTGACAACCCGGCAGACTCGTACCGCTACCGCGATCTCGACGGCCGCACAGCCGCTATCAGCCGTGCCGCCTCGCTGGCCGCCGGCCGCGGCATGGTGGTGGTGAACAGCGCGGGCAACAGCGGCGACGAACCGTGGAAGAAAATAAGCGTGCCCGCCGATGCCACCGACATACTGACCGTGGGCGCCGTCGATGCCGACCGCACGAACACCAACTTCTCGTCGCTGGGCCCCGCAGCCGACGGCCGCGTGAAGCCCGACGTCGCTGCCATGGGCGGCCGTTCGGCCGTATTGCTCGTCGACGGCACGGCGGGCGCGGCCAGCGGCACCTCCTTCTCGGCCCCCATCCTGTGCGGGGCGGTGGCTTGCCTCTGGCAGGCCTGTCCCGGCCTTTCGCCCGTGAAGCTGATGGACGCCGTGCGCCGTAGCGGCGACCGGGCCGACTATCCCGACAACGTCTATGGTTACGGCATCCCCAACGTGTGGAATGCCTACCAGAAACTGATGGAAAAATAGTGGAACGCAACCCGCTCTCGCTGCACGAACTGAACGGCCTGGTGCGCGCCACGCTCGAAGCCACGCTGCCCGAACCCTTCTGGCTTGTGGCCGAACTGAGCGAGGTGCGCCAGGCGGCTTCGGGCCATTGCTATCTGGAATTTGTGGAGAAGAGCGGGGCCGACGGCCGCTTGCTGGCCAAAGCCTCCGGGCGCATCTGGCGCGACATGTATCCCCTTGTCGCCGGCCATTTTGAGCGCACGACGGGCAGCCCCCTGCGCCCCGGCATGCAGGTGCTCGTGCAGGTGGAAGTGGCCTTCCACGAGCTCTACGGCTATGCGCTGACGGTGGTCGACATCGACCCCGCGTACACGCTGGGCGACATGGCACGCCGCCGGCAGGAGATACTCATGCGCCTGGACGAGGACGGCGTGCGCGACCTGAACCGCGAGCTCGCGCTCCCACGTCTGCTGACGCGCATCGCCGTCGTTTCCAGCGGATCGGCAGCCGGCTATGGCGACTTCTGCCACCAGCTCGACGCCTCGCCTTTCCGCTTTACGACGCAGCTCTTCCCCGCCACGATGCAGGGAGCGCAGGTGGAGCAGAGCGTCATAGCCGCCTTCGATGCCATAGCAGCCGAGGCCGGACGCTGGGATGCCGTTGTCATCATCAGGGGCGGCGGGGCCGTGAGCGATTTAAGCGGTTTCGACACCTATCTGCTGGCTGCCAACGTGGCACAGTTTCCGTTGCCGGTGCTCACGGGCATCGGCCACGACCGCGACGAGACTGTTATCGACTGCGTGGCCCACACGCGGCTGAAAACGCCCACCGCCGTGGCCGACTTTCTCGTGGCCCATGCGCGGGCCGAAGCCGACGCCCTGGCAGCGCTGCAAGGCGCGCTGTACGACGCAGCGGGGCGGCAGCTCACCTCGGCGCGTCATGCCTTCGAAACGACGGGGCGCCGCCTCCATGCGGCCGCCGTGCAATACGGTTCGCGGCGACGCGAAGAGCTGTTGCGCCTCACGGTTCCCGTGTTTGCCCTTGTGCGCCACCGGCTGGCCGAGGCACAGGCGGCGCTCGACGCCTGCGGCCCGCGTCTGGCACGCGCCGCAGAGCGTACGCTGGCCGAGGAGCACCGCCGGCTCGACCTCATGGGCCGCACCGTGGCCATGGCCGGGCCGGAGCGCATCCTCCGCCTGGGATACAGCATCACGCGCCGCGAGGGACGCGCCGTGCGCAGCGTCGCCGACCTGAAAGAGGGCGACCGCCTCGTCACCGAGCTGCTCGACGGGCGGGTGGAAAGCACCGTAAACACCATTTATCATGAAGAAAACAGAACTGACCTACGAGGAGGCCTATCAGAAGTTGGAGACCATCGTGAAGAGTCTTGAAAACGGTGAGCTCAGCGTCGACCTGCTCGGAGCCCGGCTCAAAGAAGCCCGCGACCTGCTGGCCTATTGCAAGGAGCGCCTGCTGAAAGCCGAGACCGACGTCAAGGCCGTGCTCGACGAAGAAGCCTGAACCATGACTCCGCAGCCGCCAGCCGGCGCGACATAGCTATAAAAACGACCATGAGCAAGAACAAGTTATCCAAGTTTGCCGATATGGCCACCTATCCCCACGTGTTTGAGCCCCCCTTCGGCGCCACGGAAGAGGCGTCGTTTGAGATGAAGGGGCGGTGGGGCGAGCGCTTTTTCCACAACGACCATCCCATCGTGCTCGAACTGGGCTGCGGCCGCGGGGAATACACCGTGGGGCTGGCCCGTCTCTTTCCCGAAAAGAACTTTATCGGCGTCGACATCAAGGGCGCCCGCATGTGGACGGGAGCCACCGAGTCGCTGCGCGACGGCATGAAGAACGTGGCTTTCCTCCGCACGCAGATAGAGTTCATCACGCGCTTTTTTGCGCCCGGCGAGGTGGCCGAACTGTGGCTCACGTTCAGCGACCCGCAGATGAAGAAGGTGACCAAGCGCCTGACCTCCACCCATTTCCTGGCCCGCTACCGCAACATCCTGACGGACGGCGGCCTCGTCCACGTCAAGACCGACAGCCCTTTCCTCTTCACCTATACGCGCTACGTCGTGGAGCGCAACCGCCTGCCCTTGGAGCTATGCACCGACGACCTCTACGGAGCATTGCCCGGGGCCGACGACGAGACGCGGCGCATCCTGAACATCCGCACCTACTACGAGCAACAATGGCTCGACCGCGGCCTGACCATCAAATACCTGAAATTCCGCCTGCCGCAGGCCGGGGAGCTCGTCGAGCCCGACGTCGAAATAGAGCTCGACTCGTATCGCAGCTACAACCGCGCCAAGCGCTCAGGGCTGGAAAAGGCCAAATGAAAACAGAACCCAAACAAATAAGAAAGGAAAGACATGACCATCTATCCAAAACTCATAACCGACGCCCTCGCCACCGTGCGCTATCCCGGCACGGGCAAGAACCTCGTCGAGGCCGGCATGGTGGAGGACGACCTGCGCATCGAAGGCATGAGCGTGGCCTTCTCGCTGCTGTTTGAAAAGAGCACCGACCCTTTTCTCAAATCGGTTGTAAAGGCAGCTGAGGCTGCCATCCACGCCTACGTCAGCCCCGAGGTGAACGTGGCCATCCACGTCAAGACGCGCCAGAGCCCCCGCCCCGAACCGGGCAAGATGCTGCCCGGCGTGCGCAACGTCATAGCCGTGAGCTCCGGCAAGGGCGGCGTGGGCAAGAGCACCGTGGCGGCCAACCTGGCCGTAGCGCTGGCAGCCCTCGGCTACCGGGTGGGCCTGCTCGACGCCGACATCTTCGGCCCCTCGGTGCCCAAAATGTTTCACCTCGAACACGAGCAGATCTTCGCCGAGGAAGTGGGCGGCCGCCAGGTGCTCATCCCCGCTGAGAAGTACGGGGTGAAAATCCTCTCCATCGGCTTTTTCGTCAAGCCCGAAACGGCCACGCTCTGGCGCGGCGCCATGGCGTCGAACGCCTTGAAGCAGCTCATAGCCGACGCCGGCTGGGGAGAGCTCGACTACTTCATCCTCGACACGCCTCCCGGAACGAGCGACATCCACTTGACGCTCCTGCAAACCTTGGCCATCACGGGGGCCGTCATCGTTTCGACCCCGCAACAGGTGGCCCTGGCCGATGCCCGTAAAGGCGTCGACATGTATCGCAACGAAAAGGTGAACGTGCCCATCCTCGGTCTTGTGGAAAACATGTCGTGGTTCACGCCCGCCGAGCTGCCCGACCATCGCTACTACATCTTCGGCCGCGACGGCGTGCGCACGCTGGCCGATGAGCTGAACGTACCCTTGCTTGGGCAGATACCTCTCGTGCAGAGCATCTGCGAGAGCGGCGACGGCGGCGAGCCTGCTGCTGTCAACGGCGACACCGTGACGGGGCTGGCCTTCCGCGACCTGGCCCGCCGCGTCGTAGAAGAAACCGAGCGCCGCAACCGCGAGCAACCGCCCACGCACATCGTCGAAACGCATAAGTAAAGATGCGAGGCCGTGAGAGCGAAACAGCTCTCCGATAAACAGCAATAGCTCCTTCCGAAAGCCACTTGGGCCGGGAAGGAGCTTTTTCTTTCCCCCTCCCGACGGGACGGAGGCGGCACCCCGTGGACGTAAGGCGTGCGGAGGGAGGCTGAGACCGGGATGGGGCAGACTGGGAGAGGGAACGGCCACTTTTGCCGACGGCTCGCAAAGAAGTTGCCCGTATGCAGGCTTGCAAGGGCGAAAAAAAGGATAGCCTTTTGCCGCAGCCGCGCGGAAATGCCTAAATTTGCAACGTTGCGCGACCGCTGTTTCCGCAGATAGGAACACAGCCAAAGGAACGAACCAACTATAAAAACAACAATAGAAGGAAAAGATTATGAGTTTGAAAATCGTAGTGCTTGCCAAGCAAGTGCCTGACACGAGAAACGTGGGCAAGGACGCCATGACGCCCGAAGGGACGGTGAACCGCGCCGCCCTGCCCGCCATTTTCAACCCGGAAGATCTGAACGCGCTGGAACAGGCGCTGCGCCTGAAGGAGCAGAACCCGGGTTCGACCGTAAGCATCCTGACGATGGGGCCGCCGCGTGCCACGGAGGTGATACGCGAGGGGCTCTACCGCGGGGCCGACGACGGCTATCTGCTGACCGACCGCGCCTTTGCCGGCGCCGACACGTTGGCAACGAGCTATGCCCTGGCCCAGGCCATCAAGAAAATAGGTATGCCCGACATCGTTATCGGCGGACGCCAGGCCATCGACGGCGACACGGCCCAGGTGGGCCCGCAGGTGGCTCAGAAGCTGGGCCTGAACCAGGTGACGTACGTAACAAGCGTGAGCGAGGTGAAGGAAGGCGAAGTGACCCTGACGCGCCATATCGACGGCGGCGTTGAGGTGGTGAAGGCCCCGCTGCCCATTCTGCTCACGGTGACGGGAGGTGCCGCCCCGTGCCGTCCGCGCAACGCCAAGCTCGTGATGAAATACAAGCGCGCCAGCGCACCCATGGAGCGCCCGGCCGGCGAACTGCCCTATGCCGAGGAGTATGAGAAGAAGCCCTACCTGACGGTGACACAATGGGGCGTGGCCGACGTCGACGGCGACTTGCAGCAATGTGGTCTGGCCGGCTCGCCCACGAAAGTGAAGGCTGTGCAGAACATCGTGTTTAAAGCCAAAGAGAGCAAGCGCCTGACGGCGGCCGACGCCGACGTGGAAGGCCTCGTGAAGGAATTGCTCGAAAGCCATACCATCGGATAACGCCATATTCAAAAAAGACACAGATGAACAACGTATTTGTATATTGCGAAATAGACGGAACAACCGTCGAGGAAGTCAGCTTCGAACTGCTGACAAAAGGCCGTAAGCTGGCCAACCAACTGGGCGTGCAGCTCGAGGCCATCGCTGCCGGCAGTGGCATCACGGGCAAGGTGGAAAAGGACATACTCTCGTACGGCGTGGACAAACTGCACGTTTTCGACGCCCCGGGATTGTTCCCCTATACGTCCAAGCCGCACACGTCTATCCTGGTGAACCTGTTTAAGGAGGAGAAGCCCCAGATCTGCCTGATGGGGGCCACGGTGATTGGCCGCGACCTGGGACCGCGCGTTTCCTCATCGCTGACGAGCGGCCTGACGGCCGACTGCACGGCGCTGGAAATTGGCGATTACGACGACAAGAAGACGGGTAAGCACTACGAAAACCTGCTCTATCAGATCCGCCCGGCATTTGGTGGCAACATCGTGGCCACCATCGTCAACCCCGACCACCGGCCCCAGATGGCCACGGTGCGCAGCGGCGTGATGAAGGCCGAGAAGGTGGCCGAATACTACAACGGCGAAATCGTTTACGAGGACGTGGCCAAGTATGTACCCGAAACCGATTACGTCGTGAAGGTCATCGAGCGCCATGTGGAGAAGGCCAAGAACAACCTGAAAGGGGCGCCCATCATCGTGGCCGGCGGCTACGGCGTGGGCTCGAAGGAAGGCTTTGACCTGCTGCGCAAACTGGCCGAAGAGCTCCACGGCGAGGTGGGAGCCAGCCGTGCAGCCGTCGATGCCGGGTTCTGCGAGCACGATCTGCAAATTGGCCAGACGGGTGTCACCGTCCGCCCGAAGGTGTACATCGCCTGCGGCATCTCGGGAGCCATCCAGCACGTGGCCGGTATGAAGGAGAGCGGTATTGTCATCTCCATCAACACCGACCCCGAAGCTCCCATCAATCAGATAGCCGACTACGTCATTACGGGCGCCGTCGAGGAGGTCGTTCCCAAGATGATAAAGTATTATAAAGAGAACAGCAAGTAAGAGATCTTTCATTCTCTTCAATCCCAAAAGAAGAAAGCAATGGCAAATCATTATAGCGATCATCCCGAGCTGAAATTCGAGCTCAACCACCCGCTCATGAAGCGGATTGTCGAATTGAAGGAAAGAACCTTCCGCGACAAGGATACCTACGACTACGCGCCCCTCGACTTTGAAGATGCCATGGACAGCTACGACCGTGTGCTCGACATCGTGGGCGAAATCAGCGCCACGACGATAGCCGACAATGCCGAGAGCGTCGACTTCGAAGGGCCCCACCACGAGGGCGACCGCGTGCGCTATGCCGAAGGCACGGCGCGCAATCTCGACGCCATGGTCAAGGCCGGCATGAACGGCATGACGATGCCCCGCAGATATGGCGGCCTCAACTTCCCCATCACGCCCTACACGATGTGTGCTGAGCTCGTGGCCGCCGCCGATGCAGGCTTTGGCAACATTTGGAGCCTGCAAGACTGCATCGAGACGCTCTATGAGTTTGGCAACGAGGATCAACACGCGCGCTTTATCCCCCGCGTATGTGCAGGCGAAACGATGTCGATGGACCTCACTGAACCCGACGCCGGGTCCGACCTGCAAAGCGTCATGCTGAAAGCAACGTACAGCGAGGAGGAAGGCTGCTGGCTGTTGAACGGCGTGAAGCGCTTCATCACGAACGGCGACGCCGACATTCACTTGGTGCTGGCCCGTTCCGAGGAAGGCACCACCGACGGCCGCGGCCTTTCCATGTTTATCTACGACAAGCGTCAGGGCGGCGTCAATGTGCGTCGCATCGAAAACAAATTGGGCATACACGGATCGCCCACCTGCGAGCTGGTGTATAAAAATGCGCACGCCGAGCTTTGCGGCGACCGCAAGCTGGGCCTCATCAAATACGTGATGGCGCTGATGAACGGCGCCCGTCTCGGCATTGCAGCCCAGAGCGTGGGCATCAGCCAGGCAGCCTACAACGAAGGATTGGCTTATGCCAAGGACCGCGAGCAGTTTGGCAAGGCCATCATCAACTTCCCCGCCGTTTACGACATGCTGGCCCTCATGAAGGCCAAGCTTGACGCGGGCCGGGCCTTACTCTACCAGTGCGCCCGCTACGTCGACGTTTACAAAGCGCTCGACGACATCGCGCGCGAGCGCAAGCTGACGCCCGAAGAACGCCAGGAGCAGAAGCTTTATGCCAAGCTGGCCGACAGCCTCACGCCGCTGGCCAAGGGCATGAACTCGGAATATTGCAACCAGAACACCTACGACGCCATTCAGATCCACGGTGGTAGCGGTTTCATGATGGATTACCCCATTCAGCGCTACTATCGCGACGCCCGCATCACGAGCATTTACGAAGGAACGACGCAGTTGCAGGTGGTGGCCGCCATCCGCTACGTTACGAACGGCAGCTATCTGGCCCAGATGCGCGAGTTCGAGGCTGCGCCCTGTTCCGACGAAATGAAACCGCTGCAAGAGCGTGCCCGCAAGATGGCCGATCTCTACGAGCAGGCCGTGGCTTACGTCAAGGAAGCCAAAGATCAGGAGCTGCACGACCTGTGCGCCCGTCACCTCGTCGAGATGGCAGCCGACATCATCATGTTGCACCTGCTCGTTCACAACGCAACGCAGTCGGCCGAGCTCTTCGCCAAGAGCGCCCGCGTGTATGCTAATTTTGTTGAGGCCGAAGTGGCCAAGCATCACACGTTCGTCATGAACATCTCGGCCGACCAGCTCTCCGACTACCGCCAGCAGGCTGCTGCGGACGGGGCTGAATAACAGGAAGCCTATACGAACCTCTTGGCAGGTTCGATAATGGAAAAGGATGGCTCCTCCGTATGGGAGGAGCCATCCTTCTTTATTCAGGCTGCCGGCCAAGGCAACCGCCGGGAGACACAACGGGTGGCGGCAGCCTCGTGCCTTGGCCGACAACACAAAGCGGGACAAACAGCTGAAAACTGACTGTTTGTCCCGCTCTTGTCGGAAAGAGGCGACTCGAACGCCCGACCCCTACGTCCCGAACGTAGTGCGCTACCAACTGCGCTACTTTCCGATTGCGCTGCAAAAGTACGAC
The DNA here is from genome assembly GCA_949297215.1 of uncultured Bacteroidales bacterium. Taxonomy (GTDB): domain Bacteria; phylum Bacteroidota; class Bacteroidia; order Bacteroidales; family Bacteroidaceae; genus Alloprevotella. The sequence goes on along the minus strand of CASFRV010000023.1, from coordinate 12,613 downwards.
TTTTTTTTGACGGTGCAAAGTTTTCGTTACGAAAAAAGATCCCAACCCTTTTATGATGTGGTGAAAGGGTGGGACCTTCGCTTTTGTTTATCCGAGCCACCTTTTGTTTCTACTTGTCCACGGTTACGTCGATGGCTATTTTCGGATGGTTCGGGTCGTTGGTGATGAGCAATACGCGTCGGCGGCCGCGGAAGTGCTGGCTGTCGGCGCTGACGGTGATTTTCAGTTTTGTGCTTTCTCCCGGTGCGATGCGCCGTTTGCCGAGCTTCACGCTGATGCCGGGGTTGTACACTTGCAGGGTGCGTATGACGAGGGGCGACTTGCCGTCGTTGCTCAGCGTCAGCTGGCCGCGCACGCGTTTTTTGCCGCCCAGGCTGCCCAGATTGATGTTGGTGCTGTCGATGACGGCCACGGGTATGCGGTCCATTTCCTCGGGCGACAGGTCAAACTCGGGCAGGAGCGTGGCCGAAACGGTGATTTCGTTGTCTTTGTTCACGCGGTCGCCCGGGAAGCGGCTCAGATATACCTGCGTCTGCGTCAGGCCCATGTCGTGCAGGTTCTCGCTGTCGAGCGTCACGCGGATGCGTCCCACGCGTCCCGGCCGCAGCACTTTCGGGTCGGCTTCGGCCGTAAGATATTTGGGCAGGTGCATCAGTTCGGGGCTGTATGGCTCTTTGCCCGTGTTGAGGATGATGATTTCTTCCTGAGGCGTGTCGCCGTGATACACGTCGTCAAATTCCAGTTCGTTGGTGTTGAGGTAGATGTCGTCGATCTGGTAGGGAAATTCGCCCGAATATTCTTTCTTCCTGATGACCACTTGTCCTTTCATGCCGAGATACGTGGGCTCATCCGTGGCGTTGGTGTAGACGGCTATGCTTTTATGGAAATGTCCGAGCAGCTCCGAGTCGTAAGTGGCGCTGATGGACCCCGTTTCTCCGGGGCGGATGGGGTCGTGCGTCCATGTCACGGCGGTGCACCCGCAGTCGGTGCGCACATTCTTTATATATAGGTCGCTGTCGCCTACGTTTGTCACGTAGAAGGTGGTAAGCCCGGGTACGTGCCACGTAAGCATGCCGAAGTCGTGTTCGTCCGTGGCGTATTGGGCCACGGGCTGTGCATATATATGAAGGGCAGCCGGCAGGAGGCCGGCGAAGGCAAGAAGAAAACGTTTCATGTTGTGGTGGTTCAAGGGGCATTCTTCGCAGCCGGGGTGTGACGATGCACGAAGAGAAGTCTTTTTGTCTCTGCTGCCGGCCCCTGTCAGTTGCAAAGGTAAGAAAAATTTCATATTTCTTCTTTTCAAGGCTTTTCGCCCCGGCTCACTTTTAAGGTTTTATGTGAAAGGGGAGGGAAAAGCGAGCTTTTCCTTCTCTTTTCTCTCGGCTTGCACTATCTTTGGCTTCGCCCAAGACAGGCTGCGCCTCGGGAGATGAAAGAAAAACTACATTTTTCTTTCATCTCCACTCGGCTTGCACTATCTTTGTCCCCATGGAAATGAAAGAAATGGAGACGAATGGCGGTGCCGCGATGTTGCGCGTGCATTCGTACGAGAGTATGGGAACGTTCGACGGGCCGGGCCTGCGCTATGTGGTCTTTTTGCAAGGCTGCCCGTTCCGTTGCCTCTATTGTGCCAACCCCGATACCATCGACGCGGTGGGCGAGAGCCGCGAGACGCCCCTGGATTATATTGTCGAACAGGCCGTCAGCATGAAGCCTTTCTTCGGCAAGCGTGGCGGCGTCACCTTTTCGGGCGGCGAGCCCACGGTGCAGGCCCGCGCTTTGCTGCCTTTGGTCAGGCGCTTGCACGAGGTGGGCATCCACGTGTGCCTCGATTCTAACGGGACGGTGTGGAACGACGATGTCGAATCCTTGCTCACCGAGGCCGATCTGGTGCTGCTCGACGTCAAGGAGATCAACCCCGAGCGCCACCGCCGGCTGACGGGCCGCGACAATGTCCGCACGCTGCAGACGGCCGATTGGCTCGAAGCGCACGAAAAACCTTTCTGGCTGCGCTACGTGCTTGTGCCGGGATGGAGCGATTTCGAGGAAGACCTGCACGCCCTGGGCGAACGTTTCAAAAACCATCGGATGATCGAACGCGTTGAGCTGCTGCCGTATCACACGTTGGGCGTCCACAAGTACGAAGCCATGGGGTGGGAGTACCGCCTGAAAGGCGTCAAGGAAAACACGCCCGAACAGATCGACCGCGCGGCAGCACTGCTGCGCAGCTACTTTCCCCAGCTCGTTGTCAACTGACGCCGTGCGCCAGCCATCGCAAAGACCGAGGCCCCCGTTGCGGGGCCTCTTTTTGTTCCCGGTGTCGTTTTTTCTCAGCTTTTCGTCCCGCTTCTTAAATAGTTCGCCCGGAACGGACGCTGCTTCCCCTTTTCTTATTTTTCAGGAACGCAACGCCCGCTTTTCTTCGTAAACTTGTCCTCGCAATCCTAAACATTCCAAGCTATGAGATTACAGAGCAGTTTATTGATGGCGGGGCTGATGCTCGTTTCGGGCGCGGCTTTCGGTCAGACGTCTGCCACGGCTCAGTCTGCCGCAGACGGTAAGGAAAAGATAGAGTTCAACCCGCATGGCTTCCTGGGCGTGCAGGGTGGCATAGGCATTACGCGTGGCGAGGCCAAGACGAAGGACCTCATTTCGCCTGCCGTGGCCGTTTCGGGCGGCTATCTGTTCAATCCTGTTGTGGGCTTGCGCGGAAGCGTGAACGGCTGGCAGGCCAAGGGTGGCTGGTCGGCGCTCGACAAGGACTACAAGTTCAACTTTGCTCAGGTCAATGCCGACGTCATGTTCAACCTGACAAACCTCATCGGCGGCTACAACTATAACCGTGTGGTGGATATGTATGCTTTCGTCGGCGTCGGTGCCAACTATGCGTTCGACAACGACGAGGCCGTGGCCCTTGCTGGCCAGCCCGGGTGCTCGATGGAGTATTTGTGGACCGACGACAAGTTCTTCGTGGCCGGCCGCGCCGGTCTGGGGCTCGACTTCCGCCTCTGCGACCGCGTGCGCTTCAATCTCGAAGGGAACGCCAACCTCTATTCCGACCATTTCAACTCGAAGAACGGGGGCAACGTTGACTGGCACTTCAACGTGATGGCGGGCTTCACCTTCCATCTTGGCAAAACGCACAAGAAGTCGGCGCCGGCCGTTCCCGCTACTCCCGTCATAGCGCCTGTGGATCAGCAGCGCGAGGAACCCAAGCCCGTTGTAAAGCCCGTTGAGGAGAAAAAGCCCGTCGAGGCTCCGAAGGCCAAGGCCGAGGAACACGTGTTCTTCAAGATCGACTCGTACGCCGTCCGCTCGTCCGAGGAGGCCAAGGTGGCCCGTCTGGTCGAGTTCCTGAAGAAAAACCCGCAGGCCAAGGTGACCGTCACGGGATATGCCGACGCCAAGACCGGGCGCGGCGAATACAACATGTCGCTCTCCCGCAAGCGTGCCGAAGCCGTGGCCGCTCTGTTGCGCAGCAAGGGCATCGACGCTGCACGCATCAGCGTTTCGGCCAAGGGCGACACGGTGCAGCCGTTCCGGGTGAACGCTGAAAACCGCGTGACGATCTGCGTGGCCGAGTAAGGCTCAATCTTGACACCTTTTTCATTTTGGTACAGGTGGGAGAGGGCGTTTCCGTTCGTTCGGGGGCGTCCTCTCATTTTTTTGTCCGTCGGCCTCAGTCCTGCTGCGGCCGGGCACGACGCCTCGCGCGGGCAAAAGCAAAGGCGCATCGCCCGACGAGAACGGACGATGCGCCTTTTTGTTGCAGCTGCGGGCTACCCCGTGCATGGGCTAGCCCGCGGCCGGGGGGCTTATTTATAGCGCAGCCATTTGGCCATTTCCTTGAACGTGGGCTTTTTGCCATACATGAGGATGCCCACGCGGTAGATCTTCCCCGACAGCCATACGAAGAGCAGCGCCGTGCCGTAGAGCAGGACGAGCGAGAGCAGCTCCTGCCAGAGGGGCACCGAGAACGGTATGCGCACCATCATGACGATGGGCGACGTCAGCGGGAACATCGACGACCAGAACGCCAGCGGCCCGTCGGGGTTTTCGGCGCCGTAGATGCCGGCGTAGAGGCCGAAGATCATGACAACCGTGGTGGGCATGATAAACTGCGAGCTGTCCTCCTGGGCGTTGATGGACGCCCCCACGGCGGCAAAGAACGAGGCGTAGAGCAGGTAGCCGCCCACGAAGTAGAGCACAAACATGATGCCCAGTTCGGCAAAGGGCAGGTTCATCAGTGCCGCCATCATCTCGCCCGAGCCGTCTGTGGCGGCCTCGGTCATGGCGGGGCCCGCCGTGGTGAGCGCTGCCCCCTCCTGCGCCGCGGCGGGGTCAAGGCCGAAGATGTGCCAGCAGGCGCCCAGGATGGCGGCCACCATGCCTGCCCAGATGATGAGCTGCACGAAGCCCACGAGGGCCACGCCCACAATCTTTCCCATCATCAGCTGGAACGGCTTGACCGACGACACCATCAGCTCGACGATGCGGTTGGTCTTTTCCTCCATGACGCTCTGCATCACCATGCCGCCATAGGCCAGCACGAAGAAATAGATGAGCATCGTGAAGAGCAGGCCGGCCGCGGTGGCCAGCCCCGTGTCGGACGCCGTCTCGCGTCCCGCTTCGTCCCACTTCACGGTGCGCACGTCCACGGCCGCACCCTGCACGTCGTCGATGATGCGTTCCAGCCCCTCCACGTCGTAGGCCGCCAGCTTGTCGCGTCGCACCTGTTCGCTCAGCACGTTCTCGGCGAGCGAGCTCAGGTCCGACGGCACCTCCGTGCGCGAGTAGATGGCCACGGCCTCGGGGTGGGTGGCCAGGTCGGCCGTGATGGCTATGACGGCCTCCACCTCGCTCGTGTCGCTGCGCATGTCGGGGGTGACCGTGGCGGCCGGCACGAAGCGGTACGAGGCGTCGTCGCGGAACAGGCCGGCGTAGCGTCCCGTCTTGTCGACCACCACGACGGTCTTCTGCTCGCCGTCCTTGATGCCTGCCAGCCACACGGGCACGAAGATGAGGGCGGCAAAGATGAACGGCATGAGCACCGTCAGCAGGATAAACGATTTCTTGCCCACGCGGGTCATGAATTCGCGTTGTATGATGATAAGCGTCTTGTTCATGGCTTCTGTTGTTGAGGGGCAGAGGCGGCTCCGCCCACGGTTTTCAGGAAAATGTCGTTCATCGAGGGCAGCAGTTCGCTGAACGCTCGCACCTCCACCCGGCCGGCCAGCAGGGCCACCAGCTCCGAGTTGGTCAGCGCGTCGGCCTTGCGCAGGCGGTAGTGGTCGGTCCCGGCCACCTGGTGGGCGGCCGTCACCTCGTAGCTGCCCGCCACGCTTTCCAGGCGCGGACCGGTGCAGGTCAGCTCGTACAGCCCCGTGCGGAAGCGGCTCTTCACCTCGCTCACGTTGCCGCTGAGCACCACCTGTGCATGGTCGATGAGGGCTATCTCGTCGCATATCTCTTCGACCGACGCCATGTTGTGGGTCGAGAAGATGACGGTGTGGCCCCGGTCTTTCAGGCGCAGTATCTCCTGCTTCAGGCGTTCGGCGTTGACGGGGTCGAAGCCGCTGAACGGCTCGTCGAAGATGAGCAGGGGCGGCTCGTGCAGCACGGTGATGACAAACTGCACCTTCTGCTGCATGCCCTTGGAGAGCTCTTCGAGCTTCTTGTCCCACCAGGGCATGATGTCGAACCGTTCGAACCACTCCGTCAGCCGGCGTTTGGCCTCGGCGTGCGTCAGCCCTTTCAGGCGGGCCAGATAGATGGCCTGTTCGCCCACTTTCATTTTCTTGTACAGCCCGCGCTCCTCGGGCAGGTAGCCGATGCGCATGACGTCTTCGGGCGCCAGCGGGTGGCCGTCGAAGAGCACTTCGCCGCCGTCGGGCGCCGTGATGCGGTTGATGATGCGTATGAGGGTGGTCTTGCCGGCGCCGTTGGGGCCCAGCAGGCCGAAGATCTTTCCGCGTGGCACGTCGATGCCTACGTCGTTCAACGCGGTGTGCCCGGCATATCGTTTCACAATGTGCCGGGCGCTCAGAAATGTATCCATATCGTGTTGGTTGGTTGGTCGGTGATGGGGTGTGGGGCGTTGCTGCGGGGGGTTGGCTCAGGGTTGGCTCTCGCCCTCGACAAACTCTTCCAGGAAAAGGTGCTCGCCGTCGTAGATGGCGTAGGAAAACTGCGAGATCCAGTCGCCCAGGATGACCAGGCGCGTCTGGCGCGCCAGCATGAGGTCGAGCTCGATGTGGCGGTGGCCGAAGATGAAGAAGTTGATGTCGGGGTGCGTGCGCAGGTAGTCTTTGGCAAAGATGACGAGCTCCTCCTTGTCCTCGCCCATGTAGGCCGGCTCTTTCCCGTTTTCGCGTTTCAGGCGGCTGCGGCGGGCCCATTCCAGGCCGAAGGCCATGCCCCACCGCGGGTGGAGCGCGGCGAAGAGGCGCTGGCACGTCGGGTTGTGGAAGAGGCGGCGCAGGGCCTTAAACTTGCGGTCGGTCGTGCCCAGGCCGTCGCCGTGGGCCAGATAGAAGGTCTTGCCGTATATTTCCATCACGGAGCTGCGCGGGTGGAGCGTCACGCCGCACTCGCGTTCCAAGTAGTCGCCCATCCACAGGTCGTGGTTGCCTGTGAAGTAGTGAACCTCGACGCCTAGGTCGGTCAGTTCGCTGATTTTTCCCAGAAACCGTGTGTAGCCCTTGGGCACCACCGTGCGGTATTCGTGCCAGAAGTCGAACATGTCGCCCAGCAGGTAGACGGCAGCGGCCTTGTGCTTCACGCTGTCGAGGAAGTTGGCCAGGCGGCGTTCCTGCATCCGTCCGTGGGGGATGGCCAAGCTGCCCAAGTGGGCGTCCGAGAGGAAATAAACGTTTTTCATCTTCGCGTTGTTTCGGTTTTGTCTGTTCAGAGGAAGCCCAGCTCGAGCTTGGCCTCCTCGCTCATCATGTCTTTGTCCCATTCGGGCTCGAAAACGAGGTTCACCCTCGTCTCTTTCACGCCTTCGATGCCGTTGAGCTTCAGGCGCACGTCCTCGGCGATGAAGTCGGCCGCCGGGCAGTTGGGGGCGGTCAGCGTCATGTCGACGTCGAGCGTGGCGTCGTCGTGCAGGTCGATGCGGTAAACGAGGCCCAGGTTGTAGATGTCCACCGGTATTTCGGGGTCGTACACGGTTTTCAGCACCTCGACGATGCGTTCCTCGGTTTTCAGTTTCTCTTCTTGTGTCATACTATCTTTTTAAATTGACAATTGACAATTGACAATTGCCGTCCGGACGGGCGTGGCGCATGGCGCCGGCCGTTTGCTCGGCGGCCTTTGCGCGACGGTTGTCCGTCGGTCTGCCAAGGTGCCGCCCGGCAGATTGTCAAGCTCCGTCCTTGTTTGCGTTGTCGTTCTCATTCTCAGTTCTCCAAAGCTAATTGTCAATTCTCAATTGTCCATTGTCAATTGTTTAAATCTTTCCTTCCTCGGCATAGCTGTACCAGGCGCCGTCGCACACGATGACGTGGTCCACGAGGCGCATCTGGATGGCTTCGGCCGCCCGTTTCATGTCCTGGGTCAGGCGGTCGTCCTGCGCGCTGGGCCGTGCGTTGCCCGAGGGGTGGTTGTGGCAGAGCACGAGCGCCGTGGCCTGCGCCAGCAGAGCCTCGCGCAGCACGCAGCGCACGTCGACAGCCGTCGACGTCAGGCCGCCGCGGCTCACGAGCTTCGACCCGATGAGGCGCAGGCTCTGGTTGAGCAGCAGCACGTGGCATTCCTCGGTGGCCAGGTCCTGCATGCGTCCCAGGTAGTAGCGGTACACCTTTTCGGCGTTATCCATCTTCGGCCGTTCCTCGGCCGGCTCGGCCGCCCGGCGGCGTCCCAGTTCGCACGCCGCCAGCAGGGTGATGGCCTTGGCCGGGCCAATGCCGTTGTAGCTGCACAGCTCCTCGATGCCCATCTTGCCCAGGCGGCTCAGGTGGCCGTCGCAGTGGGCCATGAGGCGGCGCATCAGCGCCACGGCGCTTTCGCGCGGCGAGCCCGAGCCGATGAGGATGGCCAGCAGTTCGGCGTTCGTCAGGGCGCCGGCCCCCAGCGAGGCCAGCTTCTCGCGCGGGCGGTCGGCCTCGGCCCAGCGGGCTATGCTCAGCCGTTCCTCCTTCGCCTCGCTCATCGGTAGAAGTTTTTGCGGAAGGCGTCAAACTCGCCCCGCCCCATCACGCAGCGCTGCCACCAGGCGCGCAGAAAGCCCGAGCCGTAGCCCCAGAGCTGCACAAACGAGGCCGCCACGGCCCGCACGCCCACGCCCGCGCTCCGTTCGCGCAGGGCGGCATCGGTGCCCGTGAGCAGGGCGTAGAGCCCCAGGGGCAGCAGCGACCAGGGGCACAGCGGGGCGCACGCCACGAGCACGGCGCAGCCCACGGTGAAGGCCGCCGGCAGCAGGTGGACGGCTTTGAGCGTGCCCGGGTGGCGCTTGGTCAGGTTGATGCGCGCTATGCCCGAGTTGTGCACCTGCTTGAAGAAGCGCCGCAGGTTGGTGCGCCGTTTGTGCCACACCCATGCCTCGGGGAAGAGGCGGCACGTGTAGCCCTCCTCAAAGATGCGCGTGCTGAAGTCGATGTCCTCGCCGAAGCGCATCTCCGAGAAGCCGCCCAGCGCGGTGTAGGCCTCGCGGCTCACGCCCATGTTGAACGAGCGCGGGTAAAACTTGTCGAGCTTTCTCTTGCCGCCGCGTATGCCGCCCGTCGTGAAAAACGACGTCATGGCATAGTTGATGGCCTTTTGCATGGGCGTGAACGAGGGGTGGGCGCGGTCGGGGCCGCCAAAGGCGTCGCAGGGCGCAGCGTCCAGCTCGGCGTCGAGCGCCGCCACGTAGCCCGGGGGCAGCACCACGTCGGAATCGAGGATGATGACGTATTGGCCCGTGGCCCGCTCCACACCATAGTTGCGCGAGGGGCCCGGTCCCGAGTTGTCCTTGGCAAAGTAGCGCACCGGGAGCCGGTCGGCATAGCGCTCCACCACGTCGCGGCACGTCACGTCCGAACCGTCCTCCACCACGACCACTTCGATGCCTCCGTGCGTCTGCGTGCACAGACTGGCCAGCAGCTCCTCCACCTCAGCCGGTCGGTTGTAGACCGGTATGACGAATGAGTATTTCATATTGGGTACAAAGATAGTGCAAGGCGAGTGGAGAGGAAAGAAAAACCCCGTTTTTCTTTCCTCTCCCGAGCCGCAGCCTATCTTGGGCGAAGCGAAAGAAGTGCAAGGCGAGGAAAACGCAGCCTTGCAAGGGAACGTGTGCCGTGATGCACGACGGCCTCGAAGAGGCCGGGCTATGAGTAGCCTCGGGTGGAGCGCAGCGGAACCCGAGGTGGTGTGGCGTGTGATGAAGTCGGCCTCGAAGAGGTCGTTATGCCCGCTGCGGCTTCGGGTATAGACGCCTCTTCGAGGCTATATGCATGGGATGTTTGCGTACCGCGGGTTCCGCTTCGTTCCACTCGCGGCTACTGATAGCCGGGCCTCTTCAAGGCCGCCAGTGCTGCGGAGGGCTGACCCTATGGGGCGGGAAGTTGGCGGCGAGGCTGCCGGCCGCAAAGCGGTCGAACTACTCTATAACCGCGGGTAAGCGCAGCGCGCCCGCGGACAGGTGCTACCACTATATTACGGCCCCAAGGGGGTCGAACATGCCGAGGACTTTCCGCACAGGCACACGGCGCATGTATTTGCCGCTGCATCGCCATCGGTGTAGCTTGCGAATGAAGACGGATGCCCGTCCCATGGCTGTTCGACCCCCATGGGACCGTCAGATATTATGCGCGTTTCTTTCCGCGGGCGCGCTGCGCTTACCCGCGGTTATAGAGTAGTTCGGCCCCCATGGGGCCGCATGCCTCGCGGTATGCCTGCGGCGTGTGCGCCATGCTGCGGAGATGGTGGCCGAGAAGCTGACGGCCTCGAAGAGGCCGGGCTATCAGTAGCCTCGGGTGGAGCGCAGCGGAACCCGAGGTGGTGTGGTGTGTGATGAAGTTGGCCTCGAAGAGGTCGTTATGCCTGCTGCGGCTTCGGGTATAGACGCCTCTTCGAGGCTATCATCGTAGGGCGTGTCCGTACCGTGGGTTCCGCTTCGCTCCACCCGCGGCTACTGATAGCTCGGCCTCTTAGAGGCCGCACGTACCGCGGATGACCGCCCCCACGGTGCGTAATGTCGACAGCGAGGCTGGCTGTCCGCCACGTAGAGATGCGATTCATCGCGTCTCTCACGTCCCGGATGGCCCGCGCGGCGGGAAGAATGTCGGTGCGGGGCTGTGCCCCGAGCGGGTGAGACGCGATGAATCGCGTCTCTACGCGGCGGATTTCCCGTGCGGCGGGGATGGTGGCGAGGTCTGCGGCCCCATAGGGGCCGAACTTCCTATAACCGCGGGTGAGCCGCAGGCGAACCTGCGGAAAGGAACCACCCCACGATGACGACCCCATGGGGGTCGAACTTCCCATCACGCGAACCGATGTAGGCGCGCCGTAGCCGCGGCAGACCTGTGCGGTGTGTGCCGCGAGGCTGGGTGGCGCGTGTGCCCTGCGGCGGGGAGGATGCCCGCACGTGCTGCGGAGGTCCGGCGCCACATGGCGAGGGTGGTGCCGCGAGGCTGAACGCCCGCCCCTTGCCTTGCACCCTTGCTTTCGCTGCCCGCGCAGCCTTGTGCGCTATTTGGCAAACCGTTAAAACGGCGGGCGTGGCCGTCCGCATTCCAGGTGTTGCATGGGCCCCGGCAAGGGGTGTTCCGACGCATCCATGGGATGTTTCGCGCGATCCATCCCATGGAATTTCCGATCCATCCCATGGAATTTCCGATCCATCCCATGGAATTTCCGATCCATGGGCACTTTCAGAGCGAAAATTGGGGTCGATTTTTGCCATATAGTGGCGAAAATGCGCTTTCTTGGCGCTCTTTCACCTTTTGCTTTTGCCTAATAGCTTCATTATCAGCTGTTCCCCATTTTCACTCATTTGCGTCGAGTGGTTCGGTCGGTCGGAAATATCGCATTTTTCGTGTTAAAAATTGGTCCGCTTCCACGTTCCCGAGCCCCCGTTTGCGGCTATGAGGCCCCGGTTTCCGTATCGCGAGCGGGCCGGTGGCAGGCGTCGTACGGGCGTGCGGCGGTGGGCGTTGCCGCCCGGCCGGGGCATAAAAAAAGACAGACGCCCCGCCGTAGGCGGCGGCTGCCTGTCTCCCTCGGTTTCACACAAGGTCTGATAGATAAATGCTGATATGTTTGTGTCGGGACGTGCGCTTACCTTCGCGGGGCGAAGGAGCGTCATGGTTGTGGTGCCATGAATTTCAGATAGGTCGTTCCGTTCTGCTTGCCGATGTAGAAGACGCGCTGCTCGCCCTCGCCGCGGCGCAGCCCGTAGGCCAGTATCATCTTGTAGAGGCTTTGCTCTTCCTGACCCCGGGCCGGCAGCAAGCACAGCAGGCACACTAGCAGCGATGTCAGTTTCTTCATATACATATCTGATGAACCGAACCTCCGGGCGCTACCCGCACCCGGAGGTTCGGTTGATTATTATTATTCCTTTTTGAATTTCCCGCTGAGGGTGTTGCCTTCTTCGTCGCGGAAGTGGATTTCGTAGGTTCCACGGTTTTCGTCCTGCATGTTGATGCGCATGACGGGGCTGTCCTCCTCGGAGCGTGTTCGGTCTATTACGATTCCTTCCTGACCGACCACTTCGATGTCGTAGTCTTTTCGATCCAAGAATTGAATGGTCAGCTTCTCTTGGTCGAAGTCAACCAGGATGGGGACAATTGCTTGGTCTCCCGCAGATTTATTTCTAACATTGATAATCTCGCCTATGCTTGGTACGCATAAGAGCGACGCTAATATGGCTAAACTTGTTTTATTCATGATATTGTAAATCATGTTTGATTCGGCTGCAAAGGTAGAGCGTTTAAAAAGTAACGACAAGAAAAATGAGTAGACAAATGGGTAGACATTTTAGAGGTGGCTAATTGTGAAATGATGCAGATTTTCAGCACATTAAGCAAAAAGCTCCGTAGACATTAGCGTTCCACGGGGCAGTGAGAGGAAGATATTGTTAGTTAGAATTGTTCTAAAAAGTCTTCGAGAGAGTTGCAACTGTGTGCCTGTTCGATCTTTTCGTTCTTGATGCGATATTTTCTTTTTTTCAGCGCTGTCGGGTTGGTGGATAGCAGAAGGCAAGTAATTTCCTGCGATATTCCCATTTTCAGCAGGCAACAGTAAAACAAATCATCGTCGCTGAGTTCTGTATTTTCTTGTTGTAAGCGAGTGACCATATTGTTGTAACAAAGGTCAATGGCCAGAAAGAGGCTCTTCCGCTCTTCATCGCAGAGTAGTATTTCCGTGCGTTTAAGTTTCTCGACATAATTGGGGTTAGCAGCCAGCTTGAGAATTTTTCTTGCTGTTTCGTTTATGCGCAATACTTGTTCGCGGAGTTCCATTTGTTGCTTTCGATTGGAAGCGAGTTCCTTTTCGTTGTTGCTTATATCCGTTTGCAGGTTGTTCCGCTTTTCAGTTTGTAATTCATTGATACGGGCGGCCTGTTCATTAAGTTCTTGCTTTTGTTTTTCCAACAGCTTTTCAGCTTCCAGCAAAGCTTGGTTTT
>CASFRV010000022.1 GCA_949297215.1 uncultured Bacteroidales bacterium | reverse complement strand
TTTGCGCTATCTTTGGCTCCGCCCAAGATAGGCTGCGGCTCGGCAGAGGAAAGAAAAACGGAGTTTCTCTTTCCTCTTCTCTCGCCTTGCGCTATCTTTGCACCGCACAAAATCCTATCTTATATAATAAGGTGTAAACTTCGCTCCGTGCGATCCTCACAAACTATCCCAAACAACGGAATATGGAGAACAACAAAACGCAACAGATGGATAAGGAAGAAGACATCGACCTGGCCCAGGTGACAAAAAGCTGTCTGCGCACGCTGCGACGTCAGTGGAAATGGTTCGCCCTCTCGCTCGTGGTGTGCGTGGCCGCGAGCTACCTCTTCCAGAAGCGGCAGCCGGAGGTGTTCCAGCGGCAGAGCGTCGTGCTCATTGAGAACGCCGAGAGCGGCTCGCCCTTCTCGTCGCGGCGCTCCTCGGGCACGGCCATGAGTTCGCTGCTCGAAATGAACGGCATCAGCGTGGGCGACAACCTGAAGAACGAGATTTTCATCCTCACCTCGAAGCGACTGATGAAAAACGTGGTCGACTCGCTCGGCCTCGACGTCGACTATGCAACGACATGGCGCCTGCGCCCCATCACCCTCTATAAAGACACGCCCGTGCGCGTGCGCTTCAAGGACAAGGCGGCCAAGGCCGGCAGCTTCAGCATGGAGCTGCGCGAGGACGGCACCATCAGGCTGCACAACTTCCGCGTGGGCCCCGACGAGTTTGCCAACACCTACGAGACGCAGCCGGGCCGCACCCTTGCCACGCCCGCCGGCGTGCTCACCCTCGAAAAGGGAGAGACGTTCGACGAGTTCCCGCGCGGACAGGAGGTGAGCGTGACGCACCTGCCGACGATGGCCGCGGCCGCCCTTTACAGCGGGAAGATGAGCGCGGCCGAGTATGACAAGGAAAGTTCGCTCATCGTGCTGACCTGTAACGACGCCAGCGCCCAGCGGGCCGAGGACGTGCTGAACGAGCTCTACAACGCCTACATGCGCGACATCGTGGCCAACAAGAACCGCGTGGCCGAGAGCACCCTGCGCTTCATCGAAGACCGGTCGGCCATCGTGGGGAGCGAACTGGCGGCCGCCGAAAACCGCCTGGCCGACTTCAAGCGGCAGCACAAGATTGTCAACTTCGAACAGGACGCCCAGGCCTTCGTCGACGAGAGCCTCGACGCCCACAACCGCACGCTGGAACTCGAAACGCAGAAGTCGGTGGCGCGCTTCCTCGCGGGCTTCATCGCCGACAAGAGCCACGACCGCGAGGTTATCCCCGCCCTGCCGGGACTGCGCGACGCGGCCTTTAACACGGCCATCGGCGAATACAACACCAAGATGCTGCAACGCAACCACCTGGCCGACAACACGCACGAGGAGGCGGCCGCCATACGCGACTTGGACCGCCAGCTCGCCTCGCTGCGCAAAGCCATCCTGGCCTCGATCGACAGCTACGTGAGCACCATCGACGTGCAGCTGCGCGAGGCCGAAACCAACCTGGCAGCCCTCACCGGGCAGGCCGGCGGACTGCCCGACGTGGAAAAGCTCGCCTTGGGGCTCGAACGCCAGCAGAAACTGAAATCGACGCTCTACACTTACCTGCTCAATAAGCGCGAAGAGGTGGCCATGCAGCTCTCCATCAAGGAAGCCAACATCCGTCTGGTCGAAGCTCCCCTAGGCCCGCCCGCACCCGTGAGCCCGCGCAAGATGATCATCCTGCTCGTGGGCATCGTGCTGGGCCTGGCCATCCCCGCCGGCGTGTTCTGGCTCATCCATCTGTTCGACGTGAGCGTGAGCGGCCGCAAGGACATCGAGAGCCTCACCACCATCCCCCTGGCCGGCGAGATTCCCCTGTGGAACCCCAAGAACGAGAGCGACCTCGTCACCGAAGGGGCCGACAGCTCGCACCCCGTGGCCGAGGCCTTCCGCCTGCTGCGCTATGGGCTCAACTTCATGCAGCGCGATGCGCGCGTCTTCGTAGTCACGTCGACCACGCCGGCCCAGGGCAAGAGCTTCATCTCGCGCAACCTGGCCGCCATCTATGCCGCCGCGGGCAAGCGTGTGCTGCTCGTCGACGCCGACATACGCAAGCGCACGCAGTCGCACCTGTTCGGCCGCAGCGAGGGCCTCACCACCTACCTCGTCGACACCGAAGACCGCACGCAGCTCACCGACATCGTCATCCCCGACGCCGTGACGGCGGGCGTCGACTTCCTGCCGGCCGGCATCACGCCGCCCAACCCCAGCGAGCTGCTCATGAGCGACCGCCTGGACCGTCTGGCACGCGAAGCCCTCGACCGCTACGACCTTGTCATCTTCGACACGACGCCCGTATGCTCCGTGGCAGACGCAGCCATCGTGGACCGCCTGGCCGACGTCACGCTCTACGTCATACGCGTGGGCGTTCAGGAGAAGACCTTCCTCCCCGAGCTCGAAAAGATGTATCGCGGGGGCAAGTTCCGCAACCTGTGCATCGTGCTCAACGACAGCGACGCCAAGGGCCAGGGCGCAGCCTACGGCTATGGCTACGGCTACGGCAGCGCGGGCCAGCAGCGTAAGCGCAGCTGGCTGAGGCGCCGCTGAGCGGGCAACGCCTGCCGCCCGGCAAGACCTTCAGGCAAACGCAACAACAAGAGAGGCGCACCACCCGGATGGGATGGTGCGCCTCTCTTGCATGCCACGGCGGCCGGGGCTCATTCGCCCTTGGCTTGCTGCGGTTTTTTCTTGAAAGCCTTGTAAAGGATGACGGCCACGGCCACGGCAGCCAGCGCCAGCAGGGCGTAACCAATCTCATGGCTGTATAGCGTGGCCTGTTCTATGAGCTTCTCCTTCGAGTCGATGCTCTCGATGGTCGAGAGATAATGGCCGATGGCAGCCAGCACAACGTTCCACACACCGGCACCCAGCGTCGTATAGAGCAGGAAAGGCCCCATCTTCATGCGGGCCAGACCGGCGGGGATGGAGATGAGCTGACGGATGGCGGGGATGAGACGGCCCACAAAGGTCGAGATGGCGCCGTGCTTCTCAAAGTAGGCCTCGGCCTTGGCCACGCCGTCGGCGTCGATGAGCAGGGCGTGGGCCAGGCGCGTGTTGGCAAACTTGTAGACCAGCGGGCGGCCCAGCCAGCGGGCCAGGTAATAGTTGACCAACGCACCGATATCGGCACCCAGCGTGGCAAAGAGCACGACGAGATAGATGTTCAGCTCGCCACCCGTCGAGGCCAGCCACGCGGCAGGCGGCACGACGATTTCCGAAGGGAAAGGTATGAACGAACTCTCGATGGCCATCAGCAAGGTAATGGTCCAATAATTCAAGTTGTCCAGACACCATTGGATAAATGCTACGGATTCCATGAAGTTTATTAGAGATTGATGAATAAATGACGCTTCCGCTTGCGCCACGCCCACACCTTATATATATATAATAGGCGTAACGCGGGGCAAAAATACGGAGAAAAATCGGAAAAGCCGGCCGCAAACACCCAGGCAGCGGGAGAAAAACGCCCGTACGCCGCTTCTTTTATGTGTTTTTCCCCATTAACAAGGAGAAACCTGTCAACCGTGTGATGCGCACGCCTCTTATAAAGGCGTCAAACGGGCAGCAGTCTTGAAAAAGCAGCGTTTCATCCACAAAAAACTGCCATTCTATCGCTGAAAAATGCGAAAGAGAAACACATGTCCTGCCTTTATGGAAATTTTTAGTACTTTTGCCGCAAAATCAGAACCAGCAAAAAAATAAAAAATGCGTATGAAAAAATCATTACTCACACTTGCTTTGTGCGCAGCCACCTTTGCGCCCGCTACCGCACAAGATCTGCCCACGGGCAAATACGTCTCGTTCGCCCCCATTGAGATGTACGGCATGGAAGTGCCCATGATGGGAGCTTTCCACAAGGTATCGCCCAACGGCAAATGGGCCATCGGCTCTGACGACTCCGGCATGATCGGCTGGTCGTTCATCTATTCGGTGAGCGACGACCGGCTCACCACGCTGGAAGACCCCTCGATGACTGAAAAATACTACATCGTGGCCGACGTAGCCAACGACGGCACCATGGTGGGCGCCTACACCAACGATGCAGGCGAACTCGTACCCGGCATCCGCAAGAGTGCCGAGAGCGAATGGGAGCCCCTGCCTGTTCCCGCCGAGCACATGCCTGCCCACTCGTCGGCAACGGCCTTTTCAAGCGCCCGCTGCGTCAGCGCCGACGGCAGCGTCATAGCCGGCCACCTGCGCATGTCGGACTACATGCTCCACCCCGTTCTCTGGGTCAATGGCGAATTAAAGGAATTTCCCAACGAGGGAGCAACCGGTCAGGGCTTCTACGTCTATGACATGACGGAAGACGGTTCCATCATCGTCGGTATGAACAACGCTGAGAACGGCGGACAGAACCCGGCCTACTTGAAGGACGGAATAGTCGTCAACATCGTAGACTGCGACGACGAAGCAACGCTCACGTTCAACGGCGGCATCATCAACAGCATCGACGCCGAGGGAAACATGTACGGCTACTGGCAAAACGACGAGGGCATCATGCAAGCGCTCATCTACAACGAAAGCGACGGCTTGCAGTGGATTGAAGACGCCGGCATGCAGGTAGCATCCTGCTCCGATGGCACGCACGTCTTCGGCATGGCCAGCGCCATGTACGGCCCTGCATGCGTCCTCGTGAACGACGAAGTGAAAAGCCTCAGCGACGTCTACAACATCGACGGCGTTGACGGCATGGTAACCGTTACCGACTGCACAGCCGACGGCTCGGTAGTCGTAGGCGGCGAAATGACAGCTATCGACGGCTTGGGCATTGTGAACACGCCCACCCTCTTCCTCGTGGACGGCAATTCTGCCGGCATCGAGAGCGGTGCGGTGAAGAATGACGTCAGCATACAGCTCACAGGTGCCAATCTGTTTGTAACGGGTCTCTACGATCGCGTGGAAGTGTTCGCCACGACGGGCACGAAGCTCGCCTCTTCATCCATACAGGGTGCCCCCATCAGCCTCGCCGGGACTCCCGCCGGTACCTACATCGTGAAGGTGACGACGGGCAAGGACGTCAAGACGTTCAAAATCTGCAAGTAACAGCCTTGCGGCCCGTGCCGCAACCACTCTACCCATACGGGGGAGCGCCCGACCGCTACGACCGGGCGTTTCCCCGTAGTTTTAAATAGTTTTATGCCATCCGTCATGATGTCGAAACATACTTTACTCCGCTTCTTTGCGGCCCTGCTGCTTCTGCTGCCCGCCTTCACGCAGCGCAGCGCTGCCGACGCCGTGATCGACTCGCTACGTCTGGGCAACACCGGCCGCATGCCCGTGTTCTACCAAAGCCTGACGGCTACGGACGGCCCCTCGGGTGCGGCCATCGTCGTGCCTGCCACGACCATGCAGCTCTATCGCGGCTGCCGCCTGACGGACGTCTATGTCTACGTCTACGAAACGGGAGACGGCGGCCCCTTCCGCGTGTTTCTCTCGCACGAGCCGGGTGGAGAGCCCGTCGCCGAGCAGACGTTCGCGCCCGAAGCCTTCCGATGGAACCGCGTGACGCTGGCCGAGCCCTACGAGCCCGACGGCCGTGCGCTCTGCATCGGCTACGAGGGCGGCGGCCTTACGCTGCTGCCCTGCGTGGAGCCTGCCGGCGACGGCGAGGAATGGTTTTCCTCCGGCGGCGCATGGCAACGCCTCGACCAGCCCTACGGCGCCGCCCTCTATGCCGTGATGAGGGGCGACCTGCCGCGCGACAACGTGCGCCTCACGGGCTGGCAGCTGCCCCGCTTCGCGCAGAGCGGCGCCACGGTGAGCGCCGGCGGCACGTTTGTCAACCTGGGCACCGCCCCCGTCGCGAGCATCACGGTGGAGGCCGTCGTCGGCACCGCCACGACGCAGCAGACCATCGCGGGCCTCGACGCCGGCTACCGCGACGAAGCCCGTTTCAGCCTTGACGTCGCCGTGCCCGAGGGAGAGGGCCACCGCTCCTGCTCGCTGCGCATCGTCGGGGTGAACGGCAACGCCGACGCCGACCCGTCGGACAACGCCTCGCCCGCGGCCGACGTGCTCTGCGCCACCCGGTTTGAGCCGCGGCGCGTGCTGCTCGAAGTGCTCTCCACGGAGCATTGCTCCAACTGCCCCACGGCCCACGCCTACATTGAGCGGGCCCTGCGCGGACGGGCCGACGTCGTGGAGGTGGGCCACCACATCGGCTACTACACCGACGGCTATACGCTCGACGAGAGCCGCGAGTACGAATGGCTCTACGCCGACCGCGTCTTTGCCCCCGCCCTGATGTTCGACCGCACCAACCACGCGGCACGCTTCCCGGCCTATGCCGAGGAGAGCACGCCCATAACGGGCGTAGGCATGGACCTGCTCAACGACCTGCTCGACGAGGAGAGCGCTGCCCCCGCCTTTGTGCGCCTCGACCTCACGGGCAGCTTCGACGCCACGACGCGCCGTCTCGACCTGCACGTCGAGGGCAGCGGCCTGCTCCCGCTCGACGGCTGCGAGACGGCCCTCACCGTGCTGCTCACCGAGGACAGCCTCTTCACCACGACGCAGAGCGGTGCCTCGGGCGGCTTCTACCACCGCCACACGGCACGTCGCTTCCTGACGCCCGCCTGGGGCACGCCCGTTGACGCGGCCGGCGGTTTCAGCACCGACCTGCACACCGAGCTGCCCGCCAACTGGCGCGCCGACCGCATGCAGGCCGTGGCCTTCGTGGCCCGGGCCGGCCACACCGACCGCAACCGCTGCGACGTGCTCAACACGGCTGCGCTCAGCCTGCGCACCCTGCTGCCCACGGGCATCGCCTCGCCCGTGGCCGACGCCGAGCTGGTGCGGTGCGAGGGCCAGGTGCTCGTGCTGCCCCGCGGCTGCGACGCCCTGAGCCTCACGGCGGCCGACGGGCGCCCCGTGCTCACGCGCAGCCACCTGCCCGCCGGCAGCGTCGCCCCGGGCCCGCTGCCCGAGGGCGTCTACGTGGTGCGTGCCGTCCGCGGCAGCGAGGTGCAAACGCTCAAGCTGCTCATCGGCCGCTGAGACCGACGGGCGCACCCGCCCACCCCATTTCCCGAAAACAACCATCAACCAACACAACCATGACCCTAAAACATCTGTTCAAGACGAGCCTCCTGCTGCTCCCCGCGGCGGGTCTGCTCGCTGCCGGCTGCTCCGACGACGAGACGGCCGGCCCCGTCGTGCCCCCTGTGAGCCCTTCGGAACCATTCATGGAGGAAGACGACGTGCTCTTCGCCTGCGATTTTCAAGACATCAACGAGGTGCAAGAGCTCCTCACGGGCTATGAGTTCAGCGGCAACACTTATTCGCAAACGATGCAGAGCCTGGGCTTCAACGAGGAAAATCCCTGGCTCTTCCAGCTGCGCGACGGCGCCCTGACCACCAATACGTTCGCCGGCAGCTCGTCGTCGTTCAGCCCCGCCGGCACGGCCGACGCCTGGCTCGTGACGCGCGCCATCACCCTGCCCGACACGTCGTGCGTGCTCACGTGGAAGTCGGAGTCGCTCACGCCCGGCCGCCAGGACGGCCTGAAGGTGTTCGTCTCCACCACGGGCGGTAACCCCGAGACCGACTTTCCCGCCACGCCCGTATGGGAAATCGCGGAAGAAGAGAGCGGCCCCACCGAAAACCTCGACGGCGAATGGGTCGACCACAGCCTTTCGCTCAAAGAATATGGCGGGCAGACCGTCTACATCGCCTTTGTGAACCAAAGCACAGACAAGAGCCTGATCTGCCTGGACGACATCTGCGTGAAGAAGCCCATGGCCTATGAAATCAGCGACAAGACGGCGCCGCTCGTTGCCGACGAGTCGATCGAAATCAAGGGGAGCATACGCGCCACCGACCGCCCCATCACGTCATTTACCGTCCACTACACCACGGCCGACTCCGTCGTGCGCAGCGAAACGTTCACGAACGTCAACATACAGCCGGGCTCGGAGTTCGACTTTGCCTTCTCCGAAAAGCTCACGCCCGCCGAGCAGGGCCGCTACGTGAGCTACCGCCTCTGGGCCAACGTGGAGGGCTGCACCAACGTGGGCGTCACCGACTCGGTGGCCTCTGTCGCCTTCGTGCCCGAAACCAAGGCCGTGCTCGAAGAGGGCACGGGCATGTGGTGCGGCTGGTGCCCGCTGGGCATCCTGGCCATTGAGCACATCCGTGCCACCTTTGGCGAGCGGGCCGTGTGCATCGCCGTACACAACAAGGACGTGCTCACCGACGCCGACTACGACACGGCGCTGCGCTTCAACACGTTCCCCAACGGACAGGTGAACCGCACGGGCAGCGGCCTCACGCCCATGACCGAGAGCTACGAGCTCGAAGGGGCCGGCACCTTCTTCACGACGATGGAGAGCGCCCTGAACCGCCAGGCCGAGCTGCAACCCGAGCTGACCGCCGCCCGCCACACGGGTTCGGCCATCGAGGTGACGGGCACGCTGCGCACGGCCGTCGCCAAGACCGGGCAGCGCCTGCGCGTGGCCTACGTCGTGACGGAGGACAGCGTGACGGCCGAGGGTACGCAGTCGAACTATCTCGCCCCGTACAACTATCCCGTCTTCGGCCGCTTCGGTCGCGGGGGCGAACTGGGCCAAGCCTACATCGTGGGCATGAAGTATAACGAGGTGGCCCGCGTCATCGCCCCCTCGTACGACGGCAGCGCCGACCTGCTGCCCGCTACGCTCGTGCCCGGCACCGACTACGCCCTCGACTACACCATCAGTCTCGAAGGCGTACCAGCCATCAACCCGGCATACTGCCACGTGGCTGTCCTCATCGTCGACGACGCCACCGGGCACATCCTCAACGCCGACCAGATCAGCGTGACGCAATAAGCCCGCCCGCATAAGGACGACACATGAAAAGGGCAGCTCCGCGGCTTCGCGGAGCTGCCCTTTTCGTATACTTCGGCACAGGCTACCAACAGGGAGCCAGAAAGCGGGCCACGCGACGGCCATACTCCCGGGGCCTGTCGGGATACGAGGCGGCATGCGCCGCTCTGGGCACGATCCACAGCTCCTTAGGCGCAGGCTTGGCGTCGTAGAGCGGACGCACCATGGCCGTGGGCACATAGCTGTCGGCAGCGCCATGGATAAAGAGCATCGGCAGGCGGCAGCGTGCCACGGCGTCAAGGGGCGAAGCCGAACGGAAATCCCATCCGTATCGCAAACGGCACAGCAGGCTCGCGGCGTCGAGCATCGGAAAGGAGGGCAGGCCGAAGCGTTTGCGAAGCTCACCGCGAAACTGCTCGTAGACGGACGTATAGCCGCAGTCTTCCACAAAGGCACGGACGCAACCGGGCAGGCTGTCGCCCGAAAGCATCATGGCCGTGGCCGCCCCCATCGAGACGCCGTGGACGACGACGCGGGCCGAGTCGCCGAAGAGAGCCGGAACCACGTCGAGCCAGCGATGCAGATCGGCGTGGTCCAAGGCTCCCATCGTGATGTGGCTGCCCCCGCTCAGGCCCGCGCGCCGCAGGTCGGGCAGCAGGAGGTTGGCCCCCAGCTCCTCGCGGTACATGCGCCCGTAGGGCATCATGGTGAGGGCGTTGTCGGTGTATCCGTGCACGAGCAGGGCCGTGCGGCGGCCGGGCCGCGGCGCCCGCGCATACCAGGCATGGAGGCGCGTGCCGTCGGCAGCGCTGACGAACGTGTCGCGCAGCAGGCCGCGGCGCGTCAGACTGTCGCGCCACAGGTCCATGCCCACATACGTGCGCCGCACGGCGCGCCATGCCGCAGCCGTGTCGCGCCCGTCGGGCTCGGGGCGCAGGGCATAATCGAGCATATACCACGCGCCGCCCGCCACGGCCAGCAGCACGGCCGCCGCCAGCGCCCCGGCGGCGGCAAGGGCGCGGCGTAAGGTCTTTTTCATACGTCGTTTTTCTTTCATCTGTACCTGCAAAGGAAGCAAAATCCAGCGGAAGGAGGGCGGGAAGGCCTGCAAAAAGCCCTTTACCGCCGCCGCTTTCTTGGCCGTTTGTGCGAAACGGCCTATCTTCGCACAAGAAACCCGCAAAAGCCCGACGCCATGATGAAATATCCCATCGGAATGCAAAGCTTCGACCAGATTGTCGAAGGAGGCTTCGTCTACGTCGACAAGACAGCCCTTGTCCACCGGCTTGCCACGACCGGGAAAATCTATTTTCTGAGCCGTCCCCGCCGCTTTGGCAAGAGCCTGCTGCTCTCCACGCTGAAAAACTACTTTCTGGGGCGGCGCGAACTGTTTCGCGGCCTGGCCGTCGAAAAGCTCGAAGAGCGGTGGGAGCCTCATCCCGTCCTGCACATCGACTTCAACGGCACCAACTTTACGCGCGACGGGGCGCTCGAACAGGCCCTTGGCACCTACCTGGCCGACCGCGAGGACGAATATGGCTGCCGCCCCGTCTCGACCGACCCCGGCGAGCGCCTTGTGCGGCTGCTGGCCCACATTCACCGGCAGAGCGGCCGGCGCTGCGTCGTGCTGGTCGACGAATACGACAAGCCCCTGCTCGACGTGCTCGACACGGGGCTGCCCACAGCCCGGGCCGAGGGCCTGCGCCTGCTCGAAGAGAGCAACCGCGCAACGCTCCGCAGCTTCTACTCGGCCTTTAAGGCTGCCGACGAGCACCTGCGCTTCGTCATGCTCACGGGCGTGACCAAGTTTGCCCAAGTGAGCGTGTTCAGCGGTTTCAATCAGCCCGCCGACATCAGCATGGACGCCCGCTACGAAGCGCTGTGCGGCATTACGCAGGAAGAGCTCGACACCTGCTTTGCCGAGCCCGTGCGCACGATGGCCGACGAGGCCGGCTGCTCCGTCGACGAGATGAAGGCACAGCTCAAGCGCCGCTACGACGGCTACCATTTCAGCCGCCGCATGACCGACGTGTACAACCCGTTCAGCCTGCTCAACGCCTTTGCGCGGCAAGAGCCCGGCGACTACTGGTTTCAGAGCGGAACGCCCTCCTATCTCATCCGCCTGCTCAACCACAGCCACGAAAACCTTGACGAGCTCACCGGCCGCTACTACGACCCGCAGGAGTTTATCGACTATAAGGCCACCGTCGAAAAGCCTCTCCCCATGATTTATCAGAGCGGCTACCTCACCATCAAAAACTTCAACTCCCGGCGAGGCACCTTCCTGCTCGACTTTCCCAACGACGAGGTGAAAAAAGGCTTCGTCGCACTCCTTGCAGCCGAATACCTGAAACCGCAAGGCGAAAGCATGAACAGCTGGATACTAAACGTGGTGGATGCGCTCGAAGGCGGCCGGCCCGACGAGCTTTGCCGCCTCTTCACGACGTTTCTGACCGAAACGCCCTACTCCATGCGGCGCAACAACGACGAAAGGGAGCGCGAGCGCTATTTCCACTACACGCTCTACCTCATTTTCCGCCTCGTGAGCGTCTACACCGTCTATACCGAGCGGCAGCTGAGCGGCGGGCGCGCCGACTGCGTGGTCGAAACGCCGCGCTTCGTCTACGTCTTTGAGTTTAAGCTCGACGGCTCTGCCGCCGAAGCCCTGCGCCAAATCGACGAGCGGGGCTATGCCCTGCCCTACGCCGGCGGCGGCCGCCCCGTGTTCCGCATCGGGGCGTCGTTTTCCTCGACGACGGGCACCATTGCCGAGTGGGAAACGCGGCGCGAGGGCTGACGTGCCCCGCCCCACCCCGCCATCCGTAAACCGCGCCGCCCCGGCTGCTGCAAGGCAGACCGGGGCGGCGCGGTTTGTTGCGGGGACGGCGGGCGGCGGCTCAGCCCTCCTGCGGACCGGCCGCACAGGGAGCTTTCAGCGGCTCGACGTGTATGTTGATGAGCGTGCCGCGGCCAAAGCGGGCGCGCAGCCGCTCCTCGATGGCGGCCGTGGCGCGGTGGGCCTCGCGCAGCGGCAGATCGCCGTCCATGCGGATGTGCACGTCGATGGCGTAGTAGTTGCCGATGCGCCGCGTGCGCAGGTGGTGGGGCGCGCTCACGCCCGGCTCCGAAAGGATGATTTGCTCAATTTCGTCCTCCGTCGCGGCCGGGAGCGAGCGTTCGAGCAGTTCGTCGAGGCAGGGGCGCAGCAGCTTCACGGCCACGCGCATGATAAAGAAGCTCACCACGACGGCCGCCAGGGGGTCGAGCACGCGCCAGCGCTCGCCCAGCAGGATGGCGCCCGCAATGCCCGCGGCCGTGCCCACCGACGAGAAGGCGTCGCTGCGGTGGTGCCAGGCGTTGGCCACAACCGAGGGCGAGCGCAGGCGGCGGCCGGCCACAACGGTGTACCAGTAGAGCGCCTCCTTCGAAACGATGGAGAGCAGGGCGGCCCAGAGCGCCAGCATGCCGGGCTGCGGCAGCGTGGCCCCTTGGGCATAGGCGTAGACGGCCGTGGCGCCGTTCCAGAAGATGCCGAAGCCCACGACGAGCAGCAGCAGGCCGATGATGGCCGTAGCCAGCGTTTCGTACTTGCCATGGCCGAAGTCGTGGTCCTCGTCCTCGGGCTTGGCCGAAATGCGCACGAAGAGCAGCACGACGACGTCGGTCACAAAGTCGGAGAGCGAATGGACGGCGTCGGCCAGCATGGCAGAGCTGCGGGCCGTGGCGCCGGCAAAAAACTTGAAGAGCAGCAACAGCAGATTGACCACGCTGCCCACGACCGTCACGCGGTAGATCTGGCGCTCGCGCCGCCGGGTGTCGCCGTTTGTGGTGTTCATGACGTTTCGAGTTTTGTTCAGGGCGCAAAGGTAGCGCAAAGCTGCGGAAAACGAAAGCCCCGGCCGCCCCCTTTTCGGCCCCACGCGGCGGCCAGCGGAGCCTCGGGCCGTCGGGAGCGGACAGCGAAGGCTCCGTGAGCAGCCTCGCCGCGGGCCCGCGCGGCTGTGGCGCGGCCGGGGCCACTCACGGCGCGCCTACGGGGGCTCCGCGCCAATCCATGGGATGGATGCGCCGATCCATGGGATGGAATTCAAATTCGATGGGATGTTTCGGCCAAAGCAAGGCCTGCATTTTCCACCCCGAAGCCCGTTTAGGAGCGAAAAATGAGCCACTGAGCGCATTTTTACGTCTGTTTTTGCACAAACGAGAGGCTGACGTGCAATTTTCTTCGCTTTTCCGAAGGGGAAATCCGACGGAAAAAGAGCAACGCGGGCGCAAAGGCGGACAGGCGTGGCACGAACAAGTGGCAGCGAGGCCGCGGCGTGGTGTTTTTTCACAACAAACCTTAACGCCGCGGGGCGCAAAACGGGGAAAAACGTGGACGAAAGGTTTTTTCACACCTCTTTGAGCCGTCGAGGCGTGTCGCAATTTTTTGGAAAATGGGCCGCGCGCCGCCGGCTCCGGGCGGGCGGAAAGCGGAAAGGCCGTTGGCGCTCTGCCGCAGATTTGGTAACTTTGCAACATGGTTACAACAAACGCAAACATCCCGCAAGCTTATGAAGAAAGACATTGAAATAGCCCACAGCACGCGGCTCGAACGCATCGAGCGCGTGGCTGCCGGCATTGGCATCGCGGCCGACGACCTCGAACTCTATGGCAAATACATCGCCAAGCTGCCCCTGCGCCTCGTATCGCCCGAGAAACGCCGCGGCAAGCTCATCCTCGTGACGGCCATCACGGCCACCAAGGCCGGCATCGGCAAGACCACCGTATCGATAGGCCTGGCGCTGGGCCTGAACAAGCTGGGACGGCGGGCCGTCGTGGCCCTGCGCGAGCCCTCGCTGGGCCCCTGCTTCGGCATGAAGGGCGGGGCCGCCGGCGGCGGCTATGCCCAGGTGCTGCCCATGGAACGCATCAACCTGCACTTCACGGGCGACTTTCACGCCATCACTTCGGCCCACAACATGATTGCGGCCCTGCTCGACAACTACATCTACCAGCATCGCGCCGAGGGCTTCGCGCTCAAAGAGGTGCTGTGGCGCCGCGTGCTCGACGTCAACGACCGCTCGCTGCGCCAAATCGTGACGGGCCTGGGGCCGGCCACCAACGGCGTGCCCGCCGAGAGCGGCTTCGACATCACGCCCGCCTCGGAGCTCATGGCCATCCTCTGCCTGGCCTCCTCGGAGGACGACATGCGCCGCCGCGTGGAAAACATCCTCCTGGGCTTCACCT
This sequence comes from uncultured Bacteroidales bacterium, assembly GCA_949297215.1. Classification (GTDB taxonomy): domain Bacteria; phylum Bacteroidota; class Bacteroidia; order Bacteroidales; family Bacteroidaceae; genus Alloprevotella. The sequence continues at coordinate 10,704 of CASFRV010000022.1, read as the reverse complement.
ACGACGGGCGCCCCTTCACCGTGAAGGACCTGGGCGTGGCCGGCGCCGTCATGGCCCTGCTCAAAGACGCCATGGAGCCCAACCTCGTGCAGACCACGGAAAACACGCCAGCCATCGTCCACGGCGGCCCGTTTGCCAACATCGCCCACGGATGCAACTCGCTGCTGGCCACCGAAATGGCCTTGCACCACAGCGAATACACCATCACCGAGGCGGGATTCGGGGCCGACCTGGGCGCCGAAAAGTTCTATAACATTCTCTGCCGCAAGAGCGGGCTGCAGCCCGACCTCACCGTCATCGTGGCCACGGCGCAGGGGCTGAAAATGCACGGCGGCGTGCCTGTCGACGACATCCGCCGGCCCAACCCCGAGGGCCTGCGCCACGGCTTGGCCAACCTCGACAAGCACGTGGCCAACCTCAAAGCCTTCGGCCAGACGGTGGTAGTGGTGTTCAACCACTTCGACGGCGACACCGACGAGGAAATGGCCATGCTGCGGGCCCACTGCGAGCAGACGCTGGGCGTGCCCTTCGTCATCAACGACGCCTACGCCCACGGCGGCGAGGGGGCCGTCGAGATGGCCCGCCTCGTGGCCGACACCATCGAGCGTCAGCCCTCAGAGCCGCTCCGCCTCACCTACGACGACGCCGACAGCATCGAGGAGAAGATTGAGAAAGTGGCCAAGGGCATATATGGCGCCGCGCGCGTCACGTTTGCCGCCCCGGCCCGCCGGCGCATCAAGCAGCTCACGGAGCTGGGCATGGGGCACTTCCCCGTGTGCATCGCCAAGACGCAGTTCTCCTTCTCAGCCGACGCCAAGCAGTATGGCGCCGTCGGGGGCTTCGACTTCCTCATACGCGACGTCGTCATCAACGCCGGGGCCGAAATGGTCGTGGCCATCGCAGGCGACATCCTGCGCATGCCGGGCCTGCCCAAAGACCCGCAGGCCAACCACATCGAATATGCCGACGGCGAAATTGTAGGCCTGAGCTGAGCCGCCACGCACGGCCCACACCACACGGCTCCCCCGCGGCTGCACGCACGCAGCGCCGCGGGGGAGCCTGCGCTTAGGGACCGCCCGCCGTGACGGCCGCGGCCGAAGAAAATGAAAAAGCGACAAAATTATTACAAAACGGTTGCAATGTTGTTTTTTTGGCTACATTTGCACCGTTATGAGAGACATACGCAAGGAACTGGTCCCGCTCGTAGACGCCCTGCCCCCCATCACGCTTGAAGAAATGGCTGCCATACGGCTGATGAACCGCACGGACACAAAGTTCGTGACGGACCTGCCCACGCTGGCCCGCCTGCTCGAAATGGTGCGCGGGGGCTACTACGCGCAGCAGACGTGCGGCCACCGCATCAGTCCGTACAGCACCGTCTACTGGGACCACGGCGCCGAGCACGCCCTGTTCCGCGCCCATCTGTGCGGCCACCGGCCGCGCACCAAAGTGCGCGTGCGCACCTACCTCGACTCGGGTTGCTCCTTCCTCGAAGTGAAAAAGAAAGACAACCACGGCACGACGCACAAAACGCGCGTGGCCGTGCCCTCGGCCCGCGCCGTGCTGGACGAAGGGGCGGGCGCCGCGTTCCTCGAAGAGCAGACGGGCTGGCACCTGAGCGACGTCGCGCCCACGCTGGGCAACCGCTTCAGCCGCATCACGCTTGTCAACAAGGCGCGCACCGAGCGGCTCACCATCGACTTCGACCTGACTTTTCACAACTACGAGACCCGGGCCGACGCCAGCGTCGACAACATCGCCGTCATCGAGCTCAAACGCGACGGCCGCGCTCCCTCGCCCATCCTCGACGTGCTGCGCCGTCTGCGCATCAAGCCGGCCGGCTTCAGCAAATACTGCGTGGGCATCTCGCTGACCGACCCCGCGCTGCCGCAGAACCGCCTGAAACCTCGACTGAGAAACATTCATAAAATAGCCACACGCCAACAAAAACTTCACCCATGAACTTTTTTGAGACTGACACCATTCTGAGCTTCGTCTCCCTCTTCAACGAAACCTTCTACGACGGACGCGGACTGCTCGAGATGTGCTCCCGCTTCCTGCTCAATCTGTGCTTCGTATGGGCCATCGTCCACTTCTTCTACTACCCCAAGAGCCACCGCCGCGACTACTACTTCACCTTCCTGCTCATCTCCGTGAGCATCTTCATGCTCATCTACCTGATGGACGGCTCCAAGATGGAAATCGGGGCTGCGCTGGGCCTTTTCGCCGTCTTCGGCATCATACGTTACCGCACCGAGAGCGTGCCCATCCGCGAGATGACGTATCTCTTCTTCCTCGTGGCGCTCTCCGTGCTCAACGGCACGACGTCGAAGCTCAGCTTCGTCGAGCACCTCGCGGCCGACTTCATCTTCCTGGCCACCGTGTGGCTCTGCGAGTGCGTCCTGCTGCGCCGGCGCGAGGGCGTGAAGCTCGTGCGCTACGACAACATCAGCCTCATCACCCCCGATAAGGAAGAAGAGCTCAAAGACGACCTGCGCCGAAGGCTCGGCGTCGAAGTGACAGGCGTCGAAGTGGGCGCAGTCGACTTCCTCACCGACATGGCCATGCTGCGCGTCCACTACACCGCCCGCAGCAAGACGGCCAACAGCGTGGACAACCTCATCAAACTACCACAAGAAGATGCGAACAAGTAAGCTACTCTTGCTCGTGGCAGGCCTTACCCTGGCCACGACGGCCACGGCAGGCGACGATTTCGGCCTGTGGGGCGAAGCAGCCGTGGAGAAGAAAATCAACAAGCAGTTTTCCATCGACGCCGCCCTGGGCTTCCGCGCCGAGGAGAACGCCTCCCGCGCCTCGCGCTACGACGCTTCGCTCGGCGCCACGTGGAAGGTGTGCAAATACTTCCGCATGGGAGCAGGCTACGTCTACCTGTACAGCCGCAACCCGCAGGAAGTCAAAACAAAATACCGCGAGGACGACGACGGACAGCCCGTGGCAGGCGCCGACGGGCGGCCCATCTATCGGGGATACAACGTCGACCATGCCTTCTACCGCTCAAAGCACCGCGTCTTCGTCGAGGCCGTGGGCAAGGTCAAGGCCGGCCGCTTCGAGTTTTCCCTGCGCGAACGCTACCAGTTTACCCACTACATGAGCGCCGAAACCCTGCGCGACCGCTACCGCCTGGGCGCCGACCCGACCGACCACACCGTGGCAGGATACGAAGAGACCGTCACCGACTTCAAGCCCGCCAAGGACAAGCACTACCTGCGCTCGCGCCTGCAAGTGGCCTACGACATCGCCAACTGCCCCGTCGAACCCTTTGTTTCCTATGAGCTCAGCAACGATCTGAGCAACGCCTTCGCCCTCGACAAGACGCGCCTGCGCGCCGGGGCCGACTGGAAAGTGAGCAAGCAGCACAAGCTCTCGCTGGCCTACGTCTTCGAAGACGGAACCGACGACGACGACGGCAACCGCCTCCACGCCATCGAGGTGGGATATAAGTTCGACTTCTGACAACATCCCTTCACTCCTTATTTATATAGGCACATGAAAAAGATTTATCTCACCTCGGCCCTGGCCCTCCTCTCCCTGGGAGCGGGAGCCCAGAGCTACGACTTCCTCACGTTCTGCCCCGAGGGCAAAGCGCAGGTGAGCCTGCCCGTCGACGGGCTGAAGCTGCGCGTCGAGGGCTCGCAGCTCGTGGCCGAAGCCGGCGGCTCGCGCACGGCGTTCGACCTGCCGTCGCTCAGGGCCATGTTTTTCGCCACCGAAAGCACCACGGGCATCGCCGCAGCCCCCGGCCGCGGCGAAACGGCGGCTACGCTCCGCGACGGCCGCATCTGCGTGACGGCCCCGGCCGGCAGCCGCGTGGCCGTGCTCACCCCCGACGGACGCACCGTGGCCCGCCACGTCAAGCGTGCCGACGGCAGCGAGATGCTCGGCCCCGTGCCGGCAGCAGGCGTCTACCTTGTCAACGTGAACGGCCGAACCTTTAAACTGCTGGCGCAATGAAAAAGCTGACCCTCCTCTTCCTCCTGGGCGCCGTGGCCGCATCGGCCGGGGCCCAGCGCATGAAAATCTACCGCGGCCACGTGTGCGTGAACGTGCCGGCCGCCGCGGCGGGCGAAATGACCTTCGCCGAGGGCGGAACGCGCCTCAACGTGATGGGCGCGGCCTACGACCTCGCCGAAGTGGACAGCATCATCGTCGATCGCGGCGAGGTGGCCGAGGCTTCCGTGGGTGTGCGCTACGCCGGCACGGAGGCCTTTGTAGAAATGTCGGCCGACGTGGCCCCGCAGCTGGCCGTCGCCGTCGACGGGGCCCACGTGAGCATCACGGCCGACCCGTCGCTCGCCACCGAGGTGGCATACCGCCTGAGCGGCACGTCGGCCGACGGCTCTTTCTTCATGGATGGCGAGTATAAGGCGACCGTCGAGCTCGACGGCCTCACGCTCACCAGCTCGCGCGGCGCTGCCATCGACATAGCCAACGGCAAGCGCATCGACGTCGTGCTCACCGATGGCACGACCTCCACGCTTGCCGACTGCGCGGGCGGCGGGCAAAAGGCCTGTTTCTTCGTGAACGGCCACCCCGAGTTCAAAGGGGGCGGCACGCTCCTCCTGACGGGCAACACGAAGCACGCCTTTGCCTCCGACGAATACACGCAGCTGAAAGCCTCGACGGGCACCATCCGCGTGCTGGGGGCCGTGACCGACGGTTTCCACGTCGAACAATATTTCCAGATGGACGGCGGCACGCTCGACATCCGGGGCACGGGCAGCGACTGCATAGACGTCTCTATGACGAAGGACGCCACCGACGAGATGAACGGCGAAGTACACATCAACGGCGGCACCATCACGATGGACGTGGCCGCCGACGACACCAAGGGGCTGAAAGCCGAGCGCGACATCACCATCGCGGGCGGCACCCTGCGCGCCACCGTGACGGGCGACGGCAGCAAGGGCATCAAGACCGACAGCAACCTGCTTGTCACCCAGGCCGACGCGGCCCGGCCCACGCACATCGAGATGACCATCTCGGGGAAGACCTACATGCCCGACGATCCCGAGCTCGAGTCGAAGTGCCGCGCCATCAAGACCGACGGCGACTTCACCTTCGACGGGGGCACCATCATCGTCCACAACGAGGGAACGGGCGAACGCGACGTGGACGTCGACGGCATCTACACCTACGTGAGCGGGCAGTACCACTTTACGTGGAATTAATGAACCCCGGCGGGGCGCGTCCCCGCCTTTTTATTTTAACTGACCGATTATGAAACGAATGTTCCGATTATTCCGCATCTTCGCGGCCATGGCCCTTGCCCCTGCCCTCATGACGGGGCGTGCCACGGCCTGCACGGGCATCACGCTGACGGCCGCCGACGGCTCCCACGTGCTGGCCCGCACCATCGAATGGGCCGGCAGCGACCTCAACAGCCGCTACGTCGTTGTGCCGCGCGGCCACCGGCAGCAGTCGCTCGTGCCGGGCGGCACCGGCGGCATGGCCTTTACCGCGCGTTACGGCTATGTGGGCCTTGCCGTCGAGCAGGAAGCGTTCGTGGCCGAAGGGCTCAACGAAGCCGGCCTCTCGGCCGGGCTGTTCTACTTCCCGGGCTACGGGCAGTACGAGGAATACGACGCCGCGGCCAGGGACAAGAGCATAGCCGACCTGCAACTGGTGGCGTGGCTCCTGGGCCAATGTGCCACGGTGGACGAGGTAAAGGCAGCCGTGGCCGGCGTCCACGTCGTGGCCATCGACCCGCGCGCCTCCACCGTCCACTGGCGCTTCTGCGACCGCACGGGGCGGCAGGTGGTGCTCGAAATCACCGACGGCCGGGCCCGGTTCTTCGAAAACGAGCTGGGCGTGCTCACCAATGCGCCGGGATTCGAATGGCAACTGACAAACCTGAACAACTACGTCAATCTGCATCCCGGCAATGCCACGCCTCAACGGCTGGGCGTACGCCAGCTGGCAGCCTTTGGCGCAGGCAGCGGTTTTCTGGGCCTTCCGGGCGACGTGACGCCGCCCTCACGCTTCGTGCGTGCCGCCTTCGTGCAGGCCACGGCGCCGCGCCAGGCCACCGGCGAGGACGCCGTGCTCCAGGCCTTCCAGTTGCTGAACGCATTCGACATCCCCACGGGCATTGAGTTCGCCCCGGGCGAGGAAGTGCCCGCCATCCCCAGCGGAACGCAATGGACTTCGGCGGCCGACCTCACCCACCTGCGCCTCTACTACCGCACGATGTACAACAGCGCCATCCGCTGCATCGACCTCGGCAGCATCCGCTTCGACCGTGTGGCCTACCGCGCCCTTCCGCTCGACGACGTGAAGCGACAGCCCGTCACCGTCGTCGACGTGCGCTGACGCGCGGCGAGGGCAGGCGCCCCGCGGGTTTTCCTCCACGGCAAAGCGCCCCGGACGAGCCGCACAGGCAACGTCCGGGGCGCTTTTTTGTGCCCGCTCAGCCGGCGCACGGCCCCTCGGAGCCGCGCATGAGGGGGCGCAGCAGGGGCGGAATGTCGTGCAGGCCGTCGCGCAGGCGATCCAGGCAGGCCAGCCCGGCCGGGGTGAGGGCGAAATACATGCGGCGGTGGTCGGTCGTGCCCAGGCTGCGGGCCACCAGCCCCTTGCGCTCGACGGAGCGCACCACCTTCGAGGCGTTGGGCGGCAGCAGGCCCACGCAGCGCGCCACGTCGCCCGCCGTGGCGCTGCCGCGGCCGATGGCGCAGAGCACCATGGCCTCGTTGAGCCCCACGCCGCAGGTGCGGGTGAGCTCGGCCTCGAGCTGCGCCAGCGCCCTCACGAGGTCGCGCATCATGCAGATAGTTGGTATCTTTTCCATGCGTTGCAACGTTTCAGTGCCCCCGGGGCGTCACACAAAGAGGTTCACGCCGGCCGCCTCGGCCCGCTCCATATAGGTGGCCACGCCGCCCACGGTCACGCCGTCGAGCAGTTCGTCGCGCGTCACGCCCATCACGTCCATCGACATGCCGCAGGCAATAAACTCCACGCCCAGCTCCATGGCGCGGGTGCGCAGGGTTTCGAGCGAATCGACGCCGCGGCGCTTCATGACGTGGCGCATCATGCGCGCCCCCAGGCCCATCATGTTCATCTTCGAGAGGCCCAGGCGTCCGCTGTGGGCGGGCATCATGAGCGAGAACAGACGGCCGAAGAGGTCCTTGGCCACCGCGGGCTTGCGGCGCTTCTTGATGGCGTTCAGGCCCCAGAAGGTAAAGAAAATGGTGGTCTTGGTGCCCGTAGCCGCCGCGCCGTTGGCCAGCACAAACGTGGCCAGCGCCTTGTCCAGGTCGTCGCTGAACAGGATGAACGTCTTGCCCTCACGCTTTGCGGCAGCCGGGGCAGGCGTGGCGGCGGGCCCGCCATTCACCACCGTCACGCGGCAGCGCCCGCCCTCGGTCGTGCTGCCCGCAAAGCGGTGGCCCGTCGAGCGGCACCACGCCTCGGCGTCGCGCGCAAAGGCCGTGTCGGTGGCCACCACCGTCACGGCGGCGCCCGCAGGGAGCTCGCCCACGGCCTGGCGCAGCTTCACGATGGGTCCCGGGCAGGCCAGGCCGCAGGCGTCCACCACCACCGTCTTTCCGGCCGGTGCAGCCGGTGCCGGCGGCCGGCATCCTGCCGCGTCGGGGCCTTCGGGGCGGGGCGCCACGGCATGGCAGCCCTCGAAGCTGCGCGTAGCGGCACGATAGGTGCGCAGGCCGCCCACGAGGTTGCACACGTCGGTACGGCCCCGGCCGCGCAGGATGCACGAGGCCAGATAGCCGCGCAGGCCCACGCCGCAGTAGACCCACACGGGGCCGTCGGCGGGCAGTTCGTCAAGGCGCGTGCGCAGCTCGTCGAGGGGCACGTTGACCGCCCCGGGCAAGGCGCCGAGGGCAAACTCGTCGGGCGTGCGCACGTCGACGAGCGTCACGCCGCGGGGCACGCCCGCCGCCAGCTCGCGCCAGTAGAGCGGCTGCATGCGGCCCGTCAGGATGTTGTGGCCCACGTATCCCGCCACGGCCACGGGGTCCTTGGCCGACGAGAAGGGCGGCGCGTAGGCCTGCTCCAAGGCCATGAGGTCCGCCAGGCCGCCGCCGTGCTTCACCACCTGGGCCAGCTCGTCGATGCGCTTGTCGACGCCGTCGGTGCCCACGATCTGCGCGCCCCAGAGGCGGCCGTCCGTGGGCGAGAAGACAATTTTCAGCGCCATGGGCGCCGCCCCGGGATAGTAGCCCGCGTGCGAGTTGGGGTGGATGGTGGCCGTCAGGTAGGGCGTGCCGTCGCGCTTGAGCTGCTTGGCCGCCAGGCCCGTGGCCGCCACCGTGAGGCCAAACACCTTGGCCACCGACGTGCCCACGCTGCCCTCGTACGGCTCGGTGTCGCCCAGCACCATGTTGTCGGCCGCCAGGCGCGCCTGGCGGTTGGCCGGCCCGGCCAGCAGGTTGAGCCAGGGGCGCCCCGTCAGGGGGTGGGGAAACTCCACGGCGTCGCCCACGGCATAGACGTCGGGGGCCGACGTGCGCATGAAGGCGTCGACCACGATGCCGCGCGCCGCGCCCGTGCGGATGCCGGCGGCCACGGCCAGCGACGTCTCGGGGCGCACGCCCACCGAGAGCAGCACCACGTCGGCCGCCAGCTCGCGGCCCGAGCGCAGGCGCACCCGCAGGGCACCGCCGGCGGCCTCGAAAGCCTCGACGGCCTCGCCCAGGTAGAGGCCCACGCCGCGTGCCGCCAGCTCCTCGTGCACGAGGGCGGCCATCGAGAAGTCGAGCGGCGCCATCACCTGGTCGCCCATCTCCACCACGCTCACGGCCGCGCCGGCGGCGTGCAGGTTTTCGGCCATCTCCAAGCCGATGAAGCCGCCGCCCACCACGACGGCGCTCCGCACGCGGCGGCCGTCCATCCACGCCTTGATGCGGTCGGTGTCGGCCACGTTGCGCAGCGTGAACACGCCCGGCAGGTCGGCCCCCGGCAGGGGCGGCCGCACGGCCGAGGCTCCCGGCGCCAGCAGCAGCTTGTCGTAGCTTTCGGTAGCGGTGGCGCCGTCGGCCGTGCGCACGGTCACGGTCTTTGCCCCGGTGTCGACAGCCGTTACCTCGCAGCGCGTGCGCACGTCGATGGCAAAGCGGCGGCCGAAGGCCTCGGGCGTCTGCACAAACAGGCGGTCGCGAGCGGCGATGGTGCCGCCTATGTAATAGGGCAGGCCGCAGTTGGCATACGAGATGTGTTCGCCGCGCTCGAAGAGCACGATTTCGGCCTCCTCGTCCAGGCGGCGCAGGCGGGCGGCGGCCGTGGCTCCTCCGGCCACGCCACCAACGATGACATACTTCATAGGTCTATTCATTTTGTGCTTATTATTTTCCTGTGGAAACATTTGCAAATGTATAAACAAGGCTTGAAACGCGCAAATGCTTTCATCTTTTTTAAGAACGCCGGCCCGCGCCGACGCCTCCCCGGCCCCGGGAAACGGGGCAGAAGCCGCGAAGCAAGCCCCCGTGGCCGGTTGGTCTGTTTTTCCGATGCGGACAGAAAAAACCGTCTGTCGGCGGGCGCGAAAGAGGTGTTAACAAGGCTGAAACGCCGCCTTTTCGCCCCCGGGGCCGCCGCGCCGTTATGTTTTGTTGTGAAAAAACACCCGCCGCGCCCCCTTTCCGCCCGAAACGTGCCAAACGAAAAACGGCTTTCGGCCCGCAGCGCGCTCTCTCGCTCCCAACGGGCCAAAACGCAGGGGGAGGAAAAGGGGCTGCGGGGCTTCGTTTTGCTTACATTAACGCGAAAAACCGCCCTTTTCCGCCCTTTCCGCACCGTTTTCGGGCCATTTCGTCCCCGTTTGCAGGCCACTATGCAGCGCAAACGTCCCATGGAAACGCCGTTCCATCCCATGGAAATCCATTTTCACCCCATGGAAACGTGCGAACCTCCCGTCCCGCGCCGCCGCTTTTGGAAAGCGCGGCCTTACTCGTTAAATTTCACGATATTTTCTTCATTCAGCGTAAAGTCGTAGTAATTCAGATCCAGTCTCCTGGTCCAGCCGATGCGGTTCCAGAAGGCGTTCCCGATGTCGTTTTTCGTGAAGGCGATCAGGGAAACCTTGCTGATCTCCTCGGCCTTCAGGGCGTTCATGGCGTAGACCACCATGGCCTTTCCGATGCCCCGCATCCGGTAATCCCGATGGACGCAGACATGATAGAGGCAGCCCCGCCTTCCGTCGTGTCCGCAGAGGATGCTTCCCACAATTTTCCCATCCTCCTCCGCCACCACGCTGGTGGTGGGGTTGCGGCGCAGGAACCGCTCCACGCCTGCCCGGGAATCGTCGATGCTGCGGATCGCGAAGCCGCTGATGGTCATCCACAGCGCCCGGACGCCGTCGTAATCCTCCGCTGTCATAGTGCGCACTGTCATAGTCCCGACGCCTCCTGCCTACGGGAACAGGGGAACCAGCTCCAGCCCCTCGCTCTCCGGAAGTCCAAACATCAGGTTCATGTTCTGGACTGCCTGCCCGGCCGCACCCTTTACGAGATTGTCCATGGAGCCCATCATAATCACGCGTTTCGTGCGGGGATAGATCTGGAAATTCACGTCCACATAGTTGCTGCCCTCCACCCATCTGGTCTGGGGGCAGAGGCCCTTATCCAGGACGCGCACGAATTTTTCGGAGGTATAGTATTTGTCATAAGCGGCCTTTACCTCCTCGTAGGAAGCCTCCCTGGTAAGGGACGCATAGGCCGTAATCAGGAT
>CASFRV010000021.1 GCA_949297215.1 uncultured Bacteroidales bacterium | reverse complement strand
CCCACCCCCGCCGCACGGCCGGCCTCGAAGAGGCCGAGCTATCAGTAGCCGCGGGTGGAGCGAAGCGGAACCCGCGGTACGCACACGCATATCAATGATAGCCTCGAAGAGGCGTATATGCCACCTGCCGACACCGGGCATAGCGACCTCTTCGAGGCCGACATCATCACCCGTCACCCCACCTCGGGTTCCGCTACGCTCCACCCGAGGCTACTCATAGCCGGGCCTCTTCGAGGCCCCCACCCTCGCGGCCACACCCCCCGCCGCACGGCAAAATCCCCCACGTAGAGACGCGATTCATCGCGTCTCACCCGCTCGGGGCGGAGCCCCGCACCGACATACCTCCCCCGCGGTGAGCAGGGCGGGGTGAGTTCAGCGAGGCCAGCCGCCACGGCCGCAGGAGGGCCGCGAGGCCCTGTGCGCTATATGGCAAACCGTTAAAGCGGACAGCGACCGACGCCCGCCTTCCAGCGAATTTTCCGCGCCTTCATGCGGCCGCGCGACCGATCCATCCCATGGATCTCCATCTCCATCCCATCGATCGGCCGATCCAAGGGATGGAAATTCCCATCCAAGGCCACATTCCGACGGAAAAACACCCCCAAAATGCGCCATATAGCGTCAAAATTCGTGTTTTTGGGCACCTCTGAGGCACCTCATCGCAGCGAATCACCTGAAAACCAAGCCGTTCTGATTTTCGCGTATTTGCGAGCGACGGAACGAGCGCACGAAAATAATCGATTCTCCGTGTTAAAAACCCGCGCTGCGGACAAGGAGGAAGGGGCCACCCGCCCGCACGGGAAGACCGCCATAGGAGGGACGCCATCCTGGCGTCCAATCGCTCGGGGCAAAGCCCCGCTATGAGATACCTCGCCCGCAGTGCGCAGGGCGGGGTGAGTTCCGCGAGGCCCGCGCCCCCATAGGGGGCGAACTTTCTATAACCGCGGGTGAGCCGAAGGCGAACCTGCGGAAACTCTCGCTCTATAAACAGGACCCCATGGGGGTCCAACTTCCCACTACCGCGGGTAGGCCGCAGGCACACCCGCGGAGCAGCGAGGCTGCCGACCGTCCGGTGGTCACCGCCGAGAGTTCCGCAGTCCGCACGACGTCGGCATGAAGTTCGACCCCCATGGGGTCGGAGTTGTGGGTGGGTTCCTGTCCGCGGGTGCGCCTTCGGCTTACCCGCGGTTATAGAAAGTGCGACCCCTATGGGGTCGACAGCCTCGCTGCCGGCGCGCCACTACGCCCGCGGTACCCCCCCCACGATGATAGCCTCTCGCGCCCCCACCCGCCCCCGTGTCCGTCGCAGGGCACATATACGCCACACCCCCATCCCGCGGGGCGGGATGGGGGTGTGGCAGGGTATCGGTTGGCGGCACACTGCCGCGGGCATTATCGCACGCTCACCTTGGCGTCGGCCGTGGCGGTGGCGGTGGCGGCGCGCACCACGTAGACGCCGGCGGGCAGGTCGTCGATGCGCACCGTCGGGGCGTCGGTCGGGCGCAGGCTGCTCACGTGGCGGCCGTCGGTGGCGTAGACGTCGACGGCGGTGAGCGCCTCGGTGGCGGCCACGATGATTTCGCCCTGCTGCACGCTGTAAATGTTGATGGTGGCGGCGGCACCCGTGGAGAGGCCCGTGGTGCCCGCGCCGTCGAAGCGCAGGAAGTAGCGGCCGTGCGAGGGGCCGTTGACGGCGATGGCGTCGCCCTCGTGGAGCGGGCGCTCGCTGCGCGTCAGGGCGTCGTAGAGGCGGGCGCCTTCGAGGGCCGCCACGCCCGTAAACGTGAGGGTCGAGGCCGTGCCCTCGGGGGCGTAGACGCCCAGGGGCACCTGGCCGCCACGGCCGCGGCTGTCGATGCTGACGGCCGTCTGGCCCGCCACGGCATAGACCGCGGGCAGCGAGGCGTCGGCCGTGAGGCCGCGCACCAGCTGCACGTCGCCCGCGCCGTAGCCGTCGTCGGCACCGGGGATGCAGCGCACGGCAGCCGTCGACGTGCCCGCGTCGCTCGCGCAGCTCACCGTCAGGGCGGGGGCCGACGTGGTGCCCGTGCCCGGCGCCGTCCAGCCCGTCAGCTGCTGGCGCTCGCCATAGAATTTCACCTCGATGGGGCCATTGATGCCCTCGACGGCCTCCACGTAAAACGCACCATAGGGCGGCAAGAGCTGCGTCGTGCCCGCAGAGGCCACCCACCGGCCGTCGGCACCGGCGGCAGCCGTCAGGGGGTCGCCCCCGGCCGTCGCCATCCAATATTTCTGCTGCAAGACGTCCTTGTTGTCTTCGAGGAAACCCGCCACGTCCATCTGCGCCATGAAGGGGTTGCCCACGATGTAGAAGCGCCCGTCGGCCGAAGGCGTGAGCGTGGCGGTGAAGGAGTCGTGAATCTCGGCCTTCTCCATGTCGGGGTCGCGCTCGACGAGCACCGTCGACTTCAGCTCGCCGATGCTGTCACGGTCGAGGCTCCCGGTGGCCACCTCGTACGAGGCATCGTCCTTGGGCAGGCGGAAAAGGGCGCCCCCGCCGACACCATGCTTCAGGGAGAAGCCGCTGCCCACGGTGTAGGGCACGGAGGCGTCGTTGAAGGCCGAGCTCCACACCGTCTCGAAGCTCACGGGCGTGAGCGTGCCCTGCGCGTCCTCGACGATGCTGGCGGCGTCGGCGTTCCAGCTGCGCTGGTAGACGGCGGGGTTGCGGCGGTCGTAGCCGCCGTCGGCAAACGTGATGGGCTTGAAATACTCCGTCTGCTGCCGTCCCCCGGTCTGCGTATACCAGTCGCCGGCCACGATGCCTTGCAGCGGGGTGGAGACGGGCGTCCACTGCCCTTCGGGCACCTCGACGTCGGTCCAGACGCGCTCGGCCATCAGGTACTCGGCGTGGAGCATCTCGGCCCCCGGCTCAAAGTGGATCTCCTTGCACAGGGCCACGCGATAGGGCTTCGTGACGAGCGGGTGCTCGGCCGCGGGGTCGGGGTCGTCATAGGCCATGAGGTCGTACTGGATACTGTCGGTCGGCGCCTGCATCCATGCGGGGCGCTCGCTCTCCCAGCCGTAGTGGCCGTTGTCATCACTGCGCCAGCCGGCGCGGTAGAGCTGCACCTGCTTGCCCCGGGGGATGAGCACCTTGGAGAAGAGCATGGGCACGAAAGCGCGGTCGGTCGTGTTGCCGCCGAGGAAACTGTCGTCGGCAGCATGGATGGTGGCAGCCGTGTTGACGCGCTTCCAGTTTTCGTCGCGGTTCCAGTTGGTGGTGGGGCCGCCGTTCCACACGAGATACTCGGGCACGACGTTCATGCGCACCGTGAACTTGCCGTAGCAGGCCGTGCTCACCTCGCCGTCAAGGCGCTCCTCGAAATGGACGGAGAACGCATACCAATAGCCTTCCTTCGGATGGAACACGAAGCCGTCCTCGGGGTCGCCCTCGCCGTTGAGATAGAAATGGAAGCTGACGTGGTCGTCATAATCGGAGCTTTGGCGGTATGGCTCGGCGTTGAGATCGTCCACATAGCCGATGGGGTAAGCATACTCCGAAAAGCCGAGGTCGTTGATGAGTGGCTCGTATTCAGGGTCGTTCGTGCCAGTCAGATAGATAAGGCGCCCGCGCTCGTTCGACGTGAGGGGCACCAGCTTGCTCCCCTCGCCGGGGTTGTCCTCGGAGAAGGTGGCGCCGCGCAGGTCGATGCGCAGCGGGGCGTCGACCGTCGTGCCCTCGATCTGGGCCAGGCCGATGCGCAGGTTGGGGTCGTAGGCGGGGTCGGGATAGGTGTAGATGTTGAAGCCGGGGTGTACCGTGGGCGACTTGCCGTCGGCCTGCAACGTCAAGGGAACCGACTCCCAGCACACCTGCGTCCAAAGCTGCCCGACATCTTGCGGGGCGTCGTCCGGCAGGACGAGCGAACCGGGAGGCGCCACGGTGCTGATGGGCTGTATGACGAGTTGCAGCCCCTCTTCAAGCAGCTCGATGTTGAGGTGCTCGCGGTGAAGCACAAGGGGCGGGTTGCTGCCGGCCACGGGGGCAGCCGTAGAGAGGCTGTGGAGCAGGTCGTAGTCGGCCTGCGTGAAAATGTCGTCAACGGGCGTCGCTTCCTCGCTGACAACTGCCGCGTCGGGGTAGAGCTCGCGCAGGTGGGCCAGGGCGCTCTGCACCGACGTGCCGCCGCGGTCTTCGTAAAAAGCATCCTCGGTGCCGAAGAACCAGTCGAAATAGACACCCTCGTTGACGGGGATATACTTTTCTTCGCCCGTCACGGTGGAGATGTAGGGAATGCGCACCTGGGCGGCGAAGTCGAGGATCTGGCCGGCGCAATAGTTGGTGCCGGGCTTCACGGTCTCGCCGTTCATCTTGAGGAGCGTCTCGGCCGTCACCCAGAAGTCCGACTTGATGGCGCAACTGTCGTCGACGATGGCAGCCATGTCGGCGAAGATCGACGCCTCGTCGTCGTGATCGTGGCTGCTGTTGTGTATGCGTATGAGCATCCAATAGGGGCGGTTGGCCCGCAGGTCGGAATAGAAATCGACGGCCAGCTCGCGGTCGCCGCCGGCTGCCGTGCCGCGGCGGTAGAAATAGGCCTTGCCGTCCACGACGTTGTCGACGGCCAGGTTTGGGTTTTCGGCCGTACCGGTGTACTCCTTGTTATCGGCGAACGGATATTTGAAATGGAGCGTACCGTAATTCTTATCATAATCGGCATCGGCCTCCTTGCGGCCTATCATGGCAGCAGCGGCCTGCAAGGCCCCGGCCTTGTCGTCGGGGTGCTCGGCCAGGTAGTTGTTATAGACCGTCTGGTCGACAAAGATGAAGTCGATGGCCTCTTCGCCCGTATCGCTGTCCTGGTGGCCGAGGCGCGAGGAGAGGCGCTGCCAGTCGAGACGGATGTTCATCAGGGTGCGGTCGCCGGCACAACCGGCCTCGAGCTGCGACACGTCGGCCTGCGGCTTCACCATGTAGACGCGCACGTCGTCCAGGTAGAAGTCGCCGCCCGAGGTGGAATAGCTGTTGTTTTCCACTTGCAGGATGTAGCTTTCGTAGTCGCTCTCCTGCTGCTCGTTGACAAAGGTGAAATACACCTGGAACCATTGGTCGGGTTTGCCCTTCCCACAGCCGGGTATCTTGTCGCTGAGGAAAGTGGAAGGGTGGAGCTGGCCCGTGGAATAGCGGTAGATGGGCACGCTCGTGCCGTCGGCGCGCACACCCATGATGGTGAAGAGCAGGCAGGCGTCCTCATTGTTGGTCTGCGAGGCGCCCCCACCGGCCGACACGGCGCTCTTGACCCACGCCGTGACGAAAAGCTCGGAGCCCAGGCAGAGGTTTTGCTCGAAGGGCAGGCGCGTCACGATGCCGGGGCGGTCCGAGGCGTCCACATAGATATGGTATGTGCTGCGGCCCTTCGACGGCTCGTTCTGCGGGCGCGTGGCCGTGCCGCTGTGCCAAGTGTTATCGAAATCGACGTAGGTGTTTGTGACGGCGTAGTAGCCCCACTCGGGAATCTTCTTGTTGTTCGAAAAATTCTTGCCGTCAGAGCCGTCGTAGAACGAATAGGAACTGCGCTCCCAGCCCAAGGGGAACGGATAGTATGCTTGGCTGCCAATGTTCACCGTGGAGGGCACGCTGGGGTCGAAGTCCCACGCCATGGAGGTGAGCAGCTGGTAGTTGGCGTCCATATAATCGGGCGTGCGGCGGGTGTAGTTCCAATACTTATCCGTGGCCAGGGTCGCAGTATCGCTGCGCGCGGCTTTCTCGATTTCGTCCACCTGGGTCTGCGTGAGCTGCTGCACCTCGTCGACGAACGTCAGGCGGTAGCGCGCCAGGTTGTAGGTTTTCTTCACGCCGCCCACCGTGGCCGTCTTCGTCACGAGGATGGTGGCGTGGCTCACGCCGTCGCCGTCGTCGTCGTTGACATACTGCGTGCCGTCGTCTTTGTCGGTGTTGGGGTAGCGGAAGCGTATGGTGCGCAGGGTGGCAAGAGAAAACGTTGAATCTGCAAGGGCGATGTCCGCCGTGTTGTCGACGAGGGTCGCGCGGATGTTCTTGAAGCCCTCGTCGTAGCGGTCGTCGTTCTCGTCATCGTTCTCGGCGTCGGGGATGGCGTAGGCGCCGGCGTCCTTGGTGAGGGCCACGAGTTCGAGCGTCTTGTTGGAGACGCGGCGGGCGGGGAAGGTGATTTCATACTCTTCCAGATACTTCTTCGACGCGGGGTTCTCGGTGTTGAGCCCGTTGCGGTAGGCCTCGTCGTACAGGCGGGCAAAGCCGTTGACCCATCCGTCCGACTTGTCGTTCGTGCGGCCGTCGACGCCCACGATGTAGAACACAACGCGGTGCGTCAGCGTGGGCTCATACACCTTGCCGTCGGCGTTGCTCGACGGGAAGAAGGTGGAGCTTTGCGACTGGTCGTTGTACTCGGGCGTGAAGTCGGTGTACGACGAGACGTCGCAGGCCACGACGTACCAGTTGTTGTCGATGTTGGTATCGTCGCCGACGTTGAACCAGAGGCCGAACTCTTCGTCCGTGGGATAGTGGAACTGCATCCAGTAGGCCGACTGACTGAGGGTGCTGTTGCCCGTCCCGCTGACGGGCTGGCCCACATAGCCGTTGGCAAAGCGGTAGACGGTTCCCCCGCTCATAGGCGTCAGCAGGTCGTAGCGGGCGTTGGCGGCGTCCTTGTTGTGCAACTCAAACGTTTGGCCCGTGCGGTAGCTGTACCACCGCTGGTACGACGAGACCGACACGGTTTCGATGCCCTCCGTCGAGGAGCGGCGGAAAACGTCGGGCAGGTAGAGGTTCACGTTGTCGCCCTTATGGACGTAGAGCGTGTCGATGTAGGTATGGGCGGCCTGTATGTCCTCGTCGGACGAAGAGAGGTCGGGCCTGAACATCTCCTCACCGTCGCTGAACGAGTCCATAGCCTTGGCAGCATCGCTGATGCGCCCGCGGCGCGAGTGCCACTTGGCCCGCTTGTGTTGGATGGTGAAATCGGTCGAAGAAGAAGAAGAGAACGTCAGCTCGTTCATCCAGATGAAAGCCTGGTAGGCATCGCTGCAACGGAACGTCACGCGGATATACCGGCCTGCGGGTATAGGGTTGGCAAAGCTGATGACCCACTCTTTCTGGTTCTGATTTGTCCCTTGATCATACTCCGTTTGCCAATTCTGATTATCTGCTGACGACTCCACCATGATGCCTGTCGGGTGGTAATTGACGTTATCCGAAGCCGTGCGGCACAGCATGTAGCTGACGGGACCGGTTGAAGGACTGAACGTGATGATGCTGTTCTTGTTGTAATGCCCACGTATCTCCGTGCCCATATTGCCGTCGACCAGATTGTTGATGGGCCACGTCGTGTTCAGGCCTGAGGCTTCCCAAGTGTAGACCTTTGGACTGAACTCGTCTACCAGCTTCATGGTATACATGTCCTGCGCGGCAGAGGGCCTGACGCCCACCACGGCAAGCAGGCAAACAACAAGATAAAGAAGATATCGTTTCATCGGTTTTCGTTTTCAATGCATATCGCCCCCGCCGGGGCGCAATGGCTTGCGCCTTGGCGGGGGCGGGTGGTGTCAATCCATCCACAGCCACTCGGCAGGCAGGCGACGCCGCGCCTTGAACACGGCGTCGGTGATGTCGGTGATGTGTACGGTGATGGTGTAGTGGCGCGCGTAGCTCTTGCCACCGTCGGTCCAGCCAACGTCGACGCCGAGGGTGAACGTGCTGCCCACAGGCAGGGTGGTGAGGTGGCCCTTGACGGTGAGGGCGTCGCTCGATGTGCCGTCGGCCGTGCCGTCGAAGACCACGCCGTCGGGCGTCGTGGCGGGCAGGCGCCAAGCGGCTGTGACGTCGCTGGCACTGGTGGCGCCGTCGATGCCGTCGATGCTAAATTCAAACTGCGACCCTTCGGCAAGGCTGACCTTAAAAGCGTCGGCGTCGAAGTCTGTCTCAACCTCGACAGGATAGTTCCCGATGGGCGACACCCACGAGCGCACCACGACGTTGGGCACGAGGCTGCCCAGCGTGAGGTTGAGGGGGTAGATGCTGTTGCGGGGCACGTCGGTGCGTGCGGTCTGGGCGGTGTAGGTGGTGCCGGCGTTCTCGTCGGTGACGAGCGTCACGGTGAAAGGCTCCGTGCCGTAGGTGGCGTTGATGTAGAAGTCGGGGAAGACGTAGTTGCCGTTCACCTCGGTGGGGGCCGACGGCACGTAGCTCAGGGTGCGGCTGCCCGCGGGCTCCGTGCCCAGCAGGCGGCAGGCCGAGGCCACGCCCGCAAAGGTGCAGCTCACGACGCCTATGCCCTCGTCCGTCTGAGCCGTGAGGCGCACCTTGGAGACGAGGCGGTCGAGCCCGATGCTCAGCTCGCGCGTCGAGGCCGTGACGGTGGCCGTCGTGCGGGCGGCCATGGGTATGTAGCTCTGGTTGGCAAAATCGATCTTCGCTGCGGGGTTGTCGAGCTCGATGCGGTTGAGCAAGTCGACGTCGAACGGGGTTCCCTCGGTTTGGTGAACCAGTTGCGTCCACTCCTCGTCGGCCGCCGTCGACCAGTTGGCAAAGGCGTAGAGCGTCTTCTCGCCGGGCGTGAGCAGGATGGGGTACGAGGTCCACCGCTGCAAGTTGCCCGCCTGAGCGTCGGCGTCGCCGCTGAGGTCGGGGAGCAGGCTGCGCTCGATGATGCCGTCGGCGTCAACGATGAAGACGCAGAGCTCGTGCATATATTCGTGGGCGTCGCCCTCCTCGTCCACCGTCGCTTGGCGCGCGGGCAGGGTCTCCTCGCGGTCGGCCGAAACGGCCAGGCGCACCTCGACGGGGGCGTCGCCGGGCGTCGCGTCGTCCTGCGTGCAAGCCGCAAAGGCGAGCAGGCAGAGCAGCGGGAGAAGCCACAGGCGGAGGAGGGGGCAGAGGGAAACGTTCATAGCTGTTCAGCTTATCGTTACAGGGGCAGCGTCTCCGAGGGGAGCAGCTCCCAGTTGTTCACGTAGACGGTGACGACAAGGGGCGTCTCGCCCGGCAGGTCGTCGCCCAGGTCGTACACGCCGTCGACGGAGAGCTTGTAGATGTTGTTGCGCACGATGGCGCGCTCCATCGTGGCGTCGGAGCTTTCGTCGCCGCCGTGGCGTATCCAGTAGGTGTAGTAGCACGTGGCGTCGCGGTAGGTCTGCACGTTGTGGGCAGCCAGGAGCTGGCGCGTGTTCTTGCCGTCGCCGTCGATCGTCACGCGGCCGTCGGCATCGGTGGCGTAGCCGCAGACGGTGCGCATATAGTTGGTCCAGATGTACTCCGAGGAGTTGATGAGCTGGTCCTCGTCATTGCCATGCCCGTCCACGCAGCTGCGCAGCCAGGCCACATAGCCCGTGGGGTCGCCCGCCCGCAGGCCATCGTTGGCCACGGTGCGCAGTTCGCCCCACGTCGTGCACGCCATGACAGCTGCCTCTGCGTTATCGACGGCGGCGCGCTTCTCCCAATAGGCCTCCATGATGTCGCGGCAGGTGGCGTAGAGGGCGCCGTTCCAGCGAAAGAAGGTGCGGCCCGCGGTGTAGCTGCCCACGACGGTGCCCGCGGCGGGCGTAAACCTCGCCCGGAACACCACGCCCGTGGCATACCGGCTCGGATCGGCCGTACGGTCGGCGGTGTTTTCGAGCGTATAGCCGATGCGCATCCACTCCTCCCCGCTCGCGGCGTCGGTGACGGGCGTGCCCGGGACGACGACCTCGGCCCACTCGGCCGACGTGGCGTAGCTGCCAAGGCGCAGCCCGTAGAGCGTGGCGGGGAGGCCACCCATCGCGGGCGTCTTTTGGGAAGTCCAGGGGTCGATGACGTAGTTGGTGGCCACGTAGTCGGCCGTGGCTGTCTCTTCGCCCAGATAGCGGAGGTGGGTGCCCGCGGCGTCGTCGGCCGTGCGCTTGAAGAGGTAGCTGCCCGCCGTCATGTTGTTGACGAGGACGGCGCCCTCGATCACGACCGTGCCGGGCGAGGTGGCGTCGGCAGCGCAGGTGTAGCTGCCCTGGGTCTGATAGTCCACACGGGCGGCCAGACGCTCCACGTCGATGGCGGCCGTGGCGGGCTCGTCGGCGGCGTTGCCATCGAGGGTGAGCGTGGCGTCGGCGGCCGAGGCCATGACAAACTGCGAATAATCGCCCGCGCTCTCCCGCCACGCCGCACCATTATATATATGGTCGCGCACGTCGCCGAGCGTGAGGGACGTGGCGGGGCTCGTGGCCCACGTCATGTCGCCGCCGTTGGCCACGGCCAGCACTTGGTAGGTGCCGTCGGGCACGTTGACGGGGAGCGTCTCGGTGCGGTAGGCACGGCTGTATGAGTCGGAGGCGTCGCTCTGCTGCGTGAGGCTGTAAAACTGCATGACGGCCTCGATGGGCGTCTCGGCCGGGGCGTTGATGCCTGCGTCGGAGGCGAAGAGGAAGGCCGTGACGGTCGTCACGTCGTTCTCGTAGCTCTGGCCGGGCTCGCGGCCGTCGCCGTCCTCGCCGCCCGTGGGGTTGGCCCGCGTGGAGGGCCCGGCCGTGGGCACGATGTTCAGACTCACGTACGAAACGTCGCCCGTGCCGTCGGCAGGGCAGTCGGCAGCCTCAAACTCCTCGCCAAAGGAGCAGGCCACGGCCGAGAGCGTGCACGCGGCGAAGAGCAGGGCGCGCCACGCGTGCTCCGTTCTCCGTGCCAGTCTGTTGAGCGTTTGTTTCATCCGTCAGTCTGATATGTTCTTTCTTTCCAATCGTTTCTTGTCGTGGGCGCCGCGCATCGCGGGCGCCGGGGCAGGCCCCCTCGCTCAGAGCTCTACGGGCTGCCAGCGCACGGCCCAGCCCAGCACGCTGATGCGTATGTAGACGTAGGCCAGGCGGTCGTTCTTCAGGAAGAAGTCGAGCCGGTAGTCGTAGCCGCGGTCGAGGAACTCCTGCTTCGAGTAGCGCTGGGCGTCCTCCCACGTGGTGAGGCGCGAGAGCAGGTCGGGCAGGTTGACGCGCACCACCTCGACGCCCGTCTGGTTGTTGGTGATGGAGAGGGTGGCGTCGTCGGCCGCGTTGTCGTGGATGAGGATGCGCGAGGTCATGAAGTCGGCATGGGCCATCTTGCCCACGGCGCCCTCGTCCGTCTGCCGCGTGGCGTCGGCCACGGGGTTGCCGCTGCCGTCGGTGGCGGGCGTGCGGTCGTAGGTCTCCCACATGGCGTGGGGCGTGTACTTCACGGCCATCGACTCGTCGAGCGAGTTGTCCCAGCGTATCTGCGTGTTGTGGTCGTCGATGCGCATGTCGTAGTGGCGCACGTCCATGGTGGTGGGGTCGTCGAGCTCGCGGAGCACGACGTTTATCTTTTTCGTGTCGCGCACGAGGGAGATGTTCTGATAGGTCGGGCGGGTCGACTTCACTTCGACGGGCTCGGTCCACATGCCGTGCCACAGCGTGTCGAGGGGCTGTCCGTGGTTCACCACCTCGTGGCCCGCGTCCGTGGCGCTCGTTTCGAGGCGCACGCTGAGGGCCGTCATGGGGTCGCCCAGGGCGGGCTCGGTGCGCACAAACTTGGGGCCGGGCCCGGTGAGCTGCTCGTCGTAGCTCTTCTGCCCCGCCAGCACAAGGAACTGATACTTGCCGTCGGGCAGGTCGGTGATGTGCATCTGGTAGAGCGGCGAGGCCAGGGGGCGCCAGTCGCCCGCGTTGGCCTCTTCGCGCTTGCCCACGTAGCGGCCCGCCTCGTCGAAGATGTAGACCGTCACGGCGCCCACGTGGTCGGGGAACAGGTCGGCCCGTTCGAGGTTGTAGTCGTAGGTGAACGTGAGATAGAGCCCTACGGGGCAGTCGTCCGTGTCCTCGTGCATCTGGGCGCACGAGGCCGCGAGCAGCGTGAGCAGCAGGCAGAGGAGCGTTCGTAGCTTGTTCATTCCTTATGTATAATATGTGTCGTTGCCCCGAGGGGCGGCGGTTTCAGCGTTGATGCGTTGCGCCGGTGTGGCGGGGCATCTCTTGCGGCAGCAGGGCGATGATGACGATTGGACATTATCGCCTTGCTGCGGCAGCATCATGTTCTTTTTCCTTTTGAAAAACAACCGCGGCACGGCGCACGGTGTGGTGGCCGTGCCGCGGTGTATGTGAGAGGGGGATAGGCGTTAGAGGCTCACGCTCTGCTTGCGCACAGCCCACGAGAGGATGTTGATCTTCACGGAGATGTAGCGGGCCACGGGATCGTCGGGGTCGCTGATTACGGGCACTTCCGAATAGCCGATGTTCGTCACGTTCGTCACGTCGATCTGATACCAGTTGTTGCGCAGCACACCGTAGCGGCCCAACCAATTGTTGGCAGCCTTGCCATCGGTGTTGGGATACGACGTGTTGAGGTCGCCCGTCGTCGGGGCCGTCCACGGCGTGTACACGTCGCCAAAGTGCTTGATGCTCACGGGATAGTAGGCCAAGCCGTTGTCGTAGCACTCGATCTGCAAAGCCTTGGCGTTGGCAAAACCAGCCTGGTTGGTCGAACCATTTACTTTCAACTCTTCAGGCACGCCATCTGCACCAAAGAGCGTCGAGGCTTTATCGGAGGCGATTTCCACCTTGGTCACCTTCCACTTGCCTGCCTGCGGGTTCGTGCCTGTTGAGGCCGAGCCCTTGTCGTACGTCACGGTGAGGTCGGTGGCAGGGTTGAACGTTTGGCCACTTTCCAAATTCTGATCGATGCAATCCTTCACGGCCTGCGTGTTGTAGAAGGCCAGCTTCACGAAGTTGTCGATGTCCGTCTGGTTGATGTAGATGGTCGAGGTCGAGCCGTTGAGCGTCCAGAAGTCTTTACCTCCGTTGAACTGCACAGCCACGACAGCCTGCGTCGTCTGGTCTTGGTTCATGAAGTCGGTAATGAAGGTGTTCTCGAAGCAGTAGTCGTAGTTGTCGAGGCCCAGTTTGTTGGCTTTCCAGTTAGCGGCCTTGATGGCGGTGAGGCCGGGCTTGCTGCCCCCTCCTGCTGCTCCGTCATAGTTCGGGTCGGCGCCCCAATAGATGCGGTAGCCGGCCGAGGTCGTTCCGTCAGCCTTTTTGCCCACCTCGGTCGTACCGATGAAGCGGTAGCCAGAGCTGTTTGCGTTATACTGCCACCAGGCCTTTTCGGCCGTAGGATAGTTGTGGGCAAAGTAGCTGGCCGTGTTCGTGTTGTTGAGCATCCAGCCGTTGATGGTCCAGGCAGCCACGTCCGTCTGATCGCCTCGCTTTATGGTTTCAGGCTTGTTACTGTCAGCCAGCGTACCGCTCGTGTTCGTAGCCGTCACGCTCACCTTGGCCACGGCACGCTCCACGTAGATGTTGGCGGCGGGGTTTTCCTGTGCCTCGCGCTCAGTGGTGTAGATGCCTTTGGTGATTTCCACCAGCGTGTTCACCGTTCCGCTGTACGATGTAGCGCCCTGGGCGGTGGCCAGCGGGGCGTTCATCATCAGGATGCCGTTGCTCGTAAAGGCATCCGAAGCATTCACACCGGTGTTGGGCGTCGTCGGCGTGATGACCATCGTCATGAGGTTGGCGAGCGTCAGGTTGCTGGTAGAGTTATACTCTGTCGTACCAAACGTCAGTGTGGGGAAATTAGTGCCCACCGTAAAGACGTTGTTCTTGTTGAGCACCACAAGGGCGTAGAGCTTGTCGCTGCCCGTCGCGCTGATGCTGTTGATCTTCTGCGTGAGCTGCACGGTGGAGGTCACCTGGTTGTCTTCAGGGTTTTGAAACTCCGAGCCGGCCACGGGCAGCGAATAGGCAGCCTGGAACGTGGCGGCGCTTTCGCTCGTGCCCTTAAAGATCAGGAGCGTGGCGTCTTTCACGGCGTATTCGCTGGGTTCGCCGTCGTCGAACTGGTCGTTCTTCCAAGGATTCTCCTGGCGCATACCTGTTGCGGCCTGCGTCGGCAGGTTGAGCGAGAGCGACACGTAGCCATTGCCCTCCGAGTTCCACTGCGGACCACCGGCACCTTCGGCAAGGTCGTCGCTCGAGCAACCTGCCATGGCCAATCCCAGCAACGCGGCCGGGATGAAATACAACTTTCTCATTTTCATTGTTGGTTGAGGTTTGGTTTGGTAATTATTGTTAGTTAGGGTTTGTCTGTCAGTGCTGCCCCGCTCAGAGGTTCTCGAAGAGGCGCAGGTTTTCCTTGGCCTCGGGCAGGCCTGCCGCGGCGGCCTCTTCGAAGAGGGCCCGGGCCTCGTCCTCGCGGCCCTCGCGCATGGCTATGACGCCCAAGGCGTTCAGGGCATAGGGCGAGCGGCCGGCCTTGGCCAGGTGGCGCTTGGCGGCCTCGGTGTTGCCCTCGCTCAGGGCGGCGCAGGCAGCGTTGAGGTTGGCCGTCGTGTCGTTGGGGAACATGCGCACGGCCACCTCGAACACCTCGTTAAACTCGCGGCTGCCGGGGGCGTACGTCTGGGCCACCTGGTACATCTCTTCCTGCGAGAGCTGCTGGGGCTTGGTGTGGAGCAGGGCCTTGGCCTCCTCCACGGAGAAGGGCCGCACGGTGTAGGCCACGGTGTAGTCGGAGTGGCGCAGGGCGGGATACCACTCGCGCAGCATGTAGCGATACTCCTCGGGGTAGGTCGACTTGATTTTCCACTCCCGTGCGTCGGGCTCATAGCGCGCGTCGTCGATGATGGCCAGTATCTCGTTGCGGTGGGCCAGCGTGCTCTCCTCGACGCGGCGGCGCAGGCCTTCCCAGTCCTCGGGCGTGGTGCTCACGCTGAACAGGTCGGGGTCGAGCTCCATGAGGCGGCTCACGTAGTCTTTGAGCGTGGCGGCGCGGCCCTCGGCCAGCATGGCGTTGTGGTCCCAGGGGCTCTCGGGCGAGGCGTAGCCGTGAATCTCAATGCCCGTAATGGAGGCGTTGGGATCTTCCTTCACGACGTTGATCGTGTTAATGATTTTCTGCAGCTCGGCGGGGTTGTTGCGATAGTGGGGGTAGAGCTCGGTACGGTCCACGGGGAAATCGAGGAAGGCGCTGCCCGAGAGGTTGTAGCTCTTGGGGCGTGCCTCGGGGCGTATGAAGGCCAGCTTGGGCGCGCGGCGGCGGCCCACCACGGTGCGGGCGCGCTCCAAGAGGTCGCCACAGCCGCACAGGTCTTCGTAGAGGGCCAGGTCGGCGTTTTCCATCCATGGCTCGTAGGGCAGCGTGGCGGTGTAGCTCACGCACTGGGGCTCTTTGCTTTCGCGGCGCACGGCCACGGTGGCGTCGGGATAGCGCTTGTGGTCGGCCCGCTCATACATCACCTGCTGCTTGCGCCCGTTCACGACGACCTGGTCCATCAGGCGCTCCTCGCCCCCACCGCGCAGGGCGGGGGTGTAGACGTAGCGCTGGTTGGCGGGTACGTCCACCGAGTCGAGCACGAGGTCGAACGTCACGACGAGCTGCTCGCCGGCGTGCTGCATGCGTACGCCGCGGGCTGCCACGCCCGACGTCACGGTGCTGTCGGCTGCCATGCGGAGGCGCGCATCGGCACCCTCGGCCGGGAGGCTCATCCCGGCCACGGCCGGGAACGTCAGCAGAATGGCTGTGAGATATCTCTTGTTTTTCATTGCTCTTTCGTGTCAGAATACGTACAGGAAACTCAGCGAGGCTTTCGTCGGGCCGAAATAGTTGGTGCGGCCCGAGCCCAGGCGCTCGCCACACACGCCGCAGGCATACTTGTCGTACACGATGTGGTCGTAGCCCACGCCGATCGAGGCCTCGAAGCCCCAATGGCGCGAGATGGGCACCTGGTAGCCCACGCTGACGCCGCCGCCGTAGTAGTGGCCCTCATAGCGGCGCTCCGACAGGTCGTCCCAGATGCCCAGCGGCAGGTCGATCTCGCCGACGTTAAACTCGCCGCCCATCAGGTGGACGCCCACAAACCAGCCGTTCAGGCCCTGGCAGAACCAGTAGCGATACTCGGGCTGCAACACCCAGTGACGCAGGCTGGCACGCTCCGAGAACCGCCACGGGTTGTAGCCGTAGAAGAGCTGCACGGAGTGTTTGTCCTTGAAGGCGAACTCGGCGCCCAAGTTGGGCGTGGCCGTGGCCCAGTAGAGGGCGTTGGTCTTCAGCGCGAATGTATTTTGGGCCTGCGCGGCGAAAGGCAGCATCGCCGGCAAAGCAATTGCCAGGAATAATAATAGACGCTTTCTCATGATCTATCTGTCTGTCTTTGGTTCCAACCCGTCTGCGGGTCTCAATTCAGCCGGCCCGGCCGGCCTCTCTCTCGTTTCTTTTCTCGTCCTATCTCTGAATAACGACATATTATATAAAGGAACGCGCACGCGTACGCGCGCACACGCGAGGGAACTACAACACTTTCGTAAATAAACGCTACAACACCGCTCTCTCGCTTCGGCGAATGACTCTCCCTTATCAGCTTTCTTAGACAATGATACGGTCAACTTCGGGAGAAGCCAACTTTTCACATGCAAAGATAAAATGTGTATTCCAATTTTACCCCCCCGAATTGTTAAAATACGTTTCATATCCATTCTATTAATAAATAGTAAACGTTTTGCCGTCGGAATTTCAAGTAAATATGCCAAAATAAAGCGCTGAATGAACCGAAATGACCCGTTTGACAGGGGGATAGGTGGGGGAAGTGACGGGGAGGGGGCATGCGACCCCGCCGGGGCCGCCACCCTCACCGCACACGCCCACGCCCACACGGTAAATATGGCCGCGAGGCTGGCGGCCTCGAAGAGGCCAGGCTATGAGTAACCTCGGGTGAAGCGCAGCGCAACCCGAGGTGGGCTGGCAGGTGTAGTCGTCGGCCTCGAAGAGGTCGCTATACCCGTGGAGGCTTCTGGCATAAACGCCTCTTCGAGGCTATCCTTGTTATGCGTGTCCGTACCGCGGGTTCCGCTTCGCTCCACCCGCGGCTACTGATAGCTCGGCCTCTTCGAGGCCGCTCGTGCGGCGAGGGCCGACCGCATGCTGTGACGAGGTATGGCCGTGGCGGGGCTCTGCATTGCCGCCATCAGAAGTGTGACCCCTATGGGGTCGTAATAAGTGGGGGGATCGGTGCCGCAGGTTCGCCTTCTGCTCACCCTGTCCGCAGGTTCGCCTATGGCTCACCCGCGGTTATAAAAAGTTGGACCCCTATGGGGTCCTTTTGTGAGGAGGTTACTATCCGCGGGTGCGCCTGCGGCTTACCCGCGGTTATCAATAGTTCGCCCCCTATGGGGGCGCGGGCCTCGCGGAAACTACCCCGCACTCAGACAGAATGAGTGAAGATGGCACGACCCCATAGGGGTCGAACTTCCGATAACCGCGGGTGAGCCGAAGGTGAACCTGCAGAACGCCCTACCCTGTCTGTGCGACACCTTCCCGAAGCCCTCAATCCTTCAAAAAGAACTTCACCTTCTCCTCGTCCACCTCATATTCGCGGAAAAAGGCAAGCAATTCATCACGGAAACTCGTCTTCCTGTGGTGCTCCTTCTGGTTCTTTATATAGTTGAACACGGCATCCTTGGAAGACTGCGAGCACGTCAAGACGCAGTACGACTTGGCCCAGCCATAAAAGAGCGGGAACTTATCTACATGCTCCCGTAAGAACTTATGAGAAGCTATTTTTATTTCTCGCACACAATCGGATATGGCTATCGATGGCGGTATGCTTACCAACATATGTACATGGTCGGGCATTCCTCCGATGCGAAGCAACTTGCACTCCTTATTAGTCAGGAAGCCTAAGACATATGCATAGAACTGCTTTTCGTATTCCTCTGTAATAGCGTGCATACTGTCCTTTGTGCGAAACACTATGTGGTAATATAGCTGGTAATAGCTCATAAGTAGCTGCTTTGTGCTTAGGCAAAGGTAGTGCAAAAAGATAAATAACAGCCCAACAGATGTTTGAAAACTGCGCACAACGCTGATGACACGAACCCATAGGGGTCGAACCTCTATAACCGCGGGTGAGCCGAAGGCGAACCTGCGGAACGCCATCCCCTCCCTGTCTACGACCCCATGGGGGTCGAACTTCGATAACCGCGGGTGAGCCGAAGGTGAACCTGCGGAACGCCATCCCCACCCTGTCTACGACCCCATAGGGGTCGAACTTCGATAACCGCGGGTGAGCCGAAGGCGAACCTGCGGAACGCCATCCCCTCCCTGCCTACGACCCCATAGGGGTCGAACCTCTATAACCGCGGGTGAGCCGAAGGCGAACCTGCGGAAAGCCATCCCCACCCTGTCTACGACCCCATGGGGGTCGAACCTCTATAACCGCGGGTGAGCCGAAGGCGAACCTGCGGAACGCCATCCCCACCCTGTCTACGACCCCATAGGGGTCGAACTTACCACACGGTCCACTCTACCGACAACATGTACTTGGCCACTGAAGGCTCTGCATTCCGCCATCAGAAGTTCGACCCCTATGGGGTCGTAATAAGTGGGGATGGTCGGTGCCGCAGGTTCGCCTATGGCTCACCCGCGGTTATAAAAAGTTGGACCCCTATGGGGTCCTTTTGTGAGATGGTTCCTGTCCGCGGGCGCGCCTTCGGCTTACCCGCGGTTATAGAGTAGTTCGCCCCCTATGGGGGCGCCGGCCTCGCGGAGCCACCTCCCCAGCCGCGAGGCCTGCGGCGCCCATGGGCCGCCCTGGCAATTATGTTCGACAATTTGCGAACTTTTCTTGAAGAAATGCGTACATTTGCACGCATAACGGAAGGCGTATGCACATCGAATTCGACAAGGACTATCTGCGCGAGCTCTACACGGAGGGGAAAACCAGCGACAGGAAACACCGCTTCCAGCCTGAAGTGATACGCGGCTACCAGAAAGCAGTTTTTCTGCTATCGTCTGCCAACGCCATAACGGACTTGTTCCGCTACAAGGCTTTGAACTACGAAGTATTGCAGGGCGACAAAAAGGGTATCTCCTCCGTAAGAATCAACCGCAAATATCGGCTTGAATTTACTGTGCGCGAAGTGCTCGGCGAGCAAATCGTCACTTTTTGCCGACTGTTGGATATCAGCAATCACTATCAATGACCACCGATATGGAAACAACCAATAAGATTTACGCTCCTCACGAACTGCAACCTTCCACGCCCATCCATCCCGGCGAATTGCTGAAAGACGAATTGGAGGCCCGCGGCCTATCGCAAAGGAAGTTCGCGGCGCTCATCGGCGTATCCTACTCCGTTCTTAACGAAGTAGTGAACGGCAAACGGCCCATCACAACAGAATATGCCCTGAAAATAGAGGCTGCTACGGACATCCCGGCCCACGTTTGGCTCAACATGCAGGCGGCCTACAACATGCAGACGGCACGACGCAACAGTAAACTCGCCGCCGTACTTGAAAACATACGCAAAGCCGTCGCCGTGCTTTGACTGATGCTCCGCCTGTGCTGCGCTCCGGGTGGACGACAGCACACTCCGCGACTGTATTCATACCCCCCACCCTCAAAAAAAACAAAGCCCCCGCTCTGCGCTTCTGCACAGGGCGGGGGCTTTTTTGCTATGCCGGCCGAAGGCCGGGGGATGGGGTTTTTATTTCACCACTTTCTTACCGTTTACGATGTAGATGCCGGCGGGCAGGCCTTCGAGGGCGCGGGCGGCATCGGCGGCGCGGCGCACGAGCTTACCGTCCACCGTGTAGACGTCGGCCGTGGCGGCATCGGTTGTGAGCGTGGGGGTGCTGATGCCCACGATCTTGCCGTCGAAGCTCAGGCGGTAGCTCTCGTGCGTGCCGTCGCCCTTCACTGCGGCGCGGAAGGCCGACAGCGTATCGTCCGTGGCGGGCTGGAACTCATCCTCGGCGACGGTGTACCACGTCTCAGCGTCGGTCTGTGCAATGGCAAGCGACGTGTAGGTACCCGTAAAGGCGGTGCTGCCGAAGGCAACGGCGGGAGCCTCCTCGGGCGTGGCATACATGCTCACAGCGGTGAGCTCCGTGTCATTGGCAAAGAGCAGCGTGTCGGACGGCAGGAAGAGGAACGGCGTGTCGTGGCTGATGGTGCCCTCGGCTGTGGTAAATTCGAGCACGTCGTCCTCGGCGCCCGTCAGCGTGTAGGCCGTTCCGTCGAGCTGCGTGGCGTCAACGTCGAAGGGCAGCACGACGGCGGCATACTGGCCGGCCGCCAGTGTGCGGTTGTAGGCCAGCCCGGTGGCCGTGAAGCCGGTGGGAACATAGAAGTCCTCGGCATCGGTGACGACGAGGTCTTCGCAGGCACCGCCTGCCACGACGTTGCTACCGGCAAGACCTGCGGCGTCAGCCACGTAGAAGAGCGTGTTGGGCTGCGTGTTCGTGAAGTTGTCGGTCGTGAGGCCTTCGCCCGTCGTGGCCTCCGTCAGGTCGATGGCCAGGAAACTGCCGTCGGCAGGCACCACCGAGGGAGCAGCCAGCGCCGAAACGGTGCCCGTCACCTTCAGCGTGCGGCCGTCGGCCTCGGTCTGGAAGGGCACATCGCCCACTGCCACGTTGATGGCCATGCCCATCAGGGAGAAGTCGATGTCGATTTCGCCCGTCATCACCTTGTCGCCGTCGTCCGTCGTGGCGAGGTTGAGGTTGACCGTCGTGGGGAGAGGCATCGTGGGGAACAGGTCGATCGTCACGTTGGCCGTGGCCGTGAGGTCGATGCTGCCGTCCTCGGCATAAGCGGCCTGCGTGCCGGGCACGACGATGTCGCCCACGGAGAGGCCGCCGAAGGCGAAGTTGTTGAGCTGCAAGGTGTAGGTGCCCTCGTCGTCGGCACCGACGATGATGTCGTTGGCCGACTCGCTGGCGGCGTCACCGTTGATGGCCACCGTGAGCCAGCGGCCGTAGGTGCCCACCACCTCGGCAGCCTCGGGAGCCTTTACGGGAGCTTTAAACTGCACCGTGTAGACATGCTCGTTGCGGTTTTCCTCGGTCCAGTCGTTGCCCTTCACGGTGATGGTGAGCACGCCCGTCTCTTCGTCGTAGCGCGGCTCGATGACAGCGCCGCGGCCGTTCGAGGTACACATCAGTTTGGACGCTTCGTATTCCTTGTCGGAAAGATCCATGCTCTCTGCAATCTGCACCTCCTCGCCGTCGTAGCTGAACGTGTCCAGTTCGGAGTAGTAGAGCAGGCGTACGCTGTCGACATTCAGCGTGTTGCCCGCACCGATCTTATTACGGTCGCCGAAGTAGTCGGCCGAAGAAATGATGATGTTCAGCTTTTCGGGGAGCTCGTCGCTCTTGTAGTCAAACTCGATGACTTTCTCCGTCCATTCGGCGGCGTCGTTGTTGAAGTTGTCAACGACCGAAGCCACGAGCGTACCCTGAGCCGTCGTTTCCTTCATGCCCAGTACGGCGCGGTCGCGGTCGTCCACCTCGACAGCCTCGATGCTACCGCCCAGAATGCCGCCTGCCACGCCGATCTTTTCCATCGACTTGAACGTACCGTTCCACAGATAGGCCACAGCCGTGAAGTTTTCCGTGGGGTTCTCCTCGGCATGGCTGCTCTTGTAGAGGAACGACACGGCGTCGGGCAGGTGCGTAAAGGAAATGCCGCCGTAGGTGCCGCCGTCGGCTTCCTTGATCGTACCAAATCCTTGAAGAAGGGCATAGGCCCAAGGCTGGCCCAGCGTGAGATAGCCGGGGGCATTGGCTCCGAACGGACCAAGACCCACAAAATCGTTCTTAATGGACGCATATACATTGCTTTCTTCCGTCTGTTTGGTCACAAGAGCCTTTGTGACGCCCGACTGATTCACGTTCGAAGCCTTCCATCCCACAGGCTGCTCGCCTACCTTTGTGGTACCTGGCTTTTCATAGCCATCTATCGGGTAGCATTCCTCCCAAACGTTGAAGCCACCATCCAGATGGAAAGGCGTCTCCGTCGGTTCCGTCTGCGTCTGGGCCTGCACGTTGAGCCCCATGCAACATGCGAGAAGCATGCTGCCGCAAAGTAATTTTTTGTTCATATTCTGTTTGTTAAAGTGATTCGGTTGAGATGGCGGCAAGGGTGTGTCCCCGTCCGCAAGGGCAGCAGCGTCGCAGGGATACGCCGTCAGCGGCGTATCGCACGTCCGGGACGCAGCCCGTCCAAAGCGTTTCCCCGGGCGGCGGGAGGACGCGACCATGTCGCGCCTCTCGCGCAAAGGGATATTTACTTCACCAGCGTTTTCTTGCCGTCGACGATGTAGAGGCCGGCGGGGAGGGCGGTGATGTCGGTGGCATTGACGCGGCGGCCACTGATGGTGTAGATGCCGCGGGCGGCCTTGGCGGGCTGCGTCGTCGTCACGGCGTCGATGCCCGACGTGCCGTCGCTCACGAAGCGCACGTAGATGGGCACGGGAGCGTCGCCACCGGAGTTGGTCCACATGACGTCGATGTCGGCCGTAAGGATGCCGCCGCTGATGTGGCTCGTCTCGGGGTTGATGCCGGCCGTGGCTTCGATGAAGCCGCCGAGCACGAGGCTCACGGGTTCGTTCTCGCCAAAGGCGATGCTGCCGTCGGCGTTTTCCGACACGGGCACGGCGGGCACGACGATGTCGCCCATGGGCACGTCGTTGAACTGGAAATCGAAGAGCGAGAGCGAGACGGTGCCCTCGGCCTCACCAGCGGCGAGCGTCACGCGCTGGCCTGCGATGGGCTCGGTGGCGTCGTTGATGGGCGCAAAGGAGATGTAGAGGTCGCCCGTGTAGTTGCCCGAGATGGCTTCGACCACGCTTTGGGCCCGTCCCGTAAAGGCCGCAACGAGGAGTGCGGCTGTGAGTAGAAGTTTCTTCATAAGCGTTGCTTTTATGTATGTAACTGTTTATTCGTCCGATCCGCCGGGTTGTTCACCCGGCCTCATCGCCCGCCTGCCCTTAGAACAGGTAGGAGAAGCCCACGTTGGCGTAGATGGGGTACATGTCGAAGGTGACGCCCCCGAAGTCGGAGGGGAAAATGGAGTTGATTCCCCATTCCAGGTTGGCATAGACCGAGAGGTGCTTGTAGGCTTTCCACTCGGCGCCGGCCTGCACGCCCCACTGGAACTTGCGGAGATCGTCGGAGAAGTCGTAGGTGGCTTCCGACACGTCGGCACGCGGGCCCGTGGGGTCGCCGTGGCGCAGATAGCCGTCGTAGGCCGAGCCCGAAAACTCGCCGTCGTACATCCAGGCCACATAGGGCCCGGCCGAAACGGTCCAGCGCTCGCCGATGGCATAGGTGGCCAGCACGGGGAAAGTGAGATACGTGTTGCGCGCCTTGGTCTTGACGTGGCCCGTAAAGGCGCCCTCCATGTAGCCGCCGTCGCGCTCGGTCATCTCCATGTGGTAGTTTTTGACGGTGGCGTCGGTTTTCATGCCTTTCGTCTCGAGGCGCACGCCCACGAGCATGCCCCAGGGCGAACCCTCGAAGCGCTTCTGCACGGCGCCCTCGATGGAGACGCACATGGTGGGGTTGTAGCTGTCGATGCCGCGTATCTCGCGGGGCAGGGGCAGGGGCGACGTGCCACCCAAGTTGAAGCCCGCCGAGAGCTTGACGTGCCAGCCGTGCAGGGCGGCTTTGAGCAGGTTGTTGATGCCGTTGCGGGGGCTCTCCTCGGCCCGCAGGGCGGGCAGGGCTGCGGCGGCCAGGAGCAGGGCGGCCGTGCGCCGCAGGGTGTGGGTGAGCTGTTTCATAAGGCGTCCTCCGTTTCTTCTTCCAGGCCGTCGCCCGTGTCTTTCCATTCGATGTGGAGCTCGTCGACGTAGAGCACGCTGCCCACGGCGCCCTCGAAATAGGCCCCCTGGCGGCTCGACGTGGCCACGATGGCGATGGCGTAGCCGTTCTGCGCGAGGCGCTCCTCGTCGAACGTCTTGCCGTTCATGGGGCGGAAGGGCTCGCGGAAGCGGGTCCACTCCTGCGGCTCGCCGGGCCGGTCGATGCGGGCCAGCGACACGATGCGTTCGCTCGTGAGCACCTCGTCGCCGTCGAGGGCCTTGAACTTGGCCGGGTCGCACTCGTAGAGCACGGCGTAGATGTCGGCCGTGTCGCGGCGGTCGGCCAGGACGTTGCCCTCGATGTCGCGGTAAACGTCGCCGGCGGTGTACTTGTACCACCCCGAGAGGTAGAGGGGCTCGCCCGAAACGAGCTGCAAGCCGAACTTCGTGGCCTGGCGGGGGAAGAGCATGGCCTGCGTCGAGTTGAACTCGCCTATAAAGAGGTTCCCGGCCGCGATGGGCATGTTGACCCGACGGCCGAAATCGCCCGTCGAAAGCGTTTCAAGGCGCACGCCGTTGCCGCGGTAGCCCACGGGTTCGGGCACGGTGGGGAAGTCCTCGGGCGTCTTGGCCATACCGCAGAAGAGATAGCCCGAGTTGCCGCTGTCCCAGTAGCTTTGGCGGGCGCCGTCGGGGGCCACCTCGTAAAATTCGTAATATTTATTGTCGCTGTTGAGCGTGAAGTGCTCAAAGGCGCAGTCCTCGATGGGGAACAGGTAGGGGAACGACACCTCATACTGCTTGCTCCACGCGCCGTCCTCCGACACCACCGTATATATTTGCGGGGTGGAGAAGTCGCGCACGACGCCGTCGGCCGGCATGCGGTCAGCGCCGTCGCCCAGATAGATGGAGGCGCCGGGGGTGAGCGTAAAGCGCGGGTCGAGGGCCGAGCGGTCGGTGCCGGCCAGCACGTAATGGCTCACGCGGTCGTTTTGCACGCTGGGCGCACCCGTGAGCGAGAGGCCCGCGTCTTTCCGGGCTTGGAGCCAGGCGGCGTCGAAGCCCGTGATGTCGCACTCGGCGTTGAGCGCCTCTTCGCGGATGCACGACGTAAGGAGCAGGGCCGCGGCGCCAAGCACGAGGGGATGAGTGATATGTTTCAAGAGATGATGGGTTTGAAAAACGTTTTTGCGGTGCAAAGGTACGAAAAACGGAGGGCGCAGGAAAATTTTTCGGTCAAAGCGCTGATTTTTACCGCAAAAATAACGGAGCCGTACCGATATTTCGGCCGTCTACCGGGGTGAAAATGGGCGGGAGGGGATGGGTGCGGCTGCGGTGGCGGGCAGGTGGCAGCGAGGCATGACGGCCTCGAAGAGGCCCGGCCGTGCGGGGGAGGACCGATGCCATAGGGCGGGAGCTATGGTGCGCCGGCAGCGAAGCTGTCGACCCCATAGGGGTCGAACTCTCTATAACCGCGGGTGAGCGAAGCCACCCGCGGACAGGAATCCACACACCACTCCGACCCCATAGGGGTCGAACTTCACGCCGACGTCGTGCGGACCGCGGGCTTCTCCGCGCTGACCTTTGGACGCTCGGCAGCCTCGCTGCTCCGCGGGTGTGCCTGCGGCCTACCCGCGGTAATCGAAGTTGGACCCCCATGG
>CASFRV010000020.1 GCA_949297215.1 uncultured Bacteroidales bacterium | reverse complement strand
GTGGAAGGGCGTGAACGCCGGGCCTCCGCCCGTGAGGCGGGTGTGCTTCACGGTGCCCTTTGCGCCTGCCGTCCATTTCTCGAAGCGGTAGTCGGCGCGTAGCATGGCGTCGATGGAGAGGTTGTCCACGGCGACGCGGTCGGGCAGCGTGGCCGAGGGATTGTCGGTGGCAAAGTCGACGCTGTGGAGGAACGTGCCCTTAGCTTCGCCTTGCAGCGTCCAGCGGTCGTCTTTTCCCAAGCCTTGTGTGTAGGCTATGGAGAGCGATGCGTCCCAATTGCCGTCGATGTTTTCGGGTCGCGTGGTGGTGACGCCCGTTGCGAGGTCGTAGAAGCGTGCCAGGGCCACAAGGCGGTCGCTCTTGTTGTAGCGGGCGTTGACGTTGAGCAGGCGTTGGTGCTCCTGCGTCTTGTATTTGAAGAAAGCGCTCGCACTGTGTATCTGTGCCTTGCACAGGTGAGCGTTTCCGAGGCTGACGTAGAGCGGGTCGCTGTCGTCGCGCACGTCGAGGAGGTAGAAGATGTCGGGCAGGGCCTGCCGGTGTTGGTAGCTGATGCCTGTGTCGAGCGTATCGTTCCACCATTTCAGCTCTATGTTGGGCTCCCACGTAAAGCTTTTGCGGGCGTAGGTGCGGTCGGCCCCGCCGCGCAGGTCGTGGATGTGGCGGTCGGTGAAGTTCATGTCGACGACCAGATTGAGCCTGAGCGGGCCGAGTGGTAGCCTGCTCGCTGAAGTTCTTAAGTTGTGATTACGTTCCATGCGTGTGGTGTGGAAGCTGTTGGCCTGGTCGACGGCCCATTCCTCGGGCGCTTCGGCCGAGGGCGGCAGGCCGTCGCCTTGCCAATTGTCGTTTTCGCTCAGGTCGCGGTGGCCGGAACGGAACGCTTGCTTGTAGCTGTAATCGATGTCGAACCAAGAATACATCTTATACCTGTGAATTCTGATGCTCTTACTTAAATTCGCATGAATGTTGTAGTCGTAGTCCATCTCGGGAGCCGTCTCAAAGCGTTGTTGCGACAGATCTCTTTCCGAGGGAACGGCGTATTGCAATAAGTCGCCTGTCAGCGAGGTGTGTTTCCGTCGGTTGTACGACGTGGATGCATCAAAGAAGAACATAAAGCCGCCCAGCCAGGGAAACCCGGTAAAGTATTCAAGCCTCAAGCGTCCTCCCCAGTCGGTGCGTTTCGTGGTGGAACGCAGCAGGCGGTCGTAGAGCGTATCGGCAGCAGAGCTGTAAGTTTGAGCGTTCAGGCTTTCCTGCCATTGTGCCGAGACGGTTCGGTCGTCAGCAGTGGAATGGGTGTAGTAGGCCGAGGGAGAGAATTCGAAATAGCCCCAATCGTGTTTTTTAGAGGGGAAATCCCCGGTAGCCAAGCGGCCCGACCAGTTTATATGTGTCGTTCCCGTTCGTGAAGTGGAGCGGCTGCTGCGGAACACGGACGGGGAGGCGGGCAGATAGTCCTCGGCCGAGGTGCGCTGTTCGTTCGTGATGTCTTGCCGCATGGCTTGCAGGGTGGTGTTAAATCTGTAGTCAGTATTCTTCCCGTCCACGGAAAAGTCGATGCCGCCCATCTTGGTGGTGCGTCGTCCCTGCCCGGGTTCGGTGCGCCTCCATTCGCCCTTGGAGCCCGGGGCCTGATAGTCGTCCATGTTGTTCACGTTGGCGTAGATACCCAGCGACGAATGGTTGGTATATCGCAGGGCGAAGAGGCGCCCCATCCATACGGGGTCGAAGCCGTCGCCCAAGCGCGAGCCGCCGCCGGCCTCCACGTTGGCAATCCAACCTTGGGCGTATTCGCGTTTCAGGTTGACGTCCATCACGAGCGGGTCTTTCTGTCGTTCGGCCTCGCTGCGCTCCTCGTTCTCGCGTCCGCGTGGCGCTTTCTTGTAGACTTTTATCTTGTTTACTGTGTAGGCCGGCAGGTTGGCCAGGGCTATCTGCGGGTCGCCCTTGAAAAAGTCGCGGCCGTTGATGAGAAGCGAACTGACATATTCCCCATTCACGGTGATACGCCCGCCGTCTTCGAGCTTCACGCCGGGCAGGGCGCGCACGAGGTTATCGAGCATGGAGCCCTCGGCCAGTTGGAAGGCCGCGGCGTTGTAGATGAGCGTATCGTCGCGCATCACCATCTTGATTTGCGTGCCCTTTACGGTGGCTTCGCCCAAGTCGTAGTTCATCTGGTGCCACAGGTAAACGTTGGGCAGTTCCCATTTGACAATGGGTTGGCCGAACCGCTTCTGCGGCACCTCAATGCGTAGCACCTGCGGGGCATATCCCGGGTGGGAGACCTGAAACACGTAGACTTTGCGGAGGGGGAGATATCCTTCGAAGCCGGTGAAGTAACGTCTCTTCACGCCGTTCGACATGGATTCGTTCCAAATTCCTTCCAAGGAATCAGCCAGCACCGTCACGCTGTCGGCTTCGAAAACAGCAACGCGGGCCTTATCCAAGGCGTCCTCGGAGAAGCCGTCGTAGACGACCATGCCGAACAGACGAACGCTGTCAGT
Source organism: uncultured Bacteroidales bacterium (assembly GCA_949297215.1). Classification (GTDB taxonomy): domain Bacteria; phylum Bacteroidota; class Bacteroidia; order Bacteroidales; family Bacteroidaceae; genus Alloprevotella. The sequence goes on along the minus strand of CASFRV010000020.1, from coordinate 24,107 downwards.
CTTTTGCCCGAAGGCTTGGACGAACGGGTAGAGGAGACACCCGAGAAGAAGATGGAGGTATGCGAGTTTTTTCATGGCATTTTTTGTGGAAAATGTTTGACGAATAGATACTTAACAGGTTGAGCTTCACTTCTTCCCCGCCTGCTTCTTGGGTTTCATGTCGAATCGGTACGTGAGATGCAGGGAGGCGTAGGCGGGCGTGGTGTTGTACCACGTCTCGGTGCGTCCCTGCGCGTTGACGGTGCGGCGGATGTTGCTGAGCTGTCCGAGGATGTCGAAGCCCACGGCGCGCAGGAGCCACTGCTTGCGCTTGCCAAAGGCTTTGGAAAGCGATGCGTCCCGCCGCCGGCCGGTGGTGTGCGTCGAAGCGTCGTATCGGCGTCGGAGGGTACGCCGTAGGACGCCAGCAGCCGGCGGATGCCGAAGAGGGTGTACTTGTAGGGATGGCTTTCGAAGGCCTCGCGGGTGAATGCCCGGGTGTGGGGAACGCCGAGGGCGGCCAAGTAGGCTTGGAACAGGTTGTGGTGTGTCATTCGCAGTGACGTTTAGATGTAAGGTTCCGGCGTGGCTGTGTGAAACGCGTTTGTTTCGCCTTGTCGCCGTGGTGTTTCATTTGCAAATGTAGGCAAAAGGAGTTACGCCGTGCCAATAAAAATGAAATTTTTCGGCCTTTTCGGGGCCAAAACGTCGGATTTTGCAACAAAAACTGTTTTTTTTGTGCGATTTCGCAAGGCGTAGATTGCAAAATGTGGGGCGTTTTTGGCCGAAAAAAGCGTGCTTTCTGTGGGTCGTGGCGGGGGATGCGTTCCGGGGTGCGCGATGCTCCCGGCGCGACCGCGCGCCGGCAGACGGGAGCGGCCGCACGATGCAGCCGGCTGCGGGCCGGGGATGCTTGGCGCGGAAAGTCTTGCCACTCCATGGGCAATAGCCTTGATTTTCCAAAAAATTGCGACAGCTGCCGGCGGACGTTTTAGTGCGGCGGGCGGGCTTTTCGGGGCAAAAATGGGACCGACAGACGGAAACATCCCATGGAAATGGCGATCCATGGGATGGATTTTGCAATCGGTGGGATGTTTCGGACGAACGAAGGCCTTGTTTTTCATGAAAAATGGGCTCGAAACAGCGTTTTTTGCGGGGTTTTCGAAGCTCAGGCGGACGTAAGGGTCACAATGTCAGCGATATACAATTTTCGCCCATATCTGTCCGTCGCGACGACGGCCGATATGGGCGATGCTGTGCGTGTTAAAAAAGTCCGGCTTTGTCAATTGACAATTGAAAATTGATAATTGACAATGAGGAAGGGGACCTTTTCAATTGACAATTGAGAATTGACAATTGACAATTGAATTTGGGATGAGTGGCACGGTGTTCGCCACGTAGAGACGCGATTCATCGCGTCTCACCCGCTCGGGGCGATAGCCCCGCTGTGGCATTTTTCTCTGCCATGGGGCCCTCCGGCTGGTGAGAGACGCGAAGAATCGCGTCTCTACGCGGCGGACAATCATTTACGCCGCGTGCGTCTGTTCCATGGGGCGGCTTTATGCTTCTGCGACGCGTTGCATCGAACGTGGGGGTGCATGAAAATGCGTTTCAACGATGTCGTCCGTGAGTAACGCCCATAGCCACTGAATAATTGTCAATTATCAATTGTCAATTGTCAATTGAAAAAAGTCAATTGTTAGAGAACGTCCCGTCGATCTGCCCGGCTGCTTCGGGCCGCAGGGCGAGGGCCTGCTTGAGGTCGTCGGCTGCGCCGGCGGCGTCGTGGAGCTGCATTTTGAGGCGCCCGCGACGGTCGTAGGCCTCGGCAAAGTCGGGCATGAGGCCGATGGCCTCGTCGTAGAGTGCGAGGGCCAGTTCGTGGCGGTGGGCGGCGCCGTAGAGGCTGCCGAGCAGGAGGACGGCTTCGCGGTGGAAGGGGTTGAGCTCGCGGAGGCGCCGGGCGGCGGCCAGGGCGTCGTCGGTGCGTCCGGCGGCGGCCAGGGCGCGGGCATGGAGCAGAAGGCACGTTTCGTCGTCGGGGGCGGCGTCGATGAGCGTCTGCGTGTCGGCAAGCGCCTCGTGGCCCTGGCCCATGTCGAGCAGCATTTCGGCCCGCAGGCGGCGGGCGTTGGCATAGTCGGGGCGGGCGGCCAAGGCCTGCGTGAGGGCGGCGATGGCGCCGAAGAGGTTGCCCGCGGCGCGCTCGGCCAGGGCCAGCACGTAGCGGGCGCGCACCTCGTCGGGGTGGACGGCCACGAGGTGGGCGGCCACGGTGCGTGCCTCGTCGGGGGCGCCGGTGCGCGTGAGGCTTTGCGAGAGCAGCAGGGCCACCTCGACGTTGGCGGGCTCGGCCTGGGCCAGGCGCCGCAGCAGGGGCAGGGCGCGGGCGTCGTCGCCTTGGAGCAGGCAGACCTCGGCCAGATGGCCGGCGGTGGCCAGGTCGTCGTTGAGACGCAGGGCCTCTTCGAGGCAGGCGGCGGCATGGGGCAGGGCGCCGGCCCGGAGGGCGCGCAGGCCTTCGTCGCGCAGCGTTTCGAAGCGGCGCAGGCGCTCGCGCCGCTCTTTTTCTTCGGGCGTGGGCTCGGGCCCGCCGAAAAGCTTGTTGAGAAATGACATAGGGCAATGGGTTTGAAGGGCCGTTGCGGCGGCGGGCCCCCTTGATGCACCATGTGCCGGCGTCTGCCGGGTGGGCAGCGTCGGCACATGGGTGGAGGGCTGTCGCGCCGGGCGGCGCGTGGGGTTATCCGTAGATGATGTTTCCGTTCTCGTCCTCGTAGGGCTTCATGTCTTTGCTGTACTGGTTCATGGCCCGCAGGCTCATGCCCATGCTCGAGAAGCCGCCGTCGTGGTAGAGGTTCTGCATGGTGACCTTGCGCGTGAGGTCGGAGAACATCATGACGCAATAGTCGGCACACTCCTCGGCCGTGGCGTTGCCCAGGGGGCTCATCTTGTTGGCAAAGTCCATGAGGTGTTCCATCTCTTTAATGCCGTTGCCGGCCGTTGTGGGCGTGGGCGACTGCGAAATGGTGTTGATGCGCACGCCGTGCTCGCGGCCGTAGATGTAGCCGAAGCTGCGGGCGATGCTTTCGAGCAGGCTCTTGGCGTCGGCCATGTCGTTGTAGCCGAAGAAGGTGCGCTGGGCAGCCACGTAGGTGAGGGCCACGACGCTGCCGTAGTCGGCGATGGCGCCGAGGCGCTTGGCCACCTGCAACATCTTGTGGAACGAGACGGCCGAGATGTCGAGCGTCTTGGAGAGCATGCCATAGTCGAGGTTGTCGTAGGTGCGGCGCTTGCGCACGTTGGGGCTCATGCCGATGGAGTGGAGCAGAAAGTCGACGGGGCCGCCGAGCTTTTCCATCGACTCGGTGAAGACGCGTTCGAGATCGTCGACGCTGGTGGCGTCGGCAGGGATGATGGGGGCGTTGAGCTGCCGGCCGAGCTCGTCGAGCTGGCCCATGCGCAGGGCCATGGGCGTGTTGCTCAGGGTGATGACGGCCCCTTCTTCGACGGCCTTGACGGCCACTTTCCAGGCAATGGACTGTTCGTTGAGAGCGCCGAAGATGATGCCGCGCTTCCCTTGTAGTAAATTGTGCGTCATGTGATGTTTTGAATTTGAATTGCGGCACAAAAATACAAACTCTGTGCAAGACGGACAAACGTTTTGCTGAAAAAACGTTATTTGCGGGGCGAAGGCGGTGCGTTTTGGCCCGTTTGGGCCGCCGGAGCGCCGTCGGCGGGAGCGGCCTCGGACGAGGTGCGCCGGCCGCGCGTGAAGATGATGATGACCACGGCGGGGATGATGAGCAGCACGCCGAGCAGGACGTGGAGCGTGAGGGGCTCGCCCAGCAGCAGGCAGCCCATGGCCACGGCCGTGAGGGGCTCGAGGGCGCCGAGCACGGCCGTCATGGTGGACCCGATGCGCTTGACGGCGCCCACGACGGCAAGATTGGTGACGACGGTGCAGACGAGGGCCAGCAGGAAGAGGTTGAGGGCGGCGCCGGCCGTGGGGACGGGGCAGAGGCGGTCCTGGCGCAGGGCCTCGGCGGCGAAGATGAGGGCGCCGACGGCCATGACGTAGAAGGTGAGGCGCAGCGAGTCCATGCCGCGTAGGCGCGAGCGGTTGACGCGGATGATGTAGAGCGCGTAGCACACGGCCGAGATGAGCACGATGACCACGCCGCGCAGCCCGGCATGGGCGCCCTCGGGCTGCCACGAGAGCACGGCCACGCCCGCGGCGGCCATGAGGGCGGCCAGGAGGGTGCTGAGCTTGCGGGCCTCGTGGTAGAAGACAATCATGAGGAGCGCCGTGACGACGGGATACATGAAGTGGATGGTGGTGGCCACGCCCGTCGACATGTAGTTGTAGCCGTCGAGCAGGAAGAGGGCCGAGCCGTCGGAGATGAAGGCCACGTAGATGAGCGAGACGAGCTCGCCGCGCGTCACGCGGAAGCTCTTGCGCAGCACGAGCATGACGAGCCCCAGGAGCAGGGCGGCCGTGCCGAAGCGGTAGAAAAGGATGGAGGGGTCGGGCAGGCCCGCGGAGCGCACGGGCACGGTGAACGTGGGGATGAAGCCGTAGCACACGGCGGCCAGCAGGCCGAGCAGGGTGCCCTTGACATATCGGTGCATGGGGGATGGGGTTGAGGGTGAGGGAAACGAAACGCGCGGGGTCGCAGGGGCCGGCGCAGGGGCCCAAGAAAAGCGGGCATCCGTCCGCCGCGGGGGAGGACAGGATGCCCGCTCACAGGGAGAGCCGGGCCGGCGGTTATTTCTTGGCGGCCTTGGCTTTCTTCTTGTCGTATTTCTTCCAGGCCTTTTCGGCGCCTTTCTTCAGCTCTTCGGTGAAGGCTTTGGCCTTGGCTTCGGCAGCTGCTTCGTCCTCGGGCGAGGCAAAGGCGTGCTTGTAGCCCTTGACGTCGTTCCAGTGGCCGCGGGTGAAGTCGGGGAAGGCCACGGGAGCGCAGCCGTTGTCCATCGAGAGCGAACCGAGCTCAGCGAGGCAGCACCACTCGGCCAGGTCGTAAACGTCCATGTCGAGGGGCAGACCGTTTTGCAGGCAGTAGACGAGGCGGGCGTCCATGATGAAGTCCATGCCGCCGTGGCCGCCCACTTCCTTGGCCATCTCGCCATACTTTTTCAGGATGGGGTGCTGATACTGGGCTTCGAGTGCCTTCTTTTCAGCCTCGGGCATGAAGCCGTGGGCGCTCAGGTTGTCGACCTTGGGCTGGTGGCCGGTGGCTTTGAGCTGGCTGGCGTCAACGGCATAGCCCTCGACGGGATATTTGTTGGCAAAGCCCTTGGTGCCGGTGAGCTGGTAGAGGCGGTTGTAGGGCTGGGGATTCATCACGTTGTGCTGGATCTCGATGACCTTGCCGTTCTCGGTGCGGATGAGGGTGGTGGTGTGGTCGCCGTTGCGGAAGTCGCGGTCTTCGCCGGTGGCGCGCTTGACGAGGGCCTTGCCGTGAACGCTCTTGGTATCCATGGCCACGAGGGTGGTCATGCGGTCGCCGCGGTGGATGTCGAGGGCCTGGGCAACGGGGCCGAGACCGTGGGTGGCATAGACGTCGCCGCGGTTTTCCATGTTGTAGCGCAGGCGCCAGCCGAGCTTGTCGTCCTTACCGTTCTTCCAGTAGTAGTTCCAGAAGTCGTCGAGGTTGTGGATGTAGGCGCCCTGTGCGCGGATGATTTCGCCGAAGACGCCGTGCTGGGCCATGTTGAGCGTGTTCATCTCGAACCAGTCGTAGCAGCAGTTTTCGAGGATCATGCAGTGCTTGCGGGTTTTCTCGCTCAGGTTGATGAGTTCCCAGCACTGCTCGAGGTTCATGGCCGAGGGCACCTCGATGGCCGTGTGCTTGCCGTTTTCAAGGGCACACTTGGCCACGGGGAAATGGTGGTCCCAGTCGGTGGCCACGTAAACGAGGTCGATGTCGTCGCGCTTGCAGAGCTCTTCGTAGCCCTTGGCGCCGGAGTAGATGTCGGCGGGCGGAAGGCCGGCCTTGCGCAAGAACTTCTGGCAGGCTTCGGCGCGGGCTTCCTCATAGTCGCAGAGGGCTACGATCTGCACGCCGGGGATGTAGGTGAAGCGCTCCACGGCGCCGGGGCCGCGCATGCCAAGGCCCACAAAGGCCACGCGCACGGCCTCGAGCTTGGGGGCCGTCAGACCGAGCACATGCTCTTGCCCGGCGGGACGCGTGGGCGTGTCGACGACGATGGTTCCTTTCTCCCAATGCCACTTGGTGGATGGGGAGAGCGACTGGGCCTGTCCTTGCAGACCGCCCAGGGCCAGCAGCGCTGTGAGGGCGCAGGCCAGCAGGCTGTTCAGCTTTTTCATGCTTTGTTTAGGGTGTTAGTGATTATTGAACGGATGTTTTTGTTTATGCGGACGCCAACAGCTGGCGCTTAATGCGGCAAAGTTACAATTTTCGAGGCTATATGTTATGGTTTTATGGCTTTTTTCCGGCAAAAGCGGCGTTGCAGACAAAAAAAGCCGCCGCACGGCGTGCGTGCGGCGGCTTGTGGGGGCAAATGTGGAGCTTATTGCTGCCCGGCGAAGCGTTCGAGGAACGACTTGATCTGGCCGGCCATGGTGTTTTGCGGGTCGATCTGCAAAATCTGCTCGCTGTATTTCAGCGCGTCGTCGTTCTGGTCTTTCTGCAAGGCATACCAGGCGAGGTATTGCAGGCTTTCGAGCTTGGCCGACTTGGCTTTCTCGTTGTCGCCGATGCGGTTCAGCGCTTCGACGTAGAAGGCGCGTACGTTGTCGAGGGGCGTCTTGTCATCAATGTTGTTGATGCGAGCGCGCCACTGCGGGCCCAGGTAGCTGTCGGGCACCTCGGTGGAGACGCGTGCGAAGACGGTGTCGCCGGCGGCCACATAGGCCGTCTTGGCATCGCCCGTGGCGTTTTGCGAGGCGTAGAAGTTGAGCACACCCAGCTGGAAGAGGTCGGTGGGCTGGGCCTTTTCGCCGAGCTTGGCGAGGTAGGTCGTGTAGGCACCGATGGCCTTGTCGTAGTCGCGGCCCATCTGGTACATGCTCGACAGGTCTTTATAGGCACTGGTGCGGCTGCTGTCGACGGCCACGGCTTTCTCCATGTAGAGGATGGCATTGGCCGTGTCGTTCTTCTCCTTCATATACTTGGAGGCGTAGGCGTAGTCGAGATAGAGGTAGAGGGAGTCGGCAAACTGCTTGTCGCGGATGTAGCTCATGGCTGCTTCGGTGGCAGGCAGGTCGTAGTTCTCGTAGTTGCAGATGAAGTTCATGCGCTTGAAGACGAGGTTGTTCGGGTAGCGCGGCTCGATGACTTTCAACACGCCGAGGGCCTTGACAAAGCTGCTGGTGGCGTAGAGCGAGTTCATGTAGTTTTCCAGCGAGCGCTCGCTGAGCGAGTCGACGGGCGTACCTTTGTAGTACGGGTCGTAGTGCTTCACGGCTTTCTTGTACTCTCCCATGTTGTAGGCGATATCGCCCAGGTCCTTGTCGGCCTCAAAATTGTTGGGGTCGAGGCGCTTGATGCGCTCCAAGGCTTCGATGGCCACGTGGGGGTTCACGTTTTTGTAAACGAAGGCTTTCAGTTCGAGCGCCTCGGTCAGGGTGGAGTCGACGAGCAGGGCTTCGTCGAAGCGCTGGCCGGCGGTTCCGTAGTCCTTGAAGGTCATGTAGACCTGGCCGCCAAGCATCAGCGCGGGAAGGTATTGGGCATCGAGCTTGTAGGCTCCGTCGGCACAGAACTTGGCGCAGGGATATACTTTCTTGTCGAGAAAATACTTACCGGCGCTGACGAGCTCCTCCTTGTTGTTGCGCATCTTGCGGAAGAGCTTGGTGAACGATTTGTTGGCGGCATCGGGGTCGTTAATCTGCTGGGCGATGACCTCGTCGGCCAGTTCCATCAGTTCAGCGTCCAGAGGGGGGACGTCAAGCTTGCTTTGTGCTTTTGCCTGCGTGCCGCCCATCAGCAGGGAGGCGCAGAGCGCAAGGCTGAATAAGAGTTTTTTCTTCATCTTTTATTTATTAACTGTGATATGCTTGGGACAAATGTTTTATAAGCTGGCCGCGGGCTGTACAAATGCGGCTTTCACGGCTACAAATGTAGCAATATTTCAGATAAGCGGCGCGAAAAGAAACGCTAAAAGTGAGCGCGGGGCGCTGAAACGGCGCTCTTGTCACATCCTTTTAACATCTTTCGCGCTCTTCGGCGCATCGGACAGCCCTTTTCCGTGGTGTATATATAAATAGGCGTCCCGCACACGGTAGTGGGCGGGACGCCTGTTGAGTTTTACGGGTGGTTGCGAGCCGTCGGGGTCAGTCGTTGATGCTGACGGCCTTTATCTGTACCGGTGAGATGGGCAGCATCTGCGAATAGTTGCAGATGATGAGCTGCCCCTTCTGGCCTTTCAGGAAAAAGTAGAAGACGCGTTCGAGCGATTGCGAACGGGGGTCGGTGCAGATGGCGTAGACGGAGCGCAGCAATGGATATTCGGCCGTGGCTATGTTGTATTGATAGGGACGGAAGAACTCTCTGCGCGCGTCGTCGGCGTATCGGCTCACCCACATGACGTTTACGTCGAGATTTTTGAACGACGAAAGGGCGCTGTCCTTGCGCGATTTCAGCCAGTTGGCGCCAACGACGCCGATGATGTCGGGGTTGCGCTTCACAAGGGCGATGACCGAGTCGTTGGAGCCCTGGGCAAAGAGGTTTCCGCTCAGCTTCCGGCCGCCGCAGAGCGAGTCGGTCATGTAGCGCACGGTGCTTGAGCCCTCGTTGTCGAACACCAGGTTGAGCGTACCGCGCTTTTTGGCATATTTCAGCTCTTCCCATTTTGTGATTTTCCCGGTGACGATGCCCTTTATCTCGTCGAGTGTGATGAGCGTGTCGTGGTTCTCTTTGTTGACGATGAGGGCAAAGGCGTCGGTGGCGATGAGCGACTGGCGGGCTTCGAGCGAATGGCTGCGAATGGTCTTGATCTCGGCGTCAGTGAGCTGGCGCGTCACGATGCATGAGCGCAAGCTGTCGCAAACCAGAAGGCGCAAGGCCTCGTTTTCGCTGCAAAACACAGGTTTCATGCTTGCCTCGGGATGTTCCAGAGCAAACACGTCCATCTCCTCCTCCATGATGGGGCGGAACGTTTCATCTACCGCTATATGCACATCATCGGAAGTCAGCCAATCTGCCGACTTCCGATGATTGCCACACGAGGTGGTGAGGGTCATGCACACAGCGGCTACGAGTAGCCAAAGTGTTTTCATGTCACATGTCTGCGAATTACTGAATGATGAAGCGGATGGGGAGCGTGAACCAAACCTTCACGGGGCGTCCCTGCTGCTTGCCCGGAACGAAGCGCGGCAGCGATTTCACTACGCGCACGGCTTCCTTGTCGCAGCTGGGGTCGAGACCGCGCTGGATGATGACGTCGCCAATAGAGCCGTCTTCCAGTACGACGAAGCGGAGAACAACCGTACCCTGGATTTCCTGCTCCTGAGCGATAGCGGGGTATTTCACGTGCTCCGAAACGTAGCGGAGCAGGGCAGCCTCGCCGCCGGGGAACGTAGGCGGTTGCTCAACGACGGTGAAGACGTCGGGCTCTTCCTCGGGGGTGGCTGTACCGCCGGCCTGCTGGTTGTCCTTCAGGTCGTCGATGTTGATGGTACCACCCTCGTCGCCTTTGTAGGTCTGAGAGCCGATGGCGGCCTTACTGCTGATAAGTTCGTCCATCGTCTTCATTTCCTGGTCTTCGCGAACCTGGTCGTCGTCCACAATCTTAGGAACTGTGAACTGGATAGAGGCTTTCACGGCTACCTTTTCCACAGGTTTCTCGTATTTCAGCTCTATCTTTTCCTCCTTCTTCTCTTCGGGTTTCTTTTCTTCTTTCAGTTTACTCATTTCGAGCGCAGCGGTGTATTCGTCGCCTTGGCCTTGCTGTACGGTGTCCTTCACAACAATGCTGAGGGCTACCAGAACGCCGATGACGAGAATGCCGAGAATCACGTATATCAAAGCCCAAGCCTGGCGGCGGCCTGAATTGGCACGCATGCGATAAGCTCCGTAATCTTTGTTACGTCCTTCGAATACGAGGTCGCACCACTCGCGTGATACTAAATCTATTTTAGACATATCTTAATTACTTCACTTATGTTTATTGCTGCGCAGGGTTGGCTTTGTAGTCCTTGATTTTCGCAAGGTCACCGTCTGCGATGTTGTCGATCACGTACTTACCGATGCTGCAAATCTGCATCTCGTCCAGAACATCAATCAAGTTCTTGTACGTTGCCTTGTCCGTAGCCTTGATGATTACGTTGGGCGTGTTCTTGCCGTTCTTAATGTCGGCCAGACGCTTCTTGTACTCTTCTTGATTTTTGGCGTCTACTGTGGGGTTGGAGCTGCGTCTTGTCTCAAACTCCTTTTTAAGCGCCTGAACCTGCTGTTGCGCAGCTGCGTTCAGGTGCATCAAAGCATTGCGGATACCATCTTTTCCATAGGAGGTCTCCACCAGTTTGGCTTCGTCGGGCTTACCCGTGTAGTAGTAAATCTTGTTGTTCTCGTCCAGAAGGATCGTGATAGCCTTGGATGCTGCGATCTGGCTCTGATTGTCCTCGTTCAAGTCGTTCTTGTCCGAGGGCATACTGATTTCCATCGTCTGCGGTTTAATCAGCGTCGTACACAGCATAAAGAATGTCACGAGCAACATGATCATGTCCACCATCGGCGTAAAGTCGACGCGGGCATTCATTTTCTTTTGCTTACTGCCACCTTTCTTTGCCATAACATTCTTTTTTATTATTCCTCGCCAGTCTTCAACGCCGTGATCAGATTATATCTGTTCTCGTCGATGGAGCGCAAGGAGTCCATTACTCTTTTGATTACTTTGTATGGCGTGTCTTTGTCTGCCTTGATGGCAATACGCATGTTCTCACCACACGCGGTGCGTGCTGCTTTTACCCATACGGTCAACTCGTTGTTGGTGCTGTCGCAAGGGATGCCTTCGTTCACGCCGCTCGTCAGGTATTTGTTCCTTTCGGAATTGTCCAAGGAAAGCCATTGCGAAACGACATTGATAGGCGTACCGAACGTGGGGACCTCGGCAAAGTTTTTCATTTGCTGGTCGTTCAGGTTGAGTTCACCGCTAGTGTTCATCTGTTTGCCAAGCTTTGTCATGGCTTCGGGGCTATCCATTGTCATGAATACCTTTCCGCCTTTTTCGACGAAGATGGTGAGCAGATTCGATTCGGGGATTTTCACCTCCGAAACGGAGCCGGGGGTATTGACCTTTACAGGTTCTTCTTTCACGAAGTTTGCCGTAAGCATAAAGAAGGTAAGCAGCAGGACCATGACATCGCTCATAGGCGTCATGTCTATGAACGTATCTTGTTTTTTAATTTTAAAACGTCCCATGTTTTGATACCTTAATTATGTTTTAGTGCGTGGCCGAGAAAGTCTGAACGATGGAGAAACCTACTTCGTCAAGGCAGAAGGTCAAACGGTCGATTTTGTTGGTGTAGTAGTTGTACGTGATAACAGCGAGAGCACCCGTGGCGATACCGGAAGCCGTGTTAACAAGGGCCTCGGAGATACCGGTAGAGAGGGCAGACGAGTCGGCACCGCCTTCACCGGAGGCCATGGCACCGAACGAACGGATCATACCCAACACCGTACCGAGCAGACCCATCAACGTACCCAGCGTGATGATCGTACCGACGATGGGAAGGTTTTCCTGCATCATGGGCATTTCGAGGGCTGTGGCTTCTTCCAGTTCTTTCTGGATGGCAAGGATTTTCTGCTCCTTGGTGAGCGAGTCGTCCTTCTCCACTTCCTGATATTTCTTCAACGTAGCTCTTACGACGCTGGCTACCGAACCGCGCTGCTTGTCGCAGAGGGCTTCAGCCTTGGCCATATCGTTGGCGGCAAGGGCTTTCTTGATGTCGGCTACGAACACCGTGATACTGCTGCGGCCGTAAGCGTTGCGGATGGCGAAGAAACGTTCGATGGCCAATGCGATGACCGTGAAGAACAGCGTCCAGATGATAGGCACGACGAAGCCGCCCTTGTAAACCGTTCCGATCAAGTCGGCGGGGTCGAGGGTGACGTCAGCGGGCAAGAACACGGAGAACTGTACCGACTGGTCGGCGCCGCCCTGGAAGTGGCTGAGGTGGCCGAACACGAACAGATAAATCAATACTGCAATGACGCAGCAACCGATAATGACGGAGAAACCCGACTTAATACCGGTGAAACCTTTGGATTGGTTCTTCTTGGGTGCGCTTTTGGGTGCGCTAGCGTTTGTAGTTCCCATTTTTGATTAAGATTAGTTGTTTGAGATTTGTGATTTATTGATAATTAATTGATTGTGCGTGCGGCAACTGCATGGAGCCGTCTTGACGTGAGCAAAGGTAAGCATTAAAATGTAACTTGCTCTTATGGCTCTTGCAAAATTAACGCTTTTTTCACCGTTCGGAGGGTCGTGTTTTTTATCTAATAGGCGTATTGATTTGTGTTGATGCCGCAAATGTAATCAGTAATTGAATTGTGACCAAGCAATAACGGAAAAACTTGTGTTTTTCTTCGGGTTTTGCTTTTTCGGGAGCCGGCGTTGCGCGATGGCGCTGCGGACGCCACGCGGCCTGCTCCCTGTCCCGGCCGCGGCCGGCGGTTGTCCTGTTTGGCTGTTTTTGAATATTTCTGTTCGCCGTGAGAGTCCTCTGCCGGCGCATGGTGGCCCGTGGCTCGCGCCCGGCCATTTTCTGAGGGCAGGATGGAATTTCCTGCACAGGCAGGCCTTGGTTTTGCAGAAACAGGCCTTGCCTGCGCGAATGCAAGGCTTACATATTCGAAACCAAGGCCTGGTTTTTCTTTTTCCAGCCGGCGATAGCGAATGTATATGGCGCCGAAAGCGGCGGAACAGGGGCGCTTTTGGTGAAACCTGTGAAAAGATATGAAATGAGTCGCCACGGCTCGGTGTTCGAGGCGGTGGAGCGCGGGTAAAACAGCTGCTAACGATGGTTTATTCCAGCGCCGGCGTGTGAATAATCCTGAGAAAATGTGTGAATAAGCGAACGCGTTTTACCTCTCCGAGGTTGAATTTTGCAGCGAAGCGGGCTGTTTAATATCTCTTCACATCTCTTTGGGCGTTCTTCGCGGTTGGTCAGATTTTCTGTTCGTCTGCAATTTATTCATGGCGGTGTGGCGGCGTTTGCCTTCCGCTGATGCGGTCCCGGCCGGCGAAGGGGGCTTGCGGTGGCCGCCGAAAACGTAAAAATCGCTGAAAAAAACGACGGCAGGGGCAGCCTTTTGCCATTTAATACGTACTTTTGCGTTTAAATCGTGCGCCGGATAAGGCGTCATGATGGGATAAAAGACCAAAATGAAAGAAGCAATGGAGAAAATTGATTGGGCCAATCTGCCTTTTGGTTATGTGCGCACCGATTATAATGTGCGCTGTTATTATCGTGACGGGAAGTGGGGCGAAGTGGAAGTCAGCTCGTCCGAAACCGTCAACATCCACATGGCAGCTACCTGCCTCCACTATGGTCAGGACGCCTTCGAAGGTCTGAAAGCCTTCCGCTGCCCCGACGGAAAGATCCGTGTGTTCCGCATGGAGGCCAACGCCGAGCGTTTGCAAAACACGTGCCGCGGCATCCTGATGCCCGAGCTGCCCACGGAGAAGTTCACCGAAATGGTGCGCCGCGTCGTGAAGCTGAACGAACGTTTCGTGCCTCCCTACGAGAGCGGGGCCTCGCTCTACATCCGTCCGTTGCTTATCGGTACGGGCGCCCGCGTGGGCGTTCATCCGGCCGACGAATATCTGTTCCTTATCTTCGTGACGCCAGTCGGCCCGTACTTCAAGGGAGGCTTTGCCACGAACAATTACGTGATTATCCGCGAGTTTGACCGCGCTGCGCCCCTCGGTACGGGAACGTTCAAGGTGGGTGGCAACTATGCGGCCAGTTTCCGTGCCAACAAGATGGCCCACGACGCGGGCTACGCCTGCGAGTTTTATCTCGACGCCAAGGAGAAGAAATATATGGACGAATGTGGCGCCGCCAACTTCTTCGGTATCAAAGACAACACGTACGTCACGCCTAAGTCGACGTCGATCCTGCCGTCCATCACCAACAACAGCTTGCAGCAGCTGGCCCGCGACCTGGGCATGAAGGTGGAATGCCGCCAGATACCCGAGGAAGAGCTGGCCACCTTCGAGGAAGCCGGCGCCTGCGGCACGGCAGCCGTCATCAGCCCCATAGGCCGCATTGACGACATGGAGAACCACCGCAGCTACGTCATTTCGAAAGACGGCAAGCCCGGACCGATGAGCACGAAGCTCTACCACAAGCTGCGCAACATCCAGTATGGCATCGAGCCCGACGTACACGGCTGGGTCACGGTGCTCGACTGAGACCGCCACGCCGGCAGTCATCCTTCTTAGTTACTGACCTCTTTATCGACATAGCGACTTTATGATGACCAATTCCGAACTCCGCCGCACGGCCCGCCGCCATCTGGATGGCAGATGGGGCGACCTGGTGCTTGTCACGTTTCTTTACTACATAATCAGCAGCGGGCTTTCGTTTCCTTTCCAAATGGGGATGGACGAAAACCTTTGGAAAGTGTTTTCCATTCCGTTCGAATGGCAGGCGCCTGTTGTCGGTGTCGGCAGTGTGCTCCTGCTTCTGCTGCTTCCCCTGCAATGGGGCTATCAGGTGACGTTTCTGCGGGCGTGGCGTGAGGAGCCGGCCGACATAGTTACGCTGTTTCATGGCTATGGCGACTTTTGGCGCGTCTTTTCCACGATGTTTCTCCAGCAGCTTTACATTCTGTTGTGGACGCTCCTTTTCGTCGTGCCGGGAGTGGTCAAGGCGCTGTCGTATGCCATGACGCCCTACATCCTTCGCGACCGCCCGGAGCTGTCGCGCCGGGCAGCCATTCATTTGAGCCGCGAGATGATGGCAGGCAACAAGGGCCGCTTGCTGCTGCTTTGGCTGAGCTTTTTGGGCTGGGCCGTGCTGGCGCTCTTCACCTGCGGCATCGGCTACCTTTGGCTGGCTCCTTATATAGGCGTGTCGGAGGCGGGTTTCTACGAGGATGTACGCCGGCAGTATGAGCAGCGCAGCGTCGCAGCAGAGGCCGTGGCAGCCGGAGGGGAGTAGGCGCCTCATGCGGGAGGGACGTATGGCCGGTGAGCCTTGCCGTTGCGCCACGAGCTTTTTCCGCTCCGTTCAAAGCAAACCAACGAAAAGAAATAACGAAACAACGTAGATGAGAAAAATTTCCCAGATCATTCTTGGCACGGGCTTCGTGCTCACGCTCCTTTCCACGGTGTCGGCCTGCAAGTCCGACTCAAAGGAGCTGGCCGAAAAGGAAAAGGAGCTGCAAGAGCTCCGTCAGCTGGCCGATCTCGACAAAAAGGAGATGGAAAACCAGTATGCGCAATTTGCGTTGCAGTATGACGAGTTGAAGAAGGGCGTCCGTGACGACTCGCTCATAGCCCGTCTCGACGCCGAGCAGCAGCGGGCCGAAAACCTGCTGGCCGAGCTGAAGCGCGTCAAGAGCAACGATGCTGCCGAGATACGCCGCTTGAAGAAGGAGCTGGAAACCGTCCGCGCCGTCCTGCGCACGTATATCCTTCAGGTCGACTCTTTGCAGCAGCTCAACCAGACCCTCGTGGCCGAGCGCGACATGGCGCGTGCGCAGAACGAGGCTGCCAACCGCCAGATCTCTTCGCTCAACACCGAGCGCGCCAATCTGAGCGAGCAGGTGGCCATCGCCTCGCAGCTCAACGCCACGGGCGTCAGCGTAGCGCCGTTGAAGAAGAACGGCAAGAGCGCCCGCCGCACCAAGGACATCAAGCGTTTCTCCGTGACCTTTACCATTACGCGCAACGTGACGGCAAAAACGGGCAACCGCATGGCCTA
The DNA here is from genome assembly GCA_949297215.1 of uncultured Bacteroidales bacterium. Classification (GTDB taxonomy): domain Bacteria; phylum Bacteroidota; class Bacteroidia; order Bacteroidales; family Bacteroidaceae; genus Alloprevotella. Next base: position 8,224 of record CASFRV010000020.1, on the reverse strand, counting down.
CGTCCGCCTGCTGAAACCCAACCAGTCGGTGGTGAACCCTTCGGGCTCCTTCACCTACGAGAACCGCAGCATCGAGTATTCTGCGGCCAAAAACATCGAATACACCGGCCAGGAGCAGCGCGTCACGCTCTATGTCCCCGCCGACGAGTATCTCAGTGCGGGCACGTTTACGGCCTACATCTTTGTGGACGGGCAGATGATCGGTTCGGGCAGCTTGCAGATGAAGAAGTAACGCGCGTGCGCGCGTGTATTATATAAGGAGAGTGGGACGGGCGTCCGTAAGGAGGCTTCCCGCTCTCTTTTTCTTTAATTTCCCCCAACATCCTTCCGGTATGAAACGACTTTTTCTCCTTTTCCTGTTTGCTTTGCCCCTGACGGCGGCCGTCGTCGCGGCTCCCTCCGACAGCCTGTCCCACCGCCTGGCCCTGCTGGCGGCGCGCGGCGATGCCGACAGCCTGCGCCCTCTGTATGAGCGCGTGGCCGACAGCCTGCCGCCCTACACCCGTCTCTATTGCCAGATGGCCCTTGCGCGCGCCGACCGCCGCTACGGCCGCATGGTGGCCTGCATCGACACGCTCCTCGACCGGTATCCGCGCCGCTTGGGCACCAACGGCCGCTTTGCCCTTGTGGAGCTTAAGGCCGGCGGCCTGCGACGGCTGGGCCGCTACGACGAGCTGGCAGCCTTCTGCCGCCGCGAGCTGAAGAGCTATCGCCGCAGGCGTTTCGACCGCGAGCGTCTGGGGCGTCTGGCGGCCTACGAGCGTCTGGCCCGCCGCCTGGGCGGCACCACCCCGCGGGCCCGGCTGCTTTCGCTGGCCGACCGCGACAGCGTTTTCATGCTGCGCGAGGCGTATGCCCGCCTCTCGGCCGACGCCGACACCTTTGCCCGCCGGCGCGCGGCCCTGTCGCTCGCTTTGGCCTTCCGTCGCGATGCCGAAGCCCTCAGCCTCACCGATTCGCTCCTCACCCATCATCCCGATTCGCTCTACGACGACGACTTTGCCCACGTCGTGCATGCGCGTGCCCGCCTCCTGGTGCGTGCCGGCCGCTGGGCCGGGCTCTCGGCCCTTGCCGCGCGTTGTGCCGGCGAGTGGTCGGCGAGGGGAGTGGACCTTTCCCGCCACCGCTGTTGGGCCGAAGCCTGGCGCCTGGAGCCCCCCACGCTCCTGCAAGGCGATGCCGGCGGAGCAACGCTCCACCTCTCGCGCGACTGGCCCCTGCTCACGGTGCTGAGGCTCAACGGTGGCGACGCCACCCCCTTTCTGCTCGACACGGGGCAGGAGCACACGCTCGTTTCCTCGGGCCTGGCGCGCAGCGTGGGCCTTCGCGTGCTGCCCGACACGTTTGCCGTGTCGACGCCCCTCGGCATGCTGCGCGTTTCGCCCGCGCTGGCCGACAGCCTGAGCCTCGGCAGCCTGACGCTCTCCCACTTCTTCCTGTATGTCACGGCCGACACGGCCCGTTTCCCGGCCGGCGTGTCGGCCATCATGGGCAGCGACGATCTGGCAAGGCTGGGCCGGCTGACGTTCAGCGGCGAGCAGCTCAAAATAAGCCCCATGCCCACGGCGGCTGCCTCCACGGACGGGCCCAATCTGTGCTTCTCCACGGCGGGAACGCCCCTGCTGCGTGCCGACTGTGAGGGCCGGGAGTGTATCTTCGGCATCGACACGGGCAATGCGGGCAACGCCCTGTCGAGCATCGTCTTCCCCCGGGAGCTCACCGACACTCTGGCCTTTGCTCTCAGCCTCGACGGCCGCCGGCTGCCCGTCCGCCCCGTCGTGCTGCGCGATTACCGTTCGGCCGACCGCGACGGAGCTCTGGGTGCTCCCTTCTTGCGCAGTTTCAGCGAGGTGACGCTCGATTTTCATAACATGCGCCTCACGCCCGGCCGCTTCCACGCCTACGAGCCTCTCCACGTGTTCGACTATATGGAGAGCGGCGACCTGTTTGGCCTCGAACGCAACGCGCGGGCGCTCGCCGCCGTTTCGTCGCCCCGCGACACGGCGCTCATGCATCTCCACATCGACGGCGGAAAGAACCGCCCGGCCCTCGTTGCTGCCGAGGCAGCCCGTCTGCTTGCCGGCGGCGCCGACGGAGAGGGCGAAGCCGAGGCCGGCGAGCGCGACTATCTGCTCATGTACCGCATCAACGCGCTGGTGCGCGCCGGGCAATATGCCGAGGCCGCCCGCCTGGTGGACGAGGCCGGGCGCGAAGGCCTCCATGCGGGCGCTGTGCGCGAGATGTTGCTCGACCTGGGCGCCACCTGTGCCGCCCTTTCGGGCACGCAGCCCACGCGCATTGCCCGGGGCGGCGTGGCGGTGGCCGTGCTCCGCGAGACGGCGGACGAAAGCGGCCGGCAGAACGTCGGCATCACCGTTAATAAAAAGGAGATGGCGGCCGCCATCGACCCCTCGCTCGAAGTGACGGCCCTCACCGAGCGGGCTGCCCGCCGCCTGAAGGTGCGCGTCGTCCACCGGTCTGCCGACGGTGCCCATTCGGTGGGCGTCATCGACAGCCTGCGGCTGGGCAGTTACGTGCTGCGCGACGTGCTTTGCCACGTCTATCCCGACAAGGAGCGCCGCATGACGCTCGGCTTCAATGTGCTGGCCCTCTTTTCCGATGTCACCTTTGCTCGCGGAGCCGTTACGTTCGTCTCTGATGCCCCTGCCGCCGCAGGAGCAACGGTTCCGCTGCGTTTCGACGGCCGTCTCTGCGTCGAAGGCGTAGCTTCCGGCCGCTACCTGACGCTGGCTCTCATGTCGGCCAGGCGGAGCTCGCTGGCTCGTCGCTATCCCTCCGTTGCGGTGGGTACGCTGAGCCTTCCGGCCTCCGAGTTTGTGCCGGGCGATTTCACGGGCGAGCCTTACCGCATCGACGGTACCCTCTCGGTTCCACGTCTGGTCAAGGCCGCCGGCAGCGTGCGCTTCGATTTCCGTCGGATGCAGCTTTCCTACCCGCGTTAGCCCGCCCGTTATCATGTTATTTCGCCGGCTCCTCGCAGCCGGCAGCCGCCAACCGATGCCCCGAAGGCCGGGAGCGGCAGCAAGCCCGAGTTATCTCGGGCTTTTTTCTTGTCTTTGTTTCACGAAGACGAGATGCGGTTCAGACAAGGCGCGGAAAAAGCGGTTTTTTCCTTGCCTTGCCACTCACCTTTCCTCATCTTTGGCTGCGCCCAAGATTGGGGCGGCTCGGCAATGCCAACGAAAACAAGTTTTTCCTTGGCATTGCTCTCACCTTTCACTATCTTTGTCCGCAATTAATAGCTAAAACACCCTTAATACATTATTTCTATGAAACCTTTCCGCTTACAAAGGGCCGCGCGTCTCGCGGGGTTGACCCTGTTCGTATGGCTGGCCGCACTGACATCTGCTGCGCAGACCGCCGACGCGATCCGTCAGGGCGCGCTCTACTACGTGACGTCGGTGGCCCACGACGGGCTGGTGCTGGCCTACGACAGCCAGACGAAAACCGTCAGCTTCGCCCGGCGCGCTGACGCCGCCACTGCACAGCTCTGGACGCTGCCCGAGCTGTCGGGCACGCACCGCCTCATCAATCCGTTTGCCAACGTGGCCCTGCGCGCTCCGGGCGGCGGGCGCCTGGAAGCAGGCGAAATCAACGGTTCGGACGAAGCCCAGCTCTGGCAGCTGGAAGCCGTCGACGGCGGCTATATGCTCGTGCCTGCCAACCAGCCCGCGACGGCTGTCAGCGTGGCGGCCGACGGCCGCGTCAGCGTGGGCCGGAAAGCCAGTCTGGCCGGGCAGCGCAGTGCCCTGTTCCGCCTGGAAGAGTCGCCCATCGCGGGCTTCGACGAAAACCTGTCGTACCGCATCCGCAGCGTGGCCCGTCCCGACCTCGTTTTGGGCAACGGCGACAGCGGCGAGAACAACGCCCGCATCCGCCCCGAGGCTCCCGACACGACAAACCGCGGACAATACTGGACCATCAAGATGATCGACCTGCAACAGCGGGCCGTGAAAAACGCCTTCTACGACCAACACTTCGACGATGGCGGCGGCAACCCGTCGGTCGACTACCTGCTGCAATGGCCGGCCCGCGAGGGCGTGTGGAACAACGCCCGCTTCCGCTTCGAGGCCGTCGATGGACAACGCGGCACCTACCGCCTGCTCTCAGCCTCGAAGGCCCGCGCCGGGAAGATGTATGCCGTGTGCGGCAACGAGCTGAAACTGGCCGACTACGACCCGGCCGACCGCAACGCGTGGTTCACCTTTGAGGAGGTGGAGAAGCCCAAAATCAAGTCGCCCTACTGGGAGGACGAAACCATCTTTGCCGAGAACAAGGAGACGGGCGTGGCCACCTACATGCCCTATGCCACCGAGGCCGACATGCTGGCCGACGCTGCCTACTACGCCACGCCCTGGACGCAGCCCGTCAACAGCCGTTACCTCTCGCTCGACGGCACGTGGCGCTTCCACTTTGTGCCCGAACCGTCGCAGCGCCCGCTCGACTTCTACCGCGACGACTACGACGTATCGGGCTGGGACACCATCCCCGTGCCCTCCAACTGGGAAATGCAGGGCTACGACCGGCCCATCTACTGCAACGTGGAATATCCCCACAGCAACACGCCGCCCTACATCAAGGCCCGCCCGGGCTTCAACGACGGGGGAAAGAACTACGGCATCAACCCCGTGGGCTCGTACGTGCGCACGTTCAACCTGCCCGAAGGGTGGACGGACGGCCGCACGTTCATCCATTTCGGCGGCATCTACTCGGCTGCCTTCGTCTACCTCAACGGCCACTACGTGGGCTACACGCAGGGCTCGAACAACACCTCGGAGTTTGACCTGACGCCCTACCTGCGCCCGGGCGAGAACCGCGTGGGCGTGCAGGTGCTGCGCTGGTCGGACGGCTCCTATCTGGAATGTCAGGACATGTTCCGCATGTCGGGCATCCACCGCAGCGTCTACGTCTACAACGTGCCCCGCGTGTCGGCGCGCGACCACTACATCACCTCGCGTCTCTACGACAACCGGCGCAACGCCCGCCTCGACGTGCGCCTGGCCGTCGACAACCGCGACTCGCTCGCGGGCTCGAAGCAGTTTGTCATGAAGGTGTTCTCGCCCGAGGGCCGCGAGGTCTATGCCGGCAGCCCCGTCACGGTGAGCTACGGCACAGACGAGCCCATGGTCGAGCTGAACCTCACGGCCGACCTGCAAGGCGTCGAGCTGTGGTCGGCCGAAACGCCGCGCCTCTACACCGTTCACATCGTCCAGCTCAGCGCCGACGGCCGCGAGGAGATGGCCTTCAGCACGAAGCACGGCTTCCGCGACATCGAGGTGCGCGGCCCGCTGGTCTACATCAACGGAAAGCGCGTCTTCTTCAAGGGCGTGAACCGCCAGGACACCGACCCGCTGCGCGGCCGCGCCGTAACAACCGAAGGCATGCTGCGCGACGTCATCCTGATGAAGCAGCACAACTTCAACACCATCCGCACGTCGCACTATCCCAACAACGAGCGCATGTATGCCATGTTCGACCACTTCGGCCTCTACTGCATGGACGAGGCCGACCTGGAAAACCACGCCAACCAGAGCATCAGCGACCGTCCGTCGTGGATCCCGGCCTTTGTGGACCGCATCGACCGCATGGTGCTGCGCGACCGCAACCATCCCTCGGTCATCTTTTGGAGCCTGGGCAACGAGGGCGGCGGCGGCGACAACTTCCAGTACTGCTACGAGGCGGCCAAGCGCCTCGACCCGCGCCCCGTCCACTACGAGGGCACGCGCGACGGCAAGGAGTATGGCGGCAACCGTTTCAGCGACCTCTACTCGAAGATGTACCCGGGCATGAACTGGATGAACAAGTATGCCGACTTCTTCGACCGCCCCATGTTTATCTGCGAATATGCCCACTCGATGGGCTGCGCCACGGGCAACTTCGACGACTACTGGAAGAGCATCGAGAGCAGCTCCACCATCATCGGCGGAGCCATCTGGGACTGGGTGGACCAGGCCATCTATGAGCCGCGCGAAATCAAGGCGGGCACCTACGAAGGCCGCCTGCACACGGGCTACGACTATCCCGGCCCCCACCAGGGCAACTTCTGCAACAATGGCCTGCTGCCCGCCACACGCCACGAGAGCCCCAAGATCAAGGAGGTGAAGGCCGTGCAGCAGTACGTCAAGTTCCGCCTCGTCGGCGTCGACAAGGACAAGAACACAGCCACCGTGCGCCTCTACAACACCTACGACTTCCGCTCGCTCGACGACTTTTACCTCACGTGGCAGGTGGTGAGCGACGGACGTGGCGGCAAGGTGAAGAAAACCGACATCGGCAACGTGCAGCCCGACGACTCCGTCACGCTCACGCTGAAGCTGCCCAAGACGAAGCTCCGCAAGGCCGAGGCCGAAGGCATCGAAACGATGCTCACGCTCAACGTGTGCTACCGCGAGGCGCAGAGCTACGCCCCCAAAGGCTACAGCATGGCCCAGAAGCAGTTTGAGCTGACGGCCCGCGCACCGCTGGCCGAGCTCACGGCCGACAGCCGCGCCGGGGCTCTCGAAGAGAAGCGCGCCGACGGCCGCCTCACCATCGGCAACGACCGCATTGCCGCCACCTTCGACGAGCAGACGGGCCGCCTCACGTCGCTGTGCTTCGGCGGCCGCGAGGTCATCGCCGAGCAGGGCGGCTTTGTCTACGACAACCACCGCTGGAATGAAAACGACAAGTTCGGCCGCACCGAAAACGGCCTCGAAGCCAGCGGCACGCTGAGCGTGACGCAAAGGGACGGCCTCGTCGTCGTCACGACGCACCGCGGCGGCTCGCTCTGCACCACCGACATCACCTACACCCTGGCCCCGCAGGGCACGATGGACGTCGACGCCACCTTTACGCCCCACAACGGCAACCTGCGCCGCGCGGGCCTCGTCTGCTACGTCGACTCGGCGCTGAAAAACGTCGACTACTATGCCCTGGGCCCGTGGGAAAACTACGTAGACCGCAAGGACGGCTGCCTCGTGGGCCGCTACTCGACCACCGTGGCCGGCATGGCCGAGCGCTACGTGAAGCCGCAGAGCATGGGCGGCCGCGAAGAGCTGCGCGAACTGGTGCTGAGCGACGGACGGGGCTTCGGCCTGCGCATCGAGGCCGAGGGCGAAACGGCCTTCTCGGCACAGCCCTACACCGACGCCGACCTGATGAACGGACGCCACCTGTGGGACATGACGCCCCGCCCCTACACCGTGCTCCATCTCGACGCATGGACGCGCGGCCTGGGCAACGCCAGCTGCGGGCAGGACGTCGACACGCTGCCCAAGTATCGCGTGCCCAACCGCCCGCTGAGCTATAAGATCCGCCTCTCGCAGGCCGAGCTCTAACCCCCACCGGGAAACCCCAAGCCGGGAGACAGCCACCGCCGTCTCCCGGCTTTTTCATACCCCCACGCAAGGGGCTGAACGGTCCGGCAAAGGTCTCCATTTTAACACGAAAAATCGATTATTTTCGAGCCGACCGCCCGACGCTCGCAAATGAGCGAAAATCAGAACCACCTGACAATGAAGCACATCCGTGCGAAGCCCCGCCGCACGGACGCCGAAAAACGCCATTTTCGCCACTATATGGCACAAATCGGGGCCAATTTTCACCCCGAAAGTGCCCATGGATCGGAAAATCCAAGGGATGGAATCGCAAATCCATGGGATGGATCTGCAATTCCATGGAATGAATCGGCCCGAACACCCCGCCCCGCCGCCTTTCCAACGCTAAAAAGCGGCGCAACCCGCCCGTCCGCTTTAACGGTTTGCCATATAGCGCACAAGGCATGTGGAGGTGTGGAAGCACGGGGCGAGCCGTATATGCAGGGGCGGCATGAGCTGCGCCACTCCATAGGCGGACATCCCGCCGCAAGGGCGGCCTCGAAGAGGCCCGGCTGTGAGTAACCGCGGGTTCCGCTACGCTCCACCCGCGGTACGGACACGCCCAAGGAAAAGAGCCTCGAAGAGGCGTTTATACCGCAAGCCGACACGGGTATAACGACCTCTTCGAGGCCGACCCGCACACCATCTGCCCCACCTCGGGTTCCGCTGTGCTCCACCCGAGGTTACTCATAGCCCGACCCCTTCGGGGCCGTCAGCCTCTCCGCAGCACCATCCCGCCGCAGAGGAAGTCCGCCACGTAGAGACGCGATTCATCGCGTCTCACCCGCTCGGGGCGACAGCCCCGCCACGACATTCTACCCACGCGTGCGCGGTTTGCTTGTTTTGCG
>CASFRV010000019.1 GCA_949297215.1 uncultured Bacteroidales bacterium | reverse complement strand
TCGTCGTGCGGGGCCTTGGCGTGTGGCAGCATCGCGCAGTCCGCGGGTGTGCCTGCGGCGTACCCGCGGTAATGGGAAGTTGGACCCCTATGGGGTCCCAATGTTGGGAGGGTCCTGTCCGCGGGTTCGCCTTTGGCTCACCCGCGGTTATCAAAGGTTCGACCCCTATGGGGTCGCCTGCCTCGCGGTGTGGCTTGGATGGTGGTGGGCTGTGCCTGCGGCCGGGCAGGATATATCTTCGCGGGCGTTGGACCCCTATGGGGCCCACATATATATGCGTTGTCTTTCCGCGGGCGCGCTTCGCTTACCCGCGGTTATAGAGTAGTTCGCCCCGATGGGGGCGTCGGCCTCGCGGCGTGGTCCTCCCCCGTGGCGGATGTTCTGCCGCATGGGGATTTGCCTGCGTAGAGAAGCGATTCATCGCGTCTCACCCGCTCGGGGCGCAGCCCCGCCCAGACATTCTTTCCCCGCGTTGGCCCATCCGGGCGGCGACGGGCGCCAGGATGGCGTCTCTCCTTGGGCGGACGTCCCCACCCTGCGGCCGCCACATCCGAACCCCAATTTTCCAAAAAATTGCGACAGGGGTCGGGGCGCGAAATAGAGCGGATGGGGGCGTTTTTTCCGGCGGCGGGGCAAAACGCGGCGGGGAGCGTTAAGATGTTTTACCTCTTGGCCTGCAAAAAGGGGTGCGAAGGGGCGGCGGCGTGCCACGGCCGTCCGCTGCGGCGCTCCCGTTTGCTCGCTTTGGCGCCGAAACGCTGTGCGACGGCGGGCCGGGAAGGCACGGGAGCGGACGGATGGAGGCGCAGATGGCAGCCACACTTGGCAAAAACGGGGCCGTACGGGTGCGAGATGCAGGCCCTGGTTTTCCGACAGCACGGCCCCGATCGGCGACAGCAAGGCCTGTTGTCGCATTTGCATGGGCACGATCGGGTGAAAGGTGCGACGAATGGGCAAAATGGCCGCCTCGCCACAAAAACGGACGGCCGGGGGCACCGAAAAACAGCGCAGCCGCGCCGGGGACGGAGGCGGCGCGCGGCGGGGGCTCCCACGGCGTTTAGAAATCCGCTCCCGGCCCCACCCCGCCCGCCGCGGCCTGCCGGAGGTATGTGGGAAAAAAAACGTAATTTTGCCGTGAAAGAATTATCAACACCCGAACATGCTCACAGAATTTCATTACGACGTGCTGGTGGTGGGCGCCGGCCACGCCGGCTGCGAGGCTGCCGCGGCGGCTGCACGGCTGGGGGCGCGCACTTGCCTGCTGACGCTCGACATGAACAAGATTGCCCAGATGAGCTGCAACCCGGCCGTGGGCGGCATTGCCAAGGGGCAGATTGTGCGCGAGGTCGATGCCCTGGGCGGGCAGACGGGCCTCGTGGCCGACGCCACGGCCATACAGTTTCGCATGCTGAACCGCTCGAAGGGGCCGGCCATGTGGAGCCCGCGGGCCCAGTGCGACCGCACGCGCTTCATCGGCGAATGGCGCCGGCGCCTCGACGCCACGGAGAACCTGCACATCTGGCAGGACGAAGTGGCCGAAATCATCGTTGAAAACGGCGAAATTTGCGGCGTCACCACGCTGTGGGGCGCCACGTTCCGCGCCGGGGCCGTGGTGATTACGGCGGGCACGTTTCTGAACGGCCTGATGCACGTGGGACGGCGCACGGTGGCGGGCGGGCGCTGCGCCGAGCCGGCCGCCGTACACATGACGGCCTCGATCGTGCGCCACGGCATCCTCTCGGCGCGCATGAAGACGGGCACGCCCGTGCGCATCGACGCGCGCAGCGTCCACTTCGAGGAGATGCAGCGGCAGGACGGCGAGACCGACTATCACCGCTTTTCGTTCGTGAGCCCCGAGCGGCCCCTACCCCAGCTGCCGTGCTGGACGTGCAACACGACGCCTGCCGTTCACGAGGTGCTGCGCCGCGGCCTGCCCGACTCGCCCCTCTACAACGGGCAGATACAAAGCATCGGACCGCGCTATTGCCCGAGCATCGAGACGAAGCTCGTGACGTTTCCCGAACGGGAGCAGCACCCGCTCTTTCTCGAGCCCGAGGGCACCGACACGAACGAGATGTATCTGAACGGCTTTTCGTCGAGCCTGCCGCTCGACGTGCAGATCGAGGCCCTCAGACAGATGCCCTGCTTCCGCGACGTGGTGGTGTATCGCCCGGGCTATGCCATCGAATACGACTTTTTCGACCCCACGCAACTGCGCCACACGCTCGAATCGAAGCTCGTGCGCGGACTCTACTTCGCCGGGCAGGTGAACGGCACGACGGGCTACGAGGAGGCGGCGGGCCAGGGCATCGTGGCCGGCATCAACGCGGCGCTGCGCTGCGGGGGGAGCGCCCCGTTCACGCTGCGGCGCGACGAGGCCTACATTGGTGTGCTCATCGACGACCTTGTGACGAAGGGAGTGGACGAGCCTTACCGCATGTTCACCTCGCGGGCCGAGTATCGCATCCTGCTGCGGCAGGACAACGCCGACATGCGCCTCACGCCCGCGGCCATCCGTCTGGGCCTGGCTACGGGCGAGCGCGCCGCACGCTTCGGCGAAAAGCAGAAAAACATCGGAGAAATCGAGCGTTTCTGCCGCGACTTCTCCATCAAGGCGGAACGCATCAACCCCTACTTGGAACGCCGCGGCAGCACGCCGCTGACGCGCGGCTGCAAGCTGGCCGACCTAGTGACGCGCCCCGAGGTGACGCTCGAAAGCATCGCAGAAGAGGTGCGCCCGCTGCGCGAAATGTTCGATAGAATGGCCACAGACCGCGCCGAAACCGTGGAGGCGGCTGAAGTGGAAATGAAGTATGCCGGCTACATAGCCCGCGAGCGCGCCATGGCCGAAAAGATGCAACGGCTCGAAGCCATCAAGATACGCGGCCACTTCGACTACGCCTCGATCACGCAGCTCTCCACCGAGGCCCGCCAGAAGCTCGCGGCCATCGACCCGGAGACGCTGGCGCAGGCCGGCCGCATCCCGGGCGTTTCGCCGTCGGACATCAGCGTGCTGCTCGTGCTGTCGGGGCGATAGGTTCGCGTTCCACGTGAAACAAGACCACGAAACACCATTTAAAGACAACCACTTATGAACGAAAGACTGTTATTGGAAAATCTGCGCAACGTGCCCGACTATCCCAAGCCGGGCATACAGTTTCAAGACGTGAGCACGCTGTTTAAAAACGCCGACTGCGTGCGCGAGATGCTGAACGAACTGGTGCGCCTCTACCACGACAAGGGCATCACCAAGGTGGTGGGCATCGAGAGCCGCGGCTTCGTGATGGGGGCCATGCTGGCCGAAAGGCTGGGCGCGGGCTTCGTGATGTGCCGCAAGCCGGGCAAGCTGCCCGCCGAGACGGTGAAGGCCACCTATCTGAAAGAGTATGGCTACGACACGGTGGAAATCCACGTCGACGCCATCGGCGAGGACGACGTCGTGCTCATCCACGACGACCTGCTGGCCACGGGCGGCTCGATGCGCGCGGCCTACGACCTCGTGGAGCGCTTCAAGCCGAAGGCCGTGTACGTGAATTTCCTCATTGAGCTCTGCATGGAGGGGCTCGAAGGGCGAAAATATTTAGGCGAGGGCATGGACGTGACCACCCTGCTCACCATACGGAAATGACGGACCTTCCAAACAATACACCCGCGGCAACCGCCGACGACGACCGGCCGCAGGGCAAAACGCAGCTGAGGGACTACCTGATGGGCATCGTGCACAACCTGCCCGAGGCCCCCGGCTGCTATCAGTATCTGGACGAGAACGGCACCATCATCTACGTGGGCAAGGCCAAGAGCCTGAAAAACCGCGTCAGCTCCTACTTCGTCAAGACGCAGCAGACGCGCAAGACGCAACTGCTCGTGACGAAAATACGCGACATCCGCTATGTCGTCGTCAAGACCGAGGCCGACGCCCTTTTGCTCGAAAACAACCTCATCAAGCGCTACAAGCCGCGCTACAACGTCTTGCTGAAAGACGACAAGACGTATCCGTCGATCGCCGTGACCAACGAATATCTGCCACGCATCTTTAAGACGCGCAACCGCAAGGCACGCGGCGCCACCTATTACGGGCCATACAGCCACGTGCCCACGATGTATGCGCTGCTCGACCTGTGCAAGCAGCTCTACCACCCGCGCCCCTGCCGCCAGCCCCTGACCGAGGAGGGCGTAAAGGGCAGCAAATATGAGGTCTGCCTCGACTATCACATCCACAACTGCCAGGGACCGTGCGTGGGCCGCCAGAGCCACGACGACTACATGCGCTGCATCGACGGCTGCCGCGAGATCCTGCGCGGCAACACGGCCGAGGTAGCCCGCACGCTGAAAGAGAAAATGATGGAGCTGGCCGGCGAACTGCGCTTCGAAGAGGCGCAGGAGCTGAAGGAGAAGCTCGAACTCATCCGAACGTTCCAGGCCCGGAGCGAAATTGTCTCGTCGGTGCTCCACAACATCGACGTGTTCAACATCGAGAGCGACGAGAAAACGGCCTACATCAACTACCTGCACATCACGCGCGGCTGCATCAACCAGGCCTTCACCTTCGAATATCGCAAAAAGCTCGACGAAACCGACGAAGAACTGCTCAAACTGGGCATCGTCGAGATGCGCGAACGATACCACAGCACGTCGAAGGAGATTGTGGTGCCGTTTCACGTGGAACTCCCCGAGGAGATAGCCGTGCAGACCGTGCCCAAGGCGGGAGAGAAGAAGAAACTGCTCGACCTGTCGCGCCTCAACGTGAAGCAATACAAGTTTGACCGCCTGAAACAGGCCGAAAAGCTCAACCCCGAGCAGAAATCGGTGCGGCTCATGAAGGAGATACAGACGGCGCTGGGCCTGGACCGCCTGCCCGTGCGCATCGAGCTCTTCGACAACTCCAACATACAGGGAGCCGACGCCGTGGCGGCGTGCGTGGTGTTCGAAAAGCTGAAACCTGCGAAGAAGCTCTACCGGAAGTACATCATCCGCACGGTGAGCGGCCCCGACGACTACGCATCGATGCAGGAGGTGGTGCGCCGACGCTACTCGCGGCTGAAAGAGGAGGGCGGCGAGCTGCCAAGCCTCATCATTGCCGACGGCGGACGGGGACAGATGGAGTCGATACGCGCCATCGTGGCCGACGAACTGGGGCTCGACATCCCCATCGCGGGCCTGGCCAAGGACAGCCGCCACCGCACACGCGAACTGCTCTATGGCTTCCCGCCGGCGGCGGTGGGCATGAAGCCCGACGGGCCGCTCTTCCGCCTGCTGACGCGCATGCAGGACGAGGTGCACCGCTTTGCCATCTCGTTCCACCGCGACAAGCGCAGCAAGCGCCAGACAGCCTCGGAGCTCGACGCCCTGCCCGGCGTGGGCAGCAAGCGCAAGCAGGCGCTGCTGCGCGCCTTTGGCAGCGTGAAGCGCGTGAAAGAGGCCGACGAGCAAGCCCTGCGCGACGTGCTGGGCGCCGCCACGGGCAGCCGCGTCTACAAGATTCTGCACGAAACGGGCGAAACGTCGGAATAAACTCGTATTTTTGTCGAAACAACAGCAACCAAACGCATGAGAACCGTACTTCAACGCGTGAGCGAGGCCTCTGTGAGCATCGGGGGCGAAACGGTGGGGAGCATCGGCCGCGGCCTGCTCATCCTGCTGGGCATCGAGCCCGCCGACACCGAGGCCGACGCCGACTGGCTCGTGAAAAAAGCCGCCGCCCTGCGCATCTTCGACGACGAAGAAGGGGTGATGAACCGCTCGCTGGCCGACGTGGGCGGAGGGGCGCTGGTGGTGAGCCAGTTTACGCTGATGGCATCGTACAAGAAGGGCAACCGCCCGTCCTACATACGCGCCGCAGGGCACGAAACGGCCGTCCCGCTCTACGAATACTTCGTGCGGCGCCTCGGCGAGACGCTGGGCAGCGAGGTGGCCACGGGACGCTTCGGCGCCGACATGCAGGTGGCGCTCGTCAACGACGGGCCCGTCACCATCTGCATGGACTCTAAGAACAAGGAGTGAGCTCCAAGGCGCCGCCCCACCCCGCGGCGCTGCATTTCCAACACTAAAAACAACCGAACATGACCATCGAGGAAGCACAAAAGGCCGTCGACACGTGGATACGCACGTACGGCGTGCGCTATTTCGGCGAACTGACCAACATGGCCTGCCTCACCGAGGAGGTGGGCGAGCTGGCGCGCGTCGTGGCCCGCACCTATGGCGAACAAAGCTTCAAGGCGGGCGAAAAAGCCGACCTAGCGGAAGAGATGGCCGACGTGCTGTGGGTGCTCATCTGCCTGGCCAACCAGACAGGCGTGGACCTCACGGAGGCTTTCTCCCGCACCATCGAGAAAAAGACGCGGCGCGACGCCACGCGCCACCTGCAAAACCCCAAGCTGCGCCCGGCTGGCGACGAGGGCGGGCAATGAAACGCGAACTACATCCATTAAGCATCATACATCATGACCGAACACAGCCATCACCACGAACACGAAGAGGGCCTGAAAAGCAAGTTTGAACAGGCCTGTGAGCACTTTGACCTGCACCTGCACGACGAAGACGTGGCAGCCGCCACGCACCGCCTGCTCGACGCGAAAAAGGCGTCGTTCGACACGCCCGAGGTGAAGCGACAGCTGCTGCGCGCCGTCGAACTGACCACGCTGAAGGTGACCGACAGCCAGGAGAGCGTGCTGCGCCTCGTGGAGCGCGTCAACGCCTTCTATGGCGACCATCCCGACGTGCCCCAGCCGGCCACCATCTGCGTCTATCCCAACTTTGCCTCGATCGTTTCGCAGTCGCTCGAAGTGGAGGGCACCGAAGTGGCCTGCGTGGCCGGCGGATTTCCCTCGGCACAGACGTTCATCGAGGTGAAGACGGCCGAAACGGCCCTCGCCGTCCACGACGGTGCCACCGAAATTGACTGCGTGCTCAGCGTGGGCACGTTCCTCAGCGGCGACTATGAGACGTGCAGCGACGAAATCAGCGAAATAAAGGCTGCCTGCGCCGACCGCCCCCTGAAAGTGATATTGGAAACGGGGGCCCTGCAAACAGCAGCGAACATCAAGAAGGCTTCGATCCTGGCCATCTATGCCGGGGCCGACTTCATCAAGACGTCCACGGGCAAGATAGAGCCCGCTGCCACGCCCGAGGCCGCCTACGTCATGTGCAGCGCCATCCAGGAGTATTACAACCTGACGGGCACCAAGATTGGCTTCAAGGCCGCCGGGGGCCTGAGCACGGTGGACGACGCCCTCGCCTACTACACCATCGTGCACGAGCTGCTCGGCCGCGAGTGGATCGACGAAGGCCTGTTCCGTCTGGGCACAAGCCGCCTGGCCAACCTGCTCGTGGCCGAGGTGACGGGAACGGACAGCAAGCCCTTCTGAGCCGCTCCAATCCATTTGATGGGAGGACGCGGGGCGTCCTCCTTTTTTTGCGCCCTACGGGCCGAAAAAGCCCCTCTGTGGGCACGGGACTCGCAGAGGGGCATAAAAAAGAGGGACGATGCTCACACACAGTCCCTCTCTGACTAATTTAAAATCATTAAAATCATATGGATTATCGGTTCGGTGGGCCGTTCATGCTCACGCACTCCCGGCTCATCGCGTCGGCGGCTCACAGAGTGGCCTGCCAACTACTGCTATGCTCGCGCACCGCAGAAAACCTGATGCTTATAGATAGAAATATGTCAAACTTATTCAGATGTTCCTCGCAATGACGAAGTCGAGATAGGCTGCCAGCGTGGCGCGCACCTCGTCGTTCTTGAAGTTGCCGAGCAGGGCCGTCCCCTCCTCGCGCAGGCGCTTCATGACGCTCTCGGCGTAGGCTATGCCGCCGCGGCGCTTGGCAAAGTCGATGAGGCGGGCAATGTCGTCGTCGCCAGCCGTGCCTTCCTTGACGCGGCGCACCTCGTCGTCCATGGCCTCGCCGCCCTCCTGCCCCAGTGCGTAAAGCAGCGGGAGCGTGAGCTTTCCCTCGCGCAGGTCGTTGCCTGTGGGCTTGCCTATGGCCGCGTCGTCGTAATAGTCGAAGATGTCGTCGCGAATCTGGAAGCATTCGCCCACAATCTCGCCGAAACGCGTCGCCTGACGGGTAAATTCCTCGTCGCCGCCGGCCGAAATGGCCGCAATGCGCGTACAGGCTGCAAAGAGCGCGGCCGTCTTGCTGCGGATGATGCGGAAATAGGCCTCCTCGGTGGCACGCTGCTCGCGTATGTTGGAGAGCTGAAACACCTCGCCCTCGGAGAGCGTGGCGCCGAGGCGCGCAATGGTCCTCACGATGGCCAGATCGCCCGTGCGGGCGGCCTGGTCGAGGGCTTCGGAGAGCAGGTAATCGCCCACGAGCACGGCCACTTTGTTGCCAAAGACGGCGTTCACCGACGCCTGGCCGCGGCGCTCGTCGCTTTCGTCCACCACGTCGTCGTGGACGAGGCTCGCCGTGTGCAGCAGTTCGAGCGTCACGGCCGAGCGCAGGGAAGCCTCGCCCACAACGGGGCCCAGCTCCTTGGCAACGAGCAGGACAAGTATCGGACGCATCATCTTTCCCTTGCGGGCCCCGACGTATTTCAGCGCCCTCCCCAGAAGGTCGTCTTCGTGGCGGAGGGCTTCGTCGAACAGGCTCACGTATTCGTGCAGCTCCGTCTCGACCGGTTGTCGGATGCGGCCTAACTTATCCACTCTTTTGAGCAATTCGGCGGCAAAAGTACAAAGAAATGAGGAGAGTGTCGGGCTTTTTGCGTATTTTTACGTTACCAAACCGCTCAAACATGCAGAAGTTATTTCTTTTAGACGCATACGCGCTCATCTACCGCGCCTATTATGCGCTCATACGCAGCCCGCGTCTCAACTCGCGGGGCGAGAACACGTCGGCCGTCTTCGGCTTTGTCAACACCCTCGACGAGGTGCTGCGCAAGGAGCGCCCCGACTTTATCGCCGTGGCCTTCGACCCGTCGGGGCCCACGTTCCGCCACGAGGCCTACCCCGCCTACAAGGCCCAGCGCGAGGCCACGCCCGAGGACATACGCCGCTCGGTGCCCGTCATCAAGGACATCGTGCGTGCCTACCGCATCCCCCTGGCCGAGGTGGCGGGCTTCGAGGCCGACGACGTCATCGGCACGCTGGCGCGCCGCGGCGCCGAGGCGGGCATGGAGGTGCACATGGTGACCCCCGACAAGGACTACGCCCAGCTTGTGGCCCCGGGCATCTTCATGCACCGCCCGGGCCACGGCGGCACGAGCGAGACGCTCGGCCCGGCCGAGGTGTGCGCCAAGTATGGCATCGAGCGCACCGACCAGGTGCGCGATCTGCTGGCCCTCATGGGCGACGCGGCCGACAACATCCCCGGTTGCCCGGGCGTTGGGGAGAAAACAGCCGTCAAGCTCATCCGCGAGTTCGACAGCGTCGAGAACCTGCTGCTCCACACCGACGGGCTGCGGGGCGCACTGAAGAAAAAAGTGGAAGACGCCGCCGAGCAAATCAGGTTTTCGAAGTTTCTGGCCACGATACGCACCGACGTGCCCATTCCCTTTGAGCCCGAGGCCCTGCGCCGCCGCGAACCCGACGCCGACGCCCTGCGCCAGCTCTTCGAGCAGCTTGAGTTTCGCTCGCTCATCCGCCGCATCGTCGACGGCACGGCCGACAGCGCTCCCGCCACCCCAAAACAGCCCTCTCTTTTTGGCTCAGAACCGACCGAGGAGGCGGGCGAGCCAGAAAAATCGACGCTACAAGCGTTAAAAGACGTACCCCATTCCTATCATCTCGTTGAGGGTGAGGAGGAAAGGGCCCAACTTTTCCAAAAAATTGCGACAGCCCCTGTCGTTTGCTTTGACACAGAAACCACGGGAACCGACGCTCTGAGCGCCCGACTCGTGGGCATGAGCTTCAGCACCGCGCCCGGCGAGGCCTGGTACGTGCCCGTGCCGCAGGCACCCGACGAAGCGCAGCGCATCGTCGACGCGTTCCGCCCCTTCTTCGCCAATCCCGCCATCCGCAAGGTGGGTCAGAACCTGAAGTACGACCTGCAAGTGCTCGCCTCCTACGGCGTGACGGTGGCGGGCCCCCTGTTCGACACGATGCTGGCCCACTACGTCGTGCAGCCCGAACTGCACCACAACATGGACGCCCTGGCCGAGAGCTACCTGGGCTACCGCACCATCCACATTGAGGAGCTCATCGGCCCGCGCGGCAAGGGGCAGCTCAACATGGCCGACCTCGAGCCGGCCGCCGTGAGCGACTATGCCTGCGAGGACGCCGACGTGACGCTGCGCCTCGTCGACCCCCTCACGCGCGAGATGGAGCAGAGCGGAACGGAGCGCGTCTTCCGCGACATCGAGATGCCCCTCATGCCCGTGCTGGCCGACATGGAGCGCACGGGCGTGCGGCTCGACACCGAGGCCCTCGCCGCCACGGGCCGCCTCTTCGCCGAGCGCATGCAGGCCATCGAGGCCGAGGTCTACGCCCTGGCGGGCCACAGCTTCACCATCACCTCGCCGCGGCAGGTGGGCGAGGTGCTCTTTGGCGAGCTCGGCCTCAACCCCAAGGCCAAGCGCACCAAGAGCGGGCAATACTCCACGTCCGAGGAGGTGCTCGAAGCCCTGCGCCAGCGCCACCCCATCGTGGGGAAAATCCTCGAACACCGCGCCCTCAAGAAGTTGCTCGGCACCTACGTCGAGGCCCTGCCGCGACTGGTGCGCCCCGAAACGGGGCACGTCCACACCTCGTTCAACCAGGCCGTCACGGCCACGGGGCGCCTCTCGTCGAGCAACCCCAACCTGCAAAACATACCCGTGCGCGGCGACGACGGGCGTGAAATACGCAAGGCCTTCGTGCCCGAGCCCGGCTGCCTCTTCCTCTCGGCCGACTATTCGCAGGTCGAGCTGCGCATCATGGCCCACCTCAGCGCCGACGAGCACCTCATCGAGGCCTTCCGCGCGGGGCACGACATACACGCGGCCACGGCGGCCCGCATCTTCAAGAAGGACATCGCCGACGTGTCGCGCGACGAGCGCCGCAAGGCCAAAACGGCCAACTTCGGCATCATCTACGGCATATCTGCCTTCGGCCTGGCCGAACGCATGGAGGTGTCGCGCACGGAGGCGCGCGAACTCATCGACAGCTACTTCCAGACCTACCCCGGCGTGCACCAATACATGGAACGCAGCGTGGCGCAGGCCCGCGAGCGGGGCTACATCGAGACGCTCTTCGGCCGCCGCCGTTACCTGCCCGACATCGCCTCGAAGAACGCCGTGGTGCGGGGCTATGCCGAGCGCAACGCCATCAACGCCCCCATCCAGGGCACCGCGGCCGACATCATCAAGCTGGCCATGGTGCGCGTCCACGACCGTTTCCGCCGCGAGGGCCTGCGCTCGAAAATGATTTTGCAGGTGCACGACGAACTCTGCTTCAGCGTCCTGCCCGACGAACTCGACGCCGTGCGCTCCATCGTGGTCAGCGAGATGGAGGGTGCCTGCGCCCTGAGCGTACCCCTCGTGGCCGAGTGTGGCGTGGGGAGCAACTGGCTCGAAGCGCACTGAACAATTGACAATGGACAATGGACAATTGACAATTGACAATTGGGGGACGCTGGCCTTGCGGCCCGGCGCGAGGGAAGAATGCCACGGCGGGGCTGCGCCCCGAGCGGGTGAGACGCGATGAATCGCGTCTCTACGCAGCGGACATCCACCCTCGCGGCAGCACGCCCCACCCTCGCGGCCACGTTGCACCGGTCGGTCGGCGGGAAGCACCGTAGGACGCAAAAGGAGACGCCATGTTTGGCGTCTCCTTTTGCATATCTCTGCACAGCTCCCGCAGGCGGAGCCCATTGTCAATTATCCATTGTCAATTGTCAATTGTTCAATCGCTTCCTCGATGGTGAGCAGCTGCTGCTCGCCCGTAGCCATGTTTTTCAGCGCCACGCGGCCCGCCTCCATTTCGGCCTCGCCCACGAGGGCCACGTAGGGCACGCAGCGCGCGTTGGCATAGGCCATCTGTTTCTTCATCTTCACGCTGTCGGGATACACCTCGGTGGCTATGCCCGCGCGGCGGCAGCGTGCCGCCAGCTCAAAGCAGCGTGCCGCCTCGCGCTCGCCGAAGTTGATGAAGAGCAGGCGCACGCCCTGCGTCGTCGTTTCGGGGTAGAGGTCGAGCTGGTTGAGCACGTCGTAGATGCGGTCGGCGCCAAAGGAGATGCCCACGCCGCTCAGGCCGGGCAGGCCGAAGATGCCCGTCAGGTTGTCGTAGCGTCCGCCGCCCGTGATGCTGCCGATGGCCACGTCGAGCGCCTTCACCTCGAAGATGCAGCCCGTGTAGTAGTTGAGTCCGCGCGCCAGCGTCAGGTCGAGCTCCACGGCACCCCGCAGGCCCGCCGCGCCCAGAGCGTCGAGCACGAAGGCCACCTCGTCGAGCCCCTTCTGCCCCGTCTCGCTCGCCGCCAGCACGCTGCGCATGGTGGAGAGCTTCTCGTCATTCGTTCCCGCCAGGCCAATCACCGGTTGCAGGCGCTCCACCGCCTCGGCCGACAGGCCGCAGCAGCGCAGCTCCTCGTTCACCTTGTCGAGCCCCATCTTGTCGAGCTTGTCGATGGCCACGGTGATGTCCGTCAGCCGTTCGGGCGCCCCGATCACCTCGGCTATGCCCGCCAGGATCTTACGGTTGTTGAGCTTCACGCACACGCGGATGCCCAGCCGGGCAAACACCTCGTCGATGATTTCTACCAGCTCCACCTCGTTCCAGAGCGAGTCGGAACCCACGACGTCGGCGTCGCACTGGTAAAACTCCCTGTACCGTCCCTTCTGCGGGCGGTCGGCGCGCCACACGGGCTGAATCTGATAGCGCTTAAAGGGCATTTGCAGCTCCTCGCGGTGCTGCACAACGTAGCGCGCAAAGGGCACCGTCAGGTCGTAGCGCAGCCCCTTTTCGCAGATGCGCGCCGCCAGGTGAGCCGGCGTGCTGCCCGTGAGCTCCTCCTCGGTGAGGCACGAGCAGAAGTCACCCGAGTTCAAAATCTTGAAGAGCAGTTTGTCGCCCTCCTCGCCATATTTCCCCATGAGCGTCGAGAGATTCTCCATGGCCGGCGTTTCGATGGGCCGGAAGCCGTGGAGCGCATACACGGCGCGGATGGTGTCGAATATATAGTTGCGGCGCGCCATCTCGGCGGGAGAAAAGTCGCGCGTACCTTTGGGAATACCGGGTTTCTGAGCCATATCTGTATATAAATAATGAGTCGGACAAATGTGTTGCAGCTGCAAAAGTACACATTTTTTTCCACGCAGACACGCCCCCGGCCCGCAGGCAGCCAAATGTCCGCCGCCCCATTTTTTTAACACGAAAAATCGATTATTTTCGACCCGTCGCGCCGACGCACGCAAATGAGCGAAAATCAGAAACCGCTGACGTTCAGCCACATCCCCGCGAGCCCCCGCCGCAAGGACGCCCAAAAACACCATTTTCGCCACTATATGGCGCAAATCGGCCCTAATTTTCCGTCAGAAACAAGCCATGGAAGCGAAAATCCATGGGATGGATCGCCCGATCCATGGGATGGAAACCAAAATCCAAGGGATGGAGCGACCGGGCAGCCGCCTTGCGCCGCCTTTCCAACGCTAAAAGGCGGCGCAAGGCGCGTGTCCGCATTAACGGTTTGCCATATAGCGCACAAGGTTTCGCGTGCGGCAGAACCTCCCCCACAACCCAAGCCACACCACGAGGCCGGCGACCCCATAGGGGTCGAACTTTCGATAACCGCGGGTGAGCCAAAGGCGAACCCGCGGAAAGGACCCACCCAACAATGGGACCCCATAGGGGTCCAACTTCCCGTTACCGCGGGTACGCCGCAGGCACACCCGCGGTCAGCGCGATGCGGTCATCCGCCAAGGCCCCAAGCAACGCATCCCTGCGCCCGCACGACCGCGGCATGAAGTTCGACCCCTATGGGGTCGGAGTTGTGCGGGGTTTCTGTCCGCGGGTGCGCTGCGCTTACCCGCGGTTATCAATAGTGCGACCCCTATGGGGTCGGCAGCCGCGCGGCATGCACACTGTCAGCTGCGCGGGTAGGCCGCGAAGCCCACACTCACGACCACTACCCCGCCGCACGGTGGGCCTCGAAGAGGCCGGGCTATCAGTAGCCGCGGGTGGAGCGAAGCGGAACCCGCGGTACAGACATGCATAACAAAGATAGCCTCGAAGAGGCGTCTATGCCACAGGTCGCAGCGGGCATAGCGACCTCTTCGAGGCCGACATCCTTACCATCCTGCCCGCCTCGGGTTCCGCTGCGCTCCACCCGAGGCTACTCATAGCCCGGCCTCTTCGAGGCTGTCAGCCTCGCAGCAGCATTCCCCCCACCCGCACGGGAAGTCCGCCACGTAGAGACGCGATTCATCGCGTCTCCCACCGCCCGGATGGCCCAAGGCGGGGAGGAATGTCACGGCGGGGCTGTGCCCCGAGCGGGTGAGACGCGATGAATCGCGTCTCTACGCAGCGGGCATCCCATGCGGCAGAATAGCCACAGCAGGCTGAAGCCACGCCGCGCGGCCGGCGCCCCCACAGGGGGCGAACTACTCTATAACCGCGGGTAAGCGAAGCGCGCCCGCGGAAAGATGACGCATATATATGTGGGCCCCATAGGGGTCCAACGCCCGCAAAAATGCACCGCAGCCGGCCGCAAGGACTACCCACCGCACCCCAAAGTCACACCGCGAGGCCGGCGACCCCATAGGGGTCGAACCTTCGATAACCGCGGGTGAGCCAAAGGCGAACCCGCGGAAAGGACCCACCCTGTAATGGGACCCCATAGGGGTCCAACTTCCCATTACCGCGGGTACGCCGCAGGCACACCCGCGGACAGCGCGATGCTGCCACACGTCAAGGCCCCGCACGACGTCGGGATGAAGTGCGACCCCTATGGGGTCGGCAGCCGCGCGGCATGCACACTGTCAGCCGCGCGGGTAGGCCGCAAAGCCCACCCTCATGCCCACTACCCCGCCGCACGGTGGGCCTTGAAGGGGCCGGGCTATCAGTAACCGCGGGTGGAGCGAAGCGGAACCCGCGGTACAGACATGCATAACGAAGATAGCCTCGAAGAGGCGTCTATGCCACAGGCCGCAGCGGGCATAGCGACCTCTTCGAGGCCGACACCCTTACCATCCTGCCCACCTCGGGTTCCGCTGCGCTCCACCCGAGGCTACTCATAGCCCGACCTCTTCGAGGCCGTCAGCCGCGCTGTAACATCATCCACCTCGCCCACAGGGGAAGTCCGCCACGTAGAGACGCGATTCATCGCGTCTCTCACCGCCCGGATGGCTCGGCACGGGGAAGAATGCCCCGGCGGGGCGGCGCCCCGAGCGGGTGAGACGCGATGAATCGCGTCTCTACGCAGGCAACATCCCGTGCGGAGGAACATTCGCCGCGGCCACCATACTTTCCGCGAGGCCGGCGCCCCTATCGGGGGCGAACCACTCTATAACCGCGGGTAAGCGTAGCGCGCCCGCGGACAGACGACGCATATATACGGGCCCCGAGAGGGGCCAACGCCCGCGAAGATGCACCACCGCAAGAAAGCGCCATACTACCCCGCGACGCAACGCGTCCCTTGGGCCCCATCCCAACGTTTCGCCAACTCGACGTGACATTCCCGGCACATCTTCGGACACTTTGGGCAAAATATCGCAACATCTTCGCCATTCTTTAACGAAAGCCCACTAACTTTGCCGAACATTCACCATTACGCATTTGCTGCAAGCGAACTACGCCCTTTTATCCCCCCATCACAGCATGAAGCAACGACTGAAATACGTCATCCCCGCCCTGGCGCTGGCGGCCCTCGTGACGGGCTGCGCAAGCGAAGACGAACTGACATACGGGCCGCAGACGGCCGTCACCTTCACGTCGGCCGTGACGACGCGCGTGGCCGGCACCTCGTGGAGCCCGGGCGACGCCATCGGCGTGTATATGCTGCCGGCGGGCTCAGCCCTGACCGACGACAACACGGGGGCCGCGGGCGGCAACGTGCGCTACGTCACGACGGCGGGCGACGGCCGCTTCGAGGCCGACGGCGAGCCGCTGCGCTTCCCGACGGAGGGCGAGGTCGACTTCGTAGCCTACTACCCGTGGTCGGCCACGACGACGGGGGCCGCGTGCCGCGTGGACCTGACGGACCAGAGCAACCCTGGGCGCATCGACCTGCTCTATGCCGACAACCTGCGCTCGCAGCAGGCGGCCGACGGGGCCGGGAGGCTGCAATTCGACCATCGTCTGGCGCGCCTCACGCTCACGCTGACGAGCTCAGACGGCAGCGACCTGAGCCACGTGACGGCGCGGCTGGGGGGCGTGCCCGCCGGGGCATGGTTTGACCTAGGTACGGGACGTTTCAGCCCCGACGCGGCCGACGACACCATCGCCATGCGCATGACGGGCGGCAGCTCGCGGCGCACGGCGCGGGCCCTGCTCGTGCCCACGGGCACGCTGGACGACGCCACGCTCACGCTCGACGCGGGCGGCGGGCGGACCATCAGCGTGGCCCTGCCCGACGGCATCGCGCCGGCACCGGGCGCCGACCACACGCTGACGGTCGACGTAAAGAACGTGGCCCCGGCGCCCTCGACCGACCCGGCGGACTATCCGCAGTGGACCGAGACGCCGTCGCTCACGCCCGAGCTGCTGGCCGACGCCCACCTGCGCTACGTGACCCACTACATTCCCGAACGCCCCACGGTGCGCAACTATTCGCTGCTCTACAACACCGACTTGAAGATGGCTCTGTGGGTGGCCTACCCGCTCTGCAACTATTATACGCGGCGCAACACCGACCGCACGAACCGCTGGGACTTCGACCCCGAGCTGACGCACGACGAGCAGGCCGACATGAGCTCGGGCCTGGGGGGCGGCTACGACCGCGGCCATCAGATACCGAGCGCCGACCGCCTCGTCACGACGGGGGCCAACGAGCAGACGTTCTACTACACCAACATGACGGCGCAGCTGGGACGGCGCATGAACCAGACGATATGGAGCAACCTCGAAGCGGCCGTGCGCGGCTGGTCGTCGAACATCGACACGCTCTACGTCGTGACGGGGGCCATGCCCACGACGGCCGACGACGCCACCGTCGACTATACCAACGACTGCACGGGCCGGCCCGTGGCCGTGCCCAAGGTCTACTATAAGGCGCTGGCCTACGTGAACCGCCGCACGGGCGAGGCGCGCACCATCGCCTTTCGCCTGCCCCACCGCAACTACGAGAGCAGCGAGCGCTTCATGGATTTTGCCACGAGCGTGAGCGAGCTGGAACGCGAGACGGGCTTCACGTTCTTTCCGCAGATTGACGCGCGCTACAAGGCCACGTTCGACCCCGCGCTGTGGCCCTGAGGCCCGGGCGGGGCACGCCCTGCCCCACCCTGCATCCCGACGCTAACAACATAACAACCCCATACACAATGAAACACCAGCATCTCTTGCTCTTGGCAGGCCTGGGCCTCACGGCACTGACGGCCTGCACCGACCCCGACGCCCACAGCACGTGGGACCGCGGGGGAACCGACGTCAGCCTGACGGCCACCATCCAGCAACCCGAAGGCACCACGACGGCGCCCGTCTGGACCGACGGCGAGCGCGTGGGCCTCTTCATGCTGCCGGCCGGTGGCTCGCTCGCACAGGCCCTGGAACGCAACCTGCAACTGAGCTCCGACGCCGACGGCAGCCTGCACCCCACGACGACCAACGACGCCGTGACCGTGCCCCTCGGCCAGGGGAGCGTCGACTTTGTGGCCTATGCCCCCTACCGCAACGCCGGGAGCAGCGGCACGCTGCCCGTCGACGTGACCGACCAGACCGACGGCAAGGCCATCGACCTGCTCTATGCACGCCTCGACGGCCACGCCGAGGAAAACGCCGCGGCCACGCTCACCTTCCGCCACTGCCTGACGAAGCTCGTGGTGAACGTCACGGCCGACGCCGCCCTGGGCTCGACCGAGGGCCTCAGCGTCACGCTGACGGGGGCCCCCACGACGGGCTCCTTTGCCCTGGAAACGGGCACGCTCGCCGTCGACGCCGCGTCGGTGGCCGACATCGCCCTGACGCCCGACGCCTCGGGAACCACGGCGGCCGCCATCGTGCTGCCCGCCACGACCACCGCGGGCATGCAGCTGCGCTTCGACCTGAACGGACAGAGCTTCACCACGCAGCTCGACGCCAACGAGCTGCGCGCCGGCGCCGTCGTGACCACCACGGCCAACCTCTCGCAGGCCGACGGCGCGCTGACGGTGAGCCTGGGCGGAGCCACCATCACCGACTGGACCGAGCAGCCGGGCGGACACATCGACGCCGACTTTGACGAGGGCGGAGGCGACACCCCCGGCCCCGACGAGCCCGCCGACGAGACCGAAGTGATCTTCGAAGAGACCATGGGCACCGACCCCATCGAGAAAGATGGCAACTACTGGCCCTATCTGCGCAACTTCACGGGATGGACCTCGGGCCTCACCTTTACCGACGTGAACAGCACGCTCTCGGCCCGACGCACCAACGGACAAAACCACATCTGGTTCCCCGCTAACAAGGAGAACGACCTGCAAATCGAGGGCTTCAGCACCGAGGGCTACACGAAGCTCACGCTCACCTACAAGCTGGCGGCCAACCTGTACAGCGCCGGCGAGACGCAGGACGCCTCGGCCATGAAGGGCTCGCTCAACGGCGTGGCCTTTGAAACGCCCGCCCGCGTACTGGCCAACCCCGACGACAACAACCAGTTCTACACCGTGACGGTGGAGCTGCCCGCCGAGGCCGCATCGGCCACCTCCGTGCTCCACTTCACGACATCGGCCGCCGACAACCAGATGGGTCTGCGCCTGGCCGAAATCAAACTGACGGGAACGAAATAACGACAAACAGAAACATAGCGCGCCGGCGGCCCTGCGCACCTCGCAGGCCGCGCAAGGCCGCCGGCGCCAAACGAATCACCTATTTATGAAACATCGGAACATCTTAGTCGGAGCCCTGCTCATCCCCTGCACCGCTCTGGCCCAAACGCCCGGGGGCGAGAAAGTGGACTCCATCATCGAAGAGGACCTCTCGCTGGTGGGCGTGGTGGACGCCTCCGCCTTCGAACTGAGCGACGACGACGGCGAGTCGGGGCAGCAGGACGTGAGCACGAGCGTGCTCACCTCGCACGACGTTTTCCTGAACACCGCGGGCTACCAGCTCTCGCCCATGCGCTTCCGCGTGCGCGGCTATGAAAACATCTACGAACAGCGATACATCAACGGCATACCGTTCAACGACCAATACCGCGGCGTGTTCAACTATTCGTCCATCGGTGCGCTCAACGACCTGACGCGCAACGGCGACGAAGCCATCAACTCGATGCCCGGCGCCTTTGCCTTCGGCTCCATCGGCGGTGCCGAGAACATCTTCATGCGTGCCGGCGACTATGCACGCGGCGGCAAGGCCACACTCAGCTATACAAACCGCAACTACTACCTGCGCGGCATGCTTTCCTACTCGACGGGCTTCAACGACAACGGATGGGCCTTTACGGCCCTCGTGGGCGGGCGCTACTCGAACGAGGGCAACGTGGAAGGTACGTTCTACCGCAACTTCTCGTACGCCCTGATGGCCGAGAAGCAATGGGACGGCGGACGCCACCGCCTGGCCCTGACGACGTTCGGCTCGCCCGTGCAGCGCGGACAGAGCGGCGGTACGCTGCAAGAGGTGTACGACCTGACGGGCAACAACCTGTATAACCCCAACTGGGGCTACCAGAACGGCAAAAAGCGCAACGCGCGCGTCGTGACGGCCTACGACCCCACGGGCATCCTCAGCTACGAGTGGAAAATAAAGCCCGAGGTGAAGCTCAACGCCGGCGTGGCCTTCCACTACGGCCGCTACGGCAACACGGCCCTCAACTGGTACGACGGAGCCGACCCGCGCCCCGACTACTACCGCTACCTGCCCTCCTACATGGACAACCCTGAGCTGGTAGCCCAGTACGAAGAGTTCTGGCGCTCGGGCAACACAGCTTTCACCCAGATCGACTGGGCCGAGCTCTACGAAGCCAACCTCTACAACAAGCGCTTCGGCGACGGACGCGCCATATATATGGTGGAGGAACGCCGCAGCGACCTGTACGAGACGACGTTCAACGCCACGCTCGACGCACGCCTGAACCGCCACTCGAAGCTCACGGGCGGCATCACGGCCCGCAACAGCATCTCCCACCAGTTTAAGACGGTGGAAGACCTCCTGGGCGCCGACTACCTGCTCGACATCGACAAGTTTGCCGAGCAGGACTTCCCGGGCGACCCCAACAGCGCGCAGAGCGACCTGAACCGCCCCAACCGCCGCGTGACGGAGGGTGGCGTCTTCGGCTACGACTACAACATCAACATCAACTCGATGCGCGGATGGCTGGTGAACAACTACAACTCGCGCCACTGGGACGGCTACTATGGCTTCCAGCTGACCTACACCGACTTCTACCGCGACGGAAAGATGCGCAACGGCCGCTACCCCACCGACTCGTACGGCAACGGCGACCACCACAAGTTTACCGACGTGATGCTTAAGGGCGGACTGACGTGGAAAATCAATGGACGCCACCTCCTGTCGGCCAACATTGCCTACGGCTCGCAGGCTCCCCTGCCCTACGACGCCTACGTGTCGCCCCGCATCTGCGACCGCACGGCCTACGACCTCAAGAGCGGCCGCATCTTCTCGGCCGACCTGAGCTACATCTTCTCGACGCCCAAGGTGCAGGGACGCATCACCGTTTATCAGACCAACTTCTACGACCAGACGGAGCGTTCGAGCTTTTACAACGACGACCGCGCCACGTTTGTCAACTACGTGCTCAGCGGCGTCAACCGCATCCACCGTGGCGTTGAGCTGGGAGCCACCTACCGCCTGGACGACCATTGGAGCTTCGACCTGGCCGGTACCGTCTCGCAGTATTACTACTCGAACAACCCCATCGGCGTGAGCAACTCGGAGAACGGAGACATCGTCGACGAGATTGAACGCGTCTACATGAAGGGTGTCTACGTGGGCGGTGTGCCCCAGGTGGCCGGTACGCTCGGCATCAACTACTTCATCGACTACTGGTTCCTCGGGCTGAACATCAACGGCTTCGGTCGCAACTTCGTCGAGGCCGCCCCCTCGCGCCGCGTGGCCTCGCTCTACAACACCGTGACGCCCGACGACCCCGCCCTCATGGATGCCTACCGCACGCTGACGCACCAGGAGGAGTTTGACGCAGGCTATACGATCGACCTCTCCGTGGGAAAAATCTTCTACCTCGGACGCAAAAACTCCATCAACGTCAACCTGGCCGTCAACAACATCCTCAACAAGAAAGACATCAAGACCGGTGGCTACGAGCAGGGACGCGCCCGCGTCGACAACCCGCGTCTGTTCAAGTCGAAGTACTTCTACATGCAGGGCATCAACTGCTTCCTGAACGTGAGCTACCGCTTCTGAGCCAACCAACGAACAAACATCCACATTAATACAGCAAAGACATGAAACTCTTCCAGAAACTTTTCCTTCTGACGGCTGCCGTGGCTGCCTTCGCCTCGTGCGACCAGGACTACGACATGCCCCCTTTGAGCGAGCCCACATATGAATATGACGGCGAGCTCACCACCATCGCCGAGCTGCGCGACATGGGAGCCTCGGCCACGCAGAACGAAGCCGTCACAATCACCGACGACCTCGTGCTCCGCGCCCGCGTCATCGCCAACGACGTCTCGGGCAACATCTTCAAGAAGCTCTACGTGCAGGACGAGACGAGCGGCATCGAAATTGAGGTGGACATGAACGACATGTACGCCACCTACCGCGAGGGGCAGGAGCTCTACATCGACCTGCAAGGCCTGAGCCTCTCGGTCTACGGCGGAGAGCTGCAGCTGGGCTATCCCACGGGCTACAACTACCGCATCCCGGCCGAGATATTCGAGGGCATCGTGCACAAGAACGGATGGCCCGACGAGTCGAAGCTTGAGGTGAAGGAAGTGGCCGACTTCAGCCAGCTCACCAGCGCCGACGCCTACCGCCTCATCAAGTTCACCGGCGTGACGTTCGAGGACGGCGGCCGCGACACCTTTGCCCCCGCCGACGCCTACGGGCAGCACGACATCGTGGACGCTCAGGGCAACCACCTCATGGTGCGCACGAGCAGCTATGCCGACTTTGCCACCACCACCCTGCCCACGGGCACGGGCAGCGTCACGGCTCTGCTCGGCCGCTTCAACGGCACCTGGCAGCTCACGCTGCGCAGCATCGAGGACGTGCAGGACTTCGACCCCACGCAGGGCGGCGGCGATGAGCCCGGCGGCGGCGACGAGCCCGGCGGCGGCGACGAGCCTGCAACGGGCACCATCTTCGAGGAAACCTTCGCCAACGGGCAGGGCGACTTCACGATCGACAACGTCGAGATGTACGACCCCTGCACCTACATCTGGACGGCCGACGTCAACTACCACTACATGAAGGCCGGAGCCTTTGTGAACGGCACGTGCGTCCCCTCGGAGAGCTGGCTCATCTCGCCCGAGATTGAGCTGCCCGCATCGGGCACGCTCACGCTGAGCTTCCGCCAGGCTGCCAACAAGTTTAACGGCGCCGCCGTGACCGACTATCTGAGCGTCAAGGTGCGCAAGGCCGGCGGCCAGTGGACCGACCTCGACGTGAGCGGCTGGCCCGAGGGCACGAGCTGGACGTTCCAGACCACCACGGCCGACCTCACGGCCTATGCCGGCGAGACCATCCAGATCGCCTTCGTCTATACGAGCGACGACGAGGTGGCCGGCTCGTGGGAAGTTTCCAACGTAGAAATCAACGCCGACTGACACCCACACTGCGGGGCGGAGACGGGGCACGGCCCCGCTCTGCCCCGTTTTCGTTTCGACCCACCACGTAACACACGGAAACAATGAGAAAACATCTGCTCATCCTCCTGGCAGCCCTCGTGCTGCCCGCAACGGCGCTCCGCACGTCGGCCCAGCGCATGGGCGTCTACGCCGTGGCCTTCTACAACCTGGAAAATCTCTTCGACACCGAAGACGATCCCGCCAACCCGGGCGATGACGAATTTCTGCCCGACGGGCCCTACCGCTGGACGCCCGAAAAATACCGCCAGAAGCTCGCCAACATGGCCGGCACCCTCGCCAAGCTGGCCCGCGAAACGTGCCCCGGCGGCCCCGCCGTTATCGGCATCTCCGAGGTGGAAAACGAGCGCGTCGTCAAAGACCTGCTCGCCACCGAGCCCCTCGCCTCGATGGGCCTCAGCTACGTCCACTACGAATCGCCCGACCGCCGCGGCATCGACGTGGCCCTGCTCTACAACCCCAAGCTCTTCCGCCTGCGCAGCTCCCACCCCTACCCCTACCGCCTCGAAAGCAACCCCGCCTACGTCACGCGCGACCAGCTCCTCGTGAGCGGCACGATGGCGGGCGAGCCCGTGAGCATCATCGTGAACCACTGGCCCTCGCGCTACGGCGGAGGCAAGTCGAACCCCCTACGCGAGGCCGCCGCACGCCTCTGCCTGCACATCGCCGACTCGGTGCGCCGGGCCAACCCCGCCGAGAAGGTCATCATCATGGGCGACCTCAACGACGACCCCTCCGACCCCAGCTGCGCCAAGGTGCTGGCGGCCGCACGCACCAAGAAGGAGGTTAAGGAGGGCGGCCTGTTCAACGCCACGTGGCCCCTCTTCGACCGCGGCATCGGCTCGCTCTGCTACCAGGACACGTGGTGCCTCTACGACCAGCAGATCATCTCGTCGAACCTCGTGAACAAAACGGCCGAAACCCTCACGTTCTGGAAAACAGAGGTGTTCAACCGCGAATATCTCATCACGCCCGCCGGCAAGAAGAAGGGCTATCCGCTGCGCTCCTTCGACGGCTCCCACTGGCAGAACGGATACAGCGACCACTTCCCCACCATCACCTACTACGTGAAGAAGCTCGACTGACGCCCCGCCGCGCAGCGCTGTGCGCTATATGGCAAACCGTTAAAGCGGACACGCGCCCCGCGCCGCCTTCCAGCGCGCAAAGAGCGGCTCAGACCCATCTTTGGAAACATCCGGGCCATGTTTCCGCCGAAGCATCCCATGGATCGCGCGATCCATGGGATGCTTTTTCATTTCCATGGGCACTTTCCGACGGAAAACAGGCCCCGATTTGTGCCATATCGTGGCGAAAAAGCCCCTCGCGGCGGCCCCGCGACGGCGCTCAGCGGGGCAAACGCCTCACAGTCAGGCCTTCCCATTTTTCGCGCAGACGCAACCGCGGGAGCAGTTGCTCGAAAATAATCGATTCTCCGTGTTAAAAAACAGTGGCGCGGCGCAACCATCTGTCCGCTCCGCCGCCCCCGTCCCGCCCGCGCACGGCCTGCCGCGGTGCCCGCTCCCCCACCCCGCCGGCGGCCGCGCCCCAGCTCCGCCCCGGCCCTGCCCGGTGCAGCCACCGCAGCAAATGCGCACAACGTTTGTAAAAATGTGCAGAACGTAACCGTATTTTTACGCGAAACGCTTGGCTATCTTAATTATTAGGCCTACTTTTGCAGCAAATTGACGAAAAAGACAGCATTTACTAACTCAAAAAAGAATAACTATGTCTGACATCGAAGCAAAAGTAAAGCAAATCATCGTAGACAAACTGAGTGTAGACGAAGCCGAAGTGAAGAACGAAGCCAGCTTCGCCAACGATCTCGGAGCCGACTCCCTGGACACGGTGGAACTCATCATGGAGTTTGAAAAAGAATTCAAGATCACCATCCCCGACGACCAGGCTGAAAAGATCTCGACGGTGGGCGACGCTATTGCCTACATCGAAGCCAACTACAAAGGCGAATAAACAGACAGGACACCCCTACCGACACACATGGAATTGAAAAGAGTTGTCGTAACAGGCATTGGCGCCCTCACCCCCGTGGGCAACACCGCCCCCGAAACGTGGGAAAACCTCGTCAAGGGCGTGAGCGGAGCCGGCCCGATTACGCATTTCGACGCATCCAAGTTTAAGACCCAGTTCGCCTGCGAGGTGAAAAACTTCAAGGTGACCGACTTCATCGACCGCAAGGAGGCCCGCAAGATGGACCTCTACGAGCAGTATGCCCTGGTGGCCGCCATGGAAGCCGTCAAGGACTGCGGCTGGGACTTGGAAACCGTGGACAAAGACCGCATCGGCGTTGTCCTGGGCGTCGGCATCGGCGGCCTCCACTCCTTCGAGGAGGAAGCAGGCAACTACGCCGTCAACGGGGCCGAGATGGGGCCCAAATACAACCCCTTCTTCATCCCCAAGATGATTGCCGACATCGCGTCGGGGCAAATCTCCATCATGTACGGGTTTCACGGCCCCAACTACACGACGACCTCGGCCTGCGCCTCGTCGACCAACGCCATCGGCGCAGCTTTCGACCTGATACGCATGGGCAAGGCCGACGCCATCATCACCGGCGGCGCCGAAGCCGCCATCTGGCCGGCCGGCGTGGGCGGCTTCAACGCCATGCACGCCCTCTCCACCCGCAACGACGACCCCACGCGTGCCTCGCGCCCCTTCAGCGCCAGCCGCGACGGTTTCGTGATGGGCGAGGGAGCCGGTATCCTCGTCTTTGAGGAACTGGAACACGCCAAAGCCCGCGGTGCGAAGATCTATTGCGAAGTGGCAGGAGCAGGCATGTCGGCCGACGCCTACCACATCACCGCCTCGCACCCCGAGGGCCTGGGCGCCCACCTCGTCATGACGCGCGCCCTCGAAGACGCCGGCATGCAACCCGAAGACATCGACTACATCAACGTACACGGCACATCGACACCCGTGGGCGACGTTTCAGAAGTGAAAGCCATACTCCGCCTCTTCGGCGAGCACGCTTACAAACTGAACATCAGCTCCACCAAGTCGATGACCGGGCACCTGCTCGGAGCCACGGGCGGCGTCGAAGCCATCGTCTGCGCCCTCGCCGTAAGGGACGACATCGTGCCTCCCACCATCAACCACGATGACGACGACCGCGACGAAAACATCGACTACAACCTCAACTTCACCTTCAACCGGGCCGAGCACCGCACCGTGCGCGCAGCCCTGAGCAACACGTTCGGCTTCGGCGGCCACAATGCGTGCTGCATCATGAAGAAGTACGCCGAGTAAAGCTGAAAAAATCCGCCGCCACACGTATGATGACGAACCTCTTTGACCGGGCAAAGCTCCTTTTCCGCAAAGACAAGGAGCTTTGCCTTTCTTTGTACCGCATCCTCGGCTTCTATCCCCACAACATCGAGCTCTACCGCATAGCCCTCGCCCACAAGTCGTCCCACTACGTCAGCAGCGAAAAGGGCCGCCCGCTCAACAACGAGCGCCTCGAATTCTTGGGCGACGCCATCCTCGAAGCCGTCACCAGCGACATCATCTTCCACCGCTACGAACGCAAGCGCGAAGGCTTCCTCACCACCACGCGCAGCAAGCTCGTGCAGCGCGACACGCTCAACCGTCTGGCCCGCGAGACGGGCCTCGACGCCCTCCTGAAAAAAAACACCACCGGCCGCACCCACAACAACTACCTCGGCGGCAACGCCTTCGAAGCCCTCGTGGGTGCCGTCTACCTCGACCGCGGCTACCGCCACTGCCACTGGTTCGTGAGCAACCGCATCATCGGTAAGCTCGTCGACCTCGACGACATGGCACGCAAGGAGGTCAACTTCAAGAGCAAGCTCCTCGAATGGAGTCAGAAGAACCGCATCCAGCTCGAATTCAAGCTCGACGAAAGCATCGACACCTCGGGCAACAGCCCCGAGTTCCACTCCTACGCCATCCTCGAAGGCATCACCGCCGGCGAAGGCAAAGGCTTCTCCAAGAAAGAAAGCCACCAGCAGGCCGCCAAAGAGGCTCTTGTGAAGCTCCGCCGCGAGCCGCAGTTTATCGACCGCATCCTGCGCAGCAAGGAAAAGCGCACCGCCATGGAGGCCGACATGTTCACCGCCGTGCCCGAGATCGACGAGATCGAAAACGAGCTGAAAACCGACAAACGCACCACCTCAGGCTCCACCGCCGACGGCCGTCCGGCCAAACCCGTCAAGCGCCGCACCCGCAACGAAGCCCGCCGCGCCGCCGCACGCACCGAAAGCACACCCGCCGCACCCCCCGCCGACGCCAAGCCCAAGGACAAAGCCGAAGCCGGCCGCCGCAGCGACAGCGCGCCCAAGGACAAAGCCGAAGCCGCCCGCCGCAGCGACAACGCGCCCCGCGACAAAGCCGAAGCCGGCCGCCGCAACGACAACGCGCCCCGCGACAAGGCCGAGACGCCGCGCCGCAACGACAGCGCCACCACACCGGCCGCCACAACCGACGCCACCGACGCCACTCCCGGCGCAAAGACCGACGCCGCCAAGCGCCCGGCAGAGCAAAGCGAAGCCCCGCGCCGGGCAGCAGAGCCCCGCACGGCGGCCCACGAAGCCGGCGAGAGCGCAGCCGACCCGCAGCCCCGCAGCGAAGCCGCCCGCAACCGCCGCCAAACGGCCGACCCCGCCACCGACGCACAGGCCCCCGAGGCCCCGCAACCCATCGACGGGGCAGGAGAGGGCTCGGCCCGCTCCGCCGCAAGCCGCCGTCGCCGTCGCCGCCCCGCCACGGCAGCCACCTCACGCTTCGACCGCGAAGAAGACAGCCGCGCCGCCGCCGACCACGAGGCCATCATCCGCGCCGCCGAGGAAGCCGCCTTCAAGGAGCAGGCCCTCTGACGCCCGCACGCCAACCACATCCGCACCGCCCGCCCGGCACGGCCACCTGGCCCGCCCGGCGGGCGGTGTGCGTGGGGTGGGGCGGGGCAGAGGCGGGGGAAACGGGCCCCGCGAGGCCTGCTGGGCGAAGAAAGCGGACAAATGTTTGGACGTTACCGGCTTTATTTCGTACATTTGTCCCAATTAATC
The DNA here is from genome assembly GCA_949297215.1 of uncultured Bacteroidales bacterium. Taxonomy (GTDB): domain Bacteria; phylum Bacteroidota; class Bacteroidia; order Bacteroidales; family Bacteroidaceae; genus Alloprevotella. The sequence goes on along the minus strand of CASFRV010000019.1, from coordinate 2,673 downwards.
ATTCAACTAACCCCAATTTATCATGAACTTTACGCGCAACTTGAAGAAGCAGCTGCTCGTGCTCTCGGCAGGAGCGGCGCTGCTGGCCATGCCCGCGGCGGCCCAGACCGACGGCGGGAGCAAACCGTTTACCATTCCCGAAGTGACGTCGTGGACGGCCGCCTCCGGCACGTTTGCCATGGACGGCGCCCGTGCCAGCTTTGCTGCCGGCGACGAGGCTGCGGCCCGCGTGGCCGCTCTCCTGGCCGACGACTACAAAACCCTCTTCGGCGGGAAGCTGAAAACGGGCAAGGGCAACGTCAAGGCCGGCGACCTGCGTCTCTCCGTCAAGGCCGACGCGTCGCTGGGCGACGAGGGCTACCGCCTCGACGTGAAGGCCGACGGCGCCACGCTCACGGCGGCCACCGAGCGCGGCCTCTACTGGGGCACGCGCACCGTGCTGCAAATGCTCGAAGCCACCGACGGCGCCACGCTGCCCTGCGGCGCCACGACCGACAAGCCCCGATATGCCGTCCGCGGCTTTATGCTCGACTGCGCGCGCAAATACATCCCCATGGACTACCTGCGCAAGCTCGTCAAGATCCTGTCGTACTACAAGATGAACACGTTGCAGATACACCTCAACGACAACGGCTTCAAGCAATACTTCGGGCACGACTGGAACCGCACGTACGGCGCGTTCCGCTTGGAGTGCGACACGTATCCCGGCCTGACGGCGCCCGACGGATCGTACACGAAGGACGAGTTCCGCGCGTTCCAGAAAGAGGCAGCCGCCCTGGGCGTCAACATCATTCCCGAAATAGACGTGCCCGCCCACTCGCTGGCCTTTGCCCACTACAAGCCCGAGCTCGGAAGCAAGGAGTATGGCATGGACCACCTCGACTTGGGCAACCCCGACATCTACCCGTTCTTCGACGCCCTCTTCAAGGAATATCTCGAAGGCGACGACCCCGTCTTCGTGGGCAAGATCGTGAACATCGGCACCGACGAATATTCGAACGCCAAGAAGGAAGTGGTGGAGCAGTTCCGCAAATTTACCGACCACTATCTGCGCCTCGTCGAGAGCTACGGCAAGACGCCGGCCTGCTGGGGCGCCCTGACGCATGCCAAGGGCGAAACGCCCGTCAAGGTGGACGGCGTCATCCAGAACTGGTGGTTCAACGGCTATGCCAAGCCCGACTCGATGGCCACGCTCGGCTATAAGGGGATCGGCATGACCGACGGCTGGCTCTACATCGTGCCCGCCGCCGGCTACTATTACGACTACCTGAACACGCAGTGGCTCTACGACAGCTGGACGCCCAACATGGTGGGCAACGTCACCTTCAAGGAGGGCGACCCCGCCGTGCTCGGCTCGCAGTTTGCCGTGTGGAACGACCACGTGGGCAACGGCATCTCCGTCAAGGACATCCACCACCGCGTCATGCCCGCCCTGCAAACGCTCTCGTGCAAGATGTGGCGCGGCGAAAAGGCCACGGTGCCCTTTGCCGAGTTCGACAAGAAGCGCAACGGGCTTTCCGAAGCCCCGGGCGTGAACGAACTGGGCCGCTACGGCGAGCCCTCGTCCACCGTGCTCACTGCAGCCGAGGTGAAGCCCGGCTCCACGCTCGCCATTCCCGAAATTGGCTACGGCTACACCGTCTCGTTCACCATCGACGGGCAGAAGGAACAGCCTGGCACGGTGCTCTTCCGCTCGCCCTCGGCCACGTTCTACCTGGCCGACCCCGTCTCCGGCCTCATGGGCTACACGCGCGACGGCTACCTCTACACTTTCCGTTATTCGCCCACGCCCGGACGCAAGGACGAAATCAAAATCGAGGGCGACAACAAGGCCACGCGCCTCTATGTCAACGGCACGCTGCGCGACGACCTCTCGGTGCGCACCCTCGTCTTCAACACGGGCAAGGACAAGATGTACTACCAGAGCACGCTCGTCTTCCCGCTGGGCGAGGTGGGCGAGTTTGAAAGCACCGTGACCAACCTCAACGTGAAGAACTACATCGAGCAGAAATAACCCCCGCCGGCGGCCCTCCGCCGCAAGGACGCACAAAAAAACCGCCACGGACACCCCGTCCGCGGCGGTTTTTTGTGTGCCCGTACGGCCGGAGCGGGGACAGGGTGGGAGAGGGGAGACGCAGGGCCGCACCCTCTGTGCGCTATATGGCACAGCGTTAAAGCGGACAGCGACCGACGTCGGCCTTCCAGCGAATTTTCGGCGCGTCCATGCGGGTTTTTCGTGCGTCAGTGCGGCGGCCCGACCGATCCATCCCATGGAAATCCATCTCCATCCCATGGATTCACCGATCCAAGGGATGGAAATTCGCATCCAAGGCCTGTTTCAAGAGGAAAATTAGGGGCAATTTGTGACACATAGCGTCATTTTTCTGCATCTGTGGGGCCCCTGCGGCGGGACGTCGGAGGGATGTGTCTGAAAATGAGGTATTTCTGATTTTTGCGTATTTGCGAGCGACGGAGCGTGCGCGCGAAAATAATCGATTCTGCATGTTAAAAAGCCGCGGTGCGGACAAGGTGACGGGGCAGTCCGTCGCATGAGCTGTCCGCCACGTAGAGGCACGATTCATCGCGTCTCTCACCGCCCGCATGGCCAGTGTGCGGAGGGACCGCGAGGCCCGCGCCCCCATAGGGGGCGAACTTTCTATAACCGTGGGTGAG
>CASFRV010000018.1 GCA_949297215.1 uncultured Bacteroidales bacterium | reverse complement strand
CCCCCGCCGCCCCGCCCCGCGGCAGGCGGCCAAGAGAGCGCGGCAGGCGGCCATTTCTGCATATATCCACGTTTTATTCGTTAAACACGGCATATTGTTTGCATATATAAAGGGATATGTCTATTTTTGCAGCCAATCTGAAACGAATCGCACCCAATATGAAAGAACGCAATCACCGGCTGCAAGTGCTGCGCGCCATCCTGAACGACCAGGAGGCGGGCATCCAGGACGACATCTTGCGCGAACTGCGCCAACAGGGCCACGACGTGACGCAGGCCACCCTCTCGCGCGACCTGCGCACGCTGAAAGCCATCAAGGTGCAGGGCAAGAACGGCTACCGCTACGTGCTGCCCGACAACCCGCTGTACCGCCGCACGGGCAGCGAGCACGCCGCGGGCGAATATCTGCGCAACTCGGGCTTCCGCTCCATTGCTTTCAGCGGCAACCTGGCCGTCATCCACACGCGGCCGGGCTATGCCGGCGGTCTGGCCTCCGACATCGACGCCCGGCGGCCGGCCGGCGTTGTGGGCACGCTCGCGGGCGACGACACCATCCTCATGGTCATGGCCCCCGACCTCACGCCGCAGCAGCTCGTCGACGAGCTCGCCACGTTCATCCCCGCCATCAAGAGCGTACACCTCTGAGGGGCACCCGTCCATTCCACCGATTTCAACACAACACAGACATGCAAGAATATAACGACGGTATCCGCGTGCTGGTGGCCGACGCCTCGCACGAGAAATACGTTGATACCATCCTGACAACCATCACCGAGGCCGCCAAGGTGCGCGGCTCGGGCATCGCCTCGCGCACGCACGAGTATGTGGCCACAAAGATGCGCGAGCGCAAGGCCATCATCGCCCTCTACGGCGAGGAGTTTGCCGGCTTCTGCTACATCGAGAGCTGGGAAAACAAGCACTATGTGGCCAATTCGGGCCTCATCGTCGTGCCCAAGTTCCGCGGCCACCATCTGGCCACGCGCATCAAGGAGACGGCCTTCACGCTGAGCCGCCTGCGCTGGCCCAAGGCCAAGCTCTTCGGGCTCACCAGCAGCGGCGCCGTCATGCGCATCAACACGCGGCTGGGCTACGTGCCCGTGCCCTTCGCCGAGCTCACGCAGGACGACGAGTACTGGAAGGGCTGCGGCACGCCCGAGCATCCCTGCTGCATCAACTGCGACGTGCTGGCCCGCACCCACCGCAAATACTGCGTGTGCACGGGCATGCTCTACGACCCGGCCCACCATCCCGACGAGAAGCTGCCCGTCGAGCTGCCCGAGGACGTCGTGCGCTTCGTGCGCGAGGCCGAGGGGCTCGACCGCGAATAAAGGAGAAACAGCGTCGCCGGCGGCCGCGGGCGACTCCCTCACACCCCAACCCCTGGCGCACGGGCCGCGGCCGCCCCGCGCCGAAACCCAACAACGAAAACTGAACGAAACATGGCAAAGAAAGTGGTAGTCGCATACAGCGGCGGGCTGGACACCTCCTATACGGTGATGTATCTGGCCAAGGAAAAGGGTTACGACGTCTATGCCGCCTGTGCCGACACGGGCGGCTTCTCGGCCGAGCAGCTCCGCGCTAACGAGGAAAACGCCTATAAGCTCGGCGCCAAGCAGTACGTCACGCTCGACGTCACAAAGGAATATTACGAGAAGAGCCTGAAGTATATGATCTTCGGCAACGTGCTGCGCGGAGGCACCTACCCCATCTCCGTCTCCTCGGAGCGCATCTTCCAGGGTATGGCCATCGCACGCTACGCCAAGGAGATTGGCGCCGACGCCATCGCCCACGGCTCCACCGGTGCGGGCAACGACCAGGTGCGCTTCGACATGACGTTCCTCGTCATGGCCCCCGGCACCGAAATCATCACCCTCACGCGCGACCGCGTGCTCACACGGCAGGAAGAGGTCGACTACCTGAACGCCCACGGCTTCAAGGCCGACTTCGCCAAGCTCAAATACTCCTACAACGTGGGCATCTGGGGCACAAGCATCTGCGGCGGAGAGATACTGGACAGCACGCAGGGACTGCCCGAGGAGGCCTACCTCAAACAGGTGACGCGCCACGGCTCCGAGGAGCTGCGCCTCACCTTCGAGCGGGGCGAACTGAAAGCCGTCAACGGCCAGCGCTACGACGACCCCATCGCCGCCATACGACGCGTCGAGGAGATAGGCTCGGCCTACGGCATCGGCCGCGACATGCACGTGGGCGACACCATCATCGGCATCAAGGGACGCGTGGGCTTCGAGGCCGCGGCGCCCGCCCTCATCATTGCCGCCCACCGCTTCCTGGAAAAATACACGCTCTCCAAGTGGCAGCAGTATTGGAAGGATCAGGTGGGCAACTGGTACGGCATGTTCCTGCACGAGAGCCAGTATCTCGAACCCGTCATGCGCGACATCGAGGCCATGCTCGCCAGTTCGCAGCGCTACGTCAACGGCACGGCCATCCTGGCCCTGCGCCCGCTGGGCTTCTCGACCGTGGGCGTCGACAGCCCCGACGACCTGGTGAAAAACAAGCTGGGCGAATATGGCGAAACGCAGAAGGGCTGGACCGCCGACGACGCCAAAGGCTTCATCAAGGTGCTCTCCACGCCGCTGCGCGTCTTCTACAACGTTCACGACGAGGAGGAAAATCTCTGACACACCCACTAACGACATGATACGCATAGGCATCATTGGCGGCGCGGGCTATACGGCCGGGGAGCTCTGCCGCCTGCTCCTCAACCACCCCGAGGCCGACATCGTCTTCGTCAACAGCTCGAGCAACGCGGGCAACCTGCTCACCGACGTCCACGCCGGCCTCGACGGCGAGACCGACCTGCGCTTCACCGACAAGCTGCCCCTCGACGAGGTGGACGTGCTCTTCTTCTGCATGGGCCACGGCAAGAGCGCCGCCTTCCTGCAAGACAACTACGTGCCCGCCGACGTGCGCATCGTCGACCTGGCGCAGGACTTCCGCCTGGCCTCCGACGACAACGACTTCGTCTACGGCCTGCCCGAGCTCAACCGCGACCGCATCACGGGCGCCCTCCACGTGGCCAACCCGGGATGCTTTGCCACGTGCATCCAGCTGGCCCTGCTCCCGCTGGCCGAGAATGGGCTGCTGGGCGGCGACATCGCCGTCAACGCCATAACGGGCTCCACCGGGGCCGGCGTGAAGCCCGCCGCCACCACCCATTTCTCCTGGCGCACGGGCAACGTGAGCATCTACAAGGCCTTTGAGCACCAGCACGTGCCCGAAATCTTGCAGAGCCTGCGCACGCTGCAACCCTCGTTCGAGGGCCAGCTCGACTTCATCCCCTATCGCGGCGACTTTGCCCGCGGCATCTTCGCCACAGCCGTCGTGCGCTGCGACAGGCCCGAGGACGAGGTGGTGCAGGCCTACAAGGACTTCTATTCCGACGCCGTCTTCACCCACTATGTGGACCGCCCCGTCGACATGAAGCGCGTGGTGGGCACCAACAAGTGCCTCATCCACGCCGAGCGCCACGCCGACAAACTCCTGGTGAGCGCCTGCATCGACAACCTGCTCAAGGGAGCGTCGGGCCAGGCCGTGCAAAACATGAACCTCATGTTCGACCTCGAAGAAACCACCGGCCTGCGGCTCAAGGCGCAGGCCTTCTAAGCACGGTGCCCCCGCGGCGCCACGAAAACACAAAGCAACATGGATCTCTTCAACGTATATCCCCTTTTCGACGTCGAGATTGTGAAAGGACGCGGCTGCCACGTGTGGGACAGCGAGGGCCGCGAATATCTCGACCTCTACGGCGGCCACGCCGTCATCAGCATTGGCCACTGCCATCCCCGCTACGTCGAGGCCGTCGGCGCGCAGCTGCAACAGCTGGGCTTCTACTCCAACTCCGTGCAGAACCATCTGCAAACGCAGCTGGCCGAGCGCCTGGGCCGCGCCTCGGGCTACGACGACTATCACCTCTTTCTCGTCAACTCGGGGGCCGAGGCCAACGAAAACGCCCTGAAGCTGGCCTCCTTCCACACGGGGCGCAGCCGCATCCTGGCCGCGGGCCGCGCCTTCCACGGCCGCACGTCGCTGGCCGTCGAGGCCACCGACAACCCGCGCATCTCCGCCCCCGTCAACCGCGGCGGACACGTCACGTTCCTCCCGCTGAACGACCTGGCGGCCTTCGAGGCCGAGCTCGCCCGCGGCGACGTGGCGGCCGTCATCGTGGAGTGTATCCAGGGCGTGGGCGGCATCCGCCTAGCCACCGATGCCTTCATGCAGGGGCTGCGCCGCGCCTGCACCGAGAGCGGGGCGGTGCTCATCTGCGACGAGATACAGTGTGGCTACGGCCGCAGCGGCCGCTTCTTTGCCCACCAGCACATGGGCGTCCGCCCCGACCTCATCACCGTGGCCAAGGGCATTGCCAACGGTTTCCCCATGGGCGGCGTGCTGATAGGGCCACAGTTTGAGGCCACCTTCGGGCAGCTCGGCACCACCTTCGGGGGCAACCACCTGGCCTGCGCCGCCGCCCTCGCCGTGCTCGACGTTTTGGAGCAGGAAGGCCTCGTCGACAACGCCGCCGTCGTGGGCAGCTACTTGATGGAGCGCCTCTCGGGCGTGCCCGGCGTGAAGGAGGTGCGCGGCCGCGGCCTCATGATCGGGTTGGAGTTCGACTCCGACATCAAGGAGCTGCGCCGTCGCCTCGTCTATGAGCAGCACGTATTCACCGGAGCCGCCGGCACCAACATCCTGCGCCTGCTGCCGCCCCTCTGCCTCAGCCGCGCCGAGGCCGACGACTTTGTGGAGCGCCTGCACCGCGCCCTCTGACGCCACGCCCCACCCCTTCGCACGGCGGGCGGCACCCCACGACGGGTGCCGCCCGCCGTCGTTTTCGCGCCCCGCCCGCAGCCACGCCGGGCCGGCCACAATGCAGTTCGCCCCGCCGGGAATGTTCCCGACGGGGCGAACCTTGTTGATGCGCGTGGCGCGTGGCTTATTCCTGCGTGCCCCAGAGGTCGCTGCCCCACATGCCCGTCTTGCGGTCGGTCAGGGCCTCACCGCCCGTGGCGGTGCCTTCGCCTATCTCAATGCGCTGGGTCGAACCACTCAGCAGGGTTCCTTCGGTTTCGAGGCGGAGCGTTTCGCTCGCGGGGCGGATATACATTTTTTTCATGACGATATTGCTTTAATAGTTATGGATTGCGTTTCGATTATTTCAGGATGACCTTCGTTCCGTCGGCCTTCACGTAGATGCCCTTCGTGGGGTAGAGCACGCGGCGGCCCGAAAGGTCGTAGTAGACGTCCGTGTCGGCGCCGGCGGCAGCCGTGACGCTGTCGATGCCCGTGGTGGTTCCGCCGAAGCGCAGGGTGAACGAAGCGGCGGCAGCGCCGTTGGCCACGTAGTAGGCCTTGTTGGTGCCCAGGGTGCGGTTGGTCGTGGCGTCGCCCTCGTTGGCGGCCAGCTCATAGAACTTGGCAGCGTCGTCGCCCTCGTGCTTGGCCAGGATGTAGGCGTTCACGTCGTCGGCGATGACCTCCGAAAGCGTCGTACCGTTGAAGCTCGTTTCGAGAGCAGCCTCGTCGTTGGCGGGCATGAGCGTCAGCGGGTACGTTCCCTGGGCAGCAGCCACGAGCACAGGCGTACCTGCGGGCAGAACGCCGTCGGTCAGCGTCAGTTCGCTGAGCACAATCTCCGTGTCGTTCTCCTCGCTGACGCTATAAGCCGTGACGCCCTCGGGCAGCTGTACGGCCACAGGATAGTTCACCGTGGCATAGCCTGCGGCGCTGACCGTCAACGGCAGCTCCGTGACCTCGCTAATCTCCCAAAGGTTGCCCGCGTCGTTGGCACCGCCCGTATATGTGCCGATTGCATGCCCATCATTTTCGCTTGAATGGAACGCATTGATATATTGATTGCTCTCCAAGACGTGGAATACGCAGTTAGCCTCGCTGTTCCCGGCCTCCACTGCGTAAACGGTTGCGGCATTAGCGTCGCCCACCGAAGTGCTGCGGCTGGCAGATACGAGATAAACACCTCCGTTCAGGCTCTTGATCTTATATCCCCACGTGTCTTCTTCAAGCGTCCAGAGCATGCTGAAATTCTTGCTGTTCTCGCCCGTCTCCACGTTGCCCGTGTAAGCGTCACCGGCCTTTGTTACGCCGGCAGAGGTGATGTATTCCTGCGCACGGCCGTTATAGAAGCGGTAAACCTTGGTGGCATCGAGCAAAGAAGTCTCATCGGGAGCGATACGTACCACGAAGTCGGACGTCTGAGCAGCGTGCGCACCGCTTGCATTGTGCGATACACTTAAACTTGCCATTTGGGTGTTGATATCATTCACCTCTACACGGGCAGAACCCTCGCCCTCGCACGTTACAGCTGTGCCACCCGTCGGGGTTACGGTCATGTTGGCGTCGTTGTCCTTGTTGGTAAAGTTGAACGAGTAGTCCACGATGTGCCATCCGCGCGGAACTGTCAGCGTGTACGTGTCGTTGAACAGATTGATGTTCGTTCCGTTCGTCTCCATATTGTTGGCTGTGCCCGTAAGGACGAGTTGCGGCTCCGTGGCGTTGCTTTCCCAACGGCTGTGGTAAGTACCTGATTGGTTGTGATGGGTAAACGTTCCGTTGTTCAGGTCTACTGCATAACCCGTCGCAGGTTGCAGAGGACCGTTGAACGCGATGACCGAACCGAGCTCATTCTTGGCTGCATCGTTGTTCCAGATCCAAAGAGAGTGGCCGTTGCCGTCGCTCTTATCCTGTCTGTTGAGATAGTAGGTGCCGTCGCCCATTACGCGCATCGCCCAGCCACCGCAATTAGTAGCATTGGTGCCGGGAGTGAAGGCTACTGCCAACGCCGTGCCCTCGCCCTCGAGCATGTCGACGGCGTTGTTGTCGGTAACGGTCAACGCTCTCGACGGGCCGGCCGCACGGTTGTAGATCTTATACCCATTGGTTTCGTCACCGGCGAAGCACCACAAATAGTTATCGGCTATGCTGGCCGTCGTGGCTTGCAGATTGATTTTGTGCGTCTCGCTGTTGTACGTCCAATATGCGCCGCGGGTGAACAGTGTGTACCACTTTTCGTCGCCCGTCCACTCGTCTCCGCTGACCGTGCTCGTGGCGAAAGGTAACAGTTCGGTTGGTTGTGCCGTTCCGTTGACGGCATAGATTTCCCACCGGCCGTTGACGTCGTTTGCATCGTTATATCCCACGCAACTCACGAAGTCTTCTCCATTCCAATTGTTCACGTTCAGATAGGAAGGTCCGGGCACTTGCAGGTTGAATGCGCCATTAAGAAGATTGTTGGTCTTCGGTACAAGCGTAATGTTCGTGGCTGCGTCCGTCGTCGTGAGCGCTTGCATGTTGGCTACATAATGAATGTAGTTGCCACTCTCGGCTTCGAACTGATACGTGCCGGTTTGCCCCTCCACGGCGTGGGCCGTAAAGACATACGCGTCGGTCGTCAGGCTTGTGGCTGCATTGTCTTTGTTATCCACGTCGATGTGCAGGCGGCCATCCTGCTCAAACATCCAGCCTTGGCGACCTTCATTGCTGCCCACGTTCTTGATGACGTACTTGCCGCCATCCACAAGCTGGGCAGGGGTGTACACCTGCCCTTCCAGGGACGCTACGCCCTGAGCACTCAGCGTCGCGCTGCCGAGCACGAAGCCCGCTGCGAGCGTGACGCCCCGCATTGTAATTTTCCGCATTTGATTTGTTTTTATAAAGTTGATAAAATGGTATGTCGCGGGTACAATCGCCGTCGGGGGCGCTATACGTAAACGGAGCGAGGGCCCGCCTACGGCGGGACGGGGCTTACGGTGCGAAAAGGGCGCCCGGCGTGCGTTCTTTACGCGTGCAAATGTAGCGGCATTTCCTAAAATATGCAATCGGGGGGGGTGAATTTTTGTTAACGCGCAAGAAAAATCGTAATATTTGTGGTGAAAAGGCGCGTGCATGGGGTGCGCGGGGCGGGGTGTCGTGCCCCGCGGCAACCTCGCGGCTGCACGGGTGGCCTCGAAGAGGCCGAGCTATGAGTAACCGCGGGTGGAGCGCAGCGGAACCCGCGGTACGGACACACCCTACAAAGATAGCCTCGAAGAGGCGTCTATGCCAGACGCCGCCACGGGCATAGCGACCTCTTCGAGGCCGACATCATCACCCGCCACCCCACCTCGGGTTCCGCTGCGCTCCACCCGAGGCTACTCATAGCCGGGCCTCTTCGAGGCCGTCGTGCCTCGCGGACATCTGCCCCCGCAGCATGGCTCACGCGCCGCGGGCCTCGCGGCACACACCGCGCAAATCTGCCGCGACGGTCGCGTGCCCGCTTCGGCTTGCATGATGGGAAGTTCGACCCCCATGGGGTCGTCATCGTGGGGTGGTTCCTTTCCGCAGGTTCGCCTGCGGCTCACCCGCGGTTATAGGAAGTTCGGCCCCCATGGGGCCGCAGGCCTCGCCGCCATCGCCGCCACACGCAGCGGACATCCTGCCTAGCGGTCCGGACATCGCAGAAAAGGAGCGAAAAGCGGCGTTTTTCGCTCCTTTCATCACCACTTATGCTACCTTTGCGCCGGAAACCATTACTTTCAACGTATGCATACATCTTTACGGGCCGTGCTGCTGGGGCTTGCCGCCGCCACGGCCTCTGCCTACGGGCAAACGACGCTGCGCATCGCGACGGACCACACCGACCTGGTGCTGCAAACCGACGGCGAGGGGCGCCTGTGTCAAACCTATTTCGGGCCGAAGCTGCGCCATGCCTCCGACGTGGAGGCGCTGGCGCCCCTGACGGCAAGGGGCCACGAGGCCTACGCCACCGAGGACGGCCGCAACTTTTTCGAACCGGCGCTGGGCGTGACCCACAGCGACGGCAACCCGTCGGGACGCCTGCGCTACGTGTCGTCGACGACGGCGCCCGTCGACGGGGGCACGCAGACCGACGTCGTGCTGCGCGACGAGGCCTACCCGCTGGACGTCGTGCTCCACTATGTGGCCTATGAGCAGGAGGACGTCATAGCGACGTGGACCGACATCCGCCACAGCGAGCCGGGGCCCGTGACGCTCACGCGCTATGCCTCGGCCCTGCTCTATGTGCCGGGCGGGAGCTACTATCTGACGGAGTTTACGGGCGACTGGGCGCGCGAGGCGCAGCCCTCGTCGCAGCAGTTGCAGCCGGGCAAGAAGACGGTCGACTCGAAGCTGGGCAGCCGGGCGGCCATGCTGGCCTCGCCCTTTTTCGAGGTGGGGCTGGGCGCTCCGGTGGAGGAAGGCCGCGGCACGGTGCTCATGGGCACCGTGGCGTGGACGGGCAACTTCAGCCTGACGTTCGAGGTGGACAACGCCGACGTGCTGCGCGTCGTGCCGGGCATCAACCCTTACGCCTCGGCCTACGAGCTGGCGGCGGACGAGACGTTTACGACGCCGCGCTTCGTCTTTACGCTGAGCCACGAGGGCACGGGCCACGGCAGCCGCAACCTGCACGACTGGGCCCGGCGCCATGCCCTGCACAACGGCACGGGCAGCCGCATGACGCTGCTCAACAACTGGGAGAGCACGGGCTTTGCCTTCGACGAGGAGCGGCTGCGGGGGCTCATGGGGCAGGCGCGCCGCCTGGGCACCGACGCCTTCCTGCTGGACGACGGGTGGTTCGGGCGGAAATATCCGCGCAACAACGACCGCACGTCGCTGGGCGACTGGACGCCGGCGCCCGAGAAGCTGCCGGGGGGCCTCGGTGCCCTGACCCGGGCCGCGCGCGACTCGGGCGTACACTTCGGCCTGTGGCTCGAGCCCGAGATGGTGAGCCCCAAGAGCGAGCTCTACGAGCAACACCCCGACTGGGCCATCGGCTACCCCAACCGCAAACCCTACTACTTCCGCAACCAGCTGGTGCTCGACCTGGCCAACCCCGAGGTGCAGCGCCACGTGGCGGGCACCGTGGTGGAGCTCCTCAGCAAACACCCCGACATTACCTTCATCAAGTGGGACTGCAACAGCCCCATCATGAACGCGTGGTCGCCCTATCTGGGCCGGCGGCAGGGGCGCCTCTACACCGACCACGTGCGCGGGCTCTACAACGTGCTGGACGCCGTGCGCCGCGCCCGGCCCGACGTGGAGATGATGCTCTGTGCGGGCGGCGGCGGCCGGTGCGACTACGGGGCGCTACGGTACTTCGACGAATTCTGGCCGAGCGACAACACCGACCCGGTGGAGCGCCTGTACATACAGTGGGGCTTCTCGCAGTTTTTCCCGGCCAAGGCCATGTGCGCCCACGTGACGGGCTGGAACGGCGCGGCGAGCCTGAAGTTTCGCACCGACGTGGCGTCGATGTGTAAGCTCGGCTTCGACATCGACCCGGCCCGCCTGAGCAGCCGGGAACAGGCGTTCTGCCGCGAGGCGGTGGCCAACTGGCGGAGCCTGGCCCCGGCCGTGATGGAGGGCGACCAGTATCGCCTCGTGTCGCCCCACACGTCGGACCACATGGCCGTGGGCTACGTGAGCAAGGACCGCGCGCTGGGCGTGCTCTTTGCCTACGACATCCACCCGCGCTACGACGGACGGCCCGGGGCCGTGCGCCTCGCGGGGCTCGACCCCGACCGCCGCTACCGCGTGGAGGAGGTGAACCTCATGCCCGGCGCACGGCCCTCGCTGCCGGCCCACGGACGCACGCTCACGGGCGACTACCTGATGAAGGTGGGCCTGGACGTCTTCACAGGCAGGCAGATGAACAGCCGCGTGGTGCGCCTCACGGCCGAGTGAGCCCGGGGCCGCGGCGCACCGCCCGCAACGGCCCGGCAACGGTGGCCGGGGAGGCCGATTTTCATAAAAATTGCGACAGCTCCGAAGGCCCGAAACAGAGCGGACAAGGGGGCTCGACACACATCCATGGGACGTTTCGCACGGAAACGTCCCATGGATTTTCATTTCCACCCCATGGATCGGCGCTTCCAAGGGATGGATCGGGCCAAGGATGGGCCCCCATTTGTGACACATGGTGGCAAAAACGGGCCCCGACGGGGGCTTTGCGACGGAGCCACGGAGGCAAGCGCCTGAACGTCAGAACGATAAAAAACAAGCCCCGTTTCGCGCGGCCGAAGCACTGCGGGAACGGGGCTGACTGTGGAGGGCTGAAAAATCCGCTTTCGGCCCTGAGAGGGGGGGCGTGGCTTACTTCACGGCCACCTTGCGGCCGCCGACGATGTAGACACCCGGGGCCAGGCCGCGGGTGGCGCCGGCGGCGGGAGCGCGGCGCAGCAGGCGGCCGTCGGCGGTGTAGACGCTCACGACGGCGGCGCCGGAGAGCGTCGGGGCCTCGATGCCCGCCACGTTCTCGTTGAACGTGGCGCTGATGTCGGCGGGGTCGCCGTTGGAAAGCACGGCGTCGAGCACGCTGACGGTGACGGGGCGGTCGCCAAAGCCGATGCCGGCCAGGGGCACACGGGCCACGTAGCCCTCCTCGTCGTCGTCCCAGACAAAGGGCACCTCGTCGGCCGTGAAGGTGCGGCTCTGCTCGCCGCCGCGCACGTTGAGCCAGTCGACGCGCACGCCGCTATACGTCACGGGAGCCGAGAGCCAGATGACCACCTCGCTGCACCCGATGAGCGACGCGCCGGCATAGGGGGTGAAGTCGACGTAGAACGTCACCTCCTCCTTTTGCACCGTGTAGAAGGCCAGGATGGCCGACGTGCCGGCGCCCTCATAGTTGGGCGAGACGCTGCGCCCGTCGGCCGTGCGCAGACCGCGTATGGTGAAAGAGAGCACCGTGGCCGACTCGCCGCCGCGGGCAGTGGTGACGGTTTCGGGGAAGCGGTTGCCCGTCAGGTCGACCACGAGGCGGTTGCCGTCGATGGTGTAGGCACAGGAGGTCTCGACGAACGTGCCGGCCTCGACATCGCCATAGGAAACGGTCACGTCGACGTCGGCGGCGGGGTCGAGCTCGTCGGAGAAGGTGAAGGTGAAGAGGTTGTGCTCGCCGCCCTCAGGATAATAGTTGGGCACGTAGGAGCCGTCGGCCGGGTCGACCGAGAGGAGCGTGGCCGGCACGGCGCCCAGCACGAGGCTCAGCTCAAACGTGCCGTCGGTGCCGTAGAGCTGCGTGGGGTCGGCGGCGTCGGCAATGCCTTCGAGCCGCACGGTGAACGTCTGGCCCTCGGCCAGGCGGCCGGCGTCGACAAGCCCGCCGACAACGCCGCGCAGCGCGATGGAATAGTAGTATTGGTTGAAGAGCGTGGCGTTGATGTCGTCGGCCGGTATCGCCTCGCGGCTGCCGTCGGGGAGACATATCCAGTGGGCCGCCACGTCGACGCGGCGGTCGAACGTCAGCTCGAGGTTCACGCCGGTGAGGGTGTAGGTGTCGCCGTCGGCATGCGAGGAGCGCACGGTGATGGGCGTCTCGGTCTGGCCGCTGCCCTCGTAGTAGACGCGCATCGTGACGGGGTCGAGCAGGATGCTCGTCTTGAACAGATAGGTCTCGCCGCGGGTCACGGCCACATAGTAGACCTTGCCGTCGGTCTGATAGTCGGAGGGCAGCAGGGTGCTCTCCTCGCCCGTGATGTCGGTGGTGTAGATGATGATGCCGCTGTGGCCCACGTTGAATTGGAGCACGCCGTCGCGGTCGGCCACGAAGCGGAAATGGGAGATGCCGCCCTGCATGCTCACTTCGAGCACCTCCTCGCCGGCGGGGATGGCAATGTCGGTGAAGCTCACCTGGGCCCGGAGCGGCGCGGCGCACAGCACGGCCGTCAGGAGCAGGAATAAGAGTTTCTTCATGTCGGTATCTTGTTTTTGAAAAGGAAAAGTGTGCCGCAGCGGCCGGACGGGAAAGCCCCGAGCGCCACGCGGCACACTTCGACGTTATGAAAAAATATAAGTCATCGCATCCTTAACGGATCACCACCTTGCGTCCGTTCACGATGTAGACGCCGGCAGGCAGCTTGCCGAGCACATCGGCAGCCTTGCCGCTGCCCACGAGCACACCGTTGAGGTTGTAGACCTTGACGGGAGCGTCGGAAGAGCCGGCCGTCACGCCGCCGATGCCCAGCGACGTATCCACGGTGAACGTGTAAGTGAGCTCAGGATTGCATACCCCCTCGACGTTGTTGGCCGTAAAGAGGCCTTCGGGCAAGGTGAGCTTGTACGTTCCGTTCTCGGCCACGGTCTCGTTGAGCGTGATGATGGCTGCGTTCCAGTCGTTCCAGTCGTAGTCGATCGTGGCGGTGGTCACGGTGCGTCCCTCGGCGTCGGTGAGGACGATTTCCTTGGTTGCATCCAGCACTCCCATGCCATAGGCCTCGTCGACGGTGATGGTGATGGCGGAAAGCTCTGCAACGGTGCTGCCGTCGGCGGGTTCAACCTTGACGGGCACGAGGGTGTTGAGCGGCAACTGGTAGTTGAGGATGATGTTCATGCCCTCTTCGTCGTTGTAGACGATGGGTGCGCCGCCGGGAGCCGTGGCGTTGACGATGACGGCCAGGCTGTTGCCCGTGCGGGCGGCCTCGCTCACCTTGACGGTGATGACGTTGCCCTCGACGGCGCATTCGGCCACTTCACGCGTGTTCATGCCGTAACGCAGGTAGGCTGCATTCACCGTCACGTCCTCGACGTTGAGCGTTATGTTCACCTGTTCGGGCAGAGCCGTGCTGTATTCGCCGCCTTCCACGTAGGGTGCAGGATCGACGCTGACCACTTCGGGCTGCACGCCGGCCACGGTGAACGTGTAGACGAGCTCGGGGTTGAAGACGTTCTCGTCGTTGAGCGCATTGAAGAGGCCCTCGGGGAGCGTGAGCTTATAGGTGCCGTCGTCGGTGACCGTCTTGCTGAGCGTGATGACGCCGGCGTTCCAGTCGTTCCAATCGTAGTCGAACGAACCGGTGGCAACGGTGTTGCCGCCCTCGTCGGTCAGGAGTATCTCCTTTTCGCTGTCGAACGTGCCCATGCCGTAAGCCTCATCCA
The DNA here is from genome assembly GCA_949297215.1 of uncultured Bacteroidales bacterium. Classification (GTDB taxonomy): domain Bacteria; phylum Bacteroidota; class Bacteroidia; order Bacteroidales; family Bacteroidaceae; genus Alloprevotella. The sequence continues at coordinate 18,456 of CASFRV010000018.1, read as the reverse complement.
CGCGGATGGTGACGACGGAAAGCTCCTCGACGGTGCTCTTGTCGGCCGGAACGACCTCAACGGGCACGAGGATGTTGAGCGGCGTCTGGTAGTTGAGAATGATGTTCTGCCCCTCTTCGTCGTTGTAGACGACGGGAGCTCCGTTGGCAGCCGTGGCATTGACGATGACGGCCAGGCTGTTGCCCGTGCGGGCGGCCTCGCTCACCTTGACGGTGATGACGTTGCCATCGACAGCGCATTCGGCCACCTCACGCGTGTTCATGCCGTAACGCAGATAGGCTGCGTTGACAGTAGCCCCCTCGACGTTGAGCGTGATGCTCACCTGTTCGGGCAGGGCTTCGCTGTATGCGCCACCCTCGACGTAGGGAGCAGGATCGACGTCGGTCACCTCGGGCAAGACGTCAACGACGTTGTACGTGAACGCCCAATCGGGGTTGCAGATGCCCATGCCGCTGTACCCGGCCTTCCAGGGAGCCGTCTCGTCGAAGTTGGCATCGGCAATCGACATGGAGTCGATCTTCAGCACATACGTGCCCGGCTCGCTGACGACGGCGGGCGTTTCGGTGCCCGGCTCGAAGAACTTGGCATAAACGTGGTTATTGTCCATCGTGACAAAGCCCGTCTCGTCGACATCGGTCGTGAGCTGCACGTCGAACACCTTTACGTCGCCCTTATACAGCCCGGCATTGGCCTTCGACGTGAGAACGATGGGAGCTTCGCCACTGAGCGTCAGGGCTACGCTTTCGAGCGCCTCGACATAAGCACCGTCGGCCGGTTCGACCGATTGGGCCTCCATGGAAGCGTTGGCCACGCGGCCGTCGGCAATGGCGAAATCGAACGTGTAGGAACCGCCGACAAAGAACGATGCAAACGCTCCGTCCTCGTCGACGAGCGGGTTGCCGTTCTCGTCGGTGGCGGTGATGGACATCATTACCTCATATTCCGATGCATACGAGTCGGGCAGCTCTGCCGTCACGACGGTATGGCCTTCGGCGTTCTCCTCTGTCGTCACGCTCTTGAAGTCGGTGGACGTTCCGTAGCCCAGCATGATGACACACTCCTGCACATTCACCTTTCCGCTGAACTCAACGGTGATGCTCGTGCGGCCTTCGGCAAAGCTCAGCATCTGCTCGGGCGTGGGACTGGTGAGGCCCGGCTCGGGCGATACGGCCACGACCTTAACGTCGGAGACTGCTGCGGCCTCGGTGGCGCCGATATAGGAGACAACCGTCGTGCCGATCGGCTCGACGTTGGTGAGCCAGTCGTCATACGACCCATAGGCCTTCAACGTAATCTCGTAGGTATGGCCAACATACATGGGCACTTCGCCCCACTCGTAGAAGAGCTTGATTTTCGTGGCGTCGCTCTCGTCGACAGCCGCGCTGAGCCCATAGTAGACATCGGGGTCGTCGTTGTCGCGCAGGTCGGCCATGACGTAGCCCACCTCGACGTTGCTCGTCAGGGTGATGGTGTTTTCCTGGTCGAGCTTGGCCAGGGCGCTACCCTCGGCCGGCTCGGACGAGACGATCGAGAAGGAGCTTCCGCCCCCGGCCGTAAAGGTCACCTTCACGCTGGTGTCTATCCAGCCCGTGCCGTTGTTGTAGATGATGTAGTCGTTACCGGCCTTCACGGCAAGCTGGGCTTCGCGGCCCGTGTCGGTGAAGTTCTCGGTGAGGCCCACACCGTCGCACACGAAGCCGTACATGCCCCAGGCGTTCTCCACGGGCGCCAGCGTGAGCGTCCCGTCGGCCGTGGCCGAGAACTTGATGTAGACCTTCTGCCCCGTGGGCACGCTGTACGTGTCGCCGTCGGCCACCACGTAGGGGTCGGCCTCCGTGCCCGAGCCGGGCACGGCGTACAGGTTTGTCGCGCACAGCAGCGCGGCGAAACACATCAGTAAAAACTTCTTCATAAGAAACTTGGTGTTTAGTTAGTAAAAAAAGTATTGGTTCACTCCTTATTATATATAGGAGACGCGGACCCGACGCCGGGGCGCCACGGCCCGCGTCTCCTGCCTGTGTTCGGCTCAGTCGACGAGCACCTTGCCCACCGTCTGCCCGACGCGTACCACGTAGACACCCGTGCCGCCCGTGGGGAGCGTGAGGCAGCCCGCGCCATCGGCCGTGCCGGCGGCCATGCGGCGGCCTGCGGCATCGTAGAGCTCAACCGAAGCGCCGGGACGGGCACCGCTCACGCTGACAGAGCCACGGCCTGCCGTGAAGCTGACGGCACCCTGCGCTGCCACATCGCCGATGCCCTGCGTGCCTCCGCCCGTCGTGAAGGGCAGTTTGGCTGCGTTGACCACGCGGCCCGTGTTGGCATCGATGAGCATGGCCACGAGCTCGGCGTTGTTCCAGTCGGCCACGTTCTCGGGCAGGGCATACGTCTGCGAGAAGGCCACGGGGGCGTCGGAACTCACGCTGACGGGCACCAGGCCGGGCACGCCCGCAAAGACGTTGCCGGGCACGCTGCGCGCCACGTCGTTGAGCGTGATGGAGGGCATGCTGGTGGCATACTGACCACCCTGACCAAACTCGCCCAGGTTGGGATGGGACGTGATGTAGAAGTAGTTGGTCTGCGGGCCCGTCAGGCCGTTCTCGACCACGACGAAGGCCAAGTTGTGGTTGACGCCGCCCAGATCGAGGGCATAGGCCACCTCGCCGGAAAGGGTCATGGTGCCTGCGGCAGCATTGCAGACGGCTCCCGTCAGACGTACGTCGGCATAGGCCACCGTTGAGAGCTCGCGCTGCGCAATGTCGAGGAAGGTCCGGTTGCCTTCGGGCGAGGCAAACTCGTAGCCGCCGTCTGCGGTGTACATCGGGGCGTAGATGGTGTCGATGCGGTTGACGCGGCCGGCGGGCCAGGCCGTGAAGCCGAGATACGAGGTGTATTCGGGATAGAGATAGGAGTCGAAGCCCGTGCCGCCGTGTACGCCGATGGCAATGACGCGGTCGTCGTAGAGACGCTTCAGGTTGTCGAGCGCCAGGAGGCCGAGCGGGCAGTTGCCGCACCATTGGCCCGTGCCTTCCTCCACGACGACGTGCTTCGTGGTCTCAAAGGCCAGGTTGCGTATCACGTCGGTGCGGCTCACGCTCTTGCCGTCGAGGCTGACGGTCACGGTGTAGTTGTTTTCGCGGCCCAGCTGCAAGGGCATTTCGCCGGGGAAGGCAAAGCGGTAGACAGGGCTGTCCTTCGTCAGGGCGAGGCCCGTGGCCGAATAGGACTGGGTGTACGACCCGTCGGCCGTGGTGAGCGTGGCGCTGAGGTCGTTGTAGGTCTTGTCGCCCGTCACGCGGAGCTGCACGGTTATCGGGGCGCTCTCGCGGGCCACGACGTTCTCCTCGCCGGTAGGGGCAAAGTAGAAGTCGCCGCTGTAATGCACGCGGATGTTGTCGACGAACACCATGCTCTGGTCTTCGTTGCGGTTGACAAAGGCGATGTAGATGCTCTTGCCCTCAAACTGCGCCAGGGGGAGGTCCACCGTCTGCCATTCGCCGGCAATGCCTTCCTCGCTGGCACCGGGCGACAGCTGCTCGTCGTAGATGGTCACGCCCTCGGCCTCAAACTTCGCATACAGCTCGTCGGTGAAGCGGGTGTAGCCACCGGGCTCTTCGAGCACGACCACTTGCAGACGGTCGGTCTTGCCCGCGCGGTACGACTGTGCGTCGAACGTGAGGTGATAGTCGGCGTTTTCGATGAAGAGCCGCGGCAGCGACATCCAGTCGTCCGACGCCCCGGCGGGGCTATACGACGAATGCGAGGCAGCGAAGTAGTCGGTCGAGTTCAAGTCCTCGCGGATGGTGAAGTTCCACGGGTTGTTGTCGGCGTCGAAGTCGAGGTCGGCCATGGCCGAGACGGGCTGGCGGTGGTCGCCCTCATAGAGCAGGTACGTGGCCATGGAAACCGACGGATTGTTGAAGTCGTCGAAGAAAAGATTGCCGTCGGTGTCGAACTCCGGTTCGAAGATTCCGACATATCGCAGCGTGATTTCCTCGTTTCCACAGTCGCCCATGATGTCGGTCACGGCCCCCGCAGGCAGCACCACGCGGTAGTTGCGCCCGGCGGTGAGGTAGCGCGCAAGATTGGGCGTGAGCGTCAGGATGTTTCCCTGCGAGATGAGCTGCATCTCGCAGACGGGCGTTTCGTTATCCTCCTCATAGAGATAGCCCACGGCGCCTTGGGCCACCGTGATTTCCGTGTCGAACGCCATCTGCACGGGGTTGTTCACTCCCAGCTCCGACACGTTGGCGCCGTCGGACGGGGCTGCCTGCAACATGGCCACGGGCTGCTCGTCGCGGCCCACGTAGGTGATGTTGATCTCCTCGCTGCTGAACGCGTTGTCCTGCGTGAGCGTGAAAGCGCCGGCCGGGATGCGCAGCGTGTAGCGCTTGTCTTGTTCCAGGCTCTGCGGGCGGCCGCCGATGGTAAAGGTGCGGCCGTCGCTACCGGGCGTGATGGTGTAGGGACGCAGGAGGTTGCCCTCTTCGTCCAGGAGCTGCGCGCCGACGCCGGCGGCCAGCGTCACCTTTTTGCTGAAAGCGAGCGTGACACTCCTGAAACGCGCAAACTGCGAGCCCGCGGCGGGCGAAACGGCGTAGGCCTCCAACGGGTTGACGCCCGCAGCTGCCGTGGCCAGCGGCTCTTGCAGACGGATGATGTAGCCGTCGGTCTGCGTCAGCGCCATGCCTGCAATCACCTTCTCGTCGTCCGACACGCCACAGACGATGCCTGTGTATTCGTAGCCCGTCTGTTCGTAATAGTTGATGCCGTAGCGGCTGTACAGCAGTTCGTCAAGGCCGAACCACAGCGAATTGTAGCGCACGTAGACCGAACGCAGCGGGTTGACGGCGGGACTCGACGCCAGCACCAGGCCGCTGTTGGTCACGGCATAGCCGCCGCGGTCCTGCTCCTCGGCGTCGACGTTGTACATGGTCAGCCCGTTGTCGGCAGTCGCATAGAGGTAGCTGGCGGCATACTCGTCGCCGTCAGCGATCACCAGCTGCATGATGCCCGACATATAGGCGCCATTGTTGCTCATGACCGACTGGTCGACAAACGAACCCTCGGCCACGCCCGTCATGGCGTTGTCTATATAATAGGTCTCGTGCGTCGTGCGGTTATATACGTAGTAGCACGCCACGGCGGGGTAGATAAAGTTGATGGCCCCGGCCAGAACGTTGCCGTCGGCGCTCATGTTTTCGATGCGCAGCATGTTGGTGTTGGCCCCCGTCTTGTCCTGCGTGGGGAAGCCCTCCCATTCGTTGACAACATCGACACGTCGGTAACTGCCGTCGGCCTGCCGTTCCCACAGCAGCGGCACCTCGCTATAGTTGTCGGCCGAGAAGCTCGACGAAGCGCCCCACCCTGCGATGTAGCGTCCGTCGGGCGTCACTTTCTCGGCCACGCCGCCGTCGTCGCAGGCGAGCGTTGTCCACGTCTTCGTCGCGGTGTTGCAGAAGGCCGGCCGCCCGCCGTAGCTACCCACGACGATCTGTCCGTCGTCCGTGACGTCGTTGGCAGAGATGCCGCCCTGCACGGGGTTGTCGTCGTCCCACAGTTCCGTAAGGCTGCCGTCGACGGCGTTCACCAGGTAGGGATAGGCCGGCTCGCTCTGGTCTTCGCCGACACCGCTGGCCGCGGCCCAGCTTCCGTTGTCGGAGAGCGCGTTGATGGCCGCCGACTGCGGGAAAGTGATCTTCAACAAAGTGGGCCGTGGCGGCTGCTCCTGCGCGCAGAGGGGGAGCAAAGCCACCATCAAAGCCACGAAAAGTACAATTTTTCTCATCTTTTTCCTTTTATATTTGTTCTTGTCGTTTCTGCAAATATGCAATTACATTTTCAAAGCCTTCATCCCGCAGCTTGTAACCACGGACAAAGCAAAGCCTCGTTTGCCTCCACATTTTGTCGGGAGGACACGGCAAAAATAAGAAACATTCGCCAAACTTTAATTAATGGAAACGAAAAATTTCGGTATATATGTTGCAAAACATCTTTTGCCATACCAATATTTCGGGAAGTATGCAAATATCGATTGTATAAAACGAAACGGACTTCCCTTGTTTTTATGGGAACCTTGGGTAACTATTACTGCATATATTCATATTTACATCGCTCCGTATGCGTTTTTCGCAACAAGCCGCCTTGACACGAGAAATACCACCCCTCCCTCCACTCGCTTTGCACCACTTTGGCTCCTCCCAAGGCAGGCTGCGGCTCGGGAATGGCAAGAAAAACGAGATTTTTCTTGCCGCTCCACTCGCCTTGCGCTACTTTGGCTTCGCCCAAGACAGGCTGCGGCTCGGGAATGGCAAGAAAAACGAGATTTTTCTTGCCGCTCCACTCGCCTTGCGCTATCTTTGTCATACAGAAACGACTAACTCTTAAATCCATACGGCTATGATGCGACGAATCTTCTCCCTTCGCGGCCGGTTGCGCCGCTCGCAGTATCTGCTTACGCTGGTTTGCGCAGGCGTTGTGCCCGGCATCCTTTTCGCCCTCGCGGCGCTCACGGACCTGCCCTGGCTCATGGTGCTGCTCTTCGTCCTGCTCTACGTGCCCTGCCTGTGGGCCACCATTGCGGCGGGCGTGAAGCGCCTGCACGACTTCGGACGGCACGGCATCACGTGGCTCTATCTGCTCATTCCCCTCTTCAACATCTACTGGGGCCTGCTCATGCTTCTCAAAGACAGCGACGTGGGCCCCAACCGCTACGGCAACGACCCGAAAGGCCGCTTTGCGGGCGAACTTGACCAATGACGGCGGGCGCACGTACACTCGCCGACGCACCCTCGCCTCTCCCTGCCGCCCGGCGGGGGGAACGGGAGCTTGCGGCGCCCCTCTCAGCCCTGACACCTTATTAATAATAGATACGACCATGAAAAATTTTTTTTTCGGGGCCATCGTTGCCCTGCTCATTGGCGGCATGCTGCCCATGCAGGCCGCCCGGCGCCGCGCCGCCCACGTCGTGCTCATCGCCATCGACGGCTGGGGCGCTTTCAGCGTGCCAAAAGCCAAAATCCCCCACATCCGCTCAGTCATGGAGCGCGGCTGCTACACCCTCCACGACCGCTCGGTGCTGCCCTCGGCCAGCGCCATCAACTGGGCCTCGATGTTTATGGGCGTAGGCACGGAGCTGCACGGCTACACCACGTGGGGCTCGCGCACGCCCGAGATCCCCTCGCGCGTGGTCAACGCCCGCGGCATCATGCCCACCATCTTCTCGGTACTGCGTGAGCAGGAGCCCGAGGCCGACGTGGCCTGCCTCTACGAATGGGACGGCATCAAGTATGTCGTCGACACGCTGGCGCTCAGCCACCACGCCCAAGCCAACGAGAAAGACGAGGACGAGCTCTGCCGCATGGCCGTCGGCTACATTGACAGCCACCGCCCGCGGCTGCTGGCCGTCTGCTTCGACCAGCTGGACCACACGGGCCACGCCGCAGGCTTCGACTCGCCGGCCTACTACGCCAAGCTCGAACAGCTCGACGGCTACGTGGGCCAGATCCTCGACGCCATCCGCCGGGCCGGGATGTGGGACGACACGGTGGTCATCCTCACGGCCGACCACGGCGGCACGGGCAAGGGCCATGGCGGCATCACGCTGACCGAAATGGAGGTGCCGTTCATCATTGCGGGCAAGGGCATACGCCGCGGCGGCGAGTTTGAGGAAAGCATGATGCAATACGACCTGGCCGCCACCATCGCCCACATATTCGGGCTGAAGGTACCGCAGGTATGGACGGGCCGCCCGCCCTTGCACGTCTTTAAATAAGAGCACGCCCGACAGCCGCCCGCCACGGCCGCAGCCGGGCATAAAGATGCCGCCCGCCTTCCCCTCGTTTCGTGGGAAGGCGGGCGGCTTGCGTTGTGCGGAGCACAGTGGGCGTCCGCTATATGTTGGCCACGCTCATGATGTCGGCAAAAACGCCGGCGGCCGTCACGTCGGCCCCGGCGCCGTAGCCTTGGATGAGCATGGGATATTCCTTGTAGCGCTCGGTGGTGATGAGGATGATGTTGTTCGAGCCTTCGAGCGTATAGAACGGGTGGTTCTGCGGTATTTCGCGCAGGCCCACCTCGCCACGTCCGTCTTTCCACGAGGCCACGAAGCGCCAATGCTTCCGCTCGGCAGCCAGGCGCCGGCGCTCCTGCTCAAAACGGGCGTCGAGCCCGGGCAGGCGCTCCCAGAACTCGTCCAGCGTACCGCTGAAAAGCTCCTCGGGGATGAACAGGTGGCGCTCCACGTCGGCCGCTTCCATGCGGTAGCCGCTCTCGCGGGCCAGGATGGTGAGCTTGCGCACGACGTCCTTGCCCGACAGATCCACGCGCGGGTCGGGCTCGCTGTACCCGTTCTCCTGCGCCAGGCGCACGGCGCGGCTCAGCGTCACGTCGGCCGAAAGCGTGTTGAACACATAGTTGAGCGTGCCGCTCAGGACGGCCTCGATACACAGGATGCGGTCGCCCGAACCACGCAGGTCGTTGATGGTGTTGATGATGGGCAGGCCGGCCCCCACGTTGGTTTCGAAGAGAAACTTCACGCCGCGCTCGCGGGCGGTGCGTTTCAAGAGGGCGTAGTTGTCGTAGGCCGACGAGGCCGCAATCTTGTTGGCTGTCACGACCGACACGTTGCCACGCAGCAGGCGCAGGTATTGGGCCGCCACCTCCTCGCTGGCCGTGCAGTCGACGAAGACGGAGTTGAACACGTTCATATCCAGTATCTCGCGCACCATGTGCTCCACGCCGCCGGGGCCGCCCCCGCCCATGGCCTCGCGATAGCGGGCGGGGTCGATGCCCTCGTGGCTGAAGGCGGCCTTGCTCCTGCCGCTCACGCCCACCAGGTTGAGCTTCAGGCCGCGCTCGCGCATGAGCGTCTCGCGCTGGGCGGCTATCTGGGCCAGCAGGCTGCCGCCCACCGTGCCCACGCCGCACACAAAGAGGTTGAGCTCCTGGTATTCGCTCAGGAAGAAGCTGTCGTGCAGCACGTTCAGCGCCTTGCGCAGCAGCGGGCGGTCGACGACGAACGAGAGGTTCATCTCCAAAGCGCCCTGGGCCACGGCCGAAACGCTGATGCCCGCCCTCCCCAGCACGGAGAAGAGCTTGCCCGCGATGCCGGGTGTGCGCTTCATGCCCTCGCCCACCACGGCCACCGTGGCCAGGCCGTCGAGCCGCACGGCGGGGTTCATGGCCCCGTCGGCTATCTCGCGGCCAAACTCCTCGTCGAGCAGGCGGCAGGCACGGCACGCGTCGTCGGGTGTCATGCAGATCGACGTGCTCGTCTCCGACGACGTCTGGGCCACCATGAACACGCTGATGCCGCCGTCGGCCAGCGTGGTGAAGATGCGGCGGTTCACGCCGATGACGCCCACCATCGAGGGGCCCGAGACGGTCACCATGCTCGTTTCGTTCACCGACGAGATGCCGCGCACGGGGCGCTCGTCGGCCGCGGCGTCGCGGCGGATGACGCTGCCGGCGGCCGCGGGATTGAACGTGTTCTTGACGTAGATGGGAATGTTTTTCAGGCAGACGGGGTAGATCGTGGGCGGATAGACCACCTTGGCCCCGAAGTTGCACAGCTCCATGGCCTCGCCGTAGCTCAGCTCGCGTATGGTGTAGGCCGTGGGTATGACGCGCGGGTCGGCCGTCATGAAGCCGTCCACGTCGGTCCATATCTCCAACGCCTCGGCATCGAGGGCCGCGGCGATGATGGCCGCCGTATAGTCGGAGCCGCCGCGCCCCAGGTTGGTCGTGACGCCCGTCTCGGCGTCCGAGGCGATGAAGCCGCCCGTCACGGCCACCTCGTCGTGACGGGCGAACGTCTCGCGCACGCGGCGGTTGCTCTCGTCGAAATCGACCACGGTCTTGCCGCCCTGCCGCCGCGTGCGTATGATGTCGCGCGCGTCATAATGGCGCGCACCGTCGATGAGGGCGGCGCAGATGAGCGACGAGAGTCGCTCGCCGTAGGCCACGATGGCGTCGGCCGTCTTGGGCGTGAGGTCCTGGATGAGGCTCACGCCGTACAGGATGCTTTCGAGCTCGCGCAGATGGGCCGTTACGTCGGCCTTCAAGCCTTCGCGCCGCGCGGGCGCCACCACGCGCTCCACCATGTCGAGGTGGCGCGCTTCGAGGGCCTGCATGTCGCGGCGCCACGCGTCGTCGCCGGCGGCGGCCGCACGCGAGGCGGCGATGAGGGCGTCCGTCACGCCGCCCAGGGCCGACACCACCACGACGACGGGACGCCCCGCGCCCTCGACGATGGCCTTGACGTTGCTTATGCTTTCGGGCGTCCCGACGGAACTGCCGCCAAACTTCAATACTTTCATACTCCTTATTATATATTATGTCTGATGATGACCGCCCGCAACGGGGCATGATGAATGCCCCGTTGCGAAGCTGCGTTCTGAACGGTAGCGGCGCGGCTCATCGCATCGCTACGCTTGCGCAACGCGCGGGGCGGGCTGGCCCCTTACAGCTTCACTTTCTCTTTTGCGCCCTTCGATTCGTTTTGCAGGCGGTCGAGGGCTGTCACCACGTAGGTATATTTTTCACGCCCGTCCCCGTAGGGCAGCTTCAGGAACGTTTCGGGCGTGATGGCCACGATGTGTTCCGGGCGTTCCAGGTCGACCTTTTCCTTACGCCCGAAGCGGTACACCACGTAGAAGCGGGCCCGGTCCATCTCGCGCTTGGCTTTCGGCGCCGTCCAGAAGAGGTAGTAGCCATCGGGCATCCACATGGCTTTCAGCTTGCGGGGCTTGCGGGGCGCGTCGTCGTCGATGAAGGGCATGAGGGGTTGCAGGGCCGGCGTGCGGTGGTAGAGCTTCTGCAAGGCTCCGCCATAGTTGCCCACGTTGGCCACGACGGCTGCCGAGTACCACAGGCAGCTGCCGTCGACGCCGGGCGTCGTGCGTTGCAGGCGCAGCTTGGCGGGCATCTGGTTGATGCGCGGGTTGCTCGTGTCGGGGGCCTTGACGGTGCGCTCCACGTCCTGGCCGATGAAGAGCGGGCGGCCGGCGGCATAGCGGGCCCACCAGCCCACAAGGGTGGCATAATCGGCCGCGCGGTGGCCTATCTCCCAGTAGAGCTGCGGGATGGTGTAGTCCACCCAGCCCTGCTGCACCCAGTAGAGCACGTCGGCATAGAGGTCGTCATAGTTTTGCAGGCCCGAGGTGCGGCTGCCCGGCACGTTGCTCCCGGCGCGCTCGTTGTGGTAGATGCCGAAGGGCGACACGCCGAACTTGACCCACGGCTTGACGGCGCGTATGCTGTCGTGCATCATCTGGATGAAGAGGTTCACGTTGTAGCGCCGCCAGTCGCCGCGGTCGGTCATGCCGGCGGCGTGGGTGCGGAAGGTGGCCTCGTCGGGGATGGGCTTGCCCGCCGCGGGATAGGGGTAGAAATAGTCGTCGATGTGCAGGCCGTCCACGTCGTAGCGCCGCACGATGTCGGCCGCCACCCGGCAGACGTACTTGCGGTTCTCGTGCATGCCGGGGTCGAAGATGTAGAGGCCGTCATATTCGAAGAAGCGCTCGGGATGCTTCACGTAGGGATGGCTCGCGGCCAGACGCGTTGTGCCCTTGGTCTTGGCCCGGAAGGGGTTGATCCAGGCGTGCAGCTCCATGCCGCGGCGATGACACTCGTCGACCATCCAGGCCAGCGGGTCCCAGCGGGGCGAAGGGGGCGTGCCCTGCGTGCCCGAGAGGAAACGGCTCCACGGCTCGTAGGGGCTCTCGTAGAGCGCGTCGGCCTCGCCCCTCACCTGAAACATCACGGCGTTGACCCCGCAGGCATGCAACGCGTCGAGCTGGTGGCGCAGGTTGGCCTGCATGGCGTCGCGGCTCATGCCCTGAAACTGTCCGTTGATCATCTGTATCCATGCGCCGCGAAACTCGCGTTTCGGCTGCGGCAGCGTTTCGGCCCGGCCGGCCGCCGCCGAGAGGAGCAGCAGGAGGGCGAATAGTAGCTTCTTCATACGCTCGGTGTTGTTGTTTCGTTTCGTGTTCTTGCTTTTTGCGGCGTAAAGGTACGCTTTTTTTCGCGAAGGCCGCAGCCGCCCCGCCCGTTTCGCCCGGAGGGGGCCCCATTTTCCAAAAAATTGCGACACGCCTCGGGCGTCGAAACAGAGCGGACGGGGGCGTTTTCGGCCCTGTTCCTGGAAAAGGGGCCGCGCGGCGTTAAGGTTTCTTCTCACTCTTGCCCCCACGACGGGCCTCATCGCCGCGTTTTGTGCCACGCCCGCCGGCTTTTCACGCCCCGTTCGGCCCGTTTCGGGCGGAAACAGCGCCCGGCGCACGGCCCCGACGGCACAAAAAAGCCCGGCGGAATGGCAGAAACATCCCGTCGGGTCCATTTTGTGCGCCGTTCAGACCAGAAATGCAGGCCTTCGATTCGTCCGTTCGTGGCCTTGGTTCGGCCGAAACACCCCATGGAATCGCAAATCCATCCCATGGATCGGGCGAAACGTCCCATGCCTCGGCCCAAAGGCCCCGTCGTGGCCCCGGCCGGCGGCCCGTGCGCCGCGGGGCTTCGGGCAGCGCGTGCGAGGCCACGCACGGAGCCTTCGCCGTCCGCTCCCGATGCGCCGCAGGGCCGCGCGCAGGGGGAGCGGGGCCTCAGTCGTCGCCCTGCCGCTCCTCGCGCTCGACGGCCGTCAGGCCGTGGCGGGCGGCGGCCACATAGTCGCGCGCGCCGTCGATGCCGGGGCGGCGCAGGTCGGTGGCATAGAGCGGGTGGCCCGTGCGGAAGGCCACGGCGGCAAACGTGTCGCCCGCGTGCAGCTTGGCCCGCTCGGCGCGCACCACCACGAAGCGGCCCTCGCCCAGATAGCGCAGGCGGCAGGTGCGTCCCGGCTGCCAGCAGATGCGCACCTCGTCGCCAGGACGGAGGTCGGTCACGCGCACCTGTTCCTGCGAGAGGAAGCCCGACTCGTCGGCCTCCGAGCGGCAAAAGTCCTCGAAGTCGGCAAAACCCAGGAAGCGGGCCAGCACCGAGAGCGTCGACGTGCGCACGGGCCCCGCGGCCCGCACGTAGCCCCACAGGCGTTTCAGCGTCGACACGCTGACGAGCTCGGCCTCGTCGTGCTTCATCTTCATCACCAGATAGTCGAAATCGGCCGGCGTGCGGAGCGCCCGCCCCACCCTCTGTTCCACGGCCATCCGCAAGCGGTCTTCCTGTGCCTCACGCCCCACGTATTCCTCGTTTTCCATCGTTGTTACCTTTTTTACGACGCAAATATAAAGAAATATACATACGAAACGGCAGAAGCCGGCCCGTCTGAACCGAAATGAACCAAACTGAACCAATCGAGGCGCCGCCCGGCAAAGGCTTATTCCCTACCTTTGCCCCGAAGCCCCACGACGAACGAAAGCACAGCAGGCAGTCCACGCAATATTTCCGGCGTAAAAGCTTGCACATCGTTTCCGTAATTCCTACCTTTGGAGGCATCAACCCCCAAAACAGGAAGAACGAAACAGACAACAAGCTAAAAACGACAGACATATCGACTGAACGTGTTTGAACGGCGTCCCTCGGCTGAAAATCTGGTAAATTTTGAGTACACTCGGGATTATAAGTTCAGAACGACGTTCACACCCGAAAGGGCGTGGACTGCTTCTGCTTATTTGAAGTGTACGGGTTTTACCAGAGCCTCAGCAGACAAATGGCAACAAGCGGGTTTACGCTCTTTCTGTATGCCCCGGGGCCGACAATATCTATTCACCTTTAAAACTTAACACCGTGAAAAAGACATTCCGACAAGTGGCCATCGGCACGGCCCTCATGTGTGCAACGCTCACGGCCGCCTCGTGCTCCGACGGGGAACTGGCTGAAAAGGCCGACGGCAACTGGGTCAACAAAAGCGAGCTGACAGACGAGGACGGCGACCCCTACACGCAAATATCGCTCATCACCTTCAAGCACGACCCCGACGGCACGACCGACGGCGGTACGTTCGTCGAACGGACCTACTTCCAACAGGACTGGGAAGACGAAGACCTGGCATACAGCTACGCCAGCACCGCCGAAGTGAAGGGCGAATGGGAAATCGTTATGGGCGACCTCCATCAAACCTACGACCTCTCCTCGCTCACGGTCAGCCTGGACCACTTCGACTATAAGCCGGCCAATGCCGACGTGGCGTGGCAGATGCTCGGCTATACGCTCGAAAACCTGGGACAAGACCTCATCGATAAGGAAGAGTTCGGCGAAGAGATGCGCAAGGGCGATTATAAAGACACGCGGGCCCACTATGCCTCCCACAACAAGGACGCAGCAGAGGGAGCCTGCTTCACCGAACTGAAGATCACCGGCGAAACGCTCTCCTTCGCGACCGACGACATGGGCCGCGTGACGTATCACAGCATTTCCGACGCAGACATAGAGAACGGATCATGGAAGAACTGAAAACTTGCCCATTCTGCGGCGAGGAGGTCCTGGCCGTGGCCCGCAAATGCAAGCATTGCGGCGAATGGCTGCCGGTGGAAGACGCCGGGCAACAACAGGAAAAGCCCGCCGAGCAGCAACAAGAGCAGGGCGCCGCGGCGGAGGAAGGCTCGAAAAGCCACACCGCCGAGGACATCAAGCACGAACTGGAAAAACATCGCGCCCGGGAAAACGACGACGAGGACGACAGCGGTTACGACGAAGCAATGGTGGCGACGGACGAGGAGCCCGACGAAGAAAACGCCGACGAAAGCGCAGCAGAAGAGGAGGAGCCCGACGAAGAAGAGGACAGCAGCGACGACGATGACGATGACGACAGCGGCGACGGCTGCCTCTCGGGCTGCCTGAGCGACCTCTTCGTTTTTGCAGCCATCCTCTTGGCGCCTTGGCTCGCGTTCTAACAAGCACCCGCGTAGCGACTGCGATTGATCGCGCCGCTCACGCTCGGGGCTCAGCCCCGCCAAAGCAAAACAGCCTCTGCCGCGCCCGAAAGCCCCATGGGGCGATCCTCGAACGGAGCAGAAAAACACAGACCAACAACATTTAAAACCATACCACCATGGCAGAAACAAAACGTTGCCCCTATTGCGGGGAAGAAATCATGGCCGCGGCCAAAAAGTGTAAGCACTGCGGCAAATGGCTGAACCAGCCGCCCACCGTGCCCGAAGCAAGCGACGGGCAGGAAGCCCCTGCGGCCGAAGATGAAGCGACCGCAACCGCAGGAGAAGCGGGTAAATCCTCAGGCTGGGGGATGGCCATTTTAAAAGCCGTCGTCAGGGCGATTGTCATCATCGTGGCTGTAAAGTTTGTCTTCGACCTAATAAGAGGAGACCTCAATTTCAGCTAAGCGCAACACTAATACTGAAACACAAAATGGAAAAAGAAACAAAACGTTGCCCCTATTGCGGGGAAGAAATCATGGCTACGGCCAAAAAGTGTAAGCATTGCGGCGAATGGCTGACGGAAGAAAGCCACGCGCCCAAGAAAGAAACGAAGGCCTGCCCCGTCTGCGGCGAGCAGATAGAGGCCGCCGCCACCGTGTGCCCCCATTGCCACGAAGCCGTGGGCGGCAAGGCAGACGCGGCCCCGCGCACGCCGCAGCCCACGCCCCGGCAAACGCCGCAGCCCGCACGGCAGCAGCCTCGTCGCCTGTCGGACTATATGCCGTACGCCGACCGCGCAAGCGACGAGCAGCAGGCTGACACGGGCAAGGCGGGCATGCTGCAATACTACCTCGTCGACACGTTCTTCAAGCACTACGCCGACTTCCGCGGAGCCATCGGGCGCAAGAAGTTCTGGATGAGCTATCTGTTCTACCTCCTGGCCTATTGCGCCGTCTTCGGGTTGGACTTGCTGCTCTTCCCCCACACCAGCTTCCTGCTGACCTTGCTGTTCTCGCTGGGCCTCATCGTCCCGGTGCTTGCCCTCATGACGCGCCGCCTCCACGACATCGGCAAGAGCGGCGGGTGGATCTTCATCTCGCTCGTGCCCTTCGTAGGCGGCATCTGGCTGCTCCTCCTGCTGGTCAGGGAGGGCCGCACCCAGAGCCGCAGCGTCCGCGCCAAAGGCACCGACTGGCTCTTCATCGTCGCAGCCGTCCTGCTCTTCTTCGTCGGCTTCATCGTGGGAGCGGGCAAGGCGCAGAAACAACAGAACGAGGACGACTTCGACGTGGAAGAACTACTCGAAGGTACGTATCCGATAGAAAATACCCAAAGTACGTGGGAAGAAGATTCCGCGGCCATTGTCAACAAACAATACTAATAAATACACGTTGACAGCCCTCACCCCGGTATAGCCACACGAAGTGCTGAAAGGACACACCGGGGATTTATAAAAACCATTCACAATCAAAAAATCAATATCATGGCAGAAACAAAACGTTGCCCCTATTGCGGGGAAGAAATCATGGCCGTGGCCAAAAAATGCAAGCATTGCGGCGAATGGCTGGACGGCTCCGGGCACGGGAGCAACAGCCGACCCAACTATCGGCCGGCTGCGGTGGAGCCGGTAGAAGTGAACAAGATAGACATTCCATATTCGCAAAAGTACATTCTTGTCGCTTTCCTGCTGGCGGTACTGGGCAATTTCCTCTCAGGCTTCCAGAACGATTGGATAAAAGAGGTCGAGATTTCAATTATGAAGATTGACCTTACCAACTTGATGCATTTCTTTGCGGACATTCCCGCACTGATACCCACCTGCATCGAAGTTGTAGGTTCCTGCATGTTGCTTTGGGCGTTTCTGAAAGGGTTGCAGCTGATTAAAGCCCCGATCCTCAATCATCTGTTGGCTTACATCGCGCTGAATATTATCATACTCTGCTTTAACTTGATGGTGGATGATATGAGCGATAGCGTTGGCTTCTTCGTGATTTTTCTTATTCTCTTTGCAGCATACCTGTTTCTTGAATTTTACATAGGTTGGAAGCTGAAAACCTGCTACACCGGGAAGCTACGCATCATCGGATGGGTATTTATCACCCTTGGCATTGTTGATAGCTTATATATTCTCCTCTCGATGTTCGTAGAAGACACAACGAGCCTCGTTTTTGTGTTCCTTGACTCGTTCTCTCTGCTTCTTTATGCCTACTTCTACGCCAAACTCGGGGACATAACGGGATCTCTGTCAGAAAGGACGCAAGACATATCTCTCAAAATCATTCTTTTCCTGGCATTCATTGTAATGATCTGCGGCATCATTGGCAACACCTCCTCATCTCATCGCACACGAAGCAGCGAAAGTTCCGAGTCGTACGATGATACAGAAGAAGCCACCGATAGTGAAGAAGAATATGCTGAGGGAGAAGTAACTGAAACCCGGACTACTCGTAATAAGAGTGATGAATACGAAGAACTCTTGTTTAATATCGGAAACGACAACTATATCCAATCATCTGCGTCAGACTTGGAGATGGGGAATACCCAAATATTGAAAGGCGATATCAACGGAGATGGAGAGGAAGGAGAACGGATTCTTCTGAGGTATAGGCAAGGTCTATTTAATATTACCTATTTTGCTGCCGAAGGGAACAATGCCCGCGACGCAAGCATTCTTACCAATACAGGACATTCGGAGTTCTTAGATGAATATGGCGGCTTACCATCTGATTATTATGCCCAAGTTTCCATTATCGACCTGAACGGTGACGGTATAAATGAAGTTGTCACGTCGGTAGGCGATAAAGCCTCTGAGATGTACACCAACATTTACAAATTTGTAGGAAACGATCTTCAATTTGTTGGGTGGATTGGGGGACAGAGGCAAATGATATTTGATAATGGCGATATTGTCTCCCCATATGGTGGCCAAGGCTTAGCCTCAGCATATACTTTTGATGGAGATAATATCGTAGAAAAGGGAGATTTCCAGTATTACGTATATTAAACCTCTCAACCCGAAAAGGAAAGAGCAGTCATGAGACAGCCAACTATCCAACATGTATGGTTCATGGTTGCTCTTCCTTTTCGGGTATTTGCTTATATTCGAGAGCAGAACGCGCATGGTGTGAGCCATATAGGGTGCTTGACTCGCAATAGATTTACTATTTTCCTTAGAACATACATTTAATATATGCCTCACTCCGCCGCGTCGGTAATGACGGGCGGATGTGCCAAGTTATACTCGCGCATGGTCTGCGCCATGACGGCGATGGCGGCGGCCAGGCAGGCCTCGTGCTCGGGCGACGAGGGCGGGACGGTGCGGGCCACTTCTTGGCGGATGCGCTGTTCGAGGGAGAAGTAGAGGCGGTTTTGATAGTCGGTGCGTTCCTCGACTGGGCGGGTGGTGTCCTCGCGCACGCGGCGGGCCTCGGCCAGCTGCTCCAAGGTGTAGCTGCGGGCAAAGGCCGTGAGGCGGGCGCGCACGTCGTCGGCAGCGGCCGCACGGCGGAGCGCGGCCCGGGCGGCCGCGGTGGCGGTGTCGGGGCGCGGGCTGACAAGCGTGTCGCGGCGGCCGACGTAGACCGTTTCGCGGGCGATGGCAAGGCCGGCGGGGGCCACGGCTTCGCGCCGCCCGCTCACGTAG
>CASFRV010000017.1 GCA_949297215.1 uncultured Bacteroidales bacterium | reverse complement strand
TATCGGTTCATTTATGGTTTCCAATTCCTCAATGCACGATTCCATTACATTCCCTTCCTTAATGGCTTTCTTCTCACGTTTGAAGTTCTCCCAATCCTCTTTTGTGCGCATCTTGTTGCGGATACTGCTCTTGATGACAACACGCATCATGATTGCGGCTATCTTCTGCTCTATAAAATTGTTTCTCGGATTGTTCACTTCTGCTTCAAGTTGGTTGACCATCGTTTCATAGCACTTACCGTAATACAGCCACGCCAACATAGCCGGAACTATCGAATCTTTGTCTATGTCGTGAAATTCATCTACCAACAATTTTGCTGTATCGGTATCTGCCGCATAATCTTGAATCTTCCGTTCATCGGCAAGGTCGCCGTGACATTCTGCCCGATACCTGCGCATCAACTTGGGTGCAAGTTTCATTCCCACGTTGAAAACCTTGTATAGTCCAATAGCCGATTTGTCTCCTTAATTTCCTGCTTGAACTGTTCAAAATCCCGTCGAGCCATAATTTGCCATTGTTTAGTCCAACAAATGTACGAGTTCCTGCTTCATTTCATCGTCTATCTCCCTATAACGACGGAAAGCCTTGCTGCCTTCCTTATGCCCTGATAGCGATGAAACCAAATCCGGGTCTTTCACCTTTTTATACATATTTCCGATGAAAGTCCTTCGAGCCGTATGCGTGGTGGCAACCTCGTAAAGATACTTCTGCTCAGGCTCGCGAGTTAAAGGATTAAGCACTGTAACGACCCTGTTCAGTCCGGCAAGTCTGAAAGCCTCCTTGATGGCCTGATTGTATTTCTGTTCAGATATGAATGGAAGCAAAGTATCTCCGTTGTAGTCCTTGTAGCGTTCAAGTATGGTTTTGGCAATGTCGTTCAGTGGCACTCTCACCGTTCTCGGGTTGTGGTTGCGTGTCTTTTCCTGAATGTACTCTAATACACCGTTCACGAGGTTTTTCTTCGTGAGCTTATAAAAGTCGCCCACACGACAGCCTACCACAGTCTGGAATACAAAGATGTCCCGTTGCACAGCCAGTTGCGGACGCATGGATAAGTCTGCTTCAAAAAGCTGGTTGCGCTCCTGCAAGGTTATATAAACAGGTGTTCCATACAAACATTCCTCAATCGGGAATTTGTCAAACGGGCGGTTGATGGTCTTGCCTTGGTTATAGCACCATATAAAAAAGGTACGGATGCGAGAGAAACAGTCGATAAGTGTGTTCTTACCTCTGGGCTGCGGAGTACGCTTTTCCGGTATGGTGGCATATATTTCCGGATATTCTTCGGCGTATGCGTGTTCGTTCTCCATGAAATCCCAAATGTCGGCCAGCGTGTCTTTTGTCACCGTATTGATATCCAATGCAAAGTCTTTCATCCCTCTCCTTGTTTCCCTCACGAACAGTTCATAACGCATGAGTGCCCTTTTCACCACCCGGAAATTCTTTTTTCTCACTTCCGACAAGCTATGCTTCTCTAAAAACTCGTCAAACAATTCGGCAAAGGAAGGAGGATTATCAGCGGCCAGTTCTTCCTCCGTCTTGTATTTGTCAGGGTGGTGGAATCTGTCTATCACTTCTCCCAGCCATTCGCTGTCGGCATCATCCCTATATTCCTTTTCAATCATTCGGGTCAACGCCTGCACTTTATGGTTCAAGTCCATCTTTTCTTCTTCTGGCACCAGTGCCACACGGTCTTTATAGCCCTGCTTTTCAGGGCTCCAATGATTGGGGCTGATGGAAAGCTCGCTTGCAGCCTTGATGTCTTTCTTTCCGTCACGCAGGCGGAAATAGATGTTTGCCGTTTTTCGGATGAATGCAGTCACTTTCATAAGCTTCAGATGTATTTCTGGGTTGAACACTGCAAAGATAGTAAATTGTTCCCAAATTGTTCCCGTTCATCCCAAATTTGTTTCAATCCAATTAAATTGAATCATTTTTACATTCTGATATAAGTATTTAATAATCAGTTTAGTTTAGTTTAAACTTCATCGTTTTGCTATTTAAATTGATTGTTCCAGATTTAATATTTCAAATGCGGGTCTGGGTACAGCATGGGCGGGCCTGATGCGATGAACGCATCGGGCCCGCTTTTTTGTGCGCTTTGGGGGCGGTTTTGGCCGTATGGCGGGTGCGGGGGGAGGTCGTGCCGCGCGGCAAAGCCGTATTTCGTGGAAAAGTAGTAATTTTGCTGCGGTCGGCCGCGGGCCGGCGGTTTTTTCATCTCATAAAGACGACTACATGTTCAGACAGACTCCTCCCGTCACCCAGAATCTTATTATCATCAACGTGCTGATGTTTTTTGCGCAGTACGTCTTCGAGCGTTACGGCGTCGACCTGACGAGCCTGCTCGGCCTCCATTTTGTTTTGGCCGGCGACTTTGCCGTGTGGCAGCTCGTGACGTATCTGTTTCTTCACAGCGGCTTCACGCACATCTTCTTCAATATGTTTTCGCTTTGGATGTTCGGGCGCATCATCGAGCAGGTGCTCGGCTCCAAGCGCTTCCTTATCTATTATTTCGTCTGCGGCATCGGCGCGGGCGTGTGCCAGGAGCTGTGGCAGACGGCGCAGTATTTTATTGAGGGGATGCAAAACTATGAAATGGTCGATACGGGCAGCAGCCTTATGCCCATGGCGCAGTTCCTCAACCTGTGGACGACGATCGGTGCCTCGGGTGCGTGCTACGGCGTCTTGCTGGCCTACGGCATGACCTTCCCCGAGGAGCGCATCATGCTGCTCATCCCGCCCATCCCCATCAAGGCGAAATATTTTGTGGCGGGCTATGCTGTCATCGAGGTGCTTTCGGCCTTCTCCTCCAACTCGAACATTGCCCACCTGGCCCATCTTGGCGGCATGCTCTTCGGCTTGCTGCTGCTGCTCTACTGGCGGCATCAGGCCAGGGGCGCCCGGCCTTTCGGCGGGTGGTCCACCTACACGCCGCGGCGCTCGCGCTGGGAGCGTCTGCGCGACGGCGTGCGCGGCCTCTTGAAAAAGAAGAAGGGCGCACAGGGCGGTGCGGCCGGCCGCTTCAAGGACCGCGAGGCCGACTACGACTTCAACGCGCGCCGCAAGGAACGCGAGCAGAAGGTGGACGAAATACTCGACAAGATACGTCGTTCGGGCTACGACAGCCTTACAGATGAAGAAAAAGACGAACTCTTCCGCAACAGCCGCCGCTAAGCCGCGGCGCAAGCCCTCCGGCCGCCGGCGGGCCTCGCGTCTGGCGCGCATCGTGTCGGTGGCGTCGTGGACGGCTGTGCTCGCCCTGTGGGCCTGTGCGGCCAGCGTCTATCTCGACCCCGCCTGGTGCCGGTTCTTCGGCGTCATCGGCCTCACGTTTCCCTTTTTTCTGGCGGCCGACGTGGCCATGCTCCTCGTCAGCCTGCTGCTGGCACCGCGCCGGGCGTGGATACCGCTCGTGGGCGTGGCGGGCTGCGTCCTGACGGTGCGTTCCTACGTGCCGTTGAACCTGCCCTCGCCCGCTCCCCGCGGCAGCATGAAGGTGCTCACGTACAACGTCATGAATTATGGCGGGCAGAAGACCGACTCCACCGGGCGCAACCTCGTTTGCCGCTACATCACCGAGAGTGGGGCCGACGTGGTCTGCATGCAGGAGGCCACGGCCGACGCCTCCTTCGTCCGCGAGCAGCTCACGCACGCCGCCGGCAGCCGCACGCCCCATTACGACAGCGTGCGCATCGGTCTGAACGTCGTGTCGTGCCTTTCGGCCTGGCCCATCGTGGGCAAGGAGCTCATTTGCCGCGGGGTGAACAACGGGGCCGCCGCGTTCCGTCTGCGTCTGCCCGAGGGCGACACGCTCACCGTCGTCAACTGTCACCTCGAGTCGATGCATCTATCGGCCGAGGAGCGCGGCACCTATCGCGACATGGTGCACAAGCCCGAAGAAACCGACGTCAAGGCAGGCTCGCGCCTGCTCATTTCGAAAATATCGACCGCCTCGGTCGAGCGGGCGCGCCAGGCCGACCTTGTGGCCCGCTTCGTGCGCCGCCACGAAGGCGAGAGCCTCATCGTCTGCGGCGACTTCAACGACACGCCCGTCTCCTATACGCACCGGGTCATCCTGGGCGACCTCACCGACGCCTACCGCGCCACGGGCAATGGCCTGGGCCGGTCGTTCAACCGCGACGCCATCGTCGTGCGCATCGACAACATTTTCTGTTCCGACCACTGGCGGCCGTTCTCATGCAAGGTCGACGCCTCCATCACCGCCTCCGACCACTACCCCGTGAGCTGCCGCCTGAAGCGCGTCGAGCCCGACCGCTGACGCCGCCCCTTGATGCAAAGCCCCGTGCGGGCCGTAGCGGATGCCTGTCCGCCGCGGCCCGCACGGGGCTTTTGGGTTGAGGCGTAGGCCTCAGCCTATTTGCGGGTAGAGCCGTCGGTCGGTGGCCCAGAAGAGCTGTCGGACGCGTTGTATGTCGGCGTCGTCGGTGCAGCTCCCGCCGTCGTGTTCCAGCACGTGCAGCAGTTCGCCGAAGGTGTGGGCGCGCCGTCCCGGGGTGTACTCGTCGAAGTCGTACATCAGGTCGCGGCAGCGGGCCAGGTAGTCCTTGCGGTCGAAGGGGAAGAGCACGAGCCGTTTGCCCGGGATGAGAATGTAGTCGTAATAGATGGACGAGTAGTCCGTCACGAGTGTGTGCGTCAGGGGCAGCAGGGGATAGACGTCGGTGTTGTTCGGAACGGCGACGATGCGCGGCAGGCCGGCCAGGGCCGTGTGGTCCCAGCGCGTGAAGGGGTGCAGCTTCAGCAGGAAGTAGGCGTCCTGCTTCTCCATCAGGGCGTTGAGCGCGTCGAAGTCGAAGCCCGCCGCGGCCAAGAAGTCCTCGCCCGTCTCGCGGAAGGTGGGCATGTACAGGTAGAGGCGGGCCCCCGTCCCGAGGCGGCCGAGGAGGGCGTCGAGCGCGGGGTCGTAGCGGCGGACGAAGGCGCGCAGCTCTGCGGGCGCCAGGCTGAAAATGTCGTTGCGCGGGTAGGTGGCTTCGACCATGCGCCCGGCCGGTATGTCCAGGCAGCAGCCGAAGTGTTTGGCCATGAAGGGCGACGGCGCCACGAAGCGGTGGGGCACGGCGAACAGCTCGGGCGAGAGCAGGCGGTCCAGGCGTGTGGCGCCGGCGTGGTCGCCCACGCGTTTCAGCCCCACGCCGTGCCAGAGCATCACCTTGCGTGCTCCGCCCGAGAGCCAGTAGTTGATGTCGTTGGCATAGTGCGAGAAAAACTCGTAGCCCGCCGTCAGCGTGTGCCATATCCCGGCCGGCGAGTAGCGGTGTACGGCGGGCAGCCCCATGGCTCTCACGCGGTCGCGCTCTGCCTTGTCGCGCGCCATCCAGATGCAGCGTTTCCGTCCGTCCGTCAGGGCTTGCAGGAAGAGATATTTCGGGTTGTCCATGAAGCCCGTGCGGCAGCCGAAGAGCCATTTGTTACGGTTGCGCGGGAAGAGGTACGACAGACCCAGCTGCGGGTAGCGGAAGGTGGCGCGCAGCGCCATCAGCAGTTTGCGTTTTGTTGTTTTCTTCATGTTTCTTTGCTGAAGCGGCCGCAGAGCGGCTTGCAAACATACGGAAAAAAGGTGAAAGAGCCGCTCCCCGCCCGTCATAAATGCACCCGCCGGGCCGCAGGCGGGCGTGGCGCGGCCTGTGCCCCCGGTAAAAAGCGAGAGCCGCCGGCTGAACGTTCAGCCGGCGGCTCTCTTTGTGTTTTAGCCGTCCGCGCCGCGCTTGGAGCGGGCGTGGGGGGTGAGGCTTATTGCAAGTTCGGGTTGATTTCGCCCCACTTCTCAACGGGAGGCAACACGCCGAGACCAATCACCTCGTCGCGCATGGTGCAGAGGTGCTCGTAGCTCTTGCGCAGGGCAGCCATCTCTTCGGGCGTACCCGTCACCTCCTCGTAGGCAGCGCCGTTGGCAGTGATGGTCACCTCCATGGCCATCATGATGTGGTCGATGCCGTTGAAGGACACGTAGCGGCCTGCGGGCCAGCTGAAGGGAGCTCCGCCCATGGCGGCGCGTATCATCTCGACCGATACGTAGGACGGGCTCTGGAACGACGAACGTCCGCGCAGGTTGATGATGTTGGCTCCGCCCTTCACGACCTTCTGCTGGATGTCGGCCCACTGCTCTTTCGTCAGCTTGTCGGTGCCGATGAGGTCGGTCAGGGGCGTGCCGTCCACCTTGGCCGTCGAGGCGAATACAGCCATCTGCTCGCCGTGGCCGCCATAGGTGCGGCAGCCCGTCACGCGGCTCTGCTCCACGCCGAAGTGCTTGGCCAGCTCGCTTTGCAGGCGGATGCTGTCGAGGGCGGCGAGCGTCGTCACCTGCGAGGGCTTCAGGCCCGACCACAGCAGCGTCACGAGGCCCGTGATGTCGGCGGGGTTGAAGATGATGACCACGTGCTTCACGTCGGGGCAGTAGCTCTTGATGTCTTTACCGAGCTGCTCGGCCACGCCGGCGTTGCCCTTGAGCAGGTCTTCGCGCGTCATGCCCTGCTTGCGGGGAGCGCCGCCCGACGATATGATGTA
The DNA here is from genome assembly GCA_949297215.1 of uncultured Bacteroidales bacterium. Lineage (GTDB taxonomy): Bacteria > Bacteroidota > Bacteroidia > Bacteroidales > Bacteroidaceae > Alloprevotella. The sequence goes on along the minus strand of CASFRV010000017.1, from coordinate 30,826 downwards.
TTTGGAACCCGTGAGGGCTTCCTTCACGTCGGTGGTGAACGTAAAGTTGACACCCTCGAAACCGCAGTGGCGCATCTCCTCGACCACGCCTTCCAGGCCCGGGGCGTAAACGTCGTACAGGCAGATGTTGGGGGTGAGACGCATCATGGCTGCACACTGGGCCATGTTAGAACCGATCATGCCGGCGGCGCCGACGATTGTCAGTTTCTCGTTTGTCAGAAATTCCATAGTCGTAATGTTTTATAGAAAAGTTGTCGTTGTCGTTTCGTGCGGCCCCGGCCGTGGCGCGTGCGGCGGCCGGCCCGGGGCGCGGGCTCTCCCGCTCAACCGCGTAGCAAAATTACGAATAATCCCTCGGCTGCCGACGGAGCGGCCGGGGCTTTTTTCTTTAATAAAGGCTAAATGTCCGGCATGTGGCGCAGGTTGTCGTACCTTTGCGGCGAGGGGCCCGTCTGTGCGCCCTTTCCTGCGGCGGCCGCGGCCTGCGGGCTCTGCCGCCGCGCTTTGTTTTAAAAAAAGACACACGTATGAATGGTTCACACATCACCGAAAGAGTGGCGGCCCTGCGCCGCCTGATGGCCGCCCGCGGATGGGCCGCCGTCGTTGTGCCCACGGGCGACCCCCACGGCAACGAGTATCCCCTCGACCGCTGGAAGCTGCGCGAGTGGCTCACGGGCTTTACGGGTTCGGCCGGCACGGCCGTCGTCACGGCGGCCGACGCCGCGCTCTGGACCGACTCGCGCTATTGGCTCGCGGCCGAGGAGGCGCTCCGCGGCACGCCCTTCAGCCTGATGCGCGAGGGGGCGGCCGGCGTGCCCACGCCGGCCGAGTGGTTGCACGGGCTGCACATCAGTGGCGAGGTGGCCGTGCCGTATGAGCTCATCGCGCACGCCGACTTTCTCGACCTTGAAAAGCAGTTTGCCCCCTACCTCGCGCTCAGCCCCCTGCCCGAGGCCGACGTCGACGCCCTCTGGCCCGACCGCCCCGCCCTGCCCGACGCCCCCTTTGAGGTGCAGCCCGACGAGCTGGCCGGCCGGACGGCGGCTGCGAAGCTCGAAAGGCTGCGGGCCGTCGGGTGGACGCATCCCCTCAGCCAGGCACCCTGCCTGCTCTGCAACGGGGCCGACATAGCCTGGCTGCTCAACCTGCGCGGAGGCGACATACCCTACAATCCCGTGGTGACGGCCTGGCTGCTCGTGGACGACCAGGGGGGCACGCTCTTTGCCGACGCCCGCAAGCTGACGCCCGCCGTGGCCGCCCGCCTCGACGCGCTGGGCATCGACGTCCGGCACTACGAGGCCTGGCGCGAGGTGTTTGCCAAGAGGCAGGGGCGCAGCGCTGTCCTGAACATCGACGACGCCACGACCTGTCAGGCTGTGTTTGCCGCAGCTAAAGAGCACAATGCCATACAGGTCGTCTCCCACTTCGGCATTGACCGTTGGCGCGCCGTGAAGAACGAGGCCGAGGCGGAGGGCTTCCGCCGCGCCATGCTGCGCGACGGCGCGGCCCTGGTGCGCTTCCGCCGCCGCCTCGACGAGGCCATGGCCGGCGGCGGGCTCACCGAGACGGGCGTCGACCGCCTGCTCACCGCCGAGCGTGCGAAGGAGGAGGGCTTCCGCGGCCTGAGTTTCGCCACCATAGCCGCCTACGGCCCCCACGGCGCCATCGTCCACTATGAGGCCACGGCCGACACCGACGCCGAGCTCCTGCCCCGCGGCTTCCTGCTGCTCGACAGCGGGGCCCAGTATGCCGACGGCACCACCGACGTGACGCGCACCATCCCCCTGGGCCCGCTCACGCAGGAGGAGCGCCGCGTCTACACGCTCGTCCTGAAGGGCCACATCGCCCTGTCGCGCTGCCGCTTCCCCGAGGGCACCACGGGCTTGCAGCTCGACCTGGCGGCGCGCTACGCCATGTGGCAGGAGGGCTACGACTTTGGCCACGGCACGGGCCACGGCGTGGGCTCGCACCTCTGCGTGCACGAGGGGCCCCACCAGATACGCAAGGACGTGCGCCCCTGCACGCTCCTGCCCCTTGAGGCGGGCATGACCGTGACGGACGAGCCGGGCGTCTACCTGGCCGGCCGCTTCGGCGTGCGCATCGAGAACACGCTGCTCGTGCGGCGCGACGAGCGGCACGAGGGCTTCCTCTGCTTCGAGCCCCTCACGCTCTGCCCCTTCGACCTCGACCCCGTCGACCTCGACCTGCTCGACGCCCCCGAACGCGCCTGGCTCAACGCCTACCACGACCGCGTGCGCGAGGCCCTCGGCCCCCGTCTCGACGACGAGGCCGACCGCCGCTGGCTCCTGCACGCCACGCGCCACGTCTGAGGCCCCCTCTTCGCCGGCTGCCCCGAAGCGTGCGCAGCTGCCTGCACGGGGCTGTGCGCTATATGTCAAAGCGTTAAAGCGGACGCCCACGCCGACGCTCCTTCCAGCGTTATTTTTGGGCGTCCGTCCGGCGGACCAACCGATCCATGGGATGTTTCGGCCGAAGCATCCCATGGATTTTTGTTTCCAAGGGGTGGAAATGGCCATCCAAGGCCTGTTTCCGATGGAAAAACAGCCCCGAAATGTGCCATATAGTGGCGAAAATCGCGTTTTTTGGCGTCCCTGCGGCCGGGTGTCGCAAGGATATGTCTGAAAATGAGGTGTTTCTGATTTTCGCGTATTTGCGAGCGAAGGAGCGAGCGCTCGAAAATAATCGATTCTCCGTGTTAAAAAACCGCCGGGCGGACAAGGTGAAGGGACTTCCCATGCGGCAGAATATCACCCAGACCCCGTAGCCACACCGCGAGGCAGGCGACCCCATAGGGGTCGAACCATCTATAACCGCGGGTGAGCCAAAGGCGAACCTGCGGACAGAACCCACCCTATAATGGGACCCCATGGGGGTCCAACTTCCCACTACCGCGGGTAAGCCGCAGGCTCACCCGCGGACAGCGCGGTGCTATCGCCCACAAAAGCCCCGAGCCACACATCCCGGCGCCCGCACGACGCTGTGAGGAAGTTCGACCCCTATAGGGTCGGAGTTGTGTGGGGTTCCTGTCCGCGGATGCGCTGCGCTTACCCGCGGTTATAGAAAGTGCGACCCCTATGGGGTCGACAGCCATGCGGCACTCACTTCACACCGCGCAGGTAAGCCGCGTAGCTCGCGTCCCCATCGTTAGTCCCTCCGTCGCACGAGCGGCCCCAAGGGGGCCGAGCTATCAGTAGCCGCGGGTGGAGCGAAGCGGAACCCGCGGTACGGGCCCACATAACAAAGAGAGCCTCGAAGAGGCGTCTATGCCACAGGCCGCAGCGGGCATAGCGACCTCTTCGAGGCCGACATCATCACCCGTCATCCCACCTCGGGTTGCGCTGCGCTCCACCCGAGGTTACTTATAGCCCGACCTTTTCGAGGCCGTCATGCCTCGCGGCATCATGTCTCCCGCCCCGCAGGGGAAGTCCGCCACGTAGAGACGCGATTCATCGCGTCTCTCACCGCCCGGATGGCCCTACGCGGTGGAAGAATGTCGGTGCGGGGCTGCGCCCCGAGCGGGTGAGACGCGATGAATCGCGTCTCTACGCAGCGGACATCCAGCATCGCGGCTCTACAATGCGTCTGCGGCGCGCTGCCTTCGCCTGCATACCTATATAAAACGCGTAGAGGCGCCACGGATGGTGCCTCTACGCGTAGGTGACGGCCGCCGGCCGTTACAGGGCGAGCCACGACTCGGGGTTGAGCAGGCGGGTTGTCTTTGTGCCGCTCACGCCCTGGCGCAGCTGGAAGTGGAGCGTGGCGTTGCCCGAGGCGTCGGTGGCGATGGGGCCGAGCTTCTGGCCCGTCTTGACCTGCTGGCCCTGGCGCACGCTGGTGGAGGTGAGGTTGCAGTAGAGCGTGAAGTAGTTGCCGTGGCGCACGATGACGTTGTAGGCGCCGCCGAAGGAGAAGATGGACGTCACCTCGCCGTCGAAGATGGCGCGGGCGTTGGCTCCGCGGCGGCCCGTGATGTTGATGCCCTTGTTGTCGAGCTCGACGCCCGAGAGGTCGGTCACGAGGTTGCGCCCGTAGCGGGCCGAGAGGGTGTAGCCGCCGGTGATGGGCACGGGCAGGCGGCCGCGGTTGGCGGCGAAGCTGCTGCTGAGCTTGCGGTCCACCTTGTCGGCCTCGTTGAAGCGCGGCGTGGCCGTCTTGCCGCGGCCCGACGACGACGAGCTCTTGCTCTTCGATTTGCCCTTGTTGCGCGCGGCGCGGCGGCGTGCGGCCTCCTCTTCCTTGCGGCGGCGTTCGGTCTCGCGGCGACGGCGGGCCTCGGCTTCCTTGCGGCGGCGCTCGGCGGCGGCAATCTCCTGCTGTATGAGCTTTTCGATGCGGGCGTTCAGGGCGTTATACTGCTTGCGCTGCCGGCCCACGGTCTGTTGCAGCTCTTTCTGCTTCTTGCCCAGTTCGGCCACGATGGCCTCGCGCTCGCGCTGCTGCCCCTGCAACTTCGTTTGCTGGGCGCGGCCCTCGGCCAGCAGGCGGTCTTTTTGTGCGCGGGTGGCCAGCAGGGCCTGCTCCTTCTTGCGCAGGTCGGCCTCTTTACGGGCTATGAGTTCGCCCTGGGCGCGCTGAAACTTCGAGTAGTCGCGCACGTAGCGCAGGCGGCGGTACATCTGGCGGAAGTCCTTGGCCGAGAAGATGAACACCAGCTTGTTGTAGGCCATGCGGTTGCGGAACATGTAGTTGACCGAGCGGCGGTAGCTGCGCTTGCAGCGGTCCAGATCGTCGCGCAGGGCGCGCAGCTGCTTCTGCATGGCGGCAATTTCGAGGTTCAGTGCGCTCACCTCGCGGCCGATGCCGTCGACATATTTCTGCTGCTCGCTTATCTGGGCGTTGAGCAGGGCCAGGTTGTTCATCTGCGTGCGCACGTCGCGCTTGGTGGAGCGCAGCAGCTGCTCTGACTGGCTTATCTTCTTTTGCAGCTGCGTGCGTTCGCCTTGCAGGCGGCGTATGTTTTTGTTGGTCTGGGCCGGGAGCGCGAGGCAGGCGGCCAGGAGCGTTAGGAGGATGAGAAGCTGTTTCATGCAGGGTGGAAGTCTCAGAGGTTCATGAGCTCGCGGAAGATGTCGTCGGCGCTGCGCTGCTTATACCGGGGCGACACCTGGGTGCGCGTTTCCCAGTCGGCATCGTTGCCGATGCGGCTCAGCGAGAGGCTCAGGGCCACGTCGCGCCCGACGCCCGTGAGCGAGGCCGACATGGTGGCGGGGAAGGGCCGCCCGCCCACGGTGGCAAAGTCGCCGTAGCGCCACTCGAAGCGGCCGGCAGGGGCGCCGGGCTTGCCCTCGACGGTGACGCGGTCGATGAGGCCGTTGCGCGTGACGGTGAGGAAGCCATAGTTGAGCGCAGGGGCGTCGCTGAGCGAGAGCAGCGTGTGCTCTCCGTGCGTGGCGAGCGTAAAGCGTTGGGCTGCGGTGGCCACGTCGCGCACGCCGGGCACGAAGAGCTCGTTCCAGAAGAGGGCTTGCAGGGCGTAGAAGTCGAGCCCGGCGTGAGCGAGGAAGCCCAGGTCGGCATAGGCGGCGCGCACATACTGCTTGTTGAAGCGGTCGAGCACGAGGACGCCGTCGGGGGCAAATTCGAGGCGGCCCACCTCCATGCCCAGCACGGTGAGCGAGAGCTGCACCACCTCGCCGCGCTTCATGCGCAGGCTGCCGTTGCAGCTCAGGCTCTTGCCCCCGGTTTCGAGGCGCACCTTGACGCGCGCCGTCAGGGCACGGGCCTGCTGGGCGTTGGCCGTCACGGTTTTGGTGTAGTCGGCAGCCGTCGAGCGGGGCTGCACGGGCGCGTCCTTGGGGAGGGAGCGCGACGAGCGGCACGACGTGAGCGCCAGCAGCGCCGCGCCTGCCACGATGAGGAGAATGTTGCGAAGAGTCATGGTCGTACAGTGTATGGTTGGATGGTGGCCGCCGGGGCCGGCAGACCCCTCAGCCCGCCACGTAGGCGCGGCGGGCCAGCTTGCGTTCGAGCACGGCGCGGCGGTCGGCGTCGGGGCCGGCCTTCAGGGCGCGGCGCCAGAAGCCGATGGCGGCCTCGCGCTCGCCACACTTGAAGTAGATGTCGCCGGCGTGTTCCAGGAGGTTGGCGTCGGGCTCGGCGCCGGCGTGGCGCAGCGTCTGGTCGATGTAGATGCGGGCCTGCGTGTACTGCCCCTTAACGAAGAGCACCCAGGCGTACGTGTCGAGAAAGGTGGGGTCGTCGGGGGCCGAGCCCACGGCCTTGCGTGCCATCTCCTCGGCCCGGTCCAGGCGCTCGCCGCGCAGGGCGAGGAAGTAGGCATAGTTGTTCATGCAGAGATAGTTGTCGGCGTTGTAGACCAGGGCCGAGTCGTAGGCGGCATAGGCCTGCTCGTGGTGGCCGCTGTCGTGGTAGAGGTCGCCCAGCGTGGCATAGAGGTCGGAAGCCAGCTCGCGGTCGGCCGAGGCGTCGATGCGTGCGGTGCCTTGTTCGAGCACATCGAGCGCATCGGCGGGACGGTCGAGGCGGTAGAGGCAGAGGCCTTCGTAATAGTAGTAGACGAGCTGCGTCGGGCTGTACAGCCGTCCCTCGTGGCAGAGGTCGGCGGCCGCCTGCATGCTGTCGCGCGTGACGAGGAGCTGCAAGAGTTGCAGGCGGGCGCGGTCATAGTCGGGCTCGACGGTCAGGATGGCGCGCATGGGGCGTTCGAGCGAGTCGGGCGGCAGGCCGATGGCCGACATGTAGAGGGCGCAGAGCTCGGCCACGGAGCGGTCGGCCTGCGGCAGGTCGAGGGCGCGGCGGAACAGGCCGAGCACGCGCAGGCTGTCGGTGTGGCCGGCCTGCTGGGCGGCAGCCAGGGCCCGCAACACCTCGAAGCGCACCCGGCCGTCGGTGGCGCTGTCGGTGGCCAGGGCGTCGGCATAGGCGTTGTAGAGGCTGTCGGGGCCTTTCTTCTGGTAGAAGCTCAGGAGCGAGAGCTGGGCGTAGCTGTTGTGGGGCTCGGCGGCCAGCACGTCGCGATAGACGGCCAGCGCCATCGTGTCGTGGCCGTTTTCCTCGTAGAGGTCGCCCAGCAGGACGCGGTAGCGCAGGTCGTAGGGGTACTCGGCGCAAAGCTCCTCGATGGTGGCGTAGGCGTTTGCGTCGTCCTTCATGCGCAGATATATCTTGAACTTTTCGAGGCTGTACGTCTCGCTCTTGCCTTCCAGCTTTTCCAGGCGGTTCAGAGCGCGGATGGCGCCGTTGTAGTCGTCGGTCGTCTCATAGAGCGAGACGAGCATCGAGAGCAGCTCGGCCGACGGCTCGCGGCGGGCCATCTCCTCGACGATGCGTATGGCGGGGGCGTAGTCGGCCTCGTTGATGTAGAAATTGGCCAGGGTCGACTTGTAGAACTTGTTTGTGGGGTCGAGCGCCACGGCGCGGCGCAAGAGCGAGTCGCAGCGCCACTGGTGCAGGCTGTCGGCCCCGGCGGGGCGCGCCAGCTCGAGCAGGGCCAGCTCGTAGAGGGCCTCGGGCGCGTCGGGGTTGATGCGCAGCGCGGCCGAGAGCAGTTCGTGCTCGGCGTCGTGCTCGCCCTTTTGCTTGCGGCACATGGCTTCGAGAAAAAGCTCGTCGAAGCGCCGCTGCTGCCCGTAGCTCAAGGCGGCGCGGGCCGTGACGCCGGCGGGGGCTGCCGGCGCCGACGTGCGGGGCGACGTGCCGCCGCAGGCCGTGGCCAGCAGGAGGGCGGCCAGAGCCAACGCGGGGGCCATGCGGCCGATTGCCCGGCGGAACGAGTGGAAGAGAGGGCGGAGAAGCATGGGCGGCGAGGTTACAGTTGTCCCGTGTGGCCGAAGCCGCCCGCGCCGCGCTCCGTTTCGTCGAGCGTTTCGACGGGCTGCCACGTCACCCGTTCGTGACGGGCCACGACGAGCTGCGCAATGCGGTCGCCGTCGGCCACGGTGAAGGGCTCGGCCGAGAGGTTGACGAGGATGACGCCGATTTCGCCGCGGTAGTCGGCGTCGATGGTGCCGGGCGCGTTGAGCAGCCCGATGCCTTTCTTGAGCGCCAGGCCCGAGCGGGGGCGCACCTGCGCCTCGAAGCCCGGCGGCAGGGCGATGTAGAGCCCCGTGGGCACAAGGGCGCGCTCCAACGGGCCCAGCACGATGGGCGCATCCACGTTGGCACGCAGGTCCATTCCCGCGCTTAGGTCCGTGGCACGGGCCGGCAGCGGGTGGCGCGAGCGGTTGACGATTTTTATTTCCATGGGATGAGCAAAGCGTCTCGTTAAGCGGACAAAAGTAAGGAAATCCGAGCGAAAACACCCCGATTTTCGCGAAAAAAGCGGCGGCGCCACGTTTTTTTGACCTACATTTGCACGCGGCCGCGCCCGACGGGACGGCGGCAGCCAACAATGCAACGACTTATGGAATGGAATCAACTCATCTCCGCCCGCCGGCTGGGCAAGGAAGACACCGGCCGCCCGCTGCCCGAACGGCGCACGGAGTTTCAACGCGACTATGACCGCCTGATCTTTTCGGCCCCCTTCCGACGCATGCAGAACAAAACGCAGGTGTTTCCCCTGCCGGGCAGCATCTTCGTCCACAACCGCCTGACGCACAGCCTCGAAGTGTCGAGCGTGGGGCGCTCGCTCGGCACCGACGTGGCGGCCGAACTGCTGCGCCGCCGCCCCGACGAGGCCGGGAGCCACCTGCGCGCCATCGGGGCCATCGTGTCGGCCGCCTGCCTGGCCCACGACATGGGCAACCCGCCCTTCGGCCATTCGGGCGAGCGGGCCATACGCAGCTACTTCGCCGAGGGGAAGGGCAGCGCCCTGCGCACCCGCCACATGCCCGAGGGCGACGGCCTGACGCAGGCCGAATGGGACGACATCATCCATTTCGACGGCAACGCCAACACGTTCCGCCTGCTCACCCACCGTTTCGAAGGCCGCCGGCCGGGAGGCTTCGTCATGACCTACTCGACGCTGGCCGCCGTCGTCAAGTATCCTCACTGTTCGTCGCTGGCCGGGCCCAAGTCGAAGTTTGGCTTTTTCGAAGCCGAGCGGCCCGACTATGAGAAGATAGCCGCCGTGCTGGGCATCCCCGAGACGGAGCGCCGCGGAGGGCTGCCCGTCTACGCGCGCCATCCGCTGGTCTATCTCGTCGAGGCGGCCGACGACATCTGCTACGAAATCATGGACATCGAGGACGCCCACAAGCTGCGCATCCTCTCCGACCGCGACACGAAAGACCTGCTCCTGGCCTTTTTCTCGCCCGAGGAGCAGAAGCGCCTGCGCAGCGCCTACCATTACGAGACCGACATGAACGACCAGATAGGCTACTTGCGCTCGTGCGTCATCAACGCGCTGGAAAGCGCCTGCGTGGCTGTGTTCTGCGACGCCGAGGCCGACATCCTGGACGGGCGCTTCGAGGGCTCGCTCATCGACCACCTGCCGCAGCGCCTGCTCTCGGCCTACCGCGCCTGCGAGGAGATGGCACGCGGACGCATCTACTGCTGCAAGGAGGTGACCGACATCGACCTGGCGGGCTACCATATTATATATACGCTCCTCGACCTGATGACCGACGCCGTGCTGAGTCCCGACAAGGCGTACAGCAGTCTGCTGCTCGGCCAGGTGTCGCCACAGTACAGGCTGCGCGCGCCGCGTCTGTACGACCGCATCATGGGAGTGCTCGACTATCTCTCGGGCATGACCGACGTTTACGCCCTCGACCTCTATCGCAAAATCAACGGCCACTCGCTCCCCATGGTGTGAGCGCGGGCCCTGCCACGCAAAAAGGCCGCCCGCCGCCCGTACCTGAGACAGGACGGGCGGCGGGCGGCCGCATAAGGTCGTACCCCCGCCGAGAATCGAACTCGGATCAAAAGTTTAGGAAACTTCTATTCTATCCATTGAACTACAAGGGCAGGCCGCTCTCTGCCCGTGGGCAGGAGCTCTGCAAAGGTAGGGATTTTTTCGCAATACGGCGCGGCTGCCGCCCGCTTTTCGCCACCGGGCATGACAAAGGCGTTACAAAACCCTCGCTTTTCGGCGAAAAAGCGGCGGCGCCTTTGGCCTTTTCAATTTTTTTTACTTGCTTTGTGGAGCTTTCTCCGGCGGATGGCGCCGCCCGGGGGACGGCCCACGCGGGCCGCGGCTGCGAAAATCCTTAATACTTAAACTTAATACAGCTTTCACCGTATGACAACCATCATCGTTTGCGTCTTCGTCCTGGGCTATGCGGGCATAGCCTTGGAGAGCGGACTGAAAATCAACAAGGCGGCCATCGCGCTGCTCATGTGCGTCGCCTGCTGGACGCTCTACATGTTCAACCCGGCCTACGTGCCCGAGGGCGCCTCGACCGACGCCATCATCGAAGCCCACCTGGGCAGCACGGCCACGACGCTCTTCTTCCTGATGGGCGCCATGACCGTCGTCGAGACGGTCGACCAGAACGGCGGCTTCAACTTTGTGCGCAACGTGCTCAGAACGCGCAGCAAGCGGGCGCTCCTTTGGCGCATCACGCTGCTCACCTTCTTCCTTTCGGCTATACTCGACAACATGACGACGGCCATCGTGATGGTTATGATACTTCGCAAGCTTGTCAGCGACCATAAGGACCGTCTCATCTACGCCTCGCTCGTCATCATCGCGGCCAACGCGGGCGGTGCCTTCTCGCCCATCGGCGACGTGACCACCATCATGCTGTGGAACAAAAACCTCATCACGGCCGGCGGCGTCATCCACGAGCTGTTCCTGCCCTCGGTCGTGTCTGTCGTCATCCCGGCCTATCTCCTTTCGCTCTCGCTCAAAGGCAACGTGGACGACACGGCCGACACGGCCGCCGACAACGTGCTCTACGACCTGAGCGAAGGCCAGCGCAAGGCCGTGTTCTGGGTGGGCGTGGGCGGACTCGTCTTTGTGCCCATCTTCAAGACCATCACCCACCTGCCCCCGTTCGTGGGTATCCTGCTCGTGCTCGGCGTGCTGTGGCTCGTCACCGAGGTGTTCTACCGCCAGCGCTCCAAGGGGGGCGGAAGCGTGGTCATTCAGAAACGCCTCACCAGCATTATCTCGCGCATAGACATGAGTACGATTCTCTTCTTCCTGGGCATCCTGATGGCTGTGGCCTGCTTGCAGGAGATTGGCGTGCTCTCGGCCTTGGGCGAGACGCTCAACGACGTGTTCGACGGCAACCACTATCTCGTGACGGGCATCATCGGCGTTCTTTCGAGCATTATCGACAACGTGCCCCTCGTGGCCGGCTGCATGGGCATGTATCCGATGGCAGCCGCGGGCGACATGGCTCAGGACGGCCTCTTCTGGCAGCTCTTGGCCTACTGTGCCGGCGTGGGCGGCTCGATGCTCATCATCGGCAGCGCCGCCGGTGTTGTAGTCATGGGTTTGGAGAAAATCACCTTCGGGTGGTACCTGAAACGCATCTCGTGGGTGGCCTTCGCGGGCTATCTGGCAGGCATTCTCTTCTATTGGGCCGAGAAGACGGTCGGCTTCTGACGCCCTCCCCTCTCCCGTCATCATTTTAAATACTCATACATCATGAAAACGAAAAGCTTGATTTTAGCCATCGCCCTCGTGCTGGGCCTGGCGTCGGCCGCCCCTGCCGCGGCACAGTCGGTGAAGTTTGGCATCGTGGCCGGCATGAGCCTCAACAAACTCAACTTCAAGGGCGACGGCGGCCGCTTCGACCCCGAGAACCGCTATGGCTGGTATGTGGGCCCGAAGCTCAACATCGGTCTGCCCCTGGGCTTCGGCCTCGACGTGGCTGCCCAGTATTCGCAGCGGCGCATGAACCTCAACGACGACGCTTCGGAAACGTTCAAGAGCATAGAGATACCTCTCAACGTGCGCTACAACATCGGTCTCGGTTCGGTCGCTTCCATTTATCTGGCCACCGGCCCGCAGTTTGGCTTCAACGTGGGCCATCGCCATTGGAGCTTCACTGACATGCAGGAGACCTTCAGCATGGAACGCATGAACACGTCGTGGAATGTAGGCGCCGGCGTCAAGGTGCTCAGCCATCTCGAAGTGGGAGTGGCCTATAACATCGCGCTCAGCAAGTATGCCAAGCACCGTTTCCAGGGCGAGGACTATTCGTTCAGGGCCAACACCTTCCAGGTGCAGCTGGCCTATCTGTTCTGAACCGCGCGCAAGCAACACCAATACCCCAACGATATGATACGCCTGAACGTTTTCATCCAGCCCGCTCCGGGCAACCGCGAGGCCGTCCTCGAAGCTGCCAAAGCCCTGACGGCCTGCTCGCTCAACGACCGCGGCTGCGTGGCCTACGACGCCTTCGAGAGCGCCACGCGCCCCGACGTGCTCATGATCTGCGAGACGTGGACCGACGCCGATGCGCTGGCGGCCCACTCTGCCTCGGACCATTTCAAGAAATATGTCGGAGAGATGGAGAGCCTCGGCATGCTGAAGCTCGAACAGTTCGATTTCTAAGCGCTGCGCGGAGCCCCTTTCCGCCGCCCGCGCTTCTGCCCCACGGCGCTCCCCCGGCCACGGCCGGAGGGGCGCTGCTTTTTATAAAAATGTGAATAAGAATTGCATTAATGCCCCGTTTTGCAGCATGTGGCTGAATAATTGGAGTATAAATCGGAGAGAATGTGTATATTTGCAGCCGCAAAACTATTTTCAGCAGCCTATGATCATTACGGAGATGACCGCCCGCGAGGCGGCCTCGCTCATCAACGACGGCGACATGATAGGTGTGGGCGGTTTCGGCCCGGCCGGCGCCCCCAAGTGCATACCTCCCGCCCTGGCGGAGCGGGCCCGTGCCGAGCATGCCGCGGGCCGTCCCTTCAAGGTGGACGTCGTCACGGGCGCCTCCATCGGCGCCAGCTGCGACGGTGAGCTGGCCGCGGCCGACGCCGTGGACCGCCGCCTGCCCTTCTCGGTGAACAAGGAGATGCGCCACGCCTACAACACGGGCCGCGTGCGCTACACCGACCTCAACCTGAGCGACAACGCCTCGCATCTGCGCCAGGGCATCACCGGCCGCCTCGACTGGGGCATCATCGAGGCCGTCGACGTGCAGGACGTGCGCGGAAAGCTGCGCATCTACCTCACGGCGGGCATCGGTATCGCCCCGACCATTTGCCGTATGGCCGAGAAAGGCGTCTTCGTGGAGCTGAACACGTGGCACAGCACGAAGATCATCGGCATGCACGACATTTACGAGATCGAAGACCCCTGGCTGCGCACGCCTGTGCGCATCACGCACCCCATTGAGCACATCGGCCTGCCCTATATCGAGGTGGAGCCGTCGCACGTGCGCGGTCTCATCACCTGCCACGTGCCCGACGAGGGACGGCCCATGACGCCGCCCACCGGGGTGACCGACCAGATCGGGCGCCACGTGGCCGACTTTCTGGTGTGGAACATTGCGCACGGATATGTCAACGGCCGCTCGCTTACCTTGCAGAGCGGAGTGGGCTCGGGGGCCAACGCCGTGCTGGGTGCCCTGGGGCGCTGCACCGACGTGCCCGACTTCAACATCTACACCGAGGTATTGCAGGAGGAGCCCTTGCGCCTCATGCGCGAGGGGCGCGTGGCCACGGCATCGACGGGCGCGCTGACCATCAGTGCCGACCATCTGCAAGAGCTCTACAAGGACATTAACGAATACCGCGGCCGCCTGCTGCTGCGCCCGTCGGAGATTTCCAACTGTCCCGAAATCATCGCGCGCCTGGGCGTCTGCTCGCTCAACACGGCCATCGAGGTGGACATTTATGGCCACGTCAACTCGACGAAGGTGGGCGGCACGATGATGATGAACGGCGTGGGCGGCAGCGCCGACTTTACGAACAACTCGATGCTGAGCATCTTCACCTGCGGCTCCACGGCCAAGGACGGCCGCGTGAGCAGCATCGTACCTTTCTGCTCGCACGTGGACCACACGGAGCACTACGTCGACGCCGTCGCCACGGAGTTTGGCGTGGCCGACCTGCGCAACAAGTGCGCCATGGAAAAGGCCGAGGCCCTCGTGGCCATTGCCCACCCCGACTACCGCCCCCTCCTCGGCGACTACCTGCGCCTGGCCGCCCGCTACGGGGGCCACACCCACCACGTGCTGTCGGCCGCTTTTGCCATGCACGACACCTACCGCCGCAAGGGCGACATGCGCCTCACCGACTGGGGCGAATATATCAAGGACTGAGCCCCTCGCGCCAGCCCTCGGCCGCACGGATACACAAAAGCGCGGCACCACTCGGACAGACCGGGTGGTGCCGTATTTTTGTGCGTCCATGCGGCGGAGGGCTTGTTTATGGCGTGGCGATGCCGCCGTCCTCGACCACGTGGTGGGCCCCGGCCAGGGCCAGCGTGAGTACGCTCAGGCGCACGCCGCCGGCCTCCATCAGCGTGCGGCCCAGCGAGAGCAGCGTGCTGCCCGTGGTGAGCACGTCGTCGACCATGAGCAGGTGGCGGCCGGCCACGCGCGCCGGGTCGGTGAGGCGGAACACGCCCTCCACGTTCTCGCGGCGGCTGCGGCCGTGCAGCGTGGTCTGCGAGGGGCGCTCCACCACGCGGCTCACGGCCCGCGTTTCCACGGGCAGGCCCGTGACGTCGGCAATGCCGCGGGCCAGCCTTTCGCTCTGGTTGTAGCCGCGGCGGAGCAGGCGCCGGGGCGTGAGGGGCACGGGCACGATGGCGTCGACGCCCCGGAAGAAGCCCGTTGGCAGCACGTCGCGGGCCATCAGGCGGCCCAGCGCCACGCCCGAGGCCGGCGCGTGGAAATATTTCAGGCGGAGCAGGACGAAGCGGCTGCGCTCCAAGGGCCGGTAGCGCAGCAGCACGCCGGCACGCTCCACGGGCAGCAGGCCGCGGAAGAGGCGCTCGGCGGCGTTGTCGGGGCAGCCGTGAAAATGGGTGAAGGGCAGGCCCGTGAGGCAGGCGGCACACACCTCGCTGCCGCCCCCTTCGATGCGATGGCCGCAGATGGCGCAGCGCCGGCCTCCCGTCAGGGCCGAAGCCAGACGGCGCAGGGCGTCGGTCAGTCGTCGGGGGGCAGGCATCGGGCGATGGCTTCGGGCTCGTAGCCGCGTCCCGCGGCGTAGCGCATCAGTTTGAGGCGGCGCAGGCGGGCGTCGCTCTCCCTGAGGGTGCGCGCCTTGGCCGCCAGCAGGGCATGCAGCCCCTCGGCATAGGCCTCGTCGTCGATGGTGGCCAGGGCTTCGTCGGCCGCCCGGGCCGATATGCCGTGCTGCGCCAGGGCGTGGCGCGTCTTGACGCGGCCCCAGCGGTCGTAGAGCGTTTTGTCGTGCACGAAGGCACGGGCATAGCGCCGCTCGTCCACGAAGCCCTCGGCTTCGAGGCGGTGCAGCACGTCGTCGGCCGCGGCGGCGTCGAGCCCCATGCGGGCCAGCGTGAGCCGCACGTTGCGCGGGGCCAGCTCGCGGCGCGCACACGTGGCGGCCAGGCGGGCGTAGGCCTCGTCGGGGGTATAGGTCTTCATGTTCAGGGGGAGATGAGGCCCGCGTTGCGGGCTTTATTTTTTCACGACGGCGCGCACCACAAACCAGGCGTGGCGCAGCACGGTGGGCACGAGGCCGTAGTGGTGCGTCATGATGGCAAAGCGCTCGCGCAGCGAGGCCCGGTGGTTTTGCGTGGTGAGGCCTTCGCTCAGATAGTCGGCCGCGACGGCACCCAGGCCACACACGGGCAGGCGCCGGCGGGCCGCCTCTTTGAGCAGGCGCACGCACCAGTCGAAGTCGGCCGAGAAGCGGTAGCGCAGGTCGTAGCGGCAGGCGCGGGCCAGGTCGGTGCGGGCGTAGAAGGCCTGGTGGCACACGAGCATGCCCCGGGCAAACGAGCGCCACGTGAGCCGCGGCGGCGGTGCCAGGCGGCGGTGGCGCACGAAGCGCCCTTCGGCGTCGACCAGGTCGGTGTGGCCGTAGACGACGGCGGGCAGCGGCTCCCGGCTCTGCGCGGTGCGGGCCACGCGGCTCAGCGTGGCGGCGTCGTGCAGGCGGTCGCCCGCGTTGAGGAAGACGATGTAGGAGCCCGTGGCCAGTTCGAGCGCCTTGTTCATGGCGTCGTACAGGCCGTTGTCGGGTTCGCTGATGCACACGATTTCGTGGCGCACGGAGGCCACGCTGTTGCGCTCCTGGTAGCGGTGTACGTGGGCCAGCGTGTCGTCGCGCGAGTTGCCGTCGACGATGATGTGCTCCACCCACGGGTAGTCTTGCCGCTCCACGCTGGCGATGGTGGCGTCGATGAGCGCTGCGGCGTTATAGGTCACGGTGGCCACCGTTATTTTCAGCGGCGGTTCTGTTTCTGTCATTTATCTGTTTGAGGTTTCTTCGATAGCTTGTTCATAGACCCGGGCATACTGCCGCGCCACGGCCGTTTCGGAATAGCTGTGAACGGCCTTTTCGCGTGCGGCGCGGCGCAGGGCGTCGAGCCGGGGGCTCAGCAGGGTAGCCTCGATGCCGCGGGCCAGGTCGTCGGCGTCGCGGTAGCGGGCTAGATAGCCGTCAGTGCAGTGGCCGATGAGCTGTGGCAGGCCGCCCACGTCGAAGCCCGCGCAGGGCACGCCGCAGGCCATGGCCTCGACGATGGTGTTGGGCAGGTTGTCGGCCATCGAGGGCATGGCCAGCACGTCGGCCGCGCGGTAGAGCTCGCGCATGGCGGCCGCCCCCTGCACGTAGCCCTGCGGATAGGCCGGCACGGCAAAGCGGTCGCGCCACTCGTCGGCGCCGCGCCCGGCCACGATGATGCCCAGGCGGTCGCGCAGGTCGGGGCGGGCGGCCACGAGGCGCCCGACGGCGTCGGCCAGATAGGTCACGCCTTTCAGCGGGTCGCCCACCTGGTAGGCGGCAAAGAGCAGCAGGCGCTTTTCGACGGGCAGGCCCAGGCGGCGCCGCGCCGTCTCGCGCGACGACGGACTGAAAAAGTCGGTGTCGATGGGGTTGGGGATGCTCCACACGGGCTGCCCTTCGAGCACGGGCGAGCGGCGGGCCAGCTCGGCCAGCCAGTGGCTGCACGCCACGATGTGTACGCGGGCCCCGGCAAAGAGGCGCTGCTTGGCCACAAACGTGCGGCGCGACAGGTCGTTGCCCCGCGGCCGTGCCAGCAGCCGGCAGCGGCCGCAGCCCCACAGCCAGCCGTCGCACTCGCGGGCGTAGTGGCACACGCCCGTCATGGGCCACATGTCGTGCAGCGTCCACACCAGCGGCTTGCCCGAGGCGAAGATGTGCCCGAGGCCCTCCATCGAGAGGAAAGCCTGGTTCACCCAGTGGAGATGCACCACGTCGGCCCGGCGGAAGGCGTCGTAGGGCGTCACGTCGGTGCCGTGCGTGGCGGGGTCTATCTCGAACAGGTGGCGGCGGCTGAAGCCGTTGCCGGCCCAGATGGCCGCGCGCTCCATGACAAACTTGGCCCGCAGCGCGGGCGAGGGCGCCAGGCGTACGACGTGCTCGTCGGTGCCCGTGGCGTCGCGCACGAGCATGCGTGCCTGCACGCCGTTTTTGTTGAGGGCCTGCATGATGCGGTGGGCCGCTATGGCGGCGCCACCCGTCTGTTCCGATGTGTTGAGCAGCAGTGCGCGCATGGTGGTTTTCGTGTGTGGGGGAGCGCTGCCGGCTTGCGGCCCGCGCCGCAGTGGGCGCAGGCCGGGCGGGGCGCTCCGCCTGTTTGTGAAGCAAAGATAGCGAAAAGGCGGTTGGCAGGGCGTGGGGAAAACTTGTTTTCCCATGCTTGCCCGAACCGCATCCTATCTTCGCAAAGCAAAGATAGCGAAAGGTGAGAGAAAAGGCAAGGGAAAGCCTCTTTTTCCGCCTTGTCGCCGTCCGTCGCCGTGTGGGACAGACGGGTCGGCTGAACGTTTTTTAACGTCGTGACGGGCCCCGCAGCCGCCGCGGCCTTTTCCTCGTCGGAAATGCGCGTTTTTTGGCGCCCCGCGCGGGCCTTGCGGGCGGAGCAAGGCCTGTTTCTGCGTTTCCAAGGCCTGTTGTGGCGTTTCCAAGGCTTGTTTCTGCGTTTCCAAGGCCTGTTGTGGCGTTGGCAAGGCCTGCATGGGCTGCGTTGTGGCCCGCATCTGCGGACAAAGCGGCCTGCTTTTGCCATCCCCGGGCGTCATTTCTTCTTTTCTCTGTCCGCTCCCGCCCGCGAGGAGCGCCCCCGGCGGACTTCCCGCGGCGCCCCGGGCGGCCCCCCGGGAGCGCGGGAGCGGACGGCCGTGGCGAAAACTGCGGCCCGGGCGGCGCTGCGGCCGAGATAAAGCCTAAAAGAGCTTAACGCCGACGGCCCGTTCCTGCCGGATGGGGGCAGAAACGGGCCGTCGGTGAGCTCTTTCGAGCCCGGAGGCATGTCATTATTTTTTGGAAAATCGGGGAGCGCGCTCCCCCGCTGCGCCGCAGCGCGGCAGGGCTCAGGGCGCCGGGGCAAACTCGTCGTCGCAGAGGAAAAAGTGGCCCGTGGCGGCGTCGTACACCAGTTCGTACCAGAAGTCGGGGCTCTCCCCGCGGGCGGCCTCGACGTGCTGCTGCAACGTTTCGAGCCCGTCGATCCACGTGGGGTCTTCCCACAGGCGCACGGCTCCGGCGCCGCCGGGCAACTTGCCCACGTAGGCGCTTTCGGCCACGCCCTGCGACGTGTCGGCGTAGGGGCGCTCGATGCGGGCCCTCACCAGGCCTGCCGCGTCGTGCTCGAAGCTGAGGCGGGCGGGCAGCATGCCCTCGTCCTGCTTGACGGAGACGTAGCGGCCGCCGAGCAGGGCGGGCGTCACGACGGCGGCCTCGACGCTGCGCACGAGCTTCGTGGCGATGTAGAGCTTTTCGCCCTGCCAGCTCACGCACGTCCATTGGCCCGACGTGCCGACGACGGGCAGCAGCTGGCAGCGCGCCACGCGATAGGGCACCTCGCCCGAGGCCGAGGGCGAGCGGCGCAGGTTGGCCACGCCGGCCGTCACGCATACGTAGCGGCCGCCGTCGGCGGTGCGCGGCGTGGCGGGGGCAGCCGCATGGGGGTGGAGGGGAGCCGCCGTGGCGGCGGGAACGGCCGCGAGCAGGGCCAGGCCGAGGAGCAGAGTGGAGGTTTTCATGGCTTTTTTGTTTGGGGGTGGGTAAGTAGATGCGGTGGCAGGGCGCTCAGTCGTCGCTGAGGCGGAGGCGGCGGGGCGGCTTGCCAAAGTGTTTCTTCGTGAAGCGGCCGAAGAACGACAGATTGGGGAAGCCCAGCTCGTGGCATATCTGCTTGATGCACTTGTCGGTCTTTTTGAGCTGATATTTCACGTCCTGGGCCACGTAATAGGCGATGATGTCGGCAGCGGGGCGGCCGCTGATGCGCTTGCAGATGGCCGATAGATACTTGGGCGTGACGCAGAGGCGGTCGGCATAGTCCTGTACGTGGCGCGGCTTGGGGTAGGTCGACGTGAGCATGTTGATAAACGCGCGGAAGTTCTTTTCGGCGGGCGAGCGCTTGGCCGTCGACGTGCTGACGAAGCGTTGCAGCAGGTCGTGGAAGTCGTAGAGAAACGCTTGGAGCAGGGCGTTCGTCAGTTCGCGCTGGAAGTGCCGCGGCCGGTCGGTGAGGCGCGACAGGATGAGGTCGTAGTAGAGGCTGAACGTGTGCACCTCGTCGGAACGCAGGGAGAAGACGGGCGACTGGTCGATGAAGAAAAACAGATCCCACGTGGTGACGCCGCCCGACACGGAGAGGTGCTCCATCAGCTCGCGCGAGAGGCAGATGCAGCGGAAGTCGAAGTCGGCGCTCCGCCGGGTGCGTTCGATAAACACGTCGGGGTGGCAGATGAGGAGATCGCCCGCAGCGATGTCGAACGTGCGGTCGTTGAACCCCACGGTGGCGCTTCCGCGCATGCAGAGCAGCATGAAAAACAGGTCGATGCGCACGGCGCCCAGGTGGGGCAGGTTGTTCAGGTTGTCGATAAAGGCGATGCGGTCGTCGCAGTAGGCGGTGGCGCCCGCAGCCCGCAGCATTTCCAGACCGGAGGGTTCGCTTTCTTGATTCATGGCGATGTGTCCGTTTTTGGTTACAAATATAGGCCGCGGGGCGGTAAACAAGGCTATTTTCCGCCTATAAAAATTGTTACCGGCGGCATAAAACGACGCACCCCGGCTGTGGGCCGGGGTGCGTCGGGCGGGCAGCGGTGCCTCAGGCGGGGTCTTTCAGGCTGTGGGCGAAGAGCAGCAGGCGGTTCAGCACGTTGACGTCGCTCACGCCGCTGTCGAAATCGAGCGAGAGGAAGTGGAGGCCGGGGTGCAGCTCTTTGATGCGTTTTTCTACGCCCTTGGCCACGATGTGGTTGGCAATGCAGCCGAAGGGTTGCAGGCTCACCACGTGGTCGACGCCCTGGCGCGCCAGCGAGAGCACCTCGGCCGGCAGCAGCCAGCCCTCGCCAAACTGGGCGTTGAGCGATACGACGCGCCGGGCCTCGGCTGCCCCGGCATACACGTCGTGGAAGGGCTCGAAGCCCGGGTGGAGCCGGCCTGCGCGGTTGTAGCGCTCCATCTGCTTCCACACGAGGCCGTACAGCCGGCGCACGAGGGCCACGGGCCAGCTGCTCCGCGTGAGACCGCTGCGGCGGTTCACCTCGAAGTTGACAAAGGCTTGCAGGAAAAAGTCGGTGAGCAGCGGCGGCACCACCTCGATGCCGTGCTGCGTGAGCCAGCCGCAGATGTCTTTCTGGGCAAAGGGGTTGAACTTCAGGAAAATTTCGCCCACAACGCCCACCCGCGGTGCGGGGTGGCCGGTGGAGGCGGCGGCAAAGTCGGCGGCAGCGCGCTCGAGCAGCGCGGGCAGCGTGCGCGTTTCGTGCCGCAGGACGGCCCCGGCCGCCTCGGCCAGATAGCGGTCTTTGAGGCGCAGGGCCGCACCGGGCTCGCGCTCGCGCACGGCGGTGGCATAATAGAGCTTGGCAATGCTGTCGCTGAAGAGCAGGGCGCCCAGCACGGCGGGCACAAGCTTGAACCAGTTGATGCCAAAGCCGGGCTGCTCGTTGCCCAGGGCCTCGCCGAAGGTGACCGACACGACGGGCACGCCGCCGTAGCCGGCCTCGGTGAGGGCCCGCTTGATGAGTTCGATGTAGTTCGACGCGCGACACTGGCCGCCCGTCTGCGTGATGGCCACGGCCGTCGTCGCCGGGTCGTACTGCCCCGACTTGAAGGCCTTGACGACGTCGCCCACGATGAGCGTGGCGGGGTAGCACACCTCGTTGTTGGCGTAGCGCAGGCCCCATTCGGCCGACTGCGCGTCGCTCGGCGGCAGGTTGTCGACGTCGTAGCCCGCCAGGCGCATGAGGGCGGGCACAAGGGGCGAGAAGAAGGGGGTGAAGAACGGGGCCACAATCTTGCGCCGGCGGTCGGCACGGCCAAAGGGCGGCGTCGTGGCAAAGGGAGCGGCCGCGGCTTTCGCTGTGTGGGGCAGGGCCAGGCGCAGGCTCTCCACGGCCGAGCGCACACGCAGGCGGATGGAGCCCGTGTTGCTCACGTCGTCTATTTTCAGCAGCGTGAGCGTCTTGCCGTGGCGGGCCAGGAGCTGGCGTGTCTCGTCGGTGAGGAAGGCGTCGGGGCCGCAGCCGAACGACGTCATCTGCATGCACTGCACGTCGGGCCCTTGCCGGGCCACCCACCCCGCTGCTTTCAGGATGCGGTTGGCATAGGCCCACTGCGGCACGTAGTGGGCGTCGTCGGTGGCGACGTCTTCGGCGCGCACCAGGTCGTCGGTGACGACGCCCGCGCCCAGCCCGGCCACCATCTCCGACAGGCGGTGCTGGATGAGGGGGTCGGCGTGGTAGGGGCGGCCGGCCAGCAGCACCGTAAGCTCGCCGCGGGCCCGGCTCTCGCGCAGGATGGCGCGGTTGGCCTCGACCAGGGCCGTGCGGAAGCGTTCCTCCTCGGCCAGGGCCGCGCGGAAGGCCGTTTTCACCTCGCCGGCCGGCACGCCCAGCCCCACGAGGTACGTGCGGCACTGGCGGAAGAGCAGGCGGCGGTCCTTGAACGTGACGACGGGCGAGTCGACGGGCACGGAGCCGCCCTGCACGCTGCGCACCACCTCCGAATAGCCCGTCACGATGGGGCAGTTGTAGCTGTTGGCGCCGCCCTCGGGCTTTTCGTAGACCACAAAGGGCATGAACACGCGGTCGACGCCGCGCCGGGCCAGGTCGCGGATGTGGCTGTGCACGAGTTTGGCCGGGAAGCAGATGTTGTCCGACATGACGAGGCGGGCCGAGGCCTCGTAGGCCGCCATCGACGAGGGCGGGGAGAGCACGACGCGCAGGCCGCAGCGCGTGAGGAGCGTATGCCAGAAGGGATATTCCTCGTACATGTTGAGGCAGCGCGGTATGCCCACGGTGGCGCGCGGGCGGGCCACGTCGGCCGTGCGGTCGAAGAGCAGGCGCAGCTTTTCGTCGTAGGCGTTGCGGCCGGGGGCGTGGCCGCTCCCCTTGTTGCTGAACACTTTCTCGCAGCGGTTGCCGGCGTAGTAGCGGTTGCCCCCGGCAAAGCGGTAGACGGTCACGGCGCAGCCGTTCTCGCAGCCGTGGCACCGGCGCTGCACGCTCTGGCAGGCCGAGCGGGCCGTCAGTTCGCGCGGCCGCACCCCTTCATGGGCAAAGCGGCGGGCGTGGAGCGCGCAGCCCACGGCACCCATCAGCTCGGGGCGGCTGCTGCGCGTCACCTTGCGGCCCGTGAGGCGTTCGAAGGCGCGCACGACCGAGTCGTTCTTCATCGTTCCGCCCTGCACGACCACGTGGGGGCCCAGCTCGTCGGTGTTTTTCAGGCGGAGCACCTTGTAGAGGCAGTTTTTGACGACGGAATAGGACAGGCCGGCCGCAATGTCGCGCAGGGTGGCGCCTTCGCGCAGCGCCTGCTTCACCTTGGAGTTCATGAAGACGGTGCAGCGCGTGCCCAGGTCGTAGGGCCGGCGGGCCAAGCAGGCCTCGCGGGCAAAGGCGGCCGCATCGTAGCCCAGCGAGCGGGCGAACGTCTCGATGAAAGAGCCGCAGCCCGACGAGCAGGCCTCGTTGATCTCCACGCGGTTGATAACGCCGTCGTGGACGAAGAGGGCCTTCATGTCCTGCCCCCCGATGTCGAGGATGAAGGAGACGTCGGGACACAGGTGGCGGGCTGCCGTGTAGTGGGCAATGGTTTCGATGATGCCGTCGTCCAGGCGGAAGGCGGCCTTGATGAGGTCTTCGCCGTAGCCCGTCGAGCAGCTGCCCGTGATGACGGCGTCGGTGCCCGCGCGGTCGCAGGCTTCGGCAAAGAGCGTGAGGCCCCGCTCGACGGCGGCCACGGGGTCGCCCTCGTTGGGGTGGTAGTAGGAAAAGACAATCTCGTCGCGGCTGTTGAGCATCACCACTTTGGTGGTGGTGGAGCCCGAGTCGACGCCGAGCGTCACCTCTTCGCGTCCCGGGCGCAGGGGGCGCTCGCCGATGGTGCCGCTGCCGATGCGCTGGCACCAGCGGCGGTAGTCGTCCTCGCCGTCGAAGATGGGCGGCAGGCCCGCCGTCAGGGCGCCGGCGGCAGCCGGGCGGGCCTGGGTGAGGGCGGCCAGCGCCGAGAGGCTCGTGGACGGTGCGGGGTCGGCCGAGAGGGCTGCGCCCCACGCCGGGACGAGGTGGGCGTTCGCGGGCAGGATGATGTCGGAGGGAGAAAGGTGGAGATAGTCGGTAAAAGCCTTGCGCAGCGCGGTAAGGAACGTGAGCGGGCCGCCGCAGAAAAGGAGCGGGGCCCCTATTTCGCAGCCGTGGGCCAGCGTGACCACCGTCTGCACGGCCACGGCGTGGAAGATAGAGGCAGCAATGTCGGCACGCCCCGCGTTTTTGGCGATAAGGTTCTGTATGTCGGTCTTGCTGAAGACGCCGCAGCGCGAGGCGATGGGATAGATGTGGCTGGCGCCGAGGGCCAGCTCGTCCAGCTGCCCGACGGGCACGCCCAGCAGGATGGCCATCTGGTCGATAAAGGCGCCCGTGCCGCCCGCGCAGTTGCCGTTCATGCGCAGGTCTGTGGCCTCGCCGTCGCGGAAAAAGACCACTTTGGCGTCCTCGCCGCCGATGTCGATGAGCGTGGCGGCCGAGGCGTGGTGGCGGCGGATGTAGTTGGTGGCGGCCACGACCTCCTGGACGAAGGGCAGGCCGCATGCCTCGGCGATGCCCATGCCCACCGAGCCGGTGACGTGGGGCACAACGCTGACGTCGCCCACGGTGGCGCGGGCGTCGGCCAGCAGCGCGGCCAGCGTTTCGCCCACCTTGGCGTGGTGGCGTTCGTAGCGTGAGAAGACGAGACGGCCCCCGTCGTCGAGCAGGGCCAGCTTGAGCGTGGTGGAGCCTGCGTCGAGACCGAGGCGGTATGTTTGTTCCATAGACGGCTTTCTTTTCAATCCGAGCGGCAAAGTTAGCGCAGTTGGGCCGGAGTTGCAAAGATCCGGGCGCAAAAAAGATAACAATCGGGGCCTGCCGGACCAGCAAAAGCGCTGATGCCCGGCAGGCCCCGACAGGTTGTCGGCCCGGGAGCCGTCAGGTGAACCAGAGCATGACGATGACCTGCGCAATGATGACGCGCAGGAACATGCAGAGGGGATAGACCGTGGCATAGGCCACATAGGCCTTGTCGCCCTGCGTGGTGTCGCTCACGTAGCCCAGGGCGATGGGGTTGGCCATGGCTCCGCAGAGCATGCCCGCCGTGGCGGCGAAGCTTTTCCTGTAGCATTTCACGGCCACCACCGAGACGATCATGACGGGCACCATGGCGATGAGCACGCTGAGGCCCATCCAGCCCAGGGCGGCGGGGCGCATCACCGTTTCGACGAAGCCCGCGCCCGCATCGAGGCCGAGGCAGGCCAGATAGGTGGAGAGGCCCAGCGAGCGCAGCATGAGGTTGGCGCTCGTGGTGGTATAGGCTACCATGTGGAAGCGGGGCCCGTACGTGCCGATGAGGATGCCCATGACGATGGGGCCGCCGGCCAGGCCGAGCTGCACGGGGTAGCTCATGCCGGGCACGGCGATGGGCACGCTGCCCAGCACGAGGCCCAGCACGATGCCCAGGAAGATGGTCACCATGTTGGGTTCGTCGAGGTGCTGCACGGCGTTGCCCAGCTCCTTGGCCACGTGCTGTATCGAGGCGGCCTCGCCCACCACGGTGACGCGGTCGCCCACGCGCAGCACGAGGTCGGGGGTGGCCACGAGGCGTATGCCGGCGCGCTGCACGCGGCTCACGTTGACGCCATAGCGGTTGCGCAGGTGGAGCGAGCCCAGGTGGCGGCCGTTGATCTCGGGCCGCGTGATGAGGATGCGTTGCGAGATGAGCTGGCTGTCCAGTGCGTTCCAGTCGATGCCGGCCTTGTTCCAGTCGGTGTCGTCGCGGCGGCCGAAGAAGATGGTGAGCTGCTCCACGCTGGCCGGCTCGGTGATGACCAGCAGGCGGTCGCCCTCTTGCAGGCGTGTGTCGCCGCCGGGCAGGAGCACCTTGCCGTCGCGCCACAGCCGCGACACGACGATGTGGAGCCCCTTTGTGGCCGAGAGGTCGCGCAGGAGCTTGCCGTAGATGGCGGGGTTGCACACGTGGAACGAGGCGATGAACGTTTCGTCGTTTTTGTCGTCGTCGGCGCCCTTGGCTTCGTGGCGCACAAGCCATCCCTTCATGACCATGAGGGCCAGGATGACGCCCACCAGGCCCAGCGGGTAGGTCACGGCGCAGCTCAGGGCGGCGCCGGCCGAGGGCTGGCCCAGCTGCTTGAGCGTTTGCTGCGCGGCGCCGAGGGCGGGCGTGTTGGTGGTGGCGCCGCAGAGCACGCCCATCATGTCGGAAAGGGGCGAGGAGCCCGTCCACGCCGGCACGAGGGCCAGCAGCGTGCCCAGCACCACGACGGCAAAGGCCAGCAGGTTGAGCGACGTGCCGCCCTTGCGGAAGGTGCTCATGAAGCCCGGCCCCACTTGCAGGCCCAGGGCGTAGACAAAGAGGATGAGGCCGAAGCTTTCGGCGTAGGAGAGCATCTGCGCGTCGAGCGTGAGGCCGAGGGCGCCCGCCAGGATGCCAAAGAAAAACACGTAGGTGACGCCCAGGCTGAAGCCGCGGATGCGCAGCTTGCCCAGGCTCAGGCCAAGGGCGCAGATGAGGCTGATGATGATGACCGTCTGTATGGCGGAATGGTGGAGAAAGGTGTCGCTAAGCCAGTCCATGGGGATGTTTCGGTGGATCGGTGGGGATGGGTGATGGGATGTGGGCCGCCGTCAGCACGGGGCGTCGGTGGTGTCGCCGCCGTCGGTCCCCTCGGGCAGCGAGGGGGCGTCGTCGTCGGTGTCGGGGCGCAGGCGCTGCGGCAGCTCGGCCGAGGGCGTGAGGCCCTTCTTCTTCCATCCCTCGAGCTGCGCGACGATGCTGCCGCGGCCCGAGGTGAGCTGCTTTTCGGCCCGCACGTAGGTTTGGTTGAGCTGGTCGATGCCGCGGCCGATGCGCACGAAGTTGTCGGCAAAGCCGCAGAACTTTTTGTAGAGCTTGTCGGCCGCGTCGTAGATTTCGCGCACGCTGCGTCCTTGCAGCTCGCTTTGCCACAGGTTGTAGGCCAGTTGGAGCGCCATGAGCAGGTTTGTCGGGTTGAGCAGGATGACGTGGGCGCGGTAGGCGTCGGCCGTGAGGCGGGCGTCTGCCGTGACGGCGGCGATGTAGGCCGCTTCGTTGGGGATGAACATGAGGACGTAGCCGATGGCCCCTTCGACGGCCGTGGCGTAGTCCTTGGCGCTGAGCTCCTTGACGTGGGCGCGCACCGAGGCCACGTGGCGTTTCAGGGCGGCGGCGCGTGCGGCCTCGTCGGGGGCGTTGGCATAGTCGGTAAAGGCCGTGAGCGACACCTTCGAGTCGATGACGACGCGGCGGCCGGCGGGGAAGGCCACCACCACGTCGGGGATGAGCTCGCGGCCCTCGGCGTCGCGCGTGTGGTGCTGCACGAAAAAGTCGCGCCCGGCCGTCAGGCCCGACACTTCCAGGAGGTTTGCGAGCACGGCCTCGCCCCAGTTGCCCTGCGCCTTGTTGTTGCTCTTCAAGGCGCGGGCCAAGGCGTCGGCCTCGCGGCCCACGGCGGCCGTCTGCTCCACGAGGCTGCGCACGTAGCGGTCCATGGCGGCGTTGCTGCTCACGAAGCGGTCGCGGAAGTCCTCTATTTCCTTGCCCAGCGGGGTGAGCAGGTCGCTCAGACGGTCCAGGTGCTCGCTGCGCAGGCGGGCGCCCTCGTTGCGTGTGGTCTCGGCCGCCACGGCGCGAAACTCGGCCCTCAGCGCCTCGGCCTGCTTGCGTGCGGCCTCGGCGGCGGCGGCCCGCTCGCTCTCCATGCGAGCACGGGCCTCGGCGGCTTCGAGGCGGGCCTCGTCGACGCGGCGCGTCATGGCCGTACGTGTGCGCACGGCGGCCACGCCGTAGCCTGCGGCTGCGGCCAGCGCGACGCCCACGACGTAGAGAAAAATGTACAGACCGGTGCTCATGCGATGCGGCGGGCTTGGGGTCAGACGGGCCAGGCCACTTGCCTGAAAACCTTGTCGACGGCCCCGGCGTTGTTGCGTATGTAGTCGCCGGCGGCCTTGCCTGCCGCCGCCAGTTCGCCGGGCCGGCTCAGGAAGGTGTCCATGACGTGGCGGAAGCTGTCGGCGTCGGTCACCTCGCGGCAGCCGCCGTTGGCCAGCAGGTCGCGCGCCTCGCGAAACTTGCCGTTGTTGGGCCCGATGACGACGGGTATGCCATAGACGGCGGCCTCGGGCACGTTGTGGATGCCGGCGCCGAAGCCTCCGCCCACATAGGCCACCGTGCCGTAGCGGTAGATGCTCGACAGCAGGCCGTAGCCGTCGACGATGAGGCAGTCGGCCTTTTGCAGCTTCTCGGGCGTGGCCGCGCTGTAGCGCACGGAGCGGCGTTTCAGCTTGTGCTCGATGTCTTCGAGGTGAGCCTCGTCCACCACGTGGGGCGCCAGCACGAGCTTCACGTCGGGATGGCTGTTGAAATAGGGCAGGATGATGTCCTCGTCGGCGGGCCAGGTGCTGCCGGCCACGAGGAGGCGTGCGCCGGCGGCAAAGCGCTCGACGAGGGGCAGGGGCTTGGCGGCGGCGCGCACGTCGATGACGCGGTCGAAGCGCGTGTCGCCGATGATGCTCACGTCCGTCACGCCCAGCGAGGCCAGCAGCTCGCGCGAGTGCTCGTTTTGCACGAACAGATGGGTGAAGCGGTGCAGCACGCGGGTGTAGCCACGGCCGTAGCGGCGGAAGAAAATCTGGTCGTCGCGGAAGATGCTCGACACGCTGTACACGGGCACGCCGCTGCGGGCCAGCGTGTCGATGTAGTTGCGCCAGAACTCATATTTAATAAAGAACACAGCCTCGGGGCGGGCCATGCGTACGAAGCGGCGGGCGTTGCGCGGCGTGTCGAACGGCAGGTAGCACACGACGTCAGCGCCGCCATAGTTTTTACGCACCTCGTAGCCCGAGGGCGAGAAGAACGTGAGCAGTATCTTCTTCTCGGGGTGCTCGCGGCGCAGGCGCTCCATGAGGGGGCGTCCCTGCTCAAACTCGCCCAGCGAGGCGGCGTGAAACCACACGTAGCGCTCCTTGCCGCCCAGGCGGTCGAGCACGCGCCACGTGTTGCGCTGCCCCGCCGTCATGAGCCGTGCCTTTTCGTTGAACAGGGCGGCTATGCGCACGCACAGCATATAGAAACAGATAGCCAGCGAATACATGTTGCGGGATGTTTCTGTGGTGGCGCCGGGGCGCGCGTGCGCCCCGGCGGCCGGTTTAACCTAAAATGTCGATGGCGCGTTGCATGCGTGCCAGGCTCTCCTCGCGGCCCAGAAAGGCGGCCAGCTCGTACATGTCGGGGCCTTTGCCCGTGCCCACCAAGCACACGCGCCAGGCGTTCCACGGCCTGACGCCCTGCTCTTCGGCCCAGGCGTCCACGGCGGCCCGCTGGCTCTCCACGTCGAAACGGTCGAGGCCTGCCAGCAGCGCGGCCAGGCGGCGCATCTCGTCGGCCGTGCCCTCTTTCCAGTTCTTGCGCACGAACTTGTCGTCCGTGCTGTACGTCTCGGGGGCGCGGAAGAAAAAGTCGCACAGCGGCCAGAGCTCGCGTATGAAGTTGATTTTCTTCATCTTCATCATGCCCACGACGGCCTCGACGCGCCCGATGGGCTCCTCGATGCCGTTTTGGCGCAGGATGCGGTCGAGCTCGGGCGCCAGGCGGGCGTTGTCGGTCATGAGGATATACTCCTTGTTGAACCAGAGGCCCTTGACGTAGTCGAAGCGGGCGCCGGCCTTCGAGCACTTGGCCAGGTCGAACAGGCGCACCAGGTCGTCCATCGAGAGGAGCTCCTGCTCGGTGCCGGGGTTCCAGCCCAGGAGGGCCAGGAAGTTGACGACGGCTTCGGGCAGGTAGCCGCTCTCGCGGTAGCCGGGCGAGACGTCGCCCGTCTTCGGGTCGTGCCATTCCAGGGGGAAGACGGGGAAGCCCAGGCGGTCGCCGTCGCGCTTGGAGAGCTTGCCCTTGCCGTCGGGCTTGAGCAGCAGCGGCAGGTGGGCGAAGCGCGGCATCGTGTCCTGCCAGCCGAAGGCGCGGTAGAGCAGCACGTGGAGCGGAGCCGAGGGCAGCCACTCCTCGCCGCGGATGACGTGGGTGATTTCCATCAGGTGGTCGTCGACGATGTTGGCCAGGTGATAGGTGGGCAGGTCGTCGGCCGACTTGTAGAGCACCTTGTCGTCGAGGACGGACGAGTTGATTTTGACGTCGCCGCGTATGATGTCGTCCACGTGGACGTCTTCGCCCGGCTCCACCTTGAAGCGCACGACGTATTGCTCGCCCGCGTCGATGCGGCGGCGCACCTCGTCGGCGGGCATCGTCAGCGAGTTGCGCATCGAGCCGCGCGTCGTGGCGTCATACTGGAAGTTGGCCTCCGCGGCGCGCCGTGCGTTGAGCTCCTCGGGCGTGTCGAAGGCCACGTAGGCCTTGCCCTCGTCGAGCAGGCGCTCCACGTAGCGGCGATAGATGTCGCGTCGCTCCGACTGCCGGTAGGGCCCGTGCGGCCCCCCGATGCCCACGCCTTCGTCGAAGCGTATGCCGAGCCATCGGAACGACTCAATGATATATTCCTCGGCCCCCGGCACGAAGCGCGACGAGTCGGTGTCCTCGATGCGGAACACCAGTTCGCCTCCATGCTGGCGGGCAAAAAGATAGTTGTAGAGAGCGGTGCGTACGCCGCCGATATGGAGCGGCCCCGTGGGGCTCGGCGCAAAGCGTACGCGGACTTTCCTGTCGGTCATGGTCTGTTATTTTTTCTTTTCAAGGGCAAAGATAGTGCAAGGCGAGAGGAATGCAAAGGAAAAACGAAGTTTTTGCTTTCATTCCCGAGCCGCCGCCTATCTTGGGCGGAGCCAAAGTGTGCAAGGCGAGTGGAATGCAAAGCGAAAACGAAGTTTTTGCTTTCATTCCCGAGCCGCCGCCTGTCTTGGGCGGAGCCAAAGACAGTGCAAACGAGAGGAAAGAAAAAGGAAAGCGCGCAGCGATTTACTTTTTCTCTCCCGAGTGCAGCTTTATCTGATGGAAAAGCGAAGCGAAAGGATGTCCGCCGCGTAGAGACGCGATTCATCGCGTCTCTACGCGGCGGGGAGAATGCCGATGCGGGGCCTTGCCCCGAGCGGGTGAGACGCGATGAATCGCGTCTCTACGTGGCGGATTTCCCGTGCGGCGGGAACGTGGTGGCCGCGAGGCTGTGGGCCTCGAAGAGGCCCGGCTATGAGTAGCCTCGGGTGGAGCGCAGCGGAACCCGAGGTGGGGTGTCGGGTGGTGAAGTCGGCCTCGAAGAGGTCGCTATGCCCGCTTCGGCAGGTGGTATAGACGCCTCTTCGAGGCT
>CASFRV010000016.1 GCA_949297215.1 uncultured Bacteroidales bacterium | reverse complement strand
ATGGGGGCGCGGGCCTCGCGGTCCCTCCGCACACTGGCCATGCGGGCGGTGAGAGACGCGATGAATCGCGTCTCTACGTGGCGGATTTCCCATGCGGCGAGATCCCCCTCCCCCTTGTCCGCAGCGCAGGTTTTTAACACGGAGAATCGATTATTTTCGCGCGCTCGCTCCTTCGCTCGCAAATGAGCGAAAAATGGAAACGCCTCATTTTCAGGCACATCTCTGCGATGCTCTGCCGCAGGGATGGCTGAGACGCGGAAAAATGACACTATTTGTCACAAATCGCCCCCAATTTCCCTCCGAAAACAGGCCTTGGATCGGAAAATCCATCCCTTGGATCGGCTGATCCATGGGATGGAAGTGGATTTCCATGGGATGGGTCGCTCGGACCGCCGCATGGATGGGCAAAAAACCCGCAGGAACGGACGGAAATATCTCTAAAACGCGGGCGGGGGCCGCTGTCCGCATTAACACTGTGCCATATAGCGCACAGCTCACTCCCACTCCTCGTCGTCGGGCAGGGGGGCGTCGGGCGGGGTGTCGCCGTCGGCAAGCGACGTGCCGGGGGGATGGGGCATGTTGCGGGGAAAGTGTTCGAGAATCTGCTCGCGCAGAAACGTTTTGTCGATGTGGGTGTATATCTCGGTGGTGGCTATGCTCTCGTGGCCGAGCATGGCCTGGATGGCGCGCAGGTTGGCTCCGCCTTCGAGCAGGTGGGTGGCGAAGGTGTGGCGGAACGTGTGCGGACTGATGGTCTTGGTGATGCCGGCCAGGGCGGCATATTGCTTGATGAAGTGGAACACGGTGATGCGCGAGAGGTGGCGATGGCGGCGGCGGCTCACGAAGACGTAGTCCTCCTCGCCGGGATAGGCCGTGATGTCGGCGCGCTCGACCGACCAGGCGCGGAGCTCGTCGGTGGCGCGCGTAGAGATGGGTATCATGCGCTGCTTGCCGCCCTTGCCCGTGATGCGCACGTATCCCTCGTCGAGGAAGAGGTCGGAAAAGCGCAGGTGGCAGAGCTCGCTGACGCGCAGGCCGCAGCTGTAAAGGAGCTCGATGACGGCATGGTCGCGGGGCCCCTCGGGTTGCGAGAGGTCGATGGCGGAGAGGATGCGGTCGACCTCGCTCAGGGTGAGCACGTCGGGCAGGTGCTTCCCTATCTTGGGCACTTCGAGCATTTCGGCCGGGTCGGCGTCGATGTATCCGTCGAGCAGGAGGAAGCAGTAGAACGAGCGCAGGGCCGAGACGGCGCGGGCGATGGAGCGGGCCGTGATGCCCAGTTCGTGGAGAGCCCAGGTGTACTGGTGCAGGCGGTCGAGGTCGGCGCCGAGCACGCCCAGCCCCTCGTCGTGCTGAAAGGAAGCGAAGCGCGTGACGTCGCGCAGGTAGGCCGCGCGCGTGTTGTCGGAGAGTCCGCGTTCGAGGATGACGTAGTCGCGATAGGCATTTATGATTTCGTCGTCGGTCATAGGCAGAAAAATTTTTAAAGGAAAGAGGCACCGCGCCGGCCACCGCAACAAAGGCGCGGGCGGGCGGGGAGAGAACCGGTTTTTTGCGTATCTTTGTAGCTCCCTACACAAAGGTACGCAAAAATAAGCATATCCGCGCGCGCAGCGGACGCCGGCGAAGGCCGGCGCGAGGGGAAGAATGCCCCGGGCGGGCGATGGGGCGAGACCGGATGCCAACGATGCGTTCCTGCGTGCGGGCATTTCACCCGGCAGCTGCCTGCGCATGCCGCCGGAAGGGCTTCCCCCACTTATTCACCCCGACACATTAACTCATACGGCCATGAAGATACTCATAATGAACGGCCCCAACCTGAACCGCCTGGGACGACGCGAACCGTCGGTCTACGGGACGGCCACGATGGACGACTGCCTGGACGACCTGCGGCGGCGCTTTGCCGGCGTGGAGCTCGACTATTTTCAAAGCAACTCGGAGGGGGCGCTCATCGACCGCCTGCAAGCCGCGGCCGACGACGGCACGGAGGGCATCGTGCTCAACGCCGGGGCCTACACCCACACGTCGGTGGCCCTGCACGACGCCATCCGCTCGATCGACGTGCCCGTCGTCGAGGTACACCTCTCTAATATATACGCGCGCGAGGACTTCCGCCACCGGTCGTACCTCTCGCCCGTGTGCCGCGGCACGATTTGCGGCTTCGGCATGCGCTCGTATGCCCTGGCCGTCGAGGCGCTCACCGACGGCGGCGAGCGCAACCCTCAACCCCAGAGCTGACCCCTAAACCACCCGGTATGTACAAAAAGACAAAGATTGTTGCCACCATCTCGGACGCCCGCTGCGGCGTCGACCTCATACAGCACCTCTACGACGCGGGCATGAACGTGGTGCGCCTCAACACGGCCCACCAGGACGCCGCGGGCATGAAGCGCGTCATCGACAACGTGCGCGAGGTGTCGAGCCACATCGCCGTGCTCGTCGACACGAAA
Source organism: uncultured Bacteroidales bacterium (assembly GCA_949297215.1). Lineage (GTDB taxonomy): Bacteria > Bacteroidota > Bacteroidia > Bacteroidales > Bacteroidaceae > Alloprevotella. The sequence goes on along the minus strand of CASFRV010000016.1, from coordinate 38,318 downwards.
GGACCCGAAGTGCGCACGACGGCCTGCGCGGCGCCCATCGCCTTTAAGCAGGGCGAGACCGTGCGCATCGCGGGCGACCCCTCGTGCGAGACGACACACGAGCGCATCGCCGTGACCTACCCCGCCTTTGCCAAAGACGTGGGCCCCGGGGCCCACGTGCTCATCGACGACGGCGACCTGGGCCTTTTCGTCGAGGCACGCGACGGCGACGAGCTGGTGTGCCGCGTGGAGAACGACGCCACGCTGGGAGCCCGCAAGAGCGTGAACGTGCCGGGCGTGCGCATCAACCTGCCCGCCCTGACCGAGCGCGACAAGCGCAACATCGAGTTTGCCATCGATTACGACGTGTCGTTCATCGCCCACTCGTTCGTGCGCAGCCGCGAGGACGTGGAGGCCGTGCGCGCCCTGCTGACGGCGCGCGGCAGCGACATACGCATCATCGCAAAAATAGAAAACCAGGAGGGCGTGGACAACATCGACGAGATTCTCGACGCGGCCGACGGCATCATGGTGGCCCGCGGCGACCTGGGCATCGAGGTGCCGCAGGAGCTCATACCGGGCATACAGCGACGACTCGTGGCCAAGGCCATCCGCGCCCACAAGCCCGTCATCGTGGCCACGCAGATGCTGCAAAGCATGATAAAGAACCCGCGGCCCACGCGCACGGAGGTGACCGACATTGCCAACGCCGTGTACAGCCGCGCCGACGCCCTGATGCTGAGCGGCGAGACGGCCTATGGCAACTATCCCGTCGAGGCGGTGCGCGTCATGGCCTCGGTGGCCTGGCAGGCCGAGCGCGACCTGACGGACGGCTTCGGCAACCTCGACATCCCGCTCTCGGCGGAGCCCGACGTGACGGAGTTTTTCGCCAAAGAGGCCGTCATGGCCACCCGCAGCATGAAGCTGCGCGCCATCATCACCGACAGCTACTCGGGACGCACGGCGCGCTACGTGTCGTCGTTTCGCGGGCAGTGTACGATCCTGGCCATCTGCTACAAGGCGCGCACCGTGCGCCACCTGGCCCTCTCGTACGGCGTCTACGCCATCTACATGCCCATGAAGAGCTACGGCCACGAGTTTCTGCTGGCGGCCCTGCGCAAGCTCCTGGCCGACGGCGTGCTGCGGCCCGAAGACCGCATCTGCTACCTGGGCAGCCAGCGCAAGGAGCAGCGCACGTCGTTCATGGAGATGAACATCGTGAAAAACATCTTCCAGACCGAGGGCGAGGAGACCCTGCCCAACTGACCACCCACATGACGGCAACGGAAACGACGGACGACTACATCCTGGCGCACATCACGCCCGAGGACGACTACCTGCACCGCCTGTGGCGCGCCACCCACACGCAGCTGCTCTACCCGCGCATGGCCTCGGGCCACCTGCAAGGCTGCCTGCTGACGATGCTCACGCGGCTCATCGCGCCAAGCTGCGTGCTGGAGATAGGAACCTTCTCGGGCTACTCGGCCCTGTGCATGGCCAAGGGCATGGAGCCGGGGGGCGTGGTGCACACCTTCGAGGTGAACGACGAGCAGGAGGAGTTTACGCGCCCGTGGCTCGAAGGCTCGCCCTACCCCGCCCGCGTGGTGATGCACATCGGCGACGTGCTCAACCTGCTGCCCGAGACGGACCTGACGTTCGACATGGCCTTTATCGACGGCAACAAGCGCCAGTATTGCGACTACTACGAGCTCACCATGAGCCGCCTGCGGCCGGGGGGCTACATCCTGGCCGACAACACGCTGTGGGACGGACACGTGGCCGACGCGGCCTACGACCACGACGCGCAGACGCTGGGCATACGCCGCTTCAACGACCGCGTGGCAGGGGACGGACGCGTGGAAAAGGTCATCCTGCCCCTGCGCGACGGACTGACCCTCATACGACGCATACAATAGACGCCCCGAGGCCCGAGGCCAAGGGACATTTTGAACATCAACCCCTAAACAAAAGAAACATGGAAACGACCAGACAACAGAAAATAGCCCGCCTCTTGCAGAAAGAGCTGAGCGACATGTTCCGCCTGCAAACGCAGGCCATGCACGGCGTGCTGGTGACGGTGAGCACCGTGCGCATCAGCCCCGACATGAGCTACTGCCGCGCCTATCTGAGCGTGTTCCCTTCGGAACGGAGCGCCGAGATCGTGGACAACATCAACAAAAACGTGAAAACCGTGCGCTTCGAACTGGGCAAGCGCGTGCGCTACCAGCTGCGCATCATCCCCGAACTGAAATTCTTCGTGGACGACTCGCTGGACTATATCGACCATATCGACGAACTGCTGAACAAGTAAATGAACTTCCCCTTCTTCGTGGCGCGGCGCTACCTCTTCTCGAAGAAAAGCCACAACGCCATCAACGTGATTTCGGCCATCTCGGTGGCGGGCATCGCCTTTGCCACGGCAGCGCTGGTGTGTACGCTGTCGGTGTTCAACGGGTTTCACGACCTCATCGGGAGCCTCTACACCACGTTCGACCCGCAGCTGGCCGTGACGCCCGTGAAAGGAAAATTCATCGAGGCACCCGACGCGGCCACGGCCAAGGTGAAGGCCGACGGCGACGTGGCCGTCGTGACGCAATGCCTGGAAGACCAGGCGCTGGTGCTCTTCGCGGGGCAGCCGCTGGTGGTGACGCTCAAAGGCGTGGACGACAGCTTCGACGAATGTACCGACATACGCAACATCCTCTACGGCAACGGCAGCTACCTGCTGCATGCGGCCGACGTGGACTATGGCATACCGGGCATCGGCCTGGCCTATCAGTTTGGCGGGACCGACTACGGCAGCCTCACCATCTGTGCGCCGCGCAAGGGCGAACGCATCAGCATGGCCAACCCGTCGGACAACTTCAACGCGCGGCAGCTCGTGTCGCCGGGCGTCATCTTCGACGTGCACCAGCGGAAGTATGACGAAAACTACATCCTCTCGTCGCTCGCCTTCGCCCAGGACCTGTTTGAGCAGCCGGGGAAAATCACCTCGATCGAACTCAAGCTGCGCGAAGGGGCCGACGAAACGCGCGTCAAGGAGCGCCTGCGCGCCGCCCTGGGCCCCCGCTACGCCGTGCTGGACCGCCTGGAACAGCAGCAGGAGGTGTTTGGCATCATGAACATCGAGAAAACCATCGCTTACCTCTTCCTGACGTTCATCCTGCTGGTGGCCTGCTTCAACATCGTGGGCAGCATCTCGATGCTCATCATCGACAAACGCGACGACGTGGGCACGCTGCGCAACCTGGGCGTGGACGAACGGCGCATCGTGCGCATCTTCCTGTTCGAGGGACGCCTCATCTCGGTGATGGGGGCCGTCGTCGGCGTGACCGTCGGCCTGCTGCTCTGCTGGATCCAGCAGGAGTTTGGCGTCATCAGCCTGGGCAACGGTGGGGAAAACTTCATCGTGCAGGCCTATCCCGTGAGCATACACGCCACAGACATCCTGCTCGTCTTCGCCACCGTCATTGTGGTGGGATTTGCCAGCGTGTGGTATCCCGTACGCTATCTTTCGAAAAAACTACTTTGATTCAATTGACAATGGACAATTGATAATTGACAATTAGGCGCGTAAACAATTGACAATGGACAATTGATAATTGACAATTAGCTTTTGAGAATTGACAATTAGGGGTGGAGAGCGAGCAATAGCTCAACGCCCCCTTTTGATTTCCATTGTCAATTGTCAATTGTCAATTTTCAATTGATAAACGTTCGTTTCCCTCCGTTCGAACCCCATGGAAACATAAAGCGCGTTGGCTGCCCTGCGGGCTGGGCGCGACGTAAGACAAAGGGCCTTCGCTCCCAAGCGCGCGGCCTCTTTTATGATGTGCTCCACCAGGGCACGGGCATAGCCGCGGCCGCGGCAGGAGGCATCGACCACGACGTCTTCGAGCCAGGCCTTGGTGCCCGTGGGCGAGGAGCAGAGGCAGAGCGTGGCCATGCCGCAAAGGGTGCCCTGCTCGTCGGCCGCGGTGTAGAGGTGCGTCGCCTCGCGCGCCAGCAGGGCGGCCAATGCGGTGGCGTCGAGGGGACGGGCCTTGGCGCTGAGCTGGGGCAACAGGCGGTTGACGGCGGCGAGCAGCTCGTCCGTCGGTGCGTCGGCCCGGTCGATGCGAGGGCGGTTGAGCCGCCTGAGGAGCTCGGCCACGCTGACGCCCTCGGTGGGGTGCAAGGCCTCGGGGGCTATCTCGGCCAAGGGTTCGAGCACGAAGCGGCGCCCGGCCATGGCGGGATGGGGCAGGCAGAGGTCGGGCTCGCTGAGCACGACGCCGTCGAGCATGAGCAGGTCGATGTCGATGGGGCGGTCGGCATAGCGTCCGTCGCGGCTCTTCGACGTGCGGCCCAGCTGGCGCTCCACCTCCTGCGTGACGCACAGCAACTGGCGCGGCGTGAGCTCCGTCTCGTAGGCCGCCGCGGCGTTGAGAAACTTGTGGGGCGAGGCGAAACCTACGGGCTCCGTCTCGTAAAACGAAGAGCACCCGACGCGACGGCCCAGCCGTCGGTCGAGTGCTTCAAGGGCAAGGCGCAACGTCGCGGCACGGCTGCCGGTGTTGGCGCCCAAACTGATGTAGAGCAGCGGCATGACGTCAGTCGACAAGGAGCATGACGTCGCCGTAAGGCCCAAAGCGATAGTCCTCTTTGAGCGCCACGTCGTAGGCGTGCATCGTATAGTCGTAACCACCGAAGGCCGACGTGAGCATCAGCAGTGTGGAGTAAGGCAGATGGAAGTTGGAGAGCATGGCATCGGCCACCGAGAAATCGTAGGGCGGGAAAATGAACTTGTTGGTCCAGCCTTCGAAGGGCTTGATGCGGCTGTCGGTGCCTACGCAGGCTTCGAGCGCGCGCTGCACGGTGGTGCCCACGGCGCAAATCTTGTGCTCGGCGTCCTTGGCACGGTTCACAATGTTGCAACACTCCTCCTCGACAAACATTTGCTCGGAGTCCATCTTGTGTTTGGTGAGGTCTTCCACGTCGGTGTTGCGGAAGTTGCCCAGACCGCAGTGAAGGGTGATGAAAGCGAAGTCGATGCCTTTGATCTCCATGCGCTTCATGATTTCGCGCGAGAAGTGGAGGCCGGCCGTGGGGGCCGTGACGGCGCCTTCGTGGCGGGCAAAGATGCACTGGAAGTCCTCGAAATCGCGCGGCTCCGACTCGCGGCCAATGAAGCGGGGAACGGGCGCCTCGCCCAAGGCATAAAGATTTTTCTTAAACTCTTCGTGGTCGCCATCGTAGAGGAAGCGCAGCGTACGGCCGCGGCTCGTCGTGTTGTCGATCACCTCGGCCACGATGGAGTTGTCCTCGCCAAAGTAGAGCTTGTTGCCGATGCGTATCTTGCGGGCGGGGTCGACCAGCACGTCCCACAGGCGCAGCTCGCGGTTGAGCTCCCGCAGCAGAAACACCTCGATGCGCGCACCCGTCTTTTCCTTGTTGCCATAGAGGCGGGCGGGAAACACCTTGGTGTCGTTGAATACAAAAACGTCATGCTCGTCGAAATAGTCGAGCACCTCCTTGAACATTTTGTGTTCGATGTCGCCCGTCTTGCGATGGAGCACCATCATGCGGCACTCGTCGCGGTGGGGCGCGGGATATTTCGCAATTTTCTCCTCGGGGAGCTTGAACTTGAATTGTGAGAGTTTCATATTTTCCTTGTCTTATGTGGTGCGGGCGTCAGGCGCAGCGGGGCCTCAGGCGGGCAGTTCCGTCTCGACGTCCTGGGCTTCGAGCCACGTTTCAAACGTTTCAAGGGTAAAGCAGTCGGCCTCGGCATAGCAGCCCACCCGCGTGCGGCGCAGGGCCGTGAGATGGGCACCGCTGTCGAGCGCAAGGCCGATGTCGCGGGCCAGCGAGCGTATGTAGGTGCCTTTGCCGCAGACGATGTGCAGATCGGCCTCGGGCATGTCGCCCGGGCGGAAGGCCAGCAACTCAATGCAGTCGATGCGCACGGGTTTGGCGCGCAGGCTGACGTCCTCGCCGCGACGGGCCATGTCGTAGGCGCGGCGCCCCTCGACCTTGCAGGCCGAAAACGCGGGCGGCACCTGCATGACATCGCCCTCGAACGTGGCGAGCACGCGGCGCAAGGCCTCTTCGTCGATATGAGTGGCGGGATAGGTGGCGTCCACCGGGTGTTCCAGGTCGAAACTGGGCGTTGTGGCGCCCAGCCGAAGCGTGGCTGTGTACTCCTTGACGCCGCCTTGCAGCTCTTCGATGCGCTTCGTGGCGCGGCCCGTGCAGAGCAGCACCACGCCCGTGGCCAGGGGATCGAGCGTGCCGGCGTGGCCCACCTTGATCTTGCGGCCGCCCATGCGGCGCGTGAGGAGCCAGCGCACCTTAGCCACGAGGCCGAAGCTCGTCATGCCCAGCGGCTTGTCGAAAGCCAGCACCTGTCCTGCCAGAAAGTTCATGCCGCGCGGGTTTATTCCATGGTAAGCTCGTAGCCACAGGCGCCGAGCACGAGGATGAGGGCACCCACGACGATGCGGTACCAGCCAAAAGCCACAAAGCCGTAGCGAGCCACGTAGCCGATGAAGAACTTGATGGCAGCCACGGCCACGACGAAGGCCACCACGCTGCCCAAGATGAGCAGCCACAGGTTGTTGCCTTCCATCAGTATGTTGCCGTCGCCGTGGGCCACGAGCTTGTAGGTTTCAAGGCAGGTGGCGCCAAACATCGTCGGCACGGCCAGAAAGAACGAAAACTCGGCTGCGGCCTTGCGCGTGAGCTTCTGCTGCATGCCGCCCACTATGGTGGCCATCGAGCGCGACACTCCCGGTATCATGCTGATGCACTGGAACAGACCCACGATGAAGGCGCGGCGAGGCGTCATGGGCGTGCTCTCCGATCCCTTGTTGAACAGCCGATCGCAGAAGAGCATGAACACGCCGCCCACGATGAGCATCACGGCCACGAGCGTCACGTTGCCCAGGTTCGACTCGATGAAATCGTTGAACGTGAAGCCCAGCACGACGGCCGGGATGATGCCCACGATGAGCAGCCCGTAGAAACGGCTCACGGCCTGCCACCACGTGTAGCCCCGCGTGCGCATCGTCTCGGGATAGAAGAACTTGCGCCAATAGAGGCACACCACCGAGAGAATGGCGCCAAACTGGATGATAACGGTGAAGGCTTTCACAAAGGGCGTGCTCTCCATGCCCAGCAGGCCCTGGGTGATGATCATGTGGCCCGTCGAGGAAACGGGGAGAAACTCCGTCAAACCCTCGACGATGGCGATGATGATGGTTTCAATCCACGTCATGCTTCAAGTTTTTGGCTGTCGACTGTTTCCTTATGCCCACGGGGTTTCCGCAAGATGGCATAGACCATGAACACATAGCCCGCGAGGCTCACCAGAGGAGCCACCTTGATGCGGCGGGCACTGAATATTTCGGGGTTGAAATGCTCCACGTCGGAGCCTGAGCCCGCCATGAGCAGCATGCCCACCACAACGACGGCCATGCCCGCCGCCAGCAGGATGAAGTTGGTGCGGTCGAACGCAAAGTTTCGTTTGTCTGTCATATCGTTTTGTCTTGTTTATTTCAGGAAGACCTGGCCGCCCGTCATGCGCAGGTGCTTGTTGACGGAGAAAAAGGCGCAAAGCATCGTCAGGGCCAGGCCGGCCACAACGACGCTGCCCAGCGTGGCGCCCGCCACCAGGGGCGTCACCAGCGCACTCACGTAGACGTCGAGCCCCACGAGCAGATACATGCCGCCCGCCAGCACGGCGCAGGCCAGCAGCGAGGCCGTCAGCCCGATGCCAAAGGCGCGCCACATGAACGGCCGGCGGATGAAGCGCCACTTGGCTCCCACGAGCTTCATGCTGTGGATGGTGTAGCGCCGCGCATAGACGCTCATGCGCATCGTATTGTTGATAAGGGAAAAGGAAACGAAGGCCATGAGCACGGCCACCGTGAGCAGCACGAGGCTGCCGATGGCCAGGGCATAGTCCATGTCGCCCAGCGTGTCTTTCGGGTAGACCACGTCGGTCACGAAGGCGCGTTGCCTGACGAGCGGCATGTAGTGGGCCAGGCTGTCGCTGTTGGCATAGTCGGCGTTCAGATAGAGCTCAAACTCGGCCGGTATGGGGCTGGTGCCCAAAAAGTCGGCCGGGCTGCCGTCGAGGGCCTTGGCCATCTCGGCCGTGGCCTTCTCTTTCGATATGTAATGGATTTCCTTGACAAAGGGCTGCTGCCTGAGCGAGGCTTGCAGGCGCACGGCCTCGGCTGCCGGGATGCTGTCGGAAAGCAATACCTCGACGGGTATGTTTTCGCGCAGGTTGCGGCTCAGGCCGTTGGCAAACGTCACGGTGAACACCACCGTTCCCAACAGAATAAGCACCAGCGCGATGCTGATGCACGAGGTAACGGTGTCGAAGCCGCCGCCCGTCCGTTTTTTCTTCTTGGCCATTATATATTATATAAGGTGTAAGCACGGGCCGTGCGCGGCCTGCGCCGGTCCGTTGAGATACATTACGCGTAAATTTGCACAAAAATAACACATTCCGCCCGCCCCCGAAAGCTTTTCGTCCGTATTAACACTTTTTGCGCAGCTGCTCTCCTCGCCTACTCCGCCAGCCTCACCACGTCGGCCGGCAGCATGACGTTGCCCATGTCTTCATTGGGCTTGTTTTTGAGGAAGAGCACCGGCACAATGGTATGTTTGCTGGCAAAGGGCAACAGTTGTGCCTTACGGAGCAGAGCTGCGGTGAGCTGTCTCCCGTTTTCCTGCACCGTCCATTTGCATTCGCCCACCAGCAAATGCTTCTTATCGACCGATTCAGCCACCACATCGAGCTCAACCTGTTCGATATTTTTATTTTCATTGAGTACAGATCCCCACCAACGTCCTGCCTTGCCATATAAGACCCCGTTCACTTGGTTTCCCGTAACAGCATTTCGGCATATATTCTCCCATTGCATGCTCACGTACTCTTGAAAATGAAAATTCAGAGCTTGCTCTATCGGAAGATGGCGGTCCAGCTCAATAAACGAACGGTTGGGCACGACAAAGCGATAATAGAAAGCCATAAACGGGTCTTCAATTTTATACAAGCTCTTTTTCGTGCTCTTTTCGTCAGCCCCGAAAGGTGTTTCACGGTGCAGAAAGCCCAAATCGACGAGTTTCTTCAACGGGCGCGAGAGGTTGGTGGTCGGTTCGTTGCAACGCGCCGCTATCTCAGACAAACGGTTGACGCCATACCCGACGTACGACATTATGGTCGACGTCTTCACTATGTCTTTCACGTCGTCCTGAAAGAGTTTTATAGGCTCCTCATAAAGCGTTCCGTTCACGGAAAAAACATTTTGCCACAATGCATCTGTCAATGACGGGCAATATTCCCTCAACTCCCAATAACGGGGAACGCCACCCCACACGGCATACTCCTCAACGGCAGCCCCGGCGTCGATTTTCAACGCTTCCATCATATAAGGTATGCGAATGGGCGACAATTTCATGATGACATCTGCCCGTCCGTAGAGAGGCGACGCTGCATCCATGAACAGTCCGTACATCATGTTCTGCGACGAGCCGCAAACCACTATGTTATATTTCAAAGACTTCTCATCGACCAGTTTCTGAATCACAGAAGGCAGCTCCGAGGCTTGGTCCACCAGATAAGGAAACTCGTCCAGACACAACGTGAAACGTTTGTCGGCCCGATAGTTCACGGCCCTCAACAGCGACTCCCAGTCTGGGTATGTCAGCTTGTCAAAGTCGGGCAGCACCGTCGCAACCACCTTTGCCAACAGCGACCGCTGGTGCTGTTCTTCGGAACGGTCAGCCAGAAAATAGACATCTTCGTCGGTCAATACCCGCTTGATAAGGCACGATTTGCCTATTCTTCTCCGCCCATATACCACCACCAATGCTGATCTGTCGCGCGAAAGCGCTGTTTTCAGGCGTAAAGTCTCGTCCGATCTGTCGACAAATTTCATGAATTCCCCTTTCTAATTATTATGCAGCGCAAACATAATGTTTTCCGTGCATAATTTCAAATTAAACACCGAAAAAAACTGCATGGGGGCCGGATGGGGCTGCCGGCAGCGGCTTCCGCACGCCGTCAACGTCGCGGAAAAACTGCCGCGCATGGGCTTTCTCTCCGTCTGCACGCGAAATAAACCTTTTTCTTCCTTTCTTTTGTCCTCTTTCACGGGCAAAAAGTTGGGCAATACCGGCATTTTGCGTACTTTTGCGCGATTGAGCGCCTGAAAACAAGACGATTGTCAGCTTTCACGGCCCTGCCACGTCCTCTGCGCGCGGCGCTGCGAGGCCACCATGGGCGCTCACCACGACAAACGGAAGCAGAAAAGAAAAAACAAACCATATCCAACCAAAAAACTCAAAGCGTATGAAAAAATGCAAAGCGTTGCTGCTGCTCGTTGCGCTGGCCCTCGTGCCCGCACTGCGCACGACGGCGCAACAGATGCCCCAGGTGCCGCAGGTGCCCATGGACACGGCCATCCGCTACGGCAAGCTGCCCAACGGACTGACCTACTACATCCGCCACAACGCCCTGCCTGAAAACCGGGCCAACTTCTACATCGCGCAGAAAGTGGGCTCCGTGCAGGAGGACGACTCGCAGCGCGGCCTGGCCCACTTCCTGGAACACATGTGCTTCAACGGCACCGACAACTTTCCCGGCGACCGCCTCATCAAGTACTGCGAAAGCATCGGAGTCAAGTTCGGCGTCAACCTGAACGCCTACACATCGACCGACGAGACGGTGTACAACATCGACGACGTGCCCGTGACGCCCCAGAACGTCGACTCGTGCCTGCTCATCCTGCACGACTGGGCCGACGGCCTCACGCTCGACCCGAAAGAAATCGACAAGGAACGCGGTGTCATCCACGAAGAGTGGCGCCTGCGCTCCGACGCCTCGGGACGCATCTTCGAGCGCAACCTGCCCGCGCTCTATCCCGGCTCCAAGTACGGCCACCGCTACCCCATCGGCCTGATGGAGGTGGTCGACAACTTCAAGCCCGAGGCCTTGCGCGCCTATTATGAAAAATGGTACCGCCCCGACCTGCAAGGCATCATCGTCGTGGGCGACATCGACGTCGACCAGGTGGAAGCTGCCGTGAAGCGCATCTTCGGCCCCATCGAAATGCCGCAGAACGCGGCTGCCTACGAAACGTATCCCGTGCCCGCCAACAACGAGCCCATCTACGTCATCGACAAGGACAAGGAACAGCAGCAGAACGTCATCCGAATGATGTTCAAGCACGAGCCCATGCCCGTGGAGCTGCGCGGCACGATGGCTTTCTTCGGCTACCGGTACATGACGCAGATGGCTGCCTCGATGCTCAACGCCCGCCTGGGCGAACTGAGCCAGGAGGCTTCCTGCCCCTTCATCTACGCCGGCTGCCAGGACGGCTCCTACCTGCTCAGCAAGACGATGGACGCCTTCACGCTCGTCGTCCTGCCCAAGCCCGGCCAGGATGCCGAGGCCGTCAAGGCCGTCATGCAGGAGGTGGAGCGCGCCGACCGCTTCGGCTTTACCGCCACGGAGCTCATCCGCTCGCGCGAGGAGTTCCTCAGCCAGATGGACAAGATTTACCAGAACCGCACGAAGCAGCGCAACGACTTCTACGTGCCGCAATACGTGCGCCACTTCCTCGACAACCTGCCCATCCCCGACATCACCACCGAGGTGAACATCTACAAGCAGCTGGCTCCCGCCATCAGCGCCGACGTCATCTCGCAGGTGTTTGGCGAAATGACCGCCTCAAAGGACACTAACTTCGTCTTCCTGGCCATGTATCCCGACAAAGAGGGCGTGGCCATCCCCACGGCCGACAGCTTCAAGCAGGCCATCGCCGCCGCCGAAAAGGCCGAACTGACGGCCTACGTCGACAATGTGAAGAACGAGCCCCTCGTGCCCGGGCTGCCCAAGAAAGGCTCCATCGTGAGCGAGGCCAAGGACGACTTCGGCTACACCTGCTGGACGCTCTCGAACGGCGCCCGCGTCTACTGGCGCCAGACCGACTTCAACGACAGCGAGGTGCTCATGTCGGCACGCAGCTTCGGCGGTCTTTCGAAGATTAAGCAGGAAGACCTCGTCAACGCCCACCTGCTGGGCTTCACCGCCATGGTGACGGGTACGGGCAACTTCACCTCCGTCGAGCTCGAAAAGGCCTTGGCAGGCAAGCAGGCCGCCGTTTATCCCTCGCTCAGCAACTTCTCTGAGACGCTCGCCGGGCAGTCGACGCCCAAAGACCTGCGCACGCTCTTCGAGCTCACTTATCTGCGCTTCCAGCAGCCGGCCAACGACACCGACGCCTTCAACAACGGCATGGCCATGCTGCGCACCCAGCTCGAAAACGCCGAGAAAGACCCCATGACGGCCTTCTCCGACTCGGTGAGCGCCACCCTCTTCAACCATAACCCGCGCGTCATCAACAACCTCAAGCTGGCCGACCTCGACAAGGTCGACTACCAGACCATCCGCCGCATCTGGCAGGAGCGCTTCCAGTCGGCTTCCGACTTCGACTTCTACTTTACGGGCAACTTCAACGTCGACTCGCTGCGCGCCTTCACCGAGCAGTACATCGCCTCGATCCCCTCGGCAGGCAAGCGCGAGATGTACGACAAGGTGAACGTCTTCCCGCGCAAAGGCACCGTGACCAACAGCTTCCGCCGCCAGATGGAAACGCCCAAGGCCAACATCCAGCAAATGTGGACGGGCACGACCGACTATTCGCTGGCCAAGAGCGTCGTAGCCGACGCCCTGGGGCAGGTGCTCGAAAGCCGCTACCTGAAGAGCATCCGCGAGGACGCCGGTCTGGCCTACACCGTGGGCGCACAAGCGCAGGTGACCTTCGGCATGCGCGACCAGTATGCCCTCTACATCAGCGTGCCCGCACAGCCCGCCAAGTGCGACTCGGCCCTCCTGCTCATGAAGCAGGGCATCGACGAGGTGGCCAAGAACGGAGTGACCGACGAAGAATTGCAGAAAATCAAGGAATACGAACTCAAAACCTTCGCCGACAACCAGCGCAAGAACGCCTACTGGCAGAGCCTCATCGTTTCGAAGAGCGTTTGGGGCTACGACGAGCGCACAGGCTTTGAGGAGCTCGTCAAAAAGCTCAGTTCGAAAGACATTCAGAAGTTCCTGAAAGACGTCGTGCTGAAGAACGGCAACTGCGTGACCGTCGTCATGCAGCCCACCGACCTCACCGAAAAACAGCCCGCGCAGCAATAAGCCGCACAAGGCCTCTACACAAAAATCTCTCCCCCACGGCACGGTGTATGCCGCGGGGGAGAGTTTTTTGTGTCAATTGACAATTAACAATGGACAATTGACAATTATGGATTGGACTTTTTTCAATTGACAATTAATGATAGTACAATATTCATGGGGCTTTGATAATTCTCCTTTGCCTAATTGTCAATTGTCAATTCTCAATTGTCAATTGCCTCACCGCTTCCCACAGCACGATGCCCGCGCTGACGGAGACGTTGAGCGAATGCTTCGTGCCATACTGCGGAATCTCCACCGCGCCGTCGCAGGCATCCACCACATCCTGGCGCACGCCCATCACCTCGTGGCCCACCACCAAGGCATAAGGCCGCCCCGGCTCAAAGGGGGCATCGGCCAGCGAGCGGCTTCCCTCCACCTGCTCGACGGCCAGCACCGTGTAGCCCTCGGCTTTGAGCCAGCGCACGGCGTCGAGCGTGTCGGCAAAATAGCGCCAGTCCACGGCCTCCTCGGCCCCCAGCGCCGTCTTGTGCATCTCGGCCGAGGGCGGGCAGCCCGTCACCCCACACAGGCACAGTCCGCGCAGGCGGAACGCATCGGCCGTGCGAAACACCGAGCCCACGTTGTGAAGGCTGCGCACGTTGTCGAGCACCACGACGAGCGGCACCTTGCGGGCCGCCTTAAACTGCTGCACATCCATGCGGCAGAGCTCTTCCACTGTCAGTTTTCTCATACCTTTTTCTCCTTTCATGCGGCAAAGGTAGTGCAAATGAGAGGAACGGAAAAGAAGTTGTCCCCTCTCTCTTCGTTTTCCTCCCCCAACCAACGGCCCGGCTCCCAAGGGGGCACAAAGACATGTGGAAAAACACGTGGAAAACCCGGGGACAACCCCGTGAAAAGCGTGGAGGATAAGCTACGCCGCCGGGCCGCTGCGGGGGCCCCGCCGTTATACACCGAAAAACGGGGTTATACACGGCTGCACCCTACCCTTTTTCCACAGAAATCCACACCCCGCGACCCACTTTTTCGGGCCGTCGAAAAGTTTTCCACGCCCTGTTGACAAAACGGGCCGCCATCGCCGCAACCGCCATGAACATAAGGCCGCAACACACCGCCGCCGGCTGTGGACAACGGCGTGGAAAAACCGAGACACGACGTGGAAAACTTAATGGCCAAATTTTTGCGCCAAAACCTTTCCACGTTTTCCACAGTCTATCATCATAGACATAAGTTTTCTCCCCTTTTAAAACAAAGAAAAACGCATCATATTATTAGAGCAAAACGGTGGACGGTGGAAAACGCCGTCCGGGCAACGCCTGCCGGTGGTGCCCGGGCCGCTGAGGCGGCTGCCCGACGCAGGGCGCAACCGGGCCGCGGAGCCTCTCATGGAAGGGCCGCCGGCGGGGCATAGCCCCGCCATGAGGACACGCGAAGCCCTGTGCGCTATATGGCACAGCGTTAAAGCGGACAGCGACCGATGGCCGCGTTTTAGCGTTGGAAATGCTGATGCGAGGGGTTTTTTTGTGCGTCCGTGCGGCGGCACCATCGATCCATCCCATGGAAATCCATCTCCATCCCATGGATCGGCCAATCCAAGGGATGGAATTTCACATCCAAGGCCTGTTTTCGGAGGAAAATTCGGGGCGATTTGTGACACATGGTGGCGAAATTCGTGTTTCCGGGCGTCCCTGCGGCGGGGCGTCGCAAGGATGTGTCTGAAAATGAGGTGTTTCAGATTTTCGCGTATTTGCGAGCGACGGAACGAGCGCTCGAAAATAATCGATTCTGCGTGTTAAAAAGCCGCGCTGCGGACAAGGTGAAGGGGCTTCCCATGCGGTAGTAGGTCCGCCGCGGCCTAAGGTACACCGCGAGGCCTGCGCCCCCATAGGGGGCGAACTTTCTATAACCGCGGGTGAGCCAAAGGCGAACCTGCGGAAAGGAAGCATAAGAATATGCGGACCCCATGGGGGTCCAACGTCGATTACCGCGGGTAGGCCGCAGGCACACCCGCGGAGCAGCGAGGCTGCCGAGCGTCCCAGAGTTATTGCGGAGCAGCCGACGTCTGCCTGCCGGCATGCCGCGGTCCGCACGACCGCGGCATGAAGTTCGACCCCCATGGGGTCGGAGTGGTGTGTGGTTCCTGTCCGTGGGTGGCTTCGCTCACCCGCGGTTATAGAAAGTGCGACCCCTATGGGGTCGACAGCCTCGCTGTCGGCGTACCGTCGCCCTACCCTCGGAAGAGCGCCACCGCGTGAAATCATCTCACGCTTCCCGCCGCATGGGAAATCCGCCACGTAGAGACGCGATTCATCGCGTTTCACCCGCTCGGGGCATAGCCCCGCCCCGACATTCCCCCATCCCGCTGATTATCCGCCCGGTGATGGACGCCTGGAATGGCGCCCCGCCGTGCTGGTCCGACCCTGGTTGTTTCATGTGGTTCGCGTTGAACCGCCGCGGGGCGGATGATTTATGTTTGCAGAACGCTTTATTAGGAAATATTATGGTACATTTGCAGCCCTGTTTGCGGCTGCTCTGTCGACGGCTGCCTTCCTATTAATAAAGACAGCAGATGGTTTTCTCTGATTTGTTTTTCCTCTTTGTGTTCCTCCCCGCGTTTTTCGTGTGCTACATGGTGGGCGCGGGCTTCGACCGCCTGAGGCGGGACGGGGGCAACGCCGCCAAGAACATGGTGCTCGTGGTGTTTTCGCTCGTGTTCTACGCTTGGGGCGAACCCGTCTACGTGTTGCTCATGGTGGCCAGCGTGCTGCTCAACTATGTGGTGGGCCTGCTCATTGCGCGCCGGCGGCGGGGTCGACGGGCGGTGCTCGTGGCGGGCGTGGTGTGCAACCTGGCGGTGCTCGCCACCTTTAAATACCTGGGCTTCCTTGCCTCGACGCTGCTGGGACTGGGCGTTGCAGTGGAGGTGCCGTCGATAGCCCTGCCCATCGGCATCAGTTTCTATACGTTCCAGGCGCTGTCGTACCTGGTCGACGTGTACCGGCGCGAGGAACCCGTGCAGCGCAAGTTTTCCGACCTGCTGCTCTACATCTCCATGTTTCCGCAGCTCATCGCCGGCCCCATCGTGCGCTACGGCACGGTGGCCCGCGAGCTCGAACGGCGCCACGTCTCGGCCGCCGACTTTGCCGACGGCGCCTTCCGCTTCCTCATAGGGTTGGGCAAGAAGGTCATCGTGGCCAACCAGATGTCGGAGATAGTCGACCAGTTTCTCGTCGTGGGATTCGACTCGCTGACGACGGCCGGAGCGTGGGTGGGCATCGTGGCTTTCACGTTTCAAATTTATTTCGACTTCTCGGGCTATTCCGACATGGCCATCGGCATGGCGCGCTGCCTGGGCTTCCATTTCAAAGAGAACTTCGACCATCCCTATTGCTGCTCGTCGATCACCGACTTCTGGCGGCGCTGGCACATTTCGTTGGGTAGCTTTTTCCGCGACTACGTGTACATACCCATGGGCGGCAACCGACGCCACCAGGCCGTGAACATCCTGGTGGTGTGGTTCCTCACGGGCCTGTGGCACGGGGCGAGCTGGAACTTCGTCACGTGGGGTCTCTATTTCGGCCTGATCGTGATGGCCGAAAAGTACACCTTGCTGCGCGTCAAAGACCGCATTCCCGCCGTCGTGCTCCACGTGTACAGCCTGGCGGCCGTGGTGGTGGGCTGGGGCATCTTCTATTTTGAGGACTTCGGCGCGATGCTCCGCTTCTTCCATGCCTTTGCGGGCGGAGCCGTGGCGGGCTACGACTTTGTGGCGGTGAGCGCGCTCACCGACCACTTCTGGCTGTGGGTGGCCGCCGTCGTGTTCAGCATGCCCGTGAGGCGCGGGGTGTCGGCGCTCACGGCCCGCGTGCTGTCGGGCCATGCGGTGGCGTTGCGCGGGGTGGAGCTCACGGCGCGGCTCACGCTGAGCCTGGCGCTGCTCGTGCTGAGCGTGGCCCTGCTCGTGGGTGCCACGAACAATGCCTTTATCTACACACGTTTTTGAGGCGCAGGCCTGTTTTTATGGACAAGAAAATATACGTAACGCTCATCGTGGCCGTGTTTGTGGCCTTTACCGTGGTGTTCGACACGCTGCCGCGCAGCACCTATTCGGAGCTGGAAAAGCGAGAGCTGAAGAAGTTTCCCCCCTTCACGGCCGACAGCCTGAAGAACGGCAGTTTCACGGCCGAAGTGTCGTCGTGGTTCAGCGACAGCGAGCCCTATCGCGACGTGTTTATGGCCCTGAGTATGAAGGTGAAGGGCCTCATGGCCTTCACGCTGCCCGGCGAAGAGACGGTGCGCTTCCATGCCTCCGACGCTCCCGCGGCCGCCGCCGACACCATCGCCGAGCCCGCCGGCGGAGAGATGGGCGAATATGTGAACAACGTGACGGCCGACGAGAACGCCAAGATAGCCAACGCGGGCATCATCGTGGTGGGCGAGGGAAAGAAGGTGAGGGCGCTCATGGCCTTTGGCGGCGGCGCCAAGGGAGGCGGCTCGTATGCCCGCCTGGCCAACGCCTACGGGCGGGCGCTGGGCAGCGGCGTGACGGTCTATTGCATGGCCATACCCATCGCCTCCGAGTTTTACTGTCCCGACAAGGCCCGTTCGGCCACGCGGCCGCAGCTGCCCGTCATCCGCAACATCTACGCACAGCTCGACGAGGGCGTGAAGCCCGTCGACGCCTACTCGGCCCTGGCCGCCCACGCCGATGAGGACATCTACCTGCGCACCGACCACCACTGGGCGCCGCTGGGGGCCTACTATGCCGCGCAGGCCTTTGCCCGCACGGCGGGCGTGCCCTTCCGCGACCTGAAAAGCTACGACCGCCACGTGGTGCGCCGCTTCGTGGGCAGCATGTATGGCTATTCGAAGGACATCTCCGTGAAGGAGGCGCCCGAGGATTTTGTTTACTACACGCCCCGCGGCATCAACTACACCACGACCTATCAGAACTACACCATCGACGAGCACTACCGCGTGACGGGCGTGAGCAAGCCCGCACGGGGCCCCTTCTTCTACCACTACCGCGACGGTAACGGCGGGGCTTACAGCACCTTCATGGGCAGCGACGCCAAGCTCACCGTCGTGAAGACGGGCACCGCGAACGGCCGTCGCGTCTTAATCATCAAGGACAGCTTCGGCAACGCCTTGCCGGGCTATCTCTTCTTCTCCTTTGAAGAGGTACACGTGGTGGATTTCCGCTATTTCAAGAAGAACGTGAAGGCCTACGTGCGCGACAACCACATCACCGACGTGCTTTTTGCCTGCAACATCTTCAATGCCTATTCGGGAGCCATGAACCGCAACTGCATGCGCTTCCTCACGCAGGACGGCACCATCGTGCCGCCCCCGCCCCTGCCCGGCGGCCCCCATGCGGCCGACAGCCTGAAACGCCCCGCCTCTCCCACTGCGCCGGCCGACAGCCTGCCGAAGCACCCTGCTCCCGCCCGGCGGCCCGACAGCTCGGCCGTGGCTCGACAGGCGGTACCGAAGGCGTAATTGGTCGTTCTTTATAGGCAGTCCGCCGCATGGGCGCACAAAAACCCCGGCTCGGCAGCCTCCCGATGAGGGGAGACGTACCGAGCCGGGGTTTTGTGTGTCCGTGCGGCGGAGGAGCGCCGGGTGCAGGCCTATTTCACCTCGCTGCCCGGGGCCACCTCGCGGCCGGGCTGGACGACGCTCAGCGTGCCGTCGGGGGCCTCGGCGCTCAGAATCATGCCCTGGCTCTCGATGCCGCGTAGCTTGCGCGGGGCAAGGTTGGCCACGAAGCACACCTGGCGTCCCACGAGCTCTTCGGGCTTATAATGCTTGGCAATGCCCGAAACGATGGTGCGGTTTTCCAGTCCGTCGGCAATTTCGAAGCGCAGCAGTTTGTCGCTCTTGGGCACCCGCTCGCAGGAGAGCACCGTCCCGACGCGGATGTCGAGCTTCTCAAAGTCCTCGAAAGCCACGACGGGGCGCACGGGGGCAGCCTTGCGCGCAGCGGCCTCGTTGGCGCGCTTGGCGTCGAGGAGCTTCTGCACCTGCGCCTCGACGGCTGCATCTTCGATCTTTTCGAAGAGCAGCTCGGGGCGGCCCAGCCGGTGGCCGGCGGGCAGCAGGTCGATGGCGCCCAGACGGTCCCAGCCCAGCTCCTCGACGGCAAGCATCGAGCGCAGGCGGGCCGAGCTGAAGGGGAGGAACGGCTCGAAGGCGATGGCCAGGTTGGCCACGAGCTGGAGCGAAAGATTGAGCACTGTCTTGACGCGTTCGGGATCGGTCTTGACGACCTTCCACGGCTCGCTGTCGGCCAGGTATTTGTTGCCGATGCGGGCCAGGTTCATGGCCTCTTTCTGCGCGTCGCGGAAGCGGAAGTGGTCGAGCAGCTGCTCCACCTGCACCTTGACGTCGGTAAACTCCGCAATGGTCTGGCGGTCGTAGTCGGTGAGCTCTCCGCAGGCGGGCACGACGCCGTCGTAATATTTCTGCGTGAGCACGAGCGCGCGGTTCACGAAGTTTCCGTACACAGCCACCAGTTCGTTGTTGTTGCGCGCCTGAAAGTCTTTCCACGTGAAGTTGTTGTCTTTCGTTTCGGGCGCATTGGCCGTGAGCACGTAGCGCAGCACGTCTTGCTTGCCGGGAAACTCGTCGAGATATTCGTGGAGCCAGACGGCCCAGTTGCGCGAGGTGGATATTTTGTCGTCTTCGAGATTGAGAAACTCGTTGGCGGGCACGTTGTCGGGCAGGATGAACGAGCCTTCGGCCTTAAGCATGGCTGGAAAGACGATACAGTGGAACACGATGTTGTCCTTTCCGATGAAGTGGACGAGGCGCGTGTCGGCCGACTTCCACCATTTCTCCCACGAGTCGGGCAGCAGCTCCTTGGTGTTGGAGATGTAGCCGATAGGGGCGTCGAACCATACGTAGAGCACCTTGCCTTCGGCCCCCTCGACGGGCACGGGTATGCCCCAGTCGAGGTCGCGGCTGACGGCGCGGGGCTTGAGGCCCATGTCGAACCAGCTCTTACACTGCCCCGTCACGTTGGAGCGCCAGTCGGCGTGCTCTTTGAGTATCCACTCTTCGAGCCAGGGCTGATGCTTGTCCAGCGGCAGATACCAATGCTTCGTCTTGCGCAGCACGGGCTTGGAGCCGCTCACGGCGCTGCGCGGGTTGATGAGCTCCGTGGGCGAAAGAGCCGTGCCGCACTTCTCGCACTGGTCACCATAGGCGCCCTCGGCGTGGCAGTGGGGGCATTCGCCCGTGATGTAACGGTCGGCCAGAAAGACGCCGGCCTCCTCGTCGTAATATTGCTCGCTTTCCTGCTCGACAAACTCGCCCTTGTCGTAGAGCTTGCGGAAGAAGTCGGACGCTGTCTGGGCATGAACGTCCGAAGAGGTGCGGCTGTAAATGTCGAACGAGATGCCGAAACGCTCGAACGACGACTTGATGAGGCTGTGATAGCGGTTCACGACGTCCTGGGGCGTGCAGCCTTCCTTGCGGGCACGGATGGTGATGGGCACGCCGTGCTCGTCGGAGCCGCAGACAAAGAGCACTTCCTGCTTTTTCAGGCGAAGATAGCGCACATAGATGTCGGCCGGGACGTAGACACCCGCCAGATGGCCGATGTGGACGCCTCCGTTGGCGTAGGGGAGCGCTGCCGTCACCAGGGTACGGTTGAAATGTTTCTCCATAAGGGTTGTTATGTATATACAGTTGTGATGCGTCGGTTGCCGGCGGCCGCCGCGCCGGCCGGAAGAGGCCATTTTGTACGTGTCGGGGGCCGTTGGCGGCGTAAAGTTACGCTTTTTTCGCCGTATGCCGCCGCCGCCTTTCCAAATACGTGCATATTTGAAGCAGGCCAAGGCTTGCTTTCGCGAAAAATCCGTATATTTGCACGCCTCTTGGCGAGAAAAAACAACAAATAAATCAAGTAAATACAAAACCAACCAACAACAATGCAAAACAAAGTCTTTGTTAAAGTCATAGCAGTATTGCTGACTTTGATTTGCCTCTTCTATCTGTCGTTCTCGGCGGTGACAAACCACTACGAGAGCAAGGCAGCCGCCATGGGCGAGGTGAAGGGCAAAGCTTACCTCGACTCCATGCGCAACGAAAAGGCCTGGATGGGCTTCACGCTCAAGGAGTGCGAAGAACTGCAAATCAGCCTCGGCCTCGACTTGCAGGGCGGTATGAACGTTATCTTGGAGGTGTCGGTGCCCGACGTGGTGAAGAACCTGGCCGGCGAGAACGCCAACGACCCCAAGGTGCAGAAAGCCATCGCCGAGGCCCGCGAAGCAGCCAAGAGCGGCACGGAGAATTTCGTAGACCTCTTCGTGGCCAAATATCAGCAGGCCAACGGACAGGGCAAGCTGGGAGGCATCTTTGCCCTCAAGCTCGGTGCCAAGAACATCACCCCCACCTCGACCGACGCCGACGTGCAGCGCGTGCTCAACGAGGAGGTGAAGGCTGCCGTGGCCAACTCGTATGAAATCGTGCGCTCGCGTATCGACCGTTTCGGCGTGGCGCAGCCCAACATACAGACGCTCGAAGGCAAAGGCCAGGTGGGCCAGATCATGGTGGAGATGCCCGGCATCAAGGAGCCCGAGCGCGTGCGCAAACTCTTGCAGGGTAGCGCCAACCTCGAGTTCTGGGAGACCTACACCGTGAGCGAACTGAACGCCACGCTCCTCTCGCTCGACAACCGTCTGGCCCAGCTCGAAAAGGCCGGCGTTAAGACCGACACGACCGGCGTTGCCGCCGCCGACACGACGGCTGCTGCCAAGGCCGACACGGCTGCCGCCGCCAAGGGCAAGAACGTTTCCTTGGCTTCGTTCAAGAAGGGCGCTGCCGAGGAGGCTGCCGACGCTGCCCCGGCCTACGATCCCGCCCACCCGCTGCTGAGCCGCCTCGTTCAGGACCCGCAGCTCATCAGCCCCAACGGCTGCATCATCGGCCTGACGCGTGCCGTCGACACGGCCGCCGTCAACAAGCTGCTTGCCTCCGACGTGGCCCGCGACATGCTGCCCGCCGACCTGCACCTGGCTTGGAGCGTGAAGCCCACCAACGCCGTCAAGGGCAACTATGTTGAGCTCTACGCTCTGAAAACCACCAACGGCGCTCCTGCCCTGGCCGGCGACGTCATCGAAGACGCCAGCGACGACTTCGACCAGTACCACAACCCCATCGTCTCCATGACGATGAACTCCGACGGTGCCCGCGAGTGGGCCCTCATCACGCGCAACAACCTGAAGCGCCCCGTGGCCATCGTGCTCGACGGCCTCGTATACAGCGCCCCCGTCATCCAGAGCGAGATACCCAACGGCATTTCGCAGATCTCCGGCCAGTTTACGCCCGAAGACACCAAGGACCTTTCGAACGTGCTGAAGAGCGGTAAGATGCCCGCCCCCACCACCATCGTGCAGGAGGAGACCGTGGGCCCGTCGCTCGGCTCCGCGTCGATCCAGGCCGGCTTCACGGCATGTATCGTGGCCTTTGTGCTCCTCATGGTGTTCATGTGCGTCATGTACGGCTTCATCCCCGGTATGGTGGCCAACGGCGCCCTCATCCTCAACTTCTTCTTCACGTTCGGTGTGCTCACGTCGTTCCAGGCCGCGCTCACCATGAGCGGTATCGCCGGTATGGTGCTCTCGCTCGGCATGGCTGTCGACGCCAACGTGCTTATCTATGAACGAACCAAGGAGGAACTCCGCGCGGGCAAGAACATCAAGACCGCTCTGGCCGACGGATATGGCAATGCCTTCTCGGCCATCTTCGACTCGAACCTGACGTCTATCATCACGGCCGTCATCCTCTACAACTTCGGTACGGGCCCCATCCGTGGCTTCGCCCTCACGCTGGGCATCGGTATCTGCGCCTCGTTCTTCACGGCCGTGTGGATTTCGCGCATCGTCTACGAACACTTCCTGGCTAAGGACAAGTGGCTGCACCTGACCTTCACCACGCGCCTCTCTCGCGGCATCATGCAGAACGCCCACTACCGCTTCATGAGCATGGCCAAGAAGTCGTTTGCCGTGACGGGTGTGCTCATCGCCATCTGCCTTGTTTCGTTCGGTGTGCGCGGTCTGGCCAAAGGCATCGACTTTACGGGTGGCCGCAACTTCGTAGTGGAGTTTGAAAAGAAGGACGTGACGCCCGAAGAGGTGCGCGAGGCTGTGGCTGCCAAGGTGCATGCCAAGGACCCCAACGCCACGGTCAACGCCATCCTCATCGTTACGGCCGACAACCGCGCAGTGCGCCTGACGACCAACTACCGCATCAACGAGGACGGCACGGAGATCGACCAGGAGGTGGAACGCTTCATCTACGACGCCCTGCATGAGAAGGGGCTCATCACGGCCGACTATGCCACCTTCATCGATCGCGACAACCGCGCCGGAGGCTCCATCATCTCGGCCCAGAAGGTAGGTCCCTCGGTGGCTGCCGACATGGCCAAGGGCGCCATCATCAGCGTTGTGCTCTCGCTCGTGGCCATCTTCCTCTACATCCTGCTGCGTTTCCGCAACGTGGCCTTCTCGGTCGGCAGCGTCGCCGCCCTGACCGTCGACACGTTGCTCATCATCGGCATGTACTCGCTCTGCTGGGGCTGGATGCCTTTCTCGCTCGAAGTGGACCAGACGTTCATCGGAGCCATCCTGACGGCCATCGGTTACTCCATCAACGACAAAGTGATCGTGTTCGACCGTATCCGTGAGAACCTGCGCCTCTTCCCCCTGCGCGACACGAAGCGCCTCTTCAACGAATCGATCAACGTCACCCTGTCGCGTACGGTGATGACGTCGGGAACGACGCTCCTCGTGCTGCTCTGCATCTTCTTCCTGGGTGGCGACAGCATCCGCTCGTTCTCCTTCGCCATGATCCTGGGCGTCATCTTCGGAACGCTCTCGTCCATCTTCCTGGCTGCGCCCATTGCCCTGCGCTCGCTCGGCAAGAAGCACCTCGTCGTGGCCAAGACGGCCGAAGCCTGACCCTACGGTCCGCCTCGGCGGGCCACAGCATAACCCATTGCCTCCGCACGGTTTCCTCCGTGAAGCCGTGCGGAGGTTTTTTATGCCCTGCCCGTGCGGGGCATCGGCGAGGCGTCGCGACAGCCGTCGCAAGCCCTGTGCGCTATATGGCACTGTGTTAAAGCGGACAGCGGCCGACGCCCGCGTTTTAGAGAATTTTCCGCGCCTTCATGGGGCGTTTTCGTGCGTCCGTGCGGCGGACCGAGCGATCCATCCCATAGAAATCCATTTCCATCCCATGGATCGACCGATCCAAGGGATGGATTTTTCGATCCAAGGCCTGTTTTCGAGGAAAATTCGGGGCGATTTGTGACACATGGTGGCGAAATTCCGCATCTGTGGCGCTCTTACGGCAGGGCGTCGCAGCGATGTGCCTGAAAATGATGTGTTTCCATTTTTCGCGTATATGCGAGCGAGGGAACGAGCGCTCGAAAATAATCGATTCTGCGTGTTAAAAAGCCGCGGTGCGGACAAGGAGAAGGGGCATTCCGCCGCAAGGGAAGACGCCCGGGGGCTACCGTGAGGCCTGCGGCCCCATGGGGGCCGAACTACTCTATAACCGCGGGTAAGCGCAGCGCGCCCGCGGAAAGGAACACGCAAAAAGTCTGTCGGCCCCAAGGGGGTCGAACAGACATAGGACGGGTGCCCGTCATCATTCGCAGGTAGCATCGAAGGCGATGTGCCGGCAGAGATATGCGTCGTGTGCCTGTGCGTCAAGTCCCCGGTATGTTCGACCCCCTTGGGGCCGTAATATAGTGGTAGCGCCTGTCCGCGGGCGCGCTGCGCTTACCCGCGGTTATAGAGTAGTTCGACCCCTTTGGGGCCGACAGCCTTGCCGCTATCCTTCCCCACCTTGGCTACATCCCCCGCGCCCCTCGCTGCCGTGCGGCCCTTTACGGCCTGAGGGCAGAGGGCAAACGCACAGCGCCCCCACCGCTTGGTTGCTGCGGTGGGGGCGCGTTGTGTGGGGTGCGGGAGTTGTCAGTCGTTCACGCGGGTCACCTTGCCTTTCACGGGGCTCACGCGGTTGGGCGTGAGGGGGAGCGGTTGCAGGGCGGGGACGTTGCCATGCCGGGCGGGCGTGAAGCGTGCTGATCGGCCGTCGCGCTCTTCGAAGAGCTGGCTCACCTGGCGGGCCGTGAGTATCTTTGCAAACTTGTCTACGTATTGCTGCTTTGTGGCGGCTACCTTTTCCCTGGTGGCCAAGCGGGCTTTCAGACGGTCGAGGATGGCCTCGTCGCCCTTCAGGTCTTTGTCGGGCTTCACGCGGCAATTGCGCAGGGCGGCGGCATACTCCTTATAGAGCTTGGCAAACTCGGGCGCCGTCTTGTCGTCGAGCATGAGCTGCTTCGTGAGGTTTTCGACGCGGCGCTCAATGCGTTGTTCGGGGTCGTCCTGTTTTCTGACGTTTTGGGCCGAAAGGCCGAGGCTCATGGTCATGGCGAGCAGCAAGGCCGCCATCATGCTTTTTTTCTTCATGTTATTGTCGTTGTTTTCGGGGTTCAACATGGCGCCGCCGGCGGGCGCCTTTGCATATATGACGTAGGCAGCGGTGAAAAGTTTATCGCTTGTGCGGTTTTTAACGCATATATGCACCGTTTTTTCGCCTGCGCAGGCCGCTAAGGGCGTGCCTGCGCAGGCGAACGTGGAAAAAATGGGACCCGGGCCCTTGTTTTGGCGCAAGAATGCCTTAAATTTGTCGTTCTGTGCTGTGTCTTGGCATACGGCGCGCCTATTTTTGCACCTGTTACCCTTATATTGATACGACCATGACCAGTCAGCTCATCAAGCGCTATCTTTGGCTCATCGACACGATACACCGTGCCGGGAAGATCAGCTACGAGGAAATCAACGAGCGGTGGAAGCGTTCCTCGATGTCGGAGGGCAACGACCTGCCCCTGCGCACCTTCCACAACCACCGCGCCGCCATCGAGGATCTCTTCGACATCGTTATCGACTGCACGCGGCAGGGCGGCTACCGCTACTACATACGCAACGACGGCAACCTGCAAAAAGACGCCGTGAACCAATGGCTGCTCGAAGCCTTCGCCGTGGGCTCTTTTCTCAACGAGGGCCGCAGCATGCAGGAGCGCATCCTGCTGGAACGCATCCCTTCGGGCCGCCGCTTCCTCACGCTGCTCATCGAGGCCATGCGCCTGGGCGTGCAGGTGGAGCTCACCTATCAGAGCTTCAGCCACGACCATGCCTCGACCTTTCCGATGGAGCCGTATGCCCTTAAGCTCTTTCACCGCCGGTGGTACGTCGTTGGGCGCAGCCCGGTGCTCGACGAGTTGCGCGTCTATGCCTTCGACCGCTTCTGCGGGCTCGAACTGACGGACCGCCCCTTCCGCCTGCCCGACGACTTCGACGCCGCTACCTATTTTGCCGACTCGTACGGCGTCATTGCCGACCCCACGGTGGAGCCTGCCACCATACGCCTGAAAGCCTACGGCACGCAGGCGCTCTACCTGCAAGCCCTGCCGCTGCACGACTCGCAGCGCACCGTGGCCGTGACGGACAGCTACACCCTCTTTGAGCTCTGCGTAAAGCCCACCTACGATTTCTATCAGGAGCTCCTCTCGCACGGCCCCGAGGTGGAGGTGACGGCGCCCGCCGCGGTGCGCCGGGAGATGGGCCGCCTCGTGGCCGAAACGGCCCGCCGCTACCGCATTGCGGACGGCGAGAACCCTTGACGGAGGAGCGATGAAGATACTGCATCTTTCCGACACGCACGGGCTCCACCGCCGGCTGACGCACCTGCCCGAGGCCGACGTGGTGGTGCATACGGGCGACTTCTGCATGGCCGGCACGGAGAGCGAGGCCATCGACTTCCTGCAATGGTTTTGCGACCTGCCCCATCGCCACAAGGTGTTCGTCTGCGGCAACCACGACGACTGCCTCTACGAGGCCACCATCGACGGGCTCGACCCCAACTGCCATTATCTCTGCTGCTCGGGGGTGGAAATCGAAGGGGTGAGGTTTTACGGCGTCCCCCTCTTTGTGCAGGACTGCATCGACGGGCGGCTGAGCCGGCAGTTCGCGGGCATCCCCGCCGCGACGGACGTCCTGCTGACGCACATGCCGCCCCATGGCATCCTGGACAGCGACGGCAGCGTCCACTATGGCTCCGATGAGCTGCTCACGCGGGTGAAAGCCGTGCAGCCGCGCCTGCACCTCTTTGGC
Organism: uncultured Bacteroidales bacterium; assembly: GCA_949297215.1. Taxonomy (GTDB): domain Bacteria; phylum Bacteroidota; class Bacteroidia; order Bacteroidales; family Bacteroidaceae; genus Alloprevotella. The sequence continues at coordinate 10,952 of CASFRV010000016.1, read as the reverse complement.
CACACGCATGCCGCCAACGGGCGCTGCCGTCGCGGCGCGACGGTCTTTGTCAACTCGGCCGTTGCCACCGAGAGCTACGACGCGTTGCAGCGCCCGCACGTGCTCACCCTCTGACGCCGGGGCCGGGCGACGCAAAGAAACGTCTGTGGACCAGCCGCTTGTTTGCGCGCCCTGTTTGTTTTTCAAAATAAAACGCAAAGGACGGCGCACAGGGGCGCAAACGGAAATAAAATCGTACATTTGCCCTTAAGCCCGCCGCGCTCCGCCTGCCGGCGGCTGGGGCGGCTGAGGAAACAGACGAGTGATGGCAGCCACTCCTTAATAATAAAGAGGCTGAACGTCGCTGCCTGATGGAAAATGAACGGTAAAACGTGATTGATATGAAGTTGAGAAAATCGAAAGAAGAGAAGCAGAGAGAGTCGCAAAGGCTTCTTGCCAAGCTGAAAGCCTTGCCTCCCGAAGAACTCTCCAAGCCTGCAAAATGGTTCTTGGAGAACTATGGGAAAGAGGCTGTCTATTACGACATGAAAGCCGTTATGAAATGAGACTCATGCTTGATACAAACGTCTTGGTCTTTCATTTGTACGACCCGGACGCATTGAGCACTGACGTGAGGGCTCAGTTGCTCGACTATTCGAATGTTCTTTTTACAAGCACCGTGTGCGTACAGGAACTCATTCATCTGTGTTGCATAGGAAAGCTTGCCCGCGACGGTCGCAAGGTCTTGAACGAACTTTCCGAAGCGGGTATCAACATTGAGCAGGTGACGGAACGCCATCTGGCCGCCTATGCTGCGCTGCCCCTCTACGACGACCACCGCGACCCGGCCGACCGCCTCATCATAGCCCAGGCCATGGCCGATCGCGTCCCCCTTGTGAGCTCCGACCGCAAGTTTTCGCGCTACGTGCGCCACGGTCTGAGCTTTGTCTTCAACGAGCGCTGAGGAGCGTTCGTTGTTTTTCCCGGAAACCTCCCCATTCGTTTTGTTCAGCCCGCCGTTGCCGGGCGCTTTGCCCGCTCCCGGGAGAAAACCGGAGGCCGATATTTTTCGTATCTTTGCTGCCAATACAAAAACGACCCACACAAGCTCATGGCCAAAGACGAATTGACACCGATGATGCGGCAGTTTCACGACCTGAAGGCGAAACATCCCGACGCGATACTGCTCTTTCGCTGCGGCGACTTCTACGAAACCTACTGTGGCGACGCCGTGACGGCCTCGCAGGTGCTGGGCATCACGCTCACCCGGCGCAACAACAAGGGGCAGGCCTCGACGGAGATGGCAGGCTTCCCGCACCATGCGCTCGACACCTATCTGCCGCGGCTCATCAGGGCGGGCTTCCGCGTGGCCATCTGCGACCAGCTGGAAGACCCCAAACTGGCGAAAAAGCTCGTCAAACGGGGCATCACCGAGCTGGTGACGCCGGGCGTGGCCATGAGCGACAACATCCTGGACAGCCGCGAAAACAACTTCCTGGCAGCCGTCCACTTTACGAGCACCAGCATCGGCCTGTCGCTGCTCGACATATCGACGGGCGAGTTTCTCATGGCCGAGGGCACGCCCGAGTATGTCGACAAGCTGCTCTCGGGCTTTGCGCCGAAGGAGATACTGGTGGAGCGTGGGCGCCGCGAGCGCCTGGAAAGCTACTTCGGGTCGAAGCATTTTACCTTCGAGCTGGACGACTGGGCTTTCTCTGAAACCAACTCGCGCGAGAAGCTGCTCAAACATTTCGAGGTGAAAAACTTGAAAGGCTTCGGCGTGGACCACCTGCATGCGGCCATCACGGCGGCAGGCGCCATCCTGACCTATCTCGAACAGACGCAGCACACGCAGACGGCCCACATCACGCGCCTGGCACGCATCGAGGAAGACCGCTACGTGAGGCTCGACAAGTTTACCGTGCGCAACCTCGAACTGGTGGCGCCCATGAACGAGGAGGGCACGTCGCTGTTGGGCGTCATCGACCGCACCCGCACGCCGATGGGCGCGCGGCAGCTGCACCGCTGGGTGCTCTTCCCGCTGCGCTCCGTGGACGAAATCGTGCGGCGGCAGGACGGCGTGGAACACTTCTTCCGCGACCCGGCGTTCGGCCGTATGTGCGACGACGAGCTCCCGCGCACGGGCGACGTGGAGCGCACGGTGTCGAAGGTGGCCGTGGGGCGCGTCAACCCGCGCGAGATGCAGCAGCTGCGCATGGCCCTCGAATGTGTGGCCGAGCTGCGCCGCGCTTGCCTCGACAGCGGGCAGGAAAGCATCGTGACCTTGGGCCGCCGGATGGACCCCCTCACGGAGCTGCACGACCGCATAGCCCGCGAACTGAGGCCCGACCCGCCCGTGCTCACCGCCAAGGGGGGATACATGGCTGACGGCGTGAACGCCGAGCTCGACGAGCTGAGGGCCATCTCCACCTCGGGCAAGGACTATCTGCTGCGCTTGCAGCAGCGCGAAATTGAGGCCACGGGCATCGCCAGCCTCAAGGTGGGCTTCAACAACGTCTTCGGCTACTACCTCGAAGTGCGCAACACGTACAAGGACCAGGTGCCTGCCGAATGGGTGCGCAAGCAGACGCTCGTGGGCGCCGAGCGCTACATCACGCAGGAGCTGAAAGAATATGAGGAAAAGATATTGGGCGCCGAGGACAAGATACTGAGCCTCGAACAGCGCCTCTACGCCGAGCTGGTGCAGGCCGCCGCGCGCTACATAGCCCCCTTGCAGCAGGACGCCCTGGCCCTGGCCACGCTCGACTGCTACCACGCCCTGGCCACCGTGGCCGCCGAGCGCCGCTACGTGCGCCCCGTGGTGGACGACGGCCTCGTGCTCGACATACGCGGCGGCCGCCACCCCGTCATCGAGACGCTCATGCCCGCCGGCGAGGAGTATGTGGCCAACGACGTGCTGCTCGACACGACGGGGCAGCAGATTATCATCGTCACCGGCCCCAACATGGCGGGCAAGAGCGCCCTGCTGCGCCAGACGGCCCTCATCACGCTCCTGGCTCAGATAGGCTCGTTCGTGCCGGCCGAGAGCGCACGCGTGGGCCTCGTCGACAAGATATTCACCCGCGTGGGCGCCAGCGACAACATCTCCGTGGGCGAGAGCACGTTCATGGTGGAGATGAGCGAGGCCGCCAACATCATGAACAACCTGACGCAGCGCAGCCTTGTGCTCTTCGACGAGCTGGGGCGCGGCACGTCCACGTACGACGGCATCTCCATTGCATGGGCCATCGTGGAGTATATCCACGAAAACCCGCACGCCCCGGCGCGCACCCTCTTCGCCACCCACTACCACGAGCTCAACGAGATGGAAAAGCTCTATCCGCGCGTCAAAAACTACAACGTGTCGGTCAAGGAGGCGGGCGGCCGCGTGGTCTTCCTGCGCAAGCTTATGCCCGGCGGCTCCGAGCATTCGTTCGGCATCCACGTGGCCAAGCTCGCCGGCATGCCCCGCGGCATCGTCAGGCGCGCCGAGGAGATCCTGCACCGCCTGGAAGAGGCCGGGGCCCGCGCCGGGGGCGTGCCCCTCACGCCTGCGCAAGCCGAAGCCCCCTCGACCGACGGCATGCAGCTCAATTTCTTCCAGCTGGACGACCCCGTGCTCAAACAGATACGCGACGAAATACTCCATCTCGACATCGACCGCCTCACGCCCATCGAGGCGCTCAACAAGCTCAACGACATCAAGCGCATCGTGAGCCCGGCGACGCAATCGGGCAGGAAGAAGAAACAGTAGTTGCGCCCCTGTGCGTCGCGACGGGCGCACATAAGCCGGCCTCCCCGCAGCTTTGCCAAGAAGCTGCGGGGAGGCCGTTTTTGCTTTCGCCTTGTCGTGTCGGCGGGCGGTGGTGGAGAAGTGCTTCGCCACTCATCGACAGCAGCGAGGGCAGCACGTCATTCGCCCCACGACTGGCGGTCGAGATTGCGGTAGCCGACGGCTTCGGCCACGTGGGGGAGCGATATGTGCTCGCTGCCGTCGAGGTCGGCGATGGTGCGGGCCACCTTCAGGATGCGTTCGTAGGCGCGGGCGGAGAGGTCGAAACGCTTCATGGCGTCGGCCAGGGCGCGCAGGCCCGCTTCGTCGGGACGGGCGTAGCGTTCGAGCTGGCGGGCTGTCATGCGGGCGTTGCAGTGGGTGCCGGGTTCGTTGGCAAAGCGCAGGCGCTGTACCTCGCGGGCGCCGACCACGCGGCTGCGTATGGTGGCGCTGCTCTCGCCGGCGGGGGCTTTGGCCAGGTCTTCGAGGGGAACGGGTGTCACCTCCACCTGGATGTCGATGCGGTCGAGCAGCGGGCCTGAGATTTTGCTCATGTAGCGGTGGATCTGTCCCGGCGAGCAGGTACAGCGGTGCGTGGGATGGTTGTAATAGCCGCAGGGACAGGGGTTCATCGAGGCCACGAGCTGGAAGGAGCAGGGCAGCGTGGCCGTGTATTTGGCGCGCGAGATGGTGATGACGCGGTCTTCGAGCGGCTGGCGCAGCGTTTCGAGGGCCGCGCGGCTGAACTCGGGCAGCTCGTCGAGGAAGAGCACGCCGTTGTGGGCCAGGCTGATTTCGCCCGGTTGCAGCGACGAGCCGCCACCTATGAGCGCTACGTCGGAAATGGTGTGGTGAGGGCTGCGGAAGGGCCGCTGCGTGATGAGCGACACGTTGTGGCCGAGCTTGCCTGCGATGGAGTGGATTTGCGTCGTTTCGAGGCTTTCGGCCGGTGAGAGGGGTGGCAGGATCGAAGGCAGCCTTTTGGCCATCATGCTCTTGCCGCAGCCGGGACTGCCCACGAGCAGCAGGTTGTGGCCGCCTGCAGCAGCCACTTCGAAGGCACGTTTCACGCTCTCCTGCCCTTTCACGTCGGCAAAGTCGCAGTCGGTCTGTTCGCGGGTGGCGTAAAACTCTTCACGCGTGTTGACTATGGTGGGTTCAGGGCCGCCTTTCCCGTTGAGGAAGTCGACCACTTCTTTCAGCGTCTCGACGCCATACACTTCCAGGCGGTTCACCACGGCGGCCTCGCGCACGTTGTCGGCAGGCACGACGAAGCGACGGTAGCCGCGCTTGCGGGCTTCGATGGCCATGGGCAGGACGCCGCGCACGGGCCGCACGCTGCCGTCGAGCCCCAGCTCGCCCACGAGGAGGGTGTCGGGCAGCAGCGTCGTTTCGACCAGCTTTGTGGCGGCCAGTAGGCCGATGGCCAGCGGCAGGTCGTAGCCGCTGCCTTCCTTGCGCACGTCGGCCGGTGCAAAGTTGATGGTGACGTTGAGCGACGAGAGGTGGAACTTGGAGTTGCTCAGAGCCGAAAACACGCGCATGCGGCTCTCGCGCACGGCGTTGTCGGGCAGCCCCACCATGAAGACGTTGTTCATCCCTTTCGTGGCGTTGACCTCCACCGATACGGGGATGACCGAGAGGCCGTTGACGGCTGCGCAGTTCACTTTGGCAAGCATAGGCAGGAGAGAGGGTTTATGTCATTTTACGGCCTTTTCTATGGCGTCGCGCAGCTCGTCCTGTTTCAGGTTGCGGGCCACGATGGTGCCCGAGGCGTCAACAATCATGACGTCGGGCAGGTAGCGCACGCCCAGGCGGCCGACGAGGGGCGACGAAAACGCACCGCCGTCGCACAGCACGGGCGAGCGCAGCGTGTCGGTCTTGACTTGCTTGCGGCATTGCTCTACGTCGGCGTCGAGCGAGACGTGCAGAAACGACATCTTGTCGCCGTAGAGCTTTTCGTAGCGGCGCAGCAGGTCGAGCCACACGAGGCAGTCGCTGTTCCACGAGGCCCAGAAAGCCACGAGCAGCGGTTTGCCGCGGTAGTTGTTGCTGTCGATGGTTTTTCCATCGAGGTCTTTGGCTTTGAAGGGCGTCATTTTGCGCCCCACGCTGTTGCGAAGCAGCGGGGCCAGCATCGAGTGCATGCTCGTCACCGACAAATCTTTGGGCCGCGCCTTGCGCAAGGCGTCGAGCAGGGCGAGCGCGGTGGTGGCGTCGGCCCGCTTGTCTTTGGCAAAGTATTGCTTGAAGAGCACGACGGCTGCCCGCGACGCAGCATGCGTGCGGATGTATTCGGCCGCGGCCAGGCGTACGTTGCCCTCGGGTTTGTTGAGCTGTTGAAGGCGGAATTTCGTGAGTTCTTCGTTGTCTGTTGTCCCTTTGACCGCCATTTCTCCAAGGCGGCCGGCGTCGCCCTCCATCTCGATGGTGGCGCCCGGGGTGGCCACCACATACATTTCGGAGAAATTGGGGTAGAGCAGCGTCAGGATGGCCGTGTCGGTGAGCTGGCGCTCGTAGACGAACTCGCCGTCCTCGATGCGCACGGTGTCCATGCCGTCGATGGCGCCGTCCTCGCTGTAAACGTAGAACTCGGCCTGGCTGATGTGGTTGAATTTGCCTTCGATGCGCACTCTGTCCTTTGGCAGTCCGCAGGATGTCAGCACGATGCAGCCCGTGAGCAGGGCCGTTAAGAGGGTTGCTTTCGTCATTGTCGTGATGGGTTTGTGTCTCGTCGGTCCGATGGCGTTTGTCTGCTTTGTTTCCGGTGTATGGCGTGCATCAGCTTTGCATGTTGGCGCCGCCGTTCCCCAGCGTTTCCCGCAGGCATGCGAGCTCCGAACGAAAAGAAAAAATAGGGCGTATCTCACGACACACCCTATCCACATATAACCTTGTATTAACCTTAAAATAAAAAATATAAATAACGTCCGCTGACGTCCAAATTTAGGAACCTCTTGTTATTTCACCAAGCTCTGGAAGCTGGCATCGCCGAAGAGGGCGGCGAATTCCAAATCCTTAGCAGCGCGGTCCTTCAAGCTGGCATCTTTGGAGATGGCGTCTCTCAGGTTGCTCACTACGGCCGAGCTCTGGTTGGTGCGGGCGGCTACGATGGCTTTGAGATAGCTCGTCATAGCGTCGGCGTTGGCCACTTTGGAAAGCGTGGCAGAGGCGCTCGTGTAGTCTTTGTTGAGGATTTGTGCGAGAGCAGCGCTGTTGGTGTTCACACCGCTCAGGCTTTGTGCGGCTTGTGCGTAGTTGCCTTTGGCAATTTGCAGGTTGCCGAGGATTTCGTTGTAGTTTTTGGCTGCGGAAGCCTTGGCCAGGTAGCTTTCGGCCTTTTCAACGTTGCCCTCAGCCAATGCTACGAGTGCGTAGTTGGCGTTCACTTCGGGAGCATCAGCTTTCAGGCGTGCGGCCTGGTCGAGATAGCTCTTTGCAGCGTTGAGGTCGCCTTTCTGGTAGGCAAGCTGTGCCAGGTTGTTGTAGGCACGGTAGTCGTTGGGATAGTTCTTGGCCGTCGTCTTGTAGATGTCTTCCTGCTCGGCAGCGTTGTCCGTCAGCGTGGCAGCGTAGAGCATCTCTTCAACCGAGAGCTTCGTGGCGTCGTCCTTGTACTGAGCCTTGATTTCGGCGTCGGTACGTCCGATGAGGTTGTAGTTGATGGTCAGGCGTGCGCGGCGCAGCTCGGGCAGTATCTCGTCGGCCAGTTCGCGGAAGGCAGCCGACAGGTTGCGGATCTGCGTTTCACGCTCTTCGGGGTCGCTGTACATGGAGAGAACGCGCAGGATGACGTCTTTGTCCTGGATGTTGCTTTCGGAAACGAGCTTCTGGAAGCCGTCCCAGTCCTGTGCCGTGTATTTTGCATCGACGTTGGCATCGAGCTCGATGTCTTTGAGCTGTCCTTTCACGTACTTGGTCGAGGACTTTTCGCGGTTTTCGGCCAGCGTCGTGTTGAGCTTGACGCCGCCATCGGGCGATGCGTAGGCCGAAACCTCGATGTTGTCGAGCTTGTAGCCCTTCTGGTCGGCCTTGATGTCGCGCAGCGTTTGCAGGAACTCCTGAACGGAAGCGCTCTTCAGCTCGCTGCTGCGTACGTTGTACTGCTGGATGAGGTATTTGATCTGAGCTTCTTTCTGCTGAGCAATGATCTGCTGGTAGGCATCGGGGGCGATGCTCGTCGTGGCGCTGCCCACCGTGCTGCTTACGAGCGTCGACGTGGCGATGACGCCGTCGGCCACCTTCACTTCGGGCACTTCGACGGTGCGCTTGCCCACGCGGGCTTCGAACGTGAGGTAGAGTTCGCTCTTCTGCATCTCGGGCACGTAGGCGAACGTGTTCTTCATCGTGTAGCTGCCGCCCACCTTATAGTTGATGGTCTGGTCGTTGCCTTCCACCTTTTCACCTTGGAACGTGGCGCTCTGGCCTACGGTCTGCGTGCCGTTGTATTTCAGGACGGGGATGACCGTCACAACGGCCTTCTTCTTCATATATTTTTCAGGGAAGCGTCCGTTGATGGTTACGGGTACCTTGCCGGCCACGGCCTCCATGGGCGAGGGCGTTACGGTGAAGTTGTCGGCAGAGAGGTCTCCCAGCTTTCCGCACGAGCTCAACACCAGCGTGCCGGCAAGAGCCATTGATACGTACAGTTTGCTTTGCATATCTGTTTGTTTTATATCGTTTCTTTTTCTTTCGGCGGCTATCATGTAGCCGTCTACGGGGGCAAAGGTAAATATTATTCTAATACTGCGTTCGTCTGAAGCCTTTCTTTTTTCTTACAAAGTGTTAAAGTGGCGTTTTTTTCTTGTTTTCGTCCGTTGGCTCCCCCAGTTTGAGGCAGTATTTCCCGCCCACGAGGCAGTAGAGGCCTATTATTATAAAAGGTATGCTGAGCACCTGGCCCTGGTTGAGCCCGATGAGGGCCTCCATGCGCAGCTCCCACGGCTCCTGCACTTCTTTGAGAAACTCCACGGCGAAGCGGAAGGCAAAGATGGTGAGCAGGCAGAAGCCGAAGAAGAAGCCCGTGCCCACGCGGCGGCGCATGCGGCGGTAGAGCCACAGGCCAACGAAGAAGATGAGCAGATAGGCCGCGGCCTCGAAGAGCTGTGCCGGGTAGCGGGCAAAGGTTTCGCCGTGGTTCTGCACGAAGACGAAGCCCAGGGGCGAATCGGTGGGTTTGCCCACAATTTCGGAGTTCATCAGGTTGCCCACGCGGATGCAGCAGGCCGTGGCGGGCGTGGCGATGGCCACGTTGTCGAGCACGCGCATGAGGTTGACCTTCGTGCGGCGCACGTAGAGCCACAGGGCGAGCATGAGGCCCACGGTGCCGCCGTGGCTGGCCAGGCCCGCATAGCCCGTGCAGCGCCAGCCGCCGTCGGCGGTGCGGCCGATGGGCAGGAACATCTCGATGGGGTGCGTCAGGAAGTAGCCGGGCTGGTAGAGCAGGCAGTGGCCCAGGCGGGAGCCGAGCAGGATGCCCACGAAGCAGTAGAGAAACAGCGGGTCGAACTTTTCCTGCGGGATGCCCTGCTGCTTGTAGAGGCGGGCCACGATGAGATAGGCGGCGGCCAGCCCCACGCACCAGCAGAGCGAATACCAGCGCACGGCGAAGCTGCCGATGTGGAAGGCCGTGATGTCGGGGTTCCAGATGATGGTTTCGAGCATGGCGTGTGGCGTTTTGGCTTATACGTTGAAGCGGAAGTGCATGATGTCGCCGTCCTGCACGACGTAGTCCTTGCCCTCGACGTGGAGCAGGCCGGCCTCGCGCACGGCGGCCTCGCTGCCATACTTGATGTAGTCGTCATACTTGATCACCTCGGCGCGGATGAAGCCTTTCTCAAAGTCGGTGTGGATCACTCCGGCACACTGCGGAGCCTTCCATCCCTTGTGGTAGGTCCAGGCCTTGACCTCCATCTCGCCGGCCGTGATGAACGTTTCGAGGTTGAGCATCTTATAGGCTGCTTTGATGAGACGGTTGCAGCCGCTCTCTTCGAGTCCCGCGTCTTTCAGGAACATCTGGCGCTCCTCGTAGGTTTCGAGCTCGGCGATGTCGGCCTCGGTCTGTGCGGCCACCACCAGTATCTCGGCCCCCTCGTCGGCCACGGCGCGGCGCACGGCCTCGACGTAGGCGTTGCCCGTGGCGGCCGAGGCTTCGTCGACGTTGCACACGTAAAGCACCGGTTTGGCCGTCAGCAGGAAGAGGTTGCGCGCGGCCTGCTGCTCCTCTTTCGTGTCGAACTGCACGGTGCGGGCCGACTTGCCCTGCTCCAAGGCTTCGCGATAGGCTTTGAGCACCTCATACTCGGTCTTGGCGTTCTTGTCGCCTCCCACCTGTGCCGACTTTTCGACGCGGCGCAGGCGGTTGTCCACCGTTTCCAGGTCTTTCAGTTGGAGCTCCGTGTCTATAATCTCCTTGTCGCGCACGGGGTCGACGCTGCCGTCGACGTGTACCACGTTCGAGTCGTCGAAGCAGCGCAGCACGTGGATGATGGCATCCGTCTCGCGTATGTTGCCCAGGAACTGGTTGCCCAGACCCTCGCCTTTCGAGGCGCCTTTGACGAGGCCGGCGATGTCGACGATCTCGACCGTCGTCGGGACGATGCGTCCCGGGTGAACCAGCTCGGCCAGCTTCGTGAGCCTTTCGTCGGGCACGGTGATGACGCCCACGTTGGGCTCGATGGTGCAGAAGGGGAAATTGGCCGATTGCGCCTTGGCGTTGCTCAGGCAATTGAAGAGTGTCGATTTGCCCACGTTGGGTAAACCGACTATACCACATTGTAAACTCATACCTTATTATATATGTCTGTGAAGCTTCGCGGCAATTTTTTCCTGCCGCGGTGCAAAGGTAGTGCAAGGCGAGAGAAGAGGAAAAGGAAAACTCGTTTTTCTTTTCTCTTCCGAGCCGCCGCCTACCTTGGGCGTGAGCCAAAGAGTGCAAGGAGGGAGAAGAGGAAAAGGAAAACTCGTTTTTCTTTTCTTTTCCGAGCCGTAGGCTAAGAGTGATGAGGTGTCCACAGCGTGCGGCGGAATGGGGATGGCAGTGAGGCGTGACGGCCTCGAAGAGGCCGGGCTATTAGTAACCTCGGGTGGAGCGCAGCGGAACCCGAGGTGGGGTGACGGGTGGAGATGTCGGCCTCGAAGAGGTCGCTATGCCCGTGGCGGCTTCGGGTATAGACGCCTCTTCGAGGCTATCATCGTA
>CASFRV010000015.1 GCA_949297215.1 uncultured Bacteroidales bacterium | reverse complement strand
GAACGCGCTCTATCTCTTCCTGCACCTGATGCACCACTTCCTGCAAACGGGCGTGGGCCTGCGCCAGGTGTGCGACTGGGCCTGCCTCCTGCGTCGCCATGGCCGTGAGCTGGACGGCGCGGCCTTCGTGGCACGTCTGCGCGCCCTGGGCATGCTGCGCCCCGCGGCGGGGCTGGCGCGCATCGTCGTGGACGAGCTGGGCGTGGCGCCCGAAGAGGTGCCCGCCGGTCTGTTGCAAGCCGCCCGCGCGAAGGACGCCCGCCTGATGCTGGGCGACATCCTGTCGTCGGGCAACTTCGGCCACGACACGGCCCGCATGCGCGGCTTCCGCCGCGGCGCCCACCTGCACAACGCCGGCAACTATGCCGCGGCCCTCGTGCGCCACGCACGCCTCTTCCGCCTGTGCCCGCGCGAGGTGGCGGCCTATCCCATTGCGTGGCTGAAAAACAGCCTGACGGGCGGCGAGGCATAAAAAACGCGCCGGCGGCGAGCGGCGCATGAAAAAAGCGTGTAATTTTGTGGGAAGAAAACCGCGGGAGACGGCCGCGGAGATGGTTTAACCGAAAAGAAAACGAACTATGCTACTTGATGACAAACTGCTGGACGGCGTGACGCAGGCGGCCAAGGAGAGCCCGCGCTTGCGCATGAACTACAACTTGCATGAGCACCTCGACGCCAAGGCGCAGCGCCTCTTCAACGCCTTGGAGCCGGGCACGGAGCTGCCCGTTCACCGCCACCGCCACACGGCCGAGACGTATATCCTCGTGCGCGGCCGGCTGGACGTCATTTTCTACGACGACAACCGGAACGAAACGGCGCGCTACGCGCTCGATCCGCACGCGGGCCGCTACGGCGTACACATCCCGGCGGGCCAATGGCACACGCTGGAAGTGCACGAGAGCGGCACCGTGATATTCGAAGTGAAGGACGGGCCCTATACGCCCCTCGCACCCGAGGACGTGCTGGGATAAACACTCCGGCGGCGTCACCGCCACGGGCATGCAGAAAGCCTCCGCCCGGCTACGGTCGTATGGACCGGGCCGGGCGGAGGCTTTTTCGTGGGGAGCGGGCGGGCCTACTCCTCGTCGAGGAAGCGGCGCGTCAGGGGGCCGAACTCCTCGATGCGGCGGTCGCGCAGGAAGGGCCACCAGCGGCGCACCTGCTCGCTGCGCCTGAGGTCGACGTCGACCACGGCCACCACCTCTTCGTCCTCGGGCGCGCGGTAGAGAAACTCGCCCTGCGGACCCACGGCGAAACTGCTGCCCCAGAAGCGGATGCCCTCGGTGCAGGCCGAGGGGTCGGGCTCGAAGCCCGTGCGGTTGACCGCCACGACGGGCAGACCGTTGGCCACGGCGTGGCCCCGCTGCACGGTGGTCCAGGCCTCGCGCTGGCGGGCCTGTTCGGCGGGCGTGTCGCTGCCGGCGTAGCCGATGGCGGTGGGATAGATGAGCAGGTCGGCCCCGCGCAGGGCCATGAGGCGCGCGCCCTCGGGGTACCACTGGTCCCAGCACACCTGCACGCCCAGGCATCCGACGGACGTCCGTACGGGACGGAAGCCAAGGTCGCCGGGCGTGAAGTAGAACTTTTCGTAATAGGCCGGGTCGTCGGGGATGTGCATCTTGCGGTAGCGGCCGGCGATGGAGCCGTCGCGCTCGATGACGACGGCCGTGTTGTGGCAGAGGCCGGGGGCGCGGCGCTCGAAGAGCGAGGTGACGATGACCACGCCGAGTTCGCGGGCCAGCTCGCCGTAGAACGCGGTGGAGGGGCCGGGCACGGGCTCGGCCAGGTCGAACAGTTCGGTGCGCTCCACTTGGCAGAAGTAGAGCGAGTTGTGCAGCTCCTGCAACACCACCAGCTCGGCACCCTGCCGGGCGGCGTCGCAGATGGCGGCGGCCATTTTCTTTTTGTTGAGCTCGACGTCGGCCGTACACGTCTGCTGTATGAGGGCTGTTTTCATATCGATGTGGTTGAAGGGTGAAACGTTGGCGCGGGCCGTGCCGGGTGCTCAGGCCTCGCGGCGGGCCAGGGCCCCTTTGGGATACTGCATCGTGGCGCAGTGGAGCGAGCCGTGCTGGCGGATGAGTGCGCGGCAGTCGACGCCCACTAGGTCGTGCTTTTTGAAGATGCGGGCCAGGGCGGCGCGTGCGGCGTCGTCTTTTTCGGGCTGTGCATAGGTGGGGTAGAGCACGGCGCCGTTGACCACCAGATAGTTGGCATAGGTGGCGGGCAGGCGCTCGCCGTCGTGGACGACGGGGTCGGGCAGGGGCAGGGGCACGAGCTCGTAGGGCTCGCCGTCGGCCCGGCGGAAGGCCAGCAGCTCCTCGTGCATGAGGCGGAGCTCGTCGTAGTGCTCGTCGGCGGGGTCGTCGCAGCGCACGTAGGCAATGCGTCCGTCGGGGCAGAGGCGGGCCAGCGTGTCGATGTGGCCGTCGGTGTCGTCGCCGGCCAGGCGTCCGTGCTTGAGCCAGAGAACGCGCTCGGCGCTGAACCATTCGCGCAGCATGAGCTCCACCTGGGCCTGGTCGGTGGTGTGGCCGCGGTTGGGGTTGAGCAGGCAAGCCTCGGTGGTGAGGAGCGTGCCCATGCCGTCGCTCTCGATGCTGCCGCCCTCGAGCTCGAAGTCGAGGTGGTCGGCATAGGTGCCGCGCAGCAGTCCGCTGTCGTAGAGGCGGCGGTTGATGGCGTTGTCGAGCGCGGCGGGAAACTTGCCCCCCCAGCCGTTGAAACGGAAGTCGAGCAGCTCGACGCCGGCCGTGCCGATGACGCTCAGGAAGGCGTGGTCGCGGGCCCACGTGTCGTTGGTGGGGCAGGCCAGATGGAAAACGTTGTCGGTGGCGCGGCGGGGCAGCCGGGCGGCGAGCAGGCTGCGCACGGCTTCGGGGTGGGGCGCCACGACGAGCAGCGGCTCGCGCGTGGCTATCTCGAAGGCCAGGCGCACGTAGCACTCGGTGACGTCCGGGAGCATCGGGGCCCAGTCGGTGCCGGCGTGGGGCCAGGTGAGCTGTACGAAGCTCTGCGGAAACCACTCGGAGGCAAGGGCCCGGCGGTAGCGCTTGACGGGAGCCTCTTTGTCGCCGCGGAGAAAGAGGTCGAGTTCGAGATAGTCCTGTGGCGGAGTAGGGGGTTGGGTGAAAAGTCCCATAATGGCGTGTTGATTGGTTTGACGAAAAAAGAAAAGCGTCCCTCAGGGGAGCACCACGGAGGTGTGGCGCGTGCCGTCGCCTACGGCCGGCAGGGTGCCGAGATAGGCAATGAAGGCATCGGTGGTGACGGGCAGCGTGCAGCCGTCCACGACGGCCGCGGCCGGGAAAAGGGCGGGGTCGTAGCCGTCGCCCCCGGTGGTGATGAACTCGTCGGCCACGAGGTAGCACGTATCCTGCGGGTTTATCGCAACGGTCTTGCCGCCGGGCGTGACATATTCCAGGGAGCTGACGTTGCCCTCGCTGTCGAGGCCGATGCGCAGACCGTTGGTTTGCAGCCAGCCGTAGCTCACGTTGTGCAGGCCGAAGTTGACGAGCGCTTTCAACTGCGCGCCCGTGATGCGGTAGGGAACAAGGCGGTTGGCGAAGGGCAGAATTTCGCCCACATCGAGCACGCTGACGTCGCCGGCGGGAATGCCTGCACGTATGCTGCCGAAGTGGCTGGTGCCGACGACGACGGCGTTGTCGTCCAGGCGGGCAGCGCGGCGGAAGGCCTCGGCATAGGCCGTGCAGACAAGGCCGCCCACCTCGGTGAGCTCATGCTTTTGGGTGCGGTCGTGGCTGAGCGGCGCGCGGCAGACGGTGAGGCGCCGGCCCAAGGGGAAGCCGCCGTCGGTGGTGGTGACGCGCAGCAGCGAGTCGATTTGAGCGTTCAGGCGGCGGGGGCCTTCGCCCAGCTTGATGTCGGGGCGCACGCGGCAGAGCTCGGCCTCGGCTCCGCGCACCGTCATGGAAACGGTGTCGACGGTGAACTTCAACAGGCCGATGTAGTTGCCGTGCCATTCGCCCTGGACGACGGGATAGCGCCCGTCGTTGATGCGGCCGCACACGGCCTCGTGGCTGTGGGCCGAAAGGATGGCGTGGAAGCGCGGGTCGGCAAAGGCAGCGATGCGGGCCGAGTCGGCATCGTGCCACGCAGGGCTCCCGCCGCTCATCTTCGTGCCGATGTGGGTGAGCAGGATGCGCACGTCGGCGCTGTCGACGGCGGCGTAGTCGGGCCGGCGGCTGAGTGCGGTGGTCACGGCGTCGTAGCGGCCGTCGAAGGAGAGGCCGGCCGTGTTGGCCCGGCGCGTTTGCAGGGGCGTGGACGAGGTGATGAGCCCTACGAAGGCTACGCTGATGGAGCGGCCCGAGGGGAGCTTTATCTCCTCGGTGGCAAAGGGTTGCATGTACGAGGGGCAGCCTCCGCCGGCTTCGGCCACGTTGGCGCAGACGTAGGTGAGCTCCCAGCCGGGCGGAAGCATGTCGGACCCGGCCCATTTCTGCGCGAGCCAGCGGGTGCCGTTGTCGAACTCGTGATTGCCGACGGCCGAGATGCGTATGCCCAGACCGTTGAAGAAGGCGGGGAGCAGCCGGCTACGGGTGGCGGTGGAGAAATAGCTGCCGCCGAAGTTGTCGCCGGCGGCCACGGTGACGTGGTAGGGATAGACGCGTTTCAGCGAGTCGACCGTTTGCCAGATGGCGGCGGCTCCCGGGATGCCCTTGCGGGCGTCGCGGATGAAGGCTCCGTGGAAATCGTTGAGCGAAAGGACGGCCACGGTGATGCAGTCCTTGGGGGCCGCTCCGGCAGGGAGCAGCGTGGCGGCACAAAGGCCGGCGGCAAGCAGAAGTCTGAGGTTCATTTTCTTGGAGTTGAGCCCGTGGCGCGCGGCGGCAGGCGGAAAGCCACGAGACGGTTGTAGACATAGTTGAGCGCCGTGTAGACCACCATGCCGCCTATTTGGGCGAGATGGGCGTTCGCGAGGCGCAGGAAAAAGGCAAAGGCCAGGCATTGCACGCCGTAGCAAAGCGCGGCACCCAGCGCGAAGAGCACGGCCTGGCGCCGGCGGCTGCCACCCGTGGCGCGGAACACCCAGCGGCGGTTCCAGACGAAGCTGTTGACAAAGCCGGCCGCGTAGCCCGCAAGGTTGGCGGCGAACGCACCGGCGCCGCAGAGGAGTAGCCCCTCGAACACAAGGAACGTGAGCAACGTGTTGCCCACGCCGACGAGACCGTATTTGACGATGGTCCCGCCCTCGCTGCGCAGCTGGTGCCCCCGGCGAGGGGCCGACGGTGCGTTGCGCGCCACGGCTACCGGCCCGGGTTTTCCACGCAGCCTTGATATTTGGGCGGCAGGGCTGCCATGATGGTTTCGTACGATTGTTGCATCGTTTGCTGGATGTCTTCGGGGCTGTGCGAGGTGGGATAGATGGGTTTGTGGATGATGAGCCGCATGGGGTGGCGGTGAACGAAGTTGAAGCCCTCCATGCGCGTCAGTACGTCGAACGATCCGTCGATGGTGATGGGCACGACGGGCAGCTGCAAGTCGTCGGCCAGCACGAAGGCCCCTTTGCGGAACGTTCCCATGTGGCCGGTGAACGTGCGCGAGCCTTCGGGGAAGACGACGAGCGACGTTCCGCCCTGCAACGTGGCGCGGGCCTGCTCGATGGTGCCTTGTATTTTCTTGGCGCCCGACTTGTCGACGAAGATGTGGCGGGCTTTTTCGCAGGCATAGCCCACGAGGGGGATTTTGCGGAGCGCCTTTTTCATCATCCACTTGAAGTTGCGTCCCAAGTAGCCGTATATTAAAAATATGTCCATGGGCCCCTGATGGTTGGCTACGAAGACATAGGACGTATGCCGGTTGATGTTTTCCTTACCCTCCACGCTGACGGGAATGAGCAGGACGGTGCAGACAAACCACGACCAGCATTTTCCGGGATAGTAGCCCCAGAAGTGGGCGCTGCCGACGAAGCTGCCGATGATGGTGACGAGAGCGGTGAGTATGGTGGCCACGAGCAGCAGCGGGAGGGCCACGACGAGCTGGTAGATTTTATAGAGCGTGTTCATACAGACTGTTGTTTCTTGTGGGATGCCGGCTGATGCTTTCAGCCGGGACGGGCGTCAGGCGCTGCGCAACGTGATGACGTTTATCTCGGGCCAGGCGCCCAGGCGGAAGGGCAGGAGCACCTCGCCCGTGCCGAGGCTTACGTGGAGCGCGCGGCCGCCCTCGCGGTAGACGCCGCCCCACTCGGGGTAGAACCACGAGGCGGGCGAGAAGGAGCCTATCTTGAACTGCATGCCGTGGGTGTGGCCCGCGAGCATAAGGGGGATGTCGGTTTCGGGCAGGACGCGGCGGCGCCAGTGGGTGGGGTCGTGCGAGAGCAACACTTTGAAACACGACGGGCCGAGGCCTGCCTGTGCTTTGACGAGGTCGCCGCGCGAGGGGAAGGGCGGCCGTCCGTCGTTTTCCACGCCGACGATGGCTATGCTGTCGGCTCCGCGGCGGATGATGCGGTTTTCATTGAGCAGCAACCGCCATCCCATGGCGCGCTGGCGGTCTTGCAGCTGCCGTACGTTGGCTTGCCGCGCCTGGTCGGAGGGCCAGGCGTAGTAGAGCATGTAATCGTGGTTGCCCATGACGGAAACGACGCCGTCGGTCGCCCGGAGGCGGCTCAGGATGGCTTCAAACTCTGTCAGCTCGCTGGCATTATAGTTTACCAAGTCGCCCGTGAAAGCTATCAAGTCGGGCCGCTGCGCGTTGACCGAGTCGACAATGCGGCGGGCCAGCCCGGGCTGACCGTGAATGGTCCCCAAATGGAGGTCGGAAAGCTGCACAATGCGATATCCGTCGAAGGCAGCGGGGAGAGCAGGCGAGGAGAACGTCACTTGCGTGGAGTGGATTTTCTTATATCCGCGGAGAAAACCGAAGAGCAGGGCGCCAAGCAGGGCCAGGGCGAGAACGCCGCCGGTGATGTGGAGGGCGGCGCGCACCCGCCCGAAGCGGCGCAGCAGCGAGCCGGCCAATGCAAAGAGCACCCAGAGCGTTTCGGGCACGATGATGCAGAGCGTCACCGTCAGGGCGATGCCTTTGGCGTGGTCGGCGGCGGGCGAATAGCTTTCGTTCACGGCCAAGGCCACGAGCCAGACAGCCATGACGACGTTGGGCAGATAGAAGCAGCGCCGCACCCACGCTCCGAAGCGTTTGCGCAGCACGCACATGTCGATGCCCCAAGCCGGCAGCGCCAGGAGGAGCAGGAGGGGGAGGAGTATTCGGAGCAACATGTTTTCTGAGACTTCGGGTTGAACTTACCGCGTAGCCGGTGGGTCAATGGGCAAAGGTGACGGCCTCGCCGCGGAAGTTGGGGTCGGTGAGGTGCCCGTCGTTGTAGAGGAGGAAGCCGTTGCAATAGGTCTGCTCCACGCGCCAGTGGAACGTATGGCCTTCGAGCGGGCTCCACCCGCAGCGGCTCTCGATGCGGTTGGGCGTGAGCGTCCACAGGCTGCGGGGGCGCACCAGAACGAGGTCGGCTTTGTAGCCTTCGCGCAGGAAGCCGCGGTTTTCCACGCCGAAGAGCCGCGCCGGGTTGTGGCAGGCCAGCTCTACCAGGCGTTCTACGCTGAGCGTGCCGGCATCTACAAGGTCGAGCATGGCCGGCAGGAAAAACTGGACGAGGGGCATACCCGATGCAGCCCGCAGGCAACCGCCCTGCTTTTCCGAGAAAAGATGGGGAGCGTGGTCGGTGGCCACGGTGAGCAGGCGTCCGTCAGTCAGTGCCGCACGCAAAGCGTCGCGATCGGCCTTGGTCTTGACGGCAGGATTGCACTTGATGCGCGTTCCGAAGCGTTTATAATCGTCTTCGCAGTAGAGAAGATGCGCCAGGCAGCCTTCGGCCGTTACGAGCGGGTCGCCGGGGGCAAACAGGTCGAGCTCGCGTGCCGTCGACACGTGGGCCACGTGCAGGCGCCGGCCGTAGCGGCGTGCCAGGTCGACGGCCAGCGCTGTGGAGCGGTAGCAAGCCTCGGCCGAGCGTATTTCGGCGTGGTGCTCCACGGCGGGGTCGTCGCCGTAGCGCTCGCGTGCGGCGGCAGCGTTGGCAGCAATGAGCCGGCTGTCCTCGCAATGGGCCACGATGGGGAGGCGTGCGTGTTCGAAAACGGCTTCGAGGGCGCGCATGCCGTCGACGAGGAGTCCGCCCGTGGAGGCTCCCATGAAGAGCTTGATGCCGCAGACGTGGTGGCTGCTCAGCGAGGCCAGCGTCTCGGCGTTTTCGGCCGTTGCGCCGAAGTAGAAACCATAGTTGACGAGGCTCTCGCGGCCGGCCTCGGCCAGCTTGTTGTCGTAGGCCTCGGGCGTGACGGTGGGCGGCAGCGTGTTGGGCATGTCGAAATAGGTCGTAACGCCGCCTGCCGCCGCCGCACGGCTTTCGCTGCCGATGTCGGCCTTGTGGGTCATGCCCGGGTAGCGGAAATGAACGTGCTCATCGATCAGGCCGGGCAGCAGAAAGCAGCCTGTGGCGTCGACCGTTTCGTCGGCCGTCATGCCGGGGCTGGCATCGCCCGTGATAATCTCTTCGATATGTTCGTCCTCGATGACGAGCGAGCCCTTGAAGGATTTTCCTTCGTTGACAAGGGTCGCGTTTTGGATGAGAATACGTTTGTGCATGGCTTTATGTCGATTGTGGCCCGGATGAGCAGCGGGCCGTTGGGGCTTATGCCTGTTTGCGGAAGCGGCGGCCGCGTATGCTGTCCCACCGCAGGCGCATCACGCCGAACACGGCTTCGCCGAAGATGCCGCCGCTCATTTTGCTCGTGCCCAGACGGCGGTTGACGAAGATGACGGGCACTTCCTTTATCTTGAAACCGCATTTATAGGCGGTGAACTTCATTTCGATCTGGAAGGCGTAGCCCTTGAAGCGGATGGCGTCGAGGTCGATGGCTTCGAGGACGCGGCGCTTGTAGCACTTGAAGCCCGCCGTCGTGTCGTGAATGGGCAGCCCCGTGACGATACGCACGTATTTTGAGGCGTAATAGCTCATCAGCACGCGGCCCATGGGCCAGTTCACCACGTTGACGCCGCTCACATACCTTGATCCGATGGCCAGGTCGTAACCTTCGTCGGCGCAGGCGGCATAGAGGCGCGGCAGGTCGGCCGGGTCGTGGCTGAAGTCGGCATCCATTTCGAATATATACTCGTAGCCGTGTGCCAGTGCCCATTTGAAGCCGGCGATGTAGGCCGTGCCGAGGCCCTGTTTGCCTTCGCGCTCAATGATGTGGAGGCGTCCCGAAAATTCGCTCCCGCCCATCAGGCCTTTCACGATGGCTGCCGTTCCGTCGGGCGAACCGTCGTCGATTACCAAGATGTCGAAAGCTTTTTCCAAGCCGAATACGGCGCGTATGATCTTCTCGATATTTTCTTTTTCGTTGTAGGTGGGTATGATTACCACGCTGTCGCTTGTCTGCATTTCGCGTAAAGACTGATTTGATTTCACCGCAAAGATAGTGCAAGGCGAGCGAAGAGAAAAGGGAAACGGCGTTTTCTTTTCTCTTCCGAGCCGCAGTCTATCTTGGGTGAAGCCAGAGACAGTGCAAACGAGCGGAAAGAAAAAGGAAAGCCTGTGCGTTTTCGTTGCGGCGAGGCAGATGCGGGTTGTTTCGCAGGGATGGTAAGGAAAGCAGATGGGCCGGCCGCCACTCCTATTTATATATATGCGTCGACGGCTTCGAACAGGAACTCCACGAGGCGGGGCACGGCATAGGCTTCGCGGGCGCCGGCCTCTACGCGCACGAAGCCCGGCAGCGCGACGTCCGATGCGAGGCGCACAAGGTAGCCGTCCATGTGGAGGCGGCGGTGGGTGAGCACGTGCAGGCGCCCCTGCACCACCTGCGCGACGGAGCGCACGGGGCCCAAGGTGGCCCATGCGGGGTGGCCGGTGACGTCGGTGGCCGACGGGGCTGTGGAAAATTCGAGCAGCAGCGGTTCGTAGAGCCCTTGCCAGATGTCGCCCGCCGGGCGGCGCCGGAGCAGCAGACTGCCGTCGGGCAGGAGCAGGTAGAGATAGACGAAAAAGCGGTCGCGCACGGCGGCGCGCTTTTCGCGCACGGGCAGGGTTTCCACGCTGCCCTGTTGCCGGGCCACGCAGCTGCCCGCAAGGGGGCAGGCTGCACAGTCGGGGCTCTGCGGCGTGCATTGCAGGGCGCCGAAGTCCATGAGCGCTTGGTTGTACAGCCCCGGGGCCCGGCGGTCGAGCAGCGCCTCGGCCAGCGCGGCAAACTCGCGGCGCCCGGCCGTCGAGTCGATGGGCGTGGACAGGCCGAAGTGGCGCGCCAGGACGCGATAGACGTTGCCGTCCACTACGGCGTGTGGCAGGCCGTAGGCAAACGAGCAGATGGCTGCCGCCGTATAGGGCCCCACGCCGCGCAGCGCGCGCACGCCTTCGTAGGTGGTGGGGAAGGCGCCGGCTGCGGCTATGCTGCGGGCCGCGGCGTGCAGGTTGCGCGCCCGGCTGTAATAGCCCAGCCCCTGCCAGGCGGCAAGCACCTCGTCCTCGGTCGCAGCGGCCAGCGAGGACACGTCGGGGAAGCGCCGGACGAAGCGCACGTAGTAGTCGTAGCCCTGAGCCACCCGCGTCTGTTGCAATATTATCTCCGAAATCCAGATGCGATAGGGATCGCGGGTGTCGCGCCAGGGCAAACGACGGCCGTGCCGCCCGTACCACGCCTCGACGGCCTCGGCAAAGGGATGGCGCGGGGCGTCGGGAGCGTCGGGCGGCAGCGGAAGGGCCGATGTGGGTTTGCGGGTCAATGGAAAAGCTTGATGCGCTGTTCTTCCGAGAGGCGGCAGATGAGCAGGGTGCCGTCTTTTTCGGCTACGATGTATCCGTCGAGCCCTTGCACCACCACCTTTTTCTCCTCGGTGGCGTGTACGATGCAGTTGTGCGAGTCGTAGAGGCTGATGTCGGGGCCTATGCAGGCGTTGCCGTAGGCGTCCTGCTTGACCTGCTGGCGCAGCGAGCCCCACGAGCCCAGGTCGCTCCACCCGAAGTCGGCCGGGTAGACGAAGACCTCTTCGGCCTTTTCCATGATGGCATAGTCGACGGAGATGTCCTTACATTCGGGATAGAGCTTGTCGATCTGAGCCTGCTCGTCGGGCGTGTCGTAGCAGGGCATGAGGTCTTCAAACATGGCGGAGAGCTCCGGCTCGTACACGCGGAAGGCATTGATGATGGTGCTCACGCTCCAAATGAATATGCCGGCGTTCCACAGGTAGTTGCCCTGTTTCACGTAGCCTTCGGCCACCTCGGCGGTGGGCTTCTCGCGAAACTCGTCTACGCGGAATATGTTCTTCTTGCGCGATGACGAGAAGCCGAGGTCGGCCTTTATGTATCCGTAGCCCGTTTCGGGCCGGGTGGGCTTGATGCCCAGCGTGACGATGGCGTCGGTTTCGGCGGCAAATTCCAGCGCGTCGTTGACGGCGCTGCGGAACGCGTCGACGTCGCCGATGACGTGGTCGCTCGGCGCCACGACAATGTTGGCGCGTGGGTTTTGCTTCTTTATTTTCCAGCTGACGTAGCAGATGCACGGCGCCGTGTTGCGGCGGCAGGGCTCCAACAGGACGTTCCGGGCCGGCACTTCGGGCAGCTGTTCGCGCACGAGGCTTTCGTAGCGCTGCGAGGTGACCACCCAGACGTTTTCGGGGGGCACCACCGTGCGGAAGCGGGCCAGCGTGAGCTGGATGAGCGTTTTGCCGCAGCCCAAGACGTCGAGAAACTGCTTGGGCTTCTCGGGGCTGCTCATCGGCCAAAAGCGGCTGCCGATGCCGCCGGCCATGATGACGAGATAATTGTTTTCCATATTATAGCGGTGTTAGACGTTAAGGACGTGGGGCGCCTCCTGTGTGACGTTTTCAGTCGTCGACAGTCATGGTGCCCTCAATGTAGAGGCGTGTCACGTTGGGCTTTGCGTTGGTGCGCACGGTGATGACCTTGCTGAACTTGCCGGGCATCTTGCCCTTCCCGTTGTAGGTCACTTTTATTTCGCCGCTCTTGCCCGGGGCCACAGGTTCCTTCGTGAAGCTGCGGGCCACGCAGCCGCACGAGGTGAACACCTGCTGCACGACGAGGGGCTCGTCGCCCGTGTTGGTAAACTTGAAGACGTACGTCTGCGCGTCCTTTTCTTTGAAGGAGCCAAAATTGTGGGAGCTCTTTTCAAATTTGATTATGGCCTGAGCAAACAGCGATGTGCTCCCAAGAAAAAACAGGGCCATGGCCAGGGCCGGCATGCGGTGTTTCATGTTTCGTTGCGTTTACGTTTCTTGTTTGGCCGGCAGGCCTCCGCCCGGTCGCGCCGGGACGCCATGGGGGCCATTACCGCCAAGTTATGATAAGTTGCTGCAAATGTATGAATTTTAATCGCGGCGTAATAATCTTTCACAATAAAAAAAGTGCGTTTTTGCCGCCTTTACGTACTTTTGCCCATAAAAAGAATACGGATGACGATGGACAAGAGAACCGCCGCAGCGCGGAAAGAGCCGGCCGAAAGGGTCATCCTGGGCATCGACCCGGGCACGAACGTGCTGGGCTACGGCGTGCTGAGCGTTAAGGGGCGCCAGGCGTCGATGGTGGCCATGGGCGTCATCGACCTCAGGCGGTGCAGCGACGTTTACTTGAAGCTGGGGCGCATCTACGAGCGCGTCGTTGGCATTATCGAGTCGTTTCTGCCCGACGAAATGGCCATCGAGGCCCCTTTCTTCGGAAAGAACGTGCAGAGCATGCTGAAGCTCGGGCGCGCGCAGGGCGTGGCCATCGCTGCGGCCATAAGTCGCGACGTGCCCATCCACGAATATGCGCCTTTGAAGATAAAAATGGCCATTACCGGCAACGGACAGGCCAGCAAGGAGCAGGTGGCCGCCATCCTGAAGCAGGTGCTGCGCATCCGCGAGGAGTCGATGCTGCCCTATCTCGACGCCACCGACGCGCTCGGGGCGGCTTACTGCCATTTCCTGCAATCGGGGCGCGACGCCCTGCGCTCCGACGGCCCCCGCACGTGGGCCGATTTTGTGCGCAGGAACGGTGAGCGCGTTTCGGCTCCCACGGGGCCGGCCCGCAAACTCATGGAACTGACATGCCGGAAGTAGTGCGCCTCACCGGCGGCGTGGCCCGCGACCCCTTGCGCCGCCTGGCACGCCCCGCCTCGCTCTCGATCGGCGAGGGCGAGGTGGTGGCGCTTTTCGGTCCCAACGGGGGCGGCAAGACGCTGCTGGCCGGCATGTTGAGCGGCGCCCTCCCGCTTTCGGAGGGGCGGCTCGAATATGGTTTCACTCCTGCTGCCGGGCGCCGGCTCTCGGACGAGGTGGCTTATGTCTCCTTTCGCGATGCTTACGGCGGCAATTTGCCGGCCTACTATCAGCAGCGCTGGAACCGCTGGGACGGCTCGGGCTGCCCCATGGTGGCCGAAGCATTGGGCACAGCCGCCGGCGGACCGCTGGCGGACCGCGTGGAGCCGTTGCTGACGAGGCGCGTCATTGAGCTTTCCACGGGCGAGCTGCGGCTTTTCCGCATGGCGCGCGCCGTAGCGGGGCGTCCGCGTTTGCTCTTCGTCGACAATCCGTTCATAGGTCTCGACGCAGAGGCGCGTTCGCAGTTTGCCACGTTGCTGGCCCGGCTGGCGCGCACAACGACGGTGGTGCTCCTGCTGTGCCGGCGTGTGGAGATGCCTTCGTTCGTGACGCATGTTGTCGGTGTGGAGCAGCGTTGCGTGGGGCCCAAGCTGCCGCGGGCCAAGTGGGAGCAGACGGCTTCGGCGCCGGCGGTCGGCGGTGGGCTTTCGCCGGCCGACCTCGACTCTCTGGCCGCTCTTTCGGCCGAAGGCGCAGTGCCGTCTTGCGACGAGGTGGTGAGCTGTCGCGACGTCCGCATCAGCTACGACGGGCACCCCGTGCTCCGTCTCGATGCCTGGGACGTACGGCGCGGCGAATGCTGGGCGCTCACGGGCGGTAACGGTTCGGGCAAGTCGACGCTCCTCTCGCTCGTCTGCGCCGACAACCCCATGGCCTATGCGTGCCGCATCCGTCTTTTCGGTGCCGCCCGCGGAGGTGGCGAAAGCATCTGGGACATCAAGCGGCGCATTGGCTTCGTTTCGCCCGAGCTCTTCGCCGTCTGCAACCGCCCCGTGGCAGCTGTCGACGTCGTGGCCGGTGGCCTGCACGACACGTTGGGGCTCCTGCGCCGCACGTCGTCCGCCGAGCGCGACCGCTGCCTGGCGTGGATGCGCCTGTTTGGCACCGAAGCTCTGGCCGACGTGCCCTATACGCACCTCTCGGGTGGCGAACAGCGCCTGGTGCTGCTCGTGCGCGCCTTTGTCAAAAGTCCGCCCCTGCTGGTGCTCGACGAACCGTTCCAGGGGCTCGACGACGCCCGCCTGCTGCGGGCCCGGGCATTGCTCGATGCCTACGTGCGCTTGGGGCACCGCACGCTCATCATGGTGTCCCATTACGAAGACGAGCTGCCGCCGTGCATCGACCGCCGGCTGGCGCTTGGTGAAACATGACGAAAAATGAAGACTATGAGACGAACACTGTTTTTGCTGCTTTTTGCGGCTGTCTGTTGTGCTGCCGGGGCGCAGGCTGTCTTCGACAGGGTGCTTTCCGGGGCCAACCGCGTGCTCAGCTCGTCGGGCTACGGCTTTGTGCAGACGCATCTGGCGTCCTTTCAGCGTGCGGCCCTGCTCTACATGCGCGAGCGGACTGATACGCTGCCCGCAGCCGATGCTGCGCGGCTGCTGGACGTGCAGGCCTACTACTTGTCGGAGTTTTCCACCCGCTTCCTCCACGACGTGTATCAGAAGAAAGGAATTTCGCGCGAGCAGCGTAGAGCCACCTATCGGCGCTTTGTGAAGGTTGCCACGTCGCACCCTCTTTTTTGTGACCCCGATACCGTTACGACGCGCTCTTTTGTCAACGACAGGAAGACGCCTGTGCGCTTTTCGCTCGACACCGATTGGGAAAAGGCCTTTCGGGAAATTGCCGCGACGGAGGAGGAAACCATTCCGCCATCAGCCACCGATAATAAACAACACAATAAATAATATGGAAACAGGATTAACTCACACAGCTTCGGTCTTCGTGACCGAAAGCAACACGGCCCGGGCCATGGGCTCGGGCGACCTGCCGGTTTTTGCCACGCCGGCCCTCGTGGCGCTCATGGAAAACGCAGCCATGCAGGCTGTCGCGGCTTCCCTGCCCGAAGGGAGCACAACCGTGGGGGCGGCCATCGACGTGGCTCACGTCAAACCGACCGCT
The DNA here is from genome assembly GCA_949297215.1 of uncultured Bacteroidales bacterium. Classification (GTDB taxonomy): domain Bacteria; phylum Bacteroidota; class Bacteroidia; order Bacteroidales; family Bacteroidaceae; genus Alloprevotella. Next base: position 31,528 of record CASFRV010000015.1, on the reverse strand, counting down.
ATGGGCGAGGCTGTGCGGGCCACGGCCGAACTCACGGCCATCGACGGGCGTAAACTGACGTTTTCGCTCCATGCCGAAGATGCGCACGGCGAGGTGGGCCGCGGCACGCACGTGCGTTACGTTGTCGACCGCGAACGTTTCATGTCGAAGTTGTAGCAGACGGTTCTTACCACAAAGCAAGCCGGCTCTCCGTCAGAACGCGGGGAGCCGGCTTCTGTTTGTAAGGAGCACGTCGGCTGGTAAGGAAAAGGGGAAAGGCAGGTTGCAAAAATAGCTCACTTGCCCGGCACGAAAGCCTCGTAAGTGCCGTCGTCGAAAAACACGCGGATCTCTTTTATCTGCCGTTTGGGCCTGTTACTTTCTTGTTCTTTTTCGATGCGTGTCCGAAAGTCGAAGTTAGGGGGCATGCAGCCCGTTCTGTAAGGCCGTTTGCTTTCTTCCGTTTCCCTGTTTTCCGTTTGCAGGGGAGGGAAGGGGAGCTCTCCGGCCGAGCCGTCCGTCGCGCTTTCACCCGAAGAGGTTGTCTCTTCTGCATTCCCGCTTTTTTCTTCCCTGCTGTCGGTTTCTGCAAGCGCATACATTTCACCTTCGCCGAAGAGTAACCAGTTTATGTCGATATCAGGGAAAGCTCGGTGGATAGCTTGCACGTGTTTGTTCGTAGGATTGGTTCTTCCCGTGAAGATGCTGGAAAGCGAGGCGGGAGAAATTTCAAGCTTGGCAGCGAATTCCTGTTGCGACATTCGCTCATGCTCCATTATCTGTCTGATTCTCTCTTTCATATTCTTAACATATCAATAGGGGCCCGCAGCGTCTCATATTCGTCCGCCACCTGCCCGTTACGGCATGCGAGCAGCAAAAAATGCCCATTCAGTAGCCTCTACAAAGATAAAGATAAAAAACAACAGCCGCAACGTTTGTTGAATTATATTCTCAAAATAGATATTTTGTATTTGTATTTACAAATCTACATACGCAAATATTTATTTCAACAAGCCGCAAAAGAAAAATACATGTGTAAATAAAAGCGCCGAAAACCGCTTAAAACATCGCAATAACTCATCAGAATAAAATACTGGCTCCTAAAAGCTTATTTTCTCTCCCCAATCCCCAAATATCAACTCCGCTCGCAATTGGTTGCTGGCTTGATAATTTTGCGAGATGAAAAGTGGAGCAATTTTGCTTAATTGTCTGGTTTACAATAGGGAAAGACGGATTTGTTTGGAGTGAATAAAAATAGATTTTGCTTTGTGAAAGTTTTGATTTCTGTTTTGAAATGCTGTTTTGGAGTGTTGATAAATTCTGTTGATTGGAAGAGAGCTTTTGCAGGTTTGTTGATAAATGGATGTGTGGAATTTGGGTTTGAATTTGTTGATTTGCAAATGTGATTATTAATATTGGTTTATTGTGAATTTGCCTGCCTGGGCAAAGGAGCTCTTCGGGAATTTTCGTTTATTTCGATGAAAAGTTCGGGTGGATGGATTTGAGCGAAAATTGGAGGCTTTGTTTTTGTGTAAAGTGCTGTGTATGAGTTTGTTTGTTGGTATTTTGGAATGATTTGGAGGGAATGAAAGAGATGTTAACGGAGTGAAAAATGGAGGTTCGGACTGATTTTTATCGGTTTTTGAGGGCGAAAAATGGCATTTTTCGGGCTGAAAAGTGGTTTTGAGGCTTGCAATTTACATTTTTATCAGCATTATTTCAGGGAACGTAAGGTTCTGAGGCGTATGCTTTGAGCGGGATGTGGGGTGGTGAAAAGAAAAGGCGGCAACAACTTTGGGAAGTTTTTGCCGCCGGAGCCGGGTTGGAGGTTGATGTTTTCGGATGACTTTTTTCAGTGGAGGATGAAAAAGAAGAGCTCTTTCATTAAGTCGCCGTCGGAGGTGGCGGGGTTGTCGACGCCTTTTGAGCGTGCGTCGGTGCGGCGGATCTGCTCTATGATGTGGAGCACTTTTGTTCCGGTGTAGTTGCGCATGGCGGGCAAGTAGTTCTTTTTGACTTGCCACTCTGTGATGCCCAGCCAGGCGGCTATCCCCCTTTCGCTCTTCTCGGGTGCGTAGTAGGCAAGCATCAGGTTAGAGAAGAACTTAAAGAGCGAAGCCAACAGTTTTTGGAGCGAAAAGTCTTTTGGATTGCTGTCAAAATAGTGTGCTATCTGATTAACCTTAACGATGTCTTTTCTGACGATGGCATCCTGCATTTCGAAGATGCTGAAGTCGCGTGTCATGGCTACGTTGCGGCTGACGAGTTCCCGGGTGACGGTACGTTCGCCGGCGGGCAGGGAGATGACGAGTTTATCGAGCTCGCCTGCGAGGCGGTTCAGGTCGGGCCCGATATATTCGCCGAGCATGGCAGCCGCCTCTGGTTCGATGCCCGTTTTTTTTCGTTTCAGGTAATCGCGGATAAACGTGGGGAGCTGGCTGTCGTATAGCTTTTTGCTTTCGAAGAGCACGCCGTTTTTCTCGATGAGCGCGCAGATCTTTTTCCGCCGGTCGAGGCTTCCGTTTTTATGGCAGCATATAAGCACGGTGGAGGGCTGAGGCTGCTTCAGGTAGAACTCCAAGCGGTCGATGCCGCGCAGCGACTGGGCTTCGCGGACGCACACGACGATGCGGCTGGCGCCCATCGGGAAGCCTTTGCACGCGTTGATGACGTCGTCGACGGCAGTTTCCGGGCCGTAGAAGGTGATGAGGTTGAAGTCCTTCTCTTCGGGTTGGAGCGTGCTGTCGGTAATAAAGTCGGCCAGGCGGTCGATGTAGTAGCTCTCTTCGCCCATCAGGTAGTAGATGGGCCTGACGTTGCCGGCTCTGACCTCGCGCACGATGCTTTCGTAGGAGGCAGCAGCGTTTTTCCGGTTGTTTTGTGCGGTAGTCATGGGTTGATTGCGGGGAGCCGTTACCATTCGTATTTCAGGTGGCGGACGGTTTTGCGTTCCTCGATGATGAGGCGCAGCGACTCGATACCTATTTTTACGTGGGTGGCGGCAAACGATTGGGTTACCCGCTTGTCGCTGGCTTCTGTCTTGATGCCTTCGGGCACCATCGGGTTGTCGGAAACGAGGAGCAGGGCGCCTGTGGGAATATGGTTGTAGAAGCCGCAGGTGAAGAGCGTGGCGGTTTCCATATCGACGGCCATGGCGCGCGTTTGGCGCAGATATGTCTTGAAGCGCTCGTCGTGTTCCCACACGCGGCGGTTGGTGGTGTAGACGGTGCCGGTCCAATAGTCGTGGTGGTTGTCGCGCAGGGCGGTGGAGACGGCGCGTTGCAGCATGAAGGCGGGCAGCGAGGGCACTTCGGGCGGCAGGTAGTCGTTGGAGGTGCCTTCGCCGCGTATGCCGGCCAGGGGGAGGATGTAGTCGCCCAGGCCCGTCTTGTCTGAGATGCCGCCGCATTTGCCCAGGAAGAGGCATGCTTTGGGGCTGATGGCGCTCAGGAGGTCCATGATGAGGGCCGCGTTGGGGCTGCCTATGCCGAAGTTGATGATGGTGATGCCTTGGGCTGTTGCGGTGCGCATATTGCTTCCGTAGCCCACCGGCTCGATGCCGCAGAGCTCGCAGAAGATGTCGACGTAGTTGTTGAAATTGGTGAGCAGGACATGCTCGGCGAAGCCGTCCAAAGCTACTTGCGTGTAGCGTTGCAGCCAATTGCCTACGATTTCTTGTCGGGATATCATATTCTTTGTATTTTTGTTTTACAAAGCGGTTCGTACCGGCCTTTCGGCCCGGGGAGTCCGGGCGAAGGGCCGCATTTTGCAAAAGTAAGAAAATGATTTCATTAAACTTGCCGCCTGCCGAGATAAAAACGCGGCAAACGGGAGGCTCAACGTATGTTTTCGATTTCCTCAGGCGGCGCTATGTCAGGCTGACGCCCGAGGAATGGGTGCGTCAGCAGTTCACACACTTTCTGGTGGAGCACAAGGGCTATCCGCCCCAGCTCCTGGCCAACGAGGTGGGCATCCGGCTCAACGGAGGGCTGCGCCGTTGCGACAGCGTGCTCTACGACCGCAACGGCGGGCGTCCGCGCGTCGTGATGGAGTATAAGGCGCCGACGGTGGCGCTCACGCAGGAGGTTTTCAACCAGATTTGTTCGTACAACAGCCTGCTGCGTGCCGACTATCTGTTTGTCAGCAACGGGCTGATGCACGTCTGTTGCCGCATGCTGTATGCCGAGGCGTCGTATGTCTTTTTGCGCGACGTGCCGGCTTTTAACGAGCTGGTTTAGCCGCCCGCGGGGCAGCCGCCGGTGCGAGGCTTACAAAGCAGCCGGCCGGAACCCGTGGCGGTTCCGGCCGGCTGCTTTATGCGGTGGTGCGCCGAGGCGTCAGGCCTCTTCCGAGGTCAGCGTTTTGCGGCGGCGGGGCGTTTTTTCCTTTTCGACCGGTTTTTCTATCTGCACGCCGGCCAGTTCGGGGTCAATCATGATGCGTCCGCAATATTCGCAAACGATGATTTTCTTTCGCATGCGGATGTCGAGCTGGCGCTGGGGCGGTATCTTGTTGAAGCATCCGCCGCAGGCGTCGCGCTGCACGTAGACGATGCCCAGTCCGTTGCGGCTGCTCTTGCGGATGCGCTTAAAGGCCGTGAGCAGGCGCGGTTCGATGGTCAGTTCGAGGGCCTTGGCCTGCTCGCGCAGCTTTTCTTCCTCGGCTTTCGTTTCGGCCACGATGTCGTCCAGTTCCACCTTTTTGGCGTCCAGGTCGATGCGGCGCTCTTCGAGCTGCTTTTGTCCGGCGGCTATTTCGGCTTGCTTGGCTTCGATGATGCGGCGGGCCTCACCTATTTTTTTGTTTTGGAGTTCTATTTCGAGCGACTGGAATTCGATTTCCTTGTTCAGCATGTCGTATTCGCGGTTGTTGCGCACGTCGTCGAGCTGAGTTTTGTAGCGGGCCACGGCATCCGAGGCATCCACGATTTTCTGTTTGCGCGTAGCGATTTCTGCTTCCTGGTTTTTGATTTCGTCGCCGTAGTTGCTCAGGCGAGTGGTGAGTCCTTCGATTTCGTCTTCGAGGTCCTGCACTTCAAGGGGCAGCTCGCCGCGCAATGTCTTGATCTTATCAATCTCAGACAGCAGGGTCTGCAACTGATAGAGGTTCCTCAGTTTTTCCTCTACGGACATGTCCGCAGGTACTTCTTTTTTCGTAGGCATGTTGATACGTGTTATTGTTGTTTGTTTGTTGTCAGGGGGTGTCAGTCCGTCATGTAGCGGATGGGGTTGGTGTCGAGCTCCGTTCTGACAAGGCGCAGGCCGGGGTGGGCCTCGTGCAGGATGTCGTAGAGCAGGCCGACGGTGTGGCGCTCGCTCTGATAGTGGCCCAGGGCCAGGAGCCAGAGCTCGTTTTCGTAGCCGAAAAAGCGGTGGTAGCCCACCTCGCCCGTCACAAAGGCATCGGCCCCGGCGCGCACGGCCTCGTCGGCGAGGAAGGCCCCGGCTCCGCCGCACAGCGCCACGCGCCGTATGGGGCGGTCGGGCCCTTGGTTGTGGCAGAGGCAGGCCACGCCGAATGTGTCTTTGACCAGGCGCAGGAAGCGGGCCGGCTCCATGGCTTCGGGCAGCTCGCCCACAAGGCCGCTGCCGCCTCCCGCGGGCGAGGGCACGAGGAAGCGCTCGTCTCTGAGGCCCATCAGGCGCGCCATGGCATGGTTGACGCCGCCGGGGGCGTTGTCCAGATTGGTGTGGGCCGCATAGAGCGTGATGCCCTCCCGTATGGCCGCGCAGACGCACCGCTCGGGCTGCGTGGCGGCCGTGACGTGCTTCAGGGCGTGAAACAGGAGCGGGTGGTGGCTCACGACGAGATTGCAGCCCCGGCGTGCGGCCTCGTCGATGACGGCTTCCGTCACGTCCAGGCACAACAAGACCCCTGATGCGTCCGCCTCTGTCAGTCCGACCTGCAAGCCGGCGTTGTCGTAGCCTTCTTGCAGCGGCAGGGGCGCGAACCGTTCCAGGGTCGCGACGACCTCTTTTATTTTCATGTGGAATGAGTCTTCTTTCAACGGGCAAAGATACGACTTTTCCCGCAATCTTGTGCGAAATGTGTGCGAAAAGCCCCCCTGTTTCCCCTCAGCCCTGAGGCGAGCCGGCCGTGTGGCGGCCTTTGCCGGCTTGGCGTGCGGCCCGTCGGGCGGCTCGCGGCGTTTTGCCGCCGGCAGCGTGGCGGCCGGTGGCGGGATGGCCGCCAGGGGGCGAAATGCGGCTGCCCGCACCTTTTTCGGCAGGCGGGGAGGGCGGAAAAGAAAAAATATGCTACTTTTGCGCTATAAGAAACAGCGTATGGCTGACGATTGGGACGAAGACGACGTGGTCTACCTCACGGTGGAAGGCATGACGCGGGGCGTATCGCTGCGCGGCGCCTACATCCTCCTGCTCCGCGAGCGGGGAGGGCGGCGGCATGTGCCGCTGCTCATCGACCGTGCGGGGGCCGGGCTGCTCCGGCGCGTCGATGCCGGCGAGCGCTCCGAAGGGCTGTCGCTTGCCTTGCAGATGACGGCGGCTTTCGGGCTGCTTCCGGTCAACGTGTCGATAGGCTGGATTCACGGCCACCGTTATAGCGCCGTTGTGCGGCTGGGATGCGAGGATTTGGGCTACCGCGAGGTGGAGACCGACCTAGCCGACGGCATTGCGCTGGCCATGCTGGCCGATTGCCCGATACGTATGCTGCGCAAGGTCTTTGAAACGCAGTACGGACGGCAGCGGGGCGACGGCATGGTGGCCCTGCCCATCAGCGCCATGAGCCGCGAGCTGCTCGATGAGGCGCTGAAATCGGCCGTGGCCGAGGAAAACTTCGAGCTGGCCTCGCTCATACGCGACGAAATCAGATCAAGGGAATGAAAGAACTCCACATATTTTATGCCCCCGACGTGGAAACCACGGGCATGCTCCCGCCCGAGGAGTCGGCCCACGCCGTGCGCGTGCTGCGCATGCACGAGGGCGACCCCATCTGCGTGGTGGACGGGCGCGGTACGGCCTATTCCTGCGTCATCGCCGCCGCCTCGCCCCGCGGCTGCCTGCTCAGCATCGGGGAGCGGCGCCCCGAGCCGCCCCGGCAGGGAGGAGGGGTGCATCTGGCCGTGGCTCCTACGAAGAACATGGAGAGGATGGAATGGCTGGCCGAGAAGGCCACCGAGATAGGCATCGACAGCCTGACGTTTCTGGCCACAGCCAACACGGAGCGCCGCGTGGTCAAGACGGAGCGGGTGGAGAAAATCGTTGTGGGCGCCATGAAGCAGAGCCACAAAGCCCGCCTGCCGCACGTCGAGGGCCTCGTGCCGTTCGACGCGTTTGTGCAGCGGCCGTTTCAGGGCCGGCGCTTCATCGCCCATTGCTACGGACCGGAGCTCGACGGGGCAGAAGGGAAGCCTTTCTTGGCCGATGTGCTCAGCCCGGCGAGCGATGCGCTCGTGATGGTGGGGCCCGAGGGCGACTTCACGCCCGACGAGGTGCGCCGCGCCATGGCGGCGGGCTTTTCTCCCGTGAGCCTGGGCGACAGCCGGCTGCGAACCGAGACGGCTGCCCTCGTGGCCGTTCATCTGATGGGGCTGGCCGGGCGCAGCAAGTGAACCCGTTTTTTCATCAAGGCGGCAACGCAGCGCCAAGCGCCGGCCGGCTGTGAGCGCCGGGCATGCAGGCTGCCGGGCGAGCCGCCACACCATATTAAATATATAGACAATGAATGCCATCACGCTCGACAGCGTCGTGCCATGCGTCTTTGCCGGGAGAACCGGGCTCGAAAGCGACGTGTGGGGACGGGTCGTGACGTTTGAAAAGGGAACGAAGGTCCTCATCGAGGCTGCTTCGGGCGCCGGAAAGTCGTCGTTGTGCAGCTTCCTGCTGGGCTACCGCAACGACTATGAGGGGCGCATCTGTTTCGGCGGAAGCGACGTGCGCCGGCTGGGCATTGCCGCGTGGGCCGAAATCAGGAAAAGCGAGCTGTCGTGCATCTATCAGGAGCTGCGCCTCTTCCCCGAGCTTACGGCCCGCGAAAACGTGGAGCTGAAAAACAGTCTGACCCGGCTGAAAGAGGCGAAAGAGATAGATGCGTGGTTCGAGCGGCTGGGCATAGCCGACAAGCGCGACGTGCCGGTGGGCCGGATGAGCTTCGGCCAGCAGCAGCGCGTGGCAGCCGTCAGAGCCCTGGTGCAGCCCTTCGACTTCCTGCTGGCCGACGAGCCCGTGAGCCATCTGGACGACGCCAACGCCGCCGTGCTGGCCGACATCATGGCCGAAGAGGCCGGCCGCCGGGGCGCGGGGCTCATCGTGACGAGCGTGGGCCGGCAGTTGCCGTTGAAGTACGACCGCGTGCTCCATCTGTGAGTCTGCCCGCAGCGGCAGCTACAGCCGGGACGGCTGCCGCATGGCCGGAAAAAGGAATGGAAAGACGAAGAAAGCATATCATAACATGAAAGCCCTCATACAACTCTTTAAAGACTGGTACGGCTGCGCGCCCCTGCAAGTGGAGCGGCTGCCCAAGGCCGGCAGCAACCGCGAATATGTGCGTTTCTACGCCCGCAGCGGCAGCGCGACGGCGTCGTACATCGGCGTCATCGGGCCGTCGCGCGACGAGAACCGTTGTTTCATCTATTTGAGCCGTCATTTTCGGAGCAAGGGGCTGCCCGTGCCCGAAATCCTGGCCGTATCGGCCGACGAGACGCGCTATTTCCAGACCGACCTGGGCTCTACGTCGCTTTATGACGCCTTGAAGCGCGGCCGCGACGACGGTGCCCGCTACGATGCCCGCGAGCGGAGCCTGATAGCCGCCACGATCCGCCTGCTGCCCCGCCTGCAAGTGACGGGGGCCGAGGGGCTCGACTTCGACAGATGCCTGCCTCCGGTGCGCTTCAACGCGCAGGCGGCCATGTTCGACCTCAATTATTTTAAATACTGCTTTTTCCGCACGACCGACATGGACTATGACGAGCTTCGGCTCGAAGGAGAAATGCTCCACATGGCCGAAGACTTGGGCCGGCTGGAAAACGCCGGCTTTATGTACCGCGACTTTCAGGCCCGCAACGTCATGCTGCTGCCGGGAGATGCCCCCTGCTTCATCGACTTTCAGGGCGGACGGTGCGGACCGTTGCAGTACGACGTGGCGTCGTACCTCTGGCAGGCCTCGGCTCGCTATCCCGACGAGCTGCGCGAGGAGATGACGGGCGAATACTTGCGGGCGCTTGCCGACGTGTGCCGCTTCGACGAGGAGGCCTTCCGCGAAAAGCTCTTGCTCTTCGTCCTCTTCCGCCTGATGCAGGTGTTGGGCACGTATGGTCTGCGCGGATATTTCGAACGTAAGAAGTATTTTATCGACAGCGTCCCCCCCGCCATCGAAAACCTCCGCGGCGTGCTCCGCAAAGGCGCGGCGCGCCCCTATCCCTACCTGGAAAGCGTTTTGCGGGCCATGACGGAGCTGCCGCAGTTCAACGCCCCGGGCGAGAGCCACGGCGAGCAGAGCCGCTCGGCCTACGACGGACGCGGACCGCTCGTGGTGCGCGTGTTCAGTTTCAGCTATAAGAACGGCATCCCCGAAGACATGAGCGGAAACGGCGGAGGCTACGTTTTCGACTGCCGCGGCACGCACAACCCGGGACGCTATGAGCGCTATCGGGCGCTGACGGGCCTCGACGAGCCGGTGGTGCGCTTTTTGGAGGACGACGGCGAAATTCTCACCTTTCTCGACAGCGCCTGCAAGCTGGCCGACGCCCATGTGCGCCGTTATGTGGAGCGCGGCTTCACCGATCTGATGTTTTCCTTCGGATGTACGGGCGGGCGCCACCGCAGTGTCTACTGTGCGCAGCATCTGGCCGAATATATCAACGCGAAATATGGCGTCGAGGTGAGGCTCTGCCATCGTGAACAGGGTATAGAGCGCGTCCTGCCGGCCAGAAATCCTGCGGGGCAAGCATAGCTCTTTTTGTTGAACGGATGATAATAAATGCAGCTCCGTTGCGTTTATGTTAAAGACCATGTGCAGCAACACAGCGACGAAATCGACGAACGGTAAAAGGGCGATCGTCCGCCTCCGGGCCGACCGGCGGCGGGCAGTTGCGCTGCTGCTGCTTTTTTTCACGCTATTGTCGACGGCCACGGCCCAGCGCTGCCGTCTGTTCGGGCGGGTGGTCGACGAGAACGGCGACGCCGTGGAGCTGGCCAACGTGCGCATCCAGGGCAGCTCGCAGGGAACCATGACGCGCCTGGACGGAACCTATTCTTTCTACGTGGCGCCGGCCGACACCATGCAGACGCTGATTTTTTCCATGATTGGCTACGAAACGCGCAAGCGCACCATCGCACCCGCCCGCGGCGATTCGTTGCGCATCGACGTGATGCTGCCCTCGCTTGGCCTGACAATGGGCACGGCCACGGTCGAGGGACAGCGCATCCAGACGGGAACGCTGCAACGTTTGGAGCCGACGGAAATGAAAACGGCACTTTCGACGACGGGAAACGCCGTCGAGGAAATGATCGCCACGCAGGCCGGCGTATCCACGCACAATGAGCTCTCGTCGCAGTATAATGTGCGTGGCGGCTCCTTTGATGAAAATTGCGTCTACCTGAATGGCGTCGAAGTGTACCGCCCCATGCTCGTACGGTCCGGGCAGCAGGAAGGATTGAGCATCATCAACAGCGCCATGGTCGAGAGCATCGGTTTTTCTTCGGGCGGTTTCGAAGCGAAATACGGCGACCGCATGTCCTCCGTGCTGGACATCACCTACAAGCGGCCGCAAGCGTTCGAGGCATCGCTCTCGGGCAGCATGCTCGGCGGGAGCGTTTATGCCGGTTGGGGAAACAAGCACGTCAGCCTCATGACAAGTGTCCGTTACAAGACGACACGCTATCTTTTGGGTTCGCTCGACACGTCCGGCGAGTACGACCCCAACTTTTTAGACTATCAGGCCTACGTTTCGTGGCGGCCCAACCAGCGTTGGACCTTGGATTTCATCGGCAACATCTCCGACAATCATTATAACTTCGAACCGGAAGACCGCGAAACCAACTTCGGAACGATGCAGGAAGCCAAGAGCTTCAAAGTGTATTTCGACGGAAAAGAAAAAGACTACTTCAGAACGTATTTTGGCTCCCTCTCCCTGACGCGGAAATTCAGCTCCCAGACGTCTGTTGGCTTGCAAATCTCGTCTTTTGCGACGCAAGAACGCGAAACCTACGATATACGCGGCGAATATTGGTTGAACGAGGCGACTACTCAGGAGCAATTGGGCGTTGGTACGTACATGGAGCACGCCCGCAACTCGTTAAAGGCGCGAGTGGTCAGCGTGGGGCTGCGTTTCCGAAAGAAAATGACGGGACACGACTTGCAAGCGGGCATCAACTGGCAGAATGAACTGATTAAGGAGAATTCGCGCGAATGGGAGATGCGCGATTCGATGGGTTACTCCCTGCCTCACGACCCGGAGCGGCTGATGCTGATTTACAGCTTGCGTTCGCAGAACCGTATATCGACCAACCGCTACGAGCTGTTCGCACAAGATACGTGGCGCATCCAAAGCGGGGTGGGGCTCTTCAACGTGAATTACGGCGTGCGGCTGAGCCATTGGGACTGGAACAGCGAAACGCTGGTTTCGCCGCGTGTGTCGGTGGGGCTGTTGCCTGCTTTCAATGAGAACCTGACTTTCCGTTTTGCCACGGGCTTTTATTATCAGGCGCCGTTCTTCAAGGAGCTGCGCGACACGACGATGCAGGACGGCATTGCGACGGTGCGCCTGAACAAGTCGATACGTTCGCAGCGTTCCATCCATTTTGTGCTGGGGGGCGACTGGACGTTTCGCATGATGAACCGACCTTTTAAGTTTACGACGGAGGTTTATTACAAGGCGCTCTCCAACCTGATTCCTTACAACGTTGACAATGTGCGCGTGGTCTATTACGGCCGCAACATGAGCCGGGGATATGCCGCGGGCATCGATTTCAAGCTCTTCGGAGAGTTTGTTCCCGGCGCCGACTCGTGGCTCACCTTCTCGCTGATGTCGACAAAGGAGAAGCTGAACGGCGTGTGGCTGCCACGCCCCACGGACCAGCGGTATAACCTGTCGCTCTACTTTACCGACTACTTTCCCGGAACGACGCGCTGGCGCCTTACGCTGAAGGCGGCCTTTGCCGACGGTTTGCCGTTCGGTCCTCCTCATTCGGGGCGCGCCGAGCAGACTTTCCGCGCGCCGGCCTATAAGCGGGTCGACGTGGGCATGAGCTACCGGCTCATTAATAACGAGGACAGACACATTCATGGTTTCGGCCGTCTCATAAAGAATGCCTGGCTGGGGCTTGACGCCTTCAATCTGCTGGGCATCAACAACGTGAACTCCTATTATTGGATTACCGACATCACGAACACACAGTATGCCGTGCCCAACTATCTTACGGGGCGGCAGATCAACGTGCGTTTCTCTATCGACTTTTAACGGTAAGGCCGCAGCGAAGCGACCGAGAGGCGGGTTGAAACATTTTTCTTAACTTTGCACCCGCTATTTTCAGCCATACCATTTATATATGCAAACGAAGAATCCTCAGCGTCCGGTCAGTTTCAAGGTGAAAGCTCCCATGGAGCTGTTGCCATTTGTCATGCAATCGCTTTCGGGCGTCAGCCGAAACCGCGCCAAGGCCATCCTCAGCGGCGGGGGCGTGTCGGTGGACCGCCGTCGCGAGACGCAGCACGACTATATGCTCCGTCCGGGGCAGAACGTAGAGATATGCACCCGCAAGAAGGGCGTGGAACTGCGCAACCGTTTCGTGAAAATCGTGTATGAAGACCGCCACATCATGGTTATTGAGAAGAACCCGGGCATACTGTCGATGGCAACGTCGCATCATGCCTATTGCGTCAAGACTGTGCTTGACAATTATTTCCATCTTTCGCACCAAAAATGTTCAGCTCACGTTGTGCATCGCCTCGACCGGGACACTTCGGGCCTCATGATTTATGCAAAAACGATAAGCGCAGAGCAAACGCTTGAGCACAACTGGCACGACATCGTTACCGACCGGCGTTACGTTGCGCTCGTGTCGGGCTGCATGGAGCAGCAGGAGGGATGCGTCGAGAGCTGGCTGAAGGACAACAAGGCCTTCTTTACCTATTCGTCGCCCGTCGACAATGGGGGCAAGTATGCCGTCACGCGTTATCGCGTTGTGCGCAGTTCGCCGCTTTATTCCCTGGTTGAGCTGCGTTTGGAGACGGGGCGTAAAAACCAGATACGCGTCCACATGCAGGACTTGGGCCATCCCGTCTGCGGCGACGTTAAATATGGCAACGGCGACAACCCTGCCGGCCGTCTGGCGCTTCATGCCTTCCGGCTTCACTTTCACCACCCCGTTACGGGCGAGCTTATGAAGTTTGAAACGCCCGTTCCCTCGTCGTTCCTCCGGGTGTTCGACCGTTTAGCGCCGGCCGGATATGCACCGGTGGCCGATGCCGCAGGCGCAGGGGCGCGGCAGGCATAAAACAAACGGTATCAAGCAGGCTTGATACCGTTATTTTTTTCTTCTCTTGAAGAGGTGTCTGATTTTTCTCAGCAGTTTATACCCCGTCATGACGCCGTCGTAGACGGCATAGGCCCGCTGGGCGTTGCCTATCCACATCTGCATTTTGTTTTCGGCGGGCGGAGGCGTCAGCAGGCGGTCGGTTTTCGCTTTGATGCGCTGCTCCATCTGTTGCAACGCCTTTTCCGTTTGCGCCCGCCTTATTTCAATCTCGTTCAGCGTGTACGTATGGCGTATCATCTCAATTCTCCTTTTTCCGATGGGTCAGGAAGAGCTGGCCCAAAAAGTTGGCAACGGGATTTATGATGAGCTTCCTGCGGCATGCATAGACCAAAAGCGCCACCACTGCGTAGAAAAGCGCCACCACCGCACATGCGGCTGGCATGCCGCCCAAGGCCGGAGCCATGGCCCGCGCGCAGGCATAAGAAAGGAACAAGATGACTATCATGAGCAGCATGAACAGGATTGCTCCCAGAATGAATGCTGCGGCCAGGACAGTCATCTTGCTCACAAAATCCAGCTGTACATACTTTACCCGCAGCTCCACGTAGCGCTTCACGTCGGCGAGGAGCCCGTGCAGGGTTTCTATGTTTCGGTCACTGGAAAACACGGCTCGTTTTTTAGTCGTTAACGGGTTTCAGCTCGTCGGCAATGTCGTCCACCAGGTCTTCCAGCTCTTTGCTGTTCAGCTTGATGCCTCTTTTGCGGATGATTTCTGCAATTTTCGTACGGGTTTCCGTACCCTTTTCCGGGGCAAACAAAATGCCACATGCTGCACCGACGGCTGCGCCGCCCAGGAATGCTGCCAAAATGCTTAATCCTTTCATGATAATAGAAGTTTTGTTGGTTTGAACACCCCAAAATTAGTTTTTTCTCCCAATATAAACACGCAAAAGGCCGATAATTTTTCTGAAACGGCTGCAAAAGGCCTGCTTTAAAGTAGTTTAACGCCGGCAGCGGCAGGCTGACGGAAATGAGTTGTAAATTTGCGAAGTCATTACGACAAGAAAATAATACGTATCATCCAAATAATCCAGCGAACCCATGAAGAAAACATTGTTCTGCGCCCTGAGTTTGTGTTCCGCCGTCTTGCTGACAGCCTGCAAGTCGCAGGAAAGCGCCTATCGTCAGGCATACGAGAAGGCCAAAGCCCAGGAGCTGGCCCAAGGCGGCTCGCAGGCAGCCGGAGCCGGCGCCGAAACGACCACCGTGGCCGTAACGCCTGCTGAGGAGACCGTCAGCGTGACGCCCGTGACGACTACGCCCACGCATACCACTGACAACAGCGACGTGCGCACCATCGACGGCGGCGTGAGCGTCGTGAGCGGCAACAGCCTGAAAGCATACAGCGTGGTGGTCGGGAGCTTTGTCACCCAGGCCAACGCCGAAGGGCTGATGAGCACACTGAAAGAAAAGGGCTACGACGCCCGCGTGGTTAAGACGAACGAAACCATCAACGGACAGACGGGCTGGTTCCGCGTCATCGCCTCGTCGTTCGACGACAAGGCTTCGGCCGCCCAGTCGCGCGACGAGCTGAAGTCCACCTACGCAGGTGCCTGGCTGCTCTACCACAAATAACAAAGCGGCATCCCCGCTTCCGGCAATTAAGCCTGCGGCCGCTCCGTTTTTCGCGGGGCGGCCTTTTTATATACACGCGCGCGCGAGGGCTTGCCGGCTTCTTCCGTCGTTTTGCTCCCGGCCGGCGCTTTTTTGCCGCGGGCAAAAGCCTTGTGGCAGGCGGCAAAAACATCGGGAAGGGGTGGGGGAAGAAGCGCCGGGAGACGAATTTTCTAAAAAAACGGCTCAAAAATTTGTCGGTTACAGAAAAAGCCGTATCTTTGCACCGCGTTTGAGAGAAAACGCAATGAAACGCGGAAATAGCTCAGTTGGTAGAGCACAACCTTGCCAAGGTTGGGGTCGCGAGTTCGAGTCTCGTTTTCCGCTCACTTAATGGAGTAAAAGAATCTATCGGGCCCAGGTGGCGGAATGGTAGACGCGCTAGTTTCAGGTACTAGTGTTAGCAATGACGTGCAGGTTCGAGTCCTGTTCTGGGCACAGAAGATAGACAAGCAAAACGGAGAGGTGGCGGAATTGGTAGACGCGCTACTTTGAGGGGGTAGTGACAATTGTGTCGTGGGAGTTCGAGTCTCCTCCTCTTCACTTGCCTGCGGAAATAGCTCAGTTGGTAGAGCACAACCTTGCCAAGGTTGGGGTCGCGAGTTCGAGTCTCGTTTTCCGCTCAATAGAAATTTCTATGACGTACATGCAGATTTCATGCTGCACGGGCGGAATAGAATTTTTTTTGTTTCAGAGGGACAGAGTTTCCTCGAAGAGTTTATTTATTATTGAGTAACAAGTATGAGCAACTTATATGTCCGTTATTTCGACCGCGACATGCTGGCTTTAAGCGTCGAAGAAGTAATCGATTTCCTTTCAACCATCCCCGACATCCGCATAACTTCGGAACTCGTCAGCGAAGTGCGTGCTTATGCCGAAAGCGACATACCCTATCCCAAACGTTACAAAGTACGTCCCCGCGTCTATTTCATTCTCATCAAGACGAACGCCACGACCATGGCCGAGTTTAAGGCCAACCGGCGGGCAGGGGCCCCTGCGGCAGCCGAGAATGAGACTCCCACCAAAAAAGAGATAAAAACCACCCAGCTGGCCATCGAAAACCCCGGATGGTATCGCGGGACGATCACCTTCAAACGTGTCATCCAGATACCCGGCACCATGAAGTTCCAATATCAGGACACACGTTTCTCGGCATATGTCAAGGCCATGAGCGGGCAAGACTGCTATAACCGCATAGTCCACCATTTGAAGAACCGCCAGGACGTCGACCTGCGGAGCCAGTTCCCCTCGGCCCGGGGAATCAATTTTTCTTTCAACTACATGGGAGCCGAGCTGCCGCCCGAACTCCTGCAAGCCAACGCATAAGCCTCTTTCAACCAGTAAAGATAAGAAAGCCCGTCGGTCAACGCTTTTCAGCGCGCTCCGGCGGGCTTTTTTTAGCCAGAAAGTTAAATTTCGTAAAGCATATCAATTGGCCACCATATTTCAGAATGATTTCAGCTTCGCTTTCTACCTTTGCCTTAGAGAAACGAAAACAAATTATTCACCCGTAAATGAAAAAAGCCTTATGAAAAAGAAACTGACAAAATGGATGATTGCCCTCGTGTGCGTTTTCAGCGTATCTGTCGCCGCATTTGCCGACCGCGATAAGCCCGTAAACGTAAGCCAGCTTCCGGCCAAGGCACAGCAGGTCCTGAAAAAGAGTTTCCCAAAGCACAAAGTCGCCCTTGCCAAAATGGAAAGCGAGATTTTCGACAAGAAATACGACGTTATCTTCACCAATGGCGACAAAATAGAGTTCGATAAAAACGGAAACTGGCTGGAAATCAGCTGCGAGCGCACCGCAGTGCCCGCTTCGCTCGTACCGGCGGCCATTAGCAAGTACGTTTCCGGCAGCTATCCCGGAACGAAGATACTCAAAATCGAGCTCGACCGCAGCGAATACGAAGTAAAGCTCAACAACCGGCTGGAAGTGACGTTCAACTCCTCCTTCCAGGTCATCGACATCGACGATTAAAGCATCATCGTCCCTCCATCCTTTAAAAGGAATACTTCATCCCCGTTTCAGGCGGCACCATCCGACGTTAAAAAGATGGTGCCGCCCTTTTTCTGCCCCTCTCCGCCCGTCCTTTGCCGTTCACAAAAAAAACAGTACTTTTGCACTCAGCATATTAGACCATAATATCAGTGCAAGATGAATATATCTTATAATTGGCTGAAACAATACGTCGATTTTGATTTGAGCGCAGACGAATTAGGTGCCGCGTTAACTTCCATTGGTTTGGAAGTAGGAAGCGTTGAAGAGATACAAAGCGTGAAAGGAGGGTTGCAGGGGCTGGTTGTAGGCCGCGTAATCACTTGTGAAGCGCATCCCAATTCCGATCATATGCATGTATGTACGGTTGATCTCGGTTCGGGAGAACCTCAGCAGATCGTGTGCGGCGCTCCCAACGTGGCAGCCGGGCAAAAAGTAATCGTAGCCACGCTTGGTACGAAGCTTTATGACGGAGACGATTGCATAACCATCAAAAAGTCGAAGCTGCGCGGCGTTGAAAGCTACGGAATGATATGTGCCGAAGACGAAATTGGCGTTGGTACGAGCCATGACGGGATTATCGTTCTGCCTGACGACACCCCCGTGGGAATGAGCGCAGCCGATTACTATGGTATCAAGAGCGATTGGCTGATTGAGGTGGACATTACGCCTAACCGTGCCGATGCCTGCTCGCATTACGGCGTTGCCCGTGACTTGTATGCCTGGCTGGTGCGTAACGGGCACAAGACCTCGTTGCATCGTGCAGATGTGTCGGCTTTTGCCGTAGATAACCATGACATGGACATTGATGTTGTGGTGGAGAACACCGAGGCCTGCCCCCGCTATTGTGCGGTGACGCTGACCGGTTGCGAGGTGAAGGAAAGCCCCGAGTGGTTGCAGCAGCGATTGCGTGCCATAGGGCTTCGTCCTATTAATAATATAGTAGATATTACCAATTACATCATGTTTGCGTACGGGCAGCCCTTGCATTGTTTCGATGCCGACATGATCGAAGGGCGTAAGGTCGTTGTTAAGACGATGCCCGAAGGAACCCCGTTTGTTACGCTCGACGGGCAGGAGCATAAGCTGTCCGACCGCGACCTGGCCATCTGCAATGCGAACGAGCCGATGTGTATCGCCGGCGTTTTCGGCGGAAAGGGTTCCGGTACGTACGAAACGACGAAAAATGTGCTCTTGGAGAGTGCCTATTTCAATCCTACGTGGATACGCAAGAGCGCGCGCCGTCACGGGCTGAACACGGATGCCAGCTTCCGCTTCGAGCGTGGCATCGATCCCGACGGACAGCTTTATGCGTTGAAGGAGGCCGCGCTGCTGGTCAAGGAGCTTGCCGGCGGTAAGATTTCGATGGAAATCAAGGATGTGGCCGTCCCCATGCAGAAGACGTTCCATGTAGATTTGGAATATCAGTATGTACACGATTTAATCGGTAAGACCATCCCCGTTGATGTCATTAAGGAAATCGTTACTTCGTTGGAGATGAAGATCAGCGGTGAGACGGAAAGCGGTTTGAGCTTGGAAGTGCCCGGCTACCGTGTTGACGTGCAGCGTCCCTGCGACGTGGTGGAAGATATCCTGCGCATTTATGGTTATAACAACGTGGAGATACCCACGGCTGTCAAGTCGAGCCTGACGGTTAAAGGCGACGAAGACCGCAGCAACAAACTGGAAAACCTCGTTTCCGAGCAACTCGTAGGTTGCGGTTTCCGCGAAATCATGAACAACTCGCTGACGAAGGCCGCCTACTACAATGATTTGAAGACCTATCCTTCTGAAAATCTCGTCCGCCTGCTCAATCCGTTGAGCTCCGACCTTAATGTGCTCCGCCAAACGCTGCTTTTCGGTGGTTTGGAGAGTATCGAGCACAACGTCAACCGAAAAAACAGCAATCTGAGCTTTTTCGAGTTTGGCAATTGCTATTATTATAATAAGGAGAAGAAAAATCCCGAAAAGATACTCGCTGCCTATGACGAGGAGATGCACCTCGGCCTGTGGCTGACGGGCAACCGCGTTGAGGGCTCCTGGGCCCATCCTGACGAGGCGTCCAGCATTTATGAGCTGAAGGCTTATGTGGCCAACATCCTCACCCGTCTGGGCGTGTCCATGGGCGGCCTGGTGGTTGGAGCGGGCAGCAACGACCTGTTCAGCAAGTCGCTGTCGGTGGCCGACCGCAACGGAAAACTCCTTCTCGAACTGGGTCTTGTCCGCAAGAGCCTGGCTGTTGCCTGCGGCGTTGAGCAGGAAGTGTTCTTCGCCGAGCTCAACTGGACCTTGCTGATGAAGAAAACGCAGAAAAACGCTGTCAGCTTCAAGGAAATCAGCAAGTATCCCGCCGTCAGCCGCGATTTGGCCCTGCTGCTCGATAAGAGCGTCGAGTTTGCCGAAGTGGAGCGTGTGGCTTTCGCCTCGGAGAAAAAGCTGCTCAAGAGCGTGCGCCTTTTCGACGTTTACGAGGGTGAGCATCTCGAAGCCGGCAAGAAGAGCTACGCCGTCAACTTCATCTTGCAGGACGAAAGCAAGACCATGAGCGACAAGCAGACCGATGCCGTGATGAACAAAATCATTGCCAACTTGGAGAAGCAGCTTGGCGCCAAATTGAGATAACGCCTGTCCGGGCAGCAGCCGTAAAAGAAGAAATCCAATAAAAATATCATTCCAATGGGAAGAGCATTCGAATATAGAAAAGCTACCAAACTGAAAAGATGGGGTCATATGGCCCGTACGTTTACGAAGATCGGCAAGCAGATTGCCATTGCCGTCAAGGCCGGCGGCCCCGAGCCCGAAAACAATCCCACGCTGCGCGCCATCATAGCCAACGCCAAGCGTGAGAACATGCCGAAGGACAACATCGAGCGCGCCATCAAGAACGCCATGGGCAAGGACCAGAGCGATTACAAGTCGATGACGTACGAGGGATACGGACCTCACGGCGTGGCCATCTTCGTTGATACGTTGACAGACAATCCTACGCGCACCGTAGGCGACGTCCGCTCCGTGTTCAACAAGTTTAACGGCAATCTCGGCACGATGGGCTCGCTGGCTTATCTGTTCGACCACAAATGCGTTTTCTCTTTCAAGAAGAAAGAGGGCATCGACATGGACGAAATGATCCTCGACCTCATCGACTACGGCGTCGAGGACGAATATGACGAAGACGAGGAGGAAGGCTCCATCACGATCTACGGCGACCCCAAGTGTTTCAGCCAGATACAGAAGCATTTGGAGGAAAACGGCTACGAGGTGGTGGGAGCCGAGTTTACCTATATCCCCAACGATTTGAAGGACGTGACGCCCGAGGAGCGCGAGAGCATCGACAAGATGGTGGAGCGCCTCGAAGAGTTTGACGACGTCCAGACCGTTTACACCAACATGAAGCCTGCCGAAGGCGAATAAGCCGGTGAAACACAGCGGGCGGCATGGCCGGAGCGTTTACAGCCGGCTTTGCCGCCCGTTTTTTCTGCAAAAACGAATAGAAAGGAAAAAATGGAGAAAACACTGACTTACCGGACGCAGGGCACGTGCAGCCGCACCATTGAAGTGACGGGCGAAAACGGCGTGCTCAAATCCGTGCGTTTCGAGGGCGGATGCCACGGCAATCTGCAAGGCATCTCCCGCCTGGTCGAGGGGCTCACGTACGACGAGGTGCTCCGTCGTCTCGACGGCATCCGTTGCGGGTCGAAGCCGACGTCGTGCCCCGACCAGCTCTGCCGCGCCGTCGAGCAGTTGCGGGCGGCCGGCGCTTAGCGCAGGTAGTCGGCCGGGCGGAAGTCCAGTTGCAAAACGGTTTTTCCCGTCGACGCAGAGCGATATGCGTAGCGGAAATTCACCTCATGCTCTTTGGCCTCTTTCAGTTCCACGGAGTTGCGCAGTCCTTGCAGCAGCTGGTTGTGCAGCATCTGCCGTTTCCGGCCCATTTCCTCGCGCACGGCGGGTTCGTCCAGCGGGCCCGACAGGGTGTACCAGTAGCAATAGGTGCGCGAGGCCGGGCTGTACGTCATGCTGTCCAGCGTGTTGTGGGGTTCCACCTGTATGGGGCACATTTTCCGGCTCTGTTCGGCCACGGTTCTTTCGAGCCGTTCGTCGTAGCTCTCGCGGCAACCGCAGAGCAGGGCCGTCGCAGCGGCGGCCAGGAGTAGCGATTTCATTTTCGTCCGAAGCATAACGTCCACGAAGTTACTAACAAATTTTCTCATCCCCTAAAACGGCGGTAAAAATGTATGAAGACAGAATAGAAAGGGCTGTGGCCCTGTTTAAGAGCGGGTACAACTGTTCCCAGTCGGTCGTGGCCGCCTTTGCCGACCTGTATGGCTTCACCTTCGAGCAGTCGCTCCGCATGTCGGCCTCGTTTGGCGCCGGCATCGGGCGCATGCGCCTCACGTGCGGCACGGCCTGCGGCCTCTTCCAGCTTCTGGGGCTCGACCTCTCGGCCGTCGAGGGGGCCGACCGTGCGACGAAGGCCGCCAACTATCGCCTTGTGCAACGCTACGCCGAACGCCTGCGCGCCATCAACGGCTCCATCACCTGCTCGGAGCTGCTCGGGCTCAAAGGGCGCGAGCATACCGACCCCGTCCCCGAGGCGCGCACCGAGGCCTATTATAAAAAGCGTCCCTGCCCGAAGCTTGTCGAAACGGCCGCGCGTCTTTTCGCTGAATATCTGGAAGAAAAACAGGCCGGCGCCGAAGCCGCACACGACGCATGAGAGTACTTCTTCTGGGCGAGTACAGCAACGTGCATTGGACGCTGGCCGAGGGCCTGCGCTCCCTGGGCCACGACGTGGTGGTGGCTTCCGACGGCGATGGCTGGAAGGGCTATCCGCGCGACGTCGACCTGCGGCGCCCGTCGCTCACGGCTGCCGGCGCCCTGCGCTATGCTTGCCGGCTGATGCAGGCTTTTCCGCGCTTTCGCGGCTTCGACGTGGTGCAGCTCATCAACCCCGTTTTCCTTTCGTTCAAGGCCGAGCGCATCTATCCCTTTTTCCGTTATCTGCAACGCCACAACCGTTCCGTCTTCCTCGGTGCCTTCGGCATGGACCACTATTGGGTGAAGGCGGGGACGGACTGCCGCACTTTCCGGTACAGCGACTTTAACCTCGGCCCGGCGCTCCGCCACAACGCCGACAACGATACGTGGGAGCGCGACTGGCTCCGCGGGCCCAAGGGGCGGCTCAACATCCGTGTGGCCCGGGCCTGCAACGGTATCGTGGCCGGCCTGTACGAATACTACGCCTCGTACGCCCCCGAATATGCCGACAAGCTGCGTTTCATCCCCTTTCCCATCCGCACCGACCGGGCCCGTTTCGCCGAGCGCGGACGGGGGGCGAAGCTGCGTTTTTTCATCGGCATCCAGCGCTCGCGCAGCGTCTATAAGGGGACTGACGTCATGCTGCGGGCCTTGCAGCGCACCGTGGAGCGCTATCCCGACGCCTGCGAGATGGTGCGCGTAGAGAGCGTGCCCTTCGACGAATACGTCCGCCTGCTGGCCGGCAGCGACGTGCTGCTCGATCAGCTCTATTCCTACACCCCCGCCATGAACGCCCTCGAAGCCATGGCCCACGGGCTGGTGGTCGTGGGCGGCGGCGAGGCCGAAAACTACGAGCTCCTGGGCGAGCAAACGCTGCGCCCCATCGTCAACGTCCGGCCCGACGAAGACGACGTCTACCGCAACCTTTGCCACCTTGTGGAGCACCGCGACGACGTGCCGCGCCTCTCGCGCGAGAGCCGCCTCTACGTGGAGCGCCATCACGACTACCGCCTCGTGGCGCGCGCCTATCTCGACTTCTGGCGCTCGCGCGTCGACCGCTGACGGGCAGCACACAGCCATTGCCGGGGGCAGGAGAACATGCGTTTCTCCTGCCCCTTTTCCGTGCCGTTTGGTGGCGCCCGTGTTGCCCTTCTCCGTTTCGGCAGCCGGGGTGGGGCAGGGCTCTCCGCCGCTCTCGCCCGGTGCGCCCTTTTGGCGGCGGCTTCCGGCCCGCAACCTGCCGCGAAAACGGTTGGAGCCGGCTTGAAAACGCGCGGAGCTGCCGTGAAAATCAGTTTTTTTGAGCGGAAAAGAAGAAAATCGCGCTTTCCCTTTGGTGGAAAAGAAAGAATGTCTACTTTTGCAGTGTACTAATAAACTATTACACTAATAAAAGAAGATATGATTACCGTTGAAAATCTCAGTTTCAGGTATGGCCGCCGGCGGCCCGCCGTGTTCGACGATTTTTCGCTCAGCCTCGGCACCGGGCGCATCTATGGCCTGCTCGGCCGCAACGGCACGGGCAAGTCGACGCTGCTCTACCTGCTCTCGGGCCTGCTCTTTCCGCAGCAGGGCGCCGTGCGCTTCCGCGGAGCCGACGTTGCCCTGCGCCGGCCCGAAGAGCTGAGCGAAATATTCCTTGTGCCCGAGGAGTTTTCGCTACCCAATGTCACGCTCAGCCGCTACGTGGAGCTCAACCGCCCGTTCTATCCCCGTTTCAGCGACGAGCTGCTGGCCCGCTGCCTGCACGATTTCGACCTGGCCCCCGACCTGCACCTCGGCCGCCTCTCAATGGGGCAGAAGAAGAAGGCCTTTATGAGCTTTGCCTTGGCCACAGGCACGTCTTTGCTCCTGATGGACGAACCTACGAACGGGCTCGACATCCCCTCGAAAAGCCAGTTTCGCCGCGTGGTGTCGGGCTGCATGACGGACGAACGCACCATAGTCGTCTCGACCCACCAGGTGCGCGACGTCGACGCCCTGCTCGACCACGTTGTCGTGCTCGAAGGCTCGCGCGTGCTGCTCGACAGCTCCACGGCCGACGTCTGCGCCCGCCTCTGCTTCGAGGAGCGCCCCATGGGTGCTGCGCTGGGCGACGTGCTCTACGAGCAGCCCTCGATGGGCGGCCATGCCGTCGTGACGCGCAACCCGGGCGGCAAGGAAACGCCCCTCAACCTCGAACTCCTCTTCAACGCCCTGCTGGCCGCTCCCGCGCTGCGCGACCTCCTGGCCGGCAAAAGCGGCGCGACCGACGTAAAACCCGAAAACAACTGACACGATGACTAATTTCAATTTCCGCCGCTTCGGCCTGCTTCTGAAACGCGACCTCATGGGCAACAGTAAAAAATATCTCCTCCTGCTGGCCGGCATGTTTATCGCCTATTTTTGCGTAGAGCTTATGTTGTTCTATTTTCCGTCCGTCGAGGGAAGTGGTATAGGCTATCCCTGGGATGAGCCGTGGTCCCGTTTGTTGGAAAGAGCTGCCTTCAGTTTTTTGGGTGTGTCGCTTTGCCTGTTTGTTTTTGGGATGAGCCTCGTGTTCAGCACGCTGAAAACGAAGGAGCAGCGCGTCGACTATCTGATGCTGCCCGCCACGCGCTTGGAAAAGTTTGTTTCCCGTTGGCTCATAGCCATCGTCTTATGGTCGGTAGGGGCCTTTGTGACCTTTGTGGCTGCCGACTTGGTGCGGATGCTCGTCTTCCCGCTGCTGGGCCACAGCATACCGTCGGCCGTTCCGGCATACGTCGGGCTGGTGTGGGACGAAGGAACAAACATGCTTGCCGAACTCATGTGGATAGGCTGCGACGGCGAGGACAGTCTGGCTATGTGGTTTGGCTTTCTTTTCTACCTGTCGGTTCATTCGGCCTACTTGCTTGGAAGCGCTTTTTTCCGTAAGCAACCGTTCATCTTCACGTCGGTGGCCGGCATCATGCTGCTCACGCTGACGGGCTTTGCGATGCCAATCTTCAGGAAAGTGAACCGTGCGCTGATTGGCGAAGATTTCTATTCGATGTGGCTCTATGTTGTACTTCTGTTGCTGCTTTGCTTCGTCGTCGTGTGCTACCGGCTGTCGTACCGCCTGTTCTCGCGCGTGCCGGTCGTGCAGAATAAATGGTTTAATGTATGATTTTCAAGGAAGGAACACCCATCTACATGCAGATTGCCGAGCGCCTGCAAGACGAGATACTGGCAGGCCGGTACGCCGAAGGCGACCGCGTGCCCAGCGTAAGAGAGTACAGCGTGCTCTTGGAGGTAAACGTCAACACCACCGTGAAGGCGTATGAGCAGCTGGCCTCGCTCGGCGCCATCTATAACCGCCGCGGCATGGGCTATTTCGTGGCCGACGGCGCGGTGGCCGCCATCCTGAGCCAGCGGCGCCGCGCTTTCCTGGACGAGGAGCTGCCCGAGCTCTTCCGCCGCATGACTTTGCTCGGCATTACGCCCGACGAACTGCTCTCCCGCTGGCGCACCGCCTCGTCGGCCGCGGACGGTGCGGGCAAGGCTGCCACCTGACGGCGCGCAGCCTTGGCCTGCCCGGTCGAAAAACGTAATTTTGCACTGTATTCTTCCCCTGCGGCGGCACCATACCGCCGCAGGGGGAGGGAAAAAACGAACGACATGTCACTGATCCATCTCGAAAACATACACAAGACGTACCACGCGGGAGCTCCCCTGCACGTGCTCAAAGGGATTTCGCTCGACATCGAACGGGGCGAGTTTGTCTCGATAATGGGCGCGTCGGGCTCGGGAAAATCGACGCTTCTGAACATACTGGGCATCCTCGACAACTACGATGAAGGCGAATACAGGCTGAACGATGTGCTCATCAAGAACCTGAAAGAGAGCCGGGCGGCCGACTACCGCAACCGGATGATAGGCTTCATCTTCCAGTCGTTCAACTTGATTCCCTTTAAAAACGCGATGGAAAACGTAGCTCTCCCCTTGTTCTACCAGGGCGTGGGGCGCCGCCGCCGCAACGCCTTGGCAATGGAGTATCTGGAACGCCTCGGGCTGCGCGACTGGGCCCACCACCTGCCGTCGGAGCTCTCCGGCGGGCAGAAACAGCGCGTGGCCATCGCGCGGGCCATCATCACGCATCCGCAAATCATCCTGGCCGACGAACCGACCGGGGCGCTCGACAGCCAAACCTCGGTAGAGGTGATGGACCTGCTGCGCCGGCTCAACGAAGAGGGCATGACGGTCGTGGTCGTGACGCACGAGAGCGGCGTGGCGTACAGAACGCACAAGATTGTCCACATCAAGGACGGACTCATCGGAAACATTGAGGAAAATCCGAACCCCGGCGCCTCGCCCTTCGGCGAAGGCGGCCTGATGAAGTAAGAAGCGATGGGAGACTTGCTGCAAGAGATTTTTGCCGGCCTGCGCCGCAACAAGCTGCGCACGGCGCTCACGGGATGCTCCGTCTCGGTGGGCATCTTTCTGCTCATCGTGCTGCTGGGGGCGGGCAACGGGCTCATACATGCCTTCGAGGCCAACTCGGGCCAGATGGCCATGGACCTGCTACGCGTCTGGCCGATGCAGACGTCCAGGCCCTACGACGGACTGGAAACGGGACGCACCGTGAAGCTCGACAACCGCGACCTGCGCGTGGCCGAAAACGCCTTTCCCGGACGGGTGACGGGGGTAGACGCCACGGTGTCGCAAAGCGGCGTGCGCCTCGTGCGCGGCGACCGCTCGCTGAGCGGCTCGCTGAAGGGCGTATATCCCGACCACATGGCCATGCACAAGGGTAAGCTCGTCGCGGGGCGCTACATCAGTCCGCTCGACCTGCGCCAGCGGCGTAAGGTGATCGTTGTGGGGCGGCGCACGGCCGATGAGCTCTGCGGCGTCGCCGGGCGTGCCGTGGGAAGCTACGTCAGGGTGGACAGTGCGGCGTTTCGCATCGTGGGAGTCTATGCCGACCAGGGACAAATGGGGAGCGTGGAGGCACACGTGCCCTTCAGCACCCTGCAACTCATTTATAAGAAGGGAACAAACCTGGAAGAGATGTCGCTGCGCACGCGCGGCGTCGACACCGAGGAGGCCGACGAGGCCTTTCAGCGCGACCTGCGCCGCGTGCTGGGCAAGCTCCACCGCTTCGACCCGGCCGACGAGAGCGCTCTGTGGATGTACAACTCGTCGACCGGTGCGCGCGAGAGCGCCGAGGCCATGAACATCCTGCGAAACGCCCTTTGGGTGGTGGGGCTGCTCACGCTGCTGAGCGGCGTCGTGGGCATCTCGAACATTATGCTCATTACGGTGAAGGAAAGGACGCACGAGTTTGGCATCAGAAAAGCCCTGGGCGCCCGGCCGTGGAGCATCCTGCGCTCCGTGCTGGCCGAGAGCGTCATCATCACGGCCCTGTTTGGCTACGTGGGGCTCGTGCTCGGCGTGGCGGCAACGGAGTATATGAACATCCTGTCGGGACAACGCACCGTGAGCGTGGCCGATATGGAGATGACCGTCTTTCTCGACCCCACGGTCGATTTGGGCATCGCCCTACGCGCCTTGGCCGTGCTCGTCGTGGCCGGGCTGCTGGCCGGCTTCTTCCCGGCACGCAAGGCCGTGCGCGTGAAGCCCATCGAGGCGCTGCGGGCCCACTGACGGCCGGGACGGAACGAGGAAACGGAAAGCAGAAGAAACGGTAAACGGGAGAAGAGAGAAATGAGACTTTTCGATCTGGACAAGTGGGAGGAAATACTCCAAACCATCACGCGCAACAAATCGCGCAGCCTGCTGACGGCCTTCGGTGTGTTCTGGGGCGTCTTCATGCTCGTGTTTCTGATGGGCGGGGGCGAGGGCCTGAAACGCCTGATGGCGCGCAACTTCGAGGGCTTCGCGCAAAACTCGTGCTTCGTCATGCCGGGAACGACGACCAAAGCTTACAAGGGCTTTCAGAGCGGACGCTCGTGGACCCTGGAACTGGACGACGTGGAGCGCATACGCCGGGGCGTGCCCGGCGTGGAGACGGTGACGCCGATGGCGGCGCGCTGGGGCGTGAACGTGTGGCGCGACGAAAAGAAGGGAAACGGCACGCTCAAAGGCATACGGGCCGACTATGCCCGCATCGAAGATCCGCACTTGACGTACGGCCGCTTCATCACCGAGGCCGACGAGCGCGAATACAGAAAAGTGTGCGTGCTGGGCAAGCGCATTTACGAAGAGCTCTTCCCGGGTGTGGACAATCCGTGCGGACAATATATATGCGTCGACAGCATCTACTATCAGGTGGTGGGCGTGAGCAAGATGACGAGCAACGTGGGCGTGATGGGCAGCGCGGAGCGCTCGGTCATGGTGCCGCTCGCGACGATGCAGCGCATCTACCATTATGGCGACCAGGTGCAGACCTTGGGCTTCACGGCCCGTCGCGGCGTGACGGTGACGGAGATCCAGGACCGCGTGGAGAGCGTGATAAAAAGAGCGCATTTCATCGCGCCGGACGACAGGCAGGCCGTGTTCCTTTTTAATATGGAGGCGCTGTTCCGCATGGTCGACAATCTGTTCGAGGGCATAGAAATACTGGTGTGGCTCATCGGCGTGGGTACGCTGGTGAGCGGTGCCATCGGCGTGAGCAACATCATGATGGTGACGGTGAGGGAACGCACCTCGGAGATAGGCATCCGCCGCGCCATCGGGGCACGGCCCGCAAGCATCCTGCGGCAGGTCATGGCCGAGAGCGTGGTGCTCACGGTGCTGGCCGGGCTGGCCGGCATCACGTTTGCCGTGCTCATGCTCCAAGGGCTGGAACTGATCGTCGCATCGACGGGCTCCGACGTGTCGTTTCAGATATCTTTCCGCATGGCCGTGGGAGCGGCTGCCGTGCTGGCTGTGCTGGGCGGCCTGGCGGGGCTGGCGCCGTCGTTTCGCGCGCTGGCCATCAAGCCGATCGATGCCATCAGGGACGAGTAGGCAAGACCTTCTCCCCATGCCCGAACGACAGACAGAGACAGAAATAAATCAAGGCAAACAATAAAAAACAGATAACCGATGAAAAAGTTTTTCAAAATTGTGCTGCTCGTGGTGGTGATAGCTGCCTTTTTGGGCACGTTCGTGTTCCTTTACCGGAAGTCGCGCCCCGAGGAAGTGACATACCAGACGCTGACGGCAGAAACGCGGACGCTGGAACGCACGACGGTGGTGACGGGAACCATCGAGCCAAGAGACGAGGTGCTCATCAAGCCTCAGATCTCCGGTATCATATCAGAACTTTACAAAGAGGCAGGCGAGCAGGTGAAGCAGGGCGAAGTGATTGCCAAGGTGAAGGTCATTCCCGACATGACGGCGTTGAGCTCGGCCGAGAACCGCGTGCGCCTGGCCCGCATCAACGAAACGCAGAGCCGCACCGACTATGAGCGCATGAAGGCGCTTTATGACGACGGGCTCGTGAGCGCTGAGGAGTTTGAAAAGACACGTCTGGCCTACGACCAGGCCAAAGAGGAGACCACCTCGGCCGAAGACGCCTTGCAGATTACGAAGGAAGGCATTTCGCGCAGCAACGCATCGTACAGCACCACGCTGATACGCTCCACCATCGACGGGCTCATCCTGGACGTGCCCGTGAAAGTGGGAAATTCTGTCATTATGAGCAACACGTTCAACGACGGAACGACGATAGCCTCCGTGGCCAATATGACCGACCTCGTGTTTAAGGGAACCATCGACGAGACGGAGGTGGCGCGGATACACGAAGGGATGCCCGTAAAGATTACGGTGGGAGCCTTGCAGGGGCAAACCTTTACGGCCACGCTGGAATATATCGCCCCCAAGGTGTCGTCGGCGGCTACGAGCGCCAATCAGTTTGAAATAAAGGCCGCAGTGGAAATTCCCGCCGGGGTAAAAATCAGGGCGGGGTACAGTGCGAACGCCGAAATCGTATTGGAACACAAGGAACGGGCGCTGTCCGTGCCCGAAGGGGCCATTGAATACAGCGGCGACAGCACGTTTGTGTATGTGCTGACGGGAGATCGCCCCCAGACGTTTGCTCGCCGGCAGGTGGTCACGGGAATGAGCGACGGCGTGAACATAGAGATTGCCCGGGGGCTGAAAGCCGGCGACAAGGTGAGAGGAAACAAAAACGAAGCGCAGAACTGACGGCTTATGAAAAGAACAGGTTTGCTTTTGGCCCTTTTTACTCCTATATATATAGAAGCACAGCCGGTCATGTCGCTGAAAGATTGCA
The DNA here is from genome assembly GCA_949297215.1 of uncultured Bacteroidales bacterium. Lineage (GTDB taxonomy): Bacteria > Bacteroidota > Bacteroidia > Bacteroidales > Bacteroidaceae > Alloprevotella. The sequence continues at coordinate 1,506 of CASFRV010000015.1, read as the reverse complement.
TCGACTACGCCGTGGCGCACAATGTGCAGGTGAAACAGCAGGATGTGGTGCGGCGAAATCAGGAAATCGCCTTGAACACGGCGCGTTTCAGCCGGCTTCCGTCGGTTTCAGCCTCGGGGAGCCAGTCGTTCGACTTCGGGCGCGGCCTTACATCGGAAAATACCTACGTCAGCCGGAATACGCAGAGCACAGCCTTTTCGGTAAATGCGAATATGCCCCTGTTCACAGGCTTTCGCATCCCCAACGAGATAAAGCAGGCCCGGCTGGACCTGGCTGCCGCCACGGCCGACCTCGAAAAGGTGCGCGACGATTTGAGCATCCAGGTGGCGCAGGCCTATTTGGAGGTGCTCTATCAGCAGGACATGCTGAAAGTGGCCGAGGAACAGCTGGCATTGAGCAGTAAGCAGCTTGAAAGGGTGCAGGCTTTCTTTGGGCAAAAGAAATCGTCGGCGCTGGATGTGGCTCAGGCCCGCTCGTTGGTGGCGCAGGACGACTTGTCGCTGGTGCAGGCACGGAATAATTACAAATTGGCTCTGCTCGAACTGAGCCAGCTCATCGAGTGGCCGTCGCCGGACAGCCTTTCGGTAACGGCACCGACAGGCGAACCGCCGGCCCAAGTCAAGGGAAGCCCGGCAGAGATTTTCGAAAGAGCGTTGGCCGTCAGACCGGACGTGCGGGCCGACAGCCTGCGCGTGGCCAGTGCGGACAAAGGGGTATCTATAGCCAAAAGCGGATATTGGCCCGGCCTGACGTTAGGCGCAGGACTGGGTACAACGTTTTATCGCGTCGGCGGGGTAGACAATTCCTCCTTTGCCCGTCAGATGCGCGACAACTTCTCCAAATCGATAGCCCTTTCGTTGAACATACCCATCTTCAACCGCCTGTCCACGCGCAACTCGGTACGCCAGGCAAGGCTGGAAGTGGAAAACAGAAAGTGGCAAATGGAAACAACCCGCAAGAATTTATATAAGGAAATACAGCAGGCATGGTACAACGCCGTGGCTTCTCAATCGAAATACGAAAGTAGTAGGGTAGCGGAGGAAGAAGCGGAAACGGCTTTTCAGTTGATGACAAAAAAGTATGAGACGGGAAAAGCCAACGCCGTGGAATACGAGGAAAGCAGAACGCAACGGCAAAAAGCAAAGTCCGATCGCATAGCAGCCCGCTACGATTACATCTTTCGCTTAAAGATTTTGGACTTTTACCGGGGGATACCTTTTTCATAAAGACGCTATACCATTATAATAAGAGGGGGAGCATGGCTGACAGAAAGCAAGCTCCCCTTTTCTGTTTATGATACGGTCCTTATAAAGGAGAAAAATTTTTTCAAGCCTGAAAAACCTTATATTTCACTATTAGTCAGAATTTTAACAAGGATAAAACAATCTTCGGCCAGAAAATAAATCAAAAAAACTTGCGAAAAAGTTTGGCCAGAAGCTGTAGAGTGTGTACTTTTGCACCCGCAAACGGGACGGAAGCCGCCCCTGAGCAGAAAAAGAGTTCAAT
>CASFRV010000014.1 GCA_949297215.1 uncultured Bacteroidales bacterium | reverse complement strand
ATCCTGTAAAGCCTTTCCCATCGCGTCTTCTTTGGCAAGCAGAAGTATATCATCATCCAGTTGAAGCGCATAGAGAACTCTGAGATAAATGCCGATAGCCACTGTAGGTGCTCCCTTTTCAATCCGGCCAACCGTAAGCGGTGAGCAGGTTGCGCGTTCGGCAACCTGAGCTATGCTGAGATTCCTGCGCAGTCTAGCCAGTTTGATCTGCTCACCCACTATCTGCATCTTCTGCTCCAGTTTTCTTGGCAACTTGGTGCCCATTGTATTCTTCGCCATATTCAATATATCATATAATATGCAAATATACTACTTTTTATCTATTTAATGATGTATTATAGGTGAAAAATCGCAAGAATAGAAGATATGGTATTTAATCGGTTCTACACTTTTCCATCAAAATTGAGGCTTAAAATCTACACTTTTCCATGAAATCAGCACCTTTACTTTATCCCTGTATTCATATATACGCCAATTAAAGTAAAGTCAGAACTAAGGGAAGAAAAGAGATGGCTCCGCCAAACAGACCAGCCGATTTGCCGAAGTCTACCAATGATACAGCCTGTTTTTTCTTTTGGCTGCAAAATCTTCGTGACTGCATCTTGTTTTTAGTTGACATCAGTTGGTGAAAATTCTACTTATTTTCGTACCTTCGCAACGGATAGAAAACAGGTGGACTTCGGACGGGAAAATGGAGTTTTCCCATTGGTTCTGATTCAAGTGAAAAGTGCGGCAAAACGGACGGTTTTTGGCCTGAAAAACAAGCGAGAAAAGGCTTTTCTACCGTTTAAAACGCAACTCTTTCACATTCAGGTTATTCGGTATACTGCATCGGCAAATAGATAAAAAATAAAAAGAAAGAACGTAAGGTCACTTCTTGCCTCATAAAAATGGGAAGAAGTGACCTTTTCTTTTTAATCTTCAATTGATTTCCGAATGATGCACGGGGTTTGCGTGAATTGACTTGCTCAACCAGGTTGGGTAGCGCTATTTAGCACATAGATAACGAATAGATTCGAGTAACAATCACGGGGTTGGGGCGGAATGTCCTATCTTTGCACGCGTCCGGGCGTTCTGGGGCTTTTTACATTGCATACTTTTATGGCGAGGGACCGCATTGAGGGAGAAAAGAGGGTGGTTGAGCTGATGATACGGCTGTACTGCCGGCACAAGGAGGGCAACCGCGAGCTGTGCAGCAGTTGTGCGGGGCTTTTGGCCTATGCGCGGCAACGGCTCGACCGTTGCCCGTTTGGCGGGGCCAAATCTACGTGCAGGAAATGCCGCGTCCATTGCTATCGCCGCGAGGAGCGGGAGCAGATACGGCGCATCATGCGGTGGGCGGGCCCGCGGATACTCTTTTTCCATCCCGCCGCGGCTGTGGGCCATCTGCTGCGCGAGCTTTTTGCCCGCGGCGGGGCGCCTGCGGCCCGCCGTCCGTCGGCCTGACGGCGCGGGACGTCCGCCGTCGCAGCACGACTTTTGTCACAAATGCGCATCACGTCTGCTCCTTGCTCCCCTTGAACGGTTTGCGGAAGGTGCATCCCTCCTTCCAGCGGGAGCAGCCGTAGGCTGTTTTGCCTTTGATCACCTTGCCCTGGCCGCAGAGGGGGCAGGGGCTGCCGGCGCGCACTATTTTGCGCCGCGGTTTCTCGGCCGCAGCTGCGCCGGCCGGGGCATCGGCGGCGGCTTTGGCCCCGGCCTTGGCGGCGGGCGCCGGCGCCGTGGCGGCAGCCACGTGGCGGCCCGTGTTGTCGGACAGGACGTCGCGCACGATGCCCCCGACCATCTCTTTGAGCTCGCCGATGAAGGCGGCGGCGCCGTACGTGCCGTGCTCGATGCCGCGCAGCTTGCGCTCCCAGATGCCCGTGAGCTCGGCGCTTTTGAGCAGGTCGTTGCGTATGATGCCGATGAGCTCCACGCCGGTGGGCGTGGCATAGAGCGTTTTGCGCTGGCGACGTATGTAGCCGCGGCGGAAGAGCGTCTCGATGATGGCGGCCCGCGTGGAGGGGCGGCCGATGCCGTTCTCCTTGAGCGCCTCGCGCAGCTCTTCGCTGTCGACGGTGCGCCCCGCCGTTTCCATGGCGCGCAGGAGCGAGGCCTCGGTGTAGGGCTTGGGCGGCTGCGTCATTTTCTGTGCCAAGCGGGGCTCGTGGGGCCCGCTTTCGCCCTTTACGAAGGCGGGCAGCGTGCGCTCCTGGCGTGCCTCGTCGGCCTCGTCGTCGGTGGCCGTCGCCGTCCCGGCAAACACCGTGCGCCAGCCCGGCTCAATGATTTGCCGCCCCGTGGCTTTGAACGGCACGCCCTCCACCTCGCCGCGCACGGTGGTCGAGGAGAAGCGGCAGTCGGCATAGAAGGCGGCTATGAAGCGCCGCGCCACGAGGTCGAAGACGCTCTGCTCCTCGGCCGTGAGGGCCCGCGGCGGCACGCCTGTGGGTATGATGGCGTGGTGGTCGGTCACCTTCGACGAGTCGAACACCTTCTTGCTCTTCCTCAGCGGACGGCCCCGCAGCGGTTCGAGCAGGGCGTCGTAGCGCTCGCGCAGGCCCCGCAGGATGGCGGGACACTTGGCATAGATGTCGTCGCTCAGATACGTCGTGTCGACGCGCGGATAGGTTGTCACTTTTTTTTCGTACAGGCTCTGGATGAGCGCCAGGGTGCGCTCGGCCGAATAGCCCAGTTTTTTGTTACACTCCACTTGCAGCGACGTCAGGTCGAAGAGCCGCGGCGGCGCCTCGGTGCCGTTCTTGCGCGCCACGTCCGTCACGCAGAAGGGCTTACCCTCGATGCGCCGCAGGGCCTCGCGCCCCTCCTCCTCGGTGGCAAAGCCGCGGCGCAGCGCGGCGGCGGCCTTTTCCTTCGTGGCGTCGGCGGGTGCAGCGGCCTCATCGGGCGCGTCGTCGCCGGGCTGGCCCGTCTCGGCCGTAAAGGTCGTGTCGCGATAGAGGGTGGAGAGCACCCAGTAGGGTTCGGGGTGGAAGTTTTCAATCTCCTGCTGGCGCCTCACGATGAGGGCCAGCGTGGGCGTCTGCACGCGCCCGATGGAGAGGGGCTGCGCCCCGCGTTCGCGGCGGCCATACTTCAAGGTGTAGAGGCGCGTGGCGTTCATTCCGAGCAGCCAGTCGCCGATGGCGCGGCAGAGACCTGCCTCGTAGAGCGGCCGGTAGTCGTCCTGCGGGCGCAGGTGGGCAAAGCCCTCGCGTATGGCCTCTTCGGTGAGCGACGATATCCACAGCCGGTCCACGGGGCAACGCGCCCCGGCTTTCTGCATGACCCACCGCTGTATGAGCTCGCCCTCCTGGCCGGCATCGCCACAGTTGATGATGCGGTCGGCGGCCTGCATGAGGCGCTGTATGACGGCAAACTGCCGCTCGACGCCGCGGTCGTCCTTCAGGCGGATGCCGAAGCGCGGCGGCACCATGGGCAGCGCGCCCAGGTTCCACTGCTTCCACAGGGGCGTGTAGTCTTCGGGATATTTCAGCTCACACAGGTGGCCGAAGGTCCACGTCACCTGGTAGCCGTTCCCCTCGATATATCCCTCGCGGCTCGTCGTGGCGCCCAGCACGTGGGCAATGTCGCGGGCCACGCTGGGCTTTTCTGCAATACAGACTATCATTCGTTACGTTTCTTTCGTGTGTCAAGGATGGCACGCCCCGCCGGCCGTCAGGCATAGACGAAGCGGAGCGCGGAGGCGTCGAACGTCAGGCCCCGGGCCGCAAAGAGGCGCGCGATGCTACCGTCGGCCGCCAGCTCGCGGGGCGTACCCGTGAGCAGGGCGCCGGGCGTGAGCAGCCACAGGTAGTCGGCACAGCGCAGGGCCCACTCCACGTCGTGCGTGGAGAGCAGCAGCGTCTTGCCCCCGTCGCGGGCCAGGCGGCGCACGAGGGCCATGAGCTCGGCCTTCGACGGCAGGTCGAGAAAGGCCGCGGGCTCGTCGAGCAGGATGGCGGGCGTGTCCTGCGCCAGGGCGCGGGCTATCATGACGCGCTGGCTCTCGCCGTCGCTCAGCGAGGCCAGCTGCCGCCCGGCCAGCCCCCCGGCCCCCACGGCGGCCATGCTGCGGGCCACGGCCTCGCGGTCGGCCGGGGCCAGGCGGCCCGTCATCGGCGTGTAGGGCATGCGCCCCGTGGCCACCGCCTCGGCCGCCGTGAGCCAGGCCGTCTCGGGGCGCCCGGTGAGCACGACTGCCACCGTACGCGCCAGCTCGCGCGGCGCATAGGCCGCCATGTCGCGCCCCAGCCACACCACGCGCCCGCCCAGCGGACGCTGCAAGCCCGCCAGCGTGCGCAGCAGCGTGCTCTTGCCGGCTCCGTTCACACCCACCAGGCACGTCACGGAGCCGCGCGGCAGCACGCCCGTCAGCCCCGCCGACACCACGCGGCGCCGGCGGCCGCTGCCATAGCCCGTGGCAAGGGCCTCGAAGCTGAGCACGTCGTTTTCCATTCCTACGGGCAAAGGTACGCCGTTTTTCGCACGTGGCAAACGCGGGGCGGCAGACGTGCGGCGATTACGCGTGGGGAACCTCCCATGCAGATGAGGGGAAGAGGTCGCTATGCCCGTGGCGGCCTGTGGCATAGACGCCTCTTCGAGGCTATCTTCGTTATGTGCTTCCTCTCCGCGGGTTCCGCTGCGCTCCACCCGCGGTTACTGATAGCTCGGCCCCCTTGGGGCCGCTCGTGCAGCGAAGGACCGATGATGAGGGCCGGCAGTGTGCCGGTGAGGCTGGATGTCCGCTGCGTAGAGACGCCATTCATGGCGTCTCACCCGCTCGGGGCGCAGCCCCGCCACGACATTCGTCCCTCTCGCCTGGCCGTCCGGGCGGTGAGAGACGCGATGAATCGCGTCTCTACGTGGCGGACTTCCCGTGCGGACGGGGGTACGCCTTTGCTGCCGCGCGCCTCTGTGCGCTATATGTCACTCTGTTAATGCGGACACGCGCCTTGCGCCGCCTTTTAGCGTTGGAAATGCGGCGCGATGGGGTGCACGGCTCGATCCATCCCATGGATTTCTGTTTCCATCCCATGGATCGGGCGTTCCATCCCTTGGATTTTCGCATCGAAGGCCTGTTTCCAATGGAAAAATGGGCCCAAAATGTGCCATATAGTGGCGAAAAACGTGTTTTTGGGCGTCCATGCGGCAGGGCTTCTCGGGGATGAGGCTGAAAACCAAGGGGTTCTGTTTTTCGCTCAGATGCGTGCGTCGGCGCGGTCGGTCGAAAATATTCGATTCTCCGTGTTAAAAGACCCGGGCGGCGGACAGCTGCGGGCGGCCGCAGGGGCACAAAAAAAGGCGGCCCCCGACGGACAAGAGGTGTGTCCGCCCGGGGGCCGCCCGTGGGGATGGGGTGCCGCAGGTCAGTTGCTGAAAGCGAGGCCTTCGCCCTCGGCGCGCACGCGGATGGGGCGCGTGCGGTCGACGGTGCCGGCGAGCAGGGCGCGGCTCAGGTCGTTGAGCAGCAGGTGTTGCAGGGCCCGCTTGACGGGGCGTGCGCCAAACTCGGGGTCGAAGCCTGCGCGGGCCACGAGGGCCACGGCCGAGGGGTCGACGTCGAGCGCGACGCCCTGGGCTGCCAGACGGGCCACGATGGCCTCCACCTGCAAGCGCACAATCTGCTCTATTTCGTCGCGGCCCAGCGGGCGGAACATGATGATGTCGTCCACGCGGTTGAGAAACTCGGGGCGGATGGTCTTTTTCAGCATGTCGAGCACGCCCTGCTTCGTGGCGTCGAGCTCGCGCTCGCACTCGGCGTCGCTCTTGCCGCGCATGGCGTCGAAGCGGCTCTGGATGTAGGAGCTGCCCAGGTTGGACGTCATGATGATGATGGTGTTCTTAAAGTTGACGGTGCGGCCCTTGTTGTCGGTGAGGCGGCCGTCGTCGAGCACTTGCAGCAGGATGTTGAACACGTCGGGGTGGGCTTTCTCAATCTCGTCGAAGAGGACGACGCTGTACGGCTTGCGGCGCACGGCCTCGGTGAGCTGTCCGCCCTCCTCGTAACCGACGTATCCGGGAGGCGCCCCGACAAGGCGCGACACGCTGAACTTTTCCTGGTATTCGCTCATGTCGATGCGCGTCATGAGGCTCTCGTCGTTGAAGAGAAACTCGGCCAGGGCCTTGGCCAGCTCGGTCTTGCCCACGCCCGTGGTGCCCAGGAAGATGAACGAGCCGATGGGGCGCTTGGGGTCTTGCAGGCCGGCACGGCTGCGGCGCACGGCGTCGGCCACGGCAGCGATGGCCTCGTCCTGACCGACGATGCGGCGGTGCAGCTCCTGCTCCAAATGGACGAGCTTTTCGCGCTCGCTCTGCAACATACGGCTCACGGGGATGCCCGTCCAGCGGCTCACGACGTCGGCAATGTCGTCGGGCGTCACCTCCTCGCGCACCATGGCCTCGCCGCCCTGGCGGGCTTTGAGCTCGTCGGCCACGCGGGCTATCTCGTCCTGCAAGGCGCGCACACGGCCGTAGCGTATCTCGGCCACGCGGCCATAGTCGCCCTCGCGCTCGGCCCGCTCGGCCTCGAAGCGCAGCTGCTCGATCTGCTGGCGGGCCTGCTGCATCTTGGCCACGAGCTCGCGCTCGCCCTCCCACTTGGCCCGGAGCTCCCGCTCCTGCTCGGAGAGGGCGGCAATCTCGCGGTTGAGCTGTTCGAGCTTAGGCTCGTCGTGCTCGCGCCTGATGGCCTCGCGCTCTATCTCGAGCTGGCGCAGGCGGCGCGAGGCTTCGTCGAGCTCCTCGGGCTGCGAGTCGCGCTCCATGCGCAGCTTGGCCGCGGCCTCGTCCATGAGGTCGATGGCCTTGTCGGGCAGGAAGCGGTCGGTGATGTATCGGTGCGACAGGTTGACGGCGGCAATGATGGCGTCGTCCTGGATGCGCACCTTGTGGTGATTTTCGTAGCGCTCCTTCAGTCCGCGCAGGATGGAGACGGCGTCCTCGGGCGAGGGCTCGTCGACCATGACGGTCTGGAAGCGGCGTTCCAAGGCTTTGTCCTTCTCGAAATATTTCTGATACTCTTCGAGCGTCGTGGCGCCGATGCTTCGCAGCTCGCCGCGGGCCAGGGCGGGCTTCAGGATGTTGGCAGCGTCCATGGCGCCCTCGCTCTTGCCGGCCCCCACGAGGGTGTGTATCTCGTCGATGAAGAGGATGATGCCCCCCTCGGCGCGCGTCACCTCGTTGACCACGCTTTTCAGCCGTTCCTCAAACTCGCCCTTGTATTTCGCCCCGGCCACGAGGGCGCCCATGTCGAGCGAGTAGAGGCGCTTGTCCTTCAAGTTCTCGGGCACGTCGCCGCGCACGATGCGCTGGGCCAGGCCCTCGACGATGGCCGTCTTGCCCGTGCCGGGCTCGCCGATGAGGATGGGGTTGTTCTTGGTGCGTCGGCTCAGGATCTGCAACACGCGGCGTATCTCCTCGTCGCGGCCGATGACGGGGTCGAGCTTGCCCTCGCGGGCCTCGGCCACCAGGTCGCGGGCATACTTGGCGAGGGCCTGATAGGTGTCCTCGCTCGAAGCCGACGTAGCCTTCTGCCCGCCGCGCAGCTCACGGATGGCGGTGCGCAGCGCCTGCTCGTCCACGCCGGCGTCGGTGAGCATCGTCGAGGCCGTGCTCTTCACAAGGAGCAGGGCCAGCAGGAGGGGTTCGAGGCCCACAAACGTGTCGCCTTCACGGCCGGCGAGCTCCACGGCCCGTTGCAGGACGTCGTTGGCCTCGCGATCCAGATAGGGCTCGCCGCCGCTCACGCGCGGCAGGCGGCCCAGTTCGCTCCCGACGGCGGCGGCGAGCTGCTGCCCGTTGACGCCGAGCTTGCCGAAGAGATACTGCGTGATGTTCTCGCCCACGGCGAGCACGCCTGCCAGCAGGTGCAGGGGCGTGATGGCCTGCTGCCCGCCCGAGGCGGCGCGGCGCAGGGCGCTCTGTACGGCCTCTTGGGCCTTTACGGTGAAGTTGTCGAAGTTCATATCTCTTTTCCTTTCTTTTTGTTGGCGTATATATTATATAAGGTGTGGGGCGCAGGACGGCCGCCCCGGGCCGCGCTCCCCGGGCGGGGAGCTATTCGTTTTTTCCTCAAACTGCTTGCCAACGGCGCCGCTATAACATACGTTGGCAAAACCTGCCGTTTTGTCACGCCGGAGCGCTGAGCCGCAGGCAGGGCCTGCGCCGTGGCGAAAGGGCGCTCCGCGGGCGGCGGGGCTCACGGAAACCCGTGATTTTCAGGCCGGGAGACACTGATTTTCCGAAATGATAAAGAGCGGGGACGGGCTTTTCCCTAAATTAGACGGCGAGAAACAACCTTTCTAACCCCAAATGCCATGAAAAAGAAACGAAACCTATGGGCCGCAACGGCCGCCGTCGTGCTGGCGCTGGGCGCCTGCTCCGACGAGGAAACAACCACCACGCCTCCCGTGCCGCCGGGCGGAACGGACCTGCCTCCAGTGGCCGTCGAAGGCGGACTGACGGAGGTGGCCGTCGGCGCCGAGGGCACATGGAGGGCCGTGAGCGACGCCCACTGGTGCGTGCCGGCCGCGCCCGAAGGCAGCGGCGACCGCCTGGCGCTGAGCGTGCTGCCCAACACGACGGGCCGCGAGCGCACGGCACGCGTGAGCCTGCTGCCCGCCGGCGCTGCCTATGCCATGCGCTCCGACTCGGCGGCCGACGACCGCCAGATTGTCATCACGCAGGAGGGCGGCCCGGGCCACGAGCTGCCGGCAGGCGTCTACCTGACGGCTCTGGTGCGCCGGCCGGGCGCGCTCGACGTGGTGCTGACGGCCACGGGCGGCGACGGCCGCTACCGGGGCACCGACGGCCTCACCGACATATCGACGCAGCCCGTCAAGGTGATGGACCCCGACGTGAAGCTGGCCGAGGGCAGGGCCGACACCATCTGCATCGTGGGCCCCGACTCGTGGGCCCCGGCGCTCTACACCGTGTCGGGACGCGAGAACGCGCCGGTGGAAATCGTCGTGAAGACAACGCCCGCCACCGAACAGCGCATCGTGGTGGACCAGACGGCCACCATCGGCCGCCTGGTGAGCTCGCTGCCCGAGGCTGCCACGGGTCAGGTGCGCTTTGTGCATGACGGGCGGCTCTACTTCGGCGGAGGCCTCACGCGGCTCCACGTGAGCGCCGGGGGCACGGCCACGCAGACCGAAACGGAGTATGCACGGGCCTTTTATGCCCTCGACCCGGCCACGGGCCATCTCACGCAGCTGGCCGACCTGCCCGCAGGGCTGAGCGAGACGGGCTGCGCCACGCCTGCCGGCGGAGCCGTCTACGCCATCGGGGCCGGCGGCGTGCTCTATGCCTACGACACGTCGGCCGACTCGTGGACGCGGCTCGACAGCCCCACGCACGGACGGGGCGATGCTGCCTACGGACGCGGCGCTGCCATCTACACCGTGCACGCCGCCCAAGGCGTCATCAAGGGCTTACTGCCCGACGGCACCGACGTGGAGAGCATCAACTTCGCACCGGCCGACCGCGTCGAGGTGCTGGCCGAGGCCGGCGGACGCGTGTGGATGGCGGCCGACACGCTGCTCTACGTACACGACGACGGCGGCCTGCGCGCCGTGGGCAGCTACGACGGCACGGGCCTCGTGGGGGCCGCCGGCGGACGCCTGGTGTACCGCACGGATGCGGACCGTCTGGCGCTCTTCGACCTCTCGACGGGACGGCACGAGAGCCCCGACCTCTTCTTCTACGCTGCCGGCGGCGCCCGCTCGCCCCTGCTCCACGACGGGCAGGCCGTCATGGACGGCGGCACGGCCTATGTCATCGGTGGCTACAACTGCACGGGCGCGCTGAGCTGGACGGCCACGGCAAGGCCCGAGGTGGTGCGCATCGACGTGGAGCACCTGCGGCCCTACACGGCCGTGGTGAAATGACACAGCCCACAGCTCCCACACAAACCAAGCGCCCCCGCAAGCCTGACGGCCTGCGGGGGCGCTGCGTATGGGGAGCAAAACGCTCAGCGGTGGAGGGTGAAGAGAAACTCGAGCCCGCCCTCCTTGCGGTTGCGCACGCTGATGTCGCCACGGTGGAACAGGACGGCGTTGCGCACGATGGACAGGCCCAGGCCCGTGCCGCCGCAGTCGCGCGTGCGGCCTTCGGTCACGCGGTAGAAGCGCTCGAAGAGACGCGCCAGGTGCTGCTCGTCGACGCCGCAGCCCGTGTCGTAGAACGTGAAGTAGCAAAACTCCGTGTCGCAGTTGTAGCACTCGGCATGCATGGCCTTGCCCTCGCCCGCATAGCGGATGCTGTTTTCCATGAGATTGCGGAAAATGGAGTAAACCAGCGAGTAGTTGCCCTGCAAGCGCACGTCGGGGCGTATGGCGTTGTCGAAAGTCATGCGGCGCTCCTCGATCTGCGGGCGCAGCTCCTCGGCAATGTCGTCGACGATGCGCCGCACATCGAGCACCTCGCGCTGCATCGTCTCGGGGGCCTCCTCCACCTTGGTGATGAGGGCCACGTCGCGTATGAGGTCGGTGAGGCGCACCACCTGGTTGTGGGCCTTCTCGATGAAGTAACGGCGGCGCTCCTCGCTCAGGCCCTTGCAGTCGAGCACGGTCTCAATGTAGCCGCGTATACTGCTGACGGGCGTGCGCAGCTCGTGGGTGATGTTGTTGCTCATCTGCTGTTTCAGCAGTTTGTTCTTTTCGGCGCGCGTCACGTCGCTCACGGTGAGCTCAAAGGCGCTGTCGGCATAGATGAGCACCTGAATGGCGTAGTAGCAGCCGCCCGATGGCGCCGTAAAGCGGAAGATGGGCGCTCCCTGCTGCGCCTGCTGGCGGTTGCCGCGGCTGAGGTTGAGAAACTCCACGACCGGGGCAAACGTTGGGTGCTCCCAGATGGCCGCCACGTCGGCCGTGGGGCGGTCGAGCAGGCTGTTGACATATTGCAGGAAGCGGGGGTTGGCGTAGAGCTTGCGGCGGTCGGGGGCAAAGATGGCGATGCCCTCTTCGAAATAGTGGAAATGGCGCATCAGGCGCTCGCGCTCCATGATGGTGCGGCGGTTGCTCTCTTCGAGCTGGCGGTACTTCTTGGTGATGGAACGGCCGATGTCGCCCAGGTCGCTGTTGGGAAAACTGATGTGGTCGTAGTCCACCAGCCCGCGGTCGGCCGCCTGGACGAAGAGGCGCAGGCTCTCGATCGATTTGCCAAAGTGGTCCGACACGTAGAGCAGGGCCACCACCACGGCGGGGAAGAGCAGCAGCACAAACCAGAGGAAAATGTTGTCGGCCTTCATGAAGTCGCGCACGTGAGAGTCGTAGGGCAGGGCCACGCGCACGATGAAGCCGCCGTACGACTTGGCATAATAGAAAAACTCCTTGCCCAAAGTCTCCGAGAAGCGGATGTCGCTGCCCTCGGTGTCGTTGAAAGCCATGCGCACCTCGGGGCGGTTCTCATGGTTGTCCATGGCCGCCGCCGGCGTGTCCCCCGTCTCGTAGAGCACGCGGCCGCCCTTGTCGATGATGGTGAGGCGCACCTCGGAAGGCATGGCTGCCGACAGGCGGCGCAGGGCGATGCTGTCGGGATGCATCCCGCCGTTTTCAAGCCCCGCGGCCGCCATGTCGGCAAAGCCGCGCAAGCGCGTTTCGAGCAGCTCGACGCGATACTCCTGCTCGCGGTGCTGCTGGAAGATGATGAGGATGATGGTGAACAGGGCGAAGAGCGCCGTGAAGTTGACCAGAAGTTTGGCTTTGTATGACCAGCGGAGCTTTTTCATCGTTTGCTATTTATTCGAAACAGTAGCCGTAGCCCTGGCGGTTGCTGATGCGGCCGGCGTATTCGCCGAGCTTGCGGCGCACACGGGCGATGTGTACGTCGACGGTGCGGTCGAGCACGTAGCTCTCGCCGCGCCACACTTCGGCCAATATCTCCTCGCGCGAGAAGACGCGGCCGGGCGACGAGGCCAGCAGGCTCAGGATGCCAAACTCCTTGGGCGAAAGGCGCACATCCTGTCCCTCCACGCGCACGAGCTTGCGCGTATAATCAATGGTGATGTTGCCCACCGTGAGCTCACTCTTGGGAGCTGCCTGCGCCGTGGTGCGGCGCAAGACGGCCTTGATGCGGGCCAGCACCTCGTGGAGCGAGAAGGGCTTTGCAATGTAGTCGTCGCCCCCGGCCGAGAAGCCCGTGAGCAGGTCGTTCTCCTCGTTCTTGGCCGTCAGGAAGATGATGGGCACAGGATTCTTGAGCTCCTTGCGCAGCTTCTCGGCCATGCGGAAGCCCGACATGCCACCCAGCATCACATCGAGCAGGATGAGCGCGTGGTCGGGGCGCAACGTTGCGAGCGCCTCCTCGGCCGAGGCGGCCGTATCGACCAGATAGCCCGCGTTTTCCAGGTTGCATTGCAGGATTTCCCGCAGATCGGGCTCATCGTCGACCACTAAAATTCTTTTCTGACTCATGCTTTGTTCTCGTTTTCTGTCGTTTTCGGTGCAATATTACGCATTAAGCATCGCTCGCGGCCTGCCCCGCTTGTTAAAAAACGGTGAAGCTTTCTTTTCATTTTGGCGAACGAAAGCAAGCCGCCGGTTGTAACATTTTCTTAACAACTTTGTCACACGGCGCTCACAACGGTGCCCTACTTTTGCCGCAGATTTTAAACTAAATTTATCAATTTATGGAATGGATGTACGTTGGCATCGTGGCTTTCCTGTTCCTGCTCGCAGCTTTCGACCTGTGGGTGGGCGTGAGCAACGATGCGGTGAATTTCATGAACTCGGCCATCGGCTCGAAAGTGGCGAAGTTTCGCACAATCGTGACGGTGGCAGCCATCGGAGTCTTCTTCGGCGCAACGCTGAGCGACGGCATGATGGACATTGCACGGCACGGAATCTTCCGACCCGAGGAGTTTGTCTTCGGCGAAGTGATGATTATCTTCGTGGCCGTGATGGTGACGGATGTCGTCCTGCTCGACATCTTCAACACGCTGGGCATGCCCACCTCGACGACCGTCTCGATGGTGTTTGAGCTCTTGGGCGCATCGTTTGCCTTCTCGATGATTAAAATCGCAAGCTCCTCGACCGCGACCGACTTCGGCGACTACCTGAACACCGACAAGGCACTCGAAGTAATCATGGCCATTTTCGTTTCCGTGGCCATCGCCTTTGTGGTCGGTACGCTCATCCAATACCTGGCCCGCCTCGCCTTCACGTTCAACTTCAAGTCGAAGCTGAAATGGAAGATCGGTATCTTCGGAGGTCTGGGCATCACGGCCATCCTCTACTTCATGATTCTCAAAGGCCTGAAGCACATGGCGGGCATCCCGCAGGAGGCGCTCGACTTTGTGAACCAGCACGAGGGATGGGTGCTCTTGGGCTCGTTCGTGTTCTTCACGCTGCTCATGCAGCTGCTCTATGCGCTGAAGGTTAACGTGTTCCGCGTCATCGTTCTGGCCGGTACGTTCGCCCTGGCCACGGCTTTCGCAGGCAACGACCTGGTGAACTTCATCGGTGTGCCCCTGGCCGGCTGGTCGTCGTTCCTCGACTTCTCCGCCTCGGGCTCGGCCGACCCCATGGCCTTCACGATGGACAGCCTCAACGAGAGCGCGCAGACGCCCTTCTACTTCCTCTTCGCCGCAGGCGCCATCATGGTGCTGGCCCTGGTGTTCTCGAAGAAAGCCCACAACGTGACGAAAACCGAAGTGAGCCTGGCCCATCAGGGCGACGGCGAAGAGCTGTTCGGCTCGTCGCGCGTGGCCCGCAGCCTCGTGCGCTGGGGCAACAACATGGGGCAGTTCCTCACCAACGTGACGCCCGAGCCCGTAGCCCGCTTCATCAACAAACGCTTTGCGCCGCCCGTTGAGCCCAACGTGAACGGTGCCTCGTTCGACCAGGTGCGCGCCTCGGTCAACCTCATCGTTTCGGCCATGCTCATCGCCCTTGGCACGAGTTTGAAGCTGCCCCTCTCCACCACCTACGTCACCTTCATGGTGGCCATGGGTACGTCGCTGGCCGACCGCGCTTGGAGCCGTGAAAGCGCCGTGTTCCGCATCACGGGCGTGCTCACCGTCATCGGTGGCTGGTTCATCACGGCCGGTGTGGCCTTTACTGCCTGCTTCTTCGTGGCTCTTGCCATGCACTACGGCGGCATCGTGGCCATTCTCATCATCGTGGCCATCGGCGTCTACGGCCTCATCCACAGCCAGAAGCGCTTCCGCAAGAAGATGCAGACGGAGGAGGGCGACCTGCTCTTCACGCAAATGATGGAATGCAAGGAGCAGAAGGACATCGTGCCCATGCTCACGCGCCATCTCGACGTCCACATGGGCGAATGCCTGGGCCGCTACGCCGGGACCCTGCGCGACACCACCGACGCCCTCTTCGAAGAGAGCCTGCACCGCCTGCGCAAAAACGACATAGCCCTCCAAAAGAACAAGCGTGAGCTGAAAAACCTGCGTCGTCGCGAGGTGGTGGCCCTGCGTCGCGCCGATGCCAGCGAAGTGGTGCGCCTCATCACGACCTTCCACCTCGTTCACAACTCGCTGCAACAGATGCTCTACGGACTGCTGCGCATCAGCGAGCCCGCCCGCGAGCACGTCGACAACCACTTCACGCCCATCCCCGAGACCATGGTAGAGCGCTACGTGCCCCTGCGCAACCGCCTCGCCCTGCTCATGGAGGAAGGCTCGCGCAACCTCGAAGCCATGCGCGTGACCGACAACGCCGCCGTCATCGACCAGTTGAAGGAGCTGCACGAGGAGTTCTCGGCCTTCCGTAAGGAAATCATCATCGAAATACAGACCAGCGACGAGAACCTGACGGCCATGACGCTCCTGCTCCACATCGTGCAGGAAACCGAGCAGCTGCTCGTCGAGACGCGCCTCTTGCTGCGCTCCTGCTGCAAGTTCCACGAACTGGCCTGACCCTTCTTCGACGCACACCATGGAGAAAAAAACCATTCTCGCCCTCCTCTTGGGTGCCTTCGCTTTGGGCCTTCACGCCCAAAGCGACTCGGCACGCCTCTCCTGGCTCCCCGACATCAGCGGAACGGTGCGCGCCAAGGCTGAATACCAAATCAACGAACAGGCCACGCGCTTCCAGGTGCGCAACGCCCGCGTGGCCCTTGACGGACGCATCATCAAAGGCATCGAATACCGCGCCGAAATCGACTTCTCCGACGAAGGCCGCATGCGCATGCTCGATGCCTACGTGGGAATCAAGCCGGTGAAAAACTTCCGCATCCGTCTCGGACAGATGCGCGTGCCATACAGCATCGACGCCCACCGCTCGCCCCACTTGCAATACTTCGCCAACCGCTCGTTCATTGCCAAGCAGGTGGGCGACGTGCGCGACGTGGGTCTGGCGCTCGACTACTCGTTCGACAAGATCCCCCTCAAGCTCGAAGGCGGCCTCTTCAACGGCTCGGGCCTTACCGACCAGAAGGACTACTGGACGCGCAGTCTCAACTTCTCGGCCAAGGCGCAATACATGCTGCCCTTCGGCCTGACGCTCCAAGGCTCCGTTCAGAAGATATCGCCCACGGGCGGCGCCATCTACCTCTACGATGGCGGCATGACGCTCCAACGCGGCCGCTGGACCGTCGAGGCTGAATACATGCGCAAGCACTATTCGCGCGGCAACTTCCCCAACGTCAACGCCGTCGACGCCTTCGTGTGCTACGGTCTGCCCCTGCGCGGCCCGTTCCACAAGCTCTCGTTCCTGGCCCGCTTCGACATGATGGACGACCACAGCGAGGGCGTGCTCGCCAAAGACGAGTCGACGGGCCTCGAATACCTGCCCATCGACGACGGAGCGCGCAAGCGCATCACGGGCGGCATGACGCTGAGCTTCGTGCGCCAGTTCCACGCCGACCTGCGCCTCAACTACGAGAAATACTTCTACGACGACATCAACCGTGCCCTCCCCTCGGAGCGCGACAAGATCGTTCTCGAACTCGTCGTCCACTTCCCCTACAAGAAAAAGTAGGAGCAGCCCCCGGCGGCGCTCCCGCCCCTTATGCACCGCCCCCTCCGTCGGCCATCGGCCAACGGAGGGGGCGGTCTTCGTACGCCGCGGCGCGGCGCAGCCCTATCGCAGCACGTGCAGGCGGCGGACGACTGTTGACCACACAGAAAAACAAGATGAAAAGGGGATGAAAGATGTAAAGGTGAGGCAAACGCTTTTCGCCGGTGGATGGAAAAGCATTCGCACCGCCGGAGGTTATCCCCGCGGCGCTGCGCCGCGAACGTGCGAGACGCTCTGCACGACCTCGCCGGCCACGGCAGGGCACGGCGCCGGGCGCAGCCGCGTGCAGGCCCAGGTGCAGAGCGAGCCGGCCAGGAAGAGCAGGC
The DNA here is from genome assembly GCA_949297215.1 of uncultured Bacteroidales bacterium. Lineage (GTDB taxonomy): Bacteria > Bacteroidota > Bacteroidia > Bacteroidales > Bacteroidaceae > Alloprevotella. The sequence continues at coordinate 31,563 of CASFRV010000014.1, read as the reverse complement.
CGGCGGTGAGACCGGGATCGCCCAGGCCGGCCAGGGGCGACACGAGGCCGCCGCAGGCAAAGCCCGCCGCGCCGAGCAGGGCCGAGGCCGTGCCGGCACTGTCACGCTCGGCAGCCATGGCCAGCGTCGAGGCGGCCGTCTGCGTCAGGCCGAGGGCGGCCATGAGCAGGAAGAGCAGTCCCTCGTACACCCAGAAGTCGGCCCTGAGCCACAGGGCCAGGAGCAGGATGACCGACAGGGCCGGCATGGCCCGCCCGCCGGCGCGCAGCACGGGCTGCATCGAGCGGAAGCGGGCCGTGGCGCCCGAGGCGATGACCATGGCCACGGCGTTGGCGCCGAAGCAGAGGCTAAACTCGCGCGGCGTCAGCCCGTAGCGCCCCTGCATGAGGAAAGGGGCCGAGGCGATGTTGGCAAAGAGCACCACCATCGTAAATCCATACTGCGCCATGTGGGCGGTGTAGCCGCGGTTGCGCAGCACCGAGGCAAAGTCGGCACACAGCTGCCGGCGTCCGCCCGCGCTGCGCCGCTCGGTGGGCAGCGACTCGTCGAAGCCCGTACACATGGCCAGCAGCACGACGCCCAGCGCAAAGAGCACCCAGAAGATTTCGCGCCAGCCGCCCGCCCCGGCCATGAGTCCGCCGGCCACGGGCGCGGCCACCGTGGCCACGCCGTTGATGGTGCTCACGATGGCGAGCGTCGACGTGAGGCGGCTCCCCTCGTAGCGGTCGGCGGCGATGGAGCGCGAGATGACCACGCCGCCCGCCCCGGCCATGCCCTGGAAAAAGCGCAGCACGACAAACTGGCCTATGCCCACCGAGAACAGACAGCCCAACGTGGAGACGAGAAACAGCAGCAGCGCGCCCACCAGCGTGCGCCGGCGGCCGTAGCGGTCGCTCATCGGGCCGAAAACGAGCTGCCCCAGCCCCAAGCCCACCATGCCGCTCGTCAGACTGAGCTGCACCATCGACGGTCCCGTGGCAAAATGGCGCGCCATCTCGGGCAGCGTGGGCAGATACATGTCCATGACGAACGGTCCGAAGGCACTGAGCGTGCCCAGGAACGAAAGGAGAGTGAGACGGGCTTGACGTTGAGTCATTGCGAAAAAGGCTTATTCGTTTTCCGAGCGCAAAATTACACAAAAAGCGCCGCAGTGGGCATTTTCCGGGCCGTATAATTTGCTCCCATCAGCCTGAAAACAAGCAAAAAACCATTGACGGGCGTGGCCGCAGGTGCAGAAAGGCGACGAACGGCGATTCAGCGTGGCCTGCATCGCATATCCTACGCCATACACCGCGGCCGCATGTGAACGTCCGTCGCCACCCAAAGTCACACCGCGAGGCCGGCGCCCCCATAGGGGGCGAACTTTCGATAACCGCGGGTAAGCGTAGCGCACCCGCGGACAGGCCCCACCCTATAAAGGGACCCCATGGGGGTCCAACTTCCCGTTACCGCGGGTAAGCCGCAGGCCCACCCGCGGAGGGCGCGCTGCAATCATCCGCCAAGGCCCCGTGCAACGCATCCCTGCACTCGCATGACCTCGGCATGAAGTGCGACCCCCATGGGGTCGGAGTAAGGTGGGGTTCCTGTCCGCGGGTGCGCTACGCTTACCCGCGGTTATTAATGGTGCGACCCCTATGGGGTCGTCAGCCGCGCGGCATGTACACCTTTACCTCGTGGAAACATCATGCGCCACACCCGCAGGGAGGAAGCAGCCTTAGGAGGGACGTCTTCCAGGCGTCCGTTACCGCCCGGACGGCTCACCGCAGGCAAAATCCCCCGCTGGAACCCGCTCAGCCGTGGCGCACGAAGCGCAGCGTGCCGCCGTCCGACGCGCCGTAGCGGCGCAGCAGGTCGCGTATGTCGTCGGCCGTGCGGCGCAGGGCCTCTTCGGAGCCGTCGTAGCCGTTGACGATGACGAGCAGGCGGCGCGTCGAGGGCGTCAGGCGGGTGCGCACGTTGTCGCTCGTGGGCGTGCCCACGCCGCCCGCCGCGTCGCGCCACACGGGCATGCCCGCTATGTTGAGCGGGCCGCGGCCGATGCCCTCGTAGGGTTCGCCCTCGCGCCCGATGCCGAGCGTGAGGCGGGGGCCCTCGATGCGGTCGGCGTCGAAGCCGCCGATCGAGTAGCCGCTGCGCAGCGAGGCCAGGTTGAGCAGGTCGACCAGGGCGTCCACCACGTAAAGGTCCTTGCCCTGCACCACGCGGCGCATGAGCTGTTCGCCCGAGGGGCGGTAGCGCCCCGGGTCTTTGCCGCAGCGGCGGTAGGCCGCGCGCGTGGCAGCCACGGCCGGCAGGGCTTTCACGCCGTCGGGCGTCAGCTCGCGGCGCAGGGCGGCCGTCGCGGCCGCCATCTCGTCGAGCAGGGCCGCCGGCGTGGGCCCGGGCGTCACGCCAGCCTCGACCACCGCCGCCACATACGCGGGGCAGGCGGCATGGATTTCGTCGGAAACGGAGAGTTGGAGCATACGGGTTGGAACATTTTCATAGCGCCGGGACGCCCGGCGCGCGCCGTCCACACCTTATTTATATATAAGGCGTGCGGCTCACTCGAAATAGAACGAAAGCACCACCATGTTGGCCGTGGCGCGGTCCACGCTCTGCGTGAAGACGAGCTGCGTGGGGTCGCGCAGGTCGCTGCGGTTCTTTTGCAGGATGTTGCCCAGGCCGAAGCAGAATTTCAGTTCGGGTATGAGCTTGAAGAAGGGCAGGTAGAAGTCGCAGCCCAGGCCCACCTCGATGGCCACGTTGAGGGGCTTCGTGCGCAGCTTGGCCTGCTTGGCCGAGGTGAGGTCGTACATGGGCACCACGCCCGCCACGACGTAGGGGCGATAGTTGTTGAAACGCGGGGCACTGATCTTGAGGTCGAGGGGCAGGGCCACGTAGGCCGAGCGCAGGTCCTGCGAGTCGGTCTCGCCCGTGGCCGTGTTGCGGAAAGTGATGTGTTTCGAGCCGAAATGGAGCGAAGGGATGAGGCGCAGGCCCAGATAGGGGTTCATCTTCCATTCGCCCAGCACGCCCACGCTGAACCCGAAGCCCATGCCGTCCTGCACGGCCAACCACTGCGCCCCCGTAGCGGGATCGATGTAGCCGTTGTTTTCCAGGCGCAGGCTCTGGTCGTGAACGCCCACGGTGAAGCCATAGTGGAAGCGCCGCTCGTCGATGAACGGCTTGTTCTGCACCTTGCGCTGCTGGGCAGCAGCCGCAAGAGCGCAGCACATGGCTGCCACCAGGCAGCACGCGCGTGCCGCCCGCCGCAGGGGGGGAGCTGTGGGAAACGTTTCCATCGTCGTCATGGGGCCATACCGTTATATAATAACTCGCGGCGGGCCGTTTTATTGTGCGATCGGGGCAAAAAACGAAAGCCGCCTTGTTTAGACGGCGTCTAAATTACGAAGAAAAAGCCCCCGCCGTCCGCTGCGAAACGCGGAAAAACGTATCTTTGCCCCGCAAACAAGCAACATTGACACGGTTAATAACAATTTAAATTCAAGAACAAATGGCTTACGTAATCAGTGACGACTGCATTGCCTGCGGCACGTGCATCGACGAATGCCCCAGCGGCGCCATCTCCGAAGGCGAAAAGTATTCTATCGACCCCAGTGTCTGCGTCGACTGCGGCACGTGCGCCGATGTTTGCCCCAGCGGCGCCATCGCCCCGGGCGAGTAATCGCACTTCCCGGCACATCAAAGTTTCACACAAGGAGGCTGCTTCCCCACGCGGGGAGGCAGCCTTTTTCGTAGGCCATGGCCCGGCCGCCGGCACCCGCCGCACGGCACGGCGTTAGCAGGGGGCGGCGGGGGCAAAGTTCCGAAAAATAATGACAAGGCCCGCGGAGCGAAAGAGAGGTGAAGAAGTGTAAAACAGCACACATCGCCTCGCCGTGTGCAGGCGCCGCTTTTGGTTTTATTGGCGCAGGGCCGGCCTGTGCACCCGTTTTTCACGCCCGTGCGCCACGCTCCATCTCCGTTAACAGCCGCGCTGCCTCGCCAGGGCGCCGGCGCAGCACGTCTGCATGGGCCCGAAATGTCCGAAAGGGCGCATTTCGTGCTCTCGATATCCCTGAAAACGCGTTACGGCAGGCCGCGGACGGCCATTTCGATGGGGTGTTTTCGCCACATCCATGGGATGGATCGGCCGATCCATCCCATGCTTCGCCCGTTCCATGGGGTGTTTCCACCAACCGGTGGCCGCAGGCCGTCGCAGGCGCGCCCCCGGCCCCCGGTACGGACCACGGCCTCGCGGGCGGCCCCCACGGCGTTTGGAAAAGACGGATTTGCCCGCCTCCGCGGCCGCCACCGGGCACCGACGGCGCTGGCGTTAGGCTTTTTTATGCCCCGCCCGGCAGACGGAACGGGCGTTTATGCCTATCTTTGGCTTCGCCCAAGATTAATGCGGCTCGGCAAAGCCAAGGAAAAACAAGCTTTTCCTTGGCTCTGCACTCGCCTTTCGCTATCTTTGTTACACGAAGATAGGAGGCGGTTCGGGCAAGGCGGGAAAAAGCTCGCTTTTCACCGCCTTGTCTCTCACCTTTCACTATCTTTGTTACACGAAGATAGGAGGCGGCTCGGGCAAAGCGGGAAAAAGCGAGCTTTTCCCCGCCTCGTCTCTCGCCTTTCACTATCTTTACCGACACAGAAACATCGCACCGACGCTATGATAAAAATCTATGGCATGGCCACCTGCCCCGACTGCACCTACGTCGAGCGTCAGGCCGCCGGCAACGACCGCTACGAGCTCATCGACATCGGCACGCACGTGCGCCGGCTCAAAGAGTTCCTCCGCCTGCGCGACACGGCGCCCGCCATGGCTGCCGTGCGGCGCGCGGGCACCGTGGGCATCCCCTGCTTTGTGCTCGACGACGGCACGGTGACGCTGCGCGCCGAAGACGCCGGCCTGCGCTCCCGCCCCCGCGACGCCGAGGGAGCCGCGTGCAGCCTGGACGGCAGCGGCTGCTGACGCCCCACCCCAACCCCCGAAAACCAACTACGAACGACATGGAAACATTCAACGACGTCATCGCAGGCCCCGGACCGGTGCTTGTCGATTTCTACGCCACGTGGTGCCAGCCCTGCCAGATGCTGCACCCCGTCTTAGAGCAGGTGAAAGCCATCCTCGGCAACCGGCTGCGCATCGTCAAGGTCGACGTGGACCGCCACCCCGACACCGCCGCGGCCCAAGGCATACGCTCCGTGCCCACCCTCCTGCTGGTGCGCGGCGGCGAGGTGCTGTGGCGCCAGAGCGGCTTCCTGTCGCGGGCCGACCTGCTGGCCGCGCTCGACCCCTTCCTGCAACAGCCCGCGCCATAACCACGAAGGAACGCGCCCTGGCCGCCCTCATGGAGGAGCGCGGCTACAGCCCCGGTCTGGTGCAGACGGCCCTGCTCCTGCTGGGCGGCCGCCGCGAGGAGCTGGACGAGCTCATTGCCTACGTAGCCGAGACCGACGCCTCGGAGGACGAGGTTATCGGCCGCCTGGCCACGCTCTGTGGAACCCATTGACCCCTGCCCTATGAACACCCCGACAGACAACAAGCCGCGTTGCAGCTGGTGCAACACGGGCAACCCGCTCTACGTGGCCTACCACAACCACGAGTGGGGCGTGCCCGTGCACGACGACCGCAAGCTCTTCGAGATGCTCCTGCTCGAAACTTTTCAGGCAGGGCTCTCGTGGGAGTGTATCCTCAACAAGCGCGAGGGCTTCCGCCGCGCCTTCGACGGGTTCGACTATGAGCGCATTGCGCGCTACGACGAGGCCCGGCTGCAAGCCCTGCAAGCCGACGCCTCCATCGTGCGCAACCGGCTGAAGATACGCGCCGCCGTGCAGAACGCCCGCGTCTTCATGGCCATACAGCGCGAGGCGGGCTCGTTCGACGCCTACCTGTGGGGCATGGCGGGCGGCCGGCCCATCCGCGAGACGGGGCGCACCACCTCGCCCCTCTCCGACCGCCTGGCCGCCGACCTGCGCCGCCGCGGCATGCGCTTCACGGGGAGCACCGTGGTCTACGCCTACCTGCAAGCCGTGGGCGTTGTCAACTCGCACGAAGAGGGCTGCCTGGCCCGCTGAGGGCGGGGCGCAAAAAAGCGCATGGGGCTGTGTCCTGACGTGGACACAGCCCCATGCACTTTCGTTCGGCGGCGGGGGTCAGTCGGCCGCGGGCGTGCGCGCCCCGGCCCGCGCGGCACACTCGGGGCAGAGGCCTTTGAGCACGTAGTTGGCCGTGTGCAGGCGGAAGCCCTCGGGCAGCGCCACCACGGGCACGGGCAGGCCGCGCAGGCAGAACGTGTGGTGGCAGCCCTCGCAGTAGAAATGGGTGTGCAGGTCGCCCAGGTCGTCGCCGGCGTCCTCGCCGCAGCGGCAGCCGGGGCGGCACACGGCATACTTCGCGGCCCCCGTGCCGTCGTCGACGGCATGCACGATGTGGTGGGCCAGGAAGAGCGTGAGCGTGCGGAAGATGGTCGACTTGTCCACCGTGACGAGCCGTTCTTCGAGATCGGCCAGCGAGGCGGCGCAGTCCATCTCCTTCATGGTGCGCAGGATGAGGATGCGCAGGGCCGTGGGCCGTATGTTGCGCCCCAGGAGTTCGTCGGAAAGAGCTTCGGCGTTCATGTTTCTCTCGGGTCTAAGCGGCGCGCGAAGCCGGGGCCACGGCGCCTTCGGCGGTAAAGGTACGACTTTTGCCCGACAGACGGGCCACGCGGGCAATGGAAAAGACGTTGGCCACGCAGAGCAGGGCCACACCCGTGTCGGCCAGCACGGCCATCCACAGGCCCGCCAGGCCCAGCGCGCCCATCACCATGACGAGCAGCTTGACGCCGAGGGCAAAAGCTATGTTGACGCGCGCCACGAGCGCCGTGGCCCGGCCGATGCGTATGGCCTCGGCCAGCTTCGAGGGGCGGTCGCTCTGCACGACCACGTCGGCCGTCTCGACGGCAGCGTCGCTGCCTGCCCCACCCATGGCCACGCCCAGATGGCTCATGGCCAGCACGGGGGCATCGTTCACGCCGTCGCCCACGAAGGCCACCACGCGCGAGGGGTCGGCCACGAGGCGCTCGACGGCGGCCACCTTGCCCTCGGGCAGCAGGCCGCCCTGCCAGCGCTCCACGCCCAGGCGGCGGGCCAGACGGGCCACGACGGGCTCCTTGTCGCCCGAAAGGATGGCCACGCGGCCTATGCCCAGCGCACGAAGCGCCCGCACGGCCTCGGGAGCGTCGTCGCGGGGCGCGTCGTCGAGCGAGATGCAGCCGGCGTAGCGCCCGCCGACGGCGCAAAAGACCTGCGTCGTGTCGTCGCTCGCAGCGGCGGCCGACGTGTCGACACCGCTCCCGGCCAGCAGGCGCAGGTTGCCGGCCAGCACCTCACGGCCGCCCACCACGGCCCGTATGCCGCGGCCCGGCAGCTCCTCGACCCGCTCGGGGCGGGCGGGCCGCAGCCCGGCAGCCACGGCGGCCGCCGTCACGGCGCGGGCCACGGGGTGGGTGCTGGCGCTCTCGGCAGCGGCGGCTGCGGCCAGCAGGTCGGCCACGGCCGTGCCTGGGGCGGCATCGACGGCGGCCACCTCGAAGCGTCCGCGCGTGAGCGTGCCCGTCTTGTCGAACACGACGGTGTCAACGCGGGCCGCCACGTCGAGATAGCTCCCCCCCTTGAACAGGATGCCGCGGCGCGACGCCACCCCGATGCCGCTGAAATAGCTCAGCGGTACGCTCACCACGAGGGCGCAGGGGCAGGAGATGACAAGGAACACCAGGCCGCGATAGAGCCAGGTGGAGAAATCGTAGACAAACGCCGGGCCGGCCACGAGGCCGTAGAGCGCGGGCAGGGCCACGACGGCCACGGCCAGGGCCATGACCACGGGCGTATAGATGCGGGCAAAGCGACGGATGAAGAGCTCGGCGGGCGCCTTGCGCTCGGCAGCCTCCTCGACCATGCGCAGGATGCGGGCCAGAGCGCTGTCCTTGTAGGGCCGCTCCACCCTGACGCGCACGGCACGGCCCAGGGCTATCATGCCGGCCAGCACGCTGCCGCCGGCATCGACGGCGCGCGGCTCGCTCTCGCCCGTGAGGGCGGCGGTGTCGAAGGTGGCTGCCTCGTCGAGCAGGCGGCCGTCGAGCGGCAGGCGGCCGCCGGCGGGCACCTCGACGACCTCGCCGGGGCGGACGTCGTCGGGCGCCACGCTCAGGCGCTCGCCCCCGCGCCACACGGCCACCGTGGCGGGCTTCATCTCCACCAGCGCCCGGATGCTGCGGCGGGCACGGGCCACGGCGCGGTCCTGGAAGCGCTCGCCCACGGCGTAGAAGAGCATGACGGCCACGGCCTCGGGATATTCGCCGATGTAGAAAGCGCCGACCGAGGCCAGAAGCATCAGCATAAACTCGTTGAACACGTCGCCGCGGCGCATCTCGCCGAAAGCCTCGCGCGCCACGGGCCAGCCCACGGGCAGGAAGGCGGCCACATACCACAGCAGGCACACCCACCCGGGGGTAAAAAAGGCTGCATCGGCCCACCCCAGCGCGAGGCCGGCCAGCAGGAGGAGAAACGAAGCGACGGGGGCAGCATAGGCCCGCAGGCCGCCGGGCGCGGCAGCGCCGGCGTGGTGATGATCGTGGACGTGCCCGTGAGCATGGGCGTCGCAACAGGAGCAATGAACGTGTGACATAACGGTTTCCTTTTTTCTTTTGCCGCAAAGGTAGGCAACGATTCGTGCAACGCGGTTGCAAGCGGCGGCGGCGAGGGGCCGGGCGGGGCTGCGGCGGCCGTTTTTGCAACCGCGTTGCACGAAAAAGGGGGGCCGTCGCGGCGCGGCTGCAAGAAAACGGACATTTTCTTGCTCCGCCCCACGGCTTTGCGTATCTTTGCTTTGCCGCACCCTGTCTTTGCCGGCACAAACGCGTGCGGCCGCCCCACTCCACGACGAAACATTCACTCACCTAAAAAACACATACCAATGGCTATCGAAAAAACACTCGTACTGCTGAAGCCCTGCACGCTGCAACGCGCGCTGGCCGGCGAAATCATCAGCATCTTTGAGAAGAAAGGACTGCAAATCTGCGGCATGAAAATGATGCAGCTCGACGACGCCATCCTCAGCGAGCACTATGCCCACCTGAGCGCGAAGCCCTTTTTCCAACGCGTGAAGGACTCGATGATGACGGCCCCCGTCGTGGCGCTCTGCCTGGCCGGCGTGGACGCCGTGGCCGCCGTGCGCGCGCTGGCCGGCCCCACCAACGGGCGACTGGCCGCCCCCGGCACCATCCGCGGCAACTATTGCATGAGTTTCCAGGAAAACATCGTGCATGCGTCCGACTCGCCCGAGACGGCAGCCGTCGAACTGGCGCGTTTCTTCCGTCCTGAAGAGATTTTCAGCTATCGGCCCGCCACGTTCGACTATCTTTACGCCAACGACGAGTATTGAAACGCCCGCCGCACGGCAACGCTCCACCGGCCTTCCCATGCCCGCACGGCTCGGGGGGGCCGTCTGCGTTTTGGGGCGGGCGGCGGGAGAAAAAGCCCCCGTTTTTTTATCATTACAGGACCTGCTTGTCTGAAAATCACGGCTTTCCGTGATGCGTGGACCGCCATTAATGCCGACCTTTGTGGGTGACAACACCATTTTTTACAAACCTATAAAAAACACCTACGACGATGAAAACATGGATGACCGCGCTGCTGGCCACTCTGAGCCTTGCCCTGGCCACTCCGCACACTGCCAACGCACAAATCTTCAAGAAAAACAGCAAGGCTGCCAAGGTGGCCGGCAAGGCTGCCGGCATCTTGGGTGCCCTGACGGGAACAAAGTCGGGCTCTGACGCCACGGCCACACCGAGCGCCGACGGAAAATACGTATCGACCGTGTCGAACGGCGTAACCATCGAGGCGCCCGCCTCAGCCAAGGCTCAGTTTGCTTTCGAGGGAGCCTATGGCGACACGGCCACGGGCTACGTCAAGGTAATCATCAAGGTGACGACACAGGCGGACCAGCAGCAAGCCAACTTCGGCAGCTCGCTCGTGGCCTATGACGCCGACGGCAACATGTACAAGGACAACGGCAGCCACCCCGGCAAGACCTTCGTGGCGGGCCTGCCCACCAAGTACACCTTTGGCAACAACATCATGAACGTACCGCTCACGCTTACGTCGTTTGCCGTCGTACAGGGTGGATGGTACCTCAACTCGAGCGAGCACTCGGGCAAGGAACAGACCGTCCTGCGCCTGCGCAACGTGCCCATCACGTGGGGAGCCGCCGTCGAGTGAGCCCCACGCACCCAAATAACGAGCCCCGCCGACCATCCCACAGGATGAAGTCGGCGGGGCTCGCCCGTTGTTGGCGGACGGTCAGCCACGGGAAAGGAAGACACGGCGGTATTCGCTTTCGAAGTTGGGCGTGAAAAAGCCCGTGCCCAGACGGGCTGCTATCTCCGCGGCGTCGAAGAAGCGGCCGCCGTCGAGCTCGGCCGACGGCCGGGGCACGGCAGCCGTGACGAGGCGGTAGACGTACACCAGCTCGCGCTCTACGTCGCTCTCGAACACATAGCGCAGCAGCGGCTCGGCCCCCGTGGCGTCGAGGCCCAGCTCTTCGGCCGTTTCGCGGCGCAGGGCGCAGGCCACGGTCTCGCCCGCCGCCATGTGGCCGCCCACGGCGGTGTCCCAGCGGCCGGGCTGTATGGCTTTCCACAGGGGGCGCTTCTGCAAGTAGAGACGCCCCGAAGGGTCGAACACATGCAGATGCACCACGGGGTGGAGCAGCCGCGAACCGTCGTGGCAACGGCCGCGCGTGGCACGGCCCGTCACGCGGCCCTGCCCGTCCACCAGCGGCAGGAGCTCGCCGTCGTCGTCGTGCGGCACGATTTTTACATCATTCATCGCACCCGTACTTAATAATTAAGCAGCGAACTGTCGCCATAGCTCAGGAAGCGGAAGTCGTGGGCCAGGGCGTAATCGTAGATGGGCCGCCAGCGGCCGCCCACAAAGGCCGAAACGAGCAGCAGGAGCGTGCTCTTGGGCTGATGGAAGTTGGTCACCATCGTCTGCACCACATGGTATTCGTAGCCCGGGGCTATGATGATCTGCGTGGTGGTGTAGAGCACGGGCAGGGCGTGACGGTCCAGGTAGTCGGCCACGAGACCCAGCGCCTCCATCGTGGTGAGCTTGGGCCCGGGCTGGGCGGCGTAGTCGTAGGGGAGCCATTGCGGCACGTGCAGCTCGTCCTCGGTGGCGTCGGGGCGCCGGCTCAGCAGCACGCCCACGTAGTAGAGGCTTTCGAGCGTGCGCACCGACGTGGTGCCCACGGCGATGCAGCGCCCGCCGTGGGCCATGAGACGACCGATGGTGCGGCGCGTCACGGCGATCCATTCCGAATGCATCGTGTGGCCCTCGATCTCCTCGCTCTTCACGGGGCGGAACGTGCCGGCCCCCACGTGCAGGGTGATTTCGTCGCGCTCGATGCCACGCTCGTCCAGTGCGGCGAGCACGCGCGGCGTGAAGTGGAGCCCCGCCGTGGGCGCCGCCACCGAGCCGTCCACCTTCGAATAGACAGTCTGGTAGCTCCGCAGGTCGCTCTCCTCGGTGGCGCGGTTCAGATAGGGCGGGATGGGCAGCTCGCCCACGGCTTCGAGCACCTCGGCGAAGCTCACCTGCGCGTCGTCCCACGCAAAACGCACCTCGTAGCCCGTCCCGCTCACGCCGATGCACTCGGCCGTCAGCGTGAGGCGGCGGCCGCCCGTCTCAATCGTACGGACGAGCGCTCCCTCCTTCCATTTCTTCAAGTTGCCCACCAGGCAAGTCCACGTGCACGTGCCCCGCGCTGCAAACGAGAGGGCATAGTCGGCCGGGGTGTGGGGTTCGAGGCAGAACACCTCGATGAGCGCGCCCGTGGCCTTGTGGAAATGCAGACGGGCCTGAATGACGCGCGTATTGTTGAAAACCATCAGCGAGCCCGGCGCCAGGTATTGCGGCAAGTGGCTGAAAACGTCCTCGGCGATGGCCCCGTTGCGGTAGAGGAGCAGCTTCGACGTGTCGCGCTCGGCCTTGGGATATTTCGCAATGCGCTCCTCGGGCAGGTTGTAATCGAAGTCGCTGATATGAATATGGCGTGTATCTTCCATCATCTCTCTTCTTGTTACGGAGGGCAAAGTTAGCACAAACGCAGGATACGGCGAAAAACGCGCAGCACGAAATCGTCACTTTTCCCCACCGCCGTCAAACCACTGTCCGACAGCCGTTTGCAGCCACAAAAGCGCCACTTTTCGGAACGTGGCAGGCTATTTTCTGCCACCGCTTCGCCACTCGTTTTCTCCCCGCCGCCCCCGCTTTCTGCCAAAACGGCCACACTCCGTTCTAATAATGAAGCTGTTGGGAAAGGCAAGGAAGCGAAGAAAACAATAGTCGGGACGAATACTACCTATCTCTCATACGCCATCAACGACTACTTTGGCGACAACTTCCGGTCGGTCATCAACCGTTACCGCGTGGCCTATGCCGTCAACTTGCTCTTGGAGGAAAAGCAGAAGGCCAACATCAAAAACATCTACCTGCGCTGCGGCTTCCTCTCGAAGAGCACGTTCTACGCTTCGTTCACGAAGATCATGGGCGTGCCCCCGTTGCAGTTTGTCGTTGACGCCGAAAGCTCGCCGAAGACCGCCGCGCAGTATTGTCCCGTCAAGTCTAAAAACGCAATTCTCTCTTCCCCCTCCTCGGCTTACGCGGCCGCGGAATAAGAATGACCAATCAATTTTTAATTTTCGTTTAACTAGTTATGAAAAGAAAATTCATTAATGCGTTGGTTTTCGGTGCGTTCTTGCTCGCACCGGCCAGCACGTTCGTTTCCTGCTCTGACTACGACGATGACATTGCAAGCCTGCAAGATCAGATCAATCAGAACGCAGATGCGAGCAACCTGTCGGAGCTTGTCGACCTGAAGCTCCGAAACGTAGACGCAGAGATTGAATCTCTGGAACAAGTGAAGGATCAGCTTGCCAGCGCTCTCTCGTCGACGACGAGCGAGGCTGCCCGTCAGCGCATCGCAGCCGCCCAGGCTTTGGTGGACGAGGCTATCTCGGCGCTCACGACGGCCCGCGACGCTGCCCAGGCCCAGCTGGATGCCGACAAGTCGCTGCAATCGTACCTGCGCGCCGACGCCACACTGCAAGAGGGCATCGACCGCGCACAGAGCGCTGCATCGCGTGCTTACGCTCTGGCCGTGCAGGCAGAAGTGAACAACGTGGCCGACAGCCTGGACAGCATCCAGCAGTCGCTGGAAGGCCAGATCGACGTGCTCTCGGGCGACCTGAGCAAGCTCCGTGAAGACGTCAACAGCAAGGAGCAGGCCATCAAGGGACAGCTCGCCGCTCTCGACCAGGCCATCGCCGACCTGGAAAAGAACGCCGTGAGCCAGGACGAACTGGCCGGCATGGCTACGAAGGAAGACCTCACGCAGCTGCGCGAAGAGCTGGAAGCCCAGCTCCCCGACATCGAAGCGCTCAAAACGGAGTTGCAGGGCATCATGGACCAGAAGATTGCCGCCGCCACTGAGAACCTGGCTTCGAACGAGGACGTGACCAACGCTGTCAACGCCGCCATCACGCAGCTCACCTCGGCCTATGAGGCTGCCGACAGCAAGCTGAAGGGCGAGATCGACGGTGTCAGCGGGAAGGTAACGAAGCTCGAAGGCAAGATGAGCGAGCTCGAAGGCAAGGTGAACGACGCTACGGGCATCGTCAACGCCATGAGCGCCGACTTGAACAACCTGGTTACGGGCATCATCCTGCAAGACAACCAGCTGCAGTTCGTATATGCCAAGGTGGCAAGCCAGTACATCGGCGACTTCTTCGGTACAACCGACAGCAAGTACCTGACGACCGATGCCCAGGGCCGCACCATCGTCCACTTCCCCTACGTGAACGCCACCAACGAGGCTACGCTCGTTGCAGGCCACTGGAACGTCGAGGGCAATGGCGGTTTGATCTACGCCACCGTGAACCCCACGCGCGTCGACTTCACGGGCAAGGTTGACTTGCAGCTCGAAAACAGCCTGGGCAACGCTCCTGCCAACATCCAGGTGGGCGAGGCCATGCCTGCCAAGGGTCACCTCATCACCACGCGTGCCGCCGGCACCGCCGAGGACAAGGCTGAAAACGGTCTGTACGCCATCCGCCTGACCAACACGGCTACCGACCGCACCGAGGAGCCCGCTGCCTTCGAAAACTCGTATGCCCTCTACACTTCGTTCAACCTCGGCACACGCAAGAACGCCGAGACGGGCAAAAGCGAGGCCATCGAGCGCAAGGTTTACTCGAAGTATGCCCTCAACATCGAGATGGTAAAGGCTGGCAAGGCTTACACGCCGGCCATCACGGCTGTCGAGGCCAACGACGTCACGCCCGACTCGCCCGCCGAAGGCACCTCGCGCTACGTTGTTGAGCAGGGTCAGCCCCTCACGGGCAACTTCACGCTCAACCCGCAGACCGATGCCAACGAAAAGGGCAAGGGCGTGAGCAAGCCTTTCCGCAAGTATGTAGAGGTTGTGGCCGTTAAGAACCAGCGCGGCACGGCTCTCGCCAACGCCCAGCTCAACCAGGCCAAGAGCGCCGTTCACAACGCCAACAAGGACGCTTTGCAGAAGGTCTTCACCGAGCCCGCAGGCAACCCGCAGGACGTGACGAAGGAGGCCAACGGCTTCGACCAGATCAGCATCACCGTGCCCGACCAGTACAACGGCTACACCTTCACGCTGCGCTACTACGTGCAGAACTGGGACGGTACGATCGTGTCGGACGACCTGGATGTCATCTTCACGAAGCCGCTCTTCACCGAGACGGGCATCGCCTTCAGCCACACGCCGAAGGGCAGCGCCAACCAGACCGCATGGTGCCCGAGCGAAACGTTCATGGGCACCAACTGCATGAGCGCCAAGAACGCCGACTGGGCCAAGTACACGGCCAGCATCAGCGTTGAGAGCGAAGTGGCCTTGCAGAGCGTCATCTTCGGCGGCCAGAACCAGCAGAGCGTCTACACGGTGAACATGAACGACAGCAAGTCGGGCGAGTACGCCCCCACGACGGAGGCCAACTTGAAGAAGGTGAAGAACCTGGCCTTCGTGTATGATCCCGCCGACCTCGAAGTGAACAAGGAATACACCGTCACCATTACGTTCAAAGACGAGAACGGTAACGTGGTGAGCGTGCTCCCCGTGAAGTTCACCATGATCTATCCGACGGCCGACTGCGTTCGCATTCTCCCGAACCCGGCTTACTTCATGAAGGACAACCACAAGTTGCCCGAGGGAGCCACCATCGAAAAGCTCGACAACACGTACCAGCTCACCGCATGGGCTTTGGATAACGGCCTGGACAACGAAGGCGACGCTAAGGGTGCCAAGTATGGCATCATCCAGGCCTTCAACACGCCGTGGGCCGACTCCGAGCTGTGCCACCTCGAGTTCGACCTGGCCAACAAGGCTACCTATGCCATCGGCCGGCCCAACGCCCAGTACAAGCCTTCAACGACTCTGCGCTTCCCATACAACGCAGCCCAGGCCGCTGCCTACGCTGCAAGCGACTACACGTTTGTTGTGCCCAATGCAGCCGTGAAGTATGGCAGCGAGCACGCCTACACCATGCAGGTGGCTGTCAACTACTTCAACGTGCCCACGCTTTGGGCCGACCCGCAGGAGTTCCAGCTCGTCTTCAAGTCGCCCATCATGTATGTTGACGCCGACTTCGATCAAGACTCCTACACCGTGGGCTATCCCGGCAAGGAGCTCCCAATCGGTGATAGCCAGATCTTCGCCGACGACCCCTCGATCTCGGGCAATGCCGACAACATCGTTTACTTTGGCTCTAATCGCGACAAACGTATCAAGAGCGTAGAGGTTTACCTCAAGCAGACGCAATACGCCAGCCTCTTCGCAGAGCCGCAAGTGACGGACGAAGGCATCGTCATCAAGACGGTTGAGGAAGAGCAGGGCGCAACGGGCGCCATCTCGGCCACGAACGTAGAGTTCCGCATGAAGGTGACCGACCGCTTCGGCAACGTTCGCGAATATCCGTTCTACGTAACGGTTGACCCGAACGAAGGTCAGAACCAGACGAACCGCAAATAACAGACGCGCGCAGGCCCGGCCTGCACACGCAGCAAACTCTTAAAAGGAAAGGAGGGAGGGGGCGGCCCCTTCCTCCTTTCTACTTATCAAACCCCATCCATTCAAAGCAATGAAAGCAAACATCACATCATGCCTCGCAGCCCTCGGCCTCGGCGCCATGCTGCTGGCCACGGCCTCCTGCGGCAACAAGCAGAAGCCCCAAGAAAAAGCCCCCGACGTGCCCGACTCGACGCGCCACGCCGTGCTCCTCGACCGCACCGACTCGACGCTGCACGTGCGCCTGCTCTCCGACAGCACCGAGCACACCTACACCTTCCTAGCCGCCCGCCGCGACAAGGCCCTGCACGGCCCCCTCACCACGGGCGACACGCTGGCCCTCGTCGAAGCCCCGGGGCACAAGGACCTGCGCTCCGTTGTCAACGTGACGAGCCTGGCCGGCTTCTGGCTCTTCGACGGGCAGGACGGCAACGGCATGCGCCTGCTGTCCGACGGCGCGGCCGAAAACGTGGGCACGGCCAACGTGGGCCTGCGCTCCTGGCGCATGAAGAACGGGCAGCTGCTCATCACCTACCTGCCCGCCGACGGCAGCCACTTGCAGGAGCAGACCGACACGTCGGAGCTGCGCGTGCTCAACGACTCGACGCTCACGCTCACCCTGCGCGGCCACGCCTACACGTGCCACCGCCACTCGGGCCTCATCACCGCGCCCTGAGGCGTCGCGCAGCACGCTGTCAGCCGGCGGTGGCGGCCACACGGAAACATATCTCCCCCCGCCCACAGCGGAGAAAGCTGCCTTAGGAGGGACGCCATCCTGGCGTCCCACACCGCCCGGACAGCCCAACGGGGAAGAAAGATGTCGCAGCGGGGCTGCACCCGAGCGTGGGTGGACGCCAAGATGGCGTCCCTCCTATGGCAGCTCCCCTTGCGGTGGCCACACCACCCCATAACGCACGAAGGCACGCCCCGGGGGCGTGCCTTCGCTGTATGTACCGACGGCTCAATGGCGGAGTGAAATAGCCGTCCCGACTATTACACTCATCTTCGACAACGACATGTGCGCGTCGAGGAAGATCTGATCGTCTTCCAACGCCGCGAACAGCTTATTAAAGAGCTCGATATCCTGTCGTCTCATTCGTTTTTGTTCCAATGTCTGTGCAAAGTTACGCCCCGCGCAACAAAATATCCTAATTTTTCTGCATCTTTTTGCCGCGCATCCGTCTGTTTTTTAAGAACTTGGACTTTCGCCACCTTTCCACGGCCCTTCCGCACCTTATATATATGTACGCGCGCGCGAAAGGGCGCCGGGCGCTGCCGCGAGCCGCGGCCTCCGAACAGACGCGGGCGGAGGCGTGGCAAAAAGTTCCTCTATTTTAAATTTATGACCGCGAAAATCCGTATTTTTTCGCGAATTTTCAAGGAGATACGCGCACGTAGCCCTAACTTTGTACGTGATTTCCCAAAAAAGTAGCCCTGCTGCCCGACTCACCTTGCGCAGCAGGCCCACGAAAACCATGAAGCACAGACTTGGCGCAACGGAGGCACGGCGCAGGGCATGGCTGCTGGCCGTGCTGCTCTGCACCATGCTGCGGGCGGCTTCGGGCCACGAGTTCGAAGCCGGCGGCATCGTGTATCGCACCACGGGCGAGGGCCCGGGCCGTTGCGAGGTGGCGCGCTACGACGACACCGTGTGGGACGTGGTGGAGGTGCCCGACAGCGTCGAGGACGACCGCGGCACGTGGCACCGCGTGACGGCCGTGGGCGACAGCGCCTTCCGCCGTTGCAGCGCCCTGCGCGAAGTGCAGCTGCCGCCGTCGGTGAGGCGCATAGGCCGCCGAGCCTTCGAGGGGTGCGGCATGCTGGCCGTGCTCGCCCTGCCCGACAGCCTCAGCACGCTGGGCGAGGCGGCCTTTGCCGGGTGCAGCTCGCTGCGGCGGCTCCCGCTGCCCGCGGGGCTGCGCAGCGTGGGCAGCTACGCCTTTCACGCCTGCACGGGCCTGAGGCGCCTCACGCTGCCGGCGGGCGTGCGCCGCATCGACCACCACGCCTTTGCCGGCTGCACCGGGCTCGACAGCATCGGCCTGCCCGCGGGGCTCGCCCACCTGGGCACCTACGCCTTCGAGGGCTGCGTGCGGCTGCGGCGTGTGGCCCTTCCCGGCGGCCTGCGCAGCGTGGAGCCCTGGCTCTTCTGGGGCTGCGTGCGGCTGGAACGGGTCTCGCTGCCCGCGGGGCTCGAAAGCATCGGCCGGGGCGCCTTTGCCGGTTGCGGACGGCTGCGGGCCGTGGAGCTGCCCGCGGGGCTCACCCGTCTGGGCGACGAAGCCTTTGCCGGCTGCGAGGCCCTCACGGGCATGGCCCTCCCCGCCGGCATCGCCGCGCTGGGCCGCAGCGTGTTCGAGGGGTGCATCGGCCTGCAATGGGTGTCGCTGCCCGCGGGGCTCACCTCCATCGGCGCCGCCGCCTTCTACGGCTGCCGCTCGCTGCGCTGGGTGGCCGTGCCCGACGGCGTGACGCACCTCGCCGACGAGGCCTTCTATGGCTGCCACGCCCTCACCTCGGTCACGCTGGGCCGCGGCATCGAGAGCGTGGGCCCGGGCACGTTCGCCGGCTGCGAGCGCATCGGCGAGGTGGGCGTGCTGGCCACGCGCCCGCCCCGCGTGAGCCCGCAGGCGTTCCACCCCACGGTGTTCCGCGCACGCCTGCACGTGCCGCGCGAAAGCGCCGCCGCATACAGCCGCGCCCCGTTCTGGAAAACCTTCCGCCTCACCAACCGCTGAACGCCGCCCCTGCCCGCTAAACGCCGTCCGCCGGCTGTTTTTTAACACGGAGAATCGATTATTTTCGCGCGCGCCGTCGGTCGCACGCAAATGAGCGAAAATCAGAACACCCTCATTTCCAGACACATCCCTGCGAAACCCCTCCGCAGGGACGCCCAAAAACGCCATTTTCGCCACTATATGGCGCAAATCGAAGCCCATTTTCCACCGAAAAGTGCCCATCGATCGAAAAATCCATGGGATGGAACGCCCGATCCATGGGATGGAAACAGGAATCCAAGGGATGGATCGGGCGAAATGACCCATCGCGCCGCCTTTCCAACGCTAAAAGGCGGCGCAACACGCACGTCCGCATTAACAGAGTGACATATAGCGCACAGGGCCACGCGGCCGCAAAAGTGTCCCCCCACCCGCACGGGATGTCCGCCACGTAGAGACGCGATTCATCGCGTCCGTCACCGCCCGGACGGCCCAACGCGGAGAAGAATGACATAGGAGGGGCGCCATTCCTGGCGCCCACACCGCCGCACGGCCCACCGCGGGAAAAGAATGCACCGGCGGGGCTATCGCCCCGAGCGGGTGAGACGCGATGAATCGCGTCTCTACGCAGGCAAATTCCCATGCGGCAGAACGTTAGTCGCTACCCAAAGCCACACCGCGAGGGCGGCGACCCCATAGGGGTCGAACCATTGATAACCGCGGGTGAGCCATAGGCGAACCCGCGGAAAGGAACCACCCCATAATGGGACCCCATAGGGGTCCAACTTCGCATTACCGCGGGTAGGCCGCAGACACACCCGCGGAGCAGCGAGGCTGCCGACCGTCAGAGGGGCAACACGGGGTACCCCGCCCCACGCACGACGTCGGAGGGAAGTGCGACCCCCCTGGGGTCGGAATAGTGTGGGGTTCCTGTCCGCGGGTGCGCTTCGCTTACCCGCGGTTATCAATAGTGCGACCCCTATGGGGTCGGCAGCCACGCGGACAGCAGGCACACCCACACCCGCACGGGCCGTCCGGGCGGTGATGGTGTTGAGGTGCAGCACAAGCGGCCCCAAGGGGGCCGGGCTATTAGTAACCGCGGGTGGAGCGTAGCGGAACCCGCGGTACGGCCCCACACACAGAAATAGCCTCGAAGAGGCGTCTATGCCATACGCCGCCACGGGCATAGCGACCTCTTCGAGGCCGCCAGCTTCGCCACAGCATTCCCCCCACCCACAGAGGAATATCTACCACAAGCCGAGACCACGTCGCGCGGCCGGCGCCCCCATAGGGGGCGAACTACTCTATAACCGCGGGTAAGCGAAGCGCGCCCGCGGAAAGTCAACGCATATATATGTGGGCCCCAAGGGGGTCCAACACCCGCGAAGGCACACCGCGCACACCCGCAAAGGGAAGCTACCATAGGAGTGGACGCCAAGATGGCGTCCCTCCTATGGCGCCGCGCGACGCACCTTTCCCCGCGCCCCTGTCTGAGGGGGAAAGGCCCCACGGCGAGGCGACGGCGCCTTTTTTTGGCGCACCGGACGGCCGCTTCGCGAAAAAAGCGTATCTTTGCTTCAAAACCAAACAGGTAACGTTTCATCATAAACGCAAGCAAACCCATGTTAGACGTAAAGCAATGCCTCGCAGAGTGTGAGGAAAAAATGGAGATGAGCGTGCTCCATCTCGAAGACACGCTGGCCCACATCCGTGCCGGCCGCGCCGACGTGCGCATTCTGGACGACATCCGCGTCAACTCGTACGGCTCGATGGTGCCGCTCAACAACGTGGCCGCCGTGACCACGCCCGACGCACGCACCATCGCCATCAAACCGTGGGACAAGTCGATGTTTAAAATCATCGAGAAGGCCATCATCGACTCGGAGGTGGGCATCATGCCCGAGAACAACGGCGAAATTATCCGCCTGGGCATCCCGCCCCTCACCGAAGAACGCCGCCGCGCACTGACCAAGCAGTGTAGCAAGGAGGGCGAAGAGGCCAAGGTGGCCATCCGCAACGCCCGCCGCGACGGCATAGACCGCCTGAAAAAGGCCGTGAAGGACGGACTGAGCGAGGACAACGAAAAGGACGCCGAGGCCGACCTGCAAAAGATTCACGACCGCATGGTGAAGAAAATCGACGACCTGCTGGCGGCCAAGAGCAAGGAAATCATGACCGTCTGAGAACGCACATGCGAGCAGAAGCCCCCCGCAAGCAAACGGCCGCCGACGGCCGGGCGCACGGCACCGTGGTGCGCAACACGGGCAGCAGCTACGTGGTGCGAACGGACGACGGACGGCTCGTGGAGTGCCGCGTGAAGGGCAACTTCCGCCTGCGCGGCATACGCTCGACCAACCCCGTGGCCGTGGGCGACGGCGTGACGCTCACCGACACGGGGGGCGGAGCGCTGTTTATCTCGGAAATTGACGAACGGCGCAACTACATCGTGCGCCGCGCCTCGAACCTCTCGAAGCAGAGCCACGTGCTGGCCGCCAACGTGGACAGGGCCGTGCTCGTGGTCACCGTGGCGCGGCCCGAAACGTCCACCACGTTTATCGACCGCTTCCTGGCCTCGGCCGAGGCCTACCGCGTGCCCGTGGTCGTGGCCTTCAACAAGATGGACGACCTCAGGGGCGACGAGGCGGCCACGGTGGACTATCTGACGGCCGTCTACCGCGAGGCGGGCTACGACTGCCTGCACCTCTCGGCCACGACGGGCCTGGGGCTCGACGCGCTGCGCCGGGCCGTGGCGGGGGGCACGACGCTGCTGGCCGGCCACTCGGGCGTGGGCAAGTCGACCCTGCTGAACCGCCTGGTGCCCGACGCCCATGCACGCACGGCCGAAATATCGGAGGCCCACGGCACGGGCATGCACACCACGACGTTCAGCGAGCTCTACGACCTGCCGGGCGGCGGGGCCCTCATCGACATACCGGGCGTCAAGGGCTTCGGCTCGTTCGACATGGACCCGCGCGAGGTGGCCCACTACTTCCGCGACATCTTCCGCCTCTCGGAGGGCTGCCGCTTCAACAACTGCACCCACACGCGCGAACCGGGCTGCGCCGTGCTGGCCGCGCTCGACGAACACCGCCTGGCGCCCACGCGCTACGCCTCGTATCTGAGCATGCTGGGCGACAAGGACGAAAACAAATACCGCGAGGCCTACTGACGCCGGGCCCGCACACCTAAAACAAAACGTAAAGCCATGTCAACAACCCTCGTCATCGTGCTGCTGGCCGTCATCGGGCTGCTGCTCTTTGCCGTCGAGGCACTGGTCACGCCGGGCTTCGGCGTGGCCGGCGTGCTGGCCGCCCTGTGCGTGGTGGCGGCCGACGTGCTCACCTACGTCGAATATGGCGGGGCGGCTGCCGTGGGCGCCGTGCTGGCCTCGGTGGCCGTAGTGCTGCTGTTTCTGCGCTGGCTGGCCCGCTCGAAAACACTGGACCGCGCCACGCTGCACGCCACCATCGCGTCGAGCGCACCCACGGCCGACCAGCTCTCGGTGCGCCCGGGCGACGAGGGCACGGCCCTGACGCGCCTGGCCCTCATCGGCAACGCCGAAATAGGGGGCAAACGGGTCGAGGTGAAGAGCGCCGGCGGCTTCATCGACGAGGGCACGCCCATCGTCGTGACGGACGTGAGCGAGGCGCTCATCCTGGTGCGCCCGAAGGAGAAGAAAAGCTGAGAAACCACAAAGCCGCCGCGCCCCTTGGGACGCGGCGGCCTACGTTTTGCCGCGCAGCAACCACCGATACAACGGTTGCTGCGCGGCAATTTTTATATATGGCGGTTCAAATGCCGCCGCAGGGGAAGTCCGCCACGTAGAGACGCGATTCATCGCGGCGCTCACCGACCGGACGGCTCACCACGGGGGAGGAATGCCAAGACAAGGCGGCGCGGGCGCTCAGCGCTTCTTGGAGCGCAGCGCCACGAGGGGCACAATCATTTCCTCCATCGAGACGCCGCCGTGCTGGAACGTGTCTTTGTAATATTGCACGTAGTAGTTGTAGTTGTTGGGATAGGCAAAAAAGCGGGAACCCGTGGCAAAGATGTAGGCCGTGGAGAGGTTGGGCGACGGCAGGCCCAAACGCTTCGGGTCGCGCACCTCGAAGACCTCGCGGGCGTTGTAGCTGAGGTTTTTGCCCAGCTTGTAGCGCAGGTTGGTGTTGACGTTGCGGTCGCCCACGACCTTCGACGGTGTGTCGACGCGGATGCTGCCGTGGTCGGTGGTGATGAGTATGTCGTAGTCGAGCGAGGCCAGCGTGTGGAAGAGCTCGGCCACGGGCGTATGGCGGAACCACGAGAGGGTGATGCTGCGGTAGGCCGCCTCGTTGGCCGCCAGTTCGCGCACCATCTTCGACTCGGTGCGGGCGTGCGAGAGGATGTCGATGAAGTTGACCACAAGGACGTTGAGCGGCGTGCGCGTGAGGCGGCCCAGATGCGAGAGCAGGCGGTCGGCGGCCACCGAGTCGTTGAGCTTGTGGTAGGTAAACTCCTCGCGGCGGCGGTAGCGCTCCATCTGGCGGGCTATGAGGGCCTCTTCGTTGAGGTTTTTGCCCTCGTCCTCCTCCTCGTCGACCCACAGGTCGGGATACATCTCGCGTATCTGCCGGGGCATGAGGCCGGCGAAGATGGCGTTGCGCGCATACTGTGTGGCCGTGGGCAGGATGGCGAAGTAGAGCTGCTCGTCCATGTCGAAGTCGTCGGCAAGCTCATGGCTCAGCACGCGCCACTGGTCGTAGCGGAAATTGTCGAGCACGAGGAGAAACACCTTGCGCCCCTCGCGCAGGCGGGGGAAGACGGCGCGCTTGAACACGTCGGGGCTGAGCATGGGCCGCTCGTCGGGCCGCGCGAGCCAGCCCTCGTACTCGCGGCGGACGAAGCGGGCAAAGGCCAGGTTGGCCTCCTCCTTCTGCATGCGCAGCATGTCCTGCATGGCGCCGTCGGTCGAGGAGAGCTCAAGCTCCCAGTAGACCAGTTTTTTATAGAGCTCAATCCACTCGTCGGGGGTGAGCGAGTCGGAAATCTGCATGCCGATGCGCCCGAAATCCTGGCGGTAGCCGCTCTGCGTCACCTCGGCCACGATTTCGCGCTGGTGGATGTTCTTCTTCAGCGTGAGGAGTATCTGGTTGGGGTTGACGGGCTTGATGAGATAGTCGGCAATCTTCGAGCCGATGGCCTGGTCCATGAGGTCCTCCTCCTCGTTTTTGGTGACCATCACGACGGGCGTGTTGGGAGCTATCTCCTTGATGCGCGCCAACGTCTCCAACCCGCTCAGGCCGGGCATATTCTCGTCGAGCAGGATGAGGTCGAAGTTGTTTTCGCGGCACAGGTCGACGGCATCGGAGCCGTTCGAGCACGTGGCCAGCTCGTATCCCTTCTTTTCGAGGAAGAGGCGGTGGGCCTTCAAGAGGTCGATTTCGTCGTCGACCCAGAGCAATCTGCCGTTTGTCATGTTTTGATGGGCTTTTCTTCGGAGTTACGCACGCCGCAGGGCGCGGCTGTCATTCGGCGGCGGCCTGCAACTTGTCGAGATAGTAGCGGCGCAGGGCCGACCAGGGATAGTAGGGCGCCAGGTCGGAGGGCACGGGCAGCGTCACCTCGCGCTCGTTGAGCAGGGCCTTGACGAGCACCTCGTCGTGCTTGCGGCTGCGGTAGAAAACGAGCTGTATGTTGGCGCCCATGGGCGTGATGCGGTAGTCGCGCCAGCAGAGGGCCACAGAGTCGGGGAGCGCAACCGCCCGGCCGCAGCTGCCCAGCTCCATGAGGGCGGCCAGGGGCACGAGCGACGTGTCGTGACCAAAGCGCAGCGTGGCGCCGCGGCGGCCCGAGGCGATGACCGTGTCGGCCGTGAGGATGATGTGGCGCAAGAGGTTTTCCTGCGTGTAGGGCTGGCGGCCGCCCGTGAGGGGCGAGGGACCGTAGTTGACATACCAGTCGTAGTTGTTGCGCAGCCAGAGGTTGTAACACTCGCGGCGCGTGAAGATTTTATACAAGTCGTAGTCGAAATCGTGGTTCTGTATGCCCGAAGCCACGTGGAAGAGCTGCTCCATGAGCGCCCGCGCATCGACGTGGCGGCGCACGTAGGCCGTGTCGGTGAAGAGCGAGCGCATCAGGCGGTCGGGGCGCACGCGGTCGAGGGCAAACGTGTCGACAGAGAGGCGGGCCGCGGCACTTTCGCGCAGGCGCATGGCGGGGTGGTGCTTGTCGTGCAGCCACGTCATGTCGGCCTCGGAGGCATCCATGCGCAGGCGCAGCGAGGGATTCAGTCCGCGCAGCTCCCACAGCTCGTTGGCCATCGAGAGGATGCAGCGCTGCTTGGTCGTGGAGCGGGCCTCAACAAAGGCGTCGCCGCGCAGGGCGTCGGAGAAATGGCTGTACATGCGGCGCGCTATGCCGCGGTGCTGCCCCGCCCCCTTGGGCGTGAGCTCGCCGTAGCGCCCGCGGGCCTGGCGGGCCAGGCTGTCGAGCGCGGCCGACACCTCCTCGCCCAGCGGCGAGAGGACGCCCACAGCCCGGGCGGCGCGCAGCGTGGCCGCCGGCGCCTCATACTGGTCGGCATGGGTGAAATAGCGCGAGCCGTGGCGCGCATAGGTACTTATGTAAAAAGGCTTATACCCGGCCGGGGCCCGCGTGTAGCGCACGCGTTCGGGCACGGGATAAGCCATATAGTTGGACGCCGAGCGATGCAGGTCGGCATCGAGCTCGTCGCGGGCCGTCTGTGCCGCCGCGGTGAGCACGACCGACGGCAAGAGCAGCAGCCAAAACAGGAGACGTTTCATGCGGAAAACATTTTATCAGCCGTAAAGTTACGTTTTTCCGGCACAGAGCGCGTCCCCCTTCATAAATTTTTGGGAAGATATGAGGTCGTTTAACGGCTGCGGGCGGGCCTCAATGCCCCACCCGCCCCGCCAAACGACACCCGCCTCGCAGCCTTCTGCCCCGCCCCACAGAAACCACGGAAGCAACGCAGCTGCGGCAAAAAACAGCGTGAGCGCCCCCCGGCCGCAGGGCGGCGGAGGGCGCTCACGCAAGGCGTCGGGGCGACGGGGCGGCGGGTCAGAGGCTGTAGCCCCAGTCGCTCAGGGCGAAGCCCCAGTTCTTTTCCACGAGCTCCACGGTACGGGGCTCGTATTTGTACTTGTTTTTCTTATACCCCTTCTTGCTGCCGACGTACTGCTCGATGGCAGTGCGGGCCTCGTCCCAGCCGGGGAGCGAGAGGGTGCGGTAGATCTCCTCGGTCTTGGCCAGGGCGTCGGCCTCGAAGTCCTCAAACTTCACCTCGATGAGGTTGCCCGCCGGGATGCAGCCCTTGTCTGCCTGATACTTGTGGTAGAGCTTGGCGTAGATGCTGAGGATGTTGGCTTCGAGCTCTTCGTTCGAAATGTCCTCGAGCTTGAGCGGCTGAATGGTGTTGGTGAAGAAGCTGCGCGTGCTTTCGAAAACGGTGTAGGGGTTGCGCATGAGGTAGATGAACTTGGCGTCGGGGAACATCTTCACCAGTTCGCGCACGCGGCCCGTATGGGGCGGGTTTTTGGAGAGGAACTGCGTGCCCCCGGTGTTCCAGAGCGAAATTTTGATGAGCTTCGTAAACGTTTCCTCGAACACGCGCAGCGCCTCGGGCTCAATGCCCTCGAAGAGCATGTACTTGTCGCAGTATTCGTGCATGTATTTCGGCAGGAACCAGAAGTTGTAGTACGTATAGGGCATCATGTTGGCCAGCGCGAACTCTTCTTCCTGCGGCAGGTCGACGGCGAGCTCCATGTTGTCGGTGGGTCGCTTGTCGGGCATGAGCCAGCTCATGTTTTTCTTGAAGAAGGGCTGCCCGAACATCATGAGGTGGGGGAAGACGGTCTGATACGTCGTGTTGTAGCCGAAGTGCTTGTCGCACGAGAGGACGTTGTGGACGAACGTCGTGCCCGACCGCCAGTGGCCCAGGATGAACACGGGCGCATGCTCCAAAGGCTTGTCGGCCAGGAGGCGGCGGTAGCAGCCGTCCTGCACGGGCACGAGCGTGGAGAGCAGGCGGCACACGGCTTTCGTCAGACGATACTTGCCGCGGTAGGCCGGGTCGATGTCGCGCCCGGCGGTGATGGCCTTAAACGTCTGCCAGTCGGCCCCGACGAGCGTATTGATGGGGAGTTTGCTGAATTCTAAGAGTCCCATATAGATATATTATGTTATGTCGGTTGAATGAAAAAGCGGGCTGCCCGCCTATTGCCGCCACCCCTTGGCACACAGGCACACGGACGACCGGACAAAGATAGTGCAAGACGAGAGAAGAGGAAAGGAAAACATGCTTTTTCTTTCCCCAGAAGGCCTCAAACCATACCCGAGCCGCCCCAAACAACGCAAACAGGCGGAAAGCAGGACGACACGGGCCCTGCACGCAGCAGCCGGCCCGGTGCCCGCGGACTACGACGGGAAACAACGTCCCGACAGCCCAACTGCATCAGGTTTCGCCGCGTTCGTTTGGCC
Organism: uncultured Bacteroidales bacterium; assembly: GCA_949297215.1. Taxonomy (GTDB): domain Bacteria; phylum Bacteroidota; class Bacteroidia; order Bacteroidales; family Bacteroidaceae; genus Alloprevotella. Next base: position 4,239 of record CASFRV010000014.1, on the reverse strand, counting down.
GCAACTGCTTTTATTACGATATTTGCGTTACGATAATTACGTAATGGCATAGAGCATGAGACCAAACAATCCCTTTCTGATTACAGGGTACCATAGTCCTGAATATTTCTGCGACAGGCAACAAGAGACCAAAGCCCTCCTTGACGCACTGCACAACGAACGCAACGTAACCCTGACGGCCCCCCGCCGTATAGGGAAGACGGGGCTGATCAAGCACACGCTGTTCCATCTGAAAAAGCAGGCGCCTGATGTTGCGACACTCTACATGGATATCTTCTCAACGCAATCGCTCAGCGATTTTGTGCGTCTGTTTGCCCATACCGTCCTCGGACAGCTGGACTCCGCCCCACAAAAAGCTTTGAACCGCATCGGCAAATTTATCAAGAGCTGCCGGCCGACGCTTACGTTCGACGAGCTTACGGGCGCTCCAAAGGTAAGCGTCGACGTGGCACCGGCCCAAGAAGAAAACACGTTGAAAGAAATTTTCGACTATTTAAGTTCGTCGGAAAAAAACTGCTATATCGCCATCGACGAATTCCAACAAATCACGGCCTACCCCGAGAAAGGCGTCGAAGCGCTGCTACGGTCTTACATCCAGTTCCTGCCAAACGTTCATTTCATCTTTGCTGGCAGCCGGCAGCACGTGATACAGGAGATGTTCACCTCGTCCAAAAGAGCGTTCTACCAAAGCACGCAACTGCTCACCCTGGGCGCCATCGACCGCGATGAGTATGCCCGCTTCGCCATGGGCCACTTTGCGCGCCATGGAAAGGAGCTTCCACGCGATGTGTTTGATACCATTTACAAGAGATACGACGGATACACGTGGTATGTGCAATGTCTGCTCAACCGCCTGTATGGCTACGACCGCAACGTAGACTTTCCACTGGCTGCCTGTGCCACCGAAGAAATCATATCCGAGCTTGGCTATTCGTATGCCGACCTGCTAAACACATGCTCACCCGGTCAGATCAGTCTGCTCAAAGCCATTGCCAACGAGGGCTACGTCAAAGAAGTGATGTCGGGCAGCTTTATAGCCAGGCACCGGCTGCGCGCAGCAAGCAGCGTCAGTTCGGCTCTGAAAAAGCTGCTCAGCAGCGAACTGGTCTATCACTCACCCGACGGCTACACTGTTTACGACCGCTTCATGAGCGAATGGCTGCGGCAGCAACCGTTCTGAACGGGACGCAAGGCTCATCCCGGCACGTAGCCCGGCCGTTTCAAAAAAGCTGTGCCCATGCACAGACGGGCGCAGCTTTATTTTTTGGAAATGGCAGGCGGGGGAGGCGTCAGCCCTGCTGCTCCTTCACCACCTTGACGGCCAGGCCCTGGCGGGCGAGCTCACCGACGGCGCGGTCGATGGCGTCGTAGTGGTCGGGCGTGATGCCGAGGCCGGGCAGGTCGAGCACGGGGAGGGCGTCGGCGCGGTGCAGGTCGCGCTCCTCGACGGGAGCGATGATCATGCCGACGGCGCTCGTGTTGTTCGTGATTGGGTCGATGAGGATGAACGAGCCCGTGGGCTTGTTGTCGGCGTAGGCGTCGAAGAAGAGCTCCTTGGCCGTGGTGAGGACAACGCGGCCTATCTCGTTGAGCTGCAAGGCAGGCACTTCGGAGTGCTCCATCGTGTTGACGTCCACCTTGTAGGCGATGTGGTCCACGTGGCAGCGGCTCGTGTTGGTGGTCTGCTTGATGTAGAAGGCCTTTTCGACGTCCATCGGTTCCTCGTCCATCCACACGAGCATGGCCTCGAAGTGGCGGCCGGTGTGGGGCAGGCTGTCGGGGTGGACTATCATTTCGCCGCGCGAGATATCTATTTCGTCTTCGAGCACGAGGGTGACGCTCTGCGGCGGGAAGGCGTAGTCGAGGTCGCCGTCGTAGGTGACGATGCGCTTCACGTGCGAGCGCTTGCCCGAGGGCAGGGCCACGATTTCGTCGCCCTTGCGCACGACGCCCGAGGCCACCTTGCCCGAGAAGCCGCGGAAGTCGAGATTGGGGCGCAGCACATACTGCACGGGGTAGCGGAAATCGCTAAGGTTGTGGTCGTTGCCGATGTGTACGTTTTCGAGATAGTCGAGCAGCGCGGGGCCTTCGTACCAGGGCGTGCGCTCCGACTTTTCGACGACGTTGTCGCCGTCGAGGGCCGAGAGGGGGATGCACTGCACGTCGGGGATGCCGAGCGGGGCGGTGAAGGCGCGGAAGGTGGCCACGATGCTGTCGAACACCGCGCGGTCGAACCCGACGAGGTCCATCTTGTTGACGGCCAGCACGACGTGCTTGATGCCCAGGAGCGAGACGAGGAACGTATGGCGGCGCGTCTGCGTGATGACGCCGGTGCGGGCGTCGACGAGGATGACGGCCAGGTTGGCCGTGGAGCCGCCCGTTATCATGTTGCGCGTGTACTGCTCGTGGCCCGGGGTGTCGGCTATGATGAACTTGCGCTTGTTGGTCGAGAAATAGCGGTAGGCCACGTCGATGGTGATGCCCTGTTCGCGCTCGGCTTTGAGGCCGTCGAGCAGGAGGGCGTAGTCGATGTGTTCGCCGGCGTTGCCCACGCGCTTGCTGTCGCGTTCGAGGGCGGCGAGCTGGTCTTCGTAGATTTTTTTGCTGTCGAAGAGCAGACGGCCGATGAGCGTCGACTTTCCGTCGTCCACGCTGCCTGCCGTGAGGAAGCGCAGCAAGTCTTTCTTTTCGTCCTGATCGAGAAAGTCTTCAATTGACAATTTCTCTTTCTCTGTGTCTTTATTGCTGTTCATTTGGCTTTTGTTGTCGTTATGATTGGGACAATCGGTCTGCGCACGACAGACTTCCTTTGCGAAGCGCCATCCCGATGCAGGCCGGGCGCAACTCGTCGCGCCTCCGAGCCCAACGTTTCAAGATGGCCAATTGTCAATTGTCCATTGTCAATTCTCAAAAGTATCCCTCGCGTTTCTTTTGCTCCATGCTGGCGTCCTGGTCGAAGTCGATGACGCGCGTGGTGCGCTCGCTCTTGGTGGTGGTCATCATCTCTTCCACGATTTTCTCGATGGTGTCGGCCTCGCTCTCGATGGCTCCCGTCAGGGGCCAGCAGCCCAGCGTGCGGAAGCGTATCTTCTTCGTTGTGATCTGGTCGCGGTATTTTTCGGGCAGGCGGTCGTCGTCGGGCATGATGAGCTGGCCGTCCATTTCGACGACGGGGCGCTCCTTGGCAAAGTAGAGCGGCACGATGGGTATGTTTTCCAGGCGGATGTACTGCCATACGTCGAGCTCGGTCCAGTTGCTCAGGGGGAACACGCGGATGCTCTCGCCCTTGTGTACGCGGGTGTTGTAGATGTCCCACAGCTCGGGGCGCTGGTTTTTGGGGTCCCACTGCTGGAAGCGGTCGCGGAAGGAGAAGATGCGCTCCTTGGCGCGCGATTTCTCCTCGTCGCGGCGGGCGCCGCCGAAGGCTGCGTCAAACTTATGCTTGGCCAGGGCGTGGAGCAGGGCCTGCGTCTTCATGAGGTCGGTGTGCACCTTGCTGCCGTGGGTGAAAGGGCCCACGCCGGCGCGGAAGGCCTCCATGTTGCTCTCGACGATGAGGTTCCAGCCGTACTTCTTGGCGTACTCGTCGCGAAACTGTATCATCTCCTTGAACTTCCACTTCGAGTCGATGTGCATCAGGGGGAAGGGCACCTTGCCGGGGGCGAAAGCCTTTTCGGCCAGGCGCACCATCACCGACGAGTCTTTGCCGATGCTGTAAAGCATCACGGGGTTTTCAAACTCGGCCGCCACCTCGCGGATGATGTATATGGACTCGGCTTCGAGTTCCTTCAGGTGGCTCAAACTGTATTGCTCGCTCATGTTGTCTGTTGTTTTGTTCTGTACGTGCGGAGCCGCCCCGCGGGCGTGCGCGCGGGCGGCGGTCGCGGCGTCCGTGCGTCCGGCGTGTGGCGGAGACGGGCAAAGTTATTGATTTTTTCGGAGATAGGGGCGCCGTGCGGCCCTTTTCGTGAGGGCGCGGGCCGGGAGGGGCGGCCGGGGGCGCGTCAGGCGGGGTCGACGTCGAAGCTCACGCCCACCGAGCGGTAGGCCTGCACGGCGAGCAGGGCGGCGCGGGCCGAGAGCAGCGTGCGGCGCACGCCCGCCGGGGGCAGCGCGGGCCCGGCCTTGACCACCAGGCGGCGCACGTAGAGCGAGCGGGCCCGGCCCACGGGCGGGCGGTCGGGGCCCAGCAGGGCGTCGCCGAAATGGGGGCGCAGGGCCGCGGCGAGCCACGCGGCG
>CASFRV010000013.1:55472-70475 GCA_949297215.1 uncultured Bacteroidales bacterium | reverse complement strand
TAAACTTCATCGCCGGGTGCGTCCCGCGGGTTCGGCGTCGCCCCACCCGGGGCTCCTTATCGCTCGCCCTCTTCGTGCCCGGCCGTGCGGCGGGGGTGGGTGATGATTTCATGCGGTGCTCTTCCGCGGGCGCGCCGGCAGCGAGGCTGTCGACCCCATAAGGGTCGCACTTTCTATAACCGCGGGTAAGCCTTCGGCGCACCCGCGGACAGGAACCCAGCCACTACTCCGACCCCATGGGGGTCGAACTTCATGCCGACGTCGTGCGGACTGCGGAACTCTCGGCGGTGACCACCGGACGGTCGGCAGCCTCGCAGCTCCGCGGGTGTGCCTGCGGCCTACCCGCGGTAGTGGGAAGTTGGACCCCCATGGGGTCCTGTTTATAGAGCGATAGTTTCCGCAGGTTCGCCTTCGGCTCACCCGCGGTTATAGAAAGTTCGCCCCCTATGGGGGCGCGGGCCTCGCGGAACTCACCCCGCCCTGCGCACCGCGGGGGAGGGATGTCGGTGCGGGGCTGCGCCCCGAGCGGGTGAGACGCGATGAATCGCGTCTCTACGTGGCGGATTTCGCCGTGCGGTGGGAGCGTTTGCGGTGGGGCCGGGCCCCTCTGTCTCATTCTGCGCCTATAAAAAAGCAGCCGGGGCTGCCTTCGGTTGGGAGGGCAGCCCCGGCTTGGGGGATAGGGGGGTGATGTGTCAGTCGGCTATGAGGGAGAACTCGGCGCCCGAGGCGAAGTCCTGTCCGTTCTGCTCGCTGAGGGCCTGGAAGCGGATGTAGCGGGCCTTGACGGGCTTGCTGAACATGACGCGCTTGGGCTTGTTGTTCTTTTCGAACGTGCCTTTGGCCACGGGGTCGCCCCAGGTCTTGCCGTCCTGGCTGACGTAGACGGCATAGTCCTTGACGTTGCCGTTGGCGCCGTTCTGGCGGGGCTGATAGGTGAAGCCCTTCATCGTCTTGGTCTCGGCTGCGTCGAAGTCGACCCAGTGGGGATATTTCGTCACGGTGACGCCGTAGGCCGAATGCCAGATGGTGGAGGGGTCGCCGTCGGTGAGGTGGGCGGCCTCGCCGCTGCCGGGCTCCTGGCTCGAGGCGAAGACTACTTGGAGGGGCACGTTTTCGACCTTCTCATAGGTGGCGGTGAGGCTCAGGCGCGGGTTGTTTTTGTACCATGCCTTGATGGTGCCGCCCCGGCGCATGTCGATTTCGCCACCGTCGTAGGTTTTGGCTTTGCCGCCGTTGATGGTGTAGAGCACGGTGGCTTTGGTGTCGCCCGGGGTGAGCTTCACGCGGCCCACGCGGTCGCGCTCGATGGAGATGGGGCGGTCGCCGGCTGCAACGACCTTGGCCTGCGCCTCGGCGTTGCCGGCCTTGACGGGACGGATGATGAAGCCAAACTGCGTGGCGGCGGCCATGGCGCGGTCGTCTTCGAGGGGTGCGCCCTGTCCGCAGCTGTTGCCGCCGAGGCCCGTCACCTTGGCGTCGAGGTGCAGGTGGGTGCCGGTGCTGGCGGGGAGCTCAAAGGGATGGGGGGCGTAGGTCATCTCGAGCTGCGACCATGGCAGGGCCGAGGCCGACATGCGGCCCGTGGCCACAAAGGCTGCTCCGTTGCCGCTGTTGTCGGTGAGGGCGAGCCAGCGCACGTCTTCGCGGTTGCCCATCGACTGGGGCTTGGTGAGCATGATGTAGTTGTCGTCGACGGTGGTGCGGAACTGCTCGACGAACTGGCCCGTCTTGCGGTCGTTGTAGTTGTTGACGGGTCCGCGGCCGTAGTAGGTGTACTGCTTGAGGTCGGCGGGGAGCTCCATGGCGTAGCCCAGGCGTGCCAGGGCGAGCGAGGGCTGGTTGGAGCTGATGGCTGCTTCGAGCTCAACGGAGCCGTCCTTGTAGACGGTCCATACCTGGTTGGTGTTGAAGCGGAAGTCGTCCTTGCCGAAGGGGCGGTCGGCGTGCTCGACGGCCTTGTAGTAGCCCGAGGTGCCGCCTTGCAGGGTGGCGCCGTTGGGGGCCTGCGACTCGACGCTGTACGTCAGCACGACGGCGCCGTCGGGGCGCGTGTAGCAGGCGGCCGACGTGGCTTTGTGGCGCAGGTTGTGCAGGCCTGCCTCCCACCATTTGCCGTAGGCCCAGTTGTCGTTGTCGACGGGGGCGCGCAGGGCGTCGATGCGGGGGCCTTTGCCCTCCTGCAAGATCTGGCGTCCGCCGTAGACGAGGCTGTGGAGCGTGCCCGTGCGGTTGTCAAACTTGGCCGTGAAGCCGTCGCCGCTCACCGTCGTGAAGTCTTTCGTCTCTTCGGTCTTCAAGGCGCTGCCCTTGGCGGCGTCGGCCACCGAGGCCAGGCCTGTGGCGGCCTTGACGGGGAGCTGCTCCTCCATCTGCACGTAGCCGGCCTTGGCCCAGGGCATGTCGTGAGCCAGGAGGAACTGCACCTTGACGAAATATTCGCCGTCGGCGTCGAGCCCTGCGAAGTCGTAGGGCAGGGTGTACGTCTGCTTCTGGCGCGGGCCGAGCACCATGCGCGGGCCCTTCATGGCCGTGCTCTTCTCGACGAGCTTGCCGTCCTTCCAGAGCGACCACTCGATGGTGTAGTCGGAGAGGGGCTTGAAATAGTTTTTGTTGAATATCTCGATCTGTCCGCGCGTCATGTCGACGGCGCGCACGCCGACGTTCTGATAGACCTTCTTCACCTCGTAATATTGTCCCTTGGGCGTGAGGTCGGGCATCATGACGCCGTCCATGCAGAACATGCCGTCGTTGGGCTTGTCGCCAAAGTTGCCTCCGTAGGCCATGTAGCGCGTTCCGTCCTTGGTGTAGTTGTAGAGTCCGTGGTCGATCCATTCCCAGATGGCACCTCCCATGAAATAGTTGGTGCTCTCGATGGCGTCCCAATAGTCGATGAGGTTGCCGGTGGCGTTGCCCATCGAGTGGCCATACTCGGAGATGTGGAAGGGATACTTCAGGTTGTACTTGCCCGTGACGGCGCCGCGCACCCATGCGATGGAGGGATACTGGTTGGAGCCCATGTCGACGATGTCGTTGTTGCGCTCATACTGCACGGGGCGGCTCTTGTCGAAGGCCTTGATGGCGTCGTAGGCGGCCACGAAGTTTTTGCCGGGGCCGGCCTCGTTGCCAAGGCTCCAAATGACGATGCTGGGGTTGTTCACGTTGGCATGCACCATTTCGAGGTTGCGGGCCACGTGTGCGGCGCGCCACTCGACGGGATGCGAGAGCGATTCCTTGCCATAGTAGTACTCGTGGCTCTCGATGTTGGCCTCGTCTTCCAGATAGATGCCATATTTGTTGCACAGGTAGTACCAGTAGGGGTCGTCGGGGTAGTGGGAGTTGCGCACGTGGTTGATGTTGGCGCGCTTCATGAGCATGACCTCCTGCTCCATGCGCTCGTGCGACACGGCGTGGCCGCGTGCGGGGTCGGTTTCGTGGCGGTTCACGCCCTTGAGCTTGACGGTTTTGCCGTTCACGTAGAAGTAGCGGCCGGCCAGCCCAAACTCATCCTCGGAGGCAGGCGTATCCTTGATTTCCACCTTGCGGAAGCCGACGGTGGCCGAGACGGTTTCGACGGTGCGTCCCTTCTTGTCTTTGAGCTCGCCCACGAGCACGTAGCGCCAGGGCTCCTCGGCCGACCAGGGGCGCACCTTGCTGCCGGCGTCGAGCTTGACGCTCAGGTCTTTCACGTCGCCCTTGGCCAGCTCGTCCACGCTGACGGTGGCCGAGACGCCTTCGACGAGGCGGTTGTCGTCGCCGTAGAGCGCGTTCTCGTAGAGCGAATAGGTCAAGGTGTAGCCTTTGGCCTTTTTCTTGTCGAGGTTGCGCAGCTCGGTGGTGATGTGGAGCGAGGCGTTGGTGTAGGAGGCGTCATAGTCGGGCACGGCCACGATGTCGCTCACCTGCACCTTGGGCTTGGCGTGCAGGGCCACGCCGCGGAAGATGCCTGCCAGGCGCATCATGTCCTGCGACTCGAGGAACGAGGCGTCGCTGTTGCGGTACACCTCGACGGCCACGACGTTCTGGCCCTTGACGAGGTAGGGCGTGATGTTGAACGAGGCCAGGTTGCGCGAGTTTTTCGAGAAGCCCACGTAGCGGCCGTTGATGTAGAGGTAGAAGAACGAGTCGACGCCGTCGAAGTTGATGTAGACCTCGCGGTCCTCCCATGCCTCGGGAATGCTGAACGTGCGGCGGTACGATCCCACCTCGTTGCGGTGCTTGTAGGTGGGCCAGTCCTTGGGCGGCGTGCGCATGACGCCGCCGCGCCAGTCGTCGACGGCCACGGTGTGCTGGAAGATGACGCGTTGGTTCGAATAGATGGGCACGCCATATTTAAGCGAGCCGTCCTTCTGTATGCCGGCGACGTTCCAGCTCATGGGCACCTCGATTTTGTCCCACCCGGATGTGTCGAAAGCGGGGTCCATGAAGGTTTTGGGCCGCTCGTCGGGCACGGGCGCCCAGTGGAAGTCCCACTGCCCGTTGAGCGACTGCCAGAACGAGCTGTACTCGGGCAGGACGCGGCGTGCTTCGTCGGTTCCGTCGAACGAGAAGAACCAGGCATGCGGCTGCTCCTTGTTGAGCGAGAGCTGCTCGGGGCTTTCCCACTCCTTCCCCGTGGGGGCCGCGGGGTTGGCCTGGTAGGCGAAGCCTTCGAGGGGCTTCACGCCCGCCGTGGTCTGTGCCTGCGTCGCCGTCGAGGCGGCAAGGCATCCCAGCAGCAGGCCGAAAGATGTTTTACGCATGTTGTTAGAGTTTTTATTGGGATAGTGTTTGAGCTTGTTCTCAGTTTTTCATGGCAAACGGCCGCCCCTTGCGCAGGAGCGGACACATTTCGGAGCAAAGATAGGAATTAAGCGTAATTTGTCCGCTTAAAGACACGTTAAAAAAAGAAGTCCGCCGCCCTGCAACGGGGCAGCGGACTTTCGGATGGGTTGTCGCGGCGTTTCAGCGCGTGAGAAGCTGGCAGACACGGTCTTGAAAAGCACGCCCGTCGGCGCCGCGGCGCAGCCCCTGGTTGATGATGGCGAAGCAGAGCGTGTGGCCCGCGCGCGTCACGGCATATCCCGCCAGCGAACTGACGCCTTCGACCGTGCCCGTCTTGGCGCGCACGTTGCCGGCGGCCGTGCCGTGCTTCATGCGGCGGCGCAGCGTGCCGTCGTGGCCGGCCACGGGCAGCACGGGCAGCAGCTGGTGGTAGATTTCCTCGTGGACGTAGGCATGGCGCAGCAGGGCCACGAGCAGCTCGGCCGTCGTGTAGTTGTAGAGCGAGAGCCCGCTGCCGTCGGCCACATAGTAGTCGTCGGGGTCGAAGCCCAGGTGGCGGATGAGGCGGTTCACCTGCCGCGCGGCCTGTTTGCGCCCGGCATAGGCGTGGCCCTCGCGGGCGCCTATCTGGTAGAAGAGCGCTTCGGCGCAGAGGTTGTCGCTCTGCTTCATCATGGGGCGCAGGATCTGGCCGATGGTGTGGGTGCGGCGGGCGATGGGGCGCGCCGACGAAGGCACGCGGCCGCGGCGGAACGTGCCGCCGAGGGCGATGCCGGCGTCGGCCAGCGCGCTGCTCAGGGCGGGAACGAAGTTGTCGCGCGCATTATATAATAATGGTGTGAGGCGCGTCTCCTCGTCGTCCCAGCACCAGCCCAGGCCCAGGGGCAGCGTGTCCTTGATGCTCACGTCGAGCAGCACGTCGCCCGCCACCGAGTCGGCCCCGAGCTCGTGGATGGCGCTGACGAAGGCCGCCATGTCGTCGTGGCCGAAGCGAGGGTCGAAGCCCGCCTCGATGCAAAGGTTGCCGTGCAGCGTGCCGTCGGTCACGGTGCCGTCGGCATAGAGCGAGGTGGCGAAGTGGTAGTCGGACCCCAGGAGGCCCAGCGCCGTGATGGCCGTGACGAGCTTCTGGCACGAGGCGGGGCGCAGCAGCTGCCGCCCGCCGTGGGAGAAGACGGTGCGCCCCGCCGTGAGGTCGTAGACGCAGATGCCCACCTGCGAGCGGTCGAAGAGCTCGTCGTTCATGAGCCGGGCCAGCGCGGCGGCCAGCGGGTCGGCCGTGGCGGTGTCGGACGGGGCGGGGCTGTCGTCGGGCAGGAAGGTGGCCCCGTCGACGATGGGAAACATGTCTTCGTCGAGCTCCTGAGCGCGGAGGCCGGCCGACGGCACGAGCAGGAGCAGGGCGGCGATGAGGGATGAGAGCTTTTTCATGCTGAGTGGGTTTCGTCGGGCCCCGCCGCGGGGCGGCGGGACGGTGCGCAAAGTTACGCTTTTCCGCCGGTTCGGCCAATGCGGGCCGCGGCGTGTGCGGGGCGGGCCCGTACGCAGCGCGGCGGCCCCGGCAGGTGTGGGGGCCGCCGCGTCGCGGTAGGGGGAGAGGCGTGCCGTTACCGGTACGACTTCTTGTAGATTTCCACGCAGCCCGCGTGGTCGAGCTCGCAGGGGTTGCCCATGAAGAGGCCGCCCATGGTTTCGCGGGCGTTGGCGGCCAGCGTGTCAAACTCGTCGGGGCTGATGCCGTAGTCGCTCATTTTGAGGTCGGCCACGCCGCAGGCCTCTTGCAGACGCACCAGCATGGTGATGAAGTCCTCGGGCCGCGAGGCGTCGGCCATGCCCATGGCGCGGGCCATGCGCACAAAGCGTTCGTCGCAGGCATGGCGCTCGATGAAGTATTCGTAGAAGGCCTTCGAAATCATGATGAGGCCGGCGCCGTGGGGCAGGTCGTGGTGGTAGGCGCTCATGGCGTGTTCGAGCGAGTGCTCGGCCGTGAGGCAGCACACGTCCATGACGATGCCCGAGAGGGTGTTGCCCAGCGCCACGTGCTCGCGGGCTTCCAGGTCGTTGCCGTCGCTGACGGCGCGGGCCAGGTAGCCTGCCACGTTTTCGATGGCCGTGAGGGCATACATGTCGCTCATGGCGTTGGCCGTGGCCGAGATGTAGCCCTCGGTGGAGTGGAACAGGGCGTCGAAGCCCTGGTAGGCCGTAAACTTGGGCGGCACGGAGAGCATGAGTTCGGGGTCGACGATGGAGAGCACGGGGAAGTCGGCGCAGAAACCAATCTTCTCGTTGGTCTCCCCGTTGCTGATGACGCCGTAGGCATCGGCCTCGGAGCCCGTGCCGGCCGTCGTCGTGATGCACACAAGGGGCAGGGGAGCACTCTGCCGGGGTTGGGCCTTGCCCGTGCCGCCTGCGATGTAGTCCCACACGTCGCCGGGGTTGGTGGCCATGAAGGCGATGACCTTGGCCGCGTCCATCACGCTGCCGCCGCCCAGGGCCACGACGCAGTCGCACCCCTCTTCGCGGGCCATGGCCGCACCGGCCATCACGGTGCTCTTTAACGGGTTGGCCTCGACGCGGTCGAACAGCACCGTGGCCACGCCGGCCGCATGCAGCTCGGCCTCGACGGTGGCCAGGTAGCCGTTGGCCTTGGTGGAGCGGCCGTTGGAGATGACGACGAGGGCCTTCTTGCCGGGCAGAGGCTGCTCGTGGAGTTGTTTTACCATGCCCGAACCAAACAGAATGCGGGTGGGCACGTGGGCGCAAAAGCTTTTCATGTTTTTATCCTCCTTCGATTTTGGAAATGTTCTGTTACAAGGGCAAAGATAGCCCATCCATCCGACATGGCATGTAGACAGATTACGGAAAGAGCGCCCCCGATTACGGCCCCGTCCCCGGCAGGGTGAGTGCCCGCCTGCGTGGAGACGCGGACGGGCCATACCGTGGGAGGAATGCCGTGGCGGGCAGGCGGCCTCGAAGAGGCCGGGCTATCAGTAACCGCGGGTGGAGCGAAGCGGAACCCGCGGTACGGACCCACCCCACGAAGACAGCCTCGAAGAGGCGCCTATGCCATAAGCCGCCACGGGCATAGTGACCTCTTCGAGGCCGACATCACCATCATCCACCCCACCTCGGGTTCCGCTGCGCTCCACCCGAGGCTACTCATAGCACGACCTCTTCGAGGCCGTCAGCCTCACGGCCTTCTCCCTTCCGTCTCACGTCCCGGATGGCCCTTGCGGATGAAAATCCTGCGGCTTTTCCCGCCGCTTTCCACTCATTTGCACTATCTTTGCCCTTATTAACAAAGCCGGAGCGGGCTGTTACGCACGGCTTTTTCCATTCGAAGCCTATGGACAAGCTTGCGGCATATCTTCCCATCACGGATCCCACGTGGATTTTCTTCATCGTGCTTTGCGTCATCCTGTTCGCTCCGATGCTCTTGGAGCGCTTGCGCATTCCCTCTGTGGTGGGCATGATCGGGGCCGGCGTCCTGATAGGGCCGCACGCCTCGCATCTGCTCGCGCGCGACGCCAGTTTTGAGCTCTTCGGCCAGGTGGGGCTCTACTACATCATGTTTCTGGCCAGCCTCGAGATGAACATGCAGGACGTCCAGAAGATACGCGGCAGGGCCCTGACGATGGGCCTGCTGGCGTTCGCTCTGCCGATGCTTCTGGGCTTTGGAGCCAACTATTGGGTGCTGGGTTGCGGCGTGGCGGCCTCGGTGCTGATGGCGGCCATGTACGCCTCGCACACGCTCGTGACCTATCCCATCGTGTTGCGCTACGGCCTGTCGCGGCGCAGCAGCGTGAGCATCGCCGTGGGCGGCACCATCGTGGCCGACACGCTCGTGCTGCTCGTGCTGGCCGTGGTGGGCGGCATGTTCAAGGAGCACGTCACGGGGCTCTACTGGCTCTGGCTCCTGCTCAAGGTCGTGGCGCTCGGCCTGGTCATCATCTATGCGTTTCCGCGCCTGGGCCGCTGGTTTTTCCGCCGCTATGACGACGCCGTGGCGCAGTTCATCTTCGTCCTGGCCCTCGTCTTTCTGGGTGCGGGCCTGATGGAGTTTGTGGGCATCGAGGGCATTCTGGGCGCCTTCCTGGTGGGCATCGTGCTTAACCGCCTCATTCCGCCCTCGTCGCCGCTGATGATCCACTTGGAGTTTGTGGGCAATGCCCTTTTCATCCCCTATTTCCTCATCGGCGTGGGCATGATCATCGACGTGCAGGCGCTCCTGACGCATGGCGGCGTGCTCGTCATGGCGGCCGTCATGGTGGCGGTGGCGCTGGGCGGCAAGTGGCTGGCGGCGCTGGGTACGCAGAAAATTTTCGGCATGGACGCCTGGGAGCGCCGCCTCATGTTCGGCCTGTCGGGCTCGCGCGCGGCGGCCACGCTGGCCGTTGTCCTTGTGGGCCACGATATCCTGCTGCCCGACGGCAGCCGCCTCCTGGGCGACGACGTGCTCAACAGCGCCATGGTGCTCATCCTCGTGACGTGCATCGTGAGCTCCTTTGCCACCGAGCACGCCGCGCGCCACCTGGCCTTGCTGAAGCCGCAGGCCGGCCCCGCGCCCGCCGCCCCCGACAAGGACAAGCTGCTCATCGCCCTGTCGAACCCCGACACGGTGGCCCCGCTGGTCAACGTGGCCCTGATGCTGCGCACGCCCAAGTCGCCCATACCGCTCACGGGCATCAACATCGTGCTCGAAGACGACCCCGCCGCGCGCGACGAGGGGGCCAAGGCCCTCGAACATGCCGTGAAGATTGCCGCCGCCGCGGGCGTGAAGATGCTCACGCAGAGCCGTTGGTCGGTCAACGTGGTGAGCGGCATCTCGCACGCCGTCAAGGAGTATGACGCCAGCGACCTGCTCGTGGGGCTCCACCGCAGGACGCGCCTCACCGACACCTTCTTCGGCAAGCTCACGGCCGACCTGCTCGCCGCCGTGGAGCGCCAGGTGCTTGTGTACCGCTCCGACATACCCGTCAACACCGTGCGGCGCCTCCACCTGCTCGTGCCGCGCAAGGCCGAGTTTGAGCCGGGCTTTGCCCACTGGGCCGACAGCGTGGCCCTCCTGGCCGGGCAGCTCTCGTGCCGCGTCGACGTGTACAGCGGGCGCGACACGCTCGCCGCCCTCAGGGCCTATTGGGAAGCCCGCAAGTATAGCACCGAAGCCACGTGGAACGAGCTGCGCGACTGGCGCAACCTGCTGCCCGTGGCCCACCGCACGCGCCACGACCACATGCTCGTCTTCGTCACGGCGCGCCGCGGCACCCTCTCGTACCACTCGTGGATAGATCGCCTGCCCGAACAGGTGGAGCGCCACTTCTCCACGCGCAACGTGCTCATCGTTTTCCCCACCCAGTATGGCGCCGAGGGCGCAGCCGGCTCGTCGGTGCGCTCGGGGCTGCCCGTCAACATCCGTACCCCTCATGCCTGACGTTTCCTCACCCCTCTGGCAGCAGCGCACCGCCCTGCTCTTCGGCCCCGAACGCATGGCCCGGCTGGCCGCGGCCCACGTGCTCGTGGTGGGCACGGGCGGCGTGGGCGCCTATGCCGCCGAAATGCTCGTGCGCGCCGGCGTGGGCGCCCTCACCCTTGTCGATGCCGACAGCGTGGCCCCCACCAACCTCAACCGTCAGCTGCCCGCCCTGCGCTCCACGCTGGGGCGGCCCAAGGTCGAGGTGCTGGCCGAGCGCTTCCGCGACATCAACCCCGACGTGCGCCTCACGCCGCTCGTCAGCTACCTCGAACCCGACGGCGTGGCGGCCCTGCTCGACGCCGCGGCCCCCTCGTTCGTCGTCGACGCCATCGACACCGTGGCGCCCAAGGTGGCCCTGCTCGCCGCGGCCCTGCGCCGCGGCCTGCCCGTCGTGTCGTCGATGGGCGCCGGGGCCAAGACCGACATCACGCAGGTGCAGTTTTCCGACGTATGGAAGACCTACCATTGCGGCCTGAGCAAAGCCGTGCGCCACGGCCTTGCCCGCGCCGGGCTGCGCGGACGGCGCCTGACGGTGGTGTTTTGCAGCCAGCAGGCCGACCGCGCGGCCGTCGTCGGCGTCGAGGGCGAGCCCGGCAAGAAGACCACCACCGGCACCGTCTCCTACATGCCGGCCGTCTTCGGCTGCTACCTGGCGCAGCATGTCCTCATGCACCTCTGACGGGGGGTGCCCCCAAGCTTCCCGGCGGCGCTCCGCCGCGACAGAACGGCCCTCGGGCCTCCCTCTGCCGCGGCGGAGCGCCTTTTTCGTGCACCGGCCGCACGGCCTCGGCCGACGGGGTGGGGCCTCGGCCGACGGGTAAAAATCACTATTTCAGGGTATTTCACGCCCGCCCGCCCCTGCGTATCTTTGCATCCGGCGGGCAGGGACATCTCGCCCCGCTGCTCCGCCGCAACAACGACGTGCAACCTAAACAACATCCCACAGCATGAAAAAAACAGGCATCTTCTACGGCTCGACCACCGGCACCACCGAGGACGTGGCCGGGCGCATCGCTTCCCGGCTGGGCATCGCTCCGGCCGACGTCCACAACGTTTCCGACCTTTCGCCCGAACTCGTGGCGGGCTACGACGCCCTGCTGCTGGGCAGCTCCACCTGGGGCGCCGGCGACTTGCAGGACGACTGGTACGACGCGCTGGACCGTCTGCGCGCCCTCGACCTGACGGGCAAAACCGTGGCCCTCTTCGGCTGCGGCGACGCCGGGAGCTATCCCGACACGTTCTGCGGCGCCCTGGGCCAGATCTACGACGCCCTGACGGCCACGGGCTGCACCTTCGCGGGCAGCGTGCCCACCGACGGCTACGACTTTTCCGACAGCGAGGCCGTGCGCGACGGCTGCTTCGTGGGCCTGCCCCTCGACGAGATGAACGAACCCGAAAAAACCGACGACCGCGTGGCCGCCTGGTGCGAGGAGCTGAAAGAGGCCCTGGCCTGAGCCGCCGACAGCAGGAAGAAACGACAAACAAGCAACACCGGTATGAAACTCACGCAAGCCACCCCCGCCGAGCTCAAGGTGCTCCTCAACCACATCTACGAACTGAAAAAAGGCGTGCGCAGCATGGCGCTCTACACCACGCGCGCCTCGCTCTGCCGCCCCGCCGTCGAACGGCTCGAGCAGCAGGGCATACGCTACGCCGTGCAGCGCGTGGGGAGCGGCCGCGTGAACATCTATTTCGGCCGCCCCGAGTGTATCGACGCCATAGCCCTGCTCGTGCGCCGGCCGCTCAACCTGCTCACGCCCGAGGAGGACTTCATCCTGGGAGCCCTCCTGGGCTACGACATCTGCGGGCAGTGTCGCCGCTACTGCGAGCGCAAGACGCGCCTCGGCGCCTGACGCCGCTGCCCGTCGGCGGCCTTGTGCAAAAACAGCGGGGCGTCCGTGCCATGATGGCCGGACGCCCCGCTGCTGCGGTGTCGGGGTGACTGGATTCGAACCAGCGACAACACGCCCCCCAGACGTGTACTCTAACCGGGCTGAGCTACACCCCGCTGTTGCAGCGGCAAAATTACGCATTTATTTGGGAATGCACCCCTCGTCGCCGTCTTTTTTTTCGCACGGACTGTGCAAAGGGTGGCCGGCGCCCCCCTCGTCCGCGCAGCCCCGCGCTGCCTTGTGCGCTATATGGCACGGTGTTAATGCGGACAGCGACCGATGGCCGCGTTTTAGCGTTGGAAATGCTGATGCGTGGGGCTTTTTTGTGCATCCATGCGGCGGCCCGAGCGATTCATCCCATGGAAATCCATCTCCATCCCATGGATTCGCCGATCCAAGGGATGGAATTTTCGATCCAAGGCCAGTTTTCAGAGGAAAATTGGGGTGGATTTGTGACAAATGGTGGCGAAATTCTGCATCCGCGGGTGTTTCGCGAAGGCCCGTCGCGCAGATGTGCTTCATTATCAGACGCTTCTGATTTTCGCGTATATGTGAGCGACGGAGCGTGCGCGCGAAAATAATCGATTCTGCGTGTTAAAAAGCCGGGCTGCGGACAAGGAAATGGGTTGTTCCGCCGCAGGCGAAATCCGCCACGTAGAGACGCGATTCATCGCGTCTCTCACCGCCCGCATGGCCAGTGTGCGGAGGGACCGCGAGGCCTGCGCCCCCATAGGGGGCGAACTTTCTATAACCGCGGGTGAGCCAAAGGCGAACCTGCGGAAAGGAAGCATAAGGATATGCGGACCCCATGGGGGTCCAACTTCGATTACCGCGGGTAGGCCGCAGGCACACCCGCGGAGCAGCGAGGCTACCGTCCGTCCAATGGTCACCACGGAGAAGTCCGCCGTCCGCACGACGTCGGTGTGAAGTTCGACCCCTATGGGGTCGGATTAGTGTGGGGCTTCTTTCCGCGGGTGCGCTTCGCTTACCCGCGGTTATAGAAAGTGCGACCCCTATGGGGTCGACAGCCTCGCTGCCGACGCACCGTCGCCCTGCCCGCGGAAAACCGCCGCCGCGTGAAATCATCACACGCTCCCGCCGCAGGCGAAATCCGTCACGTAGAGACGCCATCTTCCCCTGCCCCGCCACGACATTCCTCCCCGCGTCTCCCCCTCCGGCCCACCGAAAAAAGAAGATGCCCCCACGAGCTTGCGCTCAGGTGGGGGCATCTGTTGCTGCGGCAGAAGCCTTTGTGGCGTTTCGGCCTTTATTTGTCGAGCCGCCAGGTGGCTCCGTCTTTTGTATCCTTTATTTCGAAGCCCAGGGCGGCCAGTTCGTTGCGAATCTTGTCGCTCGTGGCCCAGTCTTTGGCTGCCTTGGCCTGTTGGCGTATGTCGAGCAGCAGGTCGACGGCCTGTCCGAAGGCCTCTTCGCGACCGCTGTCGGCCTCGGCCTCGGCGCGCAGGCCCAGGATGTCGAAGGCAAACGTGTGGAACGCGCGGCGCAGCGCTTCCAGCCCGTCGGGCGTGATGGTGGTCTTTTTGTCGGCCAGCTGGTTCACGGTCTTGCAGGCCTCGAAGAGGTGGCCGATGACGATGGGCGAGTTAAAGTCGTCGTCGAGGGCGGCATAGCATTTGCGCGTGAGCTCTTCGGCCACGTCGGTGCCCAGAGCCCCTCCCTCGACGGCCTCAATGCGTTCCAGGCGGCCGATGGCCTCCATGAGACGGTCGAGTCCTTTCTTGGCGGCTTGCAGGGCCTCGTTGGAGAAGTCGACCGTGGAGCGGTACTGCGCTTGCAGGATGAAGAAGCGGATGGTCATGGGCGAGTAGGCCTCGGCAAGGGCCGGGTGATTGCCCGTGAAGAACTGGTCGAGCGTGATGAAGTTGCCCAGGCTCTTGCCCATTTTCTGCCCATTAATGGTGATCATGTTGTTGTGCATCCAGTATTTCACCATGGGTTCGCCCTGCGATGCCACTGCCTGCGCAATCTCGCACTCGTGGTGGGGGAAGACGAGATCCATGCCCCCGCCGTGGATGTCGAAGCGGACACCGAGATATTTGCGGCCCATGGCCGTGCATTCGCAGTGCCACCCCGGGAAGCCGTCGCCCCAAGGCGAGGGCCAGCGCATGATGTGTTCGGGCTGGGCGCGCTTCCACAGGGCAAAGTCCACCTGGTTGCGTTTTTCGCCCACGCCGTCGAGCGTGCGGCTGGCGTTGATGACGTCTTCGAGGTTGCGGCCCGAGAGCACGCCGTAGTGGTGCGCGCGGTTATACTTCTCCACGTCGAAATAAACCGAGCCGTTGCTCACGTAGGCAAAGCCGTTGTCGAGGATCTGCTGCACGAGTTGTTCCTGCTCGATGATGTGTCCCGTGGCGTGCGGCTCAATGCTGGGCGGCAGCACGTTAAGTCGCGCCATCGCCTCGTGGAATCGGTTCGTATAGTATTGGGCCACCTCCATCGGCTCGAGCTGTTCGAGCTTGGCCTTCTTGGCAATTTTGTCTTCGCCCTCGTCGGCGTCGTGTTCGAGGTGCCCCACATCGGTGATGTTGCGCACGTAGCGCACCTTGTAGCCCAGGTGGCGCAGATAGCGGAAGACCAGGTCGAAGGTGATGGCCGGCCGTGCGTGGCCCAGATGGGCGTCGCCGTAGACGGTAGGCCCGCAGACGTACATGCCCACGTGCCCCGGGTTGACGGGTTCGAAGCGCTCCTTCTTGCGCGTGAGCGTATTGTAGATGTAAAGTTCGTGTTCCATGATTCAGTTGGTTTGTTTCGGGCAAAGTTAGTGCAAATGAGTGGAAGCAACGGGAAAAACCGCCGGTTTTTCACGGCTGCCTTCCCGAGTGCAGCCTTAACTTCTGAAAAGTTAGTGCAAAT
>CASFRV010000013.1:0-55454 GCA_949297215.1 uncultured Bacteroidales bacterium | reverse complement strand
CGAGTGCAGCCTTAACTTCTGAAAAGTTAGTGCAAATGAGTGGAAGCAACGGGAAAAACCGCCGGTTTTTCACGGCTGCCTTCCCGAGTGCAGCCTTAAGAGAGGAAATGACAGGCGATGACGCAGGCGGACATCCGGCCCCGTGAAAGAAAAACGCCGTTTTTCTTTACTTTTCTCTCGGCTTGCACTATCTTTGGCTCCGCCCAAGATAGGCTGCACTCGGGAGAGAAAAAGTAAATCGCTGCGCGATTTACTTTTTCTTTCCGCTCGTTTGCACTAACTTTGCCCCCGACAACGGTTCGCGCGGGGCGGGCATGGCCCTCTGCGCGCGATGAAAAGGGAAACAGGTGCGATTCCTGTGCAGTCCCGCTGCTGTATGTCCCATTCTTCGCAGGCACTCGACGTATTCCTGCCACTGGTTAGGCCCGGCCTAACCGGGAAGGCGTGCCTCGCGGGGACGAGCCAGAAGACCTGCCGCCTTGTCGTCGCGGCCCGGTGGCTTCCGAGGAGGAGCCACGGGCATCTTGTGGAACAATAACCCCTCATCTCATCGTTTGCCGATGAAGCCGACCCTGCTTTCCGCCCTGTGGCGGGCGGGCATGGCGTTGCTGCCGTGGTGGCACGCCATGCCGATGCATGCCTTCGCGCCGACGGGCCAACAGCCCGACAGCCTGCTGGCGCCCGCACGCGTCAGTGTGCGGCGCGCGGTGCTGCCCGAACGCCTGGCCGTGCCGCACCACACGCTCGACAGCACAGCCCTGCTGCGGCGCGGCGTGACCGACACGGGCGACGCCATGCGCCGTCTGCCGGGCGTCAACCTGCGCGACTATGGCGGGGCGGGCGGACTGAAAACCGTCTCGGTGCGCGGCCTGGGGGCGGCGCATACGGTGGTGAGCTACGACGGACTGCCCGTGGGCGCCGCCCGTCAGGGCGAGACCGACCTGGGACGCTTCGACGCCGACCACCTGGCGTCCATCGCCCTGCGTGTGGCCGACGACGGCCGCCTGCTCACCCCCGTGCGCACGCTGGGGGCCGCCGTGGTGGAGCTGCGGGGCCCGGCGCCCGACGCTGCTCCGCACGGCCTGCACGGACGGGCCTCGCTCACGGCGGCGGCCTTTGGCACGGCGGCGCCGGCCCTGCTCCTCACGCTGGGCGCCTCGCCGCGCACGGCCCTCACGGCGGCGGCCGACTTCCACTACGGGCGCAACGACTATCCCTTCCGCCTGCGCAACGGCATCCTGGAAACCCGCGAGCACCGCACCAACAGCCGCATGCAGGCCTGGCGCGCCGAGCTGGGGGCCAACCACCGCACGCGCCGCGGGGGCACGTGGCGCTCGAAGCTCTACTTCTACGACAGCCACCGCCGCCTGCCGGGCGCCGTGAAGCTCTACACCGACGACGCCTCGGAGCGCCTGGCCGAAAGGCAGGTGTTTGCCCAGACGGCATGGCGGCAGCGCGTGGGCCGCGGCTGGGAACTCATGGCGGCGGGCAAGTATGCCACCGACCGCACGCGCTACGTCGACCGCGGCGCCGAGTGGCCGGGCGGCGCCCTCGTGCAGCGCTACCGCACCCACGAGGCCTACGCCACGGCGGGCGCCGCCCTGCACCGCGGGCCGTGGCAGGCGGCGCTGGCGGCCGACTATACGTTCGAGCGCCTGCGCAGCAACCTCGACGGCACGCGCCGCGTGGAGCGCCACAGCTGGCAGCCCGCCCTTTCGCTGCGCTATGCCGCGGGCGGCTTTGCAGCCACGGCGCGGCTCATGGGCGCCGTCTTTGCCAACCATGCCGCGGCGGGCCAGACGCCTGCGCGCAACGCCCGGCGCCTCTCGCCCTCGCTCGCGCTGGCCTGGCGCCCGGGGCGCGGCGGCCTCGTCCTGAGGGCCTATTATAAGGAGCTGTTCCGCACGGCTACGTTCACCGAGTGCTACTACTATCACTATGGCTCGCAGGACCTGCGGCCCGAGACGACGCGCCAGCTGGGGGCGGGCTTCACGTGGACGCACGGCGCGGCCGACGGCCCGCTGAGCCTGCGCCTTGCGGCCGACGGCTACCTGAACCGCGTGGCCGACCGCATCACGGGCATCCCCGTCAATCTCTTCATCTGGCAAACGTTCAACATGGGCCGCGTGCGCATTGGCGGAGCCGACGCCTCGCTCGACGCCACGTGGCGCCCGGCGCGGGGTCACGCCCTCTACCTGTCGGCCGGCTACACGCTGCAACGCGGCGCCGACCGCACCGATCGCGCCACGGCCTCCTACGGCAAGCAGCCCGCCTACATGCCCGTCCACTCGGGCTCGGCATCGCTGGCATGGGAAAACCCGTGGTTCGGCCTCGTCGTTCACGCCACGGCGGCCTCGGCACGCTGGGCCACCAACGAGCACGTGGCCACCACCCGCCTGCCGGGCTACGTCGAGGCCGGCGCCGCCGTCTACCGCACGCTCCGCGCCGGGCGCTGCCGCATCGACCTGCGTGCCGACCTGGTCAACGCCTTCGACAAGCAGTACGAAATCGTCCGCCGCTACCCCATGCCGGGCCGCGCCTGGAAGCTCTCGGCCACCATCGGCTGGTAGCGGAAAGGGAACGCCCTTGCACCGTTTACGCAACCCATTCAACCCCAAACAAACGCATATGAAACCACTGAAAACCGCAGCCCTCGTGCTGCTCGCAGGCCTGGCTGCGGCCTCCTGCTCCGACGACGAAACCTTCACCCCCACCCGTTACGAGGAGGGCACGCTCGGAGCCTTTGTCCTGAACCAAGGCAACATGGGCGTCATCGACGGTTCGCTCGACGCCATCAACTTTGCCGAGGGCACGTACGCCCCGTCGGTCTTCGCCGCCGCCAACGGCCAGAGTCTGGGCGACACGCCCCAGGACGGCGTGGCCTATGGCTCGCGCCTCTACATAGCTGTCTACGGCTCCGACCTGGTGTGGGCCATCAACCGCACGACGATGCAGATCGAGGCCCAAATCCCCACGACCGACCCCGAGGGCATCTGCGCCGCCGGGGGATGCATCTACGTGTCGAACAACGATGGCTATCTTTCGCGCATCGACACGACGACGCTCAGCGTGACGGGACGCATCGCCATGGGCCCCAACCCCATGCGCATCGCCGCGGCCAACGGCTTCCTGTACGTGGCCATATCCGACGGCTACAACTACGCCGGCGGATATGCCAACGGCAAGCGCGTGGCCAAGGTCGACATGGCCTCGTTCACCAAGGTGAAGGACATCGCCGTGGGCCTCAACCCCGGTTCCGTCGTGGCCGACGCCGCGGGCAACGTCTTCGTGGTGTGCATGGGCGACTATGGCGCCACGCCCGCCCTTGTGCAGAAGATTGCGCCCGACGACCGGGTGACCGACGTCGGCCCCGGCACCAGCATTGCCGCACGCGGCACCACGCTCTACGTGCTCGACAACGTGACCGACTGGTCGACAACGCCCGCCACGGCCGTCACGACGTATAAGACCTACGACACCACGACGGGACAGGTGACCAACGAGGCCTATCTGGCCAACGGCGGCACGCTGCCCCCCGCCCCCACCGACATCGACGTCAACCCCGCCAACGGCGACCTCTACGTCTGCTCGCAAGCCACCATCACGGGCTACACCCTGCCCGGCTACGTCTACCGCTACGACGTCGCCGGCCGCCTCGTCAGCCGCTACGACGCAGGCGTTCACCCCTGCGCCGTCATCTTCAACTGACAGACGGCCCAACCCCGCCATCCCGCGAGCCAACAGCCGGGGCGCACAACGGTGCGCCCCGGCTTTCGTTTATCCCCTCGCCCCGGCAAGCATAGGAGTGGGGGAGGGGGCCGCGAGGCTGGGGACAGATGGCCGCGAGGCCTGCGGCGCGTGTGCCGTACAGGCGGAGAGAAGGCCGCGAGGCTGACGGCCTCGAAGAGGCCGGGCTATGCGTAACCTCGGGTGGAGCGCAGCGGAACCCGAGGTGGGGCGGATGGTGGTGATGTCGGCCTCGAAGAGGTCGCTATGCCCGTGGCGGTCTGTGGCATAGACGCCTCTTCGAGGCTATCTTCGTAGGGTGGGTCCGTACCGCGGGTTCCGCTTTGCTCCACCCGCGGTTACTGATAGGTCGGCCTCTTCGAGGCCGCTTGTGCTGCGGAATGCCCTATCACCTGTCCGCAGCGCGGGTTTTTAACACGGAGAATCGATTATTTTCGCGCGGCTGCTCCGTCACTCGCAAATACGCGAAAATCCGAAGCATCTCATATTCAGACACATCCCTGCGAAGCCCCGCCGCGAGGACGCCCGAAAACGCGAATTTCGCCGCTATATGGCACAAATCGCCCTCCATTTTCCTCTGAAAAGTGGCCTTGGATGGGAAATTGCATGGGATGGATCGGCCGATCCATGGGATGGAAATGGAAATCCATGGGATGGAGCGACGGGGCAGCCGCATGGACGCACAAAAAAACCGCATGGACGCGCGGAAATAACGCTGGAAGGCGGGCGTCGGTCGCTGTCCGCATTAACGGTTTGCCATATAGCGCACAGGCGGCGGGAGGGGGAAGGCAGCGAGGCATGACGGCCTCGAAGAGGCCGGGCTATGCGTAACCTCGGGTGGAGCGCAGCTGAACCCGAGGTGGGTGGCGGGTGATGATGTCGGCCTCGAAGAGGTCGCTATGCCTGGTGTTGGCAGGTGGCATAGACGCCTCTTCGAGGCTCTTTTGGGTATGTGTGCGCATACCGCGGGTTCCGCTACGCTCCACCCGCGGTTACTAATAGCTTGGCCTCTTCGAGGCCGACCGTGCTATGCGGTGTCTGCCGCCGTGGCGGGAGCGTGTGATGATTTCATGCGGTGGCGGTTTTCAGCGGGCGGGGCGACGGTGTGTCGGCAGCAAGGCTGTCGACCCCATAGGGGTCGCACTTTCTATAACCGCAGGTGAGCGAAGCCACCTGCGGACAGGACCCACACACCACTCCGACCCCATGGGGGTCGAACTTCACGCCGACGTCGTGCGGACGGCGGGCTGCTCCGTGGTGACCATTGGACGTTCGGCAGCCTCGCTGCTCCGCGGGTGTGCCTGCGGCCTACCCGCGGTAATCGACGTTGGACCCCCATGGGGTCCACATATCTATATGCTTCCTTTCCGCAGGTTCGCCTTTGGCTCACCTGCGGTTATAGAAAATTCGCCCCCTATGGGGGCGCAGGCCTCGCGGTGTGTCTTACGTCGCGGCGGACCTTCTGCCGCATGGGAATTTGCCTGCGTAGAGACGCGATTCATCGCGTCTCTCACGTCCCGGATGACCCCGCGGCGGGGAAGAATGTCGTGGCGGGGCTTTGCCCCGAGCGGGTGAGACGCGATGAATCGCGTCTCTACGTGGCGGATTTCCCATGCGGCGGGAGGTGGTGGCCGCGAGGCTGGATGCTCGCCGCGCAGATACGCGATACTCCGCGTCTTTGCGTGGCAGATTTCCCCCTTGCCCCCGCTGCGCCCCCGTCGCCGGCGGCCGGCGGCGTGGTGCCGGGCATGCTTTTTTGCAAAGCGGGCTTATCAGATAGAAAATTCCGCGTTAATAAATTGTAAAATCTGGGGGGGTAATTTTAAAACTTCATTTTTCCAACGAAATCCCTTACTTTTGCTATGAAGACAGCGGAGGCCTTGCGGCCGAAACGAGAAATTAAGAATGTATTGTACGGACCTGATGATTGTTTGTCATGCGCTTATTTTATCAGGAAGAGCACAAAACATGTTACCATTACGCTGAAAAGTCGACGGCAACGTTCAAGGTGTATCACCTGCAACGCGAATCGCCTCCGGCGCGCGCGCGGCTTGAGCGTTCGCTGATGGTTTTCGTCGTCGATGGCGAGGTGCTCATCCGTTATGGCGCAGGCCGGCCGTTTACCGTTCCCGCGGGTCGGTTTTTCCTTGTGGAGCCCGGCACGCTTTTCACGGGCCACCAGGCGTCCCCCTCGCTCGTCATGACGATGGCTTTTGTGGGTGCGCCGCAGCTGTGCAACATCTACACGCTCGAAAGCCTGCTGCGCGACACGCAGGGCGCCTCGCTGCCCGTCGATCCCCATTTCACGCTCCCCATCCGTCCGCGTCTGCGCGAGTTTCTCGACCTCACGATGCATTGTCTCGATGACGGCCTTTCGTGCGTCCACTATCATGAGTTGAAGCGCATTGAGTTTTTCCAGCTCGCCCGCGCCTATTACAGCAAGGAGGAGCTGGCCGCCCTGTTCCGCCCGTTGCTCGGCATCGACCACGACTTCCGCCGCCAGGTGCTCGAAGCCTATGCCCGGGCCGACTGCGACGTGGCCACCCTGGCCGCGCGCCTGAACCTGAGCACCGCCACGTTCCAGCGCAAGTTTAAGCAGACGTTTCACGAAACGGCCGGGCAGTGGCTCCTCGACCGCAAGGCCGAGCGCATCGTGCGCCAGCTGAAGACCACCTCGCTCAGCTTCGACGAAATCAGCTTCGAGAACGGTTTTTCCTCGCTCGCCTATTTTTCCAACTTCTGCAAGCGCGTCTTCGGCAAGACGCCCACGCAGCTGCGCGCCGAGGGGTTCTGAGCGGCCGCGCCTCGCGCGCGTGCGTATATATATATAAGGTGTGTCGGCGGGGCCTGCGCCGATTAATAGAAAATCATAATTTGTTGCAACTTTTTCATAACAGCGCTTGGGCGTTCGGGCCGTACTTTTGCACAAGAAATCAGAGAGATTAATGAAAATCAAAGACATATACATCGGCCGCGCCCTTGCGGGGGCGCTGTTTTGCCTGCTGGCAGCCTGGGCACCCCGGGCTGCGGCTCAGATCGTGGGGCTGCGCACCAACGCCCTCTACTGGCTGACCACAACGCCCAACGTGGGTGTCGAGATAGGGCTGGCGCCGCGCTGGACGGTGGACCTCTCGGCCGCCTACAACCCCTGGACCTTCAAGGACGACAAGAAGATGCGCTTCTGGCTGGCGCAGCCCGAGGTGAAATACTGGTTCTGCGAGCGCTTCGAGGGCCACTACGTGGGCCTGCACCTGCACGCCGCGCAATATTTCGGCGGCTTCGACGACAAGCGCTACGACGGCTACCTGGCCGGCGGGGGCATCAGCTACGGCTACGACTGGATCATCTCGCCCCATTGGAACATGGGCGTCGAGGTGGGCGCGGGCTACGCCCGTCTGTGGTACGACGAGTCGGAACGCGCCGTCTGCGAGAAATGTTCCACCCCGCGGCGTAAGGACTATTTCGGCCTGACGCGCCTGGGCCTCACGTTCACCTATCTGTTCTAACCCCTCCCAATCCTTCCCCGTCAAGATGAAGAACAAGAAGCTTTTATCGCCATATCTCCCCCTGGCTGCTGCCGCAGCCGCCCTCCTTGGCATGGGCGCCTCGTCGTGCTCCACGCGCCGCGCCACGGTGAGCGTGGAGCCCCGGGTGGCCGTCGTGAGCCCCGACAGCTTGAACCGCGCCGTCGTCGACGTGCGTCTGCGCGTGCCGCGCAGCGTGCTGTCGCGCCGCTCGCGGCTGCTGCTGCTGCCCCAGCTCTCCGACAGCACGGGACCCCTCTGGCAGTACGACCCTGTGGCCGTCGACGGCACCGTCTATGCCAAGAAGCTGCGCCGCAGCGCCGCGCTCGATGGCACGTCCGACCCCTACACCGGCCGCGTCGAGACGGCCCGGCGCGACGGGGCCGACTACGTGCTCCACTACACCGACACCCTCGTGCTGCCCCGCGGCGAGCACCACGGTGCCCGCCTCACCGGCCACCTCACCGTCGACGGCTGTGGCACGTGCGAGGGCGAGGGCTCGGTGCTCATGGCCGTCGTCAACGACCCCGTCTCGCTCATCGAGGAGAAAAAGGAGCTCCGCCTCAACTGGATCGAGCCCGAGTTTGTCGTCCGTCCCAAGGTGCGCGAGGGGCGCGGCGTGGCCCGCTTGCAGTTTGTCATCAACCGCTACGACATACGCCCCTCGATGGGCCGCAACCGCGCCGAGCTCGACTCGATGCTCGCCACGCTGCGCCCCATCGTCGACGACACGCTGGCCGAGCTCACCTCGGTGAGCATCTACGGTCTGGCCTCGGCCGACGGCCCCCTCTCGTTCAACACGCCCCTGGCGCGCAACCGCGCCCGCTCGGCCGCCGCCTGGCTGCAAGAGCAGCTCCACCTCACGCCCCGCCAGCGCGCGGCCTTTGCCATCGACTCGCGCCCCGAGGGTTGGGAGCCCGTGGTGAGCGCCATGGCCGCAGCCGGCGATGCCGACTCGGCTGCCGTGCGCGACGTCCTGACGCGCTATGCCGACGCCAACGACGACGTGCAGGAGCGCCACATACGCCGCCTGCCCTGCTGGCGGCGCATCGCCGACCGCTACTTGCAGAAAGACCGCAACGTGGAGTATGTCTATGCCTACCGCATACGCAGCTTCACCACCGACGCCGAGCTGCTCGCCATGTACGACAAGCGCCCCGACGCCTTCAACGAAGAGGAGCTTCTGCGCGTCTCCACCCTCAAGACCGACCCTGCTGAGAAGGAACAGGTGTACCGCACCATCCTCCACTACTTCCCGCAGTCGGCCGTGGCGGCCAACAACCTGGCCGTCCTGCTGCTGCGCCGCGGAGCTGCCGACGAGGCTGAGCGCGTGCTGGCATCGATGGAGAGCCACACCCCCGAAGCCCTCAACACCCTTGCCGCCACCTATATATACAAGGACAACTACGAACGCGCCGTCGAGCTGCTCACAGCTGCCGCCGACACGCTGCCGCAGGCCCGCTACAACCTGGGCCTGGTGCGCGCCAAGCAGCGCCGCCTGGCCGAGGCGTGGGAGCTGCTGCGCCCCTACGACGCCGACCTCAACACCGCCATCGTGGCCCTCAGCACCGGCCGCACCGACGAGGCCGCAGCCGTCATGAGCCGCCGCACCGACGAGAGCCCCCGCGACGAGTATGTGCGC
Source organism: uncultured Bacteroidales bacterium (assembly GCA_949297215.1). Taxonomy (GTDB): domain Bacteria; phylum Bacteroidota; class Bacteroidia; order Bacteroidales; family Bacteroidaceae; genus Alloprevotella. The sequence continues at coordinate 46,541 of CASFRV010000013.1, read as the reverse complement.
GCCCTCGTGGCCGCCCGCCTGGGTCGGGCCGACGAGCTCTTTACCCATCTGGGCAGGGCCGCAGCCGACGCCGCCCTGGCATGCCGCGCACGCATCGAGACCGACTTCATGCCCTATCGTGCCGACGCGCGCTGGACGGCCCTCTTCCCCGAAGAAAAGAACGAAACCACGACCCACAATGACTGAACGCAACCCCATACTTCCCCTGCTGCTCACGGCCGCCGGCCTGCTCTTCTCGGCGTGCATACGCGACGACGTGCCCCCCTGTCCGCCCCTGCGCGTCGAGTTTGAAGTGGTCGATAAGAACTATGCCAACATCGACGACGTGGAGGCCATCGGCCTGGACCGCCGCGTGGACGAGAGCCAGCCCTTTGCGGCCTACGTCGCCACGCTCTCCTACCGCATCACCGACGAAGCCACGGGCCGCGTCGTGGCCGAGCAGCACCTGTGGCGCCCCGCCGCCGACGAGGCGGTGCCCGCTGTCGAGCTGCCGGCCGACCTGCCCTTTGGCACCTACCGCATCACCGCGTGGGGCGGCATGGCCGACGAGCAGGGCATCGAGGCCGCAGGCACCTTCGGGGCCTATGCCCTCCACCACGGCGGCACCGAGGGCTACGACGTCTACCAGGCCGAGGCGCTCATGCACTACGACGCCACGCACGCCCGCTTCGCCGTGGGCCTGCGCCGCGTCAAGGGCAAGCTCCTGGTCGAGAGCGTCGGCCTGCCCGAGGACGTGTGCCGGTCGGAGCGCCGCGTCGACGGGGTGGCCGCCGGCGTCACGAGCGCCCTGGCATACAGCGGCACGACGGCCCTGAGCGTGCAGGAGGCGTGGCAGCCCGCCCCGCGCGTGGTCACCGACACGTGGGCAGCCCCCTCGTTCGACGCCCGGCCCGCCACGCTCACCGTCAGCTACTACGACTCGCCCGAGCGCACCGCGCCCGTCCTGTGCCCGCCCGCCACAAGCATCGACCTGCGCCGCAACGAAATATCCGTCGTGCGCTACGTCTACACCGGAGGCGACTTCGAGGTGTACGTCCTCGTGGACGACACCTGGAACCGCGTGAACGACCTCATCGTCGACTGAGCGGCGGCGCGCCAGTTGCGGAGCCAACAACATCAAGCACCTTTTTTAAAATCAACTCAATTTATCAACCAAAACCAACCAACAATGAAAAAGAACTTTTTAGTCCTTGGTTTGGCTGCCATGAGCCTCTTTACGGTGGCTTCGTGCAGCAGCGACGACGACCTGCAGGCAGGTATGTCCATCGGTAGCGGCGACAACGTCATCACGCTCGCCCTCAACCCCGGCGGTAGCGGCATGGCTTCGCGCGAAGCCCGCCCCGTCACCTCTTCCGAGGCTGCTAACAACGTAGACAAGGTGGTGGTGAAGCTCTATCGCCTCGCCGATGGCAACTACTCCCTCGTCAGTGAAACGGAGAACGGCCAGACCATCTACGAGCAGGACGTAACGTGGTCGCAGGGTACCAAGACGGCCAACGTCACCCTCAAGCACCTTGCACAGGGCAGCTACAAGCTCGTTGCCCGCGGCTATAACAACACGAGCACAGCCGTATCGTTCGACGAAGGCACTCCCTCTACCACTATCAACTGGACGGCCACGCAGAGCACGGGCGATATTGAAGAAGTGTTCGCCGGTGAGCTCGACCTCACGGTGGATGCCGAAGGCAAAGTGACGGCCGATCCCAGCAAGACGCTGACGATGAACCGTCGCGTGGCCGGCTTCCTGGCCTATTTCAAGAACATCCCCACGAAAGTGGGCGACGATGTGGTGAAGTCGGTCCGCGTCGTAGCCAGCAACAAGGCCACGAAGTACGACATCATCGGCGGTACGCTTGCCAGCTACACTGCCAATGCCAGCAGCGCCACGGTGAACGGCCTCGATGCTAAATCTCCCGCTGAGGAGAACGTACTCTGCGAGTTCGCGATGTCTGATGCCACGAACTGGAACGGTGGCGCTCCCTCGGACGAGTCTTATACGTTCACGACGGACGCTAACAAGGTAGAAAACTCGGTGCTCGACGGTGGCTTCATCGTACCGTTCGGCAAGGTGTCGGGTAAGAACACGCTGCGCGTGGAACTCATGGCTGCCGGCACGGGCGCTGATGAGGTAGTGAAGACGTACACGGTGAAGATGCCGACGTCGTATGAAACAAGCTACGACATCTGCGTCAACCACTTCTATAGCATCGGCCATAAGACGTCGTCCTCTGGCACGGAAGGTCCCGATCCCGGTACCCCCGATCCCGATAAACCCGTAGACCTGGGCAACGAGGACGAAATCACCCTGAGCCTGAGCGACGCATGGGACGTGGTTTACGACATGGTCGTCGACTAACGCACACACCCTCTCACATGTCCTTCCCGGAAGGGCAGGGGCAACACTACACCCCGGGCCGGGCGATGGCCCGCCCGGGGTGTTTCTTTCAAAAACAGACGCAATCGACAACAAACCGACAGGCCGCCACGGCGCTGCCTGCCACCGAAACGATGAAAACCTGCCGCCCGACGGCGGCAAACCCATAACGGCCAAGGCGAAGGCCGCTGAAAACAACAGACCGCAACCATCCCGGCAGGCGCAGCAGACGCTACGCGACGCCTCGCCCGCCGGCCGGGGACAGACAGGGCGCTCCCGCACGCACGGAAAGGCTGTCCGCGGTGGACCATGCGCCCATCGGAAACCATCCATTCGAAAGATCAAGTACACCATTATATATATACTGACATGAAACGCTTATCCATATGCGCCCTGGCGCTCTTGGCGCTGCTGGCTTCGGCCTGCGGCAACGAGCAGGAGGTGGCGGGCCCCGTGGCCGGCGACGGCACGCAGCTCACGGTGAAGTTCGTGACGCAGCACACGGGCGGCCCCGCCATGCGCTCCTCGCTCGTCTCGGACGACCCGATGCACCACGTCACGTCGGCGCGCATCCTCGTGTTCGACGGGACGGACGGCGCGGCACCCTGCGTGGCCGACGAAACCATCGCCCGTTGGGCGGCCCTGCCCACGCGGGGCGACACGGCTGTCTACACGCTGCAATCGTACATCCCCCCACGGGCCGATAGCGAGGCGGAACAGCCCTACACCGTCGTGGCCGTGGGGCTCGACGACGTGTCGGCATCGGCCTATCGGCTCGCCACGCCCGCCACGCTCGCCGAGGCGCAGATGGTGCTGCAAGGCACGCAAGCGGACATGGCACACGCCGAGTTTTTCACCGGGCAGACCGAGGCCCTGCTGGGCGCGCGGCTCCACAACGAAGCCGTCGTCGAGCTGCGACGCCGCGTGGCGGGCGTGCTGGCCTACTTCAACCACATCCCCAAAGAGGTGACGCGCATCGACGTGGTGCTCCCCGACGGAACGAACCAGCACAACGCGATGCCGCTGGCCGCCACCAACACCTACGCCACAGGCTCGCTCGCGGGCTCGCAGGTGCTGCTGCGCTTCGAGGGCTGGACCGACGACGACCTGAAGGCCGAAAGCGTGACGCTCGACGACGGCACCACCTATACGAAAGAGCCGGGCTCGCTCCTCCTGGGCGCCTACGTGCTGCCTCTCGAAGCCCCTGCACCGGCCGAAGGCGCGGGCGACGAGGCAACCACGCTGCAAATCGTCATGTACAAGGCCGACGGCACGGAGTATGGCCGCAAAAACGCCCTCCTGCCCGACGGCACACGCCAATACGCCCTGCGCGCCAACGCCTATTACAGCATCGGCCGCAAGAACAAGGACATCGACAAGCCCGAAGACCTCGACGGAGAGCCGGGCGACAGCTGGCTCTATGTGGACGGCGACTGGCAAGCCAACGTGGACATTGATTTTGACTACTAAAAAAACACAGCGACAATGAAACGACTGTACAGATATATCATGCTCCCCCTGCTGCCCGCGGCCCTGCTGCTCGCGGGCTGTACGGCCGACGACGACCTCATGCCGCCCACCCCCGGCGACAACAGCCCCCTGCCGGGCGAAACGGCAGGCATCTACGTGACGGGCAGCGGGCTGGGAAAGCCCTCAGCTCCCGCCACGCGCTACGTGCCCCCCGTCGGCGAGGCGGGAGAGCCCGACTACGACACGCAGCCCGACGACCACAACGAAGGCATCTGCCGGGCCGACCGGGTAGACGTCGTCGTCTGGCACGTCGACCAAGGCTACACAACGAGCTATCCCGGGTATAGCGATTTTTCGCTGGAAAGCATCACGACCAAGGAGCTGTCCACGTCGGGACGCGACCGTTATTCGGAAGTGGTACTGGACATCAGTAGCGAACACAACTACGAATATCTTCTGACAGCGGCACTCGCCTACACCGAGGCCGACAGAGCCGCCGGGCGCTTTGAGACGCAGGTGAACGGACGGCTCAACTCGACGCTCACCATCCCCGACGGACAGAAAACGCCCGAGCTCTACTACGGCATCCTGCGCGTCCTGGCCAACACGGTCGACGGCGAACGTTACGACGACGACCCAGATATGTTTTGGTATTACAAGTTTGGAGGAAACAGCGGTACGGCCACCGTGGGCGGCCGCATCTTCCGCGCCGTGAGCCGCTTCGACCTCTCGGTGACCGACATCCCGGCAAGCGTGGAAGGCCTTGACCTGGTGGTGGCCAACGTGCCCCGGGTGATGGGCCTCTCGGGCAACCATGGGACCTACTACCCCGTGACTGCCGTCACGGACAAGGCGAACGTCGCGGAGGGCGAAACGGTGGTGGCTTCGGTCGACCTGGCCGAAGGGCAGGATGAAGCCACGCTCTCGGCCTTCTTCCTGCCCAGCGAGGTGGGCATGAAGATGAAGCTGCGCGTGCGCATGCGTTCCGACAGGGAGGCCGACGAACAGGCCGCCGACGGCTCGGCCAACCAGCCCGAGGCGGGAAAAGACTATCGCGACTTCGACCTGCTGCCTGCCAAGAGTTACTTCCTAACGGGCGCCGACGCCGCCGTCTACAACGTGGGCGACGGCCTGAAAGCCGAGGACGGCTCGGGCAGCCTCTACGTCTACGACAACCGCGGCGAGCACAACTGCTTCTACTCGTATGCCAACGTGCTCGTAACGATGCACGGCAAGTTTGAGAACGTGGCTGCCGAAACGAGCACCGTCGACGTGGAAATAGAGGTCGAGCCCAACTTCGAGCATGCCAACGAGGGCCTCGGCGTCGACACCAGTTTCGACGGAGAGCACCATTACCAAATAAAGTAAACGCACACACATTATATAATAAGCCATGAACATCTTACGCAATACGCTACGGGCCCTGCTGCCGGCCGCCGCCCTGCTGCTCTGGACGGGCTGCTCGGCCGACGACGAGGCAGCCGTGCCCGGCGGTGGCAGCGAGGGCGAAACGGTGGCCGTGCCCCTCACCATCGATCTGGCCCGCACCTGGACCACGGGCGACGACGAAGCGCCCGAAAGCCGCGACGTGCCCAGTCCGCCCGCGCTCGACGTGGACGGATGGGCCGAAACCGTGGGCACCGACCGCGTGCGCATCGTCACCTTCCGGCGCCGCAGCACCGATGCCGCCGTGGGTGGCGACGGCAGCGCCAACAACGCCCCCTTCGTCTACGACCCCTCGAACGACTACACGTGGGAGGTCATCCAAGTGGGCGACGGCACGGGAGCTGACGACCGCTTCTACGCCAAGGGCACCATCACCAAGCGCTACGGCTACGAGTATCGCGTGGTGGGCATCGCCTATTCGTCCACGCGCGAGCTGAGCCCCTCGAACGGCCTGCTCCCCGCCGGCGAGGCCGGCCTCTTCAGCCTGAACCTGGCCGACGGCCTCACCTACGACAGCTTTATGGCCACGCTCACGGAGGCCGACCCGCAGGATTGGAAAAACTATTGGGGCGGAACCGTTGCTGCAAATGCCAACCGCGAGCACATCAAGGTGGGCGACGGTGGCCGCCTGGTCTATACGCCACAGTTCTTCTACGGCTACTGCCACGCCGCCGGGAGCGACGACCCCATCATCAAGTATGTCGAGTTCAACTCTGAAACGGGAGAGTACGTCTCCGACACGCCCCTGACGGGCACGCTCTACCGTGGTGTGGCCAAAGTGGAGATGCACATCACGGCCCGCGATCGCGAGTTCGTTACTGCCAATCGCCCGCTCACCTCTGCGTTCATCGTTGCCAACAACGTGCGCACCGGCGTGGGCCTCGCAAGCTACGACGACTTCCTGCCCCAGGCGCCCGGCGCCCCCGGCAACACGCCCGACTACTCGCAATACACCCTTGTGGCCGCTCACGACCAGACGGCCGCCGACGGCGAAGAAATGGTCCTGACGGCCTACATGCTCCCCACGAAAACCAGGTTCGCTCTGCGCTGTTACTATCATTTCAGCGTCTTGGGAGTGGAACACAACCGCAGTTACAACTATCAGCTGAGCGTGGCAAACATTTCTTCGGCCGAGGCGGCCACGGGCGTCATCGCGCCCGACGTGCAGGGCGACGTGTTCTACCTGCGTCGCAACCACAAGTACGTCTTCCAAGGCGACATGAGCACCATTACCCAAGGAACAGAACTCGATTGAACCTAACGAAAACATCATGAAGATAAAGCACCTTTTCCGATACATCCTGCCGGCAGTCATGCTGCTGGCCTGCCCGGCCGTCCCGGCGCAGGCGCAGGACGAAGGGGGGAGCGTGACGGACGACCGCCGGCCCATCTACCAGCAGACCGACCCTGACGCCCCCTTCTACATGGCGAACCGCCGCGCCCTGGTGGGCACCTCGTGCGTTGTCAACCGCGTGGTGTCGGCCGTGAGCGTGGGCACCTGGGTCGACGGCCTGAACAACCTGACCGACGAAGACCTGGAAAACTACGCCACCTTCCCCGAGATTGTGGGAGCCAGCGTGGGCGCCGACCCCTTCATCAGCGTTCGCGACGTGGAGCACGTCTACAAGGGCGGCACGCAGGCGGGCTTCTGCATGGTGGCCTCGTCGGGTGGCGGCCTGCTCTCGCTCGACGTCATCAAGGCCTTGCAGATATACACCTATCTGGACGGGGTGAAGCAGGAAGGGCTGACGCCTACGGGCGACGGCGGCTCGGGCGTGAGCCTCTCGCTCATCACCATCCCCGGCTCCGACGAAGCCTGCGTCTATCTCACCGTCAAGACGAGCCCCGGCAAGGACTTCGACGAGATAGGCCTCGTGGTGGGCGGCGGCGTGAACCTCTCGGTGGGCGGCTCCACGCGCATCAAGTATGCCTTTGTGGGCGCGCCCCGCGAAACGGCCCTGACGCGCCAGCGCATCGCGGCCTACGACCCCATTGGCGACCAGTATGGCCCGGGCGATGTGGAGCTCGACGGCCGCTGGGGCTGGAATCCCGTGCTGCTGGGCCTGCCCTTCCCCATCGACCAAAACTCCATTGAGAAACTCGTGGACGAAACCATCAACGTCGCCACCGACCTCGTGGCCCTCACGCCCATCCTCTCGGTGGGCTACCAGGGCGGCGTGAAGATTTCGCTCAAGCATAAGGACGACAACGAAGAGGTATTCCCCGCCGGCACGGAGATAGGCTTCGTCTACAACATGGGCAACGTGCTGGCCCTCGACGTGGGCTCGTGGATAGACATCGTGCTCTTCGACCGCGACGACAACGAGGTGCAGCGCACCACGCTCTCGGCCAGCGCCGTGGGCCTCACGGTGGCGGGCGGCGGCAACGGCGTGGCCTCGACCACGTCGGGCGTGGCCTTCTCGCGCGCCGAGCTGCGCTTCCACACCGTGCTGTCGGTGCGCGTGGGCGCCATCGGCGTCGACCACGTCTTCGTGCGCGAAAAGCCCGACGTGGCCCACCACTGCCCCATCAACCCGACGCTCAACACCAACGTGTGCGACGAGCAGAACACCTTCCAGCTCGAAGCCAACCCCGAGCTGAGCGTGACTTGGAGCCTGAAGAGCGCGCCCGAGGGCGCTGCCGTGCAGGTGACCGACGGCGGCTACGTGACCCACCTGAACGAGGTGCACGGCGTCTACGTCTTCACGGCCACGGCCGCCGACGGATGCTCGGAAGACGTGGTGATCAACGTGGGCGACGAGCTGGGCACCGAGGCCGGAGCGACGGCCTGCGGCACGCCCCTGGTGAACACCGGCCTGCCCGGCGACGCGCAATATGAGCTTTCGTCGGAAATCAAGGACGGCAGCGGCTCGCTGCTCTCCATCTCCGACCTGCAAGACGCCGAAAACGTGCTGGACGGCGTGGCCACCGACGAGACGAAAGACCCCTTTGCCAACTATGCCTCCTATACGGCCGGCCTCACCGTGGCCGGCAACCTCGGCATCGTGGGCGTGAAGCGCACGGACGGCCTCATCTTCGACGGCGCGGCCGCCGGGGCTGAAACGCAGCGAGTGGGCTTCGTCGTGGAATATACCACGGAGGGCCTCGGCGTCGACCTGTTGAGCTTCTTCCTGATACGCCTTTACCACAACGGCGAAAAGGTGTTCGAGGGCGTCATCGACGAGTCGGACGCCATATCGGTGGGCCTGGGCAACTCCAACAGCGTGCAGAAGATGCGCTTCAGCACGGCCGTGCCCACGCACGACGACGACGGCAACCCCATACGGTTTGACGAAATGTCGCTCTGGCGCGCCGGCGTGCTCAACCTCGACATCGCCAACATGAAGATATACTACCCCTTCATCGAGAAAGCCTCCGACAAGTGTGGCGACCCGCTGGGGTGCAGCAGCGAGATCGTTTCGACCTCGACGACGCAGTCGACCCTCAACGGCGACGCCACGCAGGTGGCCGGCGGCGTGCAGGTGGCCGGCGTGGTTGACAACCTGAGCTACCTGCTCGACACGAGCTTCGACACGCCCATGACCATCGCCAACACCGTGGGCGTGGGCAGCGGAAAAATCATCGCCATCAACATGGGCCGCACGCTCGACTTCCGCCACCAGCTGGGCATCGTCGTCGACAACAAGACGTACGTGGCCGGCGTCAACGTGGGCAACTGGCTCACCGTGCGCACCTACTACCGCGGGCAGCCCACGGGCGACGAGTTTACCGAGTGGGGCATCCTGGGCGTGAACGTCATTGGCTACGGCGACAAGAACTATCTCATCATGCAGCCCAAGAAGCGTTACGACGAGGTGCGCATCGAGATAGCCTCCATCGTGGGCGCGCTCGACATCCAGAGCTTCTACGGCCTGTTCCTGCGCGGCGACATCGACAACGACGGCATCCCCGACTGCCAGGACCCCGAGTCGTGCTTCCAGTCCATCAGCGAGCTCGACGTGGCCTCCGTGTGCGTGGGCGACATGATTACCGTGAGCGGCCGGGGCGTGAGCGATGCCGACTACACCATCTCGATGCCCGAGCAGGGCGTGGATGATGACATCAAGACCGATACCGAAGGCTACTTCTCGCGCACCTACCAGACGAAGCAGGCCGGACGCTTCACGATGATGTTCTACGACGGCAGCGGCAACATGGTGACCTCGTCGTCATACTCCGTGCATCCCACGCAGACCACGTGGAAAAAGCAGCCCGTGAGCACCGACTGGAACGAGTGGAGCAACTGGACCAACGGCTCGCCCTATCTCTGCACCGACGTGGTCATACCGAGCGACGCCACGGCCTATCCCGTGCTCGTGCCGCCCGTGCAGACCGCCGACGACGGCACGCTCCTGCCGCAGGAGGCCGACCTCTATGGCTGTCGCGACATCCACTTTGAGCCGCGCGCCGCCGTGGACGCCCCGCAGCGCCTCAACTACCGCCGCGCATGGGTGGAGGCCGAGCTCTTGCCCAACCGCTACTACTGGCTCGCGGCACCGCTCAAACACATGTACACGGGCGACTTCTTCATCCCCGCCGCCATGCAGGGCACGCACACGGCTGCCTACTTCACGGAGCTGACGCCCGCGAACACGCCCGAGAACCGCTTCGACCCGCAGGTGTTCCAGCGCATCTGGGCCGCCTCGGCGCCCGGGCGCCTCTACGACGGCGATGAGACCACCGTGGCGGGCGTGAGCGAAGGACAATGGTCGCGCCACTTCAACCACGTGGCCCACGATTATGCCGCCGAAGGCCGCGCAGGGGCTTTCTCGCTCTGGGTCGACAACGGCGCGCTGCCCGCCACGCAGGGCTTCCGCTTCCGCTTCCCCAAGACGCACACGACGTACAGCTATTACAGCGACTACGACGGCCAGCAGCTCGCCGTGAGCAACACGGTGGACCGCGGCGAGGCCGGCGAGATATACCGCTTTGGCTACGAGGCACCGGCCGAGGCCAACATCGCCATGGACTACACCCGCACCGACGGACTGGAAGCCACGGAGCACCGCACGGTCTACACGGGCGTGATGCCCCTGACGCTGCACATGACGGCCGAGGCGGCCACGACCGACTTCCTCATGGGCAACCCCACGATGGGCCGCATCTATCTGGCTCCCTTCTTCGAGGAAAACACCGACGTGGCGGCCGTGCGCCTGCTGCGCGACGGAGAGACGGCTGTCACCGTGAGCCGCGACGGCCTGGCCACCGACCCGGCGGCCGTCTGTGTGAACCCGATGGAGGCCTTCGTCGTGGTGATGGATGAGGCAGCGACGCAGGCCGACGTGACGCTGACCGACGCGACGCTGCTGCCGGCCGCCTCCAACGCCGCGCCCCCCGCCGGCACGCTGCGCGTCGTCGTGGAGAGCCGCGGGGCCACGGCCTCGATGCTGCTGGCGCCGGGTGCCGCTGCCGTGCGCACCCTGCTCGACAGCGAAGAGCGCACGCCGCTGGCCCTCTTCGGCCTGACGGACGGCACGGCCTGCGACATCCTGCCCACAGCCGACGTGACGGAGCTGGGCCTGCTGGCCACCGGGGCCGACACGCTCCGCTTCCGCTTCGAGGCGACCGAGGACACCGACATGGCCCAATACCGCCTGATAGACCGTGCCACGGGGGCCGTCTATGCCCTGGACGACGTGCCCGCCCTGCCGGCCGGAGGCATCACGCTGGGCCGCTTTGCGCTGGCCACGACGGCAGCGACTGCCGATGCACAGGAAGCGCTGACCGACGTCTACGTCACGCTGGCGGGCCGCACGGCCACCGTGCGCAGCACGGCGCAGCCCATCGGCGCCCTCACGCTGACGGCTGCCGACGGACGCACGCTGGCGCGCCGCACGGGCATCGGTACAAATGAAACGAGCTTGCAGCTGCGGGGCGGCGTGCAGGTGCTCACCGTGACGCTCGAAGACGGCACGCAGCGCACCTTCAAACTGCTGGCCCGCTGAGAACACAACAACAACGGGATAACTGAGCTTTCCTTTTGCACACACGATGACAGCAGCGGGCCCGGCCGCCCCGACGACGGCCCGGCCGGGCCCCGCCCAAAGGAAAGAACCACGAAAGGTGCGGACGTTTTTTTATAAGTTTCTAATCTCTCCAACGATTGTCCGCACCAAGAAGCTTCCGGGTTACGGTCCCCGGAAGCTTCCTTTTTATATCGGCCGCGAAGCAAGGCGATGTGGTGTGTGGCGGGCGGGAGGGGGAGCCGCGAGGCATGACGGCCTCGGAGAGGCCGGGCTATTAGTAACCTCGGGTGGAGCGCAGCGGAACCCGAGGTGGGGTGACGGGTGGAGATGTCGGCCTCGAAGAGGTCGCTATGCCCGGTGTCGGCAGGTGGCATAGACGCCTCTTCGAGGCTATCTTCGTAGAGTGGGGCCGTACCGCGGGTTCCGCTGCGCTCCACCCGCGGTTACTGATAGGTCGGCCTCTTCGAGGCCGCTTGTGCTGCGGAATGCTCTATCACCTGTCCGCAGCGCGGGTTTTTAACACGGAGAATCGATTATTTTCGCGCGGCTACTCCGTCGCTCGCAAATACGCGAAAATCCGAAGCATCTCATTTTCAGACACATCCATGCGACGCTCGGCCGCAGGTACGCCCAAAAACGCGAATTTCGCCGCTATATGTCACAAATCGCCCTCCATTTTCCGCTGAAAAGTGGCCTTGGATGGAAATGGAAATCCATGGGATGGAGCGACGGGGCGGCCGCATGGACGCACAGAAAAGCTGCATAGACGCGCGGAAATAACGCTGGAAGGCGGGCGTCGGTCGCTGTCCGCATTAACGGTTTGCCATATAGCGCACACGCGGCGGGAGGAGGAAGGCCGTGAGGCTGACGGCCTCGAAGAGGCCGCCAGTGCTATGCGCTGTCTGCCGCCGTGGCGGGAGCGTGTGATGATTTCATGCGGTGGCGGTTTTCCGCGGGCGGGGCGACGGTGTGTCGGCAGCGAGGCTGTCGACCCCATAGGGGTCGCACTTTCTATAACCGCGGGTGAGCGAAGCCACCTGCGGACAGGAACTCCTCCACTAATCCGACCCCATGGGGGTCGAACTTCATGCCGCGGTCGTGCGGACCGCGGGCTTCTCCGTGGTGACCATTGGACGGGCGGCAGCCTCGCTGCTCCGCGGGTGTGCCTGCGGCCTACCCGCGGTAATGGGAAGTTGGACCCCCATGGGGTCCACATATCCTGATGCTTCCTTTCCGCAGGTTCGCCCCCTATGGGGGCGCAGGCCTCGCGGTGTGTCTTACGTCGCGGCGGATCTTCTGCCGCATGGGAATTTGCCTGCGTAGATACGCGATACCCTGCGTCTCTCACGTCCCGGATGGCCACACCGTGGGGAGGGATGTCGTGGCGGGGCTGCGCCCCGAGCGGGTGAGACGCGATGAATCGCGTCTCTACGTGGCGGACGGGTGATGAGCTGCGCGCTGTGCGGCTCGGCAGCGGGAAAGAAAAACGAAGTTTTCCTTTCCTCTCCACTCGCCTTGCACAACTTTGGCTTCGCCCAAGATAGGCTGCGGCTCGGGAATGGAAGGAAAAGTAAGCTTTTCCTTCTCATTTCTCTCGCCTTGCACTATCTTTGCAAAGGCGCCGCGGGGCGTGCGGCTAACGGCCGTGCCTCGCGCGCGCGTTCCTTATATATGTGTGGAAACAAGCTTCTAAACAGAGGAAGAAATGATACGCAAATTCGATTTTCTGATAATCGGCTCGGGCGTGGCGGGCATGAGCTACGCTTTGCAGGTGGCTGCCTCGGGCAAGGGGAAAGTGGCCCTGGTGTGCAAGACGACTATGGAGGAGGCCAACACGGCCAAGGCTCAGGGGGGCGTGGCTTCGGTGACGAACCTCGAAGTGGATAATTTCGACAAGCACATACGCGACACGATCATCGCGGGCGACTACATCAGCGACCCGGCGGCCGTGCGGCAGGTGGTGACGCGCGCTCCCGAGGGCATCAGAAATCTGCTGAAATGGGGCGTGCGCTTCGACAAGAACGAGCAGGGCGACTTCGACTTGCACCGCGAGGGCGGCCATTCGGAGTTTCGCATCCTGCACCACGCCGACGATACGGGCTTCGAGATACAGCGCGGACTGATGGAGGCCGTGCGCGCCACGCCGGGCATCACGGTGCTTGAAAACCACTTCGCCGTGGAAATCATCACGCAGCACCACCTGGGCGTGGAGGTGACGCGCCGCACGCCCGACATCGAGTGCTTCGGCGCCTACATCCTGGACCCCGACACGAAGAAGATTGATACGTTCCTCTCGCGCGTGACGGTGCTGGCCACGGGCGGCTGCGGTGCCGTGTATGCCGCCACGACGAACCCCAACATCGCCACGGGCGACGGCATCGCTATGGCCTACCGCGCCAAGGCCACGGTGCAGGACATGGAGTTCATACAGTTTCACCCCACGGCCCTCTACCATCCCGGCGAGACGCATCCCGCCTACCTCATCACCGAGGCCATGCGCGGCTACGGCGGCATCCTGCGCCTGCCCAACGGCGAGGAGTTTATGCAGAAGTACGACCGGCGCCTCTCGCTGGCTCCGCGCGACGTCGTGGCGCGCGCCATCGACAAGGAGATGAAGATACACGGCCTGGACCACGTGTGCCTGGACGTGACGCACAAAGACCCGGAGGAAACGAAGCACCACTTCCCGAACATCTACGCCAAGTGCCTCTCGATTGGTATCGACATTACGAAAGAATATATCCCCGTGATGCCCTGCGCCCACTATCTGTGCGGCGGCATCAAGGTGAACCTGGACGGCTGTTCGAGCATCCGCCGGCTGTATGCCATCGGCGAGTGCTCATGCACGGGGCTCCACGGCGGCAACCGGCTGGCGAGCAACTCGCTCATCGAGGCCGTGGTGTATGCCGAGGCGGCCGCCCGCCACAGCGTGGCCCACATCGACGAATATGCCTTCAACACGGCCGTGCCCGAATGGGACGACGAGGGCACGATGACGAACGAAGAAAAGGTGCTCATCGCTCAGGACGTGCGCGAGGTGGGACAGATCATGTCGGCCTACGTGGGCATCGTGCGCAGCAACCTGCGCCTGCACCGCGCCTGGACGCGCCTCGACCTGCTGTACGAGGAGACGGAGGAGCTCTTCAAGCGCGTGAAGGCTACGAAGGACATCTGCGAGCTGCGCAACATGATCAACGTGGGCTACCTCATCACGCGACAGGCCATCGAGCGCAAGGAGAGCCGCGGACTGCACTACACGCTGGACTATCCCAAGCACGCTTACGACCAGAACTGACAACGAACGCCATATATGAGACTCCGCTTCCTGCCGGCCCTGCTGCTCGGGGCCGCCCTTACGCTGCCCGTCGCCGCACAGCGGCATGACGTGCTGCTGAACGACAACTGGCATTTCCGCTTTGGCCACGACGTGGAGCGAACGGCGGGACGCCGCGTGGACCTGCCCCATACGTGGAACGCCGACGACGCCCTGACGGGCCGCAAGGACTATAAGCGCGGCATGGGCAACTACGGGAAAAAGCTCCACGTGCCGGCCGCCTGGCAGGGGCGCCGCCTCTTCCTGCGCTTCGAAGGGGCGGGCAACGTGGCCGACGTCTTCGTGAACGGCCGCCATGCGGGCCGCCACCGCGGGGGCTACGGCGCTTTTGCCGTGGAAATCACCGACCGGGTGCGCTATGGGGCCGACAACGACCTGCTCGTGCGCGTGAACAACGCCGAGGACCTGACGCTCATGCCGCTCGTGGGCGACTTCAACTTCTACGGCGGCCTCTACCGCGACGTACACCTCGTGACGACCGACGCCACGTGCATCTCGCTGCTCGACCACGGCTCGTGCGGCCTGCGCCTCGTGCAGGACAGCGTGAGCCACAGCCGGGCCGACGTGAGGGCCATCGTGAGGCTCGACAACGCGCTGGATGAGGCGGCCGACGTGACGGTGCGCCTGCGCGTGACCGACGGCGGACGCGAGGTGGCCCGGGCCGAACGCAGCCTGCGCCTGTCGGCACGGACGGACGGCGCGGCCGACACGCTGGCTCTGGGCATCGACCGCCCCCACCTGTGGGACGGGCGGCGAGACCCCTTCATGTATCGCGCCGAACTGACGCTCTGGCGCGACGGACGGCGGGTGGACAGCATCTGCCGCCCGCTGGGCCTGCGCTCGGTGAGCGTCGATGCGCAGCGGGGCTTCTTCCTGAACGGACGCCACGTGCAGCTGCGCGGCGTGTGCCGCCACCAGGACCGCAGCGAGGTGGGCAACGCCCTGCGCCCCGAGCACCACGCCGAGGACGCGGCCATCATGGTGGAGATGGGGGCCAACGCCGTGCGCCTGGCCCACTATCCGCAGGCCGAGCGCTTCTATGACCTGGCCGACAGCCTGGGCCTGATTGTCTGGGCCGAGATACCCTTTGTGGGGCCGGGCGGATACAGCGATGAGGGCTTTGCCGACCTGCCCGAGTTCAAGGAGGAAGGCCGGCGGCAGCTCATCGAGCTCATACGCCAGCACGGCAACCACCCGTCCATCTGCATGTGGGGCCTCTTCAACGAGCTCTCCATGCGCGGCGACGACCCCGTGCCCTACATACGCGAGCTGAACGAGCTGGCCCACCGCGAGGACCCCACGCGGCCCACCACGGCGGCGTCGAACACGGACGGGGCGCTCAACTTCGTGACCGACCTGATGGCCTGGAACCGCTATGACGGCTGGTACGGGGGCTCGCCCGCACAGCTGGGTCGCTGGCTCGACCGCATGCACCGGGCCCACCCGCAGCTGCCCATCGCCATCAGCGAATATGGCGCCGGGGCCAGCATCTACCACCAGCAGGACACGCTGGCACGGCCCGCCGCGGCGGGGTGGTGGCACCCGGAAAACTGGCAGACGCAGTACCACATGGACAACTGGCGCGAACTGTCGGCACGGCCCTTTGTGTGGGGCTCGTTCGTGTGGAACCTGTTCGACTTCGGCGCGGCCCACCGCCGCGAGGGCGACCGCCCGGGCATCAACGACAAGGGCCTGGTGACGTTCGACCGCCGCGTGCGCAAGGATGCCTTCTATTTCTACAAAGCCAACTGGCGCGACGACGAGCCCGTGCTCTATCTGGCCGAGCGGCGCTGCACGCGGCGCACGCGGCCCGTGCAGACGTTCCGCGCGTTTACCAACCTGGGCGAGGCCGAGCTCTTCGTCAACGGTCGCAGCATGGGCCGCGTCGCGGCCGACTCGCTATGCACCGCCACGTGGACGGGCGTGCGCCTCGCTCCCGGCCGCTACGTGGTGAGCGTCGTGGCCGGCCGGGGCAAAAACCGCCGCACCGACAGCTACGAATGCCACCTGGAAACCGACCGCTGAGGGCGGGAGGAGCCGGGACAGACGGCGGGCAGCAGACGAGCCCCGACGGGCCTGCGGCGAGCACGGGCAGCAGGCCGGTGCGGAGGCACAAAGAGCGGCCTGCAAGCGGTAAAATTTGGTGGATACCGACAAATCGGCCGAAAAAATTTGGTGGATATTGACAAATTGCGGCCTGAAAATTTGGTGGGGCGGTGGATTACGCGTAATTACCACGATTGATATTTGTGATAAAAGGCTGAAAGACAATTGTATCTGCCCTTTGTAGACGAAACAGCCGGGCTGAGCCGGGCTGGGCAGGAAAGAAAAACAGCGTGCGGCACGCCGTCGGGAAGAGACGGGATGTGCCGCACGCTGGCGTGTTTGTGGGGCTTTGGGCCCGGTCGGGGACTCAGACGCCGTCGGGGATGGTGCCGTGGCCCATGCACTTGGGGCATTCGCCCTGGCCGTAGCAGAACTGGCAGACGCGGGGCGTGCCGCCGTAGGAGGTCGATTCGCCCGCACCGTTGCACACGGGGCAGCGCGAGCTGCCGCCGCAGGTGGGGCACAGACGGTCGCGCGGGCCCGAGGATGCGCGGTCGTCGGAGGAGGAAGAGGCGTCGTCGGAAGAGCCTCCGCCGAAGTCGCGGACGGAACCGCCGCCCACCACGTGGCCGCCGCGGGCAGCAGCGTCGGGAGCAACGCGGCCCGAGCCGCCACAGTAGCCGCAGGTGGAGCCGTAGGAGGAGCCTTGGCCACCGCAGAAGGGGCAGGGCTCCGTGGCGTCGTCCCGGGAGGGAAGGTCGCGCAGGCTTTCGCGCACGGAGTTGCTCGTTTCCATGAAGCGCTCGTAGTCGTCCTCGCTCACCTCCTTCTCGCCGTCGCAAAGGCTGCATGTCAGGTCCTCGCCAAAGATCTCGACGGTGCCCGCGCCCATGCACAGCGGGCAGGTTCGCTTGCTTTCGCAGCCGGCCAGCAGCATGAGGGCCAGCAGCAGGAAAAAAGTTTTTTTCATCGGTACAGTTGTTTTAAAGAGTGGGATGTTGCGGTGGGTGGCGGCGGAGAAGGTGCCGCGAAGAGACGCATAGAGGCAAAATTGCCGCTGCCACACGTAGCAAAGTTACGATTTCTTAAAAAGAAGAGGTGCGCTTGTTCCTGTTTTTTGCGGTGGGGCTGTGAAAAAAAGCGCCGCGCTCGACCGTTTCAGCGGAGGCGGAGCGGGGTGATGTCGCCCAGGCGGGCCACGATGAGGTGTAGGCTGTAGGCATCGCGGGCGCGGAGCTCGTTGCGCAGCGGTTCGTCCCACGGATGGCGGGCCAGGGCATACTTGGAGTGGTGCACCGTGATGACCTGGCGGGCGCGCAGCTCCACGGCCTCGCGGCCCAGCTGGTGGGGCAGGGTGTGGATGTGGGGCCAGCGGCTGTCGTACTGCCCGTTTTCGAGGATGGCCAGGTCGATGCTCCCAAAGCGTGCGCCGATCTGCTGGAAGTGGGGGCCGTAGCCGCTGTCGCCGCCGATGAAGATGCGCATGCCCTCCGTTTCGACAAGGAACGAGGCCCAAAGCGTTGTGTTGCGGCGCAGCGTGCGGCCCGAGAAATGGCGCGCCGTGAGGCAGTGGAAGCGCATGCCGTCGGGGCCGGTGGCCGTTTCGTCCCAGTCGAGCTCGGTGATGCGGTCGGGGCGGAAGCCCCAGCGCTCAAAGTGGGCCCCGACGCCCAACGGACATATCACGCGGCGCACGCGGGGACGGAGCTGCCGCACGGTTTCATAGTCGAGATGGTCGTAATGGTCGTGCGTGATGACGAGGTAGTCGATGACGGCGGGCATGTCGGCCGGGCGGTAGCGGTCGGTGCCGGCGAAGGCGCGGTTGGCAAAGGAAAAGGGGGCCGCCGTGCAAAGCGTGGGGTCGACGAGGACGGACGTTCCGCGGAGCGAAAGCAGATAGGACGAATGGCCGAACCATACGTAGAGGTCGCGGTCGGCCGGGAGGCGGCTGAGGTCGCGCTTCACCATGGTCAGCGGGGCGAGCGGCGTGACGTCCGGCCGGGAGACAAAGAGAAACTCGTACATATTAGCCAGGACGCCGCCGCCCGAATCGGTCATGACGGGCGTGGGCAGGCGGTTGTGGAACCGGCCGTCGCGCCAGGCAGGCGAGCGCATCATGCGCGCCAGCCGTTCGCCGCCGGGCGTGTCGCCAAAGACGGGCCGGCGGAGCACGATGCAGGCCGCTACGGCCAGCACGGCCATGGCAATCAGAACAATCAGCAGGGTCGTTCTCATCTTTTTGTGTTTCATCGGGTCGAAGCTTTCGTATGTGCGGAGCGAGCCGCCGCGTCTGCAAAGTTATGGAAAATCGTCGGGCGGTGCGCTGCGCAGCCCCCGGGCGGAGCCGGCCCGATGAAAAAAGATGAAGCCTTTCTGTCGCATTATGCAGGGGGAAAAGCAGCGCAGGAAGGGAGCAGAAAAGGAGCAGAACGGCCGTAAGACCGTGAAATTCGTATCCTTACGGCATATTTTCGCGTGTAAGACTTGGCCGGCCGGGCGAAACGCCGTATCTTTGCACCGCCTTATTCGAGGCACAGCTTAATATCTTAATTTCACAACACAATGTACTTAGATTCTGAGAAGAAGAAAGAGATCTTTGGACAGTACGGAAAGTCTAACTCGGACACCGGTTCCGTTGAGAGCCAGGTGGCTTTGTTTTCCTACCGTATTTCCCATCTGACGGAGCACATGAGAGCGAACCGTAAAGATCATACGACCGAACGCTCTCTGGTAAAGCTTGTGGGTAAGCGCCGCGCTCTGCTCAACTATTTGAAGAGCCGCGACATCGAGCGCTATCGTGCGCTTGTGAAGTCGCTCGGCCTCCGCAAGTAAAGAGGAAAAGGCTGCCGCAGAGCCACGCTCTGAGCAACGGTCGCCACGAAAAAGATCATCCCGCCCCTTCGGCATGAAGAGGCGGGATGACTTTTTGGGTAGCGGCCGGCTGCCCGTGCGGAGCGGCCGTAGAAGCCCTCGGCCTAGGCGGCCGGCTGACGTCAGGGCATAAAAAAAGGGATACCGCTGTATCCCAACCTTGTTAACCTTAAATCTAATACTATGAAAAACACAGTGCAAAGATACGCATTCTGCCACCCGCTGCAAGCATCGGCCGGGAGAAACTGTCGGGCGCTAACCTTATTTAAAGATTTTGCCGATGGTTTGAAAATCAGAGTTGACAGAACAAAACGCAGCAGGCGCGTCGACAAAGACCGTCCGCGGGCTTTGTCCGACAGAAAAAGAGAAAAAGAGGGGAGGCGTGTCCGATTTTATTGTAATTTCGCTCCTCATGAGCCGTCAGTGCTTTTCTCCGCGTCGTGTGTGGCGGTGGCTGTTGCGTTTCCGCCACCGCCGTGGCTATGGCATCCAGTCGCCATTTGCCTTTTCCTTCGTGACGGGCGTCGTCTACGAGCGCGGAGCCTATTATGCCTACGCCCCCCTGTCGCGCCATGCCCGCAGAGAAGGCACGGTGCTGCGCGAAAAAGACGACCGCCTGCTCCTGCGGCTGGCCAATGCGAGCCGGGCGGCGTGGATGCTCGTGGCGGGCCCTGTGGCTCCGCTGTCGCTCAGCTATCTGCAAGCCGGGCGCCGTTGTGCGTGCAGGCAAGTGCGCGAAGCGTCGGCCGCAGCGCTGGAAGAAGCGTTGCAAGGCCGCGAAGCTCCCGGTCTGATCTATGCAGCCCCCGGCACCGCGCTCGACGAGGTGGTGCGCGCGGTGCTGCCCCGCGCCGCAGAGCACACGATGCTCGTGCTGGCCGGTATATATGCCTCGCAGGCGGGTCGCGAAGCGTGGCGCCGCCTGAAAGCCGACAGCCGCGTGCGCGTAACGTTCGACCTTTACGACTTTGGCATCGCTTTCTTTTGGAAGCGACTGAACAAGCAGGACTACATCGTCAACTATTTCTGACATCACTCCTATTATATAATACAGCATGACAACCCAACGCTCCCCCCTTCCGCGTATCTACACCCGCACGGGCGACGACGCCACCACCGGGCTTTCCGACGGCCGCCGCGTGCGCAAAGACGACGCGTGCGTGGCAGCCTGCGGCGACGTGGACGAGTTGAACAGCTTTATAGGCCTGCTGGCCACTGCTGTGGACGAGGAAGAACGCAGCTTTCTGCACGGCGTGCAGCACAAACTGCTGCATGTGGGCGCCATGGTGGCCGGCTTCGCCACCGACGGTGGCCGCGTGCTGACCGAGGCCGTCGCCTCCCTCGAACAGCGCATCGACCTGGCGCAGGCCGCAGCAGGCGAAAGAGCGGCGGCCTTTGTGCTGCCCGGCGGCAGCAGGCCGGCAGCGCTGGCTCATGTGTGCCGCACCGTGTGCCGCCGGGCCGAGCGCAGCCTTTGCACGGCCGCCGGCACCCAGCTGCCGGGCCCGGCAGGCATCTTCCTCAACCGTCTGTCGGACTATTTCTACGTCCTGGCGCTTCGATTAAACCAATTTTACGAAACAGCCGAAATAAAATGGGCGAAAGAAGCCGACTTATGAATAAAAGAACTATTTTTGCCCCACTTTCAAAAAAGGAGAATCAAATTAAAACACAGACAAAACCCTAAAATTCTCATATCTATGTATTGGACACTTGAATTGGCTTCAAAATTGGAGGACGCTCCCTGGCCGGCCACCAAAGACGAGCTCATCGACTACGCCATGCGCTCAGGAGCCCCCATGGAGGTGGTAGAAAACCTCCAAGAACTGGAAGACGAAGGGGAAATCTACGAAACCATCGAGGACGTATGGCCCGACTATCCCGACAAAGACGACTTCCTGTTCAACGAGGACGAATATTAATGGCCTTCGAAAGGGGGCGACATTTGATGAAATCAGCGGGACGAGCATGGATGAATTGGCTGTCCCGCTGATATTTTGTTTTTGAGGGCTGTATCTGTTTGCATTCTTCGTTGTTTTACGTTTTATTATTATGCTTCGGAGCGGACAGCGGGGTATAAAGGCGTAAATTTGTGACGTAACACTGAAAAATACCTCACTGATTATGGGAAAGACCGTCACGATACGTTGTAAGAATACGGGTAAGAAGCACAAGGTGCCCATGGGCTTCACGCTCGAAGAGGTTTATGAGATGCTCGAGCTCGACATGCCGCACGGAGCCACGAGCGCCAAGGTGAACAACAAGGTGGAAGGCCTGCACTTCATGTTCTTCAACGATAAGGACGTGGAGTTTCTCGACATCACGTCGCCCTCGGGCTTGCGCACCTACACGCGTTCGCTTTTCTTTGTGCTCTACAAGGCGCTGCACGACCTTTATCCGTTGGCCCGTCTGCGCATCGACACGCCGGTGTCGAACGGTTACTACTGCCGCGTGTTTATCGACGGCGGAGTGACGCCCGCCCTGGTCGATGCCTTGCGGCAGCGCATGCACGAGATTGTGAAAGCTGACCTGCCGTTCCATCGCATCACCTGTCCCACGGAGGAAGCCGTGCGTCTGTTCCGTTCCTCGGGCTTGGAGGACAAGGCAAAGCTGCTCGAAGGCTATGGTTCGCTTTATACAACCTATTATACGCTGGACGGCCTGGCCGATTATTTTTATGGCTCGCTGCTCATTCAGACCAGCCAGCTTTATCTGTTCGACGTAGTTCCTTACGACGAGGGTTTGCTCCTGCGCCTGCCCGACCCGGCCCATCCCGACCGTCTGCGCCCCATGCGCGAACAGCCCAAGATGTTCGACGTTTTCCGCGAGCAGCACCGTTGGCAGGAAATCTTGGGCGTGACGACAATCGGCGAGTTCAACGAGGAGTGTGACAAGGGGCATACGAACGACCTCATCAACGTGTCGGAGGCGTTGCAGGAAAAGAAAATCAGCCGCATCGCCGACAAGATACATGCCAACCCGCAGCTGAAGGTGGTGCTCATAGCCGGGCCGTCATCCAGCGGGAAGACCACCTTTTCCAAGCGGCTCAGCGTGCAGCTCATGGCCAGTGGTCTGAAGCCCGAGCCCATCTCGCTCGACGACTATTTCGTCGACCGTGTGAAGACGCCCCGCGACGCTGAGGGCAACTACGACTACGAGAACATCGAGGCCATGGACATCCCCTTGTTCAATAGTCACATCAACGCCTTGCTCGCGGGCGGGGAGGTCGAGTTGCCGCGCTACAACTTTCAGACGGGGCGGAGCGAAACGAGCGGGAGGCGGCTGCGTCTGACGCCGCGGACCATCTTGATTTTGGAAGGCATTCATGCCCTTAACCCCTCGCTCACGGCTGAAATACCCGACGAGCGGAAGTATAAGATATACGCCTCGGCCCTGACCACCATCCTTTTGGACGACCACAACTACATCCCCACAACCGACAACCGCCTGTTGCGGCGCATCGTGCGCGACTATAAATACCGCGGCCATTCGGCCGAGGCCACCATCCGTCAGTGGCCGTCGGTGCGGGCGGGCGAGGAGCGTTGGATTTTCCCCTATCAGGAGCAGGCCGACGAGATGGTCAACACGGCCCTGCTCTTCGAGTTGGCGGCCTTGCGCTCGCAGGCGCTCCCGCTGCTCGAACAGGTGCCCGAGAACGTGCCCGAGTACAGCGAGGCCTACCGCTTGCGTAAATTTCTTTCGTACTTGAAGCCCATTTCCACCAAGGGCCTGCCGCCCACCTCGCTCCTGCGCGAGTTTCTTGGTGGCAGCACGTTTAAATACTGACCTTTCCCACGCCTCCCCATGAAGACCATCCCGAACAATACTGAACAGACGGTCGCCGAAGAGCCTTTGAAGATGATTTTCAACTATGGCGACGTGTTTTACAGCTTTTTCTATGACAGCACGGAGGTGTGTAGCCACCGTGCGCACGACTATGCGCTCAATTTCGTCCGTTCGGGCGAGATGGTGCTCGACGACGGCCGTCGGCAAATCCACGTGGGAAAGGGCGAATGCGTCTTCATCCCGCGCGACCACCGCATCGATATGTACAAGCGGCCGTACGAAGGTGAGCGTTATTGCGGCATATTTATGAAGTTCACGCGGCAGTTTCTGCGCGAGATGCACGCCTGTTTTGGCAAGTACAGGGATGCCCGCCCGGGAAAGCCTGCTGCCGGCATCGTCAAGCTGCCTCCCTCGGCCGAGCTGGCCAGCCTTCTGGCCTCGTTGACGCCCTACTTCGACCGCACCGTCCGTCCGCAGGACGATTTCATGCATTTAAAGTTGCAGGAAGGCCTGCTGGCGCTGCTGCATGCCGACCCGTCCTTTGCGGCCCTGCTCTTCGATTTCAGCGAACCGTGGAAGATCGACATCCTCGACTTCATGAACCGTAACTACATGTACGAACTGACGATGGACGAACTGGCCCATTACACGGGCCGCAGCTTAGCCACGTTCAAGCGCGACTTTAAGAAGGTGAGCGACCTGACGCCCGAGAAATGGCTCATCCGCAGGCGCCTCGATGCAGCCTACGAGCTCATGCGCGGCGGGCGGCAGAAGATAGCCGACGTCTGTGCGCAGGTCGGTTTCAAGAGTCCTTCCCATTTTTCCCGCCTTTTCAAGCAGGTCTATGGCATTCCGCCCACGGCGGTGACCTCCTGAGCGTCGGCTGACCTTTTCAGACATGTAGTTTGAGCCCCACGGCAAAGTTGCCGCGGGGCTTTCTGCGTATTTTTGCGGCAGGTAACGAAGGAGAAACCATTCAACGTAGAAAGCAATGAAACAACTGTTCAGAACATGGTGTCTCGCGGCGTTGGCCTGTGCCGCCGGTGCAGGCAGCCTCGGAGCCCAGGAGCAAACGACCACAAACAACAACAGCATTATGGAAGAAAAACTGAACCTCACGCAGGAATGGGACAAGACGTTCCCGAAGAGTGACAAGGTGGACCACATGAAGGTGACGTTCCACAACCGTTTCGGCATCACGCTGGCTGCCGATGTCTACGTGCCCAAGGGGGCTTCGGCTCCCTTGCCCGCCATAGCCGTATGCGGTCCCTTCGGAGCCGTGAAAGAGCAGGCTTCCGGGCTTTATGCCCAGACGCTGGCCGAGCGCGGCTTCCTCACGATCGCCTTCGACCCCTCGTTTACGGGCGAGAGCGGCGGGCAGCCCCGCTACGTGGCCTCGCCCGACCTGAACACAGAGGACTTCTGTGCGGCGGTCGACTATCTCTCGACGCGTCCCGACGTTGATGCTGCGCGCATCGGCATTCTCGGCATCTGTGGCTGGGGTGGCTTTGCCATCAACGCGGCCGCCCTCGATCCGCGCATCAAGGCCACCGTGGCCTCCACTATGTACGACATCAACCGCTGCACCACCAACGGCTATTTCGATGCCGGCGACAACGCCGAGGCCCGCGGCCACATGCGCGCACAGCTGGCTGCACAGCGCACGGCCGACTATCGCAACGGCTCTTATGCCCGGGCCGGCGGCGTGGTCGACCCGCTGCCCGATGACGCTCCGCAGTTTGTCAAGGACTACTACGCCTATTATAAAACGCCGCGCGGCTATCACGCCCGCTCGCTCAACTCCAACAACGGTTGGAACACGACGTCGGCCCTCTCCTTCATCAACGCCCCGCTGCTCGCCTACGCCGGCGAGATACAGGGAGCCGTCATGGTGCTCCACGGCGAGAAGGCTCATTCGCGCTATATGGGCGAAGACGCTTTCAAAAAGCTCCGTGGAGATAATAAGGAGCTGGTCATCGTGCCCGGTGCCAGCCACACCGATTTGTACGACAACTTGGCGAAGATTCCCTTCGACCGCATTGAGCAGTTCTACAAGGAAAACATGGAGTAGGGCCCGGCTGCTGCCACACAAACGAAGCCTCCCCGCGCCGTCATGGCCGGGGAGGCTTTTTGTCAGCATGCAGCGCCGGGCAGCGCCGGCCGTTGGTCACATGTCCAGCCTGTCGCGTTCTTTCTTGTACGTGTTGTAAACCTCTTTCATCTCCTCGTCGGCGCATTCGGCCATCATCGTGTCGAACCTTGCGCGTGCTTTCATCGTGCCGCGCGACGACACGGCGGCTTCGACGAGGCGGGCCGTTTTTTCGCCGCTATGGAACGGCACGCTCACGCCGTTCGTCATGGCCGACAGCTCTTTGTACCACGCAGCGTCCGTGATGGTCACCGTGTCGATCTTTATTTTCATCGAGGCCGCCTTACGGGCCTCTTCGCGCCAGTCTATCTGGTTGCCCCCGCCGAGATAGTTCTCATACGTATAGCCCAGCGGGTGGGGGTTGGCGTCGGCAATGAGGAGGATCGAGCGGGTGGAGCCTTCGCGCCAGGGCGTTTCCTCGACGATGCGCTTGATCACCAGTTCGTAAAACTCGTCGCCGTCGCCCCCGCTCGTGTCCTTCGACTCGCGCACAAACTTGATCAGGTCGTTTTCGTTGTTGGTTGGCGCGATGCATTGGTAGGCATTGCCATAGTTATGGGCGTCCTCCATGTCGCAATAGTCGCCAAAGGCCACGATGCCCAGGCGCAGGTCGTCGTTGTCCTTGAACAGGCGCGGTATGAGCTGGGCCACCTCGTGGCGCACGGCGTCGATGTAGGCAGCCATCGAGCCGGTCGTGTCGAAGGCGATGACCATGTCGAGCTTGCCCAGGTGCTTGGGAGCCACGGCGTCCATCCCCTGTTTTTCGGTCTTTTTCTTCTCTTCGTGCTTTTCGTGTTTCGTCGTAACGGTCTCTTCGATGGTTACGACCTTCTTCTTAAAGAATTTCATAGCGTTGTGTTTTAAGTGGGTGAGATGGTTGTTTTAAACGGAAAAGCCCGCCGTTCCGTTGCGGGAGTGCGGGCTTCTCAAAGAGGGTAGCTGCGGCGTCAGCCCTGTGCCGCCCGCTCTTCGTCTTTGGCCTTGTAGGCCAGTGCATACATGCGCATTTGCTTCACCATGGCCAGCAGGCCGTTGCTGCGCGTGGGCGAGAGGTGCTCGGTCAGGCCGATGTCGCTGATGAAGTGGAGGTCGGCGTCCAGAATCTCCTGCGGCGTGTGCCCGCTCACCACGCGGATGAGCAGCGTCACGATGCCCTTTACGATGAGGGCGTCGCTCTCGGCGTGGAACACGAGGCGTCCCTCCTCCTCGCGGCACGTCAGCCACACGCGGCTCTGGCAGCCATCGATGAGGTTGTCGTCCGTCTTGTCGTCCTCGCTCAGGGTTTCGCTCTCTTCGCCCAGGTCGATGAGCAGCTGGTAGCGGTCCATCCAGTCGTCCAGTTCGGCAAATTCGCCGATCACCTCGGCCTGTGTTTCTTCTATGGTTTGCATGTTTCTTTTCTTAGCGTTGTCTTTATTTTGTTTCGTCGGCCAGCACTTGCAGGATGGTCTGTCCCACGGCGCGCAGTGTGGCGGGGTCGATGTTGTCGGGCGTGTCGGCCGTGGTGTGCCAGGTGGCACCGAACGAGCTGGGGGCCGACGGCACGTAGGGTATGATGTCGATGGTGGGGATGCCGGCCACCTCGTTCATCGGCTTGTGGTCGTCCACGGCATATCCGCCGCTGGCGTTCAGGAAGTAGTCGGCTGCGCCGGCCGTCTCGGCGGCGCTCCACACCTTGGCCACGACGTCCTGGGCATATTGCAGCGAGAAGCCCTCGTGGCAGAAGCGGGCGTCGCGTCCGCCCACCATGTCGAGCAGGATGCCGTAGCGGGCCGTGTAGCCCGGCTTGTGGGGATGGGCCGCCCAGTGTTGCGAGCCCAGGCACCAGTCGCTGCCGTCCTCGGGTGCCGTGCCCCAGTAGGGTGCTCCGTAGTCTTCGGCGTCAAAGCAGATGAGGTCGACGCCCACGGCGGGTTTCAGCTCGGCCAGCTTGCGTGCCGTTTCGAGCAGCACGGCCACGCCGCTGGCACCGTCGTTGGCCGCCATGACGGGTTCGCGGTGGCGCGACGAGTCGGGGTCGGCGTCGGCCCAGGGGCGGCTGTCCCAGTGAGCGCAGACGATGACGCGTTCCTTTTCCTCGGGGCGGTAGGCGGCAATGATGTTGCGGCCGTCCAGGCGCGTGCCGTCCCAGCCCGTAAAGGTGGCGCGCTGCTCGGTCACGTCGAGGCCGAAGCTGCGGAATTTCGCGGCGATGTAGTCGCCACAGCGGCGGTGGGCCTCCGTATTGGGCACGCGCGGCCCGAAGTCGCACTGAGCCCGCACGTAGGCCATGGCCGAGTCGGCCGAAAACTGCACGGCCGTGGCCGTGTCGGCGCTGGTGTCGGTTTCGCCCGCGGCGTTGTCTTTCTGTCCGTTGCAGGCGATGAGGCTGCCCGCCAGCAGCAGGGCCGCGGCAGCCGTCAGGATGGTTTGTATGTTCATGCTTTCAATGATTGTTGCGTGATGTATGGCCGTCGCCGGCCCTCTCAGAGCCCCAGGCGCGCCGATATGTCGAGCATCCGTTCGATGGGTTTCACGGCGCGTGCGGCCACCTCGGCGGGCACCTCGACGACGGGCCAGATATAGCGCAGCGAGTTGTAGAGCTTTTCGAGCGTGATGAGGCGCATGTAGGCACATTCGTTGCAGGCACAGCCCGGCTCGTCGGGCGGCACGGGGATGAACTCCTTGTCGGGGCAGAGGCGGCGCATTTCGTGCAGGATACCGCTCTCGGTCACGACGAGGAACGTCTGTTCCCCGCTCTCGCGGGCATATTTCAGCAGGGCGGCCGTCGAGCCCACCACGTCGGCCAGGCGCACCACGGCGCCTTTGCATTCGGGGTGCACGAGCACCTTGGCTCCCGGGTATTGGCGGCGCAGCTCCACGAGCTTTTCCACCGAGAAGCGCTCGTGCACGTGGCAGGCGCCGTCCCACAGCACCATCGGCCGCCCCGTGACGCTGCTGATGTAGGCCCCCAGGTTGCGGTCGGGGCCGAAGACGATGGGCGTGTCCTCCGGCAGGCTCTCCACGATCTGGCGGGCGTTGCCCGAGGTGACCACCACGTCGGTCAGGGCCTTGACGGCCGCGCTCGTGTTCACGTACGAAACGACCGTGTGGCCGGGGTGTGCCTTGACAAAGGCCTCGAAGCGGTCGGCGGGGCAGCTTTCGGCCAGCGAGCACGAGGCGTTCAGGTCGGGCACGATGACGGTTTTTCCGGGGCAGAGGATCTTGCACGTCTCGCCCATGAAGTGGACGCCGCACATCACGATGACGTCGGCCTCGGTGCGGGCGGCCTTCTGGGCCAGCGCCAGGCTGTCGCCCACAAAGTCGGCCAGGTCTTGCAGGCAGCCCTCCGTGTAGTAGTGGGCCATGATGACGGCGTTGCGCTCGCGGCGCAGGCGGTCTATCTCGGCCCGCAGGTCGATGCCCGCAGGCACGGGTTCGTCGACGTATCCTTTCTCTTTCCAGCTGCTTTTGATGTCCATGTGCTTATATATATAATATGGTGTGAAAAGGCCGGGCTCCGGCCCGGCGCAGATGCATGTTGTCGTTTATTTCTCCATCAGGATGATGTATCCCGCGGCCTCGATGGCCCGGTGTATCTCGCGTATGTGGTCGGCATTGCGCGTTTCGAGCACGATGCGCAGGTTGCACGAGTTGACGTCGGGGCTCTCGCCGTTGCGCTCGTGGTGCACCGAGATGATGTTGGCGCCGAAGCGCACGATGACGCGGCACAGGCCGAGCAGCGAGCCCGGGCGGTCGGGCATTTCGATGAGCATTTCCGTGGTGCGGCCGCCCTTCATGAGTCCGCGGTTGATAACGCGGCTCAGGATGGTCACGTCGATGTTGCCACCGCTCACGATGCAGCACACGTGCTTCCCGGCCACCTCCGTTTTGTTGAACATGGCTGCCGCCACGCTCACGGCTCCCGCCCCCTCGGCAATGAGTTTGTGGTGCTCGATGAGGGCCAGTATGGCTGCGCAGATTTCGTCCTCGCTCACGCTCACCACTTCGTCTACATACTGCTGGCAGAGAGCAAACGTGTGCTCGCCGGGCTCTTTCACGGCGATACCGTCGGCGATGGTGAGCACCGATGGCAGGCATTCGATCTGGTTGTGGTCGCGGCTGGTGAGCATGCTCGCGGCTCCCTCGGCCTGTACGCCCACCACCTTCACCTCGGGTTTGAGCGCCTTGACGGCATAGGCCACGCCGCTGGCCAGTCCGCCTCCGCCGATGGGCACGACGATTACGTCCACCTCGGGCAGGTCCGTCAGTATCTCCATGCCCACCGAGCCCTGCCCGGCGATGACCATTTCGTCGTCGAAAGGATGGATAAACGTCATGCCCCTCTCCCGGTTGAGCCTGATGGCTTCGCGGTAGGCATCGTCGTAGACGCCCTCGACCAGGCGTATCTCGGCTCCCAGTTCGCGCGTGGCCTCCACCTTGCTGATGGGTGCGCCCTCGGGCATGCAGATGAGCGAGGGTATGCCGTAGCGCCGTGCCGCCAGGGCCACGCCCTGAGCGTGGTTGCCGGCCGAGCAGGCAATGACGCCGCGCGCCTTCTCCTCGTCGCTGAGCGAGGCAATCTTGAAGCTGGCGCCGCGCACCTTGAACGAGCCCGTCACTTGCAGGTTCTCGGGCTTCAGGTAGACGTCGCACAGCGGGTTGAGCTTGTCGGTGTGGATGAGCGACGTGTGGCGCACCAGTCCCGACAGCACGGTCGTAGCTTTGTAAACGAGGTCGAGCGTCAGCATGTTTCTTCGTCGAGCTTAGGTGATTAGGGTGCAATATTACGAAAAAAAACGCTTTTCTCCGCAGCCCGTTGCCGCCTTTTTCCTTGAAGCAGAGCGCCCCCGCCGTTTCGGGGCGGGACGCCCCGGAAGCCCCGCGGCCTATATGCCGTGCTCCACCAGCAGGTAGAAGGCCAGGGCCCAGTCCTGGTCGTTGGCAAAGGGGTCGTAGTAGTGGCCGGGGCGCCCGTCGACGCGGCGCGGGGCCAGATAGGCGCACGAGGCCCGCCCGTCGGGGGCAAAGAGGCACAGGTTGCCGCGCACGATGGCGCGGGCGCGGCGCAGGTAGTCGTCGCCTCCGCCGCAGCGGGCGTAGTAATAGTAGGCCACGGCGTTCAGCGTGCTCCAATAGTGGGGGAAGGTGTCGCCATAGAGCGGCCGTTTGCCAAACCAGTAGCCGTCCCAGTGGCGTATGGCGATGCCGTTGAGGTTGTAGGCGGGCTGGCTGCCGGCAAAGGCTTCGAGGGCGGGCATCAGCCGGCGCACGTAGGCCAGGCAGGCCGTGTCGGCCGTTTGCAGGTACATCTCGGCCATGAAGGCCACGGCCGGAGCCACGATGCTCTGCTCGTAGTTCACCTCGTGGCGCGGAAAGAGGGGGCCCGTCTCCGCAAAGCGTGCGGCCGTGCGGCGGTAGTGGGCCAGCAGCGTGTCGCGTTCGGCGCTCATGCCCGCCCGTTCCAGTGCCTTCATGCTTTCGAGCACGGGAATGTCGATGGCATAGAAGCCGTAGCCGAAGTGGCGGAAGAAGGCGCAGAGCGTGCCGTAGCCGTCGGCCGCATAGCGGGCGTCGCCCGTGAGGTCGTACATGTGAAAGTAGAAGTCGGCCACCCACGGGTAGTTGTATCCGCGGTGGTAGCCGCGGCGGCCCGTCTGCGAGTAGGTGGTGTAGTCGGCCGTTTGCAGCTCGCGGCGCACGAAGGCGGCGTAGCGCACGAGGGCCCTGCGCAGCCTTGCGTCGGGGTGGAGCATGCACCATTTGGCCAGGAGCAGGCCCATGCCCACGCGCTCGCGCCCCTCGTCGGTGTCGTGGCTGGCACGGTCGTCGTCGTTCAGGTAGATGCGGCCGGTCTCGTTGTCGTACACCATGAAGGCCCCGTAGCGTGCGTCGGCCGTGTCGTTCATCTGCTGGTGGTCCAGGATGAAGGCCACGCGCCGCGCCACGAGCTCCTCGGGGGCGGGTATGCCCAGCAGGCGCACGCAGGTTTGCCGCCCGCCGCCCAGGTCGAGCGCCACGGTGTGGTCGCCCGTGCGGCCGATGCGCACGTCGCGGTGGCGCGTGCCGCGGGCCGTGCGCAGCGCGACGCGCACCGTGTCGCCCACGGTGGCCACGTAGCGGTCGGCCTCGGCCAGGGTGCCGCCGTAGCGGAGCACGCTGCGGCGGAAGCCCTCGGGCCCGTCGCAGGCAAAGACGCGCCAGCCCACCGTCATGCGGCCGCCCGGGCCCAGCGTGGTGTCGGCCGGGCAGAGGGCCACGACGCCGCGGAAGTTGGAGTTGGCCCGCTCGGGTCCGCGCTCCCAGATGTCGTAGTCGACGACGTTGCCCTGCGTGAGCATCAGGCCCACCTCGGTGCCCCGGCCGCTCATGCGCCGCGCCTCCACCCAGGCCGCCGCGCCGCCCGGCCAGATGTGGGCGTGGCAGCGCTCCCTCAGGCAGGTGCGGGCGTCGGGATAGTTGTCGTTGAAGGGCGTGTAGATGCCCAGGTCGGTGAGGCGCACGGGCATAGCGCCCTCGTTGACAAAGGTGTAGCGCTCCGCAAAGCCTCCCCCGGCCTCGCTGCGCTCCACCTCGACGCGCACGCCGCCCGCCGTGTAGACAACGCGCCGCCCGCCGTCGGCCACGCTCTCAGGCGTGTGCCACGAAAGGGTGCGGCCACCGGCCGTGAAATAGCCCAGGCCCCAGCCATATTTGGACGTGACCCATGCATACTGGCTGCCGTCGGTGCGCAGCATCCAGTTCATGCCCGTCGTGTCGCCCGCGAGGGTGAGCGAGGCGATGGCCCCCGTCGTGGGGTCGGTGGCGAAGCGGACGGGCCCGTCCCCGGCCCGGGCGTCGCGGGGTACGGCCGCCGTGAGCAGGGCCGCGCAGAGCAGCAGTGAGGAAAGCTTCATCAGTCTTAGGTTTTTGGGGCGAAAGGTAGCAGAAACGGGCGGAATGAGAAAGCGCCGCGCCGCATTTTTTTCAGTCGGCTCGCTCGGGGCCGTCAGTGCTGCCGCACCCCGACTTTTTAACACGCAGAATCGATTATTTTCGCGCGCTCCCCCTCTTACTCGCAAATGAGCGAAAAATGTAAATGCTTCATTTTCAGACATATCTCTGCGATATCCCGCCGTAGAGACGGCCGAAAATGTGATTTTCGCCACTATATGGCACAAATCGCCCCGAATTTTCCTCCGAAAACAGGCCTTAGATGTGAAATTCCATGGGATGGATCGGCGAATCGATGGGATGGAGATGGATTTCCATGGGATGGATCGCTCGGACCGCCGCACGGATGCACGAAAACGCCGCATGGAAGCGCGGAAAAATCGCTAAAACGCGACCATCGGTCGCTGTCCGCATTAACACAGTGCCATATAGCGCACAGGGCTTCGCGGCGGGCTGTGCGGGGGCGTGTCGGGGCGGCCGAAGGGGGCGGGGCGCGGCGTGCGAGGCGAAAAAAATGGCGTTTTCGCTTTGCTCTCCCCGCGTGTTGCCGTAAATTTGTTTGGCAAAAAACGGGAACTGCACAATAAACCGCGGGGCCCGTGAGTTATTAATAGCAGACAAATACGTGCAGGCATGACGAAAGCTCCATTCCGTCTCCAACGCTTCTGCCGGCGGCCGCGGGCCGTGCGGCTGCTTGCGTGCGTCGCGGCGGCTGCGCTGTGGCTGGGGGACGGCGGCGAGGCCCGGGGGCAGTATGACCCGGCCTTTGTCCACTATTGGGATGTGGAGCAGCAGTATAACCCCGCTGCCGTGGGCCGCACGCCCCAGCTGAACATCAACGCGGCCTATCAGGCCCATGCCACGGGCTTTGAGGACGCCGGCGGCACGATGTATGCCGGGGCCAACATGGCCTTTCAGATTGGCAAGACGCGACACGGCGTGGGCGCCATGTTCCTGAACGACGAGATCGGCCTCTTTTCGAGCAAGCGCTTCGCCGTGCAGTATGCCTACCACCTGAAGCTCTTTGGCGGGCAGCTCAGCATCGGCGTGGAGGCCGACATGCTCAACGAGAGCGTGGACGGCTCGCGGGCCGACCTGGGCGATGCCAACGACCCGGGCTTCCCCTCGTCGGAGGTGTCGGGCTCGAAGTTTGACGTTTCGGCGGGTCTCTACTATGCCCGGGGGCCGTGGTATGCCACGTTTTCGGGCCTGCACCTGACGGCGCCCACCATCTATCTGGGCGAAACGAACGAGCGGAAGGTCGACCCGCTGCTTAATTTGACGGCGGGATACAATATCCGCACGCGAAACCCGTTATTTAAGATAGCGCCCTCCGTCATGTTGCGCTATGCGGCGGGAAACTTCCGCAGCGACATCACGGCCCGCTTCATCTTCGAGAACGGCAAGAAGCGCTTCTACGGCGGCGCCTCGTACAGCCCCCTCCATTCGGTGACGCTCCTCGTGGGCGGCGCCTTTCACGGGGTGGACATCAGCTATTCGTACGAGGCCAACACCGAGGGCATCGGCCTGGAAAGCGGCAACCACGAGATTACGCTGGGCTACCGCCTCGACCTGAACCTGGGGAAAAAGGGGAAAAACCTGCACCGCAGCGTGCGCTTCCTCTGACGACGGCCCGGCGCAGCCCGGCGCGGCGCACCAACACAGATAAAGAAACCAGCAACAGACAATGAATAAAGCAACAACCCTCATCGCAGCCCTGGCGGCCGGCCTGCTGCTCACGTCCTGCTTCGGCGGGAGCCGTGCCATGTCGAACGGCGGCGAGGTCACGGGGCAGCGCGGAGCCTCCTTTACCGAGCCCGTGCCCTACGGCATGGTGGAGGTCAGGCGCGGCTATCTGAAAGTGGGGCTCGAAGAGAACGACTCGCTCTGGGGCACCGTCGTGCCGAGCCGTGAAATATCGGTCGACGGCTTCTGGATGGACCAGACGGAAGTGACCAACTCGATGTACCGCCAGTTTGTGGAGTGGGTGCGCGACTCCATCATCCGCGAACGTCTGGCCGACCCATCGTATGGCGGCGACGAGACGTTTAAAATCGAGGTGGACCGCAACGGCGACCCCGTGACGCCCCATCTCAACTGGGCCAAGCCCATCCCCTGGCGCAAGCCCACCGAGGACCAGGAGCGCGCCATCATGAGCGTCTACAAGCGTCACCCCATCGACGGCACCCTCATGCTCGACGCCAGCCAGATGCTCTACCGCTACGAGATATTCGACTACGAGAAGGCCGCCCTGCGCAAATACCGCCTGAACCCCGCCGAGCGCAACCTGAACACCGACCGCCCCGCCGACCCCGAAGAGGTGGTCATGATATCGAAAGACACGGCCTACGTGGACGACAACGGGCAGGTCGTGACGCAAACCATCGAGCGGCCCCTGTCGAGCCTCTACGACTTCCTGAACACCTACATCGTGCCCGTCTATCCCGACACGACGTGCTGGGTCAACGACTTTCCCAACGCCAACAACGAGGCCTACATGCGCCTCTATTTCTCCTCGCCCTCGTATAACGACTATCCCGTCGTGGGCGTCACGTGGGAGCAGGCCAAGGCCTTCTGCGCCTGGCGCACGGAGTATCTGCTGCGCGGCCTGGGCGCCCAGGCCCGCTACATACAGCGCTACCGCCTGCCGACGGAAATCGAGTGGGAATATGCGGCCCGCGGCAAGGAGGGCAACCCCTTCCCGTGGAGCGGCAAGGACATGACCAACGACAAGGGGTGCTTCTATGCCAACTTCAAGCCCGACGAGGGCAACTACACCGAGGACGGCAACCTCATCACCTCGCAGGCCGGCATCTACGGAGCCAACAGCAACGGCCTCTTCGACATGGCGGGCAACGTGGCCGAGTGGACCAGCACCGTCTATACCGAGGCGGGCGTGGCGGCCATGAGCGACGTCAACCCCCAGCTCCGCTACGACGCCGCCAAGGAAGACCCCTACGTGCTCAAGCGCAAGAGCGTGCGCGGCGGCTCGTGGAAAGACCCCGTGTCCTACATCCGCTCGGCATGGCGCACCTGGGAGTATCAGAACCAGCCGCGCTCCTACATCGGCTTCCGCTGCGTGCGCTCCAAGGCCGTCACCACGAGCAAGGACAAGAAATGACATCATCACCCCGACCCTAAAAGCAAAACGATATGCCCAAGATAAACTTTGTAGTGCGCCTGCAACACTGGATGGACAGCGTGCCGGGCCAGACGTTCCTCAACTATGCTTACAGCTGGGGTGCGTCGATCGTGATTCTCGGTGCTCTCTTCAAGCTCACCCACCTGCCGGGCGGCAACCTCATGCTTTTCATCGGTATGGGCACGGAGGTCATCGTGTTTTTCCTCTCGGCCTTCGACCGGCCCTTCGACAAGACGGAGGTCGGCAAGGAGCTTCCGCCCGACTATGAGACCGACGAGCAGATAGCCGCCCGCCTGGGCCTGACCGACGAGGACGACGAGGAGGAAACCGACGCTGACAACGACGCAGCCGACGCGTCCGAAACCGCCGGCGACGCTCCCGCCACCGCCGCCCCGGCTGCCGCCGCCACGGCCGCGCCCGCCGCAGGGGGCGTCATGGGTGGAGGCATCTTCATCACCGCCGGCGGGGGCGCACCCGCCACGGCCCCCGGTGCAGGCACGGCCGCGCCCGCAGCACAGGCCGCAGCCGCCACGCCGCAGGGCGCCGCGCAGCCGGCCGGACCGGCCATGCAGCAGCTGCCGCCCGTCGACGTGGACGCCGCCCGCCTGGCCGAAATCATCCGCCTGGCCAACGACGAGCTCCTGCGCCGCGCCCAGGCCGTGCTCTCGCCCGAGATGGAAGAGGCCACGCAGACCTACATCGCCAAGCTGCAAGCCCTGACCGACACGCTCCAAAAGGTGGACGAGCAGAGCGGCCGCCTGGCCCGCGACAGCGAGGAGATGGAGATGCTGGGCCGCACGCTCACGGGCATCAACCGCATCTACGAGCTGCAGCTCAAGGGGCTCAGTTCGCAGGTGGGCACCATCGACCAGATCAACGAGCAGACACAGCGCCTGGCCGCCCAGATCGAAGAGCTCAACGGCGTGTATGGCCGCATGATCAAGGCCCTCACCGTCAACATGAAGAACGCCGCCGGCGCAGCCGCCGAATGACCGCGCCGCGACACGCCTATTATATATAAGCACAAGCACCCGTAAAGAAGAATGGCTGTAAAGAAAAGACCCGTCTCGCCGCGTCAGAAGATGATCAACCTGATGTACATCTTGCTGATGGCCATGCTCGCGCTCAACGTGTCGAGCGACGTGCTCAAAGGCTTCACGCTGATGGGCGAAAGCCTGCGCCGCACGACGGGCAACGCGATGAAAGAGAACGAAGCCATCTATGCCGACCTGGCCCGCCAGCTCAAAGCCAACCCCGCCAAGGTGAAGCCGTGGTACGACCGCGCCGCGCAGGTGCGCGCCATGTCCGACTCGCTCTACCACCTGGCCGACCGCCTGAAATGGGCCATCGCCCGCGAGGCCGACGGCCGCGACGGCACGCCCGACGACTTGCAGAACCAGGAAGACCTGGAAGCCGCGAGCCACGTCATGCTGGCACCCGTCAGGGGGCAGGGCCGCGTGCTCTACGACGCCATCAACCGCTATCGCGACGGGATACTGCGCTTCGTGACCGACCCCAAACAGCGCGCCATCATCGCCTCGAACCTGAGCACCGACGTGCCCCGCAAGGCCGACTACATGGGACGCAACTGGGAGTCGTACATGTTTGAGGAAATGCCCGCCATCGCCGCCGTCACCATGCTCTCGAAGCTGCAAGGCGACGTGCGCAAGGCCGAAAACGAGGTGCTCCACACGCTCATCTCCAACATCGACCTGAAAGACATCCGCGTGAACGAGCTCAACGCCTACGTGCTGCCCGAGGCCACCACGCTCCTGCCGGGCGAGACGTTCTCGTCGCGCATCTTCATGGCTGCCGTCGACACGACGCAGCGCCCCGAAATCTACGTGAACGGACGGCGCATCGCCGCCGACGGACGCTACACCTTCCGCGTGGGCGGCCCGGGCCAATACTCCTTCTCGGGCTACATCCTCATGCCCAACGCCGCGGGCGACATCATACGCCGCGAGTTTACGCAGCGCTACAACGTCATCGCCCCGCCCACGGGCGCCACCGTGGCGGCCGACCTGATGAACGTGCTCTATGCGGGCTTCGAAAACCCCGTGAGCGTGTCGGCCTCGGGCATAGCCCCCGACAAAATCAGCGTGAGCATGACGGGCGGCAGCCTCACGGCGCGCGGCGAGGGCAAGTATATAGCCCGCCCCACGGCCGTGGGCAGCGACGTCACCTTCACCGTGACGGGCGAGGTGAACGGCCGGCGCCAGACGATGGGGCAGTACACCTTCAAGGTGCGCAAGCTGCCCGACCCGACGGCCTTCGTGGCCATGGGCGACGAGCGCTTCCGCGGCGGCCGCCTGGCCAAGAGCAAGCTGCTCGGCGCTCAGGGCATCAGCGCCGCCATCGACGACGGACTGCTCAACATCCCCTTCCGCGTGCTGGGCTTCCAGACCGTCTTCTTCGACCGCATGGGCAACGCCCGTCCCGAGGTGTCGGCCGGCCCCGGCTTCACCCAGGCACAGCGCGACCTGATGCGCTCGCTGCGGCGCGGCCAGCGCTTCTACATCACCTCCGTGCGCGCCGTGGGCCCCGACGGCATCGAGCGCACCCTGCCCACAGCCACGGAAGTTATCGTCAACTGACACCCAACCCCAAGCACCACCCGCGGGCCACGGCCCCATAAGCATAAAACATCCGACAATGAAACGCATCATACTCACCCTCCTGTGTCTCGCCACGCTGGCCGCTACGGCACAGCCACCCGCTCGCCGCAAGGCACAGCAGGAAAAAGAAAGCAAAACGCCCGTGGCCTCGGCCCACCGCGACTTCCCGACGGCCGTCCCGATGCCCGACGACGCCGTGTGGCGCCGCGACATCTACCGCGAGATCGACCTGACGAAAGAGGAGAACGCCACGCTCTATTATCCCTCCACCCCGCAGAACGGACGCGAAAACCTCTTCGTCTCGCTCTTCAAGCTCGTGCTGCGCGGCAACATCAAGGCCTACGACTACAAGCTCGACGGCAACGAAGACTTCTCCGACGACAACACCATCAAGGGCAAGGCGCTCATGGACCGCTATCAGATTCTCTACGAGTCGAAAGACGGGCGCATCCGCGTGAACGACGCCGACCTGCCCTCCGACGAGGTGCGGTCCTACTTCGTTAAGGAGAGCGTCTACTATAACCAGCACACCGCTACGTTCCAGACAAAGGTGACGGCCATCTGCCCCGTGCTCAAGCGCGGCGACGACTTCGGCGGCATGGACGCAAAGTATCCCATGTTCTGGGTAAAGTATGAAGAAGCGGCGCCCTACCTGGCCAAGCTCATGCTCATGGGCAGCAGCGTGAACAACGCAGCCATGATTTCGGCCGACGACTACTTCACCCTCAACCTCTACAAGGGAACCATCTACAAAACGACCAACTTGCAGGACAAACTGCTCATCGCCGAGACCGAGGGCGA
This sequence comes from uncultured Bacteroidales bacterium, assembly GCA_949297215.1. Lineage (GTDB taxonomy): Bacteria > Bacteroidota > Bacteroidia > Bacteroidales > Bacteroidaceae > Alloprevotella. The sequence goes on along the minus strand of CASFRV010000013.1, from coordinate 7,626 downwards.
CACCACCGTGGTGAAAGAGCAGAAACGCATCGAGAAGGAGCTGGCCGACTTCGAGAAACACGTGTGGGGCAAGGACTCTGTGCCGCCCGCCGCCACCGACTCGGTGGCCACGGCCGTCGACGACAAGGAAGCCGAGGCGCCCAAGGCCACGCGACGCCGCGGCACGTCGACCCGCCGCTCGTCGGGCGGCGTGAGCGCCAAGAAAACGCGCACCAAGACCAAGGCCACCAAGCAGCAGCGCAGCTCGTCGACCCGCTCGCGCGGCACGTACAGCGTGCGCCGCCAGCGCCACTGACGCGCCCCCGTCCGCCGGCCGGGGCTGCCGGGCAACGTCTCTTTCGTCCGCTCCGTTTCGGAGCTGCGGGCGAAAGAGACGTTTTTGCGTTTGGCCGCATGGGGCGTTTGTCGTAATTTTGCACAGATTACGGCAAGGAAAAACAAAACAACCCGCATATTTTCATGAAAGTCATCAATCTGGGGGCCGACAACACGGCCATCAACACCTTCATGGCGCAGCTGCGCGACGTCAACTACCAGCAGAACCGCGCGCTGTTCCGCCACAACCTGACGCGCATCGGCCGGGCCATGGCCTACGAGCTGAGCCGCACGCTGCGCTATTCGGTCAAAACCATACAGACGCCCCTCGGCACCAAAGATACGCCCACCTATGACGACCGCATCGTCGTGGGCACCGTGCTGCGCGCCGGCCTGGCCTTCCACGAGGGCTTCCTCGACGTGTTCGAAGGCGCCGACTCGGCCTTCGTGGCCGCCTATCGCGAAGAAGGCAGCAAGGACGACTTGAAAATCCACCTCGAATACATCGCTTCGCCCCGCCTCGACGGCTCCACCTTCCTCATGGTCGACCCCATGCTGGCCACGGGCGGCAGCATCGAGCTGGCCTATAAGTCGTTCGTCACGACGGGCGGCCGCCCCGACCGTATGCACATCTGCGTGGCCATAGCCGCCGAGGAGGGCATCGCCCATTTGCAGCGCGTCTTCCCGACGGACGACGTCACCCTCTGGTGCGCCGCCGTCGATCCCGCCCTCAACGACCGCGCCTACATCGTGCCCGGCCTCGGCGACGCGGGCGACCTCTCCTTCGGCTCCAAGCTCTGAGGCCCGCACCACACCATATTATATATATAAGGCCCGCATGCGGGCCTTTTTCGTACCGCAGAACCGAGAGCCGGGGCAAAAAAACGTAAAAGCCCCGCCGCGCAGGCTTTTTCCGGCGGGCCTGCGCCGATGCAATGGAAGAAAAGTTGTAATTTTGCGCGCAATCCATTCATTTTAAACGTTTCTGAAACCATTTATTTTGACATGAACAAACTGAGCTACGCACTGGGCATGGTGATAGGCCAGAACCTCAAAAGTATGGGCGTGGGCGCCGACGCTCTCGACGGAGCAGATTTCGCAGCAGCCATTGGCGCCGTGCTTGCCGGGGGCGAAACACAGATGGACGGGGCCGATGCGCAACGCACGGTGGCCGAGTTTCTGCAAGCCCGCGAGGCCGAACTGAGCAAAGCCGCCCGCGAGGCCGGCGAACGCTTCCTGGCTGAGAACGCCCAAAAGGACGGCGTCGTCGTCCTGCCCAGCGGCCTGCAATATACAGTCCTGCGCGAAGGCAACGGACGCAAGCCCAAAGCCACCGACCGCGTGAAGTGTCACTACGAGGGCACGCTCATCGACGGCACCGTGTTCGACTCGTCCTACCGCCGCGGCGAGCCCGCCACCTTCCCCCTCAACGGTGTCATCCGCGGCTGGACCGAAGGTTTGCAACTCATGGCAGAAGGAGCCAAGTACCGCTTCTTCATCCCCTTCGGCCTGGCATACGGCTCGCAGGGCGCCGGCCAGAGCATCCCTCCCTATGCAGCCCTCATCTTCGACGTTGAACTCATCGAAGTGGTCTGACCATTCTCCATCCGACAATAAAAACATTCGCAATATGAAGAAGATTTTCATCATGGCGGCCGTTGCCGCCACAGCCCTCCTGAGCGCCTGCAACAACGGTGCGCCCAAGAGCAACATGAAGAGCGAGACCGACACGCTTTCCTACGCCCTCGGTCTTTCCTACTCGGCCTATATCAAAGGCATGATGCCGCAGATGCAGGTCGACTCCGCATATATGGACGAGTTTGTCAAAGGTATGCGCGAAGGCCTCCTGGCCGAAGACGACAAGGCCAAGATGGCCCGCTACATGGGCATCATGAGTGGCATGCAGCTCAACGCCCAGTTGCAGAACATCGACCGCAATCTGTTCCCCGACAGCACGCAGGAGCTGAGCCGTAAGAACATTCTGGCAGGACTTGGCGCCGGCCTTAACGATCGCAGCGCGCTGAAAATCGACGGCAAGGTGATTGGCCCGATGGAGGCCAACGGCGTGGCCGACGAGCACATGCAGAAGCTCTACAAGAAGGCCCAGACCGAGCGCTACAAGAAGGAAAAGGCCGAAAGCGAGCAGTTCATGGCCAAGAAAGCCAAGGAGAAAGACGTACAGAAGCTGCAAAACGGTGTGCTCTACAAGGTGATTACCACGGGCACGGGCGAGATGCCCGCCCCGACCGACACCGTGCAGGTGACGTATGAGGGCCGTCTCGTCGACGGCACCGTGTTCGACTCGTCCGAGCGCAACGAAGGCAAGCCCACCACGTTCTCCATCTCCAACGTTATCCCCGGCTGGCAGATAGCCCTGACGCACATGCCCGTCGGTTCGGAGTGGGAAGTGTACATCCCCTACGACCAGGCATACGGCGAGGGCGGTCAGCCTTACGGCAACATCCCTCCGTTTGCCGCCCTCATCTTCAAGGTGAAACTGGTGGCCATCGGCAACTGAGCCGCGGCCGCACGTTCAATTCATCCCTACACGTCAAACCATCATGAAACAGAAACTCGTATATCTTCTCGCGTTGGCGCTGCTCTGCGGCTCGGCCTCGGCTCAGCGCAGCACGCGTAAGAAGCATGCGCCCGCCAAACCGCTCGCGACGGACGTGCAGCCCGTGCCGGCCGACTCGTTCAGCTACGCCATGGGCCTCTCGCAGAGCGGAAGCTTGAAGCAATACCTCGTCATGCGCGAGGGCATCGACACGGCCTACATTGCCGACGTGGCCAAGGGCCTTGCCGCCAACGTTTCCGAGGCTGAAGCCAAGCGGGCCATGGCCTTTGCCGCAGGTCTGCGCATTGCCGAGATGAACCGCCGCCAGGTTGTGCCCATGCTCAACAAGCAGGCCACGGGTTCCGAGGACACCACCTACACGCAGTACGCCGAGTTTACGCGCGGCCTGTGCGACGGACTGCTCGGCACGGCCAAGGGCCTCACGCCCGACTCGGCCCTCAAGCTCGCCGAGCGTCAGTTCAACTACTACAAGGGCGTCTACAAGAAAGCCAACGCCGACTATCTGGCCCGGCACGCCAAGCAAAAGGGCGTCAAGACGACGAAGAGCGGTCTGCAATACTCCGTTCTGTCGAAGGGTACGGGCGAGCTGCCCACCGACACGAGCCGTGTCGAAGTCCACTACGAGGGACGGCTCATCGACGGCACCATTTTCGATTCTTCCTACCAGCGCAAGCGTCCTGCCACGTTCCGCGTCAACGAAGTCATCGCGGGTTGGACCGAGGCCTTGAAGATGATGCCCGTCGGGTCGCTGTGGGAAATCGTCATCCCCGCCGAGCTGGCTTACGGCGAGCGCGACAATCAGCAGATACCGGCCAACTCCACCCTCATCTTCCGCGTGGAGCTGCTCAGTATTAAGAAATAACACGAAACGCAACGTATGAAACAGCGGCGGGGGTGCACGTCAGTGCGCCTCCGCCGCTGTGTTTTTATGCAGCATACGTCCTAACGACATCAACACATGAAGAAGCTATGCATTGCGGGCCTGCTGGCCCTGTTTTCGGTCGTGGCGGCCGTGTCGGCCCGGGCGCAGGCCAAGTATGGTCTCGTGAGCTACGACAGCCTGCTCCACCAGATGCCCGAATACGTCGAGGTGCAGCGCAAGATGGCCGGGCTGAGGCAGAAGTATGAGGCCGAGGCGCGCTACAACGAGGAGTCGTTCAAGCGCATGTTCACCGAGTTTCTCGAAGGGCAGAAAGACTTTCCGCAAAACATCATGCTCAAGCGCCAGCGCGACTTGCAGGAGGCCATGGAAAAGGGGCTCCACTTCCGCCACGCCGCCGACAGCCTTCTGGCAGCCGCCGAGCGCGACCTTTGCCGCCCCGTGCTTGGCATCCTGCGCACGGCGCTCGACGCCGTGGGCAAGGAGCGCGGCTACGAGCTCATCATCAACACCGACGTACCCTCGTTTCCCTTTGTGGCGCCTGCGCTCTGCGAAGATGCCATGCCTTTCGTCCGGGCCAAGTTGCAGCGCGTGCAGCCGCTTGAGCCGCGCCCGGCCACACCCGTCCGACCCTTAGACGCTCCCGAGCCATGACCGCACCTGCTGTTTCCGCTGTCCCCTCGGCGGGCCCCATCGGCGTGTTCGATTCGGGCTACGGCGGCCTCACCATCCTCCGCCAGATACGTCAATACCTGCCCCGTTACGACTATCTCTACCTGGGCGACAACGCCCGGGCGCCCTATGGGCCGCGTTCGTTCGAGGTGGTCTACGAGTACACGCTCCAAGCCGTCGAGGCCCTCTTTGCCCGCGGCTGCCGCCTGGTCATCCTGGCGTGCAACACGGCCTCGGCCAAGGCCTTGCGCACCATCCAGCAGAACGACCTGGCCCGCATCGACCCCTCGCGCCGTGTGCTGGGCGTCATACGGCCCACGGTCGAGGCCATCGGCGCCCTCACCCGCACGCGCCACGTGGGCCTGCTGGCCACCGCCGGGACGGTCAACTCGGGCTCCTACACGCTGGAAATTCACAAGCTCTTCCCCGACATCACCGTGACGGGCCTGGCCTGCCCCATGTGGGTGCCGCTGGTCGAAAACTACGAGTTCGACTCGCCCGGGGCCGACTATTTCGTGCGCAAGCGCATCGAGGGCATCCTGCGCCTCGACCCGCAGATCGACGCCCTCATCCTGGGCTGCACCCACTACCCCCTGCTCATGTCCAAAATCGTGAAATACACGCCCCCCGGCGTGCGCATCATCCCGCAGGGCGAATATGTGGCCGCCAGCCTCACCGACTATCTCAGGCGTCACCCCGAGATGGAGGCAGCCTGCTCGCAGGGCGGCACGTGCCGCTACCTGACGACGGAAAACGCCGACAAGTTTCGCGAGAGCGCCGCCCTCTTCATGCACGAGCGCGTCGAGGTGGAGAGCATCGTGCTCTGAGCCCCTCGCGGCTGCCGCGACAACCGACATCCGCCCCATTGAGGGCCGCCCCGCTGTGGGCAGGCTCTCAATGGGGCGGATTGTTTTGTGCCGTGAGGTGGAGGAGGGAGAGCGCCCTTCAATCCATGCCCGCAGGCCGCGGGTTGCGATAGCGCGTAAAGGCAGCCCCCAGGCGCGTCAGGGCCGTACGCACGGCGCCGGGCGGAACGACGGGTGCCGCCACGCCGTCGCCCAGCACGAGGGTGGCCGTTTCCTCCCACGCCTCGTCCCACAGGCCGGCGTCGAGGAACGATTGCAGCGTGCGGCGGCCCCCCTCGACAAGCAGCGTCTGCACCCCCTCGGCTTGCAGCAGGCGGAGCAGGGCCTCGGGGCTTTCGGCGGCGCGGAATCCCTCGGGCAGCTCGCCCGGAGCGGGCTGCCCCACCACGAAGCGGCGGGGCGAAGGGCCGTCCCAGTGGCGCACGTCGAGCCGCGGGCGGTCGGCCGTGAGCGTCGTGTGGCCCACGGCGATGGCCTCGTGCAGTGAGCGCAGCCGGTGGGCGTGCAGGCAGCTCAGCGGTGTGGAGAGCCGTGCCGGTGCCTCGTGGGGCGAGCGCCGGCGGTCCAGGAAGCCGTCGGCCGAGCGGGCCCATTTCAGCGTGACAAAGGGCCGCCCGAGCTCCTGCACGGTGAAGAAGCGACGGTTCAGCGCGCGGCATTCGTCCTCGAGCACGCCCGTCACTACCTCGGCCCCCGCCTCGCGCAGTATGGCCACGCCGCGGCCCTGCACGCGAGCAAAGGGGTCGATGCAGCCCACCACGACGCGCCCGATGCCCACCTCGGCGATGAGGCGCGCGCAGGGCGGCGTGCGTCCGTAGTGGGCGCAGGGTTCGAGGCTCACGTAGATGGTGCTCTCGCGGAGCAGCGGGCGGTCCTCCGGCTTCACTGCGCGCAGGGCGTTCACCTCGGCGTGTCCCTCGCCGCAGCGCACGTGGCAGCCCTCGCCGATGATGCGGCCGCGGTGAACGATGACGGCGCCCACCAAGGGGTTGGGCGCCGCGTGTTCGGTGCCGCCGCGCGCCAGGTGGAGGCAGCGGCGCATCCATTTCTCGTCTTCTTCGCGTGTGGTCATGTCATGCAGGTTTTATAAGCAGTTTTCGGCGGTAAAGCTATCCTTTTCTGCGAAAACGGGCAAGCGCGCGGCGCAAAATCTGTGCGCGGCAGGGTGGGGCGGAGGCTTCGCGGATATCTTTCCCGCCGCACGGGCAGTCCGCCACGTAGAGACGCGATTCATCCAGCCTCGCTGCCATCACCGCAGCCGCACGGCCGGCCTCGAAGAGGCCGACCTATCAGTAGCCGCGGGTGGAGCGAAGCGGAACCCGCGGTACGCACACGCATAACGAAGAGAGCCTCGAAGAGGCGTCTATGCCACCTGCCACCACGGGCATAGCGACCTCTTCGAGGCCGACTTCACCACCCGCCGCCCCACCTCGGGTTACGCTGCGCTCCACCCGAGGCTACTCATAGCCCGGCCTCTTCGAGGCCGTCATGCCTCGCGGTACACATTCCCCGCCGCATGGGCAGTCCGCCACGTAGAGACGCGATTCATCGCGTCTCCCCCGCTCGGGGCTGCGCCCCGCCCCGGCATTCTTCCCGCGTGTGGGCCATCCGGGACGTGAGAGACGCGATGAATCGCGTCTCTACGCAGCGGACATCCAGCCTCGTCGCAGCATCCTCGCTGCGAGCCGAATAACTTTTGTATTTTTGCGCCCGAAAAAAAGAGGAATATTCATGGACAGGCTTTACAGACAGATTGTTGACGCGCTTCCGTCCGAATACGACGCGCGCGAGGCGCGGGCGGTGGCCCTGCTCGTGCTCGAAGAGGCCTTCGGCATCGGGCGCACGGAGCTCTATGCCGGCACGGCGCGGGCCCTCACAGCAGCCGAGCAGGAGCGGCTCGACGCCCTCGTGGCGCGGCTGGCGGCGGGCGAGCCGGTGCAGTATGTGCTCGGGTCGTGCAGCTTTTGCGGCCTGCGCCTGCGCGTCACGCCCGACGTGCTCATCCCCCGCCCCGAGACCGAGGAAATCGTCGACCGCGTGCTCCGCGCCGAGGCCGGCCGCACGCTGCGCGTGCTCGACGCCGGTACGGGCAGCGGCTGCATCGCCGTGGCGCTGGCACGGGGGCTGGCCGGCGCAAGCGTCGAGGCGTGGGACCTGTCCGAGGCCGCTCTGGCCGTGGCCCGCGCCAACGCCGACGCCTGCGGGGCCCGGGTGCGCTTCCGTCGCCGCGACCTGCTGGCGCCGCCGCCCACGGGGTGCTCGTTCGACGTCGTTGTGAGCAATCCGCCCTACGTCTGCCGGCGCGAGCGGGCCGC
>CASFRV010000012.1 GCA_949297215.1 uncultured Bacteroidales bacterium | reverse complement strand
CGCAAAACAAGCAAACCGCGCACGCGTGGGTAGAATGTCGTGGCGGGGCTGTCGCCCCGAGCGGGTGAGACGCGATGAATCGCGTCTCTACGTGGCGGATTTCCCTTGCGGCGGAATATCACCCGCGGCACGAAATCACACCGCGAGGGATCGGCCTCGAAGAGGTCGTTATGCCCGTGTCGGCTTGCGGCATAAACGCCTCTTCGAGGCTCTTTTCCTTGGGCGTGTCCGTACCGCGGGTTCCGCTGCGCTCCACCCGCGGTTACTCATAGCCGGGCCTCTTCGAGGCCGCCCCTGCGGCGGGATGCCCGCCTGTGGAGTGGCGTAGTTCATGCCGCCCCTGCACATACGGCTCGCCCCGTGCTTCCACACCCTCGCGCACCTTGTGCGCTATATGGCAAACCGTTAAAGCGGACGGGCGGGTTGCGCCGCTTTTTAGCGTTGGAAAGGCGGCGGGGCGGGATGTTCGGGCCGATCCATCCCATGGTTTCGCCGATCCATCCCATGGTTTTGTCGATCCATCCCATGGAATCGCCGATCCATCCCTTGGATTTGCGATTCCATCCCATGGATTTTCCGATCCATGGGCACTTTCGGGGTGAAAATTGGCCCCGATTTGTGCCATATAGTGGCGAAAATGGCGTTTTTAGGCTTCCGAGCGGCGGGGCTTCGCGCGGATGTGCTTCATTGTCAGGCGTTTCTGATTTTCGCTCATTTGCGAGCGTCGGGCGATGCGCTCGAAAATAATCGATTCTCCGTGTTAAAAAAGGAGCGCCGCGCCGCATTGGGGTGCCCTGCCCCGGCCTGATGACGGCCGCCGGGCACTGCTGCGCTGCGGGGCATGGATGCGGGTTAAAATGGGCAAAAATGAGCCAAGGCGGCTGTGCGGGCGCGAAAAAACGCCTACCTTTGCTCTTGATGCGGGGCCGGGGCACGCAAACGCCTGCGGAAGCCTCGGCCGAACCGCCCTGTATGCAATGAAAAAACTCTTGTTCTCCCTGCTCTGCCTGCTGCCGGCATCGCTGGCGGCCCAGGTGGACGCCTCCGACGGCGACCACGGCCTGCCCGCCGCCGCGGCCGACTCGCTCGCCCCGCTCCCGGCCGAAGAGGAGCCTGCCTTTCTGCTGCGCGCTCCGGGTTTCGACGCCACCGACCCGTTCTGGCGCGACGGCAGCAGCGCGTCGTGGTGGCTGCACGAGGGCTTCAACGCACAATTTTCGATGAGCCTCTCGGTGGGCTTTGGCAAAGGGGCGCTGAAGGGCGTGGGCTTCGGCCAGAGCGCGGCCTTTGCCTATGCCCTGCCCCTGACCGACCGCCTATCGGTGGCCGCCGGCGTCTACGCCGACAACTGGGACTGGGGCCCGCTGCGCCTCACCGAAGGCGGCGTGGCCGCCACCCTGGCCTACCGGCTGACGGACGCCGTGAGCGTCTATGCCTACGGCACGAAGAGCTTCTTCCCGCGCCACAAGTGGCCGGGCGGAAAGGCTTTCCCCCTGTTCTGGCGGCCGGGCGGCGACCGCATTGGCGCCATGCTCGACTTCAAACTGGGGCGCAACGCCTCGGTGCAGGTGAGCGTGGAGCGCTCGTCGAGCCCCGACGTCTATTAACCCCGACAGCCACAGCCTGCACATGAACTTATCGCTGACACGCCAGCGCGAACTGCTCAAGCTGGAATACGAATATGAGAAGGCGGCCTTTCGCCGGGCCACCGAGACGATGGGCCTCGACCGCCTGGCGCGGCGGGGCGAATGCTGGCGCTCGGTGGCGCTGGGCCGCAGCTACTACAACTCGCTCGACCGCTTCGTCGTAGAGATTGTCCGCCGCGAAGAGGAGGGCGTGGAACACTGCTTCGAGTACGGCCGCAGCGTGGCCTTCTTCGACGAAGACGGAGCCGGCGGCATCCACTATCTCAACTTCACGGGCACGGTGAGCTTTGCCGAGGAGGGACGCATGGTGGTGGTACTGCCGTCCGAAGCCGCCTTGGCCCGGCTCCAAGAGGCCGACCGCCCGGGCGTGCAGCTCCATTTCGACGAAACGACGTACCGCCTGATGTTCAGCGCCCTGGATCGCGTCATCGCTGCCAAGGGCGACCGTCTGGCCGAGCTGCGCGACCTGTTTCACACGGCGGCCCCGACGGCCCGCCCCGTGCAGACACAGCCGGTGAGCCTGCCGTGGCTCAACGCGGCGCAGGAGGCCGCCGTGAACGACGTGCTCAGGGCACGCGACGTGAGCGTGGTGCACGGCCCGCCCGGAACGGGGAAAACGACGACGCTCGTCGAAGCCGTCTGCGAAGTGTTGCGCCGCGAGCCTCAGGTGATGGTGTGTGCCCAAAGCAACACAGCCGTCGACTGGATTTCGGAACAGCTCGCCGACCGCGGCGTGGCCGTGCTGCGCATAGGCAATCCCACGCGCGTGACGGAAAAGATGCTGGCCTCGACCTACGAGCGCCGCTTCGAGGCCCACCCCGACTACCCCGCGCTGTGGGCCGTGCGCCGATCGCTGCGACAGCTCCGCTCGCTGCCGCGCAAGAGCCGCCAGGCCTCGCACCACCAGAAACTGGCGCGCCTGCGCGAGAAGGCCGACGAGCTCGAGCTGCGCATACGCCACGCCCTGTTCGACGGGGCGCGCGTCGTGGCCTGCACGCTGGCCGGCAGTGCCCACCAGCTGCTGGCGGGCCACCGCTTCCACACGCTTTTCATCGACGAGGCGGCCCAGGCCCTCGAAGCCGCCTGCTGGATAGCCCTGCAAAAGGCCGACCGCGTCGTGCTGGCCGGCGACCACTGCCAGCTACCGCCCACCGTGAAGTGTCCCGAAGCCATGCGCGGCGGACTGGGCCACACGCTCATGGAGCAGATAGCCGAAACGAAGCCCGAGTGCGTCCGCCTGCTCACGGTGCAATACCGCATGAACGAGACGCTCATGCGCTTCCCCTCGGAGTGGTTCTACGGCGGCCGCCTGGTGGCCGCGCCCGAGGTGAGCCACCGCAGCCTGCTCGACGACATGGACGAGCCCCTCGTGTGGGTCGACACGTCGGAAAGCCTCGACAGCCCGACGGAGGGCGACAGCTTCCGCGAAACGTTCGTGGGGCGCAACTTCGGCCGCGTCAACAAGGCCGAGGCACGGCTCACGCTCGACACGCTCGCCGCCTACGTGGAGCGCATCGGGCGGGCCCGCCTCGTGAGCGAGCGCGCCGACATCGGCATCATCTCGCCCTATCGCGCCCAGGTGCAGTATCTGCGCAGCATCATCCGCCGCTACGACGCGCTGCGCCCCCTGCTGCCCGCCATCACCGTCAACACGGTGGACGCCTTTCAGGGGCAGGAGCGCGACGTCGTGCTGGTGAGCCTCGTGCGCGCCAACGACGCGGGGCAGATTGGCTTCCTGAGCGACCTGCGGCGCATGAACGTGGCCATGACCCGCGCCCGCTCGAAGCTCATCATCATTGGCTGTGCCGCCACGCTCACGCGCCACCGCTTCTACAAGGCCCTCTACGAACGCTGCAAGAAAGCCCCCACCGCCAGCCCCGCCGGCGAGGACGCCGCCACGGCCACGGGCCATTGAAAAAAGAGCGGAAAACAGAGCAAAAACGCCCCGAACCGTCCCAATTTTATGTTTTACAACATATAGTGGCCGTAAAAATTACGTCCGCACGCATTTTATGCGTACATTTGGAAGTTGAAATTTCACGCTAACGTTTATACACATGAAAAGATTTACGAAAGTGCTTTGCACAATCGGTCTGTCGGGGCTTCCGCTCGTCGGCTTGGCCCAGGGCGACTTTGCCATTGTGCAACAGAGCCTTGCCAACCCGGACAACGAGCCGGTACCGGTACAGCCCCTCCCCAGCGAACGCCAGATGTTATGGCAGGAAACGGAATTCTACGCCTTTTTCCACTACGGCATGAACACCTACACGGGCTTGGAGTGGGGCAACGGCGACGAAGCCGAAACCACCTTTAACCCCACGGCCGCGCCCAACCCGCGCCAGTGGCTCGAAGCCGTCAAGGCCGCCGGCATGAAGGGCGGCATCGCCGTGGTGAAGCACCACGACGGTTTCTGCCTGTGGCCCACCAAGACCACCGACCACAACGTGACCCGCAGCGGTGGTACCTACGGCCCGCAGACCAACATCCCGCGCGACTTTGCCGCAGCCGCCAAGGACCTCGGCATGAAGTATGGCTTCTACATCTCGCCGTGGGACCGCAACAGCGCCCTCTACGGCACGCCGCGCTACGTGAACGAAGTGTTCCTGGCCCAATGCGCCGAGCTGGCACAGTATGGCACCGACCAGTTTGAAATGTGGTTCGACGGCGCCCAGGGCGGCAGCGGCTACTACGGCGGCCAAGGCGGCACACGCAACGTCGACAACAGCTATTACTACGACATCCCCAACCTGCGCGACTCCGTCCACAAAGTTTGTCCCAACTGCGTCCTGTGGGGCGTCGGCGGCGAAGCACGCTGGATTGGCAACGAGGCCGGATGGGCCGGCCAGACCAACTGGTCGACCGAAAACCGCGGCACAGCCCCTGAAAGCAACGGCATGTACGGCTCGGAGGACGGCTGGTTCTGGCTGCCGGGCGAGAGCGACGCCAAAGGAACCAACTCCGGCTGGTTCTGGCACCAAGGCGAGTCGCCCCAGACGCCCGAACGTCTTTTCCAGATGTATCTGGAAACCGTGGGCCGCAACGCCACGCTCATCCTGAACATGCCGCCCGACAGATCGGGCTCGCTGCCCCAGGCCACCGTGACGTGCCTGAGCAACCTGGGCAACCTGCTGAAGCAGCGCCTGGGCACCGACCTGGCCCAGCAGGCCACCGTGACCGTCTCGGAAGAGCGCACGGCCGGCAGCAACCGCACCTATGTGGCCGCCAACCTGACCGATGGCGACAAAGACACCTATTGGGCCACCAACGACGGCACAAAGACGGCCACCATCACCCTGACGTGGGACAACCCGCTCTTTATCCACTACGTTTCCTTGCAGGAATACATCCGCAAAGGCCAGCGCATCAAGGGCTTCAAGATTGAAACCACAACCGACGGCCAGACTTGGACCGAACGCGCCGCAAACGTAGAGCGCACCACCGTGGGCTACAAACGCATCATCCCCCTGAACGGCAGCACGACCTCGTACGGCAGCGGTTTCGAGACGAAAGCATTGCGCATCACCATCACCGACAGCAAGGCCTGCCCCCTGCTCCACACGATTTCTGTTTACTAAATCCAGAAGACCATGAATTTCAAGAAATATATGAGCCTGGCCGCTGTCGCACTGCCCCTTACGGCCGCCGCTCAAACCATTCATTTTGAAAACGACGACTACAAAGCCATCGGCGTGTACGACACGTGGGAAAATTCCCCCTTCCGCGCCCAGAAAGGCAACGCCGCCCAGCTGGAAGGCAACGTGGCCGTCATCGACAACTTCCTGAACACCGAAGACGAGCTGCTGGGCTACGCTCCCAACACCACGGAGAAAATCCTCGGCGTACAGCGCTCGCGCTTCGGCAGCAACACGTTCGGTGTGCGCATCGACCTGAAAGAGCCTTTCTCGCTCACAGACACAATGCGCTACGTCCACGTGTTCATGAGCAAACCCAAGGAAGGCCGCGTCATGCTCGTGGGCCTGGGCAAGCGTACGGAACGTGCCGACCAGTCGCCCGAGGCCGAGCAGTTCTGGGTGCTCTCCACGAGCCCCGTCGGCGCCGACGGCCACTGGTACGACGCCGTGTTCCCCATCCGTGGCGCCATGCCCATCAAGGATGACAACGGCAACATCACCGCCACCATCGAAATACATAGCCTCGTCGTCGTGCCCGACTGCGAGTCGCCCCACGAACTGACGAGCGACTTCCTGGCTTACGTCGACGAAATCGAAATCAGCGACGATCCCAACCCGCGCTTCCGCCGCGGCGACTACGTGGTCAACTTCGACGAAGACGCCACGACCACCCGCACCGACCGCAAGCTGAGCTCCATCTCGCTCAACGGTTCATCCGACGGCAACCAGACCATCGACGTAAGCGTGGCCGACCCGCAGACGCTTTACCGCCCGATGCTCACGAAGATGTTCACGGCCAAGGCCGGCGAAACCGTCACCCCGCTCTTCGGCTACACAGCCAAATGGATGAACGGCTACGTCTATCTGGACCGCGGCCACGACGGACGCTTCACAGCCGACCTGGAAGAGGGCTGGCGCATACCCGAAGGCAGCGACCTGATGACTTACGCCTACGTGCAGAAAGAAGAAGGCGGAGGAGGATATGCCAGCGACGGATCGGAAGTGAGCAACAACGAGGCGGGCGACCGCATCAACCCGCCTGCCTTCACCATTCCCGCCGACTTGGCCAACGGCTTCTACCGCATGCGCTATAAGCTCGACTGGGGCAGCGTCGACCCGGGAGGCCGCGTGGACGAGAGCAACCACATCGCCCACAACGCCGGCACCATCGTCGACGTGCTCCTCAACCTGCATGGCGACAAGGTGCTCGTGAGCGACGCCAACCGCAACGGTGCCGTGCTGAGCGCCAAGGGCGAAGACCTGAACCGCTATGAAACGCCGTTTGGCGAGCCTTTCACCATCAAGATGGACCCCGAGAACGGCTTCACCTACGACGGCATCCGCGTGACCTACGGCTACAATCTGGACGGCGATGAGTTCGTTCACAGCACGCCGCAGTACTTCACGGTGGAATATCCCGCCTATCTCTTCGGCGACGACGATACGTTCACGCTTCCCGCCGAAATCATGATCGGTGAGGTGCGCATCGAAGGCCTCTTCGTCGAGATAAAAGGCGACACGCCCGAACCCGGCGACGACTACCCCTCTAACTACGGCGAAGACGACGTCATCAGCCGCGGCGACCGCAGCCTGAACAACATCACGTTCACGGCTACGCAGGCCGGCGCCACCACCATCGCCACCAGCGGCAACAAGCACGTCTATCAGGACCGCACGAACAAGCAGGTGACGGTGATGCCCGGCGACGAAGTGACCATCGGCGTGAGCTACACCGGCCGCGCCATGCACCACTATCTCTACGTTGACCTCAACCAGGACGGGCAGTTCAACACGTCCCTCAACGCCGACGGCACGCCCACGCCTGCCGGTGAACTGCTGTCGTACACCTATTACGAAGGCAAGAACAGCCTGGGACAGACCATCGCAGGAGCTGCCGGCGACGTGGCCGTCAACTCTGCTCCCGCGTTCTCTATCCACCCCGCCCTGCGCCCGGGCAAATACCGCGCCCGCTTCAAAACCGACTGGAACAACCTTGACCCCGCAGGCCAACCGGGCCCGGGCAACTTGCTCACCGACAACGGCGGCTACATCATCGATTTTCTGCTGAACGTCGTATCGGGTGAGGAAACCGTTGAGGTGATCACCGAGCACGGCAGCGTGAACGGAGCAAGCAACACGGGCCTGCCCCTCCTGGCTCCCATCGGCGAACGCCTGGCCGTCGTGCCTACGCCCGCCACGGACGACTTTGCCTTCAAAGGCATGACCATTAAGCACGGACTCAACTTTGACGGCCCGCAATACGTCCACGGCAACCGTCAGTGGAGCGAATACACCGTCAGTTCTGACGCCGCCTACACCATTCCCGCCGACAGCATCGACGGCAACATCGTCATCACCGCGCTGTGGGAACCCACGAGCGAGTCGGAATGGCGGCCTGTTTTCGTTGAAGAATTCAACGGCGAGGACGGCAGCCAGCCCGACGAGATGTATTGGAGCCGTTGCGTGCGCGAAAACGCCACATGGAACCGCTGGCTCTCCGACAGCAAAGAGGTTATCTACGTGCAGGACGGAAAACTCGTGGCCCGCGCCATCCCCAACCCCGACCAGACAACCGACAACGTGCCCATGATTACCGGCGGTATCAAGACGCAGGGAAAATTCCCCTTCCTGTATGGTAAGGTGGAAGGCCGTATCCTGACCAACCCCCACAAGGGCAACTTCCCCGCCTTCTGGATGATGCCCAACGTGGCCGTGGAAGGATGGCCCAACGACGGCGAAATCGACATCTTCGAGCAGATCGACACCGAAAACAAGGCCTATCACACCGTCCACTCCAACTGGACGTACAACCTCGGCAACAAAAACAACCCGAAGTCGTCTTTCAACGAAAACGTCAGCATGGACCGTTATCACACGTACGGCCTCGAATGGACGCCGACGCTGCTGACGTGGTATGTCGACGGCAAGAAGGTGGGCAGCTACGCCAAGTCGGAGAACGACCAGGACGCCCTCAGCAAAGGGCAATGGCCTTTCGACCACGATTTCTACATCATCCTCAACCAATCCGTGGGTAACGGTTCGTGGGCAGCCGACGCCGATGTGACGCATACGTACGAAACGCTCTTCGACTGGGTGCGCGTCTATCAGAAAGACGACACGGACGGCATCGGCGGCGTCACCTCGGGCAACCGGCTCGACGTGACGGCCACCGAAGGCGCCCTTCACATCTACGCCGGCTCCGCCCAGAAGGTCATGGTCTGCGATATGGCCGGCCACCCCGTCTTCAACAACGTTGTCGACGGCTACAAAGACATCAACGTGATGAAGGGCGTTTACCTCGTGAACGGGAAGAAAATCCTCGTCCCCTGAACGGGCGTAACGTCACAGGCTACACCTGAAAGCACGACGCGATAAACAGCAAGGAGCGATTTCTGACAACAGAAGCCGCTCCTTGTTTATAAACTTACAAACAAAAACTCTTTACCCAAACCATCTACCCATGAAACAAGAGAAACTGCTGCTGCTCCCCTTTGCCGCAGGATTGCTCAACGCCGAGGCTGCCCCGCAAAAGGGCGACGGCGACAACCGTCCGAACGTCATCATCATCTATGCCGACGACCTGGGCTACGGCGACCTGGAATGCTACGGCGCCAAAAACGTGGAGACGCCCAACGTGAACCGTCTGGCCGACGAAGGCATCCGCCTGACCAACACCCACGCCGTGGCCGCCACCAGCACCCCCTCGCGCTATTCGCTGCTCACGGGCGAATATGCCTGGCGCCGGCCGGGCACTGACATTGCCCAAGGCAACGCCGCCATGATCATCAAGCCCGGACAGTTCACCCTAGCCGATGCCTTCCGCAGCGCAGGCTACGCCACGGCCGCCATCGGAAAATGGCACCTCGGCCTGGGCGACAAGACGGGCGAGCAGGACTGGAACGCACCGCTGGCAGCCGCCCCTGCCGACCTCGGCTTCGACTATTCATACATCATGGCCGCCACGGGCGACCGCGTGCCCTGCGTGTTCATCGAGAACGGCATGGTGGCCAACTACGACCCCTCGGCTCCCATCGAGGTGAGCTATGCCCGCAACTTCCCCGGCGAACCCACCGGCCGCGACAACCCCGAACTGCTCTACAACCTCAAACCGAGCGAACACCACAACCAGAGCATCGTCAACGGCATCAGCCGCATCGGCTACATGAAGGGCGGCGGCCGCGCGCTCTGGAAGGACGAAAACATAGCCGACAGCATCGTGGCCCACGCCGTGCGCTTCATCGACGAACACCGCCGCGAACCCTTCTTCATGTATCTCGCCACGAACGACATCCACGTGCCCCGCTTCCCGCACGAGCGCTTCCGGGGCAAAAACAAGATGGGCCTGCGCGGCGACGCCATCGTGCAGTTCGACTGGACCGTCGGGCAAATCATGGAGAAGCTCCGCAAAACGGGCCTCGACAAGAACACGCTCGTCATCCTTTCGAGCGACAACGGCCCCGTGCTCGACGACGGCTATAAGGACGAGGCCAACGAACGCCTGAACGGCCACGACCCCGCGGGCGGACTGCGCGGTGGCAAATACAGCGCCCTCGAAGCAGGCACGCGTGTGCCTGCCATCGTGCGCTGGCCGGCACGCGTGCAGGGCGGCCGCACGGTCGACGTGCTCACCTCGCAGATCGACTGGTTCCGCTCGCTTGCCTCGCTGGCCGGTGCCCGCATCCCCAAGGGTGCAGCCCCCGACAGCCGCAACCGTCTGGGCAACCTCCTGGGCGAGGACGCCACCGACCGTCCCTGGGTGGTCGAGCAGGCCTCCAACCACACGCTCTCCATCCGCACGAAGGAGTGGAAATACATCGAGCCCTCCGACGGCCCCGCCATATCCTACGGCACGCCGCGCGTCGAGACGGGCTACTCCGTCACGCCCCAGCTCTACCGCCTCGACGCCCGGGGCGAGGCTGAGAACCTGGCCGCCCAAGAGCCCGAGAAGCTCTTCGAAATGCAGGCCCTGCTGAAGCGCGTGCGCCAGCAGCGCGCCGAGGTGGCCGACGCACCCGCCAAGGCAGCAGGCGAAAAGCAATGAAAACAGCGCGGGCCCACACCCGTCGCCCTCTCCCTCCCCGCAACGCACCCCGCGCTGCGGGGATTTTTTTGCCCCACGCCCGTCCTTCATCATTTTTTCACACCGAGGAAACAAAATTTACCGGCTAAAATTTTGCCGGTGGGAACAACAAGTACTATCTTTGCATCGAAATAAAATTGTAATGAGTTCAAAACTGCAAGAGATGAGCGAAAACGCCGCCTACGACGCCCTCGTCGCCCACGACATCAAGCCATCCGTGCAACGGCTGGCCGTGATGGGATATCTCAGCGCACACCGCACGCATCCCACGGCCGACGAAATCTACAACGCACTGGTGGGAAAGATCCCCACCCTCTCGAAAACGACGGTCTACAACACGCTCCGCCTTTTCGTGCGCCAGGGGGCAGCCACGATGCTCACCATCGACGGCCACAACGCCTGTTTCGACGGCGTGACGGCGCCCCACGCCCATTTCCTGTGCCGCAGCTGCGGCAAGGTGTTCGACGTGCCTGCCGCCGGCCTCCTGCAAGAGGGGCTGCGCCTCCTGCCCGAGGGCTTCTGCACCGAGAGCGTTGACCTCTACTATCGCGGACTCTGTCATCAATGCGCCAACAATTAACACCCAATATCGGACTAACAATTTAAAACATCACAGACATGAAAAAGAAGTTCATCTGCACCGTTTGCGGCTACATCTACGAAGGCGAACACGCTCCCGAAAAGTGCCCCATGTGCGGCGTCCCCGCATCGAAGTTTAAGGAGCTCACCGAGGACAGCAGCCTCTCCTTCGTGGCCGAGCACGAAATCGGCGTGGCCAAAGGCTGCGACGAGGAAATGATCAAGGACCTCAACAACCACTTCATGGGCGAATGCACCGAGGTGGGCATGTATCTCGCCATGAGCCGCCAGGCCGACCGCGAGGGCTACCCCGAAATAGCCGAGGCCTTCAAGCGCTACGCTTGGGAAGAGGCCGAGCACGCCTCCAAGTTCGCCGAACTGCTGGGCGACGTCGTGTGGGACACGAAGACTAACCTCGAAAAGCGCATGAACGCCGAGGCCGGTGCCTGCGAGGACAAGACGCGCATCGCCAAGCGTGCCAAGGAGCTCAACCTCGACGCCATCCACGACACCGTGCATGAGATGGCCCGCGACGAAGCCCGCCACGGCCGCGGCTTCGAAGGCCTCTTCAAGCGCTACTTCGGCGACAAGAAATAAAACCTACCACCTCTCGTTCGCTTTCTATAGATTATTGCCCGTCCCACTATATCTGGGGCGGGCGTTTTATTTACACATTATATAACCTCTCCCATGATACCTACGCAACAAACATTAAAAATTTAAGGGGAACGCTTGAAAAATAAGAAGTTCAACATAAAAGCGACTCTTTATAACCATTAATAAACGCAATATTATTATTAAAGCATTTAAAGTAATTTGTTTTTTGACAATTCTAGAATGTTCGTACTTTTAAAAGAGCTATATTTGCGACAAATACATTATACAAAGCCATGAAAACAAATTATTTAATTTTCTCAATTTTCTGTATTGTAATTCCAAATTCCAGCTTAGCTCAATTTAAGGTATACAATACAGGAAATACTGCTATCGGAACAAATTCAAGCCCTGAATCATCCCTAAGTATTAAAGGTCAAGGACGCGGAGATGCGTCTGCATACGTACAAGGTAATACCTATAGTATTTATTCTTTACGAGATAATGCTAATAATAATACTTGGGGATATGGCATTTTTGCAAAAAGTATAAACTATGGGAAAAATTTTAGTGTTGGTATTAACGGTGAAGCTTTTTCAAAGGAAAAAATACAAAAAACAGTAGGACGTTCTTTCGGAGTTATTGGAAGCGCTGGCTACGCTACATCTGGCTTTAATTATGGAGTTTTTGGTCGATTACATGGCAACAACAATGGAACAGCCATATATGGCACTACTGATGATACGGAAAATGGAATTTACATTTCAGGGAAATACGCAGGTGTATTTAATGGAAATGTGCATGTCATAGGTTCGCTTTCTGTAACTGATTTTATAAAAGGTATTGTTGCTATTCCATCTACTGGTGAAGGATTAACAATGAGAATACAAAATTCCACAGCTGACGATGCTGAAAATGTAAACAAAAAATTATCATCATTAGATATATTCACATATTATAAAGAACCTAATAAATCATTTACCGCCCAAAGTATGGTTAATGATACTATAGCTCCCACAAGAAAAATGAGCGCTATAGAAATTCAAGATTATGAAAATCTGCATTATGCGTTGTCTGCAGAGCAATTAGAAAAGGTTTTCCCTAATTTAGTATATACAAATGAGAGTGGAGAAAAAGGAATAAACTATTTAGAAATAATTCCTATATTAGTAAAAAGCATAAACGAATTACAAACTGAAATCGCAGAATTGAAAAGAAACGAACAGCAAAAGAGCAAAGGGACTGAAACTTCTGACAGAAATATATCCTTAAATAACAACTATTACATGCTTCAGAACGAGCCAAATCCTTTCAACTTTTCAACAAGTATTGAGTGTTTTCTACCAGAAACGACACGCGAGGCGTTCCTTATTATTAATAATCTAAAAGGGAAAGAGATACAAAAAAATAAAGTCCTTGAAAGGGGGAAATTTAAAATTCAAATAACGTCAGAAAAACTATTGCCCGGCATATATCTCTATACTTTAATTGCAGATGGTAAAATCATCCATTCAAGAAGAATGATTTATTCAAAATAATTAAATTTACATATATGAAGCAAATATTATACTTAATCTTTATATTATTTCTACCTATTTTATGCAAGGCTCAATATGCCACTTCTGCATTTAAATTACAAAATGCAGAAGTAGCCAGACAATTTATTATAAATAAAGAATTTACAAAATCTAGCACAATTAACATAAGTGATTTACCACAAATAGAGGGACTATCAATTACTGGTGAAGCGACTCTGGACGACTCAATATGTAGCTATATCAGCGTAGTTCTTATCGATAAAGAAGATAATATATTCTTAGTCTATGAAAATTATCCGATTTTGTCAGATAATTTGAAAGACACATTTGAAAACATAGCTATAGAAACCAGTATAATGAATGCAATTAATCCAAAAAACCTAAGAATTACATTAGTAAATTCCTCAATATCAATAAATAATATCAACTTCTTAGTTTCCAACGAAGCACAACCACAACTTTCAGCAAGGATACAACAATTAAAACAGAAACGTGAAGATTATATTGTAAAAAAAATTAACACTCATCTTAAACAACGGAACAAAACATGGCGTGCTGGTAAGACTTCACTATCTTCCCTTTCGTATCAAGAAAAATGTGATATGCTAGGCGAAGATTACTCATTATTGGGAGGCTATGAATACTATAAAGGAGGAATTTATATAATTTCCCCTCTAATACATTACAAACCCACCATTGAAGTAAATGAGAACTCACCTTATGTACAAAATTTTGATTGGAGGAATAGACATGGAAAGAATTGGCTAACACCTGTAAAATCACAAGGAGGAGGAATGTGTTGGGCATTTGGACCCATAAGTTGTTTCGAAGCATATATTAACATTTTCTTTAATAGAAAACTTAATATGGACCTATCTGAACAAGAAATAGTCTCATGTTCTGATCCTGACATTTTTGAAGAACAAAAAGGAAAAGGAGGGTATTCAGATAGTGCTCTTGCGTATATTAGAGATTTTGGGGTTGTTGAAGAAAATTGTTTCCCTTTGAAATCTTGGACAGAACCTTGTAATAACAAATGTAACTCACCAAAAGATATAGTTAGCGTAGATAATATCCAATTCGTTTGGGGCTATTCTGAGGATTCTATCAAAAAAGCTCTTATAAAAACTCCCCTATTAGCAAATTTATATTATACAACTCAGACAGTTAAACGATGGGGACACACTGTAACATTTGTTGGATATAAAACAATAACTACCGGAGATAAACTACAAACATTCGTCCCAAATGAAAACGAATGGATTACAATTGATTCTAGTAGCCCATATATTGGAAGAACTGCATGGATCTTAAAAAATAATTATGGCGATAATTGGGGAGAAGATGGATATAGCTACGTAATTTTAGATGATATTTTAAAGATTAGCTTATATGCCTTCACTGGAAATGTACATAGTAAGGTTTACGATAAAAGAACTATCTTAGGAATTGATGCCGATGATGATGGATATTACACGTGGGGGCTAGGCCAGAAACCTGATAATATTCCAGGCTGGGCACCTATTATCCAAGACGGAGATGACAGTAATCCTAAAATAGGTGGAATAGATAAATATGGAAAGTGCATAGATATCAACCCTAAAGATCATCCCGCAATGGAAATATCAAAGGACACCATGCTTTATAGAACTATTATTTATAACAATATATTCATAAACGAAGGGGCAACACTAACTCTTACTGATGAATTTGTAATGCATGATGATGCCAAAATTACTGTGAAATCAGGTGGGACGCTATTGATAGATTGCTGCGAATTTCAACAAGCTAACATAGAGGTCTTACCTGGTGGTGGGCTCACTATACGTAATAACAGCAAACTGATATTAAGTAAGGATGACAATATTGATGTCAAATTGGGTGGAGAATGCGATATCAAAGATTCTGAAATTTGTAAACTGTAAAGTATATGAAAAAGACACTGGCGCCAATTATGCTCTTCTTGCTCCCCACCGTACTACCGGCGCAAGAAGTTGGCGTTCCGATGCTCGAAGAGGGTAAGTCGTGGGCTGTTCATTCGTGGAGCTACGCCCACAACGAAACAAGCACAGACATTCTGCTAGGTGACACTGCGATTGCAGGTAAGACCTACAAAAAGGTATATAGCGCGAACGCCGAAGATCTCTCCGACCTGCAACAGCGGGGAATATTCTTCCGCGAGGAAGCAGATGGCAAGATATATTACATCACCAGCCAGGCAACTAGCGAGACTTTGTGGTTCGACTTTGGCGCGCGCCCCGGAGACAGCTGGGTGTCAGATCGCCGCCGCTACGTAGTGACAGCCGTCGGGGAAGAAACCGTGGACTACGCAACGAACGGCAAGGCCATTTGCCACTATTTCGACTACTATCTTCCTGAAGGAGATAGCTTTACTCTGTTTGCCTCCGCCCGCATACTGAGCGGAATAGGCAGCGAGTCAACAGGAATGACCACTCCGCTGACTTACGAAATCACCGGAAATGCCACAGAACTGCTCTGTTGTCACAACGGAAAGGGGGTAACTCTCTATTCGCGCGGCAGCTGCTACAAAGGCACAGATGGCATCAGCCAGACACAAAGTGACGCATCGGGTCTTAACCTGCATTTCCACACGACTGCATGCGGAAAGCTCACCATGGAGTGGGCTCCCAATGGCCCCTTTTCCTTCTCACTCTACGATGCCTCCGGCCGTTTGGCCAACTCCACCGTAACAGCTGCTACTAGTCACTCGCTAACCATCGAAAACCTTGTTTCTGGCGTCTACGTCTACCGTTTTGTGCACAACGGCCGAGAGGTAGCCACCGGCAAGGTGCTTGTTCGCTAAAAGGCCGGTCCTCCTGCCCGTCCTCGACCATAGGTCAACAGCAAAAAACGGCCAACTCGCAGGCTGTTTCGGGAAAAAGATTTACCTTTGTCCGAGATTGAACCAGCCCGGTCCATGGACAGAGCGACACTACGCGAAAAAGCCGCCGAGGCCTTCCACGCCTTCATCAAGGCCAAGGGAATGCGCCACACTGCCGAGCGCAGCGCCATCCTCGACGCCGTGTGCCACGTGCCCGGCCACTTCGACATCGACGCCCTGCGGCGCGAACTGAGCGCGCGGGGCAGCATCCCCGTGTCGCGCGCCACGCTCTACAACACGCTCAACCTCCTGGCCGAGGCCGGCCTCGTCTGCGTTCACCACTTCGAGGACCGCCCCACGCTCTACGAGTTCACCTACGGCACAGCGGGCCGCAACCACCTGCTCTGCACCGGGTGCGGGCGCATCCTCCCCTTCGAAGACGAGGCGCTCGACGCCGTGCTCGACCGCCTCTCGCCCCCGGGCTTCCGCCCCACGGGCCACAGCGTCGAGGTGTACGGCCTGTGCGACCGCTGCCAGCGCAAGCGCGGCCCCCGCACAGCCACCGGCCCGGCTCATCTCAGGGAAACGAACATAACCACACACACTGACAATGACAAAAGGTAAAGTTGACGCCCTTCTGGGCATCGTCTTCGGCGACGAAGGCAAAGGCAAAGTCGTAGACTTCTTTACCCCGCACTACGACGTCGTAGCCCGCTTCGCAGGCGGGCCCAATGCGGGACACACCATCATATTCGACGGCCGCAAGTTTGTGCTCCGCTCCATCCCCTCGGGCATCTTCGACGCCGGCAAGCTCAACATCATCGGCAACGGCTGCGTCCTGGCGCCCGACCTCTTCATGGCTGAGGCACGCGAGCTCGAGGCTGCGGGCTACACGCTCACCGACCGCCTCCACATCAGCCGCCGCGCCCATCTCATCCTGCCCACCCACCGCGTGCTCGACCGCGCCTACGAGGCTGCCAAGGGCAAGAACAAGGTGGGCACCACGGGCAAAGGCATCGGCCCCACATACAGCGACAAGGCCGCCCGCACCGGTCTGCGCGTGGGCGACATCCTGGGCAACTTCAACGAGAAATATGCCGCCCTCAAAGCCCGCCACGAGCAGATCCTGCGCGACCTCCACTTCACCGACTACGACATAACCGAAGAGGAAGCCCGCTGGATGGAAGGCGTCGACTATCTGCGCAAGTTCCACCTCACCGATACCGAACACGAAATCAACCGCTACCTGGCCGAAGGCAAGAACGTGCTGGCCGAAGGGGCCCAGGGCTCGCTGCTCGACATCGACCACGGCACCTATCCCTTCGTGTCGTCGAGCAGCACGACGAGCGGCGGCGTGTGCACGGGCCTGGGCGTGGCCCCCGGCAGCATCGGCCGCGTGTGGGGCGTCTTCAAGGCATACAGCACGCGCGTGGGCGCAGGCCCCTTCCCCGTTGAGCTCTTCGACGAGACGGGCGACACCATCCGCCGCATCGGTAACGAGTTTGGCGCCGTCACGGGCCGCAACCGCCGCTGCGGGTGGATCGACCTTGTGGCCCTGCGCTACGCCATCATGGTGAACGGCGTCACCGACCTCGTCATGATGAAGAGCGACGTCCTCGACGGCTTCGAAACCATCAAGGCCTGCACGGCCTACCGCAAGGACGGCCAGACGCTCACCGACATGCCCTACAACACCGAGGGCTGCGAGCCCGTCTACGAGGAGCTGCCCGGCTGGCAGACGCCTCTGGGCTCCCTGCGCCGCGAGGAGGACTTCCCGCCTGCCTTCAAGGCCTACATCGACTACCTCGAACGGGCCCTCGACACGCCCATCCGCATCGTCTCCGTGGGCCCCGACCGCGAAGCCACCATCGTGCGCAACCGCTGACGCACGCAGCGGCCGCGTGCCGACCTAAACCATACGCCATCCCCCGCCCGAGCCCCTGCCCGTGCGGGGGATGCTTGCTTCCGGGCGCACCACGGCCCGCCCGCCTCGCCGACCTGCCACAAGCTGGCCTCAACGCCGAAAAACGCCAAACCACCGAACAAATCAGCGCCAAATCACCGAACAAATTGCCGCCAAATCACCGAACAAATCGCCGCCAAACCACCGAACAAATCGGCGCCAAATCACCGAATTTGGGATTTTGTTCGTATTTTTGCCCGTATAAAACAGACAAGATGAAAGGTTACAGACACAGAGTGCTGGACAAACTGCTGGCCAAAAAGCTGGAAGCAAAAGGAGCCGTGCTCATTGAAGGTCCGAAATGGTGCGGAAAGACGACGACGGCGGAAGAAATAGCCAAAAGCAAAGTGATGCTGGCAAAACCCGACACGAAAGAAAATTTTAGACGGCTGCTAGAAATAGATTCCGACGTGGCCCTGAACGGCGCCACGCCTATGCTCATCGACGAATGGCAAACTGTCCCCAAGCTGTGGGACGCCGTCCGCTATGCCGTCGATCATCGCCGCAAGATGGGCCAGTTCATACTGACCGGCTCCGCCGTTCCCAACAAAGACGCAGAGAAAGAAAGAGAACACTCGGGTACCGGCAGGTTTGCCTGGCTCACCATGCGCCCGATGACCCTCTTCGAGTCGGGCGAATCGGACGGAAGCGTCCCATTGAGCCGGCTGTTCGAACACCCCGACAAAGTCTTGGAAAAAAACAAGCTAACGCTCGACGACATAGCCTTTCTCATTTGCCGCGGAGGCTGGCCCATGGCGGTAGGCCTCCCGCGTGAGGCCGCTTTGGAGCAGGCTTTCGACTATTATAACGCCGTGACAAAGGAAGACATCACAAGGGTGGACGGCGTAAAGCGCACGTCGGAGAGGGTGGAACGCCTGATGCGCTCGCTGGCACGCCACCAGGGCAGCCAGGCTCCCCTCTCCACGCTGCGGGCCGACTTGCAGAGCAACGAAACGGCCTCGCTCGACGAAGACACCATCAGCTCTTACATCGACTCTCTAAGAAAAATATTCGTCGTCGAGGACCTGCCGGCATGGAACCCCAACCTGCGCTCGAAAACAGCCATCCGTACGACCGACACACGCTACTTTGTCGACCCATCCATCGCAACGGCCGCTCTGGGCCTGGGGCCGGCCGACCTGATGAGGGACTTGAACACCACAGGCTTCCTGTTCGAAGCGCTTTGCATCAGAGATTTAAGGGTATTTGCCGAGGCCTTGAACGGAAAAGTGTACCACTACCGCGACAAGAACGGGCTGGAATGCGACGCAGTGGTCCATCTCAGAGACGGCCGCTACGCGCTGATTGAGATCAAGCTGGGCGGTCCTTCTCTCATCGACGAGGGGGTAAAGACGCTGCAACAGCTGACGCAACGCATCGACACGGCGCGCATGAACGAACCCGCGTTCAGGATGGTGCTCACGGCCACCGGCGACTATGCCTACCGCCGCCCCGAGGACGGAATATACGTCGTCCCGATCGGATGCCTGGGAGCCTGACCGGGAGGGCCGGCCGGCATGCAAAAGCCCCGCACACCGTTTCGCGACGATGTGCGGGGCTTTTTGTCGGCTGCGCGGGGCTACTCCGCCGGCTTCGCAAAGACAGCGCAGGCCCAGCGGTTCTGCGAGCGCGCATGGCCGAAGGTAAGGCCCAGGCGCTCGGCCTCGGCACGGATGGCGGGGACGTCCTCTTCGTAGAAACCGCTCATGAAGAGAAGGGCGCCGGGCGTCATGCGTGCCACGTAGGCCGCCATGTCGGCCAGCAGGATGTTGCGGTTGATGTTGGCCACGACGATGTCGAAGGGGCCCAGGCCGGCCAGCAGCGAGGCGTCGCCCAGGCGGATGTCGATGCCGTCCACGTGGTTGAGGGCCACGTTTTCCTGCGAATTGCTCACGCACCACTCGTCGTTGTCGACGGCCACGCAGCGGGCCGCGCCGCGCATGCGTGCCAGGATGGCCAGGATGCTCGTGCCGCAGCCCATGTCGAGCACGGTCTTGCCGGCCACGTCGGCGCGCAGCAGCTCGCTGATCATCTGCGAGGTGGTGGCGTGATGACCCGTGCCGAACGACATGCGCGGATCGATGGTGATGCGGTACTCGGCCTCGGGCACGTCCTTGTGGAACGTGCTGGCCACGACGCAACGTCCGTCCACGACGAGCGGACTGTAATAGTTGCGCTCCCACTCCTCGTTCCAGTCTTTGTCCTCGGCCTCGGCCTGCGTATAGGCCACGCCCACACCGGGCATGGGATAGGCCGCCAGGGCGGCTTCGAGCGCTGCCGGGCTGAAAGCATCCTTTTTCACATAGGCTTTCAGGGGAGCCCGGCCGCCCTCTTCGTGTACGAAACTGTCGAAGCCGGCGTCGGCCAGCACAGCGGCCAGAACGTCCTGCGCCGTGTCGTCGGAGGGCGTCAGGGTGAAGGTAAATTCCAAGTATTTCATCGCTTATCGTTGTTTTTGAGTCAGGCATCAGTAAGGACGACGTGCGGCGTCTCCGCCACGTGCGACGAGCGGATGCGCCATTCGGCCGGGTAAAGGTTGTTGGCCCGGCTGCCCAGGTTGTTCAGGAAGCCCAGCGGCAGCCCGTCGTAGGTGACCACCACGTAGCCGCGGGGCGCCTCCGGGGGAAGCTGCAACGTTTCGCGGCGCAGGAAGGCCACGGCCTCGGGCGTGTCGAGCTCCACGCGCGGAAAGGCGTCGGGGGCCAGCGCCAGCGACGTGGCCAGCGCCGCATGGGGCACCGCCTTGCGCCCGCGCTCCACGGCCAGGGGCACGCCGGCCGAGAGCACGCGCGCCGCACCCGCCACGCGCATCACGTCGGCGCGGAGCTCCTCGCCCACGGCGGCCAGCGTCCCGTCGGGCAGCGCGATGGGGGCAAAGGCGCCGCCGGGCCGCAGCCACGCCGAAGCCCGGCGCCACAGTTCGCCGCCCGCCTGCCGCTCCTCGCGCCCGCGCTGCCGGCTGCGGGCGGGAGCCCCGCCCGACGTCTTCTGCAACAGGGCCAGGAAAAAGCCCTCGCCCCGCGCCCGGTGGGGATAGAAATGGCAGACGGGCCACTCGCCCCGCACGTCGCCCGCCACGCCCCACGCCTCGTCCACCCGTATCGCCACGGGGCGGGCGCCCAGCGTGCGGCAGATGTGGGCCACGTTTTCCTCGTCCTCGGCGCGGTTGAACGTGCAGGTGCTGTAAACGAAGAAGCCCCCCTCGCGCAGGGCGGGCCACACCTGCTCCACGATGTCGCGCTGGCGCCGGGCGCAGAGGGCCACGGCCTCGGAGCTCCACGCGGCCACGGCCCCCTCGTCCTTGCGAAACATGCCCTCGCCCGAGCAGGGCACGTCGGCCGCCACCACGTCGAAAAAGCCCGGCAGGGCGGCAAAATCGGCCGGGCGCGCCTGCGTGACCACCGTGTCGGGGTGGCCCCACTTGGCCAGGTTTTCCACCAGAACGGAGGCGCGCTGGCGCAGCGGTTCGTTGGCCACGAGCAGGGCGCTGTCGGGCAGAAGCGAGCGCCACAGCGTGCTCTTGCCGCCGGGGGCCGCACAAAGATCGAGCACGCGCCGCGGCACGTCGGGCAGCGCGCGAAAGGCCTGCTCAACAAACATGGACGAGGCTTCCTGCACGTAGTAGGCCCCGGCATGGAGCAGGGGGTCGAACGTAAAGGCGGGACGCCCGGGCAGATAGCGGCCCGTGGCGCACCAGGGCACGGCCTCGCCCCGGCAGGCCTCGCCGGCCTTGCGCGGGTTCAGGCGGATGCTGACGGGCGACGGGCCGGCCAGCGCCGCCAGCAGCGAGCGCGCCTCGGCTTCGCCCAAATCGGCCTCCATTTCGCGCACGAAGGCTTCGGGAAATATCGGTGTTTCGTTTTCAGTCATAGCGTTGGTTCGTTGTTTCAAGACGGGTCCTCCCCGGCTTGGTGGAGCCAAAGATACGCAAAGGCGAGTGGCAAAGCAAGAGAAAGCTCGCTTTTTCTTGCTTCGTCCGAGCCGCATACATCTTGGGCGAAGCCAAAGGTAGCAAAGGCGAGTAGCAAAGCAAGAGAAAGCTCGCTTTTTCTTGCTTCGTCCGAGCCACATACATCTTGGGCGAAGCCAAAGGTAGCAAAGGCGAGTGGCAAAGCAAAAGAAAGCTCGCTTTTTTTTCAGGCCGGGCCGCGGGGCACCGGTGGCAGACCTATGGGCCGGCCGGGAGGGGGACGGCGACGAACAAAGTTCCAAAAAATAATGACAGGCTCCCGGGGCGCGGAAAAATGTTAAAACGCCCCGAAAGGGCCCTCGCGCCCCCTTGCAGCGGCCGCCCGTCTTTGCGTTTTTTAGCTTTATGGCACGATGCAGCCCCCGCCTTGCCCCCGTTTTGTGCCCCAAGCTGTCCGCTCTCATCTCCCGTTGAGCACTTTCGAGGCCAAAGCGAAGCCCAGCGGGAAGGCGTTTTTTGCTAATTTCCGTGAAATATTGAGGCAAAAACAGGCCTTATCGGCACAAAATGCAGGCCTTGGTTGCGCAACAACATCACATGCTGTCGGCGAAAGTGCCCATGGATCGGCGATTCCATGGGCACTTTCGCCGAAGAGGCCCCTTGTTCGCTTGTTTGGGCCGCAATAAGCAAACATTAACACCTCGTAGTGCTGCGTCACGCTCACAGACCCGCACCGACCTACCGCGGCCGCGCTACGCGCCGTCCACTGAGGCCTTCGCGCGCCGCATTCTACGCGTGAAAGGGTGGCAGCGTTTCATTTTTTCGTTCCTCTCATTTGCTCTAACTCTGGTTTCGCCCAAGTTAGGCTGCGCCTCGGAAGAGAAAAGAAATGCACGCATTTTCTTTTCTCTCCACTCGGCTTGCACTAACTTTCCATAAGTTAAGGCTGCACTCGGGAACGAAAAACGAAGTTCGCTACGTTCGCTTCTTTTTCGTTCCTCTCATTTGCACTAACTTTGTCCCCCGAAAAGAAAGAAAGCCGACATGTCGCCGAAAAAGCTCTTCGCCACCCTGCTGCTGACCTGCCTGCCCCTGGCGGCAGCCGCACAGCTGCCGGCCCTGACCGACTCGGCCGAGGGACAAACGCTCTCGACCGACACGACGTGGGAGGCCGGCGACGTCGTGACCGTCGACACGGTGCAACCCCTGCCCGCAGCCGAACCGCCCGTCTACCGGCACATCGTGCGCCGCTACGTGGTGGACACGCCGCTCTCCGACGTCGACCTGCACGACCTGCTGCACCTGCCGGCATGGACCGACGGCGCCGGGCTGCTCTCGCCGTGGCGGTTCTCGCTGTGGTCGCTCTCGCCCTTCTGCTCGTCGGCACGGCCGGCATGGACCGTATGGGTGGGCACGCTGCTGCTCGCGCTCGTGGGCGCGGCCGCCGTGGCGCTCGCGGTCCTGCATCGCTCCCTGCCCCCGCCCCTGCCTCACGACGATGCCCTCCGTCAGCTCACGGACGAGCGCCGGCGGTCGCTCACGGCCGCCGTGCTCATCGCGGCGGGCGGTGCCATGTTTCTCCACTGGCCGGCCCTCGTTGCCGGCGGCCTCGTGGGGCTCTATGCCTGCCACCGCTACCGCACGTACCGGCAAAAACTCATTAATCTACCTCCTAATCCTCCCTCTCGATGAAGCAATATCTCGACCTGCTCCGCCGCATCCTGGACGAGGGCACCGTGAAAACCGACCGCACGGGCACGGGCACGAAAAGCATCTTCGGCCATCAGATGCGCTTCGACCTGGAAACAGGCTTCCCCCTGCTCACAACGAAAAAGCTCCACCTGAAATCCATCATCTACGAACTGCTGTGGTTTCTGCGGGGCGACACCAACGTGCGATACCTGCAAGAACACGGCGTGCGCATCTGGAACGAATGGGCCGGCCCCGACGGCGAACTGGGCCCCATCTACGGCCGGCAGTGGCGCTCGTGGCCCACGTACGACGGCGGCTTCATCGACCAGATCGGGCAGGCCGTCGAGGCCATCCGCCACACGCCCCACTCGCGGCGCATCGTGGTGAGCGCCTGGAACGTAGCCGAACTCGACGCCATGCACCTGCCGCCGTGCCACCTGCTCTTCCAGTTTTACGTGGCCGACGGACGCCTCTCGCTCCAACTCTACCAGCGCTCGGCCGATACGTTCCTGGGCGTGCCGTTCAACATCGCCAGCTACGCCCTCCTGCTCATGATGACGGCCCAGGTGACGGGCCTGCGCCCCGGCGACTTCGTGCACACCACGGGCGACACGCATCTCTACCTGAACCACCTGGATCAGGCCCGGCTCCAGCTCACGCGCACGCCGCGCCCCCTGCCCCGCATGGTGCTCAACCCCGACGTGAAAAACCTGGCCGACTTTGGCTACGACGACTTCCGTCTGGAAGGCTACGACCCGTGGCCCCACATCGCCGCTTCCGTTTCCGTATAAAAAACCTCCGCTCATGCTGCACATCATTGCCGCCGTGGCCGCCAACGGCGCCATCGGCTACCACAACCACCTGCTCTACCGCCTCTCGGCCGACCTGCAACGCTTCAAGGCCCTCACCACGGGCCACACCGTCGTCATGGGCCGCCGCACGTTCGAGTCGCTGCCCAAAGGGGCCCTGCCCAACCGGCGCAACATCGTGCTCTCGCGCACGCAGACGGCCTTTGCCGGCGCCGAAACGTTCGCCTCGCTCGACGAGGCCCTGGCCGCCTGCGCGCCCGACGAGGAGGTGTATGTCATCGGCGGCGCCTCCGTCTATGCCCAGGCCCTGCCGCTGGCCGACAGCCTGCGCCTCACCCACGTGGACGACGTGCCCGCCGAGGCCGACGCCTTCTTTCCCGCGGTCGACCCCACGGAGTGGCGCCGCGTGGCCACCGAAAGCCACGAGGCCGACGAGAAAAACGAACGGCCCTACACCTTTGCCGACTACGAGCGCGTGTAGCCGTCCGCAGCTCCGCCCGCCCCGGCCGGCCGCCACGCCGGGCGCCGATGAGGGGCGCTGAAACAACGATTTCAGAAAAAGCCTGCGAAAAACAGAGCGATTAAAAAAATAATCGTACCTTTGCACACGGTTTCGCAAGGGAACCGCGCTTTTCAACCCCAAGGAGAGATGCTCGAGTGGTTGAAGAGGCACGCCTGGAAAGCGTGTATACCCCAAAAGGGTATCGGGGGTTCGAATCCCCCTCTCTCCGCACAACAGAAAAAGCCGTCGCCAACCTCAATGGTTGCGACGGCCTTTTTCGTATCGCCCACCGCGCGGCAGCTCCGCGCCGGCACGGCGCCCCGCCATGGGGCAGCAAAAAAATCCGCGGCAAGCTTCGTTTGAAACTTGCCGCGGATTTCGTTGGGGTACCCGGACTCGAACCAGGAAAAACAGGACCAGAATCTGTTGTGTTACCATTACACCATACCCCAATCGCTTGGATAACCTGTGGCATCCGTTGATGCCCTCTCGATTACGGCTGCAAAAGTAGAGCTAATCCGGGAAACAACCAAATTTTTCCGCCACTTTTTTTCTTTTTCTCTGAAATTACCGTTCCGGGCAGCCTTCAGCCCCCATTTTATCCCCCTAAAAATCACAAAAAACGCCACATTTCGTTACGCCCACTTCACCAATCGGAGAAATCCTCTTAATTTTGCGGACAATTATTACCGTACACTTTTCATAATGAGCGACACAACAAGTTTAGTAAACTGCATTGTAAAGGGAATACAAGAGAAAAAAGGCTACAATATCGTCACGGTCGACCTTCGCAAGATAGAAACCGCGCCCTGCGAGTTCTTCGTTCTCTGCACGGGCAACGCTCCGCAGCACGTCGAGGCCATCAACGACGCCATGTGGGACTACGTGCGCGTCAACGCCGGCGAAAAACCTGCGGCCACGGCCGGCCTCGGCCAGTCGGAATGGGTGGCAGTGGACTACGGCACGGTGATGGTCCACATCTTCGTGCCTGCCATGCGCGACTACTACGACCTGGAACACCTTTGGGGCGACGCCGTGCTGACTCCGGTGCCCGACCTCGACTAACAGCCCACTCCTTATTATATATATGAGCCAACAACCGCAAAAAAACAACAGCATGCCTCGCTTCAACCTCAACTGGCTCTACATAGCCATCATAGCGGGGCTGGCATTCATGCTCTTTCAGGGCAACGGGGAGAGCAGCATCAATAAAACCGTCTCGTATACACAGTTTAAGGAGTACGTCACAAAGGGCTACACGCAGGACATCACCGTCAACAAGACCGACGGCACGGCCCGCATGGTCATCCTGCCGCAACACCTGCGCGACGTATTCAAGGCCGGCAGCGAGCGCACGGGCAAGCACCCCACCGTCACGACCAACTACCCTTCGGCCGACAAGGTGGAGGACTTCCTCGCCGCCTCGCAGTATAAGGGCAACGTCAAGTACGAAGAAACCCACAACTACTGGCTCAGCCTGCTGGGCAGCCTCTTGCCCATCATCCTGCTCATCGCCGTCTGGCTGTTTTTCATGCGCCGCATGGGCAGCGGGGGCGGCAACAACTCCACAGGCATCTTCAGCGTGGGCAAAAGCAAGGCCCGCCTTTTCGAGAAAGGTTCGGGCCTGCACGTCACGTTCAAGGACGTGGCCGGGCAGGAAGGCCCCAAACAGGAGGTGCAGGAGATCGTCGACTTCCTGAAAAACCCCAAGAAATATACCGACCTGGGCGGAAAGATACCCAAGGGCGCCCTGCTCGTGGGCCCTCCGGGCACGGGCAAGACGCTGCTGGCCAAAGCCGTGGCCGGCGAGGCCGACGTGCCGTTCTTCTCGATGTCGGGCTCCGACTTTGTGGAGATGTTCGTCGGCGTGGGCGCCAGCCGCGTGCGCGACCTCTTCCGCCAGGCCAAGGAAAAGGCCCCGTGCATCATCTTTATCGACGAAATTGACGCCGTGGGCCGCGCCCGCGGCAAAAATCCCGCCTTCGGGGGCAACGACGAGCGCGAAAACACGCTGAACCAGCTGCTCACCGAGATGGACGGCTTCGGCACCAACTCGGGCGTCATCATTCTGGCCGCCACCAACCGCGTCGACATACTCGACAAGGCTCTGCTGCGCGCCGGCCGCTTCGACCGGCAGATCCACGTGGACCTGCCCGACCTGCCCGAGCGCGTGGCCATCTTCAAGGTGCACATGCGCCCGCTCAAGCTCGACAAAGACCTCGACATCGAGCTCTTGGCACGCCAGACGCCGGGCTTCTCGGGCGCCGACATTGCCAACGTGTGCAACGAGGCCGCCCTCATCGCGGCACGCCACAACAGCAGCAGCGTGGGACGCCAGGACTTCCTGGACGCCGTGGA
This sequence comes from uncultured Bacteroidales bacterium, assembly GCA_949297215.1. Classification (GTDB taxonomy): domain Bacteria; phylum Bacteroidota; class Bacteroidia; order Bacteroidales; family Bacteroidaceae; genus Alloprevotella. Next base: position 31,850 of record CASFRV010000012.1, on the reverse strand, counting down.
CCGCATCATCGGCGGACTGGAAAAGAAAACCAAAGTGATGACCGAAGACGAGAAGCGCACCATCGCCCTGCACGAGGCAGGCCATGCCTCCGTCTCGTGGCTCCTCCAATATGCCAACCCGCTGGTCAAGGTGACCATCGTGCCGCGCGGTCAGGCCCTCGGCGCCGCATGGTACCTGCCCGAGGAGCGCAACATCACGACCAAAGAGCAGATGCTCGACGAAATATGCGCCACGCTGGGCGGACGGGCAGCCGAAGAGCTCTTCACGGGCCACATCTCCTCGGGCGCCCTCAACGACTTGGAGGTGGTCACCAAGCGCTCCTACGGCATGGTGGCCTACATGGGCATGAGCGATGAGCTCTCCAACCTCTGCTACTACAACAACCAGGAATACAACTTCACCAAACCCTACTCGGAAAAGACGGCTGAAAAAATCGACGAGGAGGTGAAACGCCTCATCAACGAGCAATACGAACGGGCCAAGAGCATTCTGCGCGAAAACGCCGACAAGCACGCCCGCTTGGCCGCCATCCTCATCGACCGCGAGGTGATCTACGCCGAAGACGTGGAGAAAATCTTTGGCAAACGCCCCTGGAAGAGCCGCACCGAGGTGCTGCTCGAAGAAGAGGCCGCCAGCAAGGAAAAGGAAGAGGCCCGGCGACGCGCAGAGGCCGAACGTATGGCCGGCGTGGCCCCCACGACACCCCCGGCTGACGCACCGGCCGACAGCGAGACGGCCGATGTGAGCCCCACTCCCGCAACGCCGACGCCTCCTCCCGTACCCACGGCAACGGCAACGGCCGACACGCCCGCAACCAACGACAAGGAGGAAAAGGCATGAAGAACTTTCTGCTGCGCACACTCACGGGGCTGCTCTTCGTGGCCGCCATCGTCGGCTGCACCGTGTGGTCGCCGGTGAGCTTCGCCGTGCTTTTCGCGCTGGCTGCGGGCTTGACGCTCCACGAGTTCGCCGCCAACGTCAACGCCCACGACGGAGCGGCCGTCAACAGCCTCATCAACACGGTGGCGGGCGTCTACCTCTTCTTTGCCTTCGCAGGCTTCTGCGCCGACTACACGCCGTCGCAGGCCTTCATCCCCTATCTGCTCTCCGTCATCTATCTGCTGGTGAGCGAGCTCTACCGCCGCAGCGCCGACCCGCTGCGCAACTGGGCCTACGCCTTTGCCTCGCAAATCTACGTGGCCCTGCCCTTCGCGTTGCTCAACGTTCTGGCTTTCCGCTACTCGCCGTTCGACAACACCGTCGCATACGAATGGGTCTACCCGCTCTCCATTTTCATCTTCCTGTGGGCGAGCGACACGGGGGCCTACTGCTTCGGCAGCCTGCTCCACAAGAAAATTCCCGCCAAGCTCTTTCCGCGCATCTCGCCCAACAAGTCGTGGGTGGGCAGCGTGGGCGGTGGCGTGCTCTGCCTGGTGGCTGCTTATGTGCTTTGGCTCTTTTTCCCCGATAAACTGGAATTGCCCCATTGGCTCGGGCTCGCGCTGACGGTGTGCGTCTTCGGCACGTGGGGCGACTTGGTGGAAAGCCTCTTCAAGCGCCGGCTGGGCATCAAGGACAGCGGCCACATCCTGCCGGGACACGGCGGAATGCTCGACCGCTTCGACTCGGCCCTGCTGGCCATCCCGGCCGCCGTGCTCTACTTCTATACCATCGGCTTGTAACAGGCTCGGCCCCACCGATACAAGGCAAGCGGCCTGCTCCCGTTCGCGGGGGCAGGCCGCTTGCTTGCAGCTCTGCGGTTCAACGCACCTTGATGACGTCGTCCAGGCAGGTGGTGTAGCAGGGCGAACAGTGCTCGCGGCGCATGGCTCCCGTCGCGTCGCGCTGCGTGGCCACGCGGATGGCCTCGGCCCCGTTCTTGCGGCGCACGGCATCGACGGCTTCGAGCAGGCGCTGCTGCTTTTCGCGGTTCACGCTGTCGAAAAGATGCGCCTGCACGCCGCCCGAAGCTATGTCGGTGAGCAAGACGCCCGCCTTCTTGTAGCCATAGCCGTCGCGCCAGATGGTTTTCAGCGCGCGGGCCGAGGCGGCGGCCAGCTCGCGCAGGTCGCTCGTGGCCACGTCCAGCTTTAAGGTGGCAGCGTTGGCATACTGCGGCAGGTCGGGGCGGAAACGGTCGGTCCGTATGTAGACGGTGACGGTGCGGGCCGCGCTGCCCTCGCGCCGCAGGCGGTCGGCGCAGTGCGAGGCGAAGTCGGCCACGAGCGAGCGCAGCTCTTCGTAGTCGGTCACGGGTTGCTTGAACGAGCGCGAGGCCGTCAGGCTTTTCTTCTTCGCAGGTGTTTCGAGCGAGATGACCGGCTGGCCGCGCAGCTCGCGCCAGGTGTGCAGGCCCGGCAGGGCCATCAGTCCGCGCACGCGCTGCTCGCTCCACTGCGTCAGGTCGTAAGCCGTCTTGACGCCATGCAGCAGCAACGTGGGGTGCAGGCGGCGCCCCACGCCCCACACGTCGCCGATGGGCGTCAGCTGCAACGCCTTGATGCGCTTGGCCTCGCTGTCGATCGCGCAGCAGCCGTGATAGCCCTCATACTTCTTGGCAAATTTGCTGGCCACCTTGGCCAGCGTTTTCGTCGGTGCCACGCCCACGCTCACGGGGATGCCCGTCCACTGGCGCACGGTGGCGGCCAGACGGCGGCCGAAAGCTTCGGGCTCGGCCACGCCTTCCAGGTCGAGAAAGCACTCGTCGATCGAATAGACCTCGATGCGCGGAACGAAGCGGCGGATGACCGACATGACGCGGCGCGACATGTCGGCATAGAGCACATAGTTCGACGAACGGACGTCCACCTCGCCGCGGCGCACCCGGTCGCGCAGGTGGAAAAAGGGCTCGCCCATCTTGATGCCCAGGCGCTTGGCCTCGTTGCTGCGCGAAATGACGCAGCCGTCGTTGTTGGAGAGCACCACCACCGGCCGCCCCGCCAGCCGCGGCGCGAAGACGCGCTCGCAACTCACGAAAAAGTTGTTGCAGTCGACCAGCCCGAACATACGCACAGCCCTCTCACCGCCGAAACGTTCACTCCTCTCCCAATCGCATGTGCAGAAGGGGGTAGTCCTTGCCGTCGCCGTCGCGCTCCGAGCGGGCCACGGTGCGGAAGCCCATGTGCTCGTAGAAGCCCACGGCCTGCGCGTTCTGCTCGTTGACGTCCACCTTCTTCATCCCCAGTTGCTCCACGGCATAGCCCAGCAGGCTGCGGCCGATGCCCCGGCCCCTGCGGTCGGCGTCGACGAAGAGCATCTCAATGTTGTCTTCGGAAACACCCAGGAAGCCCTCGACGCGGCCGTCCTCCTCGGCTCCGTACAGGGCGACGTACGGGAAATAGGTCGGCACGCGTTCCTTGTAATACAGAAAGTCCTCTTCCTTCAGAAAGTGGTGCGTACGGCGCACGGCGCTCTCCCAAATCTCCATCAGGCGCGGATAGTCCGCGGCGTTCAGTTGTCTGATCATTTTTTCTATGCTTACGTTAATCGAATTCAATCTGCCAGTGTTCGTCGGCATAAGCCGCGAAGCACATTTCAATCTGCTGCCGGGTGTTTTTCTCCTCGGCCAGCGGCGGCAGGGCGTCGACGGTGAAATATCGGCTGCACGTGGTTTCGATGTTAGGCCGGAAGCTCCCACCCGTCACTCTGCACAACACAAACACCTTGCAGACGCCATAGGGATAAGGCGGCGGATTGTGTCGGTTGCGGTCGTGCAGTGCAATCAGTCTGACGGGCTCCACGTCGAGCCCGGCCTCTTCCTTCACCTCTTTCACCGTGTTCGACTTTACGCTCTCCGTTACGTCCACCCATCCGCCCGGCAACGACCATGTTCCGTTCCTTTCCTTCACGAGCAAGATCCTGTCTCCGTCGAAGATGGCCGCCCTCGTGTCGAGCTTCGGCGTCTGAAAGCCCGTTTCGTTGCAAAACAAATCCTTCACCTTCTCCACGGGCAGATCACAACCTGCGCTCACCATCTCGGCCGCAATCGTGCGTATGCGTTCGAAACGCTCCTTGTCGAAAGCATCTTTGGTGTAAGTCAGACCGGCTTGGGCAAGAAACTGCAACTCCTTGGCCCATTCCAGCCACCGGTACGTGTTGTCGTCTTTCATGTCTGCTGTTTGTTTTCTGGCATCCGCATACAAAAATACAACCTTTTTTCCAAAATGCGGACGCAGGCGGGGCAAGCGCCATGCCGGGCGGCGCCGAAGCGTGCCCGGCCGTTCAAAACGCCACAGGCCCGGCTTTATAAGTAAAAAAGGCACACGCAACCGTAATAATCCCCTTGCCACATCGGACAACATGCCGTACCTTTGCCGGCAAAGGGGCCTGCACCGCCGGCAACCGCCGAAGCAATGCGCCCCGCACCGGCCCCCACTCCCGGCGGCAACGCAACAAAACGTTAACCCATAAACAGCTATTCATCATGGAAGACATCTTCAAGAAAGACCTCGCGGGCGAAATGGTATCGCCCCACGAGCCGGGCTACGACCTGCTCATCAACACCATCTGGGAAACCATGAAGCTGGCCAACGAACTGAACACCGGCTACCACTCGCCCGAAGAAGTGCGCTCCTACATGACGCGCATCACGGGCCGCCCCGTCGACCCCTCGGTCACCGTGCTGCCTCCCTTCTACGTCGACTACGGTAAAAACATACGCTTCGGCAAACGCTGCTGGATACAGCAGGGCTGCACCTTCTTCGACCGTGGAGGCATCACGCTGGGCGACGACGTGTTCCTGGCACCCAAGGTCAACCTCATCACCATCAACCACGACCCCGACCCCGACAACCGCAGCGCCACCTACGGCCGTCCCATCGTCATCGAGGACAAGGCCTGGATAGGCATCAACGCCACCATCCTGCCCGGCGTCACCGTGGGCTACGGCGCCATCGTGGGCGCCGGCAGCGTCGTCACGCGCGACGTGCCGCCCCTCACCGTCGTGGCAGGCAACCCCGCCCGCGTCGTCAAGAAAATAGAGACGAAAGCGGAGCGCTGAGCCCCCCCGCACACACAGCGGCCCGGCAGAAGGAGGCAGACGCCATGCCCCTCTTCTGCCGGGCCGTTTGCGTGGCAACAGACCGCCGCGCCGGCTCACTTGCGCCGCAGCACGGGGTGGATGACGTACGTCACCACGCCCCACACCTCGAAGCTGTCGCCCTCCTCCACGCAGATGGGCTCGTAGGCGTCGTTGGCCGGCCGCAGGCGCACCCCGGCGGGCCCCACATCGACAAACTTCACCGTAAACTCGCCGTTGAGCACGCACACAGCCATGTCGCCCGTCGCGGGCTGCACGGCCTTGTCCACCACCAGCAGGTCGCCCTCGAACACGCCCGCCCCGCTCATCGAGTCGCCCTCCACGCGGGCATAGAACGTGCTCTCGGGATGGCGCACCAGGTCGTGGTTCAGGTCGATGCTGTTCTCCATGTAGTCCTGCGCCGGCGAGGGAAAGCCCGCCCGCACGCCTTCGTCGGCAAAAGGCAGGCCAACCGCCGAAAACGTATCAGCCCCGTATATTTTCAGTTCGTCCATCGTCCGTATGTTAACCGCGCGGCTGTGCCGGCAGGCACGCGCCGCGCGGTGCAAAGATACGCTTTTCGCAGCAGTCCCCGGCATGCGGGTGCAGCCGGGGACTGTTATCTGTGGATGTCTGCGGGGCGGAGCATCAATAATAGCCCTTCCCGTGGCACTGCGTACACGTGACGTGGCTGTGGCCCGACGAGCGCCAGTAATACTGGCCGCACGTGCTGCACTTCACCCTGCGGTCGTTGCCGTAGGTGGCCACGGAGCTTTCGCGCACGATGGTGCCCGAGCCGTGGCAGAGCGAACATTTGTGGCGGCCGGTGCCTGAACTGCCCGAGGTGCCGGAGCTGCCCGAGGAGTAGCCCGACGAATAGCTGCTGCCATACGAGCCGCCACCGTTGTCGTACACCTTCGGTATCGTCACCTCGCCTTTCTGCATGGCATATTCGAAAGTATCGGTCATACCCATGAACGAAGACGTCATGGTCTGCCGCATATTGTAATTCCCGTCCACGTAATACGTGCATGTAGCGCCTAACCAATTATCGGCCTCATAGATTTTCCATCCGTTGCTGGTTCCTTTATACTCATACTCGGTGCCCATAACAACAATATGGTCGTCATAAAACTCCACATCGACCGTGAAGTCGGGGCCGGGGACGCCCGTGTACTGCCCGGTGTTCCGCGAACGCCCTTGCGAACTGACGGTGTACTTGCCGCTGGCCAGCAAGCGGCCCGAAGAACCCGACGACGTGCCCGAAGACGAGCTGCCCGACGTCCCCGTCGAGGCGTACGACTTGGCGGCCGCAGCGGGGTCGTAGTCCACGCCAAGCCCTTCCAAAACTCCGATGGCTACTGGATTAGCATATCCCCACTTTGCATACGTATAGTCAGCATCTTTCTTATACCATTTGATGGCTTCCTGATTGTCATCCTTGATATACTGATACAGCAGGCCTAAATCGTAGTAAGCCTTCCCGTATCCTTGGGTAGCTGCCCGAAGAAACCATTTCTCCGCCGCATCATAATCGGGAGACACGTCATCTGGCTTTCGCTCATACCAATTATCTTCGTCACACTCCAACTTCCCATAACGATAACATCTCCCCAACAGATATTGTGCCTCCGCATCACCTGCCTGCGCCTTCTTCAGCAGCTCCGCACGGGTCTGGGCGAAGAGGGAGGGCATGGCGCACAGCAGGAGCAGCAGGGTTGTCAAAATTCGTTTCATCTTTGTTTTCTTTTTTATGGTTCAACGTTGACGGACGCCTCGCGCAGGCAGGGACGCACGCGCTCGTCGGCGTAGGGCGTGCCGTCGAAAATGTCTTTTGTGTTGGCAAAGGCCCGCTCCGTGCCGTAGAACGTCAGCGAGGGGCACTGCCACTGCCCGGTAAAGGCGACGGCCTCGTCCAGCAACGGGCGCCGTCCGCCACACTCGAACAGGAAGCGGTTCAGGTCGTGGTTGTCGAGAAACAGCCACGGCCGGCAGCGCGTGGGATAGCGCGCCAGGTGGCGCTCCACCTCGCGGCGGAGCCTGCGGTTGCCGGCGATGCGCCCCTTGCGGGCGGCCGCGCAGAGCAATTGCTGGTAGCGGAAGTCGAGCACGCCGTCGAACACGTCGGCATATTCCAGCTGGCGGGCCTCCTGGGCACCGTAGCACAGGCGGCGCAGGGCATAGCGCAGCCGGCGGCGGGGGCGGAAGTCCATGGCGCCCCACACCTCGCCCACCAGGCGCACGCCCGGGCAGGCCCGCCCGAGGGCCGCCACGAAGCTGTCCCAGAAGGCGTAGGTGGGCCCCGTGGCGTGGTCGAGCCGCAGGGCGTCGAAGCCCATGCGGCCCAGCCCGATGGCCCGTTCGGTGAGATAGGCGCGCACGTCGCCGTTGTCGGTGTCGAAACGGGGCAGCTCGTCCAGCCCGGCATAGCCCAGCGGGCGGCCGTCGCGTCCGTGCAGGAACCAGCCGGCATGGCGGCCGTCGGCAAAGAGCGGGTTGGTGCGGTGGCAGTGGCCCGCCACAAAGTCGGCCGCAATGGTCATGCCGCGGCGGTGCGCCTCGTGAACGAGGCGCGCCACGTCGTCCCACGTGCCAAAGTGGGGGTCGACCTGCCGGTAGTCCACGATGTGGTAGCCGTGATAGGCCGCCGTTTTGTAGAAGGGCGTCAGCAGGATGCCCGTCATGCCCAGCCCGCGCACGTAGTCGAGGTGGTCCGCGACGCTGCGCAGGCAGCCGCCGCGGAAATTGCCCGCGGGGTCGGGCTCTCGCTGCGGGAAGAAGCGGTCTATCAGGATGTGGTACACGCGTTCGCGGCTCATAGCTCTTCCAGTTTTCGGAGCAGGCGCCGCGCGTCGCGGTGGAGCACAAAGCCCAGGGCCACCAGCACGACGAGGGCGGCCAGCAACAGGGCGCAGAAAGCGCCCAGCAGAATGGTTACGCAGGTGTTCATCTTGTTTTCTCCGTTTGTGTGTATCAGTCAGTGCGTTTATGGCCCGGCCACGGCCTGTATGATGCCAAAGGCCACCGTGGCCACGATGCCGAGCAGGGCCAGCAGGGCGGCAACGGCCGCGGCGCGCCGGGTGTGTTCGAGCTCCTTGGAGCGGCCGCGCGGCCGGGCGGCCGCCAGCACGTCGTCCAGCTGCTCCTGCAAGCGGAAGCACGCCTTGAAATGGTCCATGCGGCGGTCGAGCGCAGGCATGTTGAAGAGCGGCCGGTGCACGAGCTCGGCGAGGCGGGCCTGCTCGCGCGCCATCCGGCTGTCGGTCATGCCGTCGTGGTCGACCCTGAAGCGTTGCAGCTCGCGCTCCACGCAGATGAGCAGGCATGCCTCGATCACGCAGGCCACCCGGCCGAGGCCGGGCGTGAGCTGCTGCCGCCAATGCTCGCGGGGGTGGAAAAAGGGGCAATGGGTGATGACGTGCACGATGGCGCCCGCACCGGCCCAATAGGTCTCCGCCCTGTTGTCGGCATAGGCCGCGGCAGCCATGGCCTGCACGGCGTCGGCGTGGAGCATCAGAAAATTGTCGTCGCCATGCAGCAACCCGTACACGAAGCTGCGCCCGTCGGCCGGCGCGGCCCCGGGCGCCACGGAGCGACGAGCATGCAGGGGCAGGGGCACGGGGGCGGCCAAAAAGGCATCGGCCGACGACGCGGGCTCACGGTAGTAAGCCGCGTCGAAAGCCGTGCACACATCGTCGGGGCGGTTGCCACGGGGAGCCAGGTCCAGCTGCTGCACGCTGACGTCGGCCAGCGAGCAGGCCGGCCACACGCCCGGCACGCGCCGCCCCCCGACCTCGCCCATCAGCGCCTGCAACCACCGGTAGTGGCTGTCGCTGTGGGGGTCGGGCGCCTCGTGCAGGCCCCGCTCGCCCCGTTCGAGGAAAGCTTTTCGCAGGCACACCAGGTCGAACTCGGTGCAGAAGTCGTCGTCGGCCCACGCCGTGCGGCCGGGAGGAAAGACCTTGTCGACCAGCAGGAGCACCACAAGCACGTAGAGCGGGGCGGCCCCGGCAGCCGGGACAAACCTGAGCAGCAGGGGATGGGCCTCGACGCGGCGCCACACGTCGTCGACGCCGTTGCTGCGCGAAGAGAAGAAGAAAGGACGGATGCCGGCCGACGGCGAGAGCGTGCCTCCCACGAGGCGCCAGTAGGAGCAGGTGGCAGCGGCGTTGCACGCAAAGGGCGTATCGACGTAGCCGTCGGGCCTCAGCCGCGCCAGCCGGCGGTAGGGGCGCGCCAGATGACGCAGGGGGAAGAAAAAGGCCATCGAGGCCATGAAGACGTTACGGGCCATGCCGGGAAGCTCGGTTTCCGTGCCGCCCGGCTCCGTCGGCGGCCGCTATTCGTTGCTTGACGGCATGATACAAAAAAACGTGGAGCCGTTGCTGTTGCCCGTTCCCCACGTAAAGGCTCTCGCATGCCCATGACAATCGGAACGAGCAACGCTGAAAGCCCCACGCAGATGTATGTCGACGCTACGGCTGCCGCAGATGGCCATGAACGGACGCATCCGTCCACGGCCAAAGGCGAGCTGTATGCACGATACACCTCATGAAGCGTTCCCGTTGCCTTGTATTTGGCTATCAAGTGAATTTGCGAGATTCTTACGTGGCCAAACAAGACGTACAGTTACGCCTTTCTGTATATGCGCCTGCCCCTACCTCACGCCCCAAGGGCTTTCAGCAAGCAGGCAGACGCAGCAAAAATAGACAAATATCGGGAATGGGCGGCATTCCCTTCGCTTAAATTTTCAGTTCCCGCCATCATTTTTAACACATTCGCGGCAACGCGCACCTCCTTTCGCGCCGGCCGTCAGCGGGCTGCGCAGGGGGGCGCCCGCCCCGCGCCGGGGCCGCGGGCGGGGCGCAGCGTCCGTTTTTTCAACCATTTATCGCCGGATTTGGTTGGCACGTCGCGAAAAAAGCGTACCTTTGCACCGCTTTTCCACGCAACCGCTGGCCGAGGGCATGGCGCCCCGCGAATGTTGCGTCGGAACGGACAAACAAATTTAATTACCAAACCAATAAAAATGGAAGACTTAATTAAAGTTGCTGAGAAAGCATTTGCAACGGGCAAGGAATTTCCCTCCTTCAAGGCCGGCGACACCATCACGGTGGCCTACAAAATCGTCGAAGGCAACAAGGAGCGTATCCAGCTGTACCGTGGCGTGGTCATCAAGATCGTTGGCCACCAGGACAAGCGCCGCTTCACCGTTCGCAAGATGTCCGGTACGGTAGGTGTGGAGCGCATTTTCCCGCTCGACTCGCCCAACATCGAGAGCATCGAAGTGAACAAGATAGGTAAGGTGCGCCGCGCCAAGCTTTATTACCTGCGTAACCTCACGGGTAAGAAAGCCCGCATCAAGGAGAAGCGCTCTGCCGTTGCTCCCAAGGAGGCTTAAACCAGGCGCCTCCGTAGGCAAAAGCCACACAAGTCCGCCTGCTGCCACGTGCAGCGGGCGGGCTTTTTTTGTGCCCCGCGGCAGGCGGACAGGCCGAAATGCGGCGCGCGAAGGGCTCCGTGCGGGCCGTCGGAACAGCCACCGACGGCTCCGCGCACGGTGACGGCACGGGGAAAGGAGCGGGAAGCGTTAACGATGGCTAAAAAGCCGCGAAACACGGCGGCTGGGCCACGACCGGTGGATCGATGGGATGGATCGGCGATTCCATGGGATGGATCGACGCTTCCATGGGCACGAATGGACGACAACACGGCCTGTTTTCGGCCGAAAATTAGGCTGTTTCGGGCGGAATGTTCACGTATTTTCGCACAAACTGCCCTGCTGACGGACCCTCGCCCCGCCGCGGAGCCGACAAACGGGGCTCCGCGGCGGACAGGCCGTGGCACGCCGGCGGCAAACCACGCCCGCGTTCACCGCAAAAAAGCCAACAATGCTTAACGCCTGCGGGGCCGAAACGGCTCCGCGCAGGCTCTGTGGAGGGTTTTAACGTTTTTCCGCGGCGCGCAGGGCTGTCATTATTTTTTCGAACTTTGCCCCGCCTCCGCCCTGCCCGCGGGGCTGCACCGCCCGCAAAAGGAGCGGCAAAAACGCCGGGGCCGGGCCGGCGGGCTGCGGCCCATGCGTTAAAAAAGGGGTGGCCCGAGGCCTTTTGCCCGGCCAAAACTTTTGCCGGCGCACAAAAAAAACATATCTTTGCGGAGCTATGCTGAAAAAAGAACACACTTTTAAATATTTCTAATTCGTATGGACTGGTTTCAATCCCTATTTCTCCAAACGGGGTCCGTGGCGCATATCGTTCTGCTGTATGCCCTCGTCATCTCCGTGGGCGTGCTGCTCGGCAAGATCAAGCTGGGCGGCATCTCGCTGGGCGTCACCTTTGTCCTCTTCACGGGCATCGTGGTGGGCCACCTGTACCACTGGGCCGGCATAGCCGACCCCGACGGCGGCTTTGCCTGCCCGGACAAGGTGCTGAGCTTCATCCAGGACTTCGGCCTGATACTGTTTGTCTACTGTATCGGCCTGCAAGTGGGTCCGGGCTTCTTCCAATCGTTCAAAAAGGGCGGCCTGCAAATGAACTTCATCACCATCGGCATTGTCGTGCTGAACATCGCCGTGTTGCTGGGGCTCTACTACCTTGTGTTCGACACGAGCGACCCGACCACGCTGCCCATGGTGGTGGGCGTGCTCTGCGGTGCGGTGACGAACACGCCGGGCCTCGGTGCGGCACAGGAGGCCCTGACCACCGTGGGCGTCGACATGGGCGGCGAAAACATTGCCTCGGGCTATGCCTGCGCCTACCCGCTGGGCGTGCTGGGCATCATCGGGGCCACCATCGCCCTGCGCTACATCTGCGGCATCAAGCTTGAAAAGGAGGAGGAGGCCATCCGCCGCGAGCAGGAGGACAACCCCCACGCCAAACCCTACCACATGACGCTGCAAGTGAGCAACCCCGCGCTGGACGGCAAGACGTTCGGACAGATCAGCGCCTTCCTGGGCCGCACGTTTGTGTGTACCCACATGAAGCACGGCGAGAGCATCGTTTCGCCGCGGCGCGACACCGTGGTCAACGCCGGCGACGAGCTCAACGTGACCTGCGCCGAGGACGACGCCGAGGCCGTGACGGCCTTCATCGGCAAGCCCGTCGACGTGGACTGGCAGGCCGAAAAAGCACCCATCATATCGAAACGCATCCTTGTGACGCAGCCCGAGGTGAACGGCAAGACGTTCGGACAGATGCACTTCAGCTCGATGCACGGCGTCAACGTGACGCGCATCACGCGCTCGGGCATGGACCTCTTTGCCGACCGCTCGCTGCGCATCCAGATTGGCGACCGCCTGATGGTGGTGGGCCCGGCCGACTCGGTGGCCCGCGTGGAGCGCGTACTGGGCAACTCGGTAAAGCGCCTCGACCACCCCAACGTGGGCGCCATCTTCATCGGCATCCTGCTGGGCATCCTGCTGGGCAGCCTGCCCGTGCAGTTCCCGGGCATGGCCACGCCGCTCAAGCTGGGCCTGGCCGGCGGACCGCTCGTGGTGGCCATCCTCGTGGGTGGCTACGGCTACAAGCTCCACCTCGTGTCCTACACCACCACCTCGGCCAACCTGCTGCTGCGCGAGATAGGCCTCATCCTCTTCCTGGCCAGCGTGGGCATCAAGGCGGGGGCCAACTTCTGGACGACGGTGGTGCACGGCGACGGCCTCACCTACGTGTGGGTGGGCTTCCTCGTCACCGTCATACCGCTCATCATCATGGGCATCGTGGCGCGCGTGAAATACAAGCTCAACTACTTCACGCTGATGGGCGTGATAGCCGGCTCGACCACCGACCCCCCCGCACTGGGTTATGCCAACCAGAGCAGCAACAACGACGCCGCCTCAGTGGGCTATTCCACGGTCTACCCGCTCGCCATGTTCCTGCGCATCCTGACGGCTCAGGCGCTCATCCTCTTCTTGTGCGCTTAGCCGCAGCCACGCTTCTGTAAAACCACAAGGCGGCGCATCACCCCACGGGGCTGCGCCGCCTTTTCATTTCCTCACCCCTGACAGATGAAAGAAACTCACGCCATGCAAACTGACCGTCTGCTGCTCCGCCCCTGGCGCCCGGCCGACGCCGAAGCGCTCTACCGATATGCCTCCGACCCCGCCGTGGGCACCGCCGCGGGCTGGCCGCCCCACCGCTCCGTGGCCGAGAGCCGCGAGGTGATTGGCTCCGTGTTTGCCGCGCCCGAAATCTATGCCATCGTGCTGAGGGCCACGGGCGAACCCGTGGGCTGCATCGGCCTGCAGCCCGCCACGGCCACCACCGGCCCCGACGCTCCCGGCGACGACGAAACGGAGGTGGGCTACTGGCTGGGGCGCCCCCACTGGGGCCGGGGCCTCACCACCGAGGCCCTGCGCCTGCTGCTGGCCCGCTGCTTCGGGGCGCTGAAGATGAAGGCCGTGTGGGGCGTCCACTACGAGGGCAACACCGCCTCGCGCCGCGTCATGGAAAAATGCGGCTTCGCCTTTCACCACACCGAACGCGCCAAAGGGATGCCCCCGGGCGGCGTGCAGACGGAACACTTCATGCGCCTCACGGCCGAAGCGTGGGCCGCACGCACCGGCCGCGGCCTTTGAGGCGCCGCGCCCGAAGGCATACAGAAAAGCCGCGCAGCTCCGGTCGGAGCTGCGCGGCTTGCGCTTGCAGGTGCAGGCCCCGACGGGCCGCCCCCTGTTATTGTGCGTCGATCTTCTCCTGCACGATGGCGTCGATGACGGCCACGGCCGTGATGTTGACAATATCGCGCACGGAGCTCTCGAAGTCGGTGAAATGGATCGGCTTGTTCAAGCCCATTTGGATGGGGCCAACCACCTCACCCTCGTCGGCCATTCCCTTAATCATCTTATAGGATGCGTTGGCCGCCGTGAGGTTGGGGAAAATGAGCGTGTTGACGTCCATGTCCTTCAGACGGGTGAAGGGATACTTCTCGTCGCGCAGCTCCTTGTCGAGGGCAAAGTTGACCTGCATCTCGCCGTCGATGGCCAGGTCGGGATAGGCCTCCTGCATGCGCTCGACGACGCGGTGCACGATGGCCGGGCTGCCCACAGAGTCGGTGCCGAAGTTCGAATAGGAGAGCATGGCCATCACCGGGGTGCGGTTGAAGAAGCGCACGGCCGAGGCGCTCAGCTTGGCGATGTCGAGCAGCGTCTCCTCGTCGGGGTGGCGGTTGATGAGCGTGTCGGCCACGAAGAACGTTCCCTTCTTCGAGTTGATGAGATGCATCGTGCCGAAGTGCTTATAGCCCGGGCGTATGCCGATGACCTCCTTGGCCACCTTGATGGTGTTGGAATATTTCGTGTAAAGACCTGTGATGAAAGCGTCGGCATCGCCCGTCTCGACCATCATCATGCCGAAGTAGTTGCGCTCATACATCTTGTCGAGCGCTTCTTCCAGCGTGTAGCCCTCGCGCTGCTTCTTGGTGGCCAGGATACGTGCGTAGCGCTCGCGGCGCGCAGCCTGGTTGTCGTGACGCAGGTTGACTATTTCGATGCCTTCAAGGCTCAGGTCGAGCGAGGCAGCCATCTTCTGGATGCGTTCGTCGTTGCCCAGGAGCACGGGCTGGCAGATGCCTTCCTCACGGGCGCGGACGGCCGCTTCGAGCATCTTGGCGTGCGTGCCTTCGGCAAAGACAACGCGCTTCGGGCTCATGCGGGCCGTGTCGTAAAGGTTCTGCGTAAATTTCGTTTCCTGGCCCATCAGCTCGCGCAGGTGCTGGCGGTAGGCCTTCCAATCGGTTATTTCGCGACGGGCCACGCCACTCTCGATGGCAGCCTTGGCCACAGCCATCGACACCTCGGTGATGAGACGCGGATCGACGGGCTTGGGTATGAAATAGTCGGGACCGAACGTGAAGTTGCGCACGTGGTAGGCGCGGTTCACGATGTCGGGCACGGGGCGGCGGGCCAGGTCGGCTATGGCGCGGGCGGCTGCCATCTTCATCTCCTCATTGATGGCCTTGGCCGCCGTGTCGAGCGCGCCACGGAAGATGTAGGGGAAGCCAATGACGTTGTTGATCTGGTTGGGATAGTCGGTGCGGCCGGTGCTCATCAGCACGTCGGGACGGGCAGCCTTGGCGTCCTCGTAGGAAATTTCGGGCACGGGGTTGGCCAGGGCGAAGATGATGGGGCGGTCGGCCATGGAACGCACCATGTCCTGCGTCAGAACGTTGCCTTTCGACAGGCCCACGAACACGTCGGCGCCGCGGATGGCCTCTTCGAGCGTGTGCAGGTCGGTGCGGGCGGTGGCAAACTCGGCCTTCTGCGCCGTGAGGTTGGGACGGTCTTGACGGATGACGCCTTTCGAGTCGAGCATGACGATGTTCTCCTTGCGGGCGCCGAAAGAGCAGTAGAGCCGCGTGCACGAGATGGCGGCTGCGCCTGCGCCGTTGACCACGATCTTCACGTCGGCGATGTCCTTGCCCGCCACTTCGAGGGCGTTGATGAGGCCGGCCGAAGAGATAATGGCCGTGCCGTGCTGGTCGTCGTGCATCACGGGGATGTCGAGCTCTTCTTTCAGGCGCTTCTCAATCTCGAAACACTCGGGAGCCTTGATGTCCTCAAGGTTGATGCCGCCGAAGGTGGGAGCTATGGCCTTGACGGCTGCTATGAACTTTTCGGGGTCTTTTTCGTTCACTTCGATGTCGAAGGCGTCGACGCCGGCATAGATCTTGAAGAGCAGGCTCTTGCCCTCCATGACAGGCTTCCCGCTCATGGCGCCGATGTCGCCCAGCCCCAGCACGGCCGTGCCGTTGGAAATGACGGCCACAAGGTTGCCCTTGTTCGTATACGTGTAGGCATCGTGCGGGTTCTTCTGTATTTCCAGACAAGGCTCGGCCACGCCGGGCGAATAGGCCAGCGACAGGTCGGTCTGTGTGCGGTATGGCTTGGTGGGCACCACCTCTATTTTACCGGGTTTGCCTTGCGAATGGTAGAGCAAGGCGGCTTCTTTCGTAATCTTTACCATATTTGAACCTATACTTATTGTAGAAATCTTCTTGCTCCGCGGGCAGCCGTACAAGGGGGCGTAAGGCCTTTGCTGAGCTGGCTTCCCGCAGTTTTATCCTATGCAAAATTACTCAATCCACCAGAGATGGTTAACGGGGCGAACGAAAGATTACTTCGTCCGCCCCGTTAAATAAGCTAAACCCGCGCGTCCTGCCAACTCTACTTCTCAGAAGCGATAGGTCAGCGTCAGACCGATGTTGCGGAAGCCGATGTCTTCGAGCCCCGAGTCGTCGCCAAAGGCCAGCGCCACCCACGGGCGATAGTCGAGCCCGACGCTGAGCGGGCAGGCTTTGAGCGTGAAGCCGAAGCCCAGCGTACCGGCCGGGCCCACGAGGAAGTTGTTGACGTGCTTGTGGTCGAAGAAGCCGACACCGGCGCCTACACCGCCCCAGAACTTCCACGTTCCGAAGCGTGGCGTCCAGTTGCCCCACTCTTTGATGTTCCAGTTGTAGATGCCCTGGGCCACGAAGCCTTTGTCCAGGTCGAAGATGCCGGCCGTGACGTCCATGAAATTTTTATTGTTGAAGTGGTACTGATATTCCAAGTCGATGGTAGCTCCGCCGAAATGGAAGCCGATGGCATGGGGCGTGCGCTGTGCGTTGACGGTCAGCGACACGAGGGTCACGAGGGCCGCAAGAATAAACTTTTTCATCGTTGTCGTCATTTAAAGATGATACATTGAGCGGGTGCGCTTTGGGCAAAGATAGGCCATTTCGTAAACAACGGACAAAAATGGCCACTTAAAAGTTGTTACAGGCCACGCCCCGGGCGCTCCGCGCGGCGGCGCCGACGCAAAACGGGCCGCAGCCCCGCCGACATGGCTGTCGTCGGCAGGCTGCGGCCCGCGTAGGGTTGCAAGGCGCGATGCGCCGGCCCGAAGGCTTAGAAGAGCTTGTCGGGGTAGACGCCTTCGTCGTGGAGCTTCTGGAACTTGGCCACCACGTCGGGACGGTCCTCGGGATAGGTCACGCCGAACCATTTGCTCGTCGTGTCGAGCACCTCGCACGTGGCCGTTCCGTCGTGGATGAGCTTATCGACCATGAGAGGGATGAAGAATTCGCTCTTCAGGTTCTCCATGTTTTTCGGATCGCTCAGGAAGGTCTTGAAGAACTCACGGCTATGGGCGAAATAGTCGGGCGTGAAGCCCCAGAAATTCATCGATACAGGCGTATTGTCGCCAATGGCCACCCACTTGTCGTCGTCGTCCAGATACTTCACGACGCCGTCGATGCGCTGTATCTTGGTGCGCTCCACGACGGAGGTGAGATGATGGTTGGCATCGTTCTCGCAGACGCCGCGCGAAACGGTACCGCTCTCCGAAAGCGTGTTGCCCACGCGGAAGCCCACCATGGCATATTTGCCCGTGCTGCCTTCGGGCAGGCTGCTCAGGAACTGCCCCATCACGCGGAACGAGTCGCGGTCGTAAAAGTCGTCGCAGTTGATGACGGCGAACGGTTCGTGGATGACAGGCTCGCCCATCATCACGGCGTGGTTGGTTCCCCAGGGTTTCGTGCGGCCTTCGGGGCAGGTGAAGCCTTCGGGCAGGGCGTTGAGCGACTGGAAGACGAGCTCACAGGGGATGTGGCCCTCGTATTTGCTGAGCACCACTCTGCGGAAGTCGTCTTCGAAATCCTTACGGATGACGAACACGAGCTTGCCAAAGCCTGCGTTGATGGCGTCGTAGATGGAGTAGTCCATGATGGTCTCTCCGTTGGGGCCCAGGGTGTCGAGCTGTTTCAGACCGCCGTAACGGCTTCCCATGCCTGCTGCGAGCAGAAATAATGTAGGTTTCATGCTACTATGTTTTTGGTTGTTGGTAAGTTTGTTAGAGTGTATTTCCTTGGCAAAGCTACAAATAAATTGACAACTGCAAGAGCGTTTCGGCCGAAAAGGCGCGGGCCCGGTTTTTTATTTCGGGCCGCCCGGGCCTACTGCCCCAGATAGGCCGCGGCGGCCTCGGCGCAGCGCTCGCCGTCGAGGGCGGCCGAAACGATGCCGCCGGCATAGCCCGCCCCCTCGCCGCAGGGGAAAAGGCCCTCGGTGCCGGGGTGTTGCAGGTTGTCGGGGCGGCGCACGATGCGCACGGGGGCCGAGGTGCGCGTTTCGACGGCGATGACCGTGGCCTCCTTCGACAGGAAGCCGCGGCTGCGCTGGCCGAACGTCACGAAGGCCTCTTGCAGGCGGGCCGTCACGAAGCGCGGCAGCCAGAAGTGGAGGGGCGAGGCGATGAGGCCGGGCGAATAGCTGCTCGACGGCAGGTCGTAGCTCAGGCGGCCGTTGACAAAGTCGGTCATGCGCTGCGCGGGCGCCGTCTGCCGGTGGTTGCCCTGCGTCCAGCAGGCGCGTTCGAGCGCCTCCTGGAACACCATGAGGCGCAACGGGTCGGTGCGGTCGGCCCAGGTGGCGGCGCGGCCTTCGGCAAAGGCCTCGTCCTGCATGGCCTCGCGCACAAACGACGAGAGCTCGCCGTCGAGGTCTTCGGGCCGCGTCTCGACCACCATGCCCGCGTTGCTCCATGCCGAGCCGCGGGTCGAGGGGCTCATGCCGTTCACCACGATCTGCTGCGGGCCGCTGGCTGCCGGCACGACAAAGCCGCCGGGGCACATGCAGAAGCTGTAAACGCCGCGGCCGCCGCACTGCGTCACAAAGCTGTAGGCGGCGGCGGGCAGGTAGCGGCCGCGGCCATACTTCGTGTGGTACTGTATGCAGTCGATTACCTGCGAGGGATGTTCCAGGCGCACGCCCACGGCGATGCCCTTGGCTTCGAGCGCCAGCTGCTCGCCGCGCAGATAGCGGTAGACGTCGCGGGCCGAGTGGCCCGTGGCCAGGATGACCGGTCCGTGAAACTCGCGGCCGTCGGCCGTGGCCACGCCGGCCGTTCGCCCGCCGTGCAGGAGCAGGCGGTCGACGCGGGCGCCAAAGTGGACCTCGCCGCCCGATGCCAGGATGCGGCCGCGCATGTTTTCGATGATGCGCGGCAGGCGGTCGGTGCCGATGTGGGGATGGGCGTCACAGAGGATGTCGGCCGAGGCCCCGTGGGCGCAGAAGATGCGCAGCACGCGGCTCACGTCGCCCCGCTTCTTGCTGCGCGTGTAGAGCTTGCCGTCGGAGTAGGCCCCCGCCCCGCCCTCGCCAAAGGCGTAGTTGCTCTCGGCGTCCACCTTGTGCTCGCGGCTGATGCGGGCTATGTCGCGCCGCCGCTCGTGCACGTCCTTGCCGCGCTCGAGCACGATGGGGCGCAGGCCCAGCTCGATGAGGCGCAGGGCTGCGAAGAGACCGGCCGGCCCGGCGCCCACCACGACCACGCGGGGCGCGCGGCTCACGTCGGGATAGGCGGGCGCCTCTACCTCGTCCGCGGGCGGCTCTTCGTTGACGTAGAGTTCGACTTGCAGGTTGACGTATATGGTGCGCTGGCGCGCGTCGATGCTGCGGCGTCGCAGGCGCAGCGCCGTGATGGTGCGGGCGTCGATGCCTTCGTCGGCTGCCACGTGGCGGCGCAGGCGGGCGTCGTCGGCAGCCACGTCGGGCGTGACACGGAGTTGCAGGGTCTTGTGCATGAAGCGTTGGTTTATATATATAATAATGTGTGCCTTCTCAGCCGAAGAGGGCGCGCAGGGCCTCTTCGACGCGGCGTACAGGTATGAGCTCGATGCGGAAGCGCCCGGGCGAGAGGCCCTTGACGTTGGCCGCGGGCACAACGATGCGCCCGAAGCCCAGGCGCGCAGCCTCGGCTATGCGCTGCTCGATGCGCGTCACGGGGCGTATCTCGCCGCTCAGGCCCACCTCGCCGGCCATGCACACGCCGCCGCCGATGGCCGTGTCGACGTTGCTCGACAGCACGGCGGCTATGACCGAGAGGTCGATGGCGGGGTCGGTGACGCGCAGGCCGCCCGCGATGTTGAGGAACACGTCCTTTTGCGCCAGCTTGAAGCCCACGCGCTTTTCGAGCACGGCCAGCAGCATGTTGAGCCGGCGCAGGTCGAAGCCCGTGGCCGAGCGCTGCGGCGTGCCGTAGGCCGCCGTGCTCACGAGGGCCTGCGTTTCGATGAGAAAGGGGCGCACGCCCTCGACGGCGGCGGCCACGGCCACCCCGCTCAGGCGTTCGCTCTCGTCGCTCAGGAGCAGTTCGGACGGATTGTCGACGGGCCGCAGCCCGTCGGAGCGCATTTCGTAGATGCCCAGCTCGGCCGTGCTCCCGAAGCGGTTTTTGATGCTGCGCAGGACGCGGTAGAGGTTGTGATGGTCGCCCTCAAACTGCAAGACGGTGTCGACGATGTGTTCCAGCACCTTGGGCCCGGCTATGGTGCCCTCTTTCGTGATGTGGCCGATGAGCAGGACGGGCACGCCGCTCTCTTTGGCATATTTGAGGAAGGCGGCTGCGCAGGCGCGTATCTGGCCCACCGAGCCGGGGGCGGCGTCGGTGGTTTCGCCGGCCACGGTCTGGATGGAGTCGACCACGAGCAGGTCGGGGCGGGTGTTGCGTATGTGCAGGAATATCTGTTCGAGCCGCGTTTCGCAGACGAGCAGACAGCTCGAACGGCAGGGCGCTATGCGGTCGGCGCGCAGCTTGATCTGGCGCTCGCTCTCCTCGCCGCTCACGTAGAGCACGCGGCAGCCCTCGAGGCCCAGCACCGTCTGCAAGAGGAGGGTCGACTTGCCGATGCCGGGCTCGCCGCCCAAGAGGGTGAGCGAGCCGGGCACGAGGCCGCCGCCCAGCACGCGGTTGAGCTCGGCGTCGTGCATGTCGTAGCGGGCCTCCTCGGATGCCTCGATGCTGTCGAGCGGCACGGGTTGCGGGTCGCGGCGGGCGGCGTCGCCCAGCGCGCGGCGCACGTGCTGCTCGGCGGCCGAGGCCGGAGCCTGCGGGCGCACCGTCAGCTCGCTGTATGTGTTCCACTCGCCACAGGCCGGGCAGCGCCCCACCCACTGGGCCGCCTCGCGGCCGCAACGGGAGCAGACGTAAACGGTTTTTTCCTTGGGCATATCGTCGGGTTGTTCTTTCTGAAAGGGAGGGGGCGGAGCGGCAAAGAAGAAACGACGGCTGCCCGCCCCGCAGCGACAGCGCGTGCCGGCGCACGTCATTCGAGGCCCTCGATGGCGTCGCGCAGCTCTTTGAGCTCGGCACGGATGGCGCGCAGGCGCTCCACCACCTCGACCGTCTGCACCGTGCCCTTCTTGTTTTTTTTCAGGAGCTCGCGGGCGGCCGAAAGCTTCATACCACGCACCTTCACGAGGTTGTAGACGATGCGTATCTGCTCGATGTCGTCGCGCGTGTACTGGCGCACGTTGCGCCCGCTCTTTTTGGGCACAATCTGCGGAAACTCCTTTTCCCAATAGCGCAGGAGCGTCTCGTTCACGGAAAACATTTCCGCTACCTCGCTGATGGAATAGTAGAGTTTCGTCGTTCGTTCTGTCTTAAGCGGCATGGCCCGTCGTGTTGCGGCGCCGCGCGGCAGCCTGGCTGCCGCACGCGCCCGTGTAGGTGGCGCCCGGCGGCCACGACCGCGGCTCCTGCCTGCGGCACTGCCGCACAAACGCACCTTTGATTGAGCAAACTTACGAAAAACATTGGAATATGCCTATATAAAACAACGAAAAAGCTCTGCCGCCTTCCTGCATCGGCCCGCCGGCGGCCCCGGCCCGCGCGCAGGCGGTCTGCCAGGCCGGTGCCGCCCCGACAGCGCCCGTGGCAGGCCGCCGGCCACAGCGCTGCAAAGCGGGGGCGATGCGGCGGCGCTCCACACTTTTTAACGCCGTGGGGAGGCCTCGCGGGCGGCGGCGCCGCGTCGGCATGCGGGGGCGACGCTCACGGCCGCGGTTTCGCTCCGAGCGGGCGGAGCAAGGCCTGCTTCTGCATTTCCAAGGCTTGTTGCTGCGTTTCCAAGGCCTGTTGTTGCGTTTCCAAGGCCTCTTTCTCACGTTTCAAGGCCACTTTCGCGCCCCAACAAGGGGACAAACGGGCTTTTGCGGCCTTGCTTTGCTCGTTTTGCCTGCCATTTCGAGGGTTTTGCGGCCGGTTTTTCCCAAAAACAAAGCCGCCAGCAACGCCCCAACGGCGCGGAAAAGCGCAAACTGGCGCAGCGGAGCCCGCCGTCGTGGCACGCTCGGCGGAGAAAAAGGCCGCAGCGCGATGAAAAAACCTAAAAGAAGCTAACACCCGTCGGACCTCATGCGCCACGCAAGGCACGAAAACCGTTTTTCCGCTCTGTTTCGCAGCACGACCGTTGTCATTATTTTTTTGGAAAATGGGGCTCGGCAGCCCTGCCACGGGGAGCCTCGCCACACGGCCGCCGCCACCCCGCTCCGCACCGCAGGGGCACAAAAAAAGCCCCGAAGGGCTTTTGTGTATCCGTCCGGCCGGGGCTATTGCGCGGCGCGGGCCTTCCAATAGTCGTCCATGAGGCGGGCTCCGGCGGGCGTGGCGCAGCCGCGCAAGTAGACATACAGGGTGTTCATCGACAGTTCGGCAAGCGAGTGGGCAGCCAGCATCGCGTCGCTCATGGAAAACTCCATGAGCGCCCCCATGGCCTCGAACACGATGCGCAGGTTCAGGTCGGGGCGGAGCAGGCCCTGCTCCTTGCCGCGTTGCAGGAAGGCCACCCCCTGCTCCACCTGCGCGTTGTGGCGCTCGCGCATGAATTTCATCACACGCGGATATTTTTTCAGCTCGGAAAGAAACTGCGGGGGGAGCTCTTCGGCCTCGCGCATGCGCCGTTCGAACACGTAGAGCATGAGGTTGATGACGTTGTCGGTATCGGCCAGCGCCCGGGCCATGCTGCGGCGCTCGCGCTCCTCCCGATAGGCCATGCATTCGAGCAGGAGCTCCTCTTTGTCGGCAAAGAGCTGATAGATCGTGCGTTTCGACATGGTGAGGCTGTGGGCCAAGTCGTCCATCGTGACGTCTTTGATGCCTTTCATCTGAAAGGCACGTGCAGCAGCCTCTATGACGCGCCGCTTCACCTCGCTGCGCGCGGCGCTGTTGTCTGCGTTTGTTGCCATGTTGTCTTCTATGGATGCGCGCAGCGGGCCATGCCCCACCCTGCCGCCCGCCCTGCCGGCGGGCAAGCGGGGACAGCCCCGCGCCGTTGGTTAATGTTTTGGCAAAAATACGAATAAAACTTTATTCGCCGCGACGGTTTTTCCCTTTTATTGCACCACAGTCGCCTTTTTGCGCCCGCCACAGGGCGCAGGCGGGGCGGCGCCGCGCTGCGCACGCCTTGCCGGGAAAGCAGAAAAGCCTTAACTTTGCCTTGCTTCACAGAAAGACTAACCGACATGCGAAAAAACTTCGGAGCCAAGCCTTGGACCTACCCGCAACCCGTCTTCATCGTGGGCACCTACGACGAGGAGGGACGCCCCGACGCCATGAACGCTGCCTGGGGCGGCATCGACTATGACGACCAAATCAACCTGTGCCTCAGCGCCGGCCATAAAACCGTGAAAAACCTCCTGGCCACGCGCGCCTTCACCGTGAGCATGGGCACGGCCGACCGCCTCGTGGCGTGCGACTACATGGGCATCGTCTCGGGCAACCACGTCGACGACAAGTTTGCCCGCGCGGGCTTCCACGCCGTCCGCTCGGAGCTGGTCAACGCGCCCATCATCGAGGAGCTGCCCATGACGCTCGAATGCGAAGTGGTCTCGTACGCCCCCGCCACGTGCCACCTCGTGGGACGCATCCTCAACGTATCGGCCGACGAGAGCATCCTGGGCGAGGACGGCAAGATCGACCCCGCACGGCTGCGCCCCATCACGTTCGACCCCGTCCACAACGCCTATCTCGTCGTGGGCGAACGCGTGGGCAGCGCCTTCAAGGACGGCACGCAGCTGAAAAAATGACCCGCCGCACCGGCAGAACCGACGCGGCAGGCGCAAAACAAAGAGGCGGGCACCATCTCAGCGATGGTGCCCGCCTCTTTATGGCGTCCGGCCGGACCGCAGGGGTCACAGGCCGACGGTTTCTATCACCTTGGCCACAGCGGCTTCGAGCCCGGTCACGTCCTTGCCGCCGGCCGTGGCAAAGTGGAGCGCTCCGCCGCCACCGCCCTTGATGCACCGGGCTGCCTCGCGCACGAGGGCGCCGGCGTTCCACCCGCGGCTCTCAACGAGGTTCTTGCTGATCATGACCGTGAGCAGCGGCTTCCCTTCGTGGCTGCTTCCGATGACGCAAAGCATGTTTTCGGGCAGCTCGTGCGCAATCTGGAAGGCCAGGTCCTTCACGGCGTCGGGAGCCAGCCGCACGGGGCTCACGCTCCGCACGAGCTTCACGCCGTCGACGTCCTGAGCGGCCTCGACCAGACGGCCGCACAAGGCCCGCACCTGCTGCTGCATGTACTCCTCGACCTGCTTGCGCAGCCCCTCGTTCTCCTCGAACGTCTTGCGCACGGCGGCAGCAAGGTCCTTGGCGTTGTTAAACAGCTCCTTCAAGCCGTTGAGCATGTCCTCCTGGGCGTAAACGCTCTCTTCGGCCGCACGGCCCGTGATGGCCTCGATGCGGCGCACGCCGGCGGCCACGCTGCTCTCGGAGAGAATGCGCAGCATCCCGATGCGGCCCGTGCTCTTGGCGTGGCAACCGCCGCAAAACTCCACGCTCGTGCCAAACTGCACGACGCGAACCTTGTCGCCATACTTCTCGCCGAAGAGGGCAATGGCGCCCAGCTTCTTTGCCTCGGCGATGGGCAGGTCGCGGTGGTCTTGCAGGGGGATGTCCTCACGGATGCGGGCGTTGACGATGCGTTCCACGCGGCGCAGCTCCTCGGGCGTCACCTTCTGGAAGTGGGAAAAGTCGAAGCGCAGGTAGTCGGGCGTCACGAGCGAGCCCTTCTGCTCCACGTGGGTGCCCAGCACCTCGCGCAAGGCCTGGTCGAGCAGATGCGTAGCCGTGTGGTTGGCCTCGCTGCCGCGGCGTTCCTCGGCGTCGACAGCGGCATGGAAAGCAGCAGCCGGCCGTGCGGGCAGCTGCTTCGTCAGGTGGATGGGCAGGTTGTTCTCGCGCTTCGTGTCGAATATCTCAACCGTCTCGTCATCGCTGCGGAGCGTGCCGCGGTCGCCCACCTGTCCGCCCATTTCGGCGTAGAAGGGCGTGACGTCGAGCACCAGCTCGTAATAGGTCTGCTTCTTCTGTTGCACTTTGCGGTAGCGCAGGATGTGGCAATCGGCCTCCGTGGCGTCCCAGCCGACGAACTGCGTTTCGCCCTCGGCCAGCACGACCCAGTCGCCCGTCTCGACGCTGGCAGCGTTGCGGGCGCGCTCCTTCTGCTTCTGCATCTCTACGTCGAAGGCGGCCTCATCGACCGTCATGCCCTGCTCACCGCAGATGAGCTCCGTCAGGTCGAGCGGGAAACCGTAGGTGTCGAACAGCGTAAAGGCTTCGGCTCCGTCGATGACCGTTGCGCCCTTGGCACGGGTCTTAGCGATGACGTTCTCCAAAAGGGTGATGCCCGTGGCCAACGTGCGGAGGAACGACTCTTCCTCCTCCTTCATCACCTTGCCGATGAGCTCCTGCTGGGCACGCAGCTCGGGATAGGCATCGCCCATCTCGGCCACGAGCGTCGGCAGCAGGCGGTAGATAAAGGCTTCCTTCTGGCCCAGGAACGTATAGGCGTAGCGCACGGCGCGGCGCAAGATGCGGCGGATGACGTAGCCCGCCTTGGCGTTCGACGGCAGCTGGCCGTCGGCGATGGAAAAGGCGATGGCGCGCAGGTGGTCGGCCACGACACGCATGGCCACGTCCTTCTTTTCGTCCTCGCCATACGCGAAGCCCGACAGCTCGGCTATCTTACGGATAATGGGCTGGAACACGTCGGTGTCATAATTGGAGCGCTTGCCCTGCATCACCATGCACAGGCGCTCAAAGCCCATGCCCGTGTCAATGACCTTGTGGGGCAGCGGCTCCAACGAGCCGTCGGCCTTGCGGTTATACTGCATGAAAACGAGGTTCCATATCTCGATGACCTGCGGATTGTCCTTGTTGACGAGCTCCGCTCCGAGCACCTGCTGCTTTTCCTCGTCGCTGCGCAGGTCGATATGGATTTCAGAGCACGGACCGCAGGGGCCCGTGTCGCCCATCTCCCAGAAATTGTCGTGCTTGTTGCCGTTGATGATGTGGTCGGCGGGGAAATACTGACCCCAATAGCCTGCGGCCTCGTCGTCGCGGCCGATGCCCTCTTCGGGCGAGCCTTCGAACACCGTCACGTAGAGGTTCTTCGGGTCGATGTGGAGCGTTTCCACCAGATACTCGTAGGCCCACGTGATGGCCTCGCGCTTGAAATAGTCGCCGAAGCTCCAATTGCCGAGCATCTCAAACATGGTGTGGTGATAAGTGTCGTGGCCCACCTCTTCCAGGTCGTTGTGCTTTCCGCTCACGCGCAGACACTTCTGCGAATCGGTCTGCCTGCGACACTTGGGCTCGGCATTGCCCAGAATGATGTCCTTAAACTGGTTCATGCCGGCGTTGGTGAACATCAGCGTCGGGTCGTCCTTGATGACCATCGGCGCCGAAGGCACAACCAGGTGGCCATGCGACTCGAAAAACTTCTTGAAAGAGTCGCGTATTTCGTTGGCTGTCATCATAATCAGTCTATTCTGTTTAAAATCCGTGCAAAGTTATGAAAAACACTACGCCCGACCAAGCTGCCCCTTTGAAATCAAAGGAGAAAGCGGGCTGCTCGCGTCTCTGAGGGCGCAAAACAAAGGACGGGCAAGGCTTGCGGCCTTGTCCGTCCCTGTTTGTTGAATGTTAATCACCCGATTAAGCTTCGGTCTGGGGGTCCACCGAAACGTAGCTGCGCATGCGCGAGCCGCCACGATGGAAGTTTACCACGCCGTCAACGAGGGCGAAGAGCGTATGATCCTTGCCCATGCCGACGTTGCGGCCGGGGTAGTGAACCGTGCCGCGCTGGCGAACGATGATGTTGCCTGCCACGCACGTCTGACCTCCCCAAATCTTAACGCCTAATCTCTTCGAAGCCGACTCACGGCCGTTCTTAGAACTACCTACACCTTTCTTGTGTGCCATTTTTTCTGAGTTTTAGGATTAAGCAATGACTTGTTTGATGGAAACCTCGGTGAACTGATGGCGATAGCCGTTCAGTTTGCGGTATCCCTTGCGGCGTTTCTTGTGGAATACGAGCACTTTCTCGCCTTTTACGAGCGGAGAAACCACCTCGCACACGACTTTCGCACCTTCTACGGTGGGAGCGCCCACTTTCACCTCGCCGTTGTTGTCTACCAACAGCACTTTCTCAAATTCAACAGCCTGGCCGCTCTCGGCACCATTGATGTGGTTGACGAAAAGCTTCTTGCCTTCCTCCACTTTAAACTGCTGACCGTTAATTTCTACGATTGCAAACATTATTTGATTGTGATAAACGGTTTTTTCCGTGGGGCGGACTGCATCGCGCAGCCACTTACCCGGCCCCGGCGGACTCTAAAACGCGGCAAAATTACGACTTTTTTCCCGTCCGCCG
The DNA here is from genome assembly GCA_949297215.1 of uncultured Bacteroidales bacterium. GTDB lineage: Bacteria > Bacteroidota > Bacteroidia > Bacteroidales > Bacteroidaceae > Alloprevotella. The sequence goes on along the minus strand of CASFRV010000012.1, from coordinate 4,359 downwards.
AAGCCACGGGCCACTTTTTCTGCCGAAATCAGCGCTTGCTCCGCTGTTTTTCTCTTATTGTCTCTCTTTGAAAGAAATGGGTGGTTCCCTCCTCCACCACATTGCGAGGCCTATATTCGTATCCCCGTTTTAAGGATATCTGCATAAAGAGGGTTGTCCATATCCTCCGTAAGCAATATCGGTTCTATGAGGTTGCTTATTTTTCGCTTCAGCTTCCACAACACTGGCGTGTCTTCAAAATAATTTTCGCTCACGCGATCCACGACCACAGCAATATCAATGTCGCTATCCTCCGTGTAATTACCTTTACTATATGAACCGTAAAGATAAAGAGCTCTCAGCGGTAAACATTTTGCTACGGCTTCCTTATAGCGTCGTGCCAACTTTATAGCCTGTTCCTTATCCATTGTCGCAATTCGTCGGTTTGTTTTATCAGTTCCTCACAAAATTCAGCGGTCAAACTCCTGAGCAACAGCTCTTTATATGAGGGATAACGAGCCTCAATGTTCAACGGTTCCAATTTATCTATGAAGTCTACCTGCTGCTCAGTCATCTCCTTGTCGAGACCGCTCTTTTCTGCAAGTCTTGACAGACTGTGTATCTTCAAAGGTGGCTCATCCAGCACACGGCTCCAATATGCTTTGAGCATTTTCTCTATGTCTGATGACACATAAAAGCGACATAAAGATAACGCTTGGTCGCAAGCATGGCCTCGGCGGTGTCAAAATCATAATCTGACATATCTACCCAATATGCTACCTTATCTTTCATACGTCATCAGCGTTCTTCACATGCAAATATATGGTATTTCCCGAAGAAAACGGCTCCTTCTATAAATAAACTGCCATTTTGACGAAGAAGAACGCCTTTTATATATATGCGTACGGCCTCTGTCATACAGAAATTGTCTTCTCGCCCGAATCTATCCTCACGCAAAAACAACGGGCAGCCATCTTTTGAGACGACTGCCCGTTCCCGGTGATTCGCTTGGGGTTCGAACCCAAGACCCCAACATTAAAAGTGTTGTGCTCTACCAGCTGAGCTAGCGAATCTGACCTTGTTTGCCGTTAAGCGAGTGCAAAGGTAAGGAGAAGTTTCCAACTCTCCAAATTTTCGCCGCCCGTTTTTCTAAAAATCATTCTTTTTCCTTGTCCTCGGCGGGTTCTTCGCCCGTCATGTCGGGCAGGAGCAACGGGTCCTCGGGCACGATGTAGCGTTTATAATAGGAGATGATGAGCGTCGTGACGGGCAGGGCTATGATGAGGCCGATGATGCCCAGCATGTAGCCCCACACCGAGAGGGCGAGCAGGATGATGGCGGGCGTGAGGCCCATGATTTTGCCCATGATCTTGGGGGTAACGAAGGCGTCCTGGATGATTTGCACGACGACATACACCAGAATGACGCCGCCGATGAGCCACCAGAAGTTTTCGCCCGTGTCGGCGGCCTTGAGCAGCGCGAGGACAATAGCGGGCAGGATGCCTATCACTTGCAGATAGGGCACAAAGCTGATGATGCCAATGAAGCAGCCCAGACCGATGGCCATGGGGAAGTCGATGATGAGAAATCCGATGGAGAACATCACGCAGTTGCTCAGCGCGATGAGGGCCTGGCCGCGGAAATAGCCGCTCATGCCGCGCTCGATGTCGCCCACGAGCTGCACGGCAAAGGCCCGCCGGCGCCGCGGCACGAAGCGAGGCCAGGCGCGGCCTATCTTCTCGTAGTCCATCAGCAGGAAGAAGAGATAGAGCAGGGCGATGAGCGACGAGACGAGGCTGATGAGCACGTTGGCCGTCGACCAGAGCACGTCCCACAGCTTGGGTACGGCACTTTTGATGGCGGCCACCACGTCTTTCTCGCGCAGGAGCTCGCCCAGGCGGAAGCGCGAGGCGTTTTCGCTGAAAAACTGCTGGATGGCCCCGGGGATGGAGCTGTTGTTGGCGCCCCGCTCGATGTAGCGCAGGGTGACGTCTTTCAGGTGGACGCACTCCTCGATCATCGGGGGCACGGCCAGATAGAGCAGTCCGCCGAAGACGCCGCACACCAGCGCCAGCGTGAGCACGATGGAGAGCAGGCGGTTGCGCAGGCGGCAGCGGTATTGCAGGAAGCGCACGATGGGATAGAGCAGATAGGCCACGGCCCATGCCACGAAGAAAGGCACGAGCACGCTGCTCAGATAGTGGAGCATGTAGACGGCCGCGGCCAGCCCCAGCACGAGCAGCAGACCGCGCACGAAGCGGTCGAAGTTGATTTCTTTCCTCATTGACACCATATATATAATAGGTATATCGCCGCGGGGGTGGCATATTTTTCGCGCGCCGGCGGCGGGAGTGTGCAATATGTGCTGCAAAAATAAAGAGAAAAGTCACAAAAATACTAATAAGCGGACATTTGTTTGCACGGCCTTGGTTGAAATACATAAATTTGCAGCATGGGAACGCTTTATCTTGTGCCCACTCCGGTGGGAAATCTCGACGACATCACGCTGCGCGCCCTGCGCGTGCTGAAAGAGGCGGAGCTGGTGCTGGCCGAGGACACGCGCACCACGGGCATGCTCCTGAAACACTACGACATCAAGGCCCGCCTGTGTGCCCACCACAAGTTCAACGAGCACCAGACGGCCGACGCCTTTGCCGCGCGCATCGCCGCCGGCGAAACCATGGCCCTCGTCACCGACGCCGGCACGCCCGGCATCTCCGACCCCGGCTTCATGCTCGTGCGCGCCTGCGTGGCACGGGGAGCGCGGGTGGAGTGTCTGCCCGGCGCCACGGCTTTCGTGCCCGCCCTGGCCGCCTCGGGCCTGCCCTGCGAGCGCTTCACGTTCGAGGGCTTCCTGCCCCAGAAGAAGGGGCGCGCCTCGCGTCTCGAAGAGCTGCGCGAGGAGCCGCGCACGATGGTTTTCTACGAGTCGCCCCACCGCGTGGTGAAAACCCTCGGGCAGCTGGCCGAGACGTTCGGCCCCGAGCGCCGCGTGGCCGTGTGCCGCGAGCTGACGAAGCTCCACGAGGAGTATGTGCGCGGCACGCTCGGCGAGGCCCTGGCCCATTTCCGGCAGAACGAGCCGCGCGGCGAGTTTGTCATCGTGGTCGAAGGCTGCGGGGGCAGGAAGAAGCGCGAGAAGAACGAACAACAACAACCATCATATCCTAACGAAACAGAACAGCAATGAAAAAACTGATTATCATGCTCGCGGCCGTCATGGCCCTGACCGTGACGTCGTGCGATACGAAGAAGGAGAAACAGGAACAGACCAACACGGCCGACGCCACCATCGACTCGCTCAAACGCGTCATCGCGCAGACCCAAAACGAGTCGAACGATCTGATGGGCACCATCGAGCAGATCCAGGAGGGATTCCGCCAGATCAACGAGGCCGAGGGCCGCATCTCGTCCGAAAACAGCCAGGGCGAAGGCTCCGACCGCCAGGCCATACTGGAAAACATGGCCTTCATACAGAGCCGCATGCAGCAGAACCGCGAGCTCATAGCCAACCTGCGCGAGCAGCTGCGCGCCAGCAGCCGCAACAACACGCAGATGAAGGGAACGCTCGAAGAGATGGTGGCCAACTTTGAGAAGCAGCTCAACGACAAGTCGCGCCAGATCGACTCGCTCCGCAGCGAACTGCAACAGCGCGACGTGCGCATTGCCGAGCAGGACGAGCAAATCACGGCGCTCAACGAGAACGTCACCAACCTCTCGTCGGCCAACGAGCAGAAGACGCGCGCCATGGCCGCACAGGAGCAGGAGCTCAACACGGCCTACTACGTGTTCGGCACCAAGAAGGAGCTGCGCGAGCAGAACATCCTGAAACGCAACGACGTGCTCAAATCGGACGACTTCAACAAGGACTACTTCACCAAGATCGACATCCGCGTGACGAAGGTCATCAAGCTCTACTCGAAGAAGGCCGAGCTCAAAACGTCGCACCCGGCCGGCTCCTACACGCTCGACAAGGACGCCCAGGGGCAATACACCCTGCGCATCACCAACCCGCAGTCGTTTTGGAGCGTGAGCCGCTACCTCGTCATCGTTGTGCGCTGAGCCCGCTGCCCGGGCGTCGCACCCCACCGAGTGGAAGGCTGCCCGGACGGGCGGCTTTCCGCTTTTTTTCGTCTCACCCTCAAACCTTTGCGTCATGAAAGCACATCCCCTCTCCCTCTTGCGGCGGGCCGCCGCCCCGGCAGCGGCTCTGCTGCTCCTCGTGAGCGGCTGCTCCACGGCCCACATGACGGGCGCCCTCGCCGGCGGCTCGCTGGGCGCCGTCTTCGGGTCGAGCATAGGCGGCCTGTCGGGCGGTCCGCGCGGCGCCTACGCCGGCCGGGCCATCGGGCTGGTGGCCGGCACGGCCGTGGGCGTGGC
>CASFRV010000011.1 GCA_949297215.1 uncultured Bacteroidales bacterium | reverse complement strand
GGTGCGCAGGGCTATGCCAATGTCGGTTTCAGGGTAGTAAGAGTGGATTCTACGCATACAAACTATGATTGAGTTGCATTTAATTCCCTTTAATAAGTAGTCAAAGAGGTCTGTGTGGGAACAAAACGGGAACAACGAGCATAAAATAAAATCGGCTAAGTATTGATGTTCAATCACTTATCCGATTTGCTCGTACCCAGACCCGGGGTCGAACCGGGACGGGTTTCCCCACTGGTGTTTGAGACCAGCGCGTCTACCGATTCCGCCATCTGGGCTTTTGCTTTTCCTGTCGCAGGATTGCGGTGCAAAGGTAAGAGTTTTTTCCTTAACAAACAACAAAACGGCGGGGAAATGGCGATTTTTGTGGCTTTTTAAACGGGGGCACCTTTCCTTGAATGGAAAAATTCACTACATTAGCGCTGCCAAACAGTAAACCCATTCAAGGCTATGAGAACGAAGAACGATTTTTGTATCATCCTTGCAGGAGGCGTGGGCCGTCGCCTCTGGCCTTGCAGCCGCAAGGCCAAACCCAAACAATTTTTAGACTTGTTCGGCACGGGGCGCACCTTGCTCCAAGCCACTTACGACCGTTTCGCCCGCTTTGTTCCCAAAGAAAACATATACGTATCGACTTATCGGGAATATGTAGACCTCGTGCATGAGCAGCTGCCCGACGTGCAGCACGAAAACATCCTGGCCGAACCCGTGCAGCTGTCGACGGCACCGGCCGTGGCCTGGGCCACCTACCACGTGGCTCAGAGAAACATGGACGCCAACATGATTGTTTCGCCGGCCGACCAGTACATCGTCAACGAAGACCGCTTCGAGCAGCAGATGTCGCAGGGACTCGACTTCGTGAGCGAGCACGACTTCTTCCTGGCCATGGGCGCCAAGGCCGGTGAGCCCAACACGAGCTACGGATACATCCAGAAGGGGGAGGAGACGCCGCAGGAGAACGTGTTCACCGTGCAGTCGTTCACGGAAAAGCCCGACCTCGACTTTGCCAAAATCTTCGTCGAGAGCGGGGAATTTCTGTGGAACACGGGCCTCTTCCTCTGGAACGTGCGCACGATGCTCAACCACCTGGACAACCTCATCCCCGTGATGAAACAACACATGAGAAACTCCGACGCCCCGCTCTCCAACGAAGAGGAACTGGCGTTTGTGGAGCGCTTCTACCCCTCGAACCTTCACCTGAGCATCGACCTGGTCATCCTGGAACGGAGCAGAAACGTGTTCGTGCAGGCCTGCGACTTCGGGTGGGCCGACATAGGCTGCTGGCCCGAGGTGCATGAACTGTGCCGGCAGGACGTGGACGGCAACGGGCTGGTATCGTCGTCGAAAGTGATGTTCTCGGCCAGCCGCGACAACCTGGTCAGCCTGCCCAAGGGGATGGCAGCCGTCATCCACGGTCTCGACGGCTACCTGGTGGCGCAGGAGGGCAACACGCTGCTCATCTGCCCCAACAACGACCCGGCCCTGGTGCGCCGCCTGGCCAACGAGGCGCAGATGCAGCTGGGCGAAGAATATATGTAAGCCTTCCTCTCCGGCCGCGACCGTGGGAAAAGATAAACGAGAGCCGGGCACCTCTACCGCAATGGGTAGGGGTGCCCGGCTCATGCTATGCCGATGCAGGGCGAAAGGCTATCGCCCGACCGTCTCCACACGCAACCCGCCGCCCGTCGGCACGATGCGGTAGGTATGGCCGCGGCGGGCGTCGACGCTCGCCTTCATACCGCGATACAGGACGTGGCAGGGGCCGTCGGCCGTGGCGTGAACGAGGGCTTCCGACAGATTGCCGTCCGTCCAACGCATGTCGACGCGGAAGCCGCCGCGGGCCAGCAGGCCATCGACGCTGCCCGTGGCCCAGGCATGGGGCAGGGCGGGCAAGAGGTGCAGCTGACCGCCCTGACTTTGCAGGAGCATTTCGGCCATGCCGGCCGTTCCGCCAAAGTTGCCGTCGATTTGGAAGGGCGGATGGACGTCCCACAGGTTATCCGTCGTGCCTTTGGCTATGAGCGTGCGCAGCAAGGTGTAGGAACGTTCGCCGTCGAGCAGGCGGGCCCACTGGTTGAGCTTCCAGCCCATGCTCCATCCCTGGGCGACGTCGCCGCGATGGTTCAGCGTGACGCGGGCCGCGGTGGCCAGGGCTGTGTCTCTGAGCGCAAGGATGCTGCTGCCGGGATGGAGCCCGAAGAGGTGATTGACATGGCGGTGATGGTCCTGCGGATCGTCGATGTCGCTGTTCCACTCCATGAGCTGCCCGAAGCGGCCGATGCGGTAGGGGGCAATGCTGTCGAGCACGCCCTGCCACGAGCGTGTTTCTTCGTCGTCATGGCCCAAGACGTCGGCCGCAGCCAGGGCGTCGACCAGGATTTCGCGCGCCACGGCATGCTGGAAGGTAGCTCCGTCGTCCACCGGGCCGTGCTCGGGCGAGGTGGAGGGCACGGCGGCATACCATCCGTCGGGACGCTTCCACAGAAAATCGACGGTGAAGCGGGCACTCTCGCGCAACAAGGGCCAGGCCGTGTGGCGCAGGAAACGACGGTCGCGCGTGAAATCGTAGTACTCCCACAGATGCGTGGCCAGCCACGGCCCGGCCATGGGGTTGTAGTTCCACGTCATGTCGCGGCCTTCGAGCGGCGCCGTGAAGCCAAAGGGATTGGCCGAGATGGAGGCCGTCCAGCCGCGCGCCCCAAAGTAGCTGCGCGCCGTGACGCGCCCGGGCTTTTCGAGCAGACGGATGAAGTCGGTGAGCGGCGCGGCGCACTCTGTCAAGTTGCACGACAAGGCGGGCCAATAGTTCATCTGCAAGTTAATGTTGTTGTGGTAGTCCACGCGCCACGGCCCGTCCACGTTGTTGGCCCAGATGCCTTGCAAGTTGGCCGGGAGATTGCCGGGCCGCGACGAGGCGATGAGCAGATAGCGCCCATACTGGAAATAGAGGGCTTCCAAGCCGTGGTCGAGCGCTCCCCGGCGGTAGCGGGCCAGACGCTTGTCGGTGGGAAGCGGGGTGGAACTGTCGGGAAGCGAGAGCCTGACGCTGCGAAACAGCGGGCCGTAGTCGGCCTCGTGGCGGCGCAGCAGGGCGTCGTATCCGCGGCGGGCGGCGCGGCGCATCCAGCGGGCCGTCGTTTTCTGCGGGTCAGTTCCCACATAAGCCCGCGCATCGTCGGGGTCGGGAGCGTAGTTGGGGCGATAATCGGTGTCGGCCGTGAGCAGGAAGGTCACCTCGTCGGCGCCCTCCACCGTCAGCACGCCGTCGCGACAGGCCACACGGCCGCCCTGGGCCAAAGCCTTGACACGCACGCAGAACGCCATCCCGTTGTTGTCGAGGCGGGCTTGATACACGAAGCCGTCGTCCTCGTCGGCGAAGCCACCCGTCGACACGGGATTGGGCCGATAGGTCAACGACAGGTGCTGGGCTGCCGGGCGGTCGGCTCCGAAGTGCAGCACGAGCACCTGGTCGGGGTAGGAGACGAAGGCCCGACGCTCGTAGGTGGTTCCCTGCTGCGTGAAGCGCACCGTGGCCAGCGCGCTGTCGAGCGAGAGCGTGCGGCGGTAGCCTTCTACGCCGTCCTCGCTCAGCCCTGTTGCGATGCGCAGCTCGCCCAGCGTCGTGAAGTTGCCGAAGCGGAAGGCTTCCTCGCCCGTACTTTCATAAGGCACCTCGCTATTAAAATGTTCCTGCGTGAGCCGTGCCGCCAGCTGGCGGTCGCCCCGCACGAAGGCCTGTCGGATGCTGTCGAGCATGAGGGCGCCCGGCTTGTTCACGTCCCAATAGGCCCGCGGCCCGGCTGCCGTTCCCGGCCCGCCGCGCCACAGCGATTTTTCGTTGAGCGTGAGCCGCTCGGCCGCGATGCTGCCCATCAGGTTGGCCCCGATGCTGCCGTTGCCCAACGGCAGCGAACGGCTCTCCCATTCCTTGTCGGTCTGATCAGACATGCCCGACCCTGCGTCTGTCAGCCTTATTCCCGGCCGATCCCATGCGGGTCCGTCGGGAAGCGAGGCGGGGGTGTCAAACCATATCTCGTGCCGCCCTTCTTGCGCGGCGGCATGCAGCCCTCCCGTGGCGAGCAGTGCTGCAACGGCCAAAGCCTTGAACATTGTCGTTTGTCGCATATATCTTTTGCTACGAAAAAAGAGATGCAACCCTGGGCTTCAGCCCGGCCACATCTCTTGTTCATACATTTTTATTACTGATTATTTTCCAGCCTCGAAGGCGGCCAGTATTTTAGCGGCCGTCTGTTCCATTTCCTCGGCTGGAAGCTGCAATTTGGGGCGGCGAAAATCCATGTCGCCCTCGCCTTGCAGCGGGATGAGGTGTACGTGTGCATGGGGCACTTCGAGCCCGAGCACGGCCACGCCAACCTTCTTGCAGGGCACGGCCTCCTTGACGGCCCGCGCCACACGTTTGGCAAACACCATGAGGTCGGCCAGCTCGCCGTCCTCCATGTCGAAGAGATAGTCCACTTCCTTTTTCGGAATGACGAGCGTATGGCCCTTTACCACCGGGTTGATGTCGAGAAAGGCATAGAAGCGGTCATCCTCGGCACACTTGTACGAAGGGATTTCTCCCGCTGCAATTTTACTGAAAAGCGTCATATCTTTCTGTTTTAAGCGTGGCGTCGTCTCCGCTCAGCCCACGCTGATGTTCAATATCTCGAGCTGTATGGTGCCCTGCGGTATTTTCACCTCGACCACCTCGCCCACCTTGCGTCCCAGCAGGCCTTGTGCGATGGGCGTCGTCGAGGAAATTTTTCCCTCGCGCAGGTTGGCCTCGCTCTCGCTCACGATAGTATATTTCATCACCATGCCCGTCTTCACGTTCTTCATCTCCACCGTGCTGAGTATCTGCACAACGTCGTTGCGCAGCTTGCTGGCGTCGATAATCTTGGCCGACGAGATGGCAGCCTTGAGGTTGTTGATTTTCATTTCCAGCATGGCCTGGGCCTCCTTGGCGGCGTCATATTCGCTGTTCTCCGAAAGGTCGCCTTTGTCGCGGGCCTCGGCGATGGCGGCCGAAGCCGCCGGCCGGTCTATTGTTTCCATGTGTCTGAGCTGGGCCACCATTTTGTCATAGCCCTCTTGCGTCATGTAAGCCATAATCGTTTATTCGCTTTTGATGCGTTGTTCATTGTTAGACATGAGAGGTAAAAAAAACCGAAAGAACTCCCGGGCGGAAAGCCTCTGGAATCCTTTCATCCTTACCTCATCTATTTGTATCGTGGGCAAAGGTACGGTTTAATTTGCTCCAAGCCAAATTTTTCAGCCTTTTTATCGGTTGCTCTCGGCCGAGCTGTCCAGCAGCGGGCGCACGCTCTCCATGATGGCAAAGAGCTCGTCCACGCTCTCGGCCCGCAGCATGGCGATGCGCGTCGGGCGGAAGTTGGCTATTCCCTTGAAGAGGGGCGTGGCTGCCAGGTGGCGTCGTACGTGCAGGATGCCGCGCCGCTCGCCGATGCGGGCCACGCTCTGGCGCACCTGTTCCTTCAAGACATCGAGCTTCCAGTCGGGTGTCAGGGCAGGGTGGGGGCTGTCGATGACGCCGTCCAGCGCAGCCGACGCGCCATGGAGCTCATCGGCCATTTCCTTGAATATCCACGGGCGGCCGAACGTGGCGCGGCCCACCATGACGGCGTCGGTGCCATATTGCTCAAAGGCCCGGCGGGCGTCGGCGGCCGAGCAGATGTCGCCGTTGCCAATGATGGGTATCTTCATGCGCGGGTTGCGCTTCACCTCGCCGATGAGGGTCCAGTCGGCCTCACCGTTATACATTTGCGCGCGCGTGCGCCCGTGAATGGTCAGGGCCTGTATGCCGCAGTCCTGCAACTGCTCTGCCAGCGCGACGATGATTTTGTGTCCCTCGTCCCATCCCAGCCGCGTCTTCACCGTGACGGGGCAGCGCACGGCATCCACGACGGCGCGCGTGATGTCGAGCATGCGCGGCGGGTCTTGCAGCAGGCCAGCGCCGGCCCCCTTTCCTGCCACGCGCTTGACGGGGCAGCCAAAGTTGAGGTCGATCACGTCGGGATGTGCGCGCTCCTCGACAATCTGGGCCGCGTCGCGCACGGCCACGGGGTCTTTTCCATATATCTGAATGGCCACGGGGCGTTCCTCATCACATACCGCGAGTTTTTCCAAGCTGCGGTTCACAAGGCGCACCAGGGCGTCGGCCGCCACAAACTCGGAATAGACCATGGCGGCCCCCATCCGCCGGCAGAGCAGGCGGAAGCCTATGTCGGTGACGTCCTCCATCGGAGCTAGGAGCACGGGGCGTTCGCCCAAGTCGATGTTACCTATTTTCATGTGTGGGCTGTAATGTTTTGTTCCACCATAGCCATGCCAGGGCGGCGGCCCCGGCCAGCAGTACGAAGCCTGCGCTCACCTGCACCGCCGCAGGCAGCGCCAGCAGCCCGGCGTCCAGCTCGGGCCAGACGAAGAGGGCCACCACGGCCAGGCTGTTGTTGACGACGTGGCCGAGGGCCGAGGGGCGCAGATCGGCCGCACGCACATAGAACGTGCCGAAGAGCAGGCCGCCCAGCGCAGCCGGCACGGCCTGGGCCCAGTTGCCATGCACGGCGGCAAAGGCCAGAGCGCTCACCACGACGGCCGCAGCGGGATGCAGGCCGCCCCGGCGCAGATTGCCCAGGATGGCAGAGCGGAAGAGCAGTTCCTCGGCCAGCGGCCCCACGCAGCAGAGCAGCAGCAGGCAGAGCACGTTGCCCTTCATGCCTGCAAACGTCTCCATCATACCGTCGTCGGAAAGGCCCAGCGGAGCCAGCAGCAGCGTCGAGCCCACCGACATCAGGAGCGTCGCTCCGGCCACGCAGAGCCAGCCACCCGCCCCGATGCGCATCGCGGGCCTCAACGGGCGGCGCGGCACCAGGCGCGTGAGCCAGAGCAGGGCGATGAGCAGGAGCTGACCGAAAAAGAGGGCCATACCGCTGTATTCGGGATGGTGCAGCAGAAGCGACGTGTCGAGCCCTCCGCCACCGGCCAGATTCCCGGCGTTGACGGCCAGCAGCGCGGCAGCCGACGAAGCCAGCTGCACGAGCAGGAACAGCACGAGGGCCAGGGCGGCGTTTCTCATGGTGCCGTCAGTTCCAGGGTGCGGGCGGCGTCGGTGTCGAGCTGGCGGCGCAGGGCGTCGAGCGAGGGGAAATGCCTTTCCTCGCGCAGCCGCCGCTCGAAGAGCAGCCTGATGCGCCGGCCGTAGAGGTCGCCCGAAAAGTCGAAGAGATGGGCCTCGATGGTCAGCGCTCCGCCGTCGTCGAGCGTGGGGCGGCAGCCCACGTTCACCATGGCCCTGACGCCTTCCGCGGGTAGCCCGCTGCCGTCCTCGGCGGGCTCGACGCGCGCGGCATAGACCCCGGCGGCCGGCAGCATCTTGTCGGCGCTGTCGGGGCGCAGGTTAGCCGTGGGATAGCCCAGCTCGCGGCCCACCTCGCGGCCGTGGACGACGGTGCCCGTCAGGGCATACGCACGGCCCAGACATACGCGCGCCATCTCGACGTTGCCTGCCGAGAGGAAACGCCGCACGGCGCTCGAACTGACCGTCACGCCTCCCCATTCCAGCCCGGTGGCGCGCACCACGTCGATGCCCAGCTCGCGGCCATAGGCGGCATACTGCACGAAGCCCTCGCCCCGCCGGCTGCCAAAGTGGTGGTCGTAGCCGATGACGAGGCAGCGCACGCCCAGGCGGTCGCGCAGATAGCGCTCCATAAACTCGCGGGCCGTCAGCGCGGCCAGTTCCTTGTCGAAGCGGAGCACGGCGCAGGCGTCGAGTCCCTCCTCGTCCATCAGGACCAGCTTTTCGTCCGTCGTCGTGAGCAGATGGGGGCGATAGTCGGCGGCCAGCGTCTGCCGCGGGTGCTCCCCGAAGGTGACGGCCAGCGTGTCGAGCCCGCGGGCCGCGGCGGCCTTGCGGAGCTGTTCGAACAGATGGCGGTGGCCCCGGTGCACGCCGTCGAAAAAGCCGATGGTGGCTGCCGAGGGGCGCCCGTAAGTCTCGCCGGGATGCACTATATACATAAGCGGCCCTCCTCGTCAAAATAGTTCAGCCACGCTCCTCCGGCCGGGGCCACGACGGCTTGCAGCCCGCAGGCCCGCGCCGCCGCGCAGTTGGTCTCGCTGTCGTCCAGGAAGAGCACGTCGGATGCCTGCGCCCCGCTCCCTTCGAGCACCTTGGCATAGATCTCGGGGGCGGGCTTTTCGACGCCCAGCTCGTAGGAAAGGAACACGTGCTCGAAGAAGTCGTCCACCCGGCGGCCGCCGTAGCGGAAGTAGCCGTCGCGGGCCTGCGCCCAGTGGATGCTGTTGGTGTTGCTCAGCAGCATGACGCGATAGTGTCGGCGCGCCCGCAGCACGGCTTCGAGGCGTTCGGCGGGCACGCCCGTCAGATAGCTGCGCCAGGCGTCCTTGATCTGTTCGTCGCTCAGGGCCGGGTTGGCGCTTGCCTCGCGCAGTTTCTGGCAAAAGGCAGCCTCGTCGATGCGCCCGCTTTCGAGCTGCGAGAAGACGCCGCCCTGCGCATACGTTCCCAGATAGGGCTTCACGTCGAAGCCCAGCGCCGCAAACGAACGGATGCAGCGCTCTTTGTCGAGATCGACGAGCACGCCGCCGAAATCGAAGAGTAGATATTTTACGGGATGGTCCATGTCGTTATTGTTTTATGAAGCCCTGCGTCGGCCCGGCAGCCTCAGTCCAGGGGCGGCAGGTCGTCGGGCTCCGTGGCCACGAGTTTATAGAGCTTGTCGGAGGGACGTATCTTGGCGGGTACGGGCAGGGAGATGCTCCACCCCTTTTCGGCGTGGTCCACAGGCCGCATGTCGTAGCGTATCTCCCCGGCTGTCAGATAGACCACGCCCGTTGTCGGCCCGATGACCAGCAGGCGGTCGCCGGCGGCAAAGCCCTGGGCCTCGATGTAGAACTCGCCCACGCCGAGCTTGCTGAAATATTTCACCCCGCGGCCCACGTACACTTTCTTCTCCGTGGCGCTCGACCCGTACTTGGCGCTCCACTCGCCCAGGCGCCGGCCCAGGTAGTAGCCGTCCCAAAAGCCGCGGTTGAACACGGTGGCCAGCTGCCTGTCCCACGCCTCGACGCGCTCGGGGCCGAACGTGCCGTCGAGCACGGCGGCCACGGCCTCCTTGTAGCAGCGCACCACGGTGTAGACGTATTCTGCGCTGCGGGCGCGCCCTTCGATCTTGAACACGCGCACGCCGGCGCGCATCATCCGGTCGATGAAGCCGATGGTCTTCAGGTCCTTGGGGCTCATGATGTATTTGTTGTCGACGTCGAGCTCCACGCCCGTCTCGCGGTCGCGCACGGTGTAGGCCCTGCGGCACACCTGCATGCATTCGCCGCGGTTGGCGCTGTGGCCCAAGTTGTCGAGCGAGAGGTAGCACTTGCCGCTCACAGCCATGCACAGCGCGCCGTGGCAGAACATCTCGATGCGCACGGGCCTGCCCGACGGGCCGCAGATGTTTTCGCGCCTGATGGCCTGATGGATGGCACTCACCTGCTGCAGGTTGAGCTCGCGGGCCAGCACCACCACGTCGGCGTAGCGGGCGTAAAACTTCAAGGCCTCGACGTTCGATATGTTGAGCTGGGTGGAGAGATGCACCTCCTGCCCTATCTCGCGGCAGTAGGCCAGCACGGCCACGTCCGAGGCGATGACGGCCGAGATGCCTGCCCGCAGGGCGGCATCGCAGATGCGCCGCATCAGGGCCAGGTCGTCGTCGTAGATGATGGTGTTCACCGTGAGATAGCTCCGCACGCCGTGCTCGCGGCAGGTGGCTGCCATCTCTTCCAGGTCGTCGATGGTGAAACGGCTGGCCGAGTGGGCGCGCATGTTGAGCGCTTCGATGCCAAAGTAGACAGAGTCGGCCCCGGCCTGCAAGGCCGCCACGAAGCACTCGCGCGACCCCACCGGGGCCATGATTTCAAAGTCGTTGAGAGTCATGTGTTCTGATGCGAATTTCAAAGAGAGCGGCCGTTCAGGCCACGATTTCCGTGCCCCGGCCCGTGGCCAGCGCGTCGGCCCGGGTGATGACCACGCGGGCCACGCCGGCGTCGACGGCTGCCAGGCAGTTTTCGAGCTTGGGCAGCATGCCTCCGCCCACGGTGCCGGCCTCGCGCAGGGCTTCGAACGTGGCCCGGTCGATGCGGGGGATAACGCTGTCCTCGCGCTCGGGGTCGGCCAGCACGCCGGCGTGTTCGAAGCAGTAGACGAGCGTCACGTCGAAGAGCGGGGCCAGCGCCCGCGCCACCTCGCCCGCGATGGTGTCGGCGTTCGTGTTGAGCAGGCAGCCGCAGCCGTCGTGCGTCAGCGGTGCCATGACGGGCGTCACGCCCGAGCGCACCAGCATGGCCAGCCGCTCGGCGTCGACGCGCTCCACGTCGCCCACGAAGCCGTAGTCGACGTCGGCCACGGGGCGGCGGCGCGAGCGCACCACGTCCATGTCGGCCCCGGTGAGGCCCAGGGCGTCGACGCCGCGGGCTTGCAGGCGGGCCACCACCTGCTTGTTCACCAGTCCGCCGTAGACCATCGTCACCACGCGCAGCATGGCCGCATCGGTCACGCGGCGGCCGCCCACCATCACCGTTTCTACGCCCATGCGCGCCGCCACGTCGGTGGCCGTGCGCCCCCCGCCGTGCACCAGGAGCTTATGCCCCCCGATGGCGGTGAAGCCGTTCAGCAGGACGTCGAGCGAAGCGTCGTCCTCGACGATCTTTCCGCCCACTTTCACTATCGTTATCTGTTCTTTCATCGTTTCTTTCCTTGGTTGCGGCGCGCGGCGGGCAGCCTTGCCCCTCGCGCGCGCGTATTTATATATAGGTGTTGAGCTCGTTTACGCAAACCGTACTCGTCGGGAGCGTATTGCTGTAATCGAACAGACACCTCTTCACGTCCATTGACAGTTCGTCCCGGTCGTATAGATAAAATACCAGCGCATTGGTATCGAGCAGCAGCCTCATTTCAGAACGGCCTTCAAGTCGTACGTAACAGGGGCGTCCTTTCCTTCGTGTTCCAGTAGCCACTTCGCCCCTTTCGAGAGCTTCTCGGGGGGCAGGGCCCTCAACTTGGCAAGAAACTCCTGCCAGTCTTTTCTCTTTTCTTCTTTTGTTCTTTTCGTTGCCATAGGCTTTCCTCCTTCATGGTTGCGGACGGACGGCAACAGCGCCCGCGTGCGTGCTGCACGCGGCCCCGCCGCGTCGCCTACAAAGATACTTCAATTCGACGGAACGCCCAACGGCGGCCGCACGCAAAAAGCCCGCCCTGCGCTTGGCGCGGGGCGGGCCTGAGGGGTTTATGCCGCTGCGGGCGGGGTTACTTCACGAGCACCTTCCGGCCCTTGTCGGTCACGTAGAGACCCTTGGTGGGGTTCAGCACGCGGCGGCCCGAGAGGTCGTAATATTTCACGGGCTCGGCGGCTTCGTCGGTCAGCGAGCTCTCGATGCCGACGGTAGCCATCTTCAGCGCGAAGCTGGCCGTCGAGATGTCGCTCACGAAGTAGGCCTTGTTGGCAGCCAGCGTGCGCTCCGTCGGGTCGAGCTGGTAGAGCTTGGCCTCGTCGTCGCCTTCGTGCTTGGCCAGGATGTAGGCGTTCACGTCGCTGCCGATGGTCGTGGTGAGCGTCGTGCCCTGGAAGAGCGACTCGACGCCCTCCATGCTCTCGTTGTCGATGGTCAGCGTGTACGTGCCGGCCTCGCCGCTAAGCAGCACGGGCGTACCGGCAGGCACGGAGCCTTCCACTTCACTGATTACGACAGCGTCGGCCTCTTCCTTAACAGCCGCATAGGCTTTCAGGCCTTCGGGCAGCACGACGTTGAATGGCAGGTTCAGGCTGGCGTAGCCCGTCTCGTCGAGCTCTACGGTCACGTCGTCCACGGGTTCGAGCATCCACTGGTTGCCTGCGTCGCTGGCACCGTTTTTCCACATGCCCACAGCGTGGCTTTTGGGGTTGCCTTGGTTGGCGTCGTCGCAGTGGTGGGCGTTCAGGTAGGTGTTTTCAGACGACGTGTTGGTCACGTTGAGCGTCCAGTTGTCGGCAGCCGAGCCTGTGCCGATCTCGATGACGGAAGCCTCGTCGGCCGATCCGACCGTGGCGTTGTCAGCGCCTGCCACATAGTAGCCAGCGTTCAGGTTGAGGAGCTTGTAGCCGTTGGCCTCGTCGCCCTCGAAGCGCCAGAGGGCTCCGTAGTCGGCGCTCTCGTCGGCCTCGGTCGTGATGATGTTGCCGCTGAGATTACCCTCGGCGTCCTTGGTCACGTTGATGCTGCTCATCGATTCGAGCGCGCGGGCGTTGTAGATGCGGTACACCTTGGCGGGATCGAACGTGATGGGCGTGAGGTTGGCCTCGTCGCCCCGGGCTGCCATGATGGCCTCGTAGCTTTCGAGCGAGGGAGCTGCCTTGAAGGCGTCGATGGCATCGTTGATGGCCGTCATGCCTGCGTCCGAGATGTGCGACTGGCCCACATACTTGCCCTGCTCGATGGTGGCCGTCATCTCGTCGATGCTCTCGGCCACGTAGGCCCAGCGGTCTACGTCGAGGTCGAGGCTGTAAGCGCCGTCGGTGATGGTTTCGATGTCGAGCGGGGTGTAGATGATGTCGTAGCCTCCGCCCACGGTCGTCGCGCCCGTCTCTTCATAGAGGAAGGCGAGCTTGCCGTCGGCCTGGAGCATCATGGTCGAGTAGCAGGAGTTGACGTAGGAAACCTGGTAGCTGCCGTCCCAGCCGGAAGCGAACGTGGCGGGCGTGGCATAGTCGGCATAGCTTTCCAGACCCTTGTACCAGATGCCCACGTTGGCGCGGCCGGAGCCGAAGGGGATGGACTGCAGGGCGAGATACATCTGCTTGCCGTCCTCGTTGCGTACAGCGGGAATGATAAGGATTTCGCCGTTCGTCGAGTTGTTCTCCACGGTGACGCCACCTTCCTGGCTTTCGCTGGCCACGACGGTGCTCCACGAACCTTCGGCCTTCTCGATATCGGTAAAGGTGAAGATGTTATAGTAGCGCCCGCCGTTCTTGCGGCTGCTCAGGAGGACGCGGCCGTCGGGCAGTTCCTCGCATTTAGGCTCGTCGCCGCCGGGAGCGGGACGGGCTGAAAGGCCGCCGAGCACGGCCCACGTCTGGCCGAAGTCGTCAGAGTAGACCACGCGGTTACCGCCGTTGCGTGTGCAGAGAGCGGCGTAAATGCGGTAGTAGTCGCCCACCTTGACAAGGTGGCTCTGGGCAATGCGGCCGGAACCGAAGAAGAGACCGTTGATTGCCTCGTCTTCGTCGAAGAGACCGTAGATTTCTTCCGTCACATCCTCGGGCGTCGACCACGTGCGACCGCCGTCTTCGCTATACAGACGGGCCGTACGCAGCGGGTTCTGGCGGTTGCCGTTGCCATAAAACACATTTCCCGTGCAGCACATCATGAGCACGCGGTTCGTGGCGCTGTCGGTCACGATGGCGCCGTCGCCGTAACCACAGGCGTGGTCGCCCGAAATGCCGTTACCGTCGGCAATCATAAACTGTTCGCCCCAGGTCTGGCCGTTATCGGTGCTGATGCGGCCCATGATGTCGATGTGGCCGAAACCAATGTCGGCACCGCAATAACGATAGTCGGCAATGGCCAGCAGGCTGCCGTCTTTCATGCGCGTAATGGCCGGAATGCGGTAGGGCACGTTGCCACCCGTTTCCCGGGAGAAGAGTGCCTGCGTGGCGGGCGCTTCGCCGGCGTTGGGGTCGGGCACCATCTCGACGACGAAGTTGTTCGTGATGGCAGCTTTCACTCCGTTGTTGGCCGAAGCCACGTCGAACGAAGCCGTCTGGGCGTCGATGCCCTCGACGCTGACGGTGGCCGTAGCGTCACCCTCGGCCGTTACGGCAGTCGCACCGGCGGGCGTGATGGTCATGTTTTCGGCTGCATCGCTGTTGGTAAAGTCGAACGAATAGGAGCTGATGAGCCAGCCGCGGGGAGCGCTCAGCGTATAAGTGTTGCCACGGGCTCCGCGGTAGAGCTCCAGACGGACGCCGTCGGCGTTGGCTCTCATGTTGTTGGCCCCGGCCGTCAGCGTGAGCTGCGGGTCAGTCTGCGTGCTGCTCCACAGGTTGGAGTATTCGCTGCTGCCCGTTCCCGTGGCCAGGCTACCGTTTTGCATGTCGACGCGGAAGGAAACGGCGTCATCGTCGGGTTCTTCAGGCGTCTCACCACCGGCGTCACCGGCAGAAAGCGTCAGGTCTTCCAAGCCAAAGAAGCAGCCGCCGTTGGTGGTGCCTTTGGCAGCCGTCAGGCGCAGGCTGAGCGTGCCGTCGGTCGTGACGGACGTGCCCTCGAAGAGGGGCTTCGAGGGTTGGGCGTTGTTGAGCTCATAATCGGTCAGCGTGGCCCAGGCGGCAAGCGAAGCCTCGTCGGCTCCCTGTTCGAGCCCGAGGTTCCAAAGGCGGTCCACACCGTCGTTCAGCTCCTGGCGGTTGCCACCGCTGTTGAGCGCCCAGGTTGTGGCTTCGACGTTATCGAACGTGAAACCGTCAGGCAGCCCCGTGACGGTGAGGGTAAAGATGATGTCCTCGTTGGCCGTCGCATTGACGTTGGGGCAGAGGATGGCATTGGTGACGGCTCCACCCGTGGCTTTCATTTCGTGCGAAAGAGCGATGGTGGCTGTCGCCCCGTCGATGGCCGTACCCTCGGCGTCGGTGACGTTGACCGTCACGTCGGCAGCCGTCGTCCCCGTGCGCGTGAACGACAGACGCACCGCGTCGGGCGTCTGGGCTGCCATGGGGAGCGCCAGGCATGCGAGCCCCAACAGGGTTCCGAGCATTCTGGTAACTTTTTTCATGGATAAATGTTTTAATGATTGGGGATGATTTGAAAATTTTGAATAATAATGGTTCTGGCGGATGCGGGCCGGGCGGCAGCGGCGGCCCGGTTGTCATTTCAGGATGTCCTTGACATCGTCTTTTCCAAACTTCGAGAAGTTGTCGCGCATGGCGGTGTCGCCTTTCAGGTTCTCCAAGCGGTAGAAGTCCATGAAGCCCATGTTGCCATCGCGCAGGGCCTGGGCCAGGGCTTTGGGCACCTCGGCCTCGGCCTGTATCACCTCGGCGCGGGCCTGCTGTGCCTTGGCCTTCATCTCCTGTTCGAGGGCCACGGCCATGGCGCGGCGCTCCTCGGCCTTGGCCTGGGCAATGTTTTTGTCGGCGTTGGCCTGGTCCATTTGCAGGGTGGCTCCGATGTTCTTCCCCACGTCGATGTCGGCGATGTCGATCGAGAGTATCTCAAAGGCCGTTCCAGCGTCGAGGCCCTTGCGGAGCACGAGCTTGGAGATGGAGTCGGGGTTTTCGAGCACCTCCTCGTGCGAGGCGGCCGAACCGATGCTCGACACGATGCCCTCGCCCACGCGGGCCAGGATGGTGTCTTCGCCGGCGCCGCCCACGAGCTGGTGGATGTTGGCCCTCACCGTGACGCGGGCCTTGGCGATGAGCTGTATGCCGTTCTTGGCCACGGCGGCCACGGGCGGCGTGTCGATGACCTTGGGGTTGACCGACGTCTGCACGGCCTCGAACACGTCGCGGCCGGCCAGGTCGATGGCCGTGGCCTTTTCGAACGACAGCTCGATGCCGGCTTTCGAGGCCGACACGAGGGCATGCACCACGCGCTGCACGTGGCCGCCCGTCATGTAGTGGGCTTCCAGGTTGTCGCGGGTGATGCTGTGCAGGCCGGCCTTGTGGGCCTCGATGAGGCTGGGCACGATGACGCCGGGGGGCACGTTGCGGATGCGCATCAGAAAGAGCTGGATGAGCGAAATGCGCACGCCCGACACCTTGGCCGAGAGCCAGAGGAAGAAGGGCACGAAATAAAAAAACACACTGAGCACGACGATGACGCCGATGACGACGACAACGGTGACGAAAAGGGAGATGCCTTCCATGATACGGGGTGTTAAAGAAAAATTGGCACGTCCGCGCGCACGCAGGTGCGCGCGCATGATTTTCATTGTCGGAAACAAAGTTACGTAATTTTGCGGAAACGCTGCTGCGCCCGACCGTTTTTTTGAAAAAACGGACGCTCCGGCCTCGCGGCGCCGCGGGGGGCCCGCTGCGGCGCGCCTTGAAAGCACGGCAGGCGAGGGGGCGAGGGCGGGCTTTTTCCAAAAAATGGCGACAACGCCCGCGACGCCAAACAGAGCGGACGGCGCCCCGCAGCCACCCGCACCGCCCGCCCGCGCCGGCGACGGGCGGACGGATGGCGCCCACATTGCTCGCCCGACATGGCAAAACAGGGCCATGCCGCCCGCATCGGGCCGCGGAAACCGCCCACCGATCGGGCGGAAACACCCCATGGATCGGCCGATCCATCCCATGCAATCGGCGATCTATCCCATGGAAACAGAAATCCACCCCATGGAGCGGCCCGGCGCAGGCCCGCGCGTCGCGCAACGAGGCCCACGCGCCGCCGAAAACCGCCCGCCACGCCTCGTTCCCCGTCCGGTTCCGGGGGTAAGGGGGCTGCATCCTCCCGCCGCAGGCGAAGTCCGCCACGTGCAGGCGGAGAGATAGCCGCGAGGCATGACGGCCTCGAAGAGGTCGGGCTATCAGTAACCTCGGGTGGAGCGAAGCGGAACCCGAGGTAGGGCGGACGGTAAGGATGTCGGCCTCGAAGAGGTCGCTATGCCCGTGGCGACAGATGGAATGGACGCCTCTTCGAGGCTATCTTCGTGGGGTGAGTCCGTACCGCGGGTTCCGCTTCGCTCCACCCGCGGTTACTGATAGGTCGACCTCTTCGAGGCCGCCTGTCCGCCACGGCATTCACCCCACGCCATGGGCCATCCGGGACGTGAGAGACGCCGGGAATGACGTATCTATGCAGGCAAATCCCCGCCTCGACGGCCGGGCTCCGCTGCCATCGCGCGGCACCTCGTGCCAAGACGCGGCAGAGGGGCGTTTCCGACGGACACAACCATGCAAACCGCTGGTCCACTGGCTGTTGCAAACATTGCCAGAAAAATGTGGAGGCTCGGTTTTGCCGTCCGTTTTCTTTGTCGTAGCTTTGCAACGTTGTTCCATGAGATGCGCGCAAACCACAGGAAACAACCACGGGGGCGAGGTGTTGCCTCCGCCCCTTCGAGAGACTCACTAACCGTAACTTTCACCATTAAAAACGAGAAGTACCATGAGATTCATGCGAACGAAAGACCATTCGGGCGCGGGCTCAACGTCGCCCTCTGCCATCAAGCCGGGACGCCCGGCCGACTCCATCAGTAAAGCTTCGATAGCCCTGCGCTATTTTCCGGGCTATCGCGTCGACACCGCACAGCGCAAGCTGCGCCGCACCATACAGGAGTGGGCCGCGCTGCGCGAGGCGCTCATGACGCCCGGCTACCGCAAACAGGTACACTATTTCACGCTGCAACAGGTGGAGACGCTCGAATCGTTTCTGGGCTGCGGCCCGCTGGAAGAACGCGATGCGCAACAGGGGAGGACACAGCCATGAGAAACATTGAACGCATCGTCGTGCACTGCACGGCAACGAGGCCCACGGCCACGGTCGGGACACTGCTCAACCACTTCCGCTCGCTGGGCTGGCGCCACCCGGGCTACCACCGCGTGGTGCGGTCCGACGGCAGCGTGGCCACACTGCTGGCCGACGCCGGCGTGGCCAACGGCGCACGCGGCTACAACGCGACGTCGCTGCACGTGGCCTACATCGGGGGCCTGGACGCCGGCGGCCGCCCGGCCGACACGCGCACCGCAGCCCAGCGCACGGCGCTGGCCGACGTGCTGCAAACGTGGAAAAACCGCTATCCCCGGGCCCACATCGTGGGCCACCGCGACCTCTCGCCCGACGCCAACGGCAACGGGCGCGTCGATGCGTGGGAACGCATCAAGGAGTGTCCGTGCTTCGAGGCCACCCGGGAATATGCCCACATCACGGCCCATGCGACGCACTGACATCGGCCACCGGGCGCTGCGCCTGCCGCTCTGCCTGGCCGTGGCGGCCCTCACGACGGGCTGCCGCACACCGCGCACGGCGGTGGTGCCCCTGCCGCAGACGGTGCACGACACGGTACGCGCCACGCGCGAGAGCGACGTGCGGGCGCTCATCGTGGACAGCACGAGCGAACGCATCGTCGTGCGGGGCGACACGGTGGTGGCCTACCGCTACCGCGAGCGCACGAAGTTTCGCGACCGCACGGTGCACGACACGCTGGTGCGCCTGCGCCGCGACACGGTGAAGCTGGCCGTGCCCGCCGCCACGACGGCCGCCACACCGGGCAAAACGGCGCGCCACGCCCTGACGCTGCTGGCCGTGGCAGCCGTGGTGGCCGCGGCTGCCTACGCCGCCGGCCGGCGCCGCTGACAGCCCCGCCCCGAGGAAAGCTCCACCGCCCATGCGGGCGACGAAAAACGAAAGGGAGCGTCGGACATGTCCGACGCTCCCTTTACTTTATAGAGCGGTATGACCGGTCAGCGGCTTAGAGCTTCGGGCCGGCAGCAACGAGGGCCTTACCGGCAGCGTTGCCTTCGAACTTGACGAAGTTCTTGATGAAGCGGGCGGCGAGGTCCTTGGCCTTTTCGTCCCACTGAGCAGCGTCGGCATACGTGTCGCGCGGGTCGAGGATGCCCGTGTCGACGCCGGGGAGCTCCGTAGGCACAACGAAGTTGAAGTAAGGAATGG
Organism: uncultured Bacteroidales bacterium; assembly: GCA_949297215.1. Classification (GTDB taxonomy): domain Bacteria; phylum Bacteroidota; class Bacteroidia; order Bacteroidales; family Bacteroidaceae; genus Alloprevotella. The sequence continues at coordinate 49,925 of CASFRV010000011.1, read as the reverse complement.
TCTTCGTGGGAGCCTTGTCGATGGAACCGTCGAGGATGGCGTCGATGATGCCGCGCGTATCGCGGATGGAGATGCGCTTGCCCGTACCGTTCCAGCCCGTGTTGACGAGGTAAGCCTTGGCACCCACCTTTTCCATCTTCTTAACGAGCTCTTCGGCGTACTTCGTGGGATGCAGGCTCAGGAAGGCTGCACCGAAGCAGGCCGAGAAGGTCGGCGTGGGCTCGGTGATGCCGCGCTCCGTACCGGCGAGCTTGGCCGTGAAGCCCGAGAGGAAGTAGTACTTCGTCTGCTCGGCGTCGAGGATGGAAACGGGAGGCAGCACGCCGAAGGCGTCGGCCGAAAGGAAGATAACCTGGTGTGCGTGCGGGCCCTTGGAGATGGGCTTCACGATGTTTTCGATGTGGTCGATGGGGTAGGACACACGGGTGTTCTCCGTCACGCTCTTGTCGGCGAAGTCGATCTTGCCGGCAGCGTCGACCGTTACGTTCTCCAAGAGGGCGTCGCGACGGATGGCGTTATAGATATCGGGCTCGCTCTCCTTGTCGAGGTTGATCACCTTGGCATAGCAGCCGCCCTCGTAGTTGAAGACGCCTTCATCGTCCCAGCCGTGCTCGTCGTCGCCGATGAGGAGACGCTTCGGGTCGGTGGAGAGGGTCGTCTTGCCCGTACCGGAGAGACCGAAGAAGATGGCCGTGTCGGTGCCTTCCTTGTTGGTGTTGGCAGAGCAGTGCATCGAGGCGATGCCGCGGAGCGGGTTCAGATAGTTCATGATGGAGAAGATACCCTTCTTCATCTCGCCGCCATACCACGTGTTGAGGATGACCTGCTCGTTGGTCTTGAGGTTGAAGACGGTGGCCGTCTCAGAGTTCAGGCCCAGCTCCTTGTAGTTGTCGACCTTGGCCTTGGCAGCATTAAAGGAAACGAAGTCGGGCTCTCCGTAGTTTTCCAGTTCCTCGGCCGTGGGGCGGATGAACATGTTCTTCACGAAGTGGGCCTGCCAGGCCACTTCCATGATGAAGCGCACCTTGAGACGCGTAGCGGGGTTGGCACCGCAGAACGTATCCATGACAAAGAGGCGCTTGCCCGAGAGCTGCTTAACGGCCTTGGCCTTGAGGTCGGCCCAAGCCTCTTCGGAGCAAGGCTTGTTGTCGTTCTTGTATTCGTCGCTCGTCCACCAGATGGAGTCCTTGCTGGCTTCGTTCATAACGAAGAACTTGTCCTTCGGCGAACGGCCCGTATAGATACCGGTCATGACGTTGACGGCGCCGAGCTCGGTCACTTGACCTTTTTCGTAGCCTTCGAGGCTGTCTTTCGTTTCCTCTTCGAAGAGCACTTCGTAGGAGGGATTGTGCAGCACTTCTTTGACGTCGGTAATACCGTACTTGCTTAAATCTAATGTTGCCATGATGTTTTTATAATTAAAAATGGTTTTCTGGTTTCTTCGCATGGCTGCCGCCGAACACCCCTTGCAGGGGGCGCAATCCGGTTTGGCCGTCGCAAAAGTACGAAAAAGATTTCGCTTCCGTCCGTTTTCTTTTCTTTTGTACCGAGGCTTGGGCAAATCTTAACTCATTTTTCAACAAACTGTGCAAGGCTCTCATTTTTTGCAAATTGTGCTTTGCAAAAAATCGGCCGTAAAAACAGTCCTGCGCCCCCGGCCGGCGCAAAGGAAAGCGTACGGACCTTTGCGACGGGCGGGGGCGCAGGGATGGGCCGGCGGCGGGGCCGTCAGGCGAAGGGGAAGAACAGGGGGATGACGAGCACGGCCACGATGCCGATGGCCACCTGCAAGGGCACGCCCACCTTGACGTAGTCCATGAAGGTGTAGCGGCCGGCGCTCATGACCATGGCGTTGGGCGGGGTGGAGATGGGGGCGGCAAAGCAGGCGCTGGCGGCCACGGCAGCCGTCATCATGAAGGGAGCGGGGTCGACGCCCATCTGCACGGCCGTCTGCATGGCGATGGGGGCCACGAGGATGGCCGTGGCCGAGTTGCTGATGAAGGTGGAGAGGAGCGACGTGACCAGATAGACACCGGCCAGGGCGGCGATGGGGCCGTGGCCGTGGAGCGTATCGACCAGGCCGTTGGCGATGGCGGCCGAGATGCCCGTCTTTTCGAGCGCGGTGGACATGGGCATCATGGCGGCAATGAGCACGATGCTCTCCCAGCCTATCATCTTATAGGCGGCGTCGACGCTGCGCACACACCGCAACAGGACGATGAGCAGCCCGGCCACGATGACGGCGGCCGAGGGCTCGACGCCCAGCTGGTCGGCAAAGACCATGACCAGCACCATGGCCACCATGATGGCGGCGGCCAGCGGGGCTTTGTGGTTGAGGGGTGCCTGCTCCTCGGCCTCGGCGGGGTTGCCGATGACGAGCCATTCGCGACGCTTCTTGCCCAGGCTCTCGATGCCCATCCACGGACCGTGCACAAGCATCATGTCGCCGGCCGAAAGGCGCTGGCGCTCGACGTCCTCGGTGATGTAGCGCGAGCCGTGCTTGACGGCCAGGATGTTGAGCCCGAAGCGCTCGCGCAGGTTGGCGGCGGCCACCGTGCGCCCCACGAGGGCCGAGCCGGGCGTGAGCACCATCTCGGAGAGACCTATCTCATAATAGTCGAGCTTGCCGCGCCCCTCCTCGTCGCTGTCGGGCAGGTAGGTGACGTCGTAGCGCTGGCAGAAGCTGCGCACGGCGTCCTCGTGGCCGAGCAGATAGATGAGGTCGTCGGCATCGAGCACCGTCTCGGGGCCCACACGCTCCTGGATGGGGGAGGAAAGGAGCGTCGAGGCCAGCGACTTGTGGCCACGGCGCACTTCGAGCAGGGTGATGCCGCAGGCGTGGTGGATGTCGAGCTCGCCGACGCTGCGGCCGGCCAGACGCGAGCCGCTGCCCACGCGCACACGGTGGACCAGCTCGTCGACGCGGTACTCGTGGAGCAGCTCGTCGAGCGACTTGGCGTCGTCGGACGCCTGGTCGTCGCCCTTCTTGCGGCGCCCCAGGAAGAAGCGGCAGAGGGGATAGAGCAGCAACAGGCCGACGGCCAGGCAGACGAGACCGATGGGCGTGAACTCGAAGAAGCCGAAACCGCCGAAGCCGTGCTCACGCAGGTAGCCGTCGACGATGAGGTTGGGTGGCGTACCGATGAGCGTGATGATGCCACCCATGCTGCTGGCAAAGGCCAGGGGCATCATGAGCATGCCGGGATGGGTGCCCGAGGTCTTGGCCATGGCCAGCACGATGGGCAGGAGCAGGGCCACCGTGCCCGTGTTGCTGACGAAGGCCGCCACGCAGGCCGTGACGAGCACGACGAGAAAGAAAAGTTTCTTCTGGCTGGTGCCGGCCAGACGCAGCAGACGGCCGCTGATGGTGCGGGCCAGACCCGTCTGGAACACGGCTCCGCCCACAACGAAAAGACCCACCATCATGATGACGGCACTGTTGGAGAACCCGGCCAACGCCTCGGACGGCGTCAGCACGCCCGTGGCCAGCAAGGCGGCCATGGAGCAGAGCGCCACAATGTCGGACCGTATCTTCCCGACGAGGAACAACACGATCGTGGCAAAGAAAATGATAAGAGTCGCAGTCATAAGGTAACGTTTTGAAGTGTTTTCATGGTAACTTGCGGCGACGAATGTACGACTTGTTTTGCATCTGCCCAAAACTTCGCGCCGGAAAATGACGAAAACGCTGCAGCCCGGCCGGCGGACGGAGGCACGGAGCCCCCGGACGGGGGCGGGAAGCGCATTTTCAGTGAAATGGTTACAAGCAACCGTTATTTGTGTTATGCACGTGCTTGGAGAAGGACGTACCTTTGCCCTGTCGGACGGAAAAAGGGGACGCCCCGCGCTCCGGCCCGCAACAACGCTTTTATCAACCCCGCCTAAAACATTACGATCATGAAGAAAACGTTTATCCTGGCTCTGCTTTTATCTGCCAGTCAAATACAATTTACCATGGCACAAGAAAAAATCACGCAAACAGCCGGCCGCACACAGCTCGGCGAGCTGGCCCCCAAGTTTGCCGAACTGAACGACGACGTCCTCTTCGGCCAGGTGTGGAACCGTCCGGGCCTGAGCCCCCACGACCGCAGCATGGTGACGATAGCCACGCTCGTGGGTAAGGGCATCATCGACTCGTCGCTCACGCACCACCTGCAATTTGCCAAACAGAACGGCGTGACGCGCACGGAAATCTCGGAAATGCTCACGCACATTGCCTTCTACGCCGGCTGGCCCAATGCCTGGGGCGCTTTCCGCATGGCCAAGGACGTATGGGCCGACGACACCGAGGGCGACGGCGGCAAGGCTGCCTTCCAGCGCGAAATGATATTCCCCATCGGCGAGCCCAACACGGCTTATGCGAAATATTTCATCGGCAACAGCTACCTGGCCCGCATATCGACGGAGCAGGTGCCCTTCTCGAACGTGACGTTTGAGCCCGGCTGCCGCAACAACTGGCACATCCACCACGCCTCGAAGGGCGGCGGGCAGATGCTTGTGTGCGTGGCCGGCCACGGCTGGTATCAGGAGGAAGGCAAACCTGCCGTAGAGATGCGCCCGGGCGACGTGGTGCACATCCCGGCCAACGTGAAACACTGGCACGGAGCTGCCGCCGACAGCTGGTTTGCCCACCTGGCTTTCGAAATTGCGGGCGAGGACACCTCGAACGAATGGCTCGAACCCGTGACGGACGAGGAATACGCCAAGCTCGAAAAACATTGAACTGCTGAATTGTTTGGATAGGAAAGGATGACACCCTTCCCCGGGAGCACGCCGTGACGGCGCAGAGCCTCCCGGGGATTTTTGTTGCCGCGACAGACAGCACGCAAAACAGAGGAGCGCACCGGCCCGGGCCGATGCGCTCCTCAGACTTTCTGACAGCGCTGCCGCTGGGACGCGCCGCTGTCAGAACGTCATGCGTATCATGAAGCGAATGCCCCACTTTTCGACGCCGGGGCGGTCGAGATAGGTGAGACGACGCACGTATTCGACGTGGAGCAGCTTGAAGATGTTGTGGATGCCGGCCACCACCTCGACGTAGGGCGTCTTTTTGTCCATGAGCGCCGACTGATAAGAATAGGTGCCGTCGGCATTGAAATGGCCGGGAAAATGGAAGAGGTCCGTGCGCCCGGCGTTTTGGGGCAGGTAGGGGTTGTTTTTGTCGGAGAGGGTGCCCCACAGGACGTTGCAGGCCAGGTATTCGCGCCACTTCAACTTGCGCAGGAGCGGGATGCGGTTGAAGATTTTCCCGTTCAAATCCCACGAAAGCATGAGGGCTGCGTAGCGGTCGTTGAGAAACTCCATGTTGTCGATGAGGGCGAACATGTTGTCCTCCTTGATGTAGGAAAGGTTGGCCGCGGGCATGCAGAGCAGGGGGTAGGGCACGCGGTTCCACTGCACGCCTCCCTTGGCATAGACCTCGATTTTGCCCCACGAGCCGGGCCAGAAGCGTTTGTAGATGCTCAGCTCGGTGAGGTTGTAGTCGTAGTCGGAGCCGAAGATGCCCTTGAAGCCCGCGGTGTGGCTGAACGAATAGACGGGGGCATCGTGGTTGGCCGCGATGCGGCGCTGCTTCGTGTTGACCCACTTGGCCCCGGGCTGATAGGTCAGGGCAAAGGAGGCATCGGCCGTGGTGATGTGGCGGAGATGGAGCGAGGCGTCGGCCGCGGGCGCCGCACCGGCCGACAGGGGCTGGTAGAACAGGGCACCGGTGGGCTCGTTCTGCTCGTGGGTGAGGCGCAGCGTCATGCGCAGGCCGCCGGCCCACTCGCGGTCGTAGGTGAGGCGGTAGTTGCGGAAGTACATCATGTGGTCCACCTTGGTCCACTTGAACGAGACGAAGACGTTGTCCTTGTCGGTGGGCAGAAACTTGTCGCTTGGCGACATGACGTCGTTGGTATAAGTGAACGTCAAGTTGTTCACCGGGTACTCGCGCGGCAGATAGGCCTTCTTGTTGAACGACCAGGTGGCCTCGCCCAGGCCTTTCCAGCGGTGGTCCTTGAAGCCATAGGCCGCGTAGCCGCGCAGGAAGAGCTGCGGATGGAGGTTGGCCGTGGTCTGCGCGCCGAAGCGCAGGCGGAAGCCGTCGACGAAGTTTTGCGAAAAGAACGTGTTGACGGGCCCGATGTCGACCTTGCTGGGGCGGTCGGGGTTGACGCTCGTCTCGACGTAGTTTTCGATGAAAGCCTTGGCCACCCACAAGACGGGCTTGAAGCCCTTGACCTGTTGGAGCCGGCGCACAAGGAGAGCCATGCGCCCCTCGGAGCTGCTGAGCGTGTCGGCGCGGTGGCCGGCCCAAAACGACTCGTCGCGCATCAGGGCATCGGGCTCGGTGGTCTGCTCACCCTTGAAATCGAAATCGCGGTCGGGGATGGTGGCGAAGCTGAAATCGCTGTATTGCGTCGTACGCTTCACCTGAAACTTCTGCAAGAAATCGACGATTTTCAGCTGCACGAGCATTTCGTCGCGAACGAGCACCTGCTCGCCCGTGGGCAGCTCGGCAAACTCCTGGCTGATGTGCATGCGCTCCACCCAGTTGACATCGGAACGGCCGGGGATGCCCATGTCGACCCGGTGGATGCGGTAGGTCGAGTCGGCCATGACGTAAAGGTCGCCCGTGAAGCCGAAGTCCTGCGGGTTGTTGGGCGTGAAGCTCACCTGTATGCAGCGCACGCCGGCAACGTCGAGCGTGTCCTCGATGAAGAAGCGATAGAAACTGATGGCCGAGCGGGTGGAGACGGGACTGATGAAGGGGTATTGCAGCAGGCGCACTTCGTCCTCGTAGATGTCGACGTCGGTGAAGCAGTCTTGGAGCAGGGTGGTCATGATGTCGCCCGTGTTGAACAGATCGTTGAGGCCGCTGCTGCGCTGCCCCGTGACGATGCTCTTCTCGCTCTCGGGCTGGCGGCGGTAGATGAGGCGCGTCACGCTCTCGTCCACCGATATGGGCAGGATGAGCTTGCCCGTCTCGGGGTCGTGCTCCACGTGCTCTTTCAGGAAGGGCAGGCGCTTGAACTTGCCTTCCTGAAAAACCTTTTCCGTCACCTCGTTGAAGGCAAACGTCAGCTTGCTGTACTTGTTGATGCTGTAATAGTCGTGGCTTTTCAGGTCGCTGCGCTTCTTGGCGGCAATGACCTTGCGCATGAGCTCCACGGCGGGGTTGTTCTTGCGGCTGTATTTCGTTTTGTGCCCATGCACAACGGCCTCGTCGAGCAGCTTCGAATTTGGCTCGAGCTCCACGCGCAGCGTGTCGCCGCCCGACGGACGGAGCGAGCGCGTGTCATAGCCGATGCGCGAGAAATAAAGGCGCTCGCGGTGCAAGGGGACGGCAAACTTTCCCGCCTCGTCCGTCTGCACAGCCTCGCCCCCCTCGTAGAATACGTTGACAAAGCCCAATGGCATGCCGCTGTCGGCATCGACCACCGTACCCGTGAGCGTCTGAGCCCCGGCTGCAAAAGAGAAAAACAGACAAATAAGGAAAAGTAGCGTTCTTTTTATCATATTCCGTGAGAGACAACATAGCCCGGCAGCCTGACTCGTGGCAGCTGTCGGGGGGATGCGGCCGAAGAGGCGCACGCGGCAGGAACGAACGGCAACAATCACCCGCTACTCCCACCATCGCCCACATCCTCCGCGGCGAAAACGGAGCAAAAGTAGAAAGTTTTTTTCAGCCGCCGCCCGCCACCTCATTGAAAAAAGGTAAATGTGAGCGTAATATAAGAAATATCGGAAAACCTTTCAGCTTTTTTAGTTTTCCCAAGGGGGCTTATTCCATTTGCAAGCCATGCCGCACGGCCAGCAAGGCACGAAAAAGTTCCAAATCGTCGGGATAAGTAATCTTGAAGTTGCGGCTCTCGCCCTGCACGATATGCAACGGCCACACCCCCAGCCCGGCCATCAGCGTAAACACAGACTGGGCACTCCTTACCCCCTCCTCGCCGGCCGCAGCAAACGCCCGGCGAAACGTGCCCAAAGGAAACGCCAAGGGAGTCTGCGCGCGAAACAGACCGGCCCGCGGCAGATAAGACGAAGCACACTGTCCGTCGCTGCTCACAAGGAAGGCTTCGTTACTTTGCAGCCCCGCGACGGCATTGCCCCGCGCCTGACACGTTTCCAGGCAACCGCTGATGAGCCGGTCCGAGACCAACGGCCTCACTCCGTCGTGTATGAGTACGACGGCTTCGGGACGGCAACCGAGACGCCACAACGACTCCACCCCGTTGCGGGCCGAAAGAACGCTGCTCTCACCACCGCGGAACGTTCCAAGATACTTACTGCCACAAATGTCCCTGCCCAATCCATCTGCAACACTCATCCATTCATCAACACAAACGACAGCCACGGCATCCACACCGGGATGCGTGGCAAAAGCGCTTAATGTGTAAGCAAGAACAGGCCGACCGTCGACATCCACAAACTGCTTAGGGCGCAGACAGGCCATACGCCGCCCGTGCCCGCCGGCCAAAATGAGAGCAATGCTTGAAACATTATGCATGAACCGACAACTTTTCAAAAAGACAACGTGAAAGCGCTTCGTGACGCCGCCGCGTATGCCAACGCAACCATTCCCAAAAAGTACATTCAAAGAGAAAATAGACCCAGGGAACTCCCAGCACAGACGTAAGGCAAAGAACGCCGGCACGCAAGTCGAACGTGAGCAGATTGCACGCAGGCATCAACGCACGGCTCCGTTCTTCGAAAAGTGACTTCACGCCTTCCGGCAGCAACAAGCCACAGCCTTTGTCGAGCTTGCGGCGAAGTCGTTGGAGCGAGGGCGTGGAACGTTCCTGCTGCCGGGTATATCGTATATAGAAGAAAAGATAAAGCTTTTCGAACCACACATTTTTTCCCGCCAACGCTCTCCGCCGTTCTTCCAACGCACGGCTGCTGTGCCATTCACCATGGCGACCATCCGAAAGCAGATATAGATGGACATTGCGGTAATAATCGGCCAAAGCACACTGCTTGGCGTGGCAATACAGCCCGGCCCACGCTGCAAGCAACCAAACAACAATGCCCCACTCGGCTTGCAAACGCATACAAATGAAAAAATAAATGGAGAAAAACCACAATTCACCTGCAAAACCATCGAGGATGCGCCCCGTAAGCGAAGTCTTCCCCGTCATGCGGGCCAACTGACCGTCGGCACAGTCGTACCAATTGGCCCAAATAAGCAAACAAACACCTATTATATTATAGCCAAACGACGTTTGGCCAAAAAACCAGCCGGCTGCACAGCCTATCAGAATGGAAGCCACGGTGACAACCGTGGGATGCACGCCAAGACGACGAAACAACAAAGCCCAAAGATAGCCCGGCGTCCGGGTAAACAGCAGTTCGAAACGTGTTTCCGTGCCTTCCCCCTTCATGGTGGAAGCCACACGCCTCAAGAAAACATGCCTGCCGGCCTCTCTATTTACGCGGACCGACCTCATGCTGCGGCAGTGTTCAAAGATAAAAAAAGAGCTCGTCTCGGAGAGCTTTTTCCTTTTAAGGTAAAGCCTCGACCGAGGCGAGTTCTTCTTTTATACTGCTTAAAAACAGCTTTTAATCCACTTCTTCGTCGGGCTCTACCCCCCCCATTTCGCGAATGGCGTTCTTGAAGATGACATACTGCTGGAAAAGGTCGTGAACGGGCTCAATTCCCTTCTCGTAGTCGTGCATCGGGCTCTTCAAGTAGAACGAAAGCCACGTCTGGATGCCGCTGCGGCCTGCACGGGCAGCCAGGTCGGCGCAGATGACGAGGTCGAGCATGAGCGGGGCGGCCAGTATGGAGTCGCGGCAGAGGAAATCGACCTTGATCTGCATACCATAATCCTGGCCCATCCAACCAAAGATGTCCAGGTTGTCCCATCCCTCTTTTGCGTCGCCACGGGGCGGGTAGTAGTTGATACGCACCTTATGATAGATGTCGGAATAAAGGTCGGGCTGGTCTTCTTTGCGCAGAATGGTGTTGATGACCGAAAGCTTGCTGACCTCTTTGGTCTTGAAGTTCTCGGGGGCGTCGAGCACCTCGCCGTCGCGGTTGCCAAGGATGTTGGTGGAGAACCATCCGGCCAGACCGAGGCAGCGCGTGCGGAGCATCGGTGCGAGCACGGTCTTCATGAGCGTCTGCCCCGTCTTGAAGTCCTTGCCGGCGATGGGCACTTGCTGCTTTTCGGCGAATTCCCACATGGCGGGGATGTCAAGGCAAAGGTTGGGGGCGCCCATTACGAAAGGCACGCCCTCGGCAATGGCTGCATAGGCGTAGCACATCGACGGCGACACGTGTTCGCGGTCGTCGGCCTTCATGGCTGCTTCGAGGTCGGCAAGGTGCTTGTGCACTTGCTCGTCGTAGGGGATGTATTTCTCCGTTGAGGCGGCCCAGATGACGACGGCCCGCTCGCAACCGTTCTCCTTGACGAAGCGACGGATGTCCTCGCGCAACGCTTCGACGAGCTCCCAGCGCGTACCGCTCTTCACGTTGTCGCCGTGCAGGCGCGAAACGTAGTCGGGGTCGAAGGCTGCCTTCATCGGGACGATGGCTTTCAGCTCGTCGCGGACGGGGTCTATGTCTTTCGTCTTGAGCACCTCGGCATGGATGGCGCTTTCATAAGCACTGTCGGTGAAGATGTCCCACGCACCAAACACCATGTCGTTAACATCGGCCAGGGGAACGATTTCGCCTATCTTCTTGTAAGCTTTTTTCTCGCCGCGGCCCACGCGGATTTTGGCCATCTGCGTGATTGAGCCGCCGGGAATGCCCAAGCCTTTGCGATACATCAGCGTTCCCGTGATGAATGTTGTCGTGACGGCGCCAAGACCGACACACAGAACTCCTAACTTTCCTGTTGCAGGTTTCATTTCTATGATTTTTATAGGATACGTTTTTGTTTCCTCTCTTGTGTTTGCTTTTTCAAAACTCCAAAATTACGAAAAGTTTCCCTAAGCGTAATTTTTACGGGACATTTTCGCAAAGAAAAAGCGATTTTTTGAACAGGTTTTTGCGAAAACAGGGACAAAGCCACGCTCCCGGGCGTGCAAACTGCCCCCTCAACGAAGGGACGATACGTGCCAAAAAAGCTGTCCCTCCCGCTCTCGGAAAGGGGGAGGGACACAACAGACTGTTGCCGCGACATCACCATGCTTCCACAGCTATGCTTCACGGTAAGGTGCAGTCAGGAGCGCCTTGTTCTCGGCGGCTTCCATCGTTTCCCGCTCGCCCGGCCCCTTGTCGTTGAGGCCGCAAAGGTGCAGGATGCCGTGAATGATCACGCGGTGGAGCTCCTCTGTATAGTCGGTTCCTTGCTCCTCGGCATTGCTGCGCACCGTGTCGAGACTGATGAAGAGGTCGCCGCTGACGACGTCGCCTTCGGAATAGTCGAAGGTGATGATGTCGGTATAATAGTCGTGGTTGAGATACTGGCGGTTGACTTCGATGATTTTCTCGTCGTCGCAGAAGACGTAAGCCACCTCGCCCACGCGCTTTCCGTACGTGGCAGCCACACTGCGCACCCATGCCGTGGTGGCACGGTGGCTGATGGCGGGCATCTTCACGTTGATTGTGTTATAGGTAATCATGATCGCTATATATATAATGCGTCGCTGCTTCAAAAGAGCGAAGCTTGCAACGGGTCGTTCCCATAACGGCTGCGTCCCAAGTGGGTGTATGCCAGCTCCGTCACCTCGCGGCCGCGCGGCGTGCGGCGGATAAAACCTTCCTTGATGAGAAACGGCTCATACACCTCTTCGAGCGTACCGGGATCCTCGCCGATGGCCGTGGCGATGGTGCCCAGCCCCACAGGACCCCCTTTAAACTTGTCGATGATGGTCGTCAATATTTTGTTGTCTATTTCGTCCAGTCCGTAGCGGTCGATGTTGAGCGCTTCCAAGGCATAGCTGGCTATCTCCGTGTCGATGCGCCCGTTGCCCTTCACCTGGGCAAAGTCGCGCACGCGGCGCAACAAAGCATTGGCGATACGGGGCGTCCCGCGGCTGCGACCTGCTATCTCGGCAGCGGCCTCGCGGCTGATGGGCACGCCAAGGATGCCCGCCGAACGGTGCAGGATGTCTTCGAGCGTCGAGGCGTCGTAATATTCCAGATGGAGGTTGATGCCAAAGCGGGCCCGCAAAGGAGCCGTCAGCAAGCCGCTGCGCGTCGTGGCCCCCACGAGCGTAAAGGGGTTCAGGTCGATCTGTATCGACCGCGCCGCCGGGCCGCGGTCTATCATGATGTCGATACGATAGTCCTCCATGGCCGAGTAGAGATACTCCTCAACCACAGGCGTCAGACGGTGAATTTCGTCGATAAAAAGCACGTCGTTGCGTTCGAGCGACGTCAGCAGTCCCGCCAGATCGCCCGGCTTGTCGAGCACGGGCCCCGAAGTAATCTTAAAGCCCACGCCCAGCTCGTTGGCAATGATGTTCGAAAGCGTCGTCTTGCCCAAGCCGGGAGGGCCGTGCAGCAGCGTGTGGTCCAACGGTTCGCCGCGATATTTGGCAGCCTCGACAAAAACGCGGAGATTTTCCACCACCTTGCTCTGCCCGCTGAAATCGTCGAACGAAAGCGGGCGCAACGCGTTCTCAAAGTCGCGTTCCGCAGGTGTCGGAGCGTTCTGCTCCGAGCGGATGTCGAATGTATCTTCGTTCATACGCGGCAAAAGTACGAAAAAAAGTCGATACGCTGCCGTCCGCCGGGTTGTGGCCGGGCGAGATGCCCGTCACCACGCAGAGAGCCCGCCGCGGCCAACCCATCGCGCACCAACAAAAAGAGCTGCTTCCCGTAGAAAGCAGCTCCCAAAAGTTGAAACTATGAAAACTATGAAAAATTATCCCAGTTTGTTGATGTGCTCCATCAGGCTCGACTTGATGTTGGCAGCCTTGTTCTTGTGGATGATGTTCGTCTTGGCCAACTTATCCAGCATACTCTGCACTTTCGGCAGGAACTTCGCGGCTTCCTCTTTGTCCGTCATGTCGCGGAGCTTACGGACGGCCGTACGCATGGATTTGGCGTAGTATCTGTTATGCAGTCTGCGAGTCGCCGTCTGGCGAATTCTCTTCATGCAAGATTTGTGATTTGCCATTTTCTTGTTTGTTCTTTTGTTTTTTCTTGTAGCCCATAGCAGAATCGAACTGCTCTTTTGAGAATGAAAATCTCACGTCCTAACCGATAGACGAATGGGCCGGCCTTTCACAGATGAAAGCCTCGCGGCGCTCATTTGCGAGTGCAAAAGTAGAGGTTCTTTTTTGATTGACAAAGAGTTTCGCCGTTTTTTTTCATCAACGTCCAACTTTTTTACGCCCGCAAGGCGTTTTTGTGCCTTTTCGCTAACTTCGCAGGCATATAAAAGGGAGGAAACATCGCATGCAGGTGCGCTCACGGGCCATTGTGCTCAAAACAATCAGATACAACGACGACTCAATCATCGCCGAGGCCTTCACCGAGGCGTCGGGCCGCGTTTCGTTCATGGTGCGTGTCGCCCGTTCGCGCCGGGCCGCGGTCAGACACACACTGTTCCGCCCGCTGGCCCTGCTCATGCTTGAATGGAACCACCGTCCCTCCTCGCGTTTGCAGCGCGTGCAGGGAGCTTCGGTCGACGTCCCCCTCGTCTCGCTTCCCTACGACCCCGGCAAAACAACCATATCGCTCTTCCTGGCCGAGTTTCTCCACTTCGCCCTGCGCGCCGAGCCCGACGCTCCCGCCCTCTTCCGCTACGTGGCAACCTCCGTCGAGTGGCTCGACGCGTGCCGCGGCAACTATGCCAACTTCCACCTCGTCTTTCTGCTGCGCCTCACGCGCTTCCTCGGTTTCTATCCCAACCTGCACGAAGCCGCCCCCGGCAGCTATTTCGACCTCGAGACCGCCTGCTTTGTGCCGGGCCGTCCCCCGCACAACCATTTCGTCGCTCCGCCCGACGCCACCCGCCTGCCCCTCCTCATGCGCATGAACTATGCCACGATGCACCTCTTCCGCTTCACGGGAGCAGAGCGTAGCCGCCTCCTCGGCCACATCAACGACTACTACCGCCTGCACCTGCCGGGCTTCCCCGAGCTCAAATCGCTCCCCGTGCTCACCGAGGTCTTTTCCTCCTGACCAGCCCCACGCCACACCATATATATTATATAAGGAGTAGGGACTCATCCTGACAGAGGCCCGCCATCTTCCCTCCCAACGCAAAAAAACGGAAAGGCAAGCGCTATTTTTCTGCGAAAGGTTTGCCTTATAGGAGATTAATGCCTACTTTTGTAGGTAGTTATGGCGCCATCGGCCCAAACGGGGCAGGTGGCGCGTAACTTTCATTTCTTACAACACACCTCCGTAGGCCGGGATGTGAATCCAGGGTGCGGAAAAGAAACTTACACTAACAATAAAAATCTTCGAGGGCCGCCCGAATGTGAATTCCGGCGGCCCTTCTTGCGTCTTGCCCCTCGGGCGTCAGGCCATGTCTTCGCCTGTCTTGACGACGTCCACCTTGACGGTCTTGTGGAAGGGGATGAAGGCCGACACCACGGCCAGCACGATGGCTGCGAGCAGGAGGGCTCCGAACAGGTGCTTCAGGGCCCAGAGCGTGCCCTGCATTTGAAGCGTGGCGTACAGGCTTTGGTTGGCCGTGAGCAGGGCGTCGGCATAGGAGTGTCCGCGGGCCAGGGCGCCGGCGATGCCCTCGGCCTGCCGTGCGGCGGCCATGGTGTCCACGGGCGTCAGGTGGGCCGCCAGACGGTCCAGGGCCTCGGCTTGCAGGCGGTAGAGCCCGTTGGCCATCAGGCACGAGGCCAGCACCGGGCCCATCACCGAGCGCACCGAGATGAGGAAGAACGTGTTCGACACGAGCTCGCCCTGCGGCAGGTCCTCGGCCGTGAACACGCCGAAGGCGATGACCAGCAGCATCATGCCGGCCCCGCGCAGCACCATGGGCACGCAGAGCGCCTCGTAGCTCGCATCGGGACTGATGCCCGTGAAGAGCATGGCGTAATGGAGGGCGAAGAGCCAGAACGAGGCCGACACCAGATAGCGGAAGCGCCAGCGCTGCCAGCGAAACCACCAGAAGCTCACCACGCCGGCCACGGCGTAGCCCACGATGCTCCAAAGCCCCAGCCGGTAGCTGTGCACGTTGTCGAGGCCCAGAACACCCGTCACGTAGCTGTTGACGAGCGTCGTGTCGTTGTTGAGCACCATGCAGAAGAGCATGAACACGTAGCCCAGCACCTGCTTGAGCCGCAGCAGGGGGCGCAGGCTGATGTAGGGCTTGCGGGTGGTGTGTACGTGGTAGAGGAAGGTGAGGAGCAGGAAGGCGCCTGCCACGCTGAACAGGCGGATGCGGGGCGACTCGAACCAGTCGAGCGTACGGCCGTAGGTCAGCACGTACACAATCATCAGATAGGCCGCGCTCACCAGGATGATGCTGCGGTAGTTGATTTCGCGGAACGGAAACTCGTGCGGACGCCGCGCGTCGCGGAAGAACACGAGCACGCAGGCCATCGTGACGAGCAGCAGAACGATGATGAAATAATAGGTATACTGCCAACGGTAGCTGTTGGCCAGCCAAGCCGTCAGGCTCATCGACACGAGGCCGCCGCCGAACACCACGGGGAAAAAGTAGGAGAAGTATTCGCTGCGCACGTGCCCGGGGCTGAGCAGGGGCGTGATGAGGACGATAAACTCGACGATGAGCGTCGTCTTGAGCATGCCCATGAAGAAGCTGCACAGGATGAGCAGGTCCATGCTGGTCGTCTCGGCACACACCAGGCTGAGGGCCACTTGCAGGGCCATGTCGGCCAGGATGAGCGTTTTCGACGTGAGGGCCTTGCGTATGCGGTGCACCAGGGGGTTGGCGGCCACGACGCCCACGGAGGTGGCATAGTAGGCCATCATGATGTCGTCCGAGGTGGTGCCCAGCGCCCCCGACAGGTCGATGCTGCTGCCCACGTAGGTGCCGTTCACGAGCACGACCGAGGTCATAATCATGAACATCGTGAGGAGTCCCAGCCATTGCGGAACCCATCGGCGGGTGGGCAGGTCGACGTGTCTCATTGTTTCGGCAGGTCGGTGCGGTTCATCGTTTCACGGCCGACGTTTCGGCCATCATGCCCGCCCTCATGCGCTGCATGTCGGCGGGCGCCACGTTTTCCAGGTCGATGCGCACGGGTATGCGCTGCTGTATCTTGACGAAGTTGCCCGCCGAGTTGTCCGTCGGCACGAGGGCATACTTCGAGCCGGTGGCTTCGGAGATGGACGTCACGCGACCCGTAAACGTGCGGCCGGGGAAGGCGTCGATTTTCACCCGCACGGGCTGGCCCACGTATATGCTGCCAATCTGCGTTTCCTTGTAGTTGGCCGTAATCCACTTGCCCCGGCTCCTCACGAGGGCCGACACGCTCTGCCCGGCCTGCACATATTGTCCCGGCTCGATGCTGCGCCGCCCTGTCACGCCGTCGTAGGGCGCCGTCACCACCGTGTACGACAGGTTGAGGCGGGCCATGTCGAGCGCGGCGCGAGCCCTGCGTATGGCGGCTTCGGCGCTCTTGTTGCGGCGCTGCATCTCGCTGTGCTGCAACGTGGTGGCGCGGTGCTGCTGCCTGAGGGCCTCGTAGCGCGCCAGCCCCGCCTCATATTGTGCCTTGGCCCGCTCGTACTCCTGCCCCGTCACGCTCTCTTCGTCGCGCAGGCGGCGGTAGCGCTCATAGTCCTGCCTGTACTGTTCGAGGCGGGCGGCCTCCTCGGCCATGTTGGCGCGCTCCACGTCGATGCCCGCGCGGGCGGCCTCGATGCCCGAAGCGAGCACCTCGCAGGCGCCTTCGGCGTCGAGCAGGGCGGCTTCGGCCTCGGCCACGCGGATGCGGGCCTCGCGGTCGTCGAGCACTAGGAGGGTGTCGCCGCGGTGCACCGCCTGATGCTCGCGGAAGCGCACCTCGCGGATGTAGCCTGCCACGCGCACGTTGACCGTGGCCACGTACTGATCCACGTAGGCGTCGTTCGTCACCTCATAGTTCATGTATTCCCTGAAATAGCTGAACACCCACCAGGCGCCGGCCAGCGTGAGCACGGCGCACACGGTGTTCAGGAAGATGTTGCGCACGCGCCGCGAACGCAGGCGGCGGTGTTTTCTTTCCATGTCGGACATAGGCGGTCTCAATGTGTTGCCTCAAAGCCTGCCGCAGGCTCTGAGCAGTTCGTAATAGGCGTAGACGGCCTGCGTGCGTGCCGTCACATATTGCAGGCGGGCGTCGAGGCGCAGGCTGCCGGCGTCGAGCAGGTCGGTGAGGATGGCCAGATGGTTGAGGTAGCGGTTGCGCATGATGCGGTAGTTCTCGTCGGCCTGGCGTATGGAGAGGCGCATGGCCCCGGTGCGGTCCACGGCCTCGCGGTGGCGCGTCCAGGCGCGGCGCACGTCCATGCGCAGCGTCTGCCGCAGCTGCTCCTCGGCGTTGCGGGCCAGCGCCACGGCGTGGCGGGCCCGGCTCACGTCGGGACCGTTCTTATAGAGGGCCGAGAGCGACACGTTTACCGACAGCCCCACGCTCCACGCGTTGTTGAACAGGTCGGTCATGGTGCGCGTGATGGGGCGCGCCAGCGTGTTGCCCGCCACGAAGCTCACCGTGGGCAGCACGGCGGCACGCGCCGCGGCCAGATCGGTCAGGGCCACGTCGGTCTGCGTCTTCAGGCCGAGCAGCGAGGGGTTGGCCCCGTAGGCCGCACGGATGAAGGCTTCGACGCCGCCGTCGGCCGGCGCGTCGGGCAGGTGGTTGAGAAAGGCCGTGTCGGGCACGATGAGCGTCGTTTCGTCCAGCCCGAGGGCCACGTCGAGCTCCTGCGAGGTGAGGCGCAGCGCGTTGCGGGCCTCGCTCAGGGCCAGGCTGTCCTGGCGCAGGCGCAGCTCGCTGCGCAGCACGTCGTTATTCGTCACGACGCCCTCGCGGTGCAGGCGGCGTATGTCGGTCAGGCGACGCTCCGACTCGGCTATGTTCTCGCCCAGCACCTCCTCCTGCTTGTAGAGGCGCATCAGGTCAAGATAGGCTCCCAGCAACGTGAGCTTCACGTCGGCCACGTCGCCCTCGGCCGCCCGCTCTGCCAGGCGGCGTTGCAGGCCGGCACGCTTCACGCCGCGGCGTATGCGCCCGGCGTCGTAGAGGGGCTGGCGCAGGCTCACGGCATAGCTCTGCGACCAGTCGGGCGTGTCGGGGCGCGTGGGGCCTGACAGGCCGTGGGCAAAGACCACCGGCTGACCGATGGCCCCGGCGTCGATGCCCACCGTCAGTTCGGGCAGGGCGGCGCGGCGCGCGGCCTGCACGCCCGCGGCGGCCGAACGCTCGCGCAGGGCGTCGGCCTGCACCTGCAAGCTGGCTGCCACGCCGCGGCGGAACAGCTCGTCGACGCCCAGCCGCAAGCTGTCGGCTCCCGCGGCGACGGCCGCCCGGGGGCGCATGCCTGTGGCCAAGGCAAGCAAACAGACAAATAGGATGATGCGCTTCTTCATTCGTTTCTCTCACATTTTTTATACACGATACGGCCGGGCAAAATATGAAAGAGCCCCACGGCCGGAGTCAAAACGCTCCGTTCACGCGTCTTGACCACGAAAAGCACGGCCCCCGCGCTCCACTGCAACGCGGAACACGGCGGGCCGCCTACACTGCATGTGCAAAGTTAAGCAAAAGCCTGCTCTTTCTGCGGCCGCCGCTCCTCTTTTGCCCGCCACGGCCTGCAAAAACGGAAGGAACGGCCCGTTTTGATAAATGCATTACGCATTTTTTCCGTTTACTGCGGGCCTACCGCGCTTTCAACCGCCGGCCGAACAGCAGGAAGCCGACGATGCTGCTGCGCTCCATGCGCTGCTGCAGCAGGGCCAACAGAAGTTGCAGGAGGAAAGCCGCAACAGGCATCACTATCCAGTTGGCCAACGGACGGGGCAGGGCGTCTGTCGTAAACAGGTAGGGCAGCGTGTAGAGGACGAAGGCGATGTGCATGATATAGGCTCCCAGCGTGTAACGGCCCATCCATTGGAGCAAGGCGGCCGCGTGCCCCCTCAGAAGCAGGCAGTTGCCGAGCCCCATGACGAAGAGGCTGCCGCTGAGGCCCGTGGCGTAGCGGTATATTTCCACCAGGAGCCGGCCGGGGGCCGCCTGCGGTTCGGTCAGCAGGTTCTTCCACGTGACGCCGGGCGTCAGATAAACCGTGCAGGAGGCGTCCCACCCGATGAGCAGCAGCCCGAAAACAACGCCCGACACCCCTATCGTACGCACGAGGTGCGAACGAAACAGACTCTGTGCGTACGGTCTCATGTAAAGACCCGTCAGGAAAAAAGCAAAGGCAAAGGAAAAATAATATCTGTATGTGAGGAGCAGCAAAAACAGCGCAACGGCAGCCTTCATCCACCGCCGGGGCAGGCGCACGACAAGCCACGTGCCGACGAAGCACAGGAACAAAGCGCGGAGAAACCAGTATTCCCACAACAGGGTGTGCGCATAATGTTCCCACCGGAACGGCGCACGGCACAAGGCCAAGGGAACGATGAGCAGCACACACCACACAAACACGGGCAGCAGGAGCCTGCGCGCCTGTTGCAGCAGGAACGAAGGGAAAGGCAGCTGCAACGCTCTTCCGGAAAACCAGCCGGCCAGGCAAAGAAACAAGGGCATGTGGAAAGAATAGATCAGGCTGAAGACGGGATCGGCGAAAGCGTCGTCCGAACGCATGTACTGAATGAGGTGGCCCCATATGACGCACCACATGCAAAAGGCCTTCACCCTGTCAAACTGCTCCATGCGGCCCGTTGCGGGGTGGGGTGGAACAGCCGTATGCTCTCCCATCGGGGACGAGGCGTGAGAAATCGTCGTAGTGGCTCTCCGCTGCATTTTGTTTTTTGTATAATCCTAATGCTGAAACCCGCGCACGTCGCCGCCCCGGAGCACAGGGCGTACGGGCATTGAGCCCGGGCAGGCCACGAATGGCGCCACACACAGCCGGCGTACGGGCATGATAAAGGGGGGCTCCGCCCGGCTCGGACGGGAGCTCCCCTGTTTATCATTGTCTATCCCGCTGGATATTGGTTTTGAGAGAACTGAAACACTTCAGCTTCGGTTGGGTTTTGGTTTTGGTTTGAGGCAGTGACTGTTTCACTTTGGTTTGCCCCGCGTTTCGGGGCGTTTGCTTCGCTTATCTTTCGTCTTGTTGGTTCAGATGTTCAGGAGCTCGCGCAGGAAGGCGTCGGTCATGTTTCCCGTGAGGCTGACGATGTTGAAGACGCCCTCGTCGTTGAACGTGAGGAGCACGAGCTCCACGATGACGCCGCTGCGCTTGCGCAGGTAGATGCTCTGGCCGTCGGTCTCGGCGTAGGGTTTGTAGCGCCGGGGGTTGTCTTTGGCCAGCTCGACGGCCTTGTCGTAGAGGGCTTCGCCTTCGACGTCGGCCTTGCTGCTCACGACGCGTATGCTCTTGAGCTGGCTGAGTACCTCGCGCACGTGTCCGCCCTCGCGGCTCTCGGGCAGTTGCAGGATGCGCTCCATCATGAGCGGGCTCACCGTTGCGCATTGCAGCGCCGTGCCTTCGCCGTAGAGGCTCATGTAGCGCGAGGCGAAATCCTGCTCACGCTGTGCGGCAGCCGTCAGGCCGATGCAGGCCAAGAGGAGAACGCAGAGCAGGTGCTTCATTGGTCGGCGGCTTTTCCGGGCGTCCCGGCGTCAGTCATCGTGGTGGTATCGGCCTCGATGGCGGCGGTTTTCAGACCGTCCTGCACCATTTTCAGGGCTTCGAGGCTCTCGTCGAGCGCCGTCTCGGGCGTCTGGTAGGTATCGGTGTAGCCCGCTGCGTTATAGTCCCACCCGGCGGGCGCCTCCTCGCGGTTGAGGGCGCGGTGGGCGGCTCCGCCCACGAGCAGCACGATGGCCACCGAGGCGGCGGCGCGGTAGAGCGGACGCAGGCGGCGGGCCAGCGTGAAGGGGCGCGCCTTGACGTGGGGCACCTCGACGGCCTGCGCCGCACGGAGCAGACGCTCGTCGAAACCCTCCGAGGGGCGCAGCTCCGCGGCCTGCTTTTCGTATTGGAACAACGCGCGGTAACGCTCCAAGGCGGCAGGCACTTCCTTTTGGCTGAAAAAGGTGTGCAGAATGGCCTCTTCCTCCTGCGATGTCTCGCAGGCCCAGTAGCGGTCGAGCAGTTGTTCGATATACTTATAGTCCATAATTGTCTATTTTCTCGAATTGTTTACGGATGGCCTGGCGTGCGCGAAACAGCGTGACGCGCACCTGGTCCTCGCTGATGCCGAGGATGTCGGCCGTCTCCCGGTAGCTCTTGCCCTCGACGTCGCGCAGCTGCAAGACGGTGCGCTGCTTCTCGGGCAGACGGTTGAACAGGGTGTGTACCCACCGCAGGCGTTCGCTGCGCACCAGCTGCTCGTCGGCCGTGTAAGCCGTGTCGGCAGGGTCGACGGCGTGCTCGTCGAGCGAGAGGTTCTGCGCCTCGCTCTTCCGGCTGCGGTCGAGCGCCAGGTTGCGGCAGATGGTCAGGCAGTAAGCTTCCAACGAACGGACGTCGTGCAGGTCGTTGCGGTGGTTCCACACGCGCAAGAGCGTTTCCTGCGTCACGTCCTCGGCCTCCGCCGTGTCCGTCGTGATGCGCAACGCCACCCGAAAGAGGATGTCTTTCAGCGGGAGCAAATCGTGTCGGAAATCTATTGCTTTCATTGCGCTCTATACATAAGACGGGTTCACCGGGGAAAAGTTACACGCGGGGCCCGATTTTTTTCATCATTTTTTCCGACGGGCCGCGCAAGGGAGGGGGCCGCGAGGCTGGATGTTGCCTGCGTAGAGACGCGATTCATCGCGTCTCTCACCGCCCGGATGGCCACCGCCGCGGGGAGAATGCCATGGCGGGGCTTTGCCCCGAGCGGGTGAGACGCGATGAATCGCGTCTCTACGTGGCGGATTTCCCATGCGGCGGGGGCATGTGATGATTTCACGTGGCGACGCTCTTCCGCGGGCGGGACTGCGGCGCGCCGGCAGCGAGGCTGTCGACCCCATAGGGGTCGAACTTTCTATAACCGCGGGTGAGCGAAGCCACCCGCGGACAGGAACCACACACTATTCCGACCCCATGGGGGTCGAACTTCACGCCGACGTCGTACGGACCGCAGGATACCGGCCTGTGTGCGGTGGCTTCTCCGCGGTGACCATTGCACGGGCGGCAGCCTCGCTGCTCCGCGGGTGTGCCTGCGGCCTACCCGCGGTAATCGACGTTGGACCCCCATGGGGTCCACATATCCTGATGCTTCCTTTCCGCAGGTTCGCCTTTGGCTCACCCGCGGTTATAGAAAGTTCGCCCCCTATGGGGGCGCAGGCCTCACGGTGTGTCTTACGTCGCGGCGGACCTTCTGCCGCATGGGAAGCCCCGTCACCTTGTCCGCAGCGCGGCTTTTTAACACGCAGAATCGATTATTTTCGCGCGCTCGTTCCTTCGCTCGCAAATACGCGAAAATTGGAAACACCTCATTTTCAAGCATATCCCTGCGACGCCCCGCCGCAGGGGCACCCTGAAACACGAATTTCGCCACTATATGTCACAAATCGACCCCATTTTTCCTCCGAAAACAGGCCTTGGATGGGAATTTCCATCCCTTGGATCGGCTAATCCATGGGATGGAAGTGGATTTCCATGGGATGGATCGATGGTGCCGCCGCACGGACGCACAAAAAACCCCCTTGGAGGCGCGGAAAAATCTCTAAAACGCGGAGGTCGGTCGCTGTCCGCTTTAACACCGTGCCATATAGCGCACAGGGCTTCGGGGCGGTCCGTGGGGCGGGGGATGAAAAAAGCGTTTCCGCCGGGCCGGCCGGCGGAAACGCTGGTGGGGAGGGAGCGGGGCGGGGCCCCGCGTGGTTATTTCAGGCGGAAGGGCTCCCGGCGCACGTAGACTTTCATGCCACTGATGGCGCCGGGCGTGCCGTGCTCGCTGCGGGGCAGCAGGCGGATGCCCGTGAGCTCGCAGTTGGCGCCCAGGTCGATGACGAGGGCGTGGGGGAAGGCGCCGCGGCCCGTGCTCCAATAGGTCGACTCTTGCAGGTCGTATATCTTATCGGCCGTGCGGTTGCCGCCGCGGGCGTCCTCGCTGTCGGCATAGACGATGCGCCAGTCCTGCCGCGGCAGGGGTTGGCCGTCGGGGCCCAGCAGATGGAGCTCGGCCAGGGCTGCCACGTTGCCGCCGTCGTGGGCGGCCAGGGCTTCGAGGCAGACGTAGCGCCCCGTGGCCGGGCGGTCGAAGCGCACCTCGCGCCAGCCGTTGCCGGCGGGCAGGCTGTCGGTGCATACGGGCGTGAGGCCGTCGAGCCGCAACGTGTCGCCCGCGGCGCGGTGGGTGAGCGGCGCCTCGGCGTGCAGCTCATCGAGGATGGGGCGCGTCAGGCCCGCCGTTTCGGCCTTGGCCGGGCCCAGCAGGTCGAGGATGACAATCTCGTTCTTGCCACGCTTGAGCCAGCAGCCGGGCAGGTAGAGCGTCTGCTGCGGCCCGATGCGCCAGAAACGGCCCAGGGCATGGCCGTTGACCCACACCATGCCCTTGCCCCACGTGCGCAGGTCGAGGAAGGTGTCGCCCGGCTTGTCGAGGCGGAAGGTGGCGCGATAGTAGGCCGGCCTGTCCACGGCCTTGCCCGGGCTGAAGCGCTTGCGGGCGGCAAAGGAAGCGTCGGTGGGGTAGCTGTAAACCTGCCAGCCCGTGAGCTCGCGGGCGCCGGCGTCGGTGAGCAGGCTCACGCTGCGGGTGATGCCCTTGCGGTCGTGGATGGCCTGGTCAAAGTTGACGCGGCCCATGGCCTCGACCAGGATGTCGAGGCGCGTGCCCTCGGGCAGCTGCGGCAGGCGCAGCGTGCTCTCGGAGCGACGGCGGTCGAGGCGTCCCAGCAGGCGGCCGTCGGCATAGACCTGGGCCCAGTCGTGCACCTCGTCGATGCGCAGCACGCTGCCGGCGGCCACGGCGGGCAGCGTCGTGCGGTAGAGGATGGTGCCCCAGCCCTGGTCGAAATCTTCCATGGGCCGCACGGTGTCGCAGCTCTGGGGCCGGGGCAGGTTGTCGAAGAGCGGTGCCACCTCGGTCAGAGCGAAGCGGGGCACGGCGATGACGGGGAGCGAGTCGGGCACGGGGGGAACGACCTGCCCCGAGTCGGCGTGCTGCATGAGCATGTTGCGCAGCAGGTGATATTTGGGCGTGGCCCAGCCGGCCTCGCTGATGGGGGCGTCGTAGTCGTACGAGGAGCACATGGCCGAATAGGTGGGGCTGTTGGCGCCGCCCCAGTGGCCGAAGGTGCTGCCCCCGTGCGCCATGTAGAGGGAAAAGGAGATGCCGCGTTCCAGCATGTCGCTGAGGCCCGAAACCATCTGCCCGGCGTCGCGCGTCTCGTGGCGTCGGCCCCAATGGTCGAACCATCCGCTCCAATACTCGCTGCACATGAGCGGACTGTCGGGGCGTGCCTCGCGCAGGGGGCGGAACTGGGCCTCGACGTCGGCCCCGGTGCCGAAGTTGAGCGTCCAGAGCAGGTCGTCGAGCCCGTTGCGGCGGAACGTAGACGTCCAGTCGCACTGGAAGAGGGGCACGTCGGTGAAGCCTGCCTCGCGCACCATGTCGCGAATGCGGCCCATATAGACCTTATCCTCGGCGTAGGCGCCATATTCGTTCTCGACCTGCACCATCAGGATGTTGCCCCCGCGCGTCGCTTGCAGGTCGGCCAGCTCGCGGCCCAGGGCTTTCAGGTAGATGCCCACACGTTCGAGGAAGTAGGGGTCGTTGGTGCGCACGCGTATGTCTTTCTTTTTGAGCAGCCACCAGGGCAGGCCGCCCATCTCCCATTCGGCACAGGCATAGGGGCCGGGGCGCAGGATGACGTACATGCCTTCTTCCTGGGCGATGCGGCAGAAGCGGGCCACGTCGCGCTGGCCCTCAAAGTTGAACCGGCCGGGGCGCTCTTCGTGGAAGTTCCAGAAGGCGTAGATGCACACGGTGTTCATGCCCAGAGCCTTGCACATGCGGATGCGGTGGCGCCAATAGGGCTCGGGGATGCGTGGATAGTGGAGCTCGCCGGCCTTGATGACAAAGGGACGGCCGTTGAGCAAAAACTGCCCCCGGCCGATGGTGAGCGTGTCGGGGGTGTGCCGGGCTGCTGCGGGCGCGGCCAGCAGCAGGGCGCCCAGCAACAGCAGAAGCAGGCGCCGGGCGATGCGGAGACGTGGGAACTTTTTCATCGTATCTGTGGTGTATTAGTCAATGTGTCGGGTAAAACGCATGTTCCGCGCCGCCCGTCGTCGTGACGGACAGCGCGGAACAGACAGGAAGCGGGCCCTCGCCGGCCGACGACGCGGCACGGGAGGGAAAACAGCCGGGCAGAAACGTTGTGAAAGGCCGGCACGGGCAGCCGCCGGGCCTTGCTTGTTTTCATAGACGGGACAAATGACGGACGTTTACCGCCTGCAAAGGTAAAAACTCTCCGGTCTTCGGACGGACAGAGAGAGAAAAAATGCGTTCAACTGACGGACGTACAGGAGCGGGCGGCGTCAGCTCCCCGCCTTGCGCCCCACGACGAGCACCCGCGCGCCGTCGGCCAGCGTGGTGGCAAAGCAGTAGCGGTCGCCGCCCTCTTTCAGGCGGAGGCGGCGACGCAGGTCGGCCGTCGAGCCGGGGAAGTTGCGCAGCGTCAGATTGGCCTGCGGGCAGTGGGCTGCGAAGCGCCGCAACTCCTTTTTCGAAAAGCCATAGACGCCCTCGACGAGAAACGTGCGGCCGGGAAAATCGCTGACGAAGCCGTCGGACGTGTAGAGATGGCTGTTGGGGTGGAGCTTTTCGAGGCCGAAGCGTACGGCGGTGAGCTTGAGCGCCCCTGCCTTGAGGAGGGCCGCCCCCGGCTCGTACAGGTAGCGGCGCAGCGTGGGGGCCAGGGCGGGGCGGGCCGCCTGTTCCTCGGCAGGGGCGAAGGAGAAGAGGCGCTCCCCGTCGGCGCACGTCACGCGGGGCTCGCCTTCGTGGCCGCGGCTGAGCAGCAGGAGCAGCTCCTTGCACTCGCCGCCGTGGGCCACGACGTGCACCTCGGCCACGGCGGGCAGGCGGCGCACGGCGTCGGCCGCGTCGAGCATGGGCGAGAGCTTGACGAGCACGTGGCCGGCCTTTTCGAGCAGCAGGGGCGCCAGTTCCGTCACGTCGGGGCGGCAGTCGGCCAGCAGCACCGTCTTGCGCCCGGCCTCGTCGCGGCGGGCCGGGTCGAGGAAGAGCCAGTCGACGGGCTCCATCGCGGCCAGATAGTCGCCGGCCTCGGCACACACCACGCGGGCCCGTTCCAAGCCCAGCAGGGGCAGGTTGTGGCGTGCCAGGGCGCACAGCCCGGCGTTGTGCTCCACATAGGTGCAGCGGTCGAACAGACGGGCCTGCGCGGCGAAGTCGACCCCGAGGCCGCCCGTCAGGTCGGTCATGCTTCCGCCCCGCGGCAACAGGCGACGGGCCAGCCGGGCCTTGTAGAGCGCCGCGGCCTCGCCCGAACATTGTTCGAGCGACAGGCGCGGAGGAAGGCGCAGACCCTCCACGGCTGCCCACGAAGGCACCTTGCGGCCCAGGCGCTGCCGGCCCTCAATCTCTTGGAGCGCCAGGCGCAGGTCGACGCCGCGGGCCTCGCCGGGCGAGAGCGCCAGGCGCTCCACGTCGTCGTCGCGGTGGAGGCGCACGTAGGCCGCCGTGGCAGCGTCGAGCGCGGGCAGGGTGGGGATGTCGCGGTTTTCATTCATCTGATTACTTTGTAGCGGGCCCGTGCCTCGGCACGGCTCCTCAGGTTAAAGTGCCACCACTCGGTGCGCAGCGGGCGGAAGCCCCCTTCGGCCATCACCTCGCGCAGCAGCCGGCGGTTGGCCGCGGCCGCGGGCGTCAACACGCCGCGGCGCTGCAACTGCTCCTCGCAGTCGATGTGTGCCTCGGGGCCCATGAAGTCGATGCGCGTGCCCATGGGCAGGCTGTCGCCCCGCGTGTTGCAGAGCGTAATGTCGACGGCCAGGCCGTAATTGTGCAGGCCCCCGCCGTTGCGCGGGTTGCTCACGTAGATGTGCTTGGGCGTCCCGGCCACGACGTCCCACATGCGTTGCTGAACGCTCATGGGCCGCGCCGCGTCGTACACTTTGAGGCTCAGGTCGGGGCGTCGGCGCCGCAGGGCGCGCTGTGCCCGTGCCAGCGCCTTCGCTGCTTCGGGGTGCAGGTAGGCCCGGTGCAAGTCGTCGTAGAGCACGCGGCCCGTAAAGTTGTCGGCCCGGCCGTACATGAGGCTGACCCGTAGCGTCGAGTCGACGCATTGCACGTCCACCATCCCCTGCTCCTCCATGCGGAGCTCGGTGGGCGTCTTGGCGGGGCCTTGCAGCACGGCCGAGGCCAGCTGGCAGGCCAAGAGGACGAACAGTTGTATCATAAATAGCTAAGCTAACAGCGTCGGGATGCAACAAAAAGACCGCCATGCGACGTCTCGCAGGCGGTCTTCGCGGTGCTGTGGGCCAAGTAGGGCTTGAACCTACGACCTCCAGATTATGAGTCTGTTGCTCTAACCAACTGAGCTATAGGCCCGGGCGGAGCGTGCGTCGCCGCAGCGCTTCCAAGTGCAAAGATACGCACTTCCAGCGAACGGGCCAAGCTTTTCTGTCCGAATTTGATAAAAGCTCGCGCCGACGGCCCCGCAGCATGCGCCATGTTTATGGCAAGGCGGGGCCGCAATCGGGGAAGAAGCGTTATTTTTGTTCCACGAAAATAGGATACGGCTCGGACAAACCAAGATAAAGCGGGCTTTCTCTTGCCTTGCCTCTCGCCTTTCGCTATCTTTGTTCCACGAAAATAGGATGCGGCTCGGACAAACCAAGATAAAGCGGGCTTTCTCTTGCCTTGCCTCTCGCCTTTCGCTATCTTTGCAAGAACAAACAACGAAAAGCTATGTCCTGTCTGAGAGTTATTCTGGCCATTATCTTCCCGCCCCTCGCCGTGCTCGACCACGGCTGCGGGTCGGTGCTCATCGTCGCCCTGCTGACGTTGTGCGGATGGGTGCCGGGCGTCATTGCGGCGCTGGTCATACTGAACAACAAGTCGAACTGACGCCTCACCCCGCGGGGGATGAACGAAGGAGGGCAGCGGAACGTTCCGCTGCCCTCCTTCGTTTGTTATGAGTGGCGCCCGGCTCAGTCGACCAGGAGCTTCTGGCTCTGCGTGCCGCACTTCACGACGTAGATGCCGCGGGGCAGCTGCTTCGTCGTGGCTGCGGTGCCTTTTGCCACGAGGCGTCCGTCCACCGTGTAGACGGCCCACTGCCCGGCGGGCAGGGCGATGCCTCCCTCTACGGCCTTAGCGCCTGCGGTCTCGGCCGTCAGGCCGTCGATGCCCGCAGTGCCCTTGTAAAGGTAGTGGATTTTGAATGAGAACACGTTGAGTCCCGCCATCACCTGCACGTTGGCCGTGCAGTCGACGCTTTCCGTGGGCTCGGCCTCGGGATGCAGCGTCAACATGGCCATGCCGCCGGGTTGAAGCGTCGTGGAGCGTGTCTCGGTTTTGCCCGGGATGTTGGCGCAAGCACCCGTAATGCCACACCAATACAGCTCGGGTCCTTCGGTATAGTCCTTCGTTACGGTGACAGACAGGTTGGTGGCAGAGCTGCCTGCGTTGGTAAACGTAGGCTCCATGGTCCAATCGAGAATGGAAAGCCCGCCGCCAAGGTCAAGCACATTGCCCTGAATCTCAAGCACGTCGCCACTGTTGACCGTCTGGCCGTTGAACGTGACGTTCACCTGTGCCTTAGCCGTGAAGAGGGCCATGGCTGCAAAAAGAAGCGTAAAGATTTTCTTCATAATGGGTTGTTGTATTGTTTATTGCTGAGTTTCGCTGTTGTCGGCGGCCAGAGGCTGCTGCACCACTTGGAGCACGCCCTCTTGGTCGTTGCTCACAAAGGCCACGACGGCCATGTTCTCGGCCCGCCAAGCGGCGTCGAGCGTGACGGTATAGGTCTTTGTGTCGGCGGCGCCGGGGGCCACGGCCACGTCCTCGCCCCACGTGCCGTTGACGGCCGTGCGGAACACGTGGTTGTGCTCGTATTGCAGGTTGTTCTGACCATTGGGCATGAGCTGATAGCCCGTGATGGCGTTCTCGACGAGCCATACCGAGAGCTGCCCGGCGGCTCCGGTGCGTCCCGTTGTGGTGACGTCGACAGTGAGGCTGCGCGTGGCGGCATCGTAGGCGGGCGTCACGCTGATGTCGACGGCCGGCTCCATTTGCAGGCGTTCGAGCACGGCAGCCGTCCACGCCGTGTAGAGCTGCGTGCCGCCCGTGCGGTCGATGACGCCCGAGGGATAGCTCTCCACGCCCCAGCGGGCGATATATTCGGCTGCCGTCGGCGTGGCCAGGCCGGCCGGTGCGGGCAGCGAGAGGGGTCCGCCGTGGATGCCCACGGCCACGACGTGCTCCTCGCCGAAGAGCTGCTGCATCGAGGCGATGGTGTTGGTGGCGCGGGGGCAGTTGTTGCAGCGCTGCCCCGTGAAATCCTCGATGAGCACGTTCTTGCGCGGCGTAAAGTCCTCGACGGGTTCGAAGCGTTCGCCCTCGTCCACCTCGTCGCAGGCGGAGAGCGTCAGCGCCAGGGCGGCGATGCAGAGATATGTCAGTCGTATTTTCATGCCTTATCCGTTAGAAGTTGTAGTTGTACGAGAGCTGCACGCCCTTGCTGGCGGGCACCCAGCGGCAAACGCCGCCCGAGCAGTTGTAGCCTGCGCGCGTCTTGCCGTAGCCCACCTGCAAACGGTGCGATTTGTGGGTGAATGTGCCCGAAACCATGTAGTAGTGCACCTTGCGCTCCGCGCCGTCGGCGCCCTCCACGTGGGCGTTGTACATGTCGGACACGGTGAACATCAGCGAGGGCAGCACGCTGAGCTCCACGAGGCCATACCACCAGTCCTTCTGGTCCTGCTCCGTGTGCAGATACTGGGCCTCGGCGCGCAGCGTGAGCTTGTCGTTGATCTGATACTTGCCCTCGGCGATGGCTATGTGGCTGCGCACGGTGCCGCCGTGGCCCTCAACGACCGTCTGGTTGTAGCGCTGGTGCATATACATGAGGTTGAGCTTGAAGTCGCGCGAGAGTTTCTTTTCCAGCTGCACGTTGATGTCCTGGTAGTAGACTTCGTCGCCCATTTTGAAGAACTTCGACGTGTAGCCGTCGGTGCCCATCGTCTGCTCGCGGTCTGAGAGATCGGCCACGCCCTCGACGGGCTGGCGGTCGATGGAGCGGATGTGCGAGAAGTTGGCCTTGATTTTCGTGCCGTAGCGTCCGCCCAGCGGCGTGTTGCGCTTGAAGGTATAGGCGGCCTCGGCCTGGAAGGCCCATTCGCCCAGGGCGTTCTGCGTGGCGTAGGGGTAGAGCGCGGCCAGGGCGTAGGTCTGTTGCTGCGAGAAGGCTGGCAGGTGATTGATGAACGACGAGGTGCCCTCCATCGAGCGGGAACTGCGGTAGGCCATGTTTTCGCTGCGCTTGGCTTGGAGCAGCACGCTGGCGCCGCGGCGCGACCACGAGCCCGAGAGCAGCAGGGCCTGGCCGGGGCGGTAGATGTAGCCGTTGTCGAACGAGGGATCCTGCGCCTTGCGGGCATACTCGACGAGCAGGTTGTAGTCGCCCTTCTGCAAGTTGGCCCGCACGTCAAAGGCGGCCACATCCTTGGGCAGGTTGAGCTTGTAGAGCCCCTGTACGGCGTCGCCAAACTCGTCCGTCTCGCCCGTGGGGCGGATGGTCATGATGTTCTCGTCGCCCTCGTGCTTGTTGACGGCCGAAGCGCCGAGGGTCAGATACGTTCCGCTCTCCTGCATGCGCTTGAACCACTGGTCGACGTTGAGCTCCACGTCGCCGCCGTAGATCCACGCGTCGTTGCGCGTCCAGTAGCGGCGCTGCTGGCCGCCCAGCAGCTTGAAGCTCACGCCTTTCAGGGGCTTCATGACGAGGCGTCCGCCGCGCAGGCTGTTGTCGATGCCCAGGCTGCGCTCCTCGTAGGTGCGGAAGATGAGGCCCGAGCCAAACTGGTCGTAGAAGTCGCCGGCGGTGAGCTCTAAGCCCTTGTATTTTCCCGTGATGTAAAAGTAGGGAACGCCCCAGCCCTTGAAGTCGTTTTCGAAGCCCGGGAGGGGCCACTCGGTAAACTCGAGCCTTGCGCCGGCCTGCACGTACTTGTTAAGGACGTGGAGCTCGGCGTAGGTGTTGGTGAGGCCCCAGTCGCTGTATTCGCCGGTGTTGATTTTCTCGTCCTCCTGGGGGATGAGCACGTCGCTCTGTACGCTCCCCGTGAGCGACCATTTGCGGCCGTCGTCCTGCCCCATGGCGGGCAGCGCGGCAGCCAGGCAGCAGCCCACGAGGGCGGTGCGTATGGGTTTTGTCATGCGTCTTGTCTGTATGAAGGGTGAATGAACCGTTGCACCGGCGGCTTATTTGGCAATCAGCTCGCGCACCTTCTCGATGAGATGGGCCTCGCCACCTTCGGTGTAGCCGCTGCGCGACTCGACGATCTTGCCCTGTCCGTCGACGATGAAGACGTGGGGTATCATGTTGACGCCCATGGCGCGCTTGAAGTCGCCGTTGGGGTCGAGCAGCACGTCATATTCCCAGCCGTTGCTGTCGACGAGGGGTTTCACCTTCTGGATGTTCTGCGCCTGGTCGATAGATACGGCAATGACCTTCACGCCCGTCTCGTCCTGCCAGTCGGGGTACACCTCGTGGATGGCGTTGAGCTCGCGGTTGCAGGGTTTGCACCACGTGGCGAAGAAGCTGATGATGAACGGCTTGCCACCGTTTTCGAGCTTGGCCGTGTCGACGGTCTTTCCGTCGATGCTTTTCAGCGAAACGGAGGGGAGCTGGGCGTGAGCCGCGGCTATGCCCGCAAGAAGCAGGGCGGAGAGCAACAGAATTCTTTTCATCGTTGTAAAGTTTTATCGTTTAAGAGCTTGCAAAATTAGGCATTTTCCACCGATAATAGGGCCCGCGCGCGTTAAAAAACGGCACCCGCACGCCGTCCGCCCCACGGCGGGGCGCCACGGGGCGGCAGAGCGGGCGGGGCAGGGGAGCGACGGGGCGTCCTGCGGGAGGGGGCGGCGGAGGCAGTTTTAAAGAAAACAGGCTGCATTCGGGATAGTTTTCTCGAAAGGCTTTCAGCTTTTCGCGAAAACCCTCCTCTCATTTGCACCGTTTTTCCAAAAAATTGCGACAAGCCCACGCGGCCCGAAAAGAGCGGACGGCACAGTTTTTACCCCGCCAATGCCCCGCGAGGGAACGGAGCGTCGCGGCGTTTCGTCTCATTTTGCGCAGCAGAGATGGCAATCTGCGAGAAAGACATCCGCATCCGTCGCGCGAGGCAGGCCATGGGTCGGTCGGAAACACCCCATGGAATCGCGGAAACACCCCATGGATCGACCGAAACATCCCGTGGAATCGTGGAAACATCTCGTGGATCAGGCGAAAATCGGCCATGGCGCCGTCCCGCGGCGGCCCCCACGCGGCGTTCGCAGTCCGGTTTCGGGGCGTCGGAGGCCGGATGTGAGGAATGCACGCGGCGAAGCAGGATGCCCGCTGCGTAGAGACGCGATTCATCGCGTCTCTCACCGACCGGATGGCCCACCGAGGGGAAGAATGTCGGGGCGGGGCTGCGCCCCGAGCGGGTGAGACGCGATGAATCGCGTCTCTACGTGGCGGATATCCCATACGGCGGGATAGCTCCCGCCACCCTATACCACACCGCGAGGCAGGCGACCCCATCGGGGTCGAACTTTCGATAACCGCGGGTGAGCCATGGGCGAACCCGCGGACAGGAACTACCCTATAATGGGACCCCATGGGGTCCAACTTCCCATTACCGCGGGTAAGCCGCAGACACACCCGCGGACAACGCTACGCGGTCATCCGCCAAGGCCCCAAGCAACGCATCCCTGCGCGCGCACGACGTCGGGATGAAGTTCGACCCCCATGGGGTCGGAATTGTGTGGGGTTCCTGTCCGCGGGTGCGCTTCGCTTACCCGCGGTTATCAAAGGTGCGACCCCTATGGGGTCGGCAGCCACGCTGCCCTGCCTGACAATGTCCGTCATACCATATATATGCCGCCCACGCAGGGGAAGTCCGCTACGTAGAGACGCGATTCATCGCGTCTCTCACCGACCGGATGGCCTCATCGCGGAAACATGCCCCAAGGTGGGGCTTCGCCCAAGACAGGCGGCGGCTCGGAAGAGGGAAAGAAAAACGGGTTTTCCTTTCCCACTTCTCTCGCCTTGCACACTTTGGCTCCGCCCAAGATAGGCGGCGGCTCGGAAGTGGGAAAGAAAAACGGGTTTTCCTTTCCCACTTCTCTCGCCTTGCACTATCTTTGCAAAAAACACTGCATCAAACTGCCATAACCATGAACCGACTGCTGAAAACCTGCATGGCCGCGCTCGTCGGAGGCTGCCTGCTTCATGCCACCCCGCTGCGGGCGGACGATCCCTACGAACCCTCGCGCGAGAACCGGGAGGCGCGGGCGCGTTTTGCCGAGAACCGCTTCGGCATCTTCCTGCATTGGGGCATTTACAGCCTCTTCGGACAGGGCGAATGGTACCTCACCAACGCGGGCCTCGACCCTGCCGAATATGCCAAGGCGGCCGGGGCGTTCTATCCCCACCGCTTCGACGCACGGGCGTGGGTGACGGCCTTCAAACAGGCGGGGGCACGCTACGTATGCCTCACCTCGCGCCACCACGACGGCTTCTCGATGTGGCTCACCGACCAATCGGCATACAGCATGGCCGCCACGCCCTCGGGACGCGACATCGTGGGCGAACTGGCCGACGAATGCCACCGGCAGGGACTGGGCTTCCACCTCTACTACTCGCTCATCGACTGGACGCGCACCGACTATCCCGCGGGATGGACGGGCCACAGCAAGGGACATGCCGGCGAGGCCGACTATGACGCCTACTTCGACTTTATGAAACGGCAGCTCAGCGAACTGCTCACGCGCTATGGACGCGTGGACTGCATCTGGCTGGACGGCATGTGGGACCACAACCGCGACAGCACGGCCTTTGCCTGGCGCATGAGGGAGCTCTACGACCACATCCACGCCCTGCAACCGGCCTGCCTCATCGGCAACAACCACCACATAGCTCCCCTGCCGGGCGAGGACATACAGATCTTCGAACGCGACGTGCCGGGCGAAAACAGGGCGGGCCTTTCGGCCGGGCAGCCCGTGGCGCGCCTGCCGCTCGAAACGTGCCAGACGATGAACGGCTCGTGGGGATATGCCGTGGCCGACCGCCGCTACAAACCGACGGCCACGCTCATCCGCCTGCTGGTGCGCACAGCCGGCAAGGGAGCCAACCTGCTGCTCAACGTGGGCCCGCAACCCGACGGCACCCTGCCCGATGAGTCGCTGGCCCGCCTCGACAGCATGGGCCGCTGGCTGGCACGCTACGGCGAAACCATCTACGGCACCGAGGCCGGCCCCTGGCACGCGGGCGACAGCATCGTCACCACGCGGCGCGGCAACCGCCTCTTCCTGCACGTGCTCTCGCCCCGCGTTTCCGAGGTGGAGCTGCCCGTGCCGTTCCGCGTGCGCTCGGTGAAGGCCCTGACCGACGGCACCACGCCGCGCCACACCACCCACAACGGCCTGCTCAGGCTCCAAGGGCTGGAAATAGACAGCTCGTGCCCCGACTATGTGATCGAAATAAAATAGGCCAAGCATGAAATATCTCGACCCGAAAGCCGACCTTACCTTTAAAAAGGTGTTCGGCGAGAACCCCGAACTTGCGCGCAGCTTCCTCAACGCGCTCCTGCCCTTCGACAGGCCCGAGGAGGAGATTGAAAGCATCGAATACCTGCCCGCCGAACTCGTGCCCGACACGCCGCTCAGGAAAAACAGCATCGTCGACGTCCGCTGCCGCGACGCGCGCGGCAGACAGTTCATCGTGGAGATGCAGATGGTCTGGTCGCCCGAGTTTCAGCAGCGCGTGCTCTTCAACGCAGCCAAGGCCTACGTCCGCCAGAGCGACAAGGGCGACGACTACCGCCTGCTGGAACCCGTCTACTCCCTCAACCTCGTCAACGAGGTCTTCGAGCCCGACCTTGCAGGCTACTACCACTACTACCGCATGGTGCACGTGGAGCACAGCGAGAAGGTCATCGACGGGCTCCACCTTGTCTTTGTGGAGCTGCCCAAATTCCGCCCCGACAGCTTCTCGCAAAAGAAAATGCAGGTGCTCTGGCTACGCTATCTCACCGAGATTGGCGCCCACACCACCGAGGTGCCCGCCGAACTCATGGACAACCCCGACATCTGCCGCGCCGTGACGGCCGTCGAAGAGGCTGCCTACACCGAAGCCCAGCTGCTCGGCTACGACAAGTTCTGGGACGCCATCAGCGTGGAGAAGACCCTCTACAACAGCGGCCTCAGGAAAGGACACGCCGAGGGCATGGAGGAGGGCAGAGCCGAGGGAAGAGAACAAGGCCGGCGCGAAGCCGTCGTGGAAACGGCCCGCCGCATGAAGGCTCTGGGCCTGGCGCCCGACGTCATCGCGGGTGCTACGGGGCTCACGGCCGACGACATCGAGAAGCTCTGAGCACAGACGGAGGCCATAGCGGCCGGGGGACGGCTGGCCGCGGCCGCAGGGCGTTTTCGCAGCCGGCAACCACGGAAAACGGAAAAAATAGCTTAACTTTGCCCGTATGATGCAACCTACCGACGGGACGACGCCGAGCGTTTCGGTCGTCATGTGTACGTACAACGGCGCCCGCTATCTGGACAGGCAGATGGAGTCGGTCCTGGCACAGGACTACCCGCTGCTCGAAGTGATCGTGCAGGACGACGGTTCGAGCGACGACACCATAGACATCCTGCACCGCTACGCCCGCCGCGACAACCGCGTCCACGTGTTCCGCAACGAACGGCGGCTGGGCTTCAACCGCAACTTCCACACAGCCATGCTGCGCGCCCGCGGCGACCTGATAGCCATTGCCGACCAGGACGACATCTGGTTTCCGCAGAAAGTGCGCCGCCAGGTGGAGGCCATCGGCACATGCGACCTGTGCTATTCGGCCTACTTCCGCGATGCGACATTTTCCGACCATCTTTCCTGCAAGATATGCCCGGCCGGACGGCTGGAAGACCTGCTCTTCACCAACACCATCCCGGGGCATACGATGCTCGTGCGCCGCAGCTTCATCGGCCGTGAGACGGCGTGGAACGACGACTTCTACTACGACTGGTGGTTTCTGCTGATGGCCCACATGGGTGGCGGCGTGGCGAGGGTGGACGAGGCGCTCAACTGGCACCGGCCGCACGAGGCGTCGGCCATAGCCCGCCTGCGACAGCAAAGGGGCGGCACGCGGCGCGAGGCTCACCCGTCGTGGCACCCGTACGTGTTCGGGTGGCTCGACCTGGCGCGGCTCCGCCACGAAAAGCGCTGGCAACAGTTTTACCGCAGCCTGCTGGCCCTCATTCCGGCCGAACGGCAACCCGTGGCCCACGCCCTGTGCGCCACGCTGCTGGGCCGGAACGGCGGCACGCTGCGCCTGTGCTGCCTCTGCCTGCGCCACCGCCGCCTGGTTTATCCCTCGAAAGGTGAGCCCGACTGGAAGAACCGCTTGCGGGCCTTCTGCTACCCGGCCATCTACGCTTATGGAAACACAACGTTCAGGAAATGAAAAGCCGATGCGCTTGCATTTTCTGCCACAAGACACATTATATAAATGATGAGACCTAACATAGCCGTCATACTGGCGGGAGGCGTCGGCAGCCGCTTGGGACTGAGCACGCCGAAACAGTTTTTCAAAGTGGCAGGGAAGATGGTGATCGAACACACCATCGACTCGTTCGAGAAAAACGCCCACATCGACGAAATAGCCATCGTGTCGAACCCGTTCTACATGGCCGACATGGAGAACATGGTGCTCCGCAACGGATGGAAAAAGGTGAAGCGCATCCTGAAAGGGGGCAAGGAACGCTACGATTCGAGCCTCTCGGCCATACGCGCTTACAGCGGCCGCGACGTGAACCTCGTCTTTCACGACGCCGTGCGCCCCCTCGTGAGCCAACGCATCATCGACGACGTGGCGGCCGCCCTCATCGAGCACGAAGCCATCGACGTTGTGCTGCCGGCCGTCGACACCATCATCGAAGCCGCCGACGGACACATCGCATCCATCCCCGACCGTTCGCGCCTCATGCGCGGCCAGACGCCGCAGGCCTTCCGCCTCAGCGTTATCGAACGGGCCTACGAGAAAGCCCTGACCGACCCGGCCTTCAAGGTGACGGACGACTGCGGCGTCGTTGTGCGCTATCTGCCCGAAGTGGCCGTCCACCTCGTGGCAGGCGAGGAGAGCAACATGAAACTTACGTACAAGGAAGACACGTACCTGCTCGACAAATTTTTCCAGCTGCGCCGCAGCGAACTGCCGGCCGGCCGCTTCGACCCCGCCACGTTGCGCGGCAAGGTGGCCGTCGTCTTCGGCGGCTCGTATGGCATCGGGAAAGACACGGTCGACCTGCTCACCGAGGCCGGGGCCCGCGTCCACAGCTTTTCGCGCAGCACGACGGGGACCGACGTGGCCCGACGCGACAGCGTGGCCGAGGCCCTGCGTCGCACCGCCGACGAGGAGGGACACATCGACTACGTCATCAACACCGCCGGCGTGCTCAACCGCGAACCGCTCAACACGATGGACTACGACACGATACGCGCCGCCGTCGACACCAACTATATGGGCACCGTCCACGTGGCGCTGGAAGCCTATCCCTACCTGAAAGAGACGAAGGGCAAGCTCGTCTTCTTCACGTCGAGCAGCTACACGCGCGGCCGCGCCTTTTACAGCATCTACTCGTCGACAAAGGCCGCCATCGTCAACTTTGTGCAGGCCGTCGCGCAGGAATGGGAGCCGGCCGGCATCACCGTGAACTGCATCAACCCCGAACGCACCAAAACACCCATGCGCGTGAAAAACTTCGGCGTGGAGCCCGATGACTCGCTGCTGGCCTCGCGCACGGTGGCCGAGGCTACCGTCGGGTCGCTCCTCTCGGACTACACGGGCCAGGTGATCGACGTGAAACGCAAGCGCTCATGAAACACGACGAAGCCCTGCGCGCCTACATGGGGCGCCACCTGCGCCGCTGCCAGCAGAAAGAGCTGGACATCCTGCGCGAAATAGACGCCATCTGCCGGCGCCACGACATCCCCTACTGGCTCGACGGCGGCACCCTGCTGGGGGCCGTGCGCCACGGCGGCTTTATCCCCTGGGACGACGACATTGACATCGCCATGCCCCTGGCCGACATCGACCGCTTCTGCCGCGTGGCGGCGAGCGAGCTGCCCGGGGAGCTCTTCCTGCAAACGCGCACGACCGACCCCGACGTGGTGGCGCCCGTGGTCAAGGTGCGCGACCGCGGCTCGCTCCTCGTCGAACCGGGCGACAACTTTGCCCGCGGCTACGCCAAGGGGCTCTACGTCGACATCTTCCCCATGCGGCCCTACCCGGCCGTGGGGCGGAGCTTCGTGCGCCG
This sequence comes from uncultured Bacteroidales bacterium, assembly GCA_949297215.1. Taxonomy (GTDB): domain Bacteria; phylum Bacteroidota; class Bacteroidia; order Bacteroidales; family Bacteroidaceae; genus Alloprevotella. Next base: position 11,412 of record CASFRV010000011.1, on the reverse strand, counting down.
CGTGGCCCGCGGCTACTGCCGCGCCAACGCCGTGCTGCACACGGCCCACTATTACAGCCTGCGCTCGTTTGCAGAGTTTTTCTACTTCGGTGCGAAGCGGGCGCTCTGCCGCGTGGCCTGGGAGGCGGCCTGCGCGGCACGCCCCATGAACGAATACATCTCCAACACGCTCGACAACAACGGCTACGGCATCATGCACCGCACCGACTCGGTGTTTCCCCTCTCGACCATCGCGTTTGAAGGCGCAACGTTCAGCGCCCCGGCCAACCCCGACGCCTATCTGCGCGACCTCTACGGCGACTACCAGGCCCTGCCGCCCGAGGAGAAACGACACGGCCACGCCGTCTTTTTCCAAGCCGACCTGAACGAGACGGGAGGCGGGGAGAAAAACTGACCCACCGTGCCGCCCACGCCGCGGCCACACCATATTATATATATACACCCCAACCGTAAGACAACAAACCGCCATGAAACCTGCACGCATCGACGTCTCCGTACTCATCCTCTTCTTCAACCGGCCGGAAGCCTTGGCCGCCGTGTTCGAGCAAGTGCGCCTGGCACGGCCCGCACGCCTCTTCCTCTACCAGGACGGCCCGCGCGGCGAACGCGACATGCCCGGCATCGAGGCCTGCCGCAAGATTGTGGCCGACATCGACTGGCAGTGTGAGGTGTACCGCCTCTACCAGGAGAAAAACTACGGCTGCGACCCGTCGGAGTACATCTCGCAGAAATGGGCTTTCTCGCAAACCGACAAATGCATCGTGCTGGAAGACGACGACATCCCCAGTCAGTCGTTCTTCCCCTTCTGCAAGGAGATGCTCGACCGCTACGAGAACGACCCCCGCATCGCCATGATTACCGGTACGAACTACGACGAGCAGACGGCCGACATGCCGTACGACTACTTCTTCGCCACGACGTTCAGCATCAGCGGTTGGGCCAGCTGGCGCCGCGTTGTCGACCAATGGGACGAGCATTACACGTTCCTGGACGACGAGTTTAACCTGCGCCAGCTCTCCGAGTATATCAAAGAGCGCAAATTCCAGAGCAACTTCATCGACTTCTGCCGATACCACCGCTCGGTGGGCAAAGCCTACTACGAAACCATCTTCCATGCCGCCATCTTCCTGAGCAGCAGCCTGAGCATCGTGCCCCGCGTGAACATGATCAACAACCTCGGCGCCTGCGGCGAAGGAGCCCACCTGGCCGGCTCGAACGACCGCCTGCCGAAAGCCTACCGCCGCATCTTCACGATGGGGCGCCACGAGTTGCAGTTCCCCCTGCGCCACCCGAAATATATCATCGAGAACGTGGGCTACAAGGACCGCATGTTCCGCACGATGGCATGGGGCCACCCGTGGATCAAGGTGAAGCGCTCGCTCGAAGAGCTCTGCATCAACCTGCGCCACGGCGACTTCAAGCGCATTCGCCAGGCCGTGGCCAACCGCTGGCGCATCCTGACGGGACGCTCACGCTTCGACTGACGTCCACACCGGGAGAAAAACAACCGGCGTCCGAACTGCCACGGAAAAAATTCGTACTTTTGCAAAAAGCGCCACACAGCGCTATACAGACAAGCTATGAACATCAAAGGAAAAGTGCATTACGTGGGCGTAAACGACCGCGTGAAACATCGCTTCGAGGGGCTTTGGTTTCTCCCGATGGGCGTTTCGTACAACTCGTATCTGATAAACGACGAAAAAGTGGCCCTCGTCGACACGGTAGACGTGGCCTTCTTTGCAGAATATCTCGAAAAAATACGCGAAGTGATCGGCGACAGGCCCGTCGACTACCTGGTGATCAACCACATGGAGCCCGACCATTCGGGCAGCATCTCGCTCATACGCAAATACTACCCGGGCGTGCGCCTCGTGGGCAACAAGAAAACCTTTGAGATGGTGCAGGGCTTCTACGGCGAGCCGACCGAAGGCGACATCACGGTGGCCGAGGGCGACGAGCTGCCGCTGGGCCACCACCGCCTGCGCTTCCACCTGGCTCCCATGCTCCACTGGCCCGAAACGATGGTGAGCTACGACCTGACGGACAAGATCTTGTTCGCGGGCGACGCCTTCGGCTGCTTCGGAGCCCTGAACGGCGCCGTGCTCGACACGCAGATGAACACCGAACCCTACTGGCCCGAAATGGAACGCTACTTCGCTTCCATCCTGGGCAAGTTCTGCGCACCCGTCCGTACGGCCCTGCAAAAACTGGGTGGCCTGGACATCGCCATGATATGCTCCACGCACGGACCCGTATGGACCGAGCAGGCACCGCGGGCCATCGAAACCTACCGCCGCCTGAGCCACGGCGAAAACCGCCCGGGCGTGGTGGTGTGCTACGGCTCCATGTATGGCAACACGCAGCGCGCGGCCGAGGCCGTGGCCGAGGGTGCCGCCCGCGCCGGGGTGAACGACATCATCGTTCACAACCTGTCGGTGTCGCAGCCCTCGTTCGTGCTGGCCGACATCTTCCGCTACAACGGACTGGCCATCGGCGGCCCGACGTATAACGGCGGGCTCTTCCCCGTCGTGGAGGACCTGCTGAAACGTCTCGCCGGCCGCGAGGTGTGCCACCACCATCTGGCCTGCTTCGGCGGCTTCGCATGGTCGGGTCAGGCCGTAAAGACCATCACGGCCTACAACGAAAAAATGAAAATGACGCCCGTGGGCTGCCCCGTGGAATGGAAACAGGGAACGGGGAGCCAAACCATCGCACAGGCCCGCGAGCTGGGCGAAGCCTTGGGCCGCGCCGTGCTCGACGGGACGCCCTGCTGAACCCACGTGGCCACTCCTTATATATAAGTACGCTCCATGCCACAGAAGCTCATCCAACGCCAGACGCAAACACAGACGCAGACGCTCTCGCCGATGCAGGTGGCTTTCGTGCGCATGCTCGAACTGCCCGTGACCGACTTGGAAGAGCGCGTGCGCAACGAGATGCTGGAAAACTCGGCCCTCGAAGAAAACGACGACGACCGACGGGCGGAAGAGGAGACCGAGCAAAGGGAAACGGACGACGAGGGCGACGGGTATGAGGACGACGTGCCGACGCACGTGAACGACGCCCTTGGCGACTACCTGAACGACGACGAAACGCCCGACTATCTGAAAACGCAGGCCGACGAGGCGCGCGAACGCCACGAAATACCGCTCACGGAGGACGCCTCGTTCTACGAAAGCCTGAACCGCCAGGTGAACGAATGCGACCTGACGCCCGAAGAAAGGACGCTGCTGGAATATCTCATCGGCTCGCTCGACGCCGACGGCTTCCTGCGCAAAGACCTTGAAACGCTGGCCGACGAACTGGCCGTCTATCACAACATAGATACCGACAAAAAGGAGCTCGAACGCCTCCTGGGCGTGCTCCAAACGTTCGAACCGCGCGGCATCGGGGCCCGCAACCTGCAAGAGTGCCTGCGCCTGCAACTGACCGACCCCGACAACCGCTCGCCCCACAGGCGGCAGGCGCTCGACGTGGTGGACCGCTGCTTCGACGACTTCATACACAAACGAAAGGAGAACATCAAGCGCCGCATGGGCTGGGACGAAGAGACCTACGGCCACGTGATGCACGAACTGACCCACCTGAACCCGCGGCCCGGCAGCGCCCTGAACGAAGGCGAGAGCCACGCCGCCCCGACGGTCGTCCCCGACTTTTTCCTCACCGTGGCCGACGACGGCAGCCTCACCATCCGCCTGAACCACGGCGAGGTGCCCGAGCTGCGCGTGAGCCGCGCCTTCCGCGACAGCATCCGTGAGTACGCCGACAAGAAGAACAAGCTCTCGCGTGAGCAGAAAGACACCTACCTCTACGCCTGCCGCAAGGTGGAAGCCGCGCAAAGCTTCATCGACATCCTGCACCGACGCAACAACACGCTCTATGCCGTGATGCGCACCATCGCCGAGCTCCAACGTCCCTTCTTCGACGAAGACGACGAGAGCCGCCTGCGCCCCATGACGCTCAAAGACGTGGCCGAGCGCACCCGGCTGGACATATCGACCGTGTCGCGCGTGACCAACAGCAAGTATGTGCAGACAGCCTACGGCACCTACCCGCTCAAATTCTTCTTTTCGTCGCAATTCAAGACCAACGAGGGCGAAGAGCTCTCCTCGCGCAAGATAAAAGCCCTGCTGCGCCGCCTCATCGAGGAGGAAGACAAGAACGCCCCCCTGCCCGACGAGGCGCTGGCCACACGGCTCAAAGAGCAGGGCTACCCCGTGGCGCGGCGCACCGTGGCCAAATACAGAGAACAGATGGGTTTCCCCCCGGCCCGGCTGCGCCGATAGGCACGCCCCCGTTTCGACCGACAACACAAAGGCCCGTCCCGCCCGGCACGGACCGACATACGCCGACATGAACAACAAACTGTTAGTACTCACAGCCCAGGTGATTTCCCTCCTGTTCTCACCGTTCTACCTCCCGGTCATCGCCTTCATCGTGCTCTTCCTGTTCAGCTACCTGAACCTCTATCCACCGTTATACAAGCTCATTATCATCGCCATGGTCTACGTTTTCACCGTAGCCCTCCCGCGGCTGGGCATCTACCTGTACCGGCGGCTCAACGGTTGGACGCGCCACCAGCTCGGGCGCCGCGAGCGTCGCTTCGTGCCCTACATTCTCTCCATCATGTGCTACGCCGCGCTGCTCTATCTGATGTATTCGCTCCCCATGCCGCGCTTCACGCTGGGAGTGGTCATGGGAGCGCTCACCATCCAGATAGCCTGCGCCATCGCCAACCACTGGATAAAGGTCTGCGCCCACTCGGCCGCCTCGGGCGGCGTCATCGGAGCGCTGCTGGCCTTCTCTCTCATTTTCAACTTCGACCCCACGGGCTGGCTCTGCCTGACCATCGTGCTGGCAGGCGCCGTGGGGACAGCACGCCTCATCCTGCGCCAGCACACGCTGGGCGAACTGGCATGGGGCACGGGCCTCGGCCTTGTCTGTGGCTTTTTCAGCGTCCTGCTCACCTGAGTGTGAGCGGGACGCTCGTCGTTTCTGTCGAACCATCACTTAAAACCAACCTACCATCATGACTCCTATCGTTAGCATCATCATGGGCAGCACGTCCGACCTGCCCGTCATGGAGAAAGCTGCCAAGTTTCTCGACGAGATGCAGATACCCTTCGAGATGAACGCCCTCTCGGCCCACCGCACGCCGGCCGAAGTGGAAACCTTTGCCCGCGAAGCCAAGGGCCGCGGCCTGCGCGTCATCATTGCAGGCGCAGGCATGGCCGCCGCCCTGCCCGGCGTCATCGCCGCCTGCACCACCGTGCCCGTCATCGGCGTGCCCATCAAGGGAATGCTCGACGGCCTCGACGCCTTGCTCTCCATCGTGCAGATGCCTCCCGGCATCCCCGTCGCCACGGTGGGCGTCAACGGCGCCCTCAACGCCGCCATCCTGGCAGCCGAGATGCTGGCTCTCGCCGACACGGCCGTGGCCGCACGCCTCGAAGCCTACAAAAGCGGGCTGAAGAGCAAGATTGTCAAGGCCAACAGCGACCTAGCCGAGGTGAAATACACGTATAAAACCAACTGACCCATGCCTGTCAACGAAACGCACGGCTCCGAGGCCCGAAGCACCGTCACGGGCACGAAGAGCCTGGAACGCTACAGCTCCGCCGCCCTGGGCTTCCGCCCCGACTATGAGCTGTTCAACTACACCCCCCGCCGCTCGTGGGAGGTGCGCGTGGGCGATCTCCCGCTGGGGGCCGACAACCCGCTCCGTTTGCAGAGCATGACCACGTGCGCCACGACCGACACCCTCGGTTGCGTGGAGCAATGCAAGCGCATCTTCGACGCCGGGGCCGACTATGTGAGGCTCACCACGCAAGGCACGCGCGAGGCCGAAAACCTGCGTGCCATCCGCGACGAGCTGCACCGCCAGGGATACACCAAACCCCTCGTGGCCGACGTCCACTTTAACCCCGCCGTGGCCGACGTGGCCGCCACCATCGTCGAGAAGGTGCGCATCAACCCCGGCAACTACGTGGATCCCGCCCGCAAGTTCAAGCACGTCGACTATACCGACAAAGAATATGCCGCCGAGCTCCGCCGCCTCGAAGAGCGCTTCGGGCAGCTGCTCGACATCTGCCGCCGCCACGGCACGGCGCTGCGCATCGGTGTGAACCACGGCTCGCTCTCCGACCGCATCATGAGCCGCTACGGCGACACGCCCGAGGGCATCGTGGAGAGCTGCATGGAGTTTTTGCGCGTCTGCATGCGTGAAAGCTTCCGCGACGTGGCCGTCTCCATCAAGGCCAGCAACACCGTTGTCATGGTGCGCTCGGTGCGCCTGCTCTGCGCCGCCATGAAGGCCGAGGGCATGGCCTTTCCGCTCCATCTGGGCGTGACCGAGGCCGGCGAGGGCGAGGACGGCCGCATCAGGAGCGCCGTGGGCATCGGCGCCCTGCTGGCCGACGGCATCGGCGACACCCTGCGCGTGTCGCTCAGCGAGGAGCCCGAGGCCGAGATACCCGTGGCCTACAAGCTGGCGTCGTACGCCGTGCAGCGTGCCGGCCACTACATGATACCGGCCCGCGCCTGCGGTGCCTTCGACTACCTGCGGCCCGAGCGGCGCCCCACATGCGGCGTGCTCAACATCGGCGGGGGCCAGCCGCCCGTCGTCGTGAGCGACCGCCTGGACGGCAGCACCGACCGCGGCACCACGCTGCCCGACTACGTCTACTGCGGCAGCCGCCTGCCCGAGGCGGCCCTGCGCCTGCCCGTGCGCCACATCGTCGACGCACCGGCCTGGACGGGCGAGCCCGACACCTATCCCGCCTACACCACCTCGCAGCTCATGACCGTGTCCGCGTCGGGCGCCCCGTTGAAGTTTCTCTTCCTGGCCTACGGCGCGCTCAACGACGAGGTCAAGGCCTGCCTGCGCCTTCACAGCGAAATGGTGGTCATCGCGCAGAGCAACCACCCCAACCGCCTGGGCGAGCAGCGCGCCCTCGTCCACGAGCTCTGGCGCGAGGGGCTCACCAACCCCGTCGTCGTCTTTGAGCATTACAGCTGCACGGCTGCCGCCCGCGAGGACTTCCAGCTCATGGCCGCGGCCGACAGCGGCGCGCTGCTCTTCGACGGACTGTGCGACGGCCTGTTCCTTTTCAACAACACGCCCAAGGGCAAGGCCCCCCTTGCGCACGCCATCGTCGACAACACGGCCTTCGGCATCCTGCAAGCCACCCGCCAGCGCACCACGCGGACAGAATACATCAGCTGCCCGGGCTGCGGCCGCACCCTCTACGACCTGCAAGCCACCGTGGCCCGCGTCAAGGCCGCCACGGCCCACCTGAGCGGTCTGAAAATAGCCGTCATGGGCTGCATCGTCAACGGCCCGGGCGAAATGGCCGACGCCGACTACGGATACGTCGGCGCCGCACGCGGCAAGATAAGCCTCTACCGCGGCAAGACCTGCGTGGAGAAGAACATACCCGCCGAGGAGGCCGTGGCCCACCTGCTGGCCCTCATCGAGGCCGACCGCCGCAACCCCGCCTGAGGGCTGCGCGCCAACCACCCCCTGCGAGACAGCTGCACCATGCGTGTGGCTGTCTCTTTTTTTATGCCGCGGCGGGCGCAAACGCCTCGTTCGCGTCTTTTCATTTTAAAATGAAAAAAACGGACGAGTTCTTTGCGCTTGGCCGGATAATTACGTAACTTTGCGCAGTTACACAGCCATTTATTCATCAACTAACTTATCTAATAAACAAACAACCACAATGAAAAAATTCTACTTGTGCTTGACGATGCTTCTCTCCCTCTTCGGGACGGCATCCATGTCGGCCGAGGACGTCATCACCGCCGTGGGCGAGCCGCTGACGTCGCTCGAAAGCCTGCAGCCAGGCCAGCAGGTCGTGCTCTACAACAACGGCCGCCACGGCTATCTGAAAGAGAAGGACAACCAGCAGCTCGTGCTCATGGCCGAAATCCCCTTCTCCGAGCTCGAAAGCCAGCAATTCCTCTGGACGCTCGAAACCCTCTCGAAAAACAACGACGGTTCGGCCACGGCCACGTTCAAGTCGGCCAGCGACAACTACATTTCGCAGCTCGTGAGCGGCGTGGCCAACAGCTCCTCGGCCACGGCCGAACGCTTCACCATCTCGGCCTCGGCTTCGGGCGAAGGCCTGTGGAACATCCTCGGCTCGAACGGCCTCTACTTCAACGGTAACGGCTTTGCCGGCGGCGAAGCAACGTTTACGGGCTGGAACCAGGCCGGAGGCAACTCCGACTATCAGATCCTCGTGCCCACCATCGGACAGGTGGACGCCGTGACCATCGACGTGGCCTACGTCGACATGAACTCGGGCATGGAAATCACGGGCCACAACAACCCCGCACAGCTGCGCGGCCTGACGGGTATGGTCGTTGAGGAGGCTCCCGCCATTGCCCACTACTCCTTCGTTATGGGTACAGACGGCAACACGAGCGAAACCCTCGAATTCCCCGTCACCGTCAACGAGAGCACCAACTGGATCCTCATGTACTCGCCATGGGCACACGTCGTGTTCAACTGCCTCACCGAGGCCGGCGACACCCTGCAAGTGGTCGACAACTACTATGAGCCGGGCACCGTTGTCGAAGTGCCCGTCATCGCCGGCTACACCCTGACCACCGAAGGCTACGAAGACGGCTACACCGTCGAGGAAGACGCCGAAATCGACCTCACCTACCGCATGGGCGGCAACCTGCCCTTCGAGACCACCACGGTGGCCAACGGAGAGTTTGCCGAAGGCACGCAGTGGTACACCATGGCCTTCCGCGGCACGAAGTATCTGCAATATGAGCCGAACGACGTCGACGGCAACTACCTCACCGTCGAGAATCCCGCTGCCTTCCCCGACAGCATGCGCTGGTGCTTCACGGGCGACATCGAGAACGGCTTCAAGATCTACAACAAGGCAGCCGGTGCCGCCCAGGTGCTCTATGCTACCGGCCTCGACAACGGCAGCAGCCTCATCATGGGCGCCGACAGTGAAGAACTGACCAACAGCGTCTTCATGCTCTCCACGAACGACAACGGATTCACCTTTACCGTCAAAGGCACCGACAACGCCTGCCTCAACGACTTCCAGCAGCTGCACAACCTGAAGATTTGGAACCACGCCAGCGCCCCCACCGACCCGGGCAGCGTCATCATCTTTGAAAAGTACGACTCCGTGGCCATCGCCAAGCGTGCCTATGCTCCCTATCTCAACGCCGAAGGCTGCGTAGGCGGCTGGTCGGCAGCCGACCTGACGCCCTTGCGCACGGCCTATGAAAACAACGACCTGGAAGGCCTGGCCGACGCCCTCGTACAGCTCGAGGCTGCCGACACGATCGCCTTCGACCCGCAGGCCTCCTATGAGATCGTGAGCGCCTACCGCGCCTTCCTCACGGAGCAGCCCGGCAAGTCGTTCGCCCTCTACAACGCCACCGACGCCGAAGGCCTCAACTACGTAGGCTGGAAAGAGCTCGAAAGCGACAACTCGGCCTTCCAGTGGTACTTCGTTCCCGGCGAACAGGAAGGAACCTACACCATCGGTAGCCTGAGCGCCGCCGAAGCTGCTCAGGAAGACGCTTCGCTCGAACCGACGTTCATCAACGAGTTCCGTTTCGGCGGACAGGCCACGCTCGTCACGGGCGAGGAAGTGGGCGAATACACCCTCGTCAAGAGCGACGTTGAACCCGCTGCCTACAACCTCGTATGCTACTACGTACCCGAGGGTGGCGGCCGCGACAAGATCACCCTCTGTGCCGGCAGCGGCTCGCTCAACGCCGCTCTGACCGAAGGCACCATCACGACCTACAACACCATCGGCACGGGCTACGCCAACACGTGGCGTCTGCGTCCCGTCGGCACGCTCACGGGCATCAACGGTGCAACCGTCGACACCGAGGCAGCCGGCAAGACCGACGTCATCTACGACCTCACCGGCCGCCGCGTGACGAAGGCCACCAAGGGCATCTACATCGTCAACGGAAAGAAGATCTACGTGAAGTAATCCACGCCTCTTCCCATCCATACCCAGCCGCCCCGCGCCACAGCGCGAGGCGGCTTTTTTGTGCCCATGCGCCGGGGCAGGGCAGGGGAGAACCACCGCACGCCAAGCCCCGTGCGCTATTTGGCACAGTGTTAAAGCGGACAGCGAGCGATGTCTGTGTTTTAGAGAATTTGCCGCGCCTCCATGCGGATTTTCCGTGCGTCGGTACGGCCGCCCGACCGATCCATCCCATGGATTTCCATTTCCATCCCATGGATCGGCCGATCCAAGGGATGGAATTTTCGATCCAAGGCCACTTTCCGATGGAAAATTAGGGCCCATTTGTGCCATATAGCGGCGAAAATCACGTTTTCAGCCGTCCCTGCGGCAGGGCATCGCAAGGATATGTCTGAAAATGAGTCGTTTCCATTTTTCGCTCATTTGCGAGCAAGAGCGCGGGCGCTCGAAAATAATCGATTCTCCGTGTTAAAAAACAGCCCTCCGCAGCACAAGCGGCCTCGAAGAGGCCACGCTATCAGTAGCCGCGGGTGGAGCGAAGCGGAACCCGCGGAACGCACACACCTAACAAAGATAGCCTCGAAGAGGCGTCCATACCACCTGCCGCCGCGGGCATAGCGACCTCTTCGAGGCCGACATCATCACCCGCCAACCCACCTCGGGTTACGCTGCGCTCCACCCGAGGTTACTAATAGCCCGACCTCTTCGAGGCCGTCACGCCTCACTGCCATCCCCATTCAGCCGCACGTGACGGACATCCAGCCTCGCTGCCCGTCTGTCCCCACCTGCACGAGGAGCGACCTTAAGAGGGGCGCCACTTCTGGCGCCCCTCCTATACAGCCTCGCCGCACGAGCGGCCTCGAAGAGGCCAAGCTATCAGTAGCCGCGGGTGGTACGATGATAGCCTCGAAGAGGCGTCTATACCCGAAGCCGCCACGGGCATAGCGACCTCTTCGAGGCCGACATCTCCACCCGTCACCCCACCTCGGGTTACGCTACGCTTCACCCGAGGTTACTGATAGCCGGGCCTCTTCGAGGCCCTCAGCCTCGCCGCCATCCATCTCCCGCCGCATGGGTAGTCCGCCACGTAGAGACGCGATTCTTCGCGTCTCACCCGCTCGGGGCGCAGCCCCACCACGACATCCCTCCCCCGCGGTGTGGCCATCCGGGACGTGAGAGACGCGAAGAATCGCGTCTCTACGCAGCGGACAGCCGGCCTCGCGGTCACCTTTCGGCCCCGAGAGGTCGGACTTCCGCAGCACGGCCGGCCTCGAAGAGGCCGAGCTATTAGTAGCCGCGGGCGGAGCGCAGCGGAACCCGCGGTACAGACACATCCTACGATGATAGCCTCGAAGAGGCGTCTATACCCGAAGCCGCCACGGGCATAGCGACCTCTTCGAGGCCGACATCTCCACCCGTCACCCCACCTCGG
>CASFRV010000010.1 GCA_949297215.1 uncultured Bacteroidales bacterium | reverse complement strand
GCGCCCTCTCCGCTCTGGGCCGCGCCGTGCTGCCCCCGGGTGGACGCATGTATCTCGAAATCAACCGCGCCTCCGGCCGCGACGTGTGCGACCTGCTGCTCGCCGACGGCTACGCCGACGCCCGCCTGAGCCGCGACAGCTACGGCAACGACCGCCTGGTGACGGCCGTGCGCTGAGGCCCGGACGCCGTCCACCACCCGGGTTTTTAACACGGAGAATCGATTATTTTCGACCGACTGCGCCGACGCTCGCAAATGAGCGAAAATCAGAAACGCTTGATAATGAGGCACAAGCCTCGCAGGTCTTCCCGCAAACGCCGCGGCGAAGGCCTTTTTTGCCGCTATATGGCACAAATCGGGCTCATTTTTTCATCAGAAAGTGGCCTTCGATGCGAAAATCCAAGGGATGGAACGCCCGATCCATGGGATGGAAACAGAAATCCAAGGGATGGATCGATGGAGACACCCCATCGCGCCGCATTTCCAACGCTAAAAGGCGGCGCCCCACGCGTGTCCGCATTAACAGAGTGACATATAGCGCACAAGGGTGCGCGGCGGCAAAGGCATACCCCCGCCCGCACGGGCCGTCCGCTACGAAAAACCGCCACGCACGCAGCCCCGCATCGACATTCCCCCCCCCACCGCGCGGCTATCCAATCGCGTCGCTACGCGGCGGGCATCCGGTCTCGCTGCTGCGGCCGCCGTGGCCGACTGGTGCGTCGCGGCTGTCCCTTTTCGGGCGCCGCACGGAAAAAATCTGTAACTTTGTGCCTTGCAATCAACTACAAGGAATAAGACCACAATGAGCAGTACGGACGACTTTATCCGCGTGAAAGGCGCGCGCGTCAACAATTTGAAAAACATCGACCTGGCCATTCCCCGCGGCAAGCTCGTGGTGGTGACGGGCCTGAGCGGCTCGGGCAAGTCGTCGCTGGCCTTCGACACGCTCTATGCCGAGGGACAGCGGCGCTACGTGGAGAGCCTCTCGGCCTATGCCCGCCAGTTTTTGGGACGAATGAACAAGCCCGACTGCGACTACATCAAGGGCCTGCCGCCGGCCATCGCCATCGAGCAGAAGGTGGTGAGCCGCAACCCGCGCTCCACCGTGGGCACCTCCACCGAGATCTACGACTATCTGCGCTTGCTCTATGCCCGCGTGGGCCGCACCTATTCGCCCGTGAGCGGGGCCGAGGTGAAGCGCCACACGCCCGACGACGTGGTGGCCTGCGCCCTGAGCTATTCGCCCGGCACGCGCCTCACCGTGCTGGCTCCCATGCGCATCCGCGCGGGCCGCACGCTGCGCGAGCAGCTCGAAACCGACCTGAAGCAGGGCCTGACGCGCCTCGACACGGGGGGCACGATGGTGCACATCGAGGACTATCTGCCCGGCGTCGACCCGGCGGCCACCGACGTGCCGCCCGACACATATCTGCTCATCGACCGCGCCGTGAGCGACCCCGACAAGGACAACGTGGCCCGCCTCACCGACTCGGTCGAGACAGCCCTCTTCGAGGGCGACGGCGAGTGCCTGCTGCGCGTTTATCCCTCGCGCATGCTCCATCGTTTCTCCACGCGCTTCGAGGCCGACGGCATGACCTTCGAGGAGCCCGGCGACAACATGTTCTCGTTCAACTCGCCGCTGGGCGCCTGCCCCGCCTGCGAGGGCTTCGGGCGCGTCATCGGCATCGACGAGAGCCTGGTGGTGCCCAACCGCTCGCTCAGCGTCTACGAGGGAGCCGTCATGTGCTGGCGCGGCGAGAAGATGGGGGCGTGGAAGGACGAGTTCTGCCGAAGGGCGGGGGCCAAGGGATTCCCCATCTTTGAGCCCTACTACAACCTGACGCGCGAGCAGCGCGACCTGCTCTGGCACGGCGATGCGGCCGAGGCGGCCCTGCCGCCCGGGGAGCAGGTGACGATCGACGCCTTCTTCCGCATGTTGGAGGAAAACCAGTATAAGATTCAGTATCGCGTCATGCTGGCGCGCTACCGCGGCAAGACGGTGTGCCCCGTGTGTGGCGGGCGGCGCCTGAGGCCCGAGGCCGAGTATGTCAAGGTGGGGGGCCGCAGCATCGGCGAGCTGTGCGAAATGACGGCCGACGAGCTGCTCCGCTTCTTCGACGGGCTGCGGCTCGAGCCCCACGAGGAGCAGGTGGCCTCGCGCCTGCTCACGGAGATACGCAGCCGCCTGAGCTTCCTGAGCGATGTGGGTCTGGGCTACCTCACGCTGCTGCGCCCCAGCAACACCCTCTCGGGCGGCGAGAGCCAGCGTATCAACCTGGCCACGTCGCTGGGCAGCTCGCTGGTGGGCTCGCTCTACATCCTGGACGAACCGAGCATCGGCCTGCACAGCCGCGACACCGACCGGCTCATCGGCGTGTTGCGACGCCTGCGCGACCTGGGCAACACGGTGATCGTCGTGGAGCACGACGAAGAGATTATCCGTGCGGCCGACTATGTCATCGACATCGGGCCCGGGGCCGGGCGGCTGGGCGGACGCGTGGTCTACGAGGGCACGCTGGGGGGCATGCACCCCGGCTCCGAGAGCCACACCGTGCGCTATCTGCTGGGCGAGGAGCGTATAGCCGTGCCCCCCTCGCGCCGCGTCTGGAACCGCTCTGTCACCGTGCGCGGCGCGCGGGCCAACAACCTGCGCGGCATCGACGTGCGCTTCCCGCTGAACGTGCTGACCGTCGTGACGGGCGTGAGCGGCTCGGGCAAGAGCACCCTGGTGCGCGACATCTTCTACCGCGCCATGAAGCGCAGCCTCGACGAGGCCTGCGAGCGCCCGGGCGAGTTTGACGGCCTGGAAGGCGACATGGCAGCCGTCAAGGCCGTGGAGTTTGTGGACCAGAACCCCATCGGGCGCTCCTCGCGCTCGAACCCCGTGACCTACGTCAAGGCCTACGACGAGATACGCCGCCTCATGGCCGACCAGCCCTTGGCCCGGCAGATGGATTTCACGCCGGCCTATTTCTCGTTCAACGCCGACGGCGGCCGCTGCGAGGAGTGCAAGGGCGAGGGCACGGTGAGGGTCGAGATGCAGTTCATGGCCGACCTCGTCCTGCCCTGCGAGGCCTGCGGCGGCAAGCGCTTCAAGAAGGAAGTGCTCGACGTTTGCTTCGAAGGGCGCAACATTTACGACATTTTGGAGATGACGGTCGACCAGGCCATGGAGTTTTTCGAAGCCGCGGGCCAGCCCCGCATCGTGCGCCGCCTGCGCCCGTTGCAGGACGTGGGCCTGGGCTACGTCAAGCTGGGGCAGCCGTCGAGCACCCTCTCGGGCGGCGAAAACCAGCGCGTCAAGCTGGCCTACTATCTGGCGCAGGAGCGCGTGGAGCCCACGCTCTTCATCTTCGACGAGCCCACCACGGGCCTCCACTTCCACGACATCGGGCGCCTGCTCGACAGCTTTGCCGCCCTCATAGCCCGCGGCCACACGGTGGTGGTCATCGAGCACAACATGGACGTGGTCAAGTGTGCCGACCATGTCATCGACCTGGGGCCCGAGGGGGGCAGCGCGGGCGGCCGCCTGGTGGCTGCCGGCACGCCCGAGGAGGTGGCCGCCGGCGAGGGGCACACGGCACGCTTCCTGCGCGCCAAACTGGAAACCGAGCGGCAGCCATGAGCGAGACGACGACAAAACGCGACGCTGCGGCCGGCGACGAGGCGGGCTACGGCCACGTGCTGAAAGCAACGGGCCTGCTGGGCGGCGTGCAGGTGGTGAGCATGCTCGCCTCGCTCGTGCGCAACAAATGTACGGCGCTGCTCATCGGGGCGGCGGGCATGGGCATGGCCGACCTGTACGCCCGCAGCTGCGACCTGGTGGGCAACCTCACGAGCTTCGGCATGGGCTTCAGCAGCATGCGCCGCCTGGCGGCCGTGGCCGACGGGGGCAGCCCGCGGGCCGTGGCCCACGAGGTGCGTCTCGTGCGCAGCTGGGTGCTGCTGGCGGCGCTCTTCGGCCTGGCGGCGGGCCTGCTGCTCTCGCCCGTGCTGAGCCTCACCACCACCGGCGGCTACGAGGCAACGGGGCAGTTTGCCCTGTTGGCGCCCGTGCCGGCCATGGCCACGCTCTCGGCCGGCGAGCTGGCCGTGCTCAAAGGCACGCGGCGGCTGGGACGCCTGGCGGCCGTGTCGGGCCTGGGGGCGCTCTCGACGCTCGTGGTGAGCGTGGCGCTCTACGTGTGGCTGGGCATGCGCGGCGTCGTGCCCGTGCTGCTGGCCTCGACGGCCGCCCTGCTGGCCTTGCAGCTGCGGGCCACGACGCGCCTTTACCCCTACCGGGTCGGCCTGCGCTCGCCGCGCTTCCTGCGCCGCGGGATGGCCATGGTGCGCCTGGGCTCGGCCTATATCGTGGCGGGCGTCGTCACCTCGGCTGCCGAGATGATTGTGCGCACGTTTGTGGCGCGGCGGGCGTCGGTGGCCGAGGTGGGCCTCTATGCCGCCGGCCTGATGCTCACGGTGACGTGTACGCGCTTCGTCTTCATGGCGATGGATGCCGACTTCTTTCCGCGCCTCTCGGCCGCCGTGGCCGACCGCCGGCGGGCCAACGCCACCATCAACCGCCAGGTGGACGCCTGCGTGCTGCTCATGACGCCGCTGCTGCTGCTCTTCGTGACAGCCCTCCCGCTGGTGGTCCACATCCTCTATACTCCGGCCTTCATGGCCGTATGTCCCATGGTGCTCTGCGCCGTGTCCTACATGTTTTTCAAGGCCGTCTACACGCCCGTGGCCTACCTGCCGCTGGCCCATGCCCATTCGTGGCTCTATCTGTGCGTCGAGGGGGCCTACGACGTGGTGTTCTGCCTCTGCGTCGTAACGGGTTACAGCCTGGGCGGCCTGGCGGGGGCGGGCCTGGGCCTCTCGGTGGCCAACCTGGCCGACCTGCTCGTGGTGAGCCTGGTGTATGGCCGCCGCTACGGCTTCCGCTACGAGGGGGCCACGCTGCGGCGCTGCGCCGTGCAGTATGCCTTGCTGCTGGCGGGCGTGGCCGCGGCCTGGCAGGCGGACGCCCCGCTGCGCTACGGCGCGGGCCTGGCGCTCGTGCTGGCCTCGGCCGCGCTGTCGTGGCGCCTCCTGGCGCGCGAGACGGACCTCGTGGCCCGGCTCAAAGCCCGCCTGCGCCGCGGCCGCCGTTGATGCAGCCCGGGCCGCACGGCGGCAGAAAAACGGCGGCGAGCGTGTGCGTATGGCAAAAAATGGCTAACTTCGCTCCGTCGCCTTCCCATGTTTTCTTAATAAATAAGGTATGCACAGCTTAGTGAATTGGGACAAGAAACGGGTGCGCGCGGTGCTGACGTTCTTCGGGGCGGTCATCGCCTCGACCGTGCTGCTCGTTTACTTCCTGCCCCGCGAAAATAAGTTTGGGTACGAGTATGAACTGGGCAAACCGTGGCGGTATGCTCCGCTGATAGCCTCGTACGACTTTCCCATCTACAAGACCAACGAACAGATTGCCGCCGAGCGCGACAGCGTGCTGCGCGGCTTCCGCCCGTTCTACGAGGAAGACCCGCAGCTGGTGGACCGCCAGGTGCAGGCCCTGCGCTCCAACTTCTACGCCGGACGGATGCAGGGCGTGCCGGCCTCGTATCTGCCCCATCTGGTGGAGATGCTGCGCTCGGTGTATGAGGCGGGCGTGATGAGCACGGCCGACCTGGCCTCGCTGGCCGCCGCGGGTGCCCCGGGCATCAGCGTGGTAGTGGGGCAGGCAGCCACGCAGCGGCCCGTGGGCGAGCTCTTCTCGACGCGATCGGCCTATGAGTATATCATGCATGCCGACACCACGCGCTACAACCGCCAGCTGCTGGCGCGCTGCAACCTGAACGACTATCTCGCGCCCAACCTGATGCTCGACAGCGCCAAGACGCAGGCCGCCCGCGAGGACGTGCTATCGACCGTCTCGCCCGCCAGCGGCATGGTGCAGAGCGGGCAGCGCATCATAGACCGCGGCGAGATTGTGAGCGCCACGCAGCTGAACATCCTCGACTCGTTGCAGCGCGAAAACCTGCGCCGCAACGCCCCCGACCGCAGCCACTGGCAGGTGCTGGGCGGACAGCTGCTCTTCATCGTGACGGTGATGACGCTCTTCATGAACTATCTGCGCCTGTTCCGCAGGCCCTATCTCGAACAGACGCACGCCACGCTCATGCTCTTCACGCTCGTGACGCTCTTTGCCATCGTGACGATGGTCGTGGCCGAGAACGACGCCGAGGCCGTCTACCTGGTACCCTTTGCCATGGTGCCCATCTTCGTGCGCATCTTCCTCGACTCGCGCACGGCCTTCATGACGCTCGTGGCGGCCGTGCTGCTCGTCTCGCCGGGCTTGCAGCACCCTTATGAGTTCATCCTGCTGCAAGCCGCCTCGGGCCTGGCGGCCATCTATTCGCTCAAAGAGCTCACGGAGCGCTCGCAGCTGCTGCGCTCGGCCGTCATCGTGACGACCGCCATGCTCTTTGCCGCCGTGGCCTACGACCTGATGCAGGGACTCAGCTTCGCCGACTTCGACCGTACGCGCTACATCTACATGCTCGTCAACGGTGTGCTGCTGCTCTTCGCCTACCCGCTCATGTATCTCATCGAGCGCGTGTTTGGCTTCACGTCGAGCGTGTCGCTCGTGGAGATGACCAACATCAACAACAGCATCCTGCGGAAAATGTCGAAGGAGGCGCAGGGAACCTTCAACCACTCGATGACCGTGGCCAACCTGGCGGCGGAGGTGGCCTTGAAAATCGGGGCCAACTCGCAGCTCGTGCGTACCGGAGCCCTCTACCACGACATTGGCAAGGTGCTCAACCCGGCCTTCTTCACCGAAAACCAGAGCGGCGTGAACCCGCACGACGGACTGGCCGAGGAGCGCTCGGCGCAAATCATCATTGGCCACGTCACAGACGGCTTGCGGCTGGCCGAAAAGTATCATCTGCCGAAAGTAATACGCGACTTCATCGCAACGCACCATGGACGCGGCAAGGTAAAGTATTTCTACATACAATGGTGCAACAAACATCCCGGTGAAAAGCCCGATGAAGAGCTTTTCACCTATCCCGGCCCCAACCCCACGACCAAGGAGCAGGCCATCCTCATGATGTGCGACGCCGTGGAGGCTTCGTCGCGCAGCTTGAAGGAGCTGAACGAGGAGTCGCTGCGCGACCTGGTGCACCGCATAGTGGACCGACAGGTGGAGGAGGGCAACTTCCGCGAATGCCCCATCACGTTCCGCGACATATCCGACGCCAAGCGCGTGCTCATCGAGAGCCTGAAAACCATCTACCACACGCGCATCGCTTACCCCGAGCCCGGCGAACGGCCGCGCACGCCGCAGCAGCCGAGGGGCTTCTTCGGCACGGGGCTCCACCGCGGCCGCCGGCGCTGACCCTTAGCGGAGCAGGGCTTCGACCACGGCGGCGTCGGCTCCGGCCCAGGGGAGCGAGCGCAGCTCGCGGCGCGCCACGTAGCGGGCCGCCACGTGCTCGCGCAGGGTGAAGGCCCCGGCCGGCAGTTCGCACTGGTAGGCCCGAAGGGTGATGTCGAAGTCGGGGTAGGCGTGCTCGACCACCGTGAGCAGGGGGCCTATGACGGCCTCGACGGCCAGCTCCTCGCGCAGCTCGCGGCGCAGGGCTTCGGGCGGCGTTTCGCCCGGCTCGATCTTTCCGCCGGGAAACTCATAGCGGTGGCTGGTGTAGGCATGGCGCGTGGCTCCCTTTTGGAAGCAGAGCACTTCGTCGCCACGGCAGACCACGGCCGCCACGACGTTCAGATGTTTTCTTTCTCCGTTCATGTCGCAATGTAAAGATATGGTATGAAAAAACGCCGCCCGCGGGCGGCGTTTGCTGTTGTTGTGGGGGACGGTCAGAGGGCTTCGCCCAGGAGCGTGGCCGACGTGGAGCCCGTGATGCGTACGCGCACGGTTTCGCCGGGGCGGTGCGTGCCGCGGTCGAAAACGACCACTTTGTTCTGCTCGGTGCGGCCGTAGAGCTGCTCGCGCGAGCGCTTGCTGGTGCCTTCGACGAGCACTTCCACCTCGCTGCCCACGCAGCGTCGGTTGCTCTCGGCGCTCAGTTCGTTTTGCAGGGCGATGAGCTCTTCGAGGCGGCGCACCTTGACGTCCTCGGGCACGTCGTCGGCCAAGTGCCGGGCGGCGTAGGTGCCGGGGCGCTCGCTGTATTTGAACATGAAGGCTGAGTCGTAGCCACACTCGCGCATGAGCGAGAGCGAGGCCTGGTGGTCTTCCTCTGTCTCGGTGCAGTAGCCCGCGAAGATGTCGGTGGAGAGACCGCAGCCCGGCACGATGCGACGGATGGCGGCCACGCGGTCCATGTACCAGGCGCGGGTGTACTTGCGGTTCATGAGCTTGAGGATGCGGTCGCTCCCGCTCTGCACGGGCAGATGGATGTGTCGGCACACGTTGGGCTCCTCGGCGATGACGTGGAGCGTGGCGTCGCTCATGTCCTTGGGGTGCGACGTGGTGAAGCGCACGCGCATCCCCGGTACGGCGCGGGCCACGAGGCGCAGGAGGGCGGGAAAGTCGGTCACCGTGCCGTCGGGCGCCTCGAAGCGGTAGGAGTTGACGTTCTGCCCCAAGAGCGTCACCTCCTTGTAGCCGCGCTCCGCAAGGTCGGCGGCCTCGCGCAGGATGCTCTCGGGGTCGCGGCTGCGCTCCCGGCCGCGCGTGTAGGGCACGATGCAGTAGTGGCAGAAGTTGTTGCAGCCGCGCATGATGCTCACGAAGCCCGAGAGGCGGGCGGCGCCGTAGCGCGCGGGAACGACGTCGCGGTAGGTTTCCGTGGTGGAAAGTTCGACGTTGATGGCCTTGTGCCCCGTCTCGGCCTGGGCCGTGAGGTCGGGCAGCGTCAGGTAGGCGTCGGGCCCGGCCACGAGGTCGGCGCCGTAGCGGTCGAGCAGCTCGCTCTGCACGCGCTCGGCCATGCAGCCCAGCACACCGATGATGAAGTGGCGCCCCTTGCGCCGCCGGGCGTTGAGGGCTTCGAGGCGATGCACGATTTTCTGCTCAGCGTTGTCGCGCACGGAGCAGGTGTTCAGGAAGACGGCGTCGGCCTCGTCGGCCGAGTCGCAGGGCTCGTAGCCCGCCATGCGCATGACGGAGGCCACCACCTCGCTGTCGGCCACGTTCATCTGGCAGCCGTAGGTCTCGATATATAGTTTCTTCATAATGTTTCAGCTGTTTATGGCTGCAAAGTTAGCTGAAATGGGTGGAAAGCGTGGCCCGGCTGCGGGGAAAAGCGCTTGCTCTCCGGCGTCAGGCACGAAAAACCCCTCCCGGACGAGTTGGATAGTGGCGGCCGGAAGGGGGCTGGCGATTGAATGTCTCTGAAAAGAGAACCGCGACAGTGTCAATGCGACTCCGTGACGACTTTATCGACGGTTGTACAGATATCGGTCAGTTGTTCGAGACTGCCGTCGTACGTGACGCGCAGCATCTCGGCTCCGTTGTCGAGCTGGAAGTAGTATTTGCGGAAGATGAACCAGCTGGAATCCATGGCATAGCCCACGGAGCGCACGGTTCTCTTGTTGATCGTCATGACCTCGACGCTGCCGGGCAGTATGCCCCACAGAATGGTTTTCTTATTTACCTTGACAACGCGCAGATTCGTGATGATGATGTACGTGAAGAGCTTGATGCCGAGGATCATCTGGCAGATCTTCACGATGAACATGAGAAGCCGCGCGAAGGGGTTGGGCGAGTCGTTGTAGGCGTTGCCTTTGATCACTTCCAATACGTTTTCACCCGGCAGGGCGACGAATTCTTTTAATGTTTCCATGGTACTTTGTGTTTGTTTATTGAGTAATGGTTGATGGTGTACCGTGCGTCTGGCCCGTTTAAAGGGCTATGGCAATTGATACATACGACGCAAAGATAGGAGAATGCATCCAAGAAATGAAATAGGGGGGGTAAAAAATGTTAATAAGCGGGAGGTCTCCATTTTTTATGCACAATCGCCCCGCAGCGGGCGTGGAAACGGGGCGGCTGCGGGGCGGTTGGTAGAGGCTGCTGGGGAGGCATGCCTTGTGGCAGGGGTGGTGTGGATCTTTGTCCGCCCGCTGTCTGTGGCGGGCGGTATGTCACACGATTTCGATGCGGCTGCGCCCGCCGGTGGGGAGCTTGACGAGGCGTATCTGGGGACTGATTTGCGAACGTATCTGCTCGGTGTGGCTGATGACGCCCACTTTGCGCCCCTGGGCGTTTTCCAGGTTGGCCAGGGCCGACATGACGAGGTCGAGCGAGGCGTGGTCGAGGTTGCCGAAGCCTTCGTCGATGAAGAGGCTGCCGATGGAGAGGCTGCCGCTTGAAAGCGAGGCGAGGCCCAAGGCCAGGGCGAGGCTCACCACGAAGGTTTCGCCGCCCGAGAGCGAGTTGACGTAGCGACGCTCGTCGAACATGTCGCGGTCGATGATTTCGAGCGTGAGCGTGCCGGGCACGCAGCGCAGCTCGTAGCGGGGCGAGAGGCGGCGCAGGTGGGCGTTGGCGCGCTCCACGAGGAAGCGGAACGTGTAGCTCTGGGCCTGGCGGCGGAAGGTCTTGCCGTCGGCGCTGCCCATGAGGACGTTCAGGCGCTCCCACTCCTCGGCGTCTTCGCGGGCGGCGTCGATGTCGGGCTGCATCTCGGCGGCGCGGCGCAGGGCCGTGTCGTGTGCCTGCCGGCGCAGGTTGATGGCGGCCAGGCGCTCGCGCAGCTGCTCTATGCGGGCGGCCGTCGCGGCCATTTGCTCTTCGATGTTTTTGCGCTCGGCCGCCGTGTCGCCGGCGGTGCGCAGGGGCGACGCCAGCAGTTCGAGCAGCGCCTGCCGCGCCTTTTCCAGTTCGTCGGCCACGAGCGAGAGCGTGCGCCGGCGCTCGTCGAGGCGTTGGCGCAGGGCTTTCCAGTCGCGCGGGTCGGCGAAGATTTTTTCCAGCTCGGCATATTGCAGCGGCGAGTGGGAGGCGTTGAAGCGCAGCATCCACACGTCGAGCTCCGAGAGCTTTTCGGCCAGCTCCTTGCGGCGTGCCTCGCGTTCGGAGTTGAGGTTGTCGAGCGTGCCTTGCAGGAGTTTCACGCTGCCGCCGGCCTCTTCGTGCGTCCGGGTGGTAGCAGCGGCCTCGGTGCGGGCCGCTGCGATGGCTGCTTCGAGACGGGCGGCCTCCGTCTCGGGCGATTCGTGGCCGAACAGGCGTTGGAGCTCCTCGCGCAGCTCGTTCAGGCGGCTGTCCACGCCGTCGCGTTCCTCGCGGCAGGCCGCTACGTGGCGCTGTGCCTCGGCTTCGGCGGTTTCGGCGGCCTTCACCTCCTCGCCCACAAGGGCCGTGGCGCGCACGCATTCGTCGAGCCGCGTCGACGTGGCCAGCCAGTCGTTATAAAGCTCCGTGACGCGCAGGCGGAAGCCGTCGGGGTTGTTTTTCCATTCGGTGAACCAGCCCGAAACCGTCACCATTTCGTCCAGATCGGTGTAGAGCTCCGAGCAGGAACGGTCGGAGAGCTTCATCGTCTTCTGCAACTCCTCCAAAGCCGCGGCCGCCACGCGGGCCTGTGTGTGCAGTTCGTCCAGATAGGCGTGGTCGTTGGCCATCTGTGCGTCGATGGCGGCAATTTCCTCGTTCAGACGGTTGATGTGTTGCTGGTGGAAATCGAACGTTTCCAGTTCGGTGCGTGCCTCGGTGGCTGCCTTCTGCGTGTTGTCGATGAGCATGTCGATGGTGATGCGCCGCGCGTCGCGGTTGACGCCCGGCGAGCACTCGGCAAACGACGTGTCGAGGTCGGCGCAGGCCTGCCATTCGTCCTCGGCATCGCGTATGCGCTTTTCGCGGTCGGCCAGGTATTCGCGTTCGGCGGCCAGGCGTTCGCTCCCCGCCGTCAGCGTGTGTTGCAGCTTGTCGAGCTGCTGCTGTTTGTCGGCCAGCGCCGCGGCCGTCTCCTGCAATTCCTTTTCCAGGTTGCTGATGAGTTCGCCCAGCTCGCGTTCCGTCTCCGTATGGTAGGGATGGTGGGTGGCACCGCAGACGGGGCAGGCCGTTCCCTCCTTGAGCCGTGCCCGCAGGCGGGTGATGTTTTCGCTCTGGCTCAGGGTGACGGCCACGTTGAGGCGCCGGTGGGCCTCGTCGAGCGCGCCCACCTCGCGGCGCAGGCGTTCCAGTCCCTCGGCTTGCTGAGCCAGCGTGTTTTCGCGGCGTGCCAGGTCGGCCCGGCGCTGTTCGGCGTCGGCATAGCCCAGCGTGAGGCGTTTCCAGAGCGTTCGGGCGCGGTCGAGCCCGGCCAGTCGCGTGCGGCTGTCCGAGAAGCGCTGTTGCAGGGCAGCGCTGTCGCGGCCCTGGTTGGCCTGCCGGTGTATGAGGAGTTCGCTGCGCAGCGTGTCGCGGCGGGCGTTGTCGTCGTGCTGCTTGCGGTCCACGGTTTCGGTGGCGGCAGCGATGGAGGCCTGCCTGCTTTGGAGCTCGGCATATTTGCGGTGGCTCTCTTCGTTGCGCAGCGTTTCGCCGCGCAGGGCCGCCAGCTTGTCTTTGACGAGGTCGTATTTCTCAAACATCAGCTTGTGCACCGAGAGCGCCTGCTTGTGCAGTTGCAGCTGTTCGGTCTCGGCCGTCAGCTCGCTGCGCCGTTGGTGTTTGGCCTCGGTCAGGGCGTGCCGTCGCGTCAGGGCTTCTTCGGCCTGCGTCAGTTCGCGTCGCGTCTTGTCGAGCTGTTTCTCCACCACGCCAATCTCTCCCGTCAGCGCATGCCCGCGGTTCAGGGCAGGGCGCCGGGCCGTCAGGCGTTCCTCGGCCTCGGTGGCCTTTGCGCGGGCCTCGTCCATCTTTTTTGCAGCATCCTGCAGGGCCGTGCGCGCTCCGTCGAGGCGCGCGGCGGTTTCCTCCTCGCGTTGCTTGAGCAGCGTGGCGTCGCGGCGGCGCATCACGATTTCCTGGTACAGGGGCTGCACCGCCAGCACCTCGTCGTAGCGTTCCACGGCCAGCTCGTCGGCGCGCATGGCCACGCACGCCTTGTGGGCCTCGGCGTGGCGCTCTTCCAGCGCGGCCACGCGCCGGGTGGCGTGGTCGCAGTCGTCGAGCCACCGCAGGCGAGCCCCGGCGTCGGCCTGCTCGCGTTCGGCGCCTGCCAGCGATGTCGCCGTCAGGTGGCGCTCTTCGTCGAGCCGTGCCAGGTCGTGCTCGTCCAGGCGGTCGCGCAGCAGGGCCTCGGCCTGCCCGTCGAGCACGTCCAGGCGGTGGCGGGCCTCGCGAGCCAGCTCGAATATCTTTTGCGAGATGAGGCCGTATATCTCCGTCCCCGTGAGTTTTTCGAGCAGGGCCGACTTCTCGTCGCGGCGGGCGCGGAGAAAGTTGGCAAAACTGTTCTGCGCCAGCAGGACCGTGCGCGTAAACTGCTTATAGTCGAGCCCGGTGATTTCCACGATGCGCGCGGGTATGTCGCGTTCCTCGAAGCTCACCTTCCTGGGAGCCGTCTGCCGCAGCGAGCGCACGGGGCGGTCGTAGGTGCCCGTGCGTTTCACGCGCAGATGCCAGCCCGCCTCGTAGCGTCGGCCGTCGGGCAGGCTGAACTCCACCACGCTGTATCCCTCGCGGCAGCCGCGCCGCAGCAGGTTGCGCACGTCTTTGGCTTTTATTTTGGGCGCCTCGCCCCCGGCGGCGGCTTCCAGTTCGCGTCCCGTCAGGTTTTCTGCATCGTCCAGTCGGGGCGCCTCGTTGTAGAGCGCCAGGCAGATGGCGTCGAGCAGGGTCGATTTGCCCGACCCCGTGTCGCCCGTGATGGCAAAGAGGCCGGCCGAGCGCAAGGGTTCGGCGGTGAAGTCGACAACCTGTTCCCCCTCGATCGAGGTCAGGTTGCAAAGGGTTATTTTGTCTATTTTCATACGTCCTGTATCCCGCTGCGCCGTCGGGCCGTGCGGGGTGTGTTTCGTTGTGTGGCGGTGGGGTGCGCGGGGTCAGTCGTCGGTTTCGGCAGCCGCCTCTTCGGCCCGCTTGAAGCGCTCGGTGAGCGCCTCGGGCATGTCGGTCCCGTAGCGTTCGCGGAACACGAGGCGCGCCATGTCGAGCGGCGAGAGCGTCTGCAAGGCCTCCACCGTGGCCGGGGCTTCGTCGGCCGGGGCAGCGCCGGGCTGTTCGCGCACCATGCGGCAGAAGAGCGCCGCCTTATCGGCCAGCACCGTGCCCACCTGGCGCAGCAGGCCCGGCTCGGGCCGTTCCTCGGCCACGCGCAGCTCCACGTAGGGCCAGCAGCTGCCGTCGTCGTCCTTGTGGCGGCGGGGCAGGGCAGCGATGGCCTCGGCCAGCTCCTCGGGGCGCAGGGCCCCGCTGTCGGGGATCGACACGAGGGCGCGCTGCGGCACGTAGGGCAACTGCTCCACCCGTGCGGTGCCGCTCTTCTCGTCGAGCGTCACCCACTGCACGCCGTGGCGGTAGCGCTTCTCGGCGAACGACATGGGCAGGGCGCTCCCGGCATACCACGTCGTCCCCTCGTCGACGCGCTGCGCCTTGTGGATGTGGCCCAGCGCCACGTAGGCCGCCCGGCCCGTCACGTCGGCGGCCACGGCGTCCTGTCCGCCCACGACGAGGCGCTCGCTGTGTTCGCTTTCGCAGATGTCGGCCCCCGCTGCGTAGAAGTGGGCCGCCACCACCACGGGCAGTCCGCGGTAGTCGCTCTTTTTCAGCGTGCGCCACAGGCTGTCGAAGAAGTGGCGCAGCCCCTCCTCGGCCGAGAGGCCGGCGGGATAGTCGGACGAGCGCAGATAGGGCAGGGCAAAGCACACGCAGGTCGCCTCGTCGCTCTCGCGCCGTCCCAGGGGGATGATGTGGCGCGCCAGGTCGGGCTCGTCCTTCTCCGTGCGGCGCACCACTCCTCTTATATATATATGGTGTCGTTCGAGCAGGGCGGCCGGTGCTTCGAGGCGGCCGGCCGAGTCGTGGTTGCCCGCCGTCACCACCACCTGCAAACCGTCGACCGCCTCGGTGGCAGCTTCCAGAAAGTCGTAGAAAAGCCGTTCGGCCGCGGCCGAGGGGTTGGGCGAGTCGAACACGTCGCCCGCCACGATGAGGGCGTCGGGCTTGCGTTCGCGCAGCACGCCGAGCAGCCAGTCGAGAAAGTGGCGGTGTTCGGCCGTGCGGTCGTGGCCGTGGAAGATGTTGCCCAGGTGCCAGTCGGCAGTATGCAGGATGTTCATGTCTCAATCGTTTTTACCGGGTGCAAAGTTACGCCTTTTTCCCGCAGGATGCTTCGTCCCCGCCGTGCGAATTGCCCCTGCCGCGCCCCTTCCGCGTGAGGTGGCTGCCGCAGGCCGGGCCGCAGCTTCCGCGGCAGCGCCGTCAAAACGGGACGCCCCGCGCGGCAGGGGCCGTGCGGGGCGTCGGATGGAGGGTGCGGGGCGCCGTCCGTGCGGTCAGCGCACGAGGACGCGCTGCGTCTTGGCGGTGTTTCCTTGCGTGAGGCGCACCACGTAGACGCCTGCGGGCAGGCTCTTCGTGCCGATGGTCTCGCCGTCGGCTGCCGTGGTGCGCAGGGCCGTGCGTCCGTCGGCGGTGTAGACGTCCACGCCGATGGGCGTGCCGGCCGCGCCGCTGATGGCGATGCCGCCGTCCGTGGGCCGTGCCTCGGGCATGGCGCCGGCCGTGGCAGCGTCGCGTATGCTCGTGGGCTCGGTCGAGAGCTCAACGGTCATGCGTCCGTCGGCCGTCTCTTCCGTCACGTCGGTGCGGCCGTAGAGCAGCGTGCCGTCGGAGGAGCGTTCCACGATGACGGTGTAGCTGCCCGGGCGCAGGGCGAAGTGGGCGTCGGCGGTGCCGTAGGCAGAGCTTCCGGCCGTGAGGCCGCCCGTGGCCTGGATGAGGTAGTAGCCGTCGACGGGCGTGCCGTCGAGCGTGCCGCGCAGGTCGACGAGGCGGTAGTCGTCCAGGGGGATGGCCACGTAGGGGTCATTCTCGTCCACGCGCAGCGAGCGCGGTTCAGGCAGGGTGTAGTACCAGAGGGCGTCGCCGTTGTCGGCATAGACGATCAGGTCGCGGATGTAGTAGGAGTAGTCGCGGCCGGGCAACAGGTAGAACTGGGCATACTCATTGATGTAGACCGAAGCCCAACGCGGGTCGCTGGGGATGCCGAGCTCTGCCGCGGCTATGCGCTTGTCGTAGTGGGTGAGCTCGGTGAGGGCGTAGTCGTCCCGGCTCACGTTGAAGCGCACCTCGCGGTCGACCCCGGCCATGTCGAAGACCACGCTGTCGCAGTTTTCGCGGAAACGGCTGTCAGAGTAGGTGTCGAAGGGGGCGTAATAGGCCAAATACGTGCCGTCGGGCAGCAGGTATCCCGTCGCGGGCGTGCGGCGCCCGTCGCTTCCGATATGGTAGAGCGTCACGTAGCTTGGGCGTGCGGTCGTGCCGTCGCCTGCCACGTAGCCCACGCGGTGATGGTTCGCGAGGTTGACGGCATACGTCGTGTTCTCGGCGGGCATGGCCGTCTGCGAGGTGGCATCCACGATGGGGCCGTTGTTGTCGCGCGCCGTGTAGCGCACGGCGAGGTTGCCGGCCGGCAGCCATTGCGTCCATTCGTCGGGCTGCTCCCCGCTGCGCCATTCGTTGTGCATCTCTGTGCCGTTGCGCGGGTCGTCGGGGTCGGTGCCCGACGTCCAGGTGACGGTGGCCGTGCTTGCCTCCGGCGCATACCGCCACAGGTCGGGCAGTTGCAGGGTGAAGCTGTGCCAGCCCTCGAAGCTCACGGTGCGCTCCGTCATGCCTTCGTTCAGCTCGACGGTGAGCGTCTGCGGCAGGTAGTTCCCGTCGGCGTCGCAGACCTCGACGCGGTAGGTGCCCGGGCTGTCGACAAAGTAGGTGCCGCGGCCCTCGGCGTCGGTGGAGAGCTCGCCCCAGTCGCCCGTCCCGACGTTTTCCAGGCCCACGTAGAAGCCTGCCGCGGGCGTGCCGTCCACGTCCTTCACCGTGATGCTCAGGCCGGGATAGTCGGCCGCGTCAAACGCATAGGTCACGTCCAATGGCGCGTCGGCCACGGTGAACGTCTGCACCGTGCCCGTGGGATAGCGCGTGGCGCCGTCGGTCGAGGTGAGCGTGGCCTGCCACGTGTGCTCGCCCGGCATGATGCGGGCCGCGATGGCCGTGATGGGCTCGCCCGTGTCCGAATAGCCAAAGGTGTATTCCTCGCCGTCGATGAAGAGCCCGGAGTAGAAGCGGTAGCCCTCGGGCGCACGCAGCGTGACGTCCTGCATGGCCGCGAGGTCTATCTCCGTGACGACGCCGCCCTCGGTGGTGGCCACGGGCTGGTAGTGGTCGACGTAAAGGGGAGAGCCCGCGGGCAGCCCCCAGCTGGCCACGTCCACGTGCAGGCGCCCCGACAAGGGGCCGTCCGTCTGCGTGAGGGTGCCGTAGCGGCGGCCCTCGCCCTCGAAGTCGTAGTCTTCACGGAGGGAGATGCTGCTCCAATACTCGCTGCCTGCCTCCTTGTATTGGAACTCGCAGCTGGGCGAGATGCTTTCGTCCAGGCCCTTGACGGTGACAAGGAAGGCCGTGTAGCTTTCGAAGCTGATGGTGGCCTCGGCCGTCTCGCCTTCCGGCACGTCAAAGTAGGTTTCGCCACAGGGATCCGTGGGATAGGGGAAGAGGGGGGCGAAGTAGAAGTTTACGTTTGCGCGGTACTGGCCCGGCGTGGCGTAGACGGTGGCGACGCCCTCGGCGTTGGTGGTGGCGCCTCCGGATATTTCTACAAATTCGCTCTCAGAGCGGTCGGTGGAGTAGATGTTGACGTCACGGCCGGCGATGGGCTTGCCGTCATAGCCGATGAGATGCACGTCGAGGCGCACGCTCCGGCTCAGGTCGAAGGCCACCGTGGCCGGCTCGGCGCCGATGGTGAATTTCTCTAACCGCCCCAAATAGTTGCCTTCGGGGCGTAAAGAGAAATCGTACGTGCCGGGCAGCATCCACGAGCGGTAAGCCCCGCCCCCGGGGATTTCGTCTAAGGAAATGGAAACCATGAGCGGGTAGCCGCGGCTGTCGTCCTGGCTGATGCCGATGCTTCCCGCCGTCAGGGGCGTGCCGCCCACGCCGAGGGGGCGGGCGATGTCGACGGGCGTGCGCCCCTCGCGCAGGTCGACGGCCGGGTGGTTGCCCGTGGCCGTCAGGTCGACGGGCGTGCGCGGCGTGGGATATTTCGGGCTGTCCAGCTGATAGCTCCACGTGCCGCCCTGCACGTATGCGGGTGTGAGCCAGAAGTGGACCGTCAGGTCCTCGCCGATGGAGCAGGGATTGCTGTAAGCGTCGTCGAACACGCGGAATGTAGCCTCGCGCAAGGCGTCGGCCTCGCTCTCGTCGGCGCCCGTGAGTCGCACGGTCATCCAGTAGCCTTCGGTGATGTTCACGTCGACGCGCGTCTGCGTGCCGTCCCACTCAAAGTTGGTAAAGCCATGGTCATACTGAATTTGGTTTTCGCCGGGGCTGAGGTCCACCGTGGCGCAGCCTTCGGCATCTGTCGTGTAGTTTTCGTAGCCTTTCATCTGAAACGGAAACTCCGACATCACTCCGCCGCTTAGGTCGCGCAGGCAGAGCGTCACCTCCTCGGCCCGCGCCATGATGGCGGGGGCGAGGAAGAGAAGTAAGGTTAGAAGTTTTTTCATGTTGGTACAGTGAAAATTGAAAAGTTGGCCGGGTTCCGCGGCCGATAATAAAAATTCCAGGTCTTCAGTTGGGGCAGGCATACGCAAAAAGGCGGGAACCAAGCTCGCATTCCCAACTGAAGGCCCTGGAATTGCCCGCTACATCGAAATGCAATGTTGGTTCACGCCTTCGGGCGTGAACGCTTTACTTACATTTCCCATGCGTAGCAGCGAATTTTCCAGGTTCTCAGCTGTGGGACGTGAAGCAAACGCTCTTTTCTGAGTATGTGTCCTGCTTCGATAGCAGATTTTATGTCATAGGCACGGATATTTACGTTTTATGCGGACAAAGTTATGGCAGATGTTTTGATGGGCCAAGAAAAATCAGGAATATTTGCAGCCGTCCCTGCGTGCGGGGAGCCAACATACGCGCGCGCGTATTATATAAATATATAGGTGTGGCTGGCCGGCGGGCGGTGGGGGAGAATGTCGAAGTGGGGCTGTGCCCCGAGCGGGGGAGGAGCGATCCGCGGGTGTGCCTGCGGCCTACCCGCGGTAATGGGAAGTTGGACCCCCATGGGGTCCTATTGTGGGGTGGGGTGTGTCCGCGGGTTCTCCTTTGGCTCGCCCGCAGTTATAGAAGGTTCGCCCCCTATGGGGTCGCCTGCCGCACGGTTTCCTTTCCGCGTGGGATGCCGTCATAGGAGGGACGCCATCCTAACGTCCACCACGCTCGGGGGCTGCCCCGACGCGGCATTTCTCGCTCGCAATTGGCCCGTTCGGACGGTGACGGACGCCAGGATGGTGTCCCTCCTAAGGCGGATTTCCCCTGCGGGCGGGGGTACGCCTTTGCCGCCGCGCACCCTTGTGCGCTATATGTCACTCTGTTAATGCGGACACGCGTGGGACGCCGCCTTTTAGCGTTGGAAATGCGGCGCGATGGGATATCTCCATCGATCCGTCCCATGGATTTCTGTTTCCATTCCATGGATCGGGCGTTCCATCCCTTGGATTTTCGCTTCCAAGGCCACTTTCTGATGGAAAAATGGGCCCGATTTGTGCCATATAGCGTCAAAAAAGGCCTTCGCCGCGGCGTTTGCGGGAAGGCCTGCGAGGTTTGTTCTTCATTATCAAGCGTTTCTGATTTTCGCTCATTTGCGAGCGTCGGCGCAGTCGGTCGAAAATAATCGATTCTCCGTGTTAAAAACCCGGGCGGCGGACGGCGTCCGGGCCTCAGCGCACGGCCGTCACCAGGCGGTCGTTGCCGTAGCTGTCGCGGCTCACGCGGGCGTCGGCGTAGCCGTCGGCGAGCAGCAGGTCGCACACGTCGCGGCCGTAGGCGCGGTTCGTTTCGAGATACATGCGTCCGCCCGGGGGCAGCACGGCACGGCCCAGGGCGGAGAGGGCGCGGTAGAAGAGCAGGGGGTCGTCGTCGGGCACGAAGAGGGCGCTCGCGGGTTCGTAGCGCAGCACGCGGCCGTCCATCGCGGCCCGCTCGCGCCGGCAGACGTAGGGCGGGTTGCTCACCACCACGTCGAACGAGCACCCCGTGGGCGGCGGCGCCAGCAGGTCGCGGCGACAGAAGCGCACACGGGCCCCGCAGGCGTCGGCGTTGGCGCGGGCCACGGCCAGAGCGGCCTCCGACAGGTCCCACGCCTCGACGCTTGCGCCGGCCAGCTCCCGTGCCAGCGCCACGGCGATGCAGCCGCTGCCCGTACCGGCGTCGAGCACGCGCAGGGGGCGGCCGGCCTCGGCGCGGAGCACGCGGTCGACGATTTCCTCAGTCTCGGGGCGGGGGATGAGCACGTCGGGCGTGACGCGCAGGCGCAGACCGCAAAACCGGCACGTGCCGAGCACATACTGCACCGGCTCGCCCGCCGCCAGCCGCGCCACGAGGGCGTCGAGCCGCACGTGCTCGGCCGCCGTGAGGGCCCGCGCCGTGCCGGCGTAGAGCTCCGTCCGCCCGATGCCAAAGGCCTCTTCGAGCACGAGCAGGGCCACCGCCCGCGCCTCGCGCGCATCGTATTCGGACGGGAGCGCGTCAACAATCTGTCTGTAAAGCCTGTCCATGAATATTCCTCCTTGTTTCGGGCGCAAAAATACAAAAGATATTCGGCTCGCAGCGAGGATGCTGCGACGAGGGTGGATGTCCGCATGGCACACGCGCCGCAGGCCTCGCGGCCATATTCCGCCGCATGGTGCTCTCATCCCCCGCCGCACGCCGCCCCGGTCCTGTGCAGTGTAAATCGTTTCCTTTTCTTCCCCATATCTTATCTTTGTTGCCGTGAGACGGCCTGTCCCGCCGTGCCGTGGGGCGCGGCGGGCTACGACTCGACTTTTTACTCACCTTCTAACACCTTATCGGTATGAAAAAACGACCCTTACTTCTCTGCACCATGCTGCTGGCCGGCATGGGTGCTTCGGCACAGCGCGTCGAAACCACGCTGAAAGACGGGTGGCGCTTCCTCCTGGGCGATGCCTCGTTTTTTGCACGGCCAACGACCGACGACAGCAAATGGCAGGTCGTGAGCGTGCCCCACGACTGGGCCATCACCTCGGCCTTCAGCCCCGACAACGACACGCCTGCGGGCGGTAAGACGGGCGGTCTCTTCTTTGCCAACACCGGCTGGTACCGCCTCCACTTCGACGTGCCCACGTTTGCCGAGGGGCGCCGCGTCGAACTGCGCTTCGACGGCGCCATGAGCCACCCCACCGTGTACGTCAACGGCGAGAAGGCAGGCGGTTGGGAGTATGGATACAACGCTTTCACGCTCGACATCACGCCCTACGTCAAGGCCGAGGGCAACGTGCTGGCCGTGCGCCTCTACAACGAGAAGGGGCAGTCGCGCTGGTACCCCGGGCCGGGCTCTTCCGCAACGTCCATCTGCTCGTCACCGACCGCGCCCACATACCCACGTGGGGCGTGCAGGTCGCCACGCCCGTCATCTCCGACGAGCGCGCCGAGGTGAACGTGCGGACGTCCTTTTCGCTGCCCGAGGGGGCCGGGGGCTACCACCTGACGGCGCACATCGTCGACCCGCAGGGACGCGAGTTGGCCTCGTCGCGCCTGGCGCTCGACGAGCTGACCGACACCGTGGCCGACGAGACGCTCACCGTCGGTGCCCCGCAGCGCTGGGACCTCGACACGCCGCGTCTCTACCGCGCCGTGAGCCGCCTCTACCGGGGCGACCGCCTGTGCGACAGCGTGGTCACGCGCTTCGGCATACGCAGCATCGAGGTGGTGGCCCACAAGGGCTTCCTGCTCAACGGCCGCGTCGTGAAGTTCAAGGGCATCAACAACCACGACGACCTGGGCCCGCTCGGCGCCGCGCTCAACGAGAGCGCCCTGCGCCGCCGCCTGCTCATGCTCAAAGACGTCGGGGCCAACGCCGTGCGCACGGCCCACAACATGCCTTCGCCCGAACTGGTGCGCCTGTGCGACGAAATGGGGCTGATGGTCATAGCCGAGTCGTTCGACGAATGGGCCGGCACGAAGGTGGCCAACGGCTACCACAAATATTTCAACGAGTGGTCCGAGCGCGACCTGGTGAACCTCGTGCGCCACTTC
This sequence comes from uncultured Bacteroidales bacterium, assembly GCA_949297215.1. Classification (GTDB taxonomy): domain Bacteria; phylum Bacteroidota; class Bacteroidia; order Bacteroidales; family Bacteroidaceae; genus Alloprevotella. Next base: position 56,289 of record CASFRV010000010.1, on the reverse strand, counting down.
CGCAACGCCCCGTCGGTCGTCATGTGGAGCATCGGCAACGAGGTGCCCGAGCAGTATAACGCCGCCCAGGGCACCGCCACGACCCGCCGCCTCAGGGACATCTGCCGCCGCGAAGACCCCACACGCCCCGTCACGATGGGCATGGACGCGGCTGACCAGGTGGTCACCAACGGCGTGGCCGCCGCCCTTGACGTGCCGGGCTTCAACTACCGGCCCCACAAATATCAGAACAACTACAACAACCTGCCGCAAAAGGTCGTGCTGGGCTCCGAGAGCGCCTCGACCGTGAGCAGCCGCGGCGTCTACAAGTTTCCCGTGCGCCGCGGCGCCATGCTCACCTACGACGACAACCAGGCCTCCTCGTACGACGTGGAGTGCTGCCGCTGGTCGAACCTGCCCGAGGACGACTGGGTGTGGCATGACGAGAAGCCGTGGACGATGGGCGAGTTCGTGTGGACGGGCTTCGACTATCTGGGCGAGCCCACGCCCTACGACACCGACTGGCCCAGCCATTCGTCCTACTTCGGCATGATCGACCTGGCCAACATCCCCAAAGACCGCTTCTACCTCTACCGCAGCCGCTGGAACCCCGCGCAGGAAACGCTCCACGTCCTGCCCCACTGGACCTGGCCCGGCCGCGAAGGCGAGGTGACCCCGTTTTCGTCTACACCAACTACCCCTCGGCCGAGCTTTTCGTCAACGGCAAGAGCCAGGGGCGCGTGGCCAAAGACACGACCATCACGGCCGAAAACTCCGCAACGGCCGCCGACGAGCAGGCGCTCAGGCGCCAGCAGCGCTACCGCCTGATGTGGCCCGACGTACGGTATGAGCCGGGCATGCTGCGCGTCGTGGCCTACGACGCCGAGGGCCGCGCCGTGGCCGAAAAGGAGGTGCACACCGCGGGCGAGCCCTATCGCCTGGAAGCCGTGGCCGATACCTTCGCGCTCCGCGCCGGCACCGACGACCTGTGCTACATCCGCGTGCGCATGCTCGACGCCGAGGGCAACCTCGTGCCCGACGCCGACCATCTGGTGCGCTTCGCCGTGAACGGTGCGGGCGCCTTCCGTGCCGCCGCCAACGGCGATCCCACCTGCACCGACCCCTTCCAGGAGCCGCAGATGCACCTGTTCAGCGGTGAGCTCACGGCCATCGTGGCCACCACCGGCGCGGCCGGCAGCTTCACCTTCACGGCCGAGGCCGACGGCGTGCTGCCCGCCACCGTGGGCCGCACCGTCGACGAGGGCCCCATCACGTCGGTCGACCGCTTGCAGGCCGAGGGCCGTCCCGCCATTCGTCTCTCTGCCGGCATCATCACCGTCGAGAGCGCCACGCCCTGCCGCGTGGCCGTCTATGCCACCGACGGGCGCTGCGTGGCCCGCGGCCGCGGCAACCGCGTCGACGTGCGCCATCTGCCCGCCGGCATCTACGTGGTGCATGCCGCCAACGCCCGCGGCACGGTCCACCTGAAGGCCGCCCTCACCCGCTGACCCGCCCGCCCGGGCCTCAGAAGAACCATCACCGGCGGCCGCCCCTCCCCACCGAGAGCGCGGCCGCCGGCCTTTTTGCAGCCCCCGCCCCGCCCTCCACACCTTATTTATATATAGGCCCCGCCGCGGTTCGCGTTTTTTCCGTACTTTTGTTTCACGAAAAGGGCGGCAGTCGGCCGGGGCCGCGCTGCTGCTCTCCTAAACTCTCTCAGACATGTACCGTTATCTCCTGAAACCGACGGCGGCCCTGCGGGGTGCGGCCGCGCTGCCTGCCTCGAAAAGCATTTGCAACCGCGCCCTGCTCTTGGCCCGGCTGGCGGGGGACGGCTGGACCGTGGACAACCCGTCGGACTGCGACGACACGCGGGCCCTCGTGCGGGGGCTGGCCGCCGCGGGCGGCACCGTGGACGTGGGGGCGGCCGGCACGGCCATGCGCTTCCTCACGGTGTGGCTCTGCACGCAGCCCGGCCGCCACGTCATCACGGGCAGCCCGCGCATGCTCGAACGCCCCATCGGCATCTTGGTGGATGCGCTGCGGCGGCTCGGGGCCCGCGTTGCCTATGCGGGGCGCGAGGGCTACCCGCCCCTGTGCATCGAGGGCGGCACCCTGCGGGGCGGGGCGGTGGACGTGGCGGCTTCCGTCAGTTCGCAGTACGTCTCGGCCCTGCTCATGGTGGCGCCCACGCTGCCCGGGGGCCTGCGGCTGTGCCTGACGGGGCGGGTGGCCTCGCGCCCTTACATCGACATGACGCTGGCCCTGATGCGTCGCTTCGGGGCCGATGCCCGCTGGACGGACGGGCGGACCATCAGCGTGGCCCCGGTGCCTTATGCCGCGACGGGGCGCTTTGACGTGGAGGCCGATTGGAGCGCCGCGTCCTACTGGTATGAGGCCATGGCCCTCACGCCCGACGCCGGGGCGAGGGTGTGGCTGCCGGGGCTCACGGCCGACAGCTTGCAGGGCGACGCCGTGGTGGCCCGCCTGTTTGCGCCGCTGGGCGTGGCCACGCGCTTCGACGACGGGGGCGTGGAGCTCACGAAGACGCAGCCGGCCGCGGGGCGCGTCGAAATAGACTTCACGGCCTGCCCCGACCTGGCGCAGACGCTCACCGTGACGTGCGCCATGCTGGGGCGGCCCTTCCGCTTCACGGGGCTGGCCAGCCTGAAGATAAAGGAGACCGACCGCATGGAGGCCCTGCGCCGCGAACTGGCCAAGCTGGGCGTGGCCCTGACGGAGGAAGGGGGCGACACGCTCCTGTGGGAGGGCCACCGCGGCCGGGCTGCGGCGCTGCCCGTCATCGAGACCTACGACGACCACCGCATGGCCATGGCCTTTGCGCCGGCGGCCCTGTGCTGCCCGCTTGCGGTCGAGAGGCCCGAGGTGGTGGCCAAGTCGTATCCCGGCTATTGGGCCGACTATGCCCGCCTGCTCGGCCCCGTCGAAGAGGCCGGCGGGGAGATGTGTTCCCGGTAAAGCGAAAATCATGGAAATACTCATACTGCTGCTCTTGGCCCTGTTTTGCGTGGCGCTGCTGCTGGGCGCGCTGCGCAACCGCCGCCTGCGCCGCCGCGTGGAGCGCGGCGAGCTGGAAGAGCTGCCCGGCGTGCAGCAGGCACGTCCCGACGGCTGCTGCGGCCAACACGCCGTGTGCGAGAAAGAGAGCCTGCTGGCCGGCGTGAGCCGCGACATAGAATATTACGAAGACGAGGAGCTCGACGCCTACCGCGGCCGCCCGTCGGACGCCTATACGCCCGAGGAGGAAGACCGCTTCCGCGAGGTGCTCTACACGATGCGCCAGGACGAGGTGGCGGGCTGGGTGCGCTCGTTGCAGCTGCGCGGCGTGGCCCTGCCCGACGGGGTGAAGGACGAGGTGATCCTGCTCGTGGGCGAAAGGAGGGGCCTGTGAGCGAGCTGCTTGGGTACAGCTTTTTCCAGCACGCCCTGCTGGGTGCGCTGCTGGCCAGTGTGCTTTGCGCCGTGGTGGGCACGTACGTCGTGACGCGACGCCTCGTCATTGCGGGTGGCGGCGTGGCTCATGCCTCGCTGGGCGGCGTGGGCATGGGGGCCTACTTCGGCTTCAATCCGCTGCTCGGGGCGGCCGTCTTTGCCGTGGCCTCGGGCTTCGCCATCCAGGCCATGGGGCGCCGGGCCGGCGTGCGTGAGGACTCGGCCGTGGCCATGCTCTGGACGCTGGGCATGAGCCTGGGCATCTTGTTTGCCTATCTGGCCCCGGGCTTCATGGCCGACCTGCCCGCCTATCTCTTTGGCGACGTGCTCTCCATCACGCGGGCCGACCTGTGGGCGCTGCTCGTGCTCACCGTGGCGGCCGTGGCCTTTGTGGGACTGTGGCTGCCGGTGGTCGTGGCCGTGGCCTACGACCGCGACTTTGCCATCACCCAGGGCCTGCCCGTGCGCCTCGTCGAGGGCGTGATGACGCTCCTCACGTCGCTGAGCATCGTGGCCTGCCTCCACGTGGTGGGCATCGTGCTGGTGGTCTCGCTCCTCTCCGTGCCGCAGACCACGGCCGCCCTGCTGGTGCGCACGTACCGCGGCATGATGTGGCTCTCGGCGCTCATCGGCTACGCGGGCTGCCTGGGCGGACTGGCCCTCTCGTATGCGCTCGACGTGCCCAGCGGCGCCTCGATCATCGTGGTGTCGGTGGCCATTTATCTGCTGGTTTATACAATAAAACGCCTGAAAACGAGTTTAAAAAGAGGGGCGTAGCCTCTCGTGCCCGGGGCGCCCCGTTTTCAACCAAAGACAGCGCGCGTGAAACGCTTACCCATATACATAGCCCTGACGTTGCTGGCCGTGGCCGCCTTCTCGGGCTGTTCCACGAAGAAGAATACAGCTTCTTCGCGCTTCTGGCAGTCGTTTGTCACGCGCTATAACGTCTATTACAACGGCAGCGAGGCCTACAAAGAGGGTTGCCTGGCCAAGGAGCAGGGCAACAAAGACAATTATACCGAGATGTTACCCTATTTTCTTGTGGGCAACGAAAAATCGCGCGACTTGGGAAAGAGCAACTTCGAGACGGCCATCACAAAATGTGAGAAGGCCATACAGCTCCATTCCATCAAGAAGAAACCCGTGGTCAACCCCTCGAAGCGACGCTCGCCCAAGATGAAGGCCTATCTGAGCCGGCAGGAGTTTAACCCCTTCCTGAAAAATGCCTGGCTCCTGATGGGGCGGGCGCAGTTCCAGAAAGGCGACTTCATCGAGGCGGCCTCGACGTTTTCCTACATAGCCCGCCACTATGCCCCCGAGCCCCTTGTGGCGGCCGAGGCCCGCACGTGGCTGGCGCGCTGCTATGCGCAGCTCGACTGGTTCTACGACGCCGAGGACGCCCTCGACAAGGCCCGGCGCGACACGCTCAACAAGGCCATCCGCCGCGAGATGCTCTTCACCGAGACCGACCTCCTGCTGCGCCAGGAGCGCTACGCCGAGGCCCTCCCCCTGTTGCAGCAGGCTGCCAGAAAGGAAAAACGCAAACTGCAGAAAGCCCGTCTCTACTTCCTCCTGGGCCAGGTGAACCTGCACCTCGACAAGAAGCGCGAGGCCGCCGCGGCGTTCCGCAAGTGCATCAAGCAGAGCCCGCCCTATGAGCTCTCGTTCAACGCCCGCATCTTGCAGACCGAAGCCTTCACCTCGCCCGACGAAGCCCGCAGCATGGTGAAGCGCCTGCGCCGCATGGCCCGCGACGGGAGCAACAAGGATTATCTCGACCAGGTGTACTACGCCATGGGCAACATTCACCTCACCCTTGGCGACACGGCGCAGGCCATCGGCTCCTATGAGACGGGGCGCGAGAAGAGCACGCGCGGAGGCGTCGAAAAGGGCGTGCTCCTGCTCCGCCTGGGCGAGCTCTATTGGGAGCGCGGGCGCTACGACCTGGCCCAGTCGTGCTACGGCGAGGCCGTGGGCCTGCTCGACAAGACGCACGAGGCCTACGAGGAGACGATGCGACGCTCCAAGGTGCTCGACGAGCTCGTGCCCTTCACCTCGGCCGTACACTTGCAGGACAGCTTGCAGCAGCTGGCCCTCATGAGCGAGGAGGAGCGCAACGCGGCCATCGACCGCACCATCGAGCTGCTCAAACGCAAGGAGGAGGCCGAGCGCGAGGCCCGCGAAGACTCGGCCGCCGAGGCCCGCATGCAGGAAAACGCCGCCGCGGGCGGGACGACGCGCCCCACCACGCAGACGGGCCAGACGGCCGTGGGCGGAAACAAGCAGTGGTACTTCTACAACCCCATGCTCGTCATGCAGGGCAAGCAGGACTTCAAGAAGCGCTGGGGCAACCGCAAGCTCGAAGACAACTGGCGGCGCTCCAACCGCACCGTCGTGCCGATGGGCGACGAGGGGGGCGTCGACTATGAGGCCGAGGACTCGATCCGCCTGGCCGAGGAGCGGGCCGACAGCATCGCGCTGGCCGAGGAAGAGGCCGCCGCGCAGCCCGACTCGGCGCAGAACGACCCCCACCGCCGCGAATACTATCTGAAAGAGATACCCTTCACGCCCGAGGCCAAGGCCGCGTCGGACCTCATCATCATGGACGGACTCTACAACGCGGGACTCATCGAAAAGGACAAGTTGGAAGATTTCCCCTTGGCCGCCCGCACGCTGACGCGCCTGACGGACCAATACCCCACGTTCGAGAAGATGGACGACGTGTTCTATCAGCTCTTCCTGCTCTATTCGCGCTGGGGACAGGCCGACAAGGCGGCCGAGATGAAGGCGCGCATGGCGCAGCTCTTCCCCGAAAGCGCCCTGACCACGCTCATCACCGACCCCGACTACGAGCGCTATGCCCGCTACGGCCGACAGATCGAGGACTCGCTCTATACGGCCACCTACGACGCCTACCGCCGCCGCGACAACGCGACCGTGGCGCGCAACTTCGAGGTGTCGACCCGTCGTTTCCCCACGGGCGCCAACCGACCGAAGTTTATGTTCGTCCACATCCTGAGCCGCATCGGGCACGAGGACACGAAGCAGATAACGACCGAGCTCCGCGACCTGTTGAAGCAGTTCCCCGAAAGCGACGTCAGCGAGCTGGCGGGCATGCTCGTCAACGGCTTGGAGAGCGGGCGCACGTTCAATGCCGCGGGGCTCGACCTCGGTTCGCTCTGGTCGCGCCGCACGGCGGCTGCCGACGCCGCCTCCGACAGCGTGCGGGCGGGCCGCAGCCTCCTGCCCGACCGCGACGTGCCGTTTGTCTTCGTCGTGGCCTATCCCACCGACAGCATCGACGACAACCGCTTGCTCTACGAGCTGGCGCGCTTCAACTTTACGGGCTTCATGGTGCGCAACTTCGACATCACCCCCCTGCGCGACGCACAGCTCACGCAGTTTCGCGTGGCTGGCTTCAACAGTTTCGACGAAGCCCACACCTATGCTCAGCAGGTCTATGCCGACACGACGCTGGCCCGCATGCTGACGAAAGCCCGCGTCGTGCTCATCTCGACCCACAACTTGGAAATGCTCGGCACGCAGTACAGTTTCGACGACTACCGCAAGTTCTACGAGCAGACCTTCGCCCCGATGGAGATCAAGGACACGCTTCCGCTCGACATGCAGGACGGTCCCGTCGAAACCCACTACGAGGACGAATATACCCCCGAGCAGCTCGAAGACATGCAGGACGACAGCACCACCGAGGACGACGAGGGCGAGTGGTACTCGGAGTAGGGCGCCGGCGGGAGCACGCCTCCGCATGCAGAGAGCGGGTGCAGCGACAACAGTCGCTGCACCCACTCTTTTTCATGCCCGCCCCGTCAGAACACGTCGAGCGTCAGGCCGAAGCAGAGCGAGAGGATGTCGCCCAGGCGTACGTTCTTGTTGGGGATGGCCGAGATGAGGTACAGGTCGGACGTGCCCAGCTCATAATAGAAAGCGATGCTTTTGTGCATCCAGCGCTTGCGCAGGGGGATGTGGTAGCGGAAGCGCTGGCCCAGAAAGATGCCTGCACGTATCTTCGTGGCGAAGCCGTAGTAGGATTTGGGGTAGCGCGAGGGCTCGTGCGCCCAAAAGTCCTCGCCAAAGATGGTGTTCAGGAAGATGCCCGTCGTGAGCGGTTCCACGCTCCACCATCGGCCAACGGGCAGGCTCCACGGCACGAAGCGCTGCTTGACCGTGAGCGTTGCCTTGGCGCAGTCCGACTCGTAGCGCGGCACGAAGCCCACGAGCACCTCGCTCTCCCAGCGGTCGCGGCGTCCGTAGTGCCACCCGACGCCGGCCGAGAGGAAGCCGATGCTGCCGGCATACTGCACGACGGCCTGGTTGGGGATGAGCTTCTCGGCGCGGCGCAGGTAGCGCTGCTTGTTGCGCTCGTAGCGCGGCAGGTCCGTCTGGCAGGCGTGGGGCAGGAGCGTGTCGGGCGCCACGACCGACGAGTCGGCCGCGGCTGTCGCGGTGCAGGCCGCGGCGGGGGCGGGCATCAAGCCTGCCGCCGACGCCAGCAGGCTAACAAGCCACTTCTTCATACGTGTATCCATCTTCTGTCAGCGTAAAGAGCAGGTACGTGCGCCCGTGCGCCGCCCCGCAGGTGTGGTAGACGATGCCGTCGCCGAACAGGTCCTGGTGCTGCGTGTGGTGCGTGTGGCCGCACAGGCAGAAGGCCAAGCCGGGATAGCGGTGCAGCACGAGCTGGAACACCTCGGCCACGTTGTTGTTGAACTGGTCGGTGTGGGGTGCGGCGTGCATGGCCACGACGGTGCGCCGCGTCGTGTCGGGCAGGGCTTCGCGGTCGGTTTTGAGGAAGTCGAAGTCGGGGATGGCCGTGGAGTAGTCGTATTCGAAGGCGTTCGTGTTGAGGCAAACAAAGTGGGTTGTGCCCACGTCGAACGAGAAGTTGGGGTCGCCGTAGAGGGCTCGGAACACGTCGCCGCCCGTCCCCAGGCAGTCGTGGTTGCCGATGAGGCACACGTAGGGCGGCCGCAGGCGTTTCAGCTCGCGCGCCATCCATTCCCACTCGCGCGTCAGGCCAAAGTCGGTCTGGTCGCCGCAATGGATGACGAAGTCGACGTCCGTGCGGGCGTTGATGGCGTCGACGATGGCTCGCGTCTCGTCATACCAGCGCTGCGTGTCGCTGATGACGGCGAAGCGCACCATCTTGCGCCCGGCCGTTTCGCGCTCGATGCGTTCGATGGCCGTGGCGTTGTGGCCTCGCTCGCCGTCGACGCGGCTGTCGTACGGGTGATACTCGATGAGGTCGCAACCCGTCAGGGCGGCCACGAGGCAGAGCGCGGGCAGCCATCGTTGGATGGAAACTAAAAAAGTTTCTTTGGTTTTCATGGTGCAAAAGTCGGGCTTTTACATCGTTTTGACAAGGTCGAAATTTCGGAATCTTTGTTTCGTTCGGGCGTAAGCAGCCCGTCTGCGCCTTGTCGTCGGGGGCGGTGTCAGGAAGCCGGGACGAAGCTGCCGTCGTCGTTGCGCCGGAGGTGGCCGCTCTCCACGAGCATTTGCAGGGCGGCCCCGGCCTCGTCGGGGGCGAAGCCGTCGGGCGTGGTTTCGCCGGGAGGGAGCGAGCCCCGGCGGCGCGCCAGCTCCTCGATGGCCGCGGCGGCCGCCTCGATGCGGCCTCCCTTGGGCCGCCGGCTCAGGCATACGTCGCAGTGGCCGCAGTCGGTCGTATCGGTCTCGCCGAAGTAGGCCAGCAGGTAGCGCGAGCGGCAGCAGTCGGTGCCCCCGGCATAGCCCAGCATGGCGTTGAGCCGCGTCACATACTGCTCGCGCCGCATTTCGTACACCTCGGGCGGTATGACCACGCGGCTCTCCTCGACGCGCCGTTGCAGGAAGGTGACGCGCGGCACGTTTTTGCGCGGCACGTAGTGGACGATGCGTTCCAGCGTGAGCAGGCGCAGCGTTTCGTACACCTCGTGGGGCGTCAGGCCGCAGTCGCGCCCAATGAGCGTCTCGTCGATAAAGGCATAGTCGCTGAACAGCCCCGTGTAGCGCCGCAGCAGCGACAGGATGACGCGGTCCATGCGCGGCGTCAGGCGGTGCAGGTTGTACAGCTCGTCGCGCTGCACGATGAACATGACGCGCGAGGCGCCCTCCTCCTCGTCGCGATAGAGGATGAGGCCTGTGCGCGTCAGGATGTGGAGCGCGCTGAGTACGCGCGTGGGGAAGTATTTGAAGTTGACGCAGAAGCGTTCCAGGTCAAACTCGTAGGTCACGCCGAAGCCGTCGCCCACGGCCAGCTGGAAGAAGTAGGCCAGCGACGAGTAGACGCGCTGCACAAACTCCTTGGGCGGAAACGTGTCGGCCACGCGGCGCAGCATCTTCGTGCGGTCGGCCTCGGAGTAGAGCAGCACGGCATAGGCCCGCCGCCCGTCGCGCCCGGCGCGTCCCGCCTCCTGGAAGTAGGCCTCGATGCTGTCGGGCATGTCCATGTGGACCACCAGGCGCACGTCGGCCTTGTCGATGCCCATGCCAAAGGCGTTGGTGGCCACCATGACACGCGTGTGGCCCTGCTGCCAATCGTCCTGCCGCACGTCCTTCTCGACGGGTGGCAGCCCGGCGTGGTAGTAGAGCGCCCCGATGCCCGCCCGCGTGAGCATCGAGGCCGTGTCGGCCGCACCGCGGCGGCTGCGCGTGTAGACGATGGCGGCTCCCGGCACGCTGCGCAGGATGTGCACGAGCTGGGCGTCTTTGTCGGTCGTGGGGCGCACCACGTAGCTCAGGTTCGTCCGCTCGAAGCTCATGCGGAACAGGCGCATGCCCGGCCGTTTGAGCACCTCGCGTATGTCGGTCAGCACGCGCTCGGTGGCCGTGGCCGTCAGCGCCAGCAGGGGCACGCCCGGCAGCAGCTCGTTGAGCTCGCACAGGTTCAGGTAGGAGGGGCGGAAGTCGAAGCCCCATTGCGAAAGGCAGTGGGCCTCGTCGATGGTGACGAAGCTCACGCGTATGTGGCCCAGCCGCCGGCGGAAGGCCTCGGAGCCCAGCCGTTCGGGCGCCACGTAGAGAAACTTGTAGCCGCCGAAGACGCAGTTGTCGAGCTGGCGCGCCACCTCCTCGGCCGCCATGCCCGAGTAGACCGCGGCGGCCCGTATGCCGAGCTGTCTGAGGCGGGCCACCTGGTCCTTCATCAGCGCGATGAGGGGCGTCACCACCAGGCAGAGCCCCTCCATGGCCAGCGCCGGCACCTGAAACGTGATGCTCTTGCCGCCGCCCGTGGGCATGAGGCCGATGGTGTCGCAGCCCCGGCCGATGCTGCGGATGATGTCGAGCTGGATGCCGCGGAAGTCGTCGTAGCCCCAGTAGCGCCGCAGGATGTCCCTGTACCTTTCGTCGCCCTCCATACGTCTGTCTGCGCCCCGTCCGCGTCAGTCGGTCTCGACGGGCCTTATGTCCTCAATTTGCAGCTGCACCTCGCCGCGTCGGTGCGTGTTTTCCTCGATGCAGTAGCAGATGTCGAAGGCGCGCTTCGTCTTGATGTAGCGTGCCTGCGAGCTCTGGCCGAAGGCAATGCCGTTCATCACGTTGTTGGTCTTGTTGTCCACGAGTTCGAGCTTGATGTGTTCCTGTCCGCGGCCCACCACCTTGCTCGTTCCATAGTCGTAGACGCAATGCGTGCAGAACACGGGCTTCGGGTTGCCCGGCCCGAAGGGAGCAAAGCGCTTCAAGTCGGTGTAGAACGCGAAGGTCACGTCCTTAAAGTCGAGCACGGCGTCAATGTCGAGGCTCGGCTCCGTCTGTTCCTCGTTGATGTGTCGGGCCACGTAGTCCTCGAAGCGCCGGGCAAAGGCCCCGACGTTTTCCACGCGCAGCGAGAGGCCGGCGGCATAGGTGTGGCCGCCGAAGTTTTCCAGCAGGTCGCTGCAGCTCTGCACGGCGCGATACACGTCGAAGCCCGACACCGAGCGGGCCGAGCCCGTGGCCATGCCCTCGCTGCGCGTCAGCACGACGGCGGGGCGGTAGTAGAGCTCCGTGATGCGCGATGCCACGATGCCGATGACGCCCTTGTGCCACGCCTCGTTGTAGATCACCACGGCGCGGCGGCTGTCCAGGTCGGGCAGGTGGCTCACGAGCTCCGTGGCCTCCTCGGTCATCTGCTTGTCCAGGTCCTTGCGCGCCTCGTTGTAGAGGTTGATGCGTGCCGCCTTGTCGAGGGCGGCGGCATAGTCGCGCTCCACGAGCAGCTCCACGGCCTCCTTGCCGTTCTGCATGCGCCCCGAGGCGTTGATGCGCGGGCCGATCTTGAAGATGATGTCGTTCATCGACAGCTCGCGGTCGGCCAGGCCGCACACCTCCGTGATGGCTTGCAGGCCGATGGAGGGATGCGTGTTCATCAGGCGCAGCCCGTGGTAGGCCAGGATGCGGTTTTCGCCCATGATGGGCACGATGTCGGCGGCGATGCTCACGGCGCACAGGTCGAGCAGGGGCACCAGCTTGTTCTGCTCGATGCCGTTGCTCGCGGCGAAGGCCTGCATAAACTTGAAGCCCACGCCGCAGCCCGACAGGTGGGTGTAGGGGTAATGGTTGTCGGCCCGCTTGGGGTTGAGGATGGCGGCTGCCGGCGGCAGCACCTCGTCGGGCACGTGGTGGTCGCAGATGATGAAGTCGATGCCCAGCTCGCGCGCATAGGCCACCTCGTCGACGGCCTTGATGCCGCAGTCGAGCACGATGACGAGCTTCACGCCCGTTTCGGCCGCAAAGTCGACGCCTTTCTTCGAGATGCCGTAGCCCTCCTCGTAGCGGTCGGGGATGTAATAGTCGATGTTGGAGTAGAACTGTGAGAGGAACTTATATACCAGCGCGACGGCCGTGCAGCCGTCCACGTCGTAGTCGCCATAGACAAGGATGCGCTCCTTGCGCCCCATGGCCTCGTCGAGGCGCCGCACGGCCCGTCCCATGTCGTCCATGAGGAAGGGGTCGTGCAGGTCCGAGAGCTGCGGGCGGAAAAAGCGCTTCACCTCGGCGGGCGTCTGCAAGCCGCGGCCCAGCAGCAGCCGCCCCAGCACGGGGTGGATGCCCGCCGCGACGGCCAGCTCGGTGGCTTTGGCTTCCTCCTCGGCCGTGGGTGGCGTGTAATTCCATTTATACATCATGACATATCTTGTTTTTTCTTTTTTGCGGTGCGTGTGGCGGCGCCGGCCGCCGCGTCGGGCCGTGCGGCCCGGTGCCTCTCTGCGCGAAAGGCGTTTTTTAGCAAGTAAAGTTAGCCAAAAAAAACGAGACCGACGCCATGAAGCGGCAGAAACGTATGCAGCCGCGCCCCCTCGGCCCGCCCGCGCGGCGGGCGCCGCCCCTGCACGGGCCATACCTTATATATATACGCGCACGCGCGAGGCTGTCGGTTCTTCTGCGCTTTTTTCTTTGTTTTGCCCGCATATGGTTTTTCATGGGCGGGAGCTATTCTGAGAAGAAAAGGGAAAAGAAAAGTTGAGGCTGCCCCGCCGGCAGATTTGGGGCAGCCTCAATTCTTATGTTTCCATCCGTTGGGAGAGCAACTAGTGTGGCGCTCCACGTCGGACGGGGCTTGGTGTTATTTCACAAGGAGCTTTGTGGTTTCCTTGCCTACGGCCACAATGTAGGTGCCGCTTTGCACCTCAATCTTCCCGTCGCGGCCGCGATATAACAGGATGCCGTCGGACGAATACACGCGCGCTTCGATTCCCTCGGGGACGTTGGCAATGTGGATGGCCCCCGGCGTCGTGAAGAGCTTGTAGCCGCCGGCCGTTGCGTTGGATAAGCCCGTAGGATTCACGATGGTCAAGGTTTTCGACAGGCGTTCGGACGAATAGTAATTCCCGTTCCCTTCCTGAACGGCCCTTATCACCAGTGTGCCCGTGCCGTAGCAGTCGAGCAGCGTGCGCGTGCCCGCCTTGTACAGCGAGACGAAGTTGTTGTCGGGCACGATATAGCTTACGTCTAGGCCCGACGACGCCGTTGCGGTGAGTTCAATCTGGCTGCCTATGGCTATCTGCGACAGGTCCTGCTCCCATGTCACAGTTTGGTCGGCTTTGGTGATGGTGAGCGTCCCGCCGTTGTAGACGAAGTCGTAATTGTCGGCCTCGCCGCCGCTGATGATGGTGTTGTACACGCCCACGTCGGACGTCCGCGTGGCGTTGAAGGCAGCTGTCGGCTTCCGCGTCAGAACGGCCTCCGTCTCATTGTTCACAAAACCCGCATAGCTCAGCTCAATGGCGGGGTTCTCCTCGTTGTAAGGGCGTTCATAGTCGGGTGAGGTCACCGTGAGGCTGCGCTTCATGACGGTGAGTTCGCCGTCGTTGTAGGTGAAGTCGTAGTTGCGGGCCTCTCCTCCGCCGATCTTTATCGGGTAGCTCCCCGCTTTGCTCGTCAGGACGGCCGTTGTCGTGGCCGCCGGCTGCTTGGTCAGCGCGCTTTCGTTCTCCCCGTTCACGAAGCCCGAGCAGACGCACCGAAACGTCGGGTTCTCCTCGTAGTAGAATCTTTGGGCGCTCCCCACGCTCACCTGCAACGGCGCCTTGGTCACGGTCAGGCGTCCGGGCGTGATGGCCGAAAGTTCATAGTCTCGGGCCACACCTCCCATTGCCGTGATGGCATAGTCGCCCGCGTTGCTCTGCTCCGTGGCCGTCGTGCCGATGGTCGGCTGCGCAGTCCACACCGGTGCGGTCTCCCCGTTTTTTAGTCCCGTGTATTCTATCTGGAAGTCGGGGTTCGGTGCGCCATACGTGCGCTCCACGTTCTTCACCCTCGCCGTGAGCGGTGCTTTCGTCACGATCAACACGCCCGGCTCGTAGACGATGTCGTAATTTTTGGCCCTGCCGCCCGAGAGCGAGATGGTGTAGTTGCCGACCGGGCTGCTCTCGTCGGCGTTCACCGACACTTTCACGGGTTCTTCAAGCACGCTTTCGTCCTCCCCATTCACGAAGCCCGAGTAGAGCACCTTGAACGTCGGATTGGCCTCGCCGTAATCGCGTGCCACGCTCTCTACTTTTACCGTCAGTGTGGCTTTGGTCACCGTATGTCGGAAAGGAATGTCCACTTCAAGTACGGGCACATCCGGGTCATCGTTCGTAAATTGGGCGCGCAGCGTGTCGCACCACTCTCCCGGAGTGGTGTTCAACTTGTTTTTGGCCGTAAGGCTCGTTAACTCATAGCCGCAGTCGGCAAGGTTCACTTTGCAGTTGTTTATGTCCACAGCCTCTCCGTAGGTCGTTGCCGTGTCGTTGAACGTCAACATCTCTACCACCTTGGCATTGTTCGTACTTAAAGCCGGTGAGGAATACTCCTCAATGTCTGGAACATATGTGTTGGCCGACGCTTCCCAATAAGTTGGAGCTTTGCTTGGCAGATATATAAGAGCTTGTAGCGAATTGCATTCTTGAAAATGGTCTTCTGGCTCGAAACCATAGGTTGACATTGTTTCAACAGAACTAGGGATAACCATTAGAGTGAGGTTTTGGTTATAAGAAAAGGCACCGTCTCCTATTTTCCTAATTGTATTGGGTAGGACAATAGAAGATGCCAGCGTTCCCCTGGGCATTCCGTCGTATCCTATTCCGCCCCAAAAAGCACCCGGGTCTATTGTAGTGACGGTATACACTTCTTCTTCAAGTCCAGCAGGGCTCCGCTTGATGACATCAGGGATAACATATTTATCATAGTTCCTGTTTCTGACTTCAGCAACAGAAGCTTCTCTGGTCGATTGATTCAAATCGTAGAGAAGTCCGTCAAATTCTACTCTTATTATTGTTTGCGCCGTAACGACCGTTGCCGCATTTGCGAGAAGCAGCGCAAAGAATGTAATATGTAATCGTTTCATCATTTTTCCTTTTGAAAAAGGCGCCCATACGCGGCAAAGCCTCAGCCATAGCCTGCTATCTTTTAACGAAAAGGCAAAATGCTGCATGCTTCAAGGCTCTGCTGCGCATGGTCGGCCTGAATTACACTTAAAGAACTAAACCTGCGTCGTGCAACTCGTCGAGAACCTTGTCGATGTCGCCATCATTATAATTATCCTTTTGGTCAAGTGCTTTGGCCATCTGGCGCAACTTGTCTTTTGCATGAACTTTTTTCTGCGACAAAGCCAACAAAGCGCACACCATTACGGCTTTCATTTCCGGGTGCTTGCCGACACCGGAGTCGTAGTAGCCTGCATTGGCAAAGCTGTAGTCGCATCGGGAGCTGTCGAACGCTTCTTTCATGAGATGCTCAAACAACATGCGATAATCATTCATAGGTCGTAAGTCTTTGTGTCCGTCAACTCTCCAAATACAGACGAATTTCTAAAACCGTGACGTACACATACGAAAAAGCGTGGGAGTTCTCACTGTCACTCGTCCCACGCATAGAGGCTCTCGCATTGCCCGGTACAGCTGAACGAGCAACACGGAAGCCCACGCCTGATATGAATGTAGCACCCCACCGCCGGCACACAAACGTACACCGGCAGGAAGGACATGTACATAACACATCCCACTGGGACATCCACTGTTGCCATGTTCTTGACTGTACCAGAAATTTGCGAGATTCCTATGCGTCAAGCACAAAGCGCAGTAAACGCCTTTGTCATATATGTGTCATCCCCTCCCCGTCCGCCCTTGGGGCTTCCGTAAGGTGGATAACGCCACAAAGATACGCAGTTTCCGTTTCATTGCCAAAAGGAGAAACGCTAAAAACAGATGGAAATGCCCGGCGTTGCGTGCTTTCTTTTGCCTTATGCCACAGACAGTTGTTTTTACGGGGCGGCTGTTGGAGAGCCCTTTGCGTTGTGCTGTTTACGCGCGGGCGAGGCCGTCCGGGCCGTGCGACGGGGGCGAAAGCGCGCGGCCAAGTGGAAGTTCTATTTCAAATTTGTGGCAATATTGCCACTATTTTGAAATAGCGGGGCCGGTTTTAGGCTTTTTCCGTACATTTGTATTTCAGAAAACCGGCTGCGACAGCCACAAATTTGAAATAGAACGGCCGCGACGAGGCGGGCATCACGACCATGAGCATCTACGACTTTCTGCTCGACGAGCGTTCGCTCGACTTGTAGGCCCTCCCCCCGCCGGCCGTTGGCGGGCGCGGGCGGGGCTTTGCGGAGGGGCGGATGCGGGGCGCCGCGGCGTGTGCGCTATTTGGCAAAGCGTTAAAGCGGACGGCCATGTTTGCGTTCAAAATAGAGATTTTTTCGTGCGTCCGTGCGGTTTTTTTGTGCGTCCATGCGGGCGATGCGCCGATCCATCCCATGGATTTCGCGTTCCATCCCATGGATCGGCCGTTCCATGGGATGGATTTTTCGATCGAAGGGCTGTTTCTGATGGAAAAATGGCCCCGATTTGCGCCATATAGTGGCAAAAAAAGCCCTCGCCGCGTGTTTTGCGGGAGGGCCTTTGACGTATGTGCTTCACGGTCAGACGGTTCTGATTTTCGCTCATTTGCGAGCGAGGGAGCGTGCGCGCGGAAATATTCGATTCTCCGTGTTAAAAAACAGTCGTCGGCGGGCGTTTGCCGCCGGCAGCGCGCGGCAGGCGGGTCATTGCGCCTCGACTTGCCGGGCTATCCAGGCGCCCACCTCGCGCGTGCCGTAGCGGGGCGCGCCGGCGGGCTGTATGTCGGGCGTGCGCACGCCGGCGGCGAGCGAGGCGTCGACGGCGCGGCGCACGGCGGCGCCCTCGGCCGCGAGGCCGAAGTGCTCGAAGAGCATGGCCACCGAGAGAATCTGGGCCACGGGGTTGGCTATGTTGCGGCCGGCGGCCTGGGGCCACGAGCCGTGGATGGGCTC
This sequence comes from uncultured Bacteroidales bacterium, assembly GCA_949297215.1. GTDB lineage: Bacteria > Bacteroidota > Bacteroidia > Bacteroidales > Bacteroidaceae > Alloprevotella. The sequence continues at coordinate 39,104 of CASFRV010000010.1, read as the reverse complement.
GAAGACGGGCGTGCCCGTGCCCACCGAGGCCGAGGGCAGCAGGCCCAGCGAGCCCGATATGCACGAGCCCTCGTCGGTGAGGATGTCGCCGAAGGTGTTTTCCGTGACGAGCACGTCGAAGTGGGTCGGCTCCTGCACGAGGCGCATGGCGGCGTTGTCGACGTACATAAACTCGGTCGTGATGTCGGGGTGGAGGGCTGCCATCTCGCCGGCCACCTTGCGCCACAGACGGCTCGAAGCCAGCACGTTGGCCTTGTCGACCACGGTGACCAGGCCGCGACGGCGGGCGGCATACGCGTAGGCCACGGCCAGGATGCGCTCCACCTCGGGGCGGGTGTAGCGGTTGGTGTCCCAGGCTTCGTCGTCGCCCTCGTGCTTCTCGCCGAAGTACATGCCGCCCGTGAGCTCGCGTATGCACACGAAGTCGGCCCCGCGCACGATGTCCTCGCGCAGGGGCGACAGGTGCACGAGGCCCGGGAACGTCTGCACGGGGCGTATGTTGGCGTAGAGGCCCAGGCGGCTGCGCATGGCCAGCAGCCCCTGCTCGGGGCGCACGGGGGCCGTGGGGTCGGCGTCGTAGCGCGGATGGCCCACGGCCGAAAAGAGCACGGCGTCGGCCGCGGCGCAGGCCTCGTAGGTGGCTTCGGGAAAGGGGTTGCCCGTGGCGTCGATGGCGGCGGCGCCCACGGGGGCTTCGGTGTAGGTGAGCTCGTGGCCGAAGCGTCGGGCCACGGCGTTCATGACGGCTACGCCCTGGGCCGATATTTCGGGCCCGATGCCGTCGCCGGGAAGGAGGGCGATGTGGAGTTTCATGTGAGTGTGCGGGTTTTAGGGGGTGGATGTGTGCTGCTGCTCCCAGGCCTCGATGAGGGGGCGGCTTTGCAGCAGGAAGTCGATGTCGTCGAGGCCGTGCGTGAGGCAGTATTTCTTGTAGCCGTTCAGCTCGAAGTGCTCCGAGTGGCCCGTGGCCTCGTTGGTGATGGTCTGCCGGGGCACGTCGACGGTGACGAGCGTCGAGGCGTCGGCCGCGACGCTCGCGAAGAGCTCGGCCAGGAAGGCCTCGCTCACCACGACGGGCAGCACGAAGTTGTTGAGCTCGTTCTGCCGGTGGATGTCGGCAAAGAAGCTGCTCACCACGACGCGGAAACCATAGTCGGCCAGGGCCCAGGCGGCATGCTCGCGGCTCGAGCCGCAGCCGAAGTTTTTGCCCGCCAGCAGTATCTCGCCGCCGTAGCGCGGGTCGTTCAGCACGAAGGGCCGGGGCGAGCCGTCGGGGTTGAAGCGCCAGTCGCGGAAGAGGTTCTGCCCGAAGCCCTCGCGCGAGGTGGCTTTCAGGAAGCGGGCGGGGATGATCTGGTCGGTGTCGACGTTTTCGAGCGGCAGGGGCACGCAGGTGGAGCGTATGATGTCGAATTTCTTTTTCATGACGTATCGGCTTGGTTGAGGCGTGTCAGTTCATAAGGGTGCGCGGGTCGGTGACGACGCCCGTCACGGCGGCCGCGGCGGCCGTGAGCGGGCCGGCCAGGAGCGTGCGCGAACCGGGGCCCTGGCGGCCCTCGAAGTTGCGGTTGGACGTGGCGACGCAGAGCTTGCCGGGGGGCACCTTGTCGTCGTTCATGGCCAGGCAGGCCGAGCAGCCGGGCTGGCGCAGCTCAAAGCCGGCGTCGGCGAGCACGCGGTCGAGGCCCTCGGCCTTGATTTGCCGCACGACGGCCCACGAGCCGGGCACGAGCCAGGCCGTGAGGCCGGGGGCCTTGCGGCGGCCGCGCACGATGGAGGCAAAGGCGCGGAAGTCCTCGATGCGCCCGTTGGTGCAGGCGCCCAGGAAGACGTAGTCGACCGCCCGTCCCAGCATGGGCTCGCCCGGGCGGAAGCCCATGTAGTCCAGGGCCTTGCGGTCCGAGGGTGAGGCGGGCTCGGGGATGCGCCCCGTGACGGGCATGCCCATGCCGGGGTTGGTGCCGTAGGTGATCATGGGCTCGATGTCGGCGGCGTCGAAGCTCACCTCGCGGTCGAACGTGGCGCCGTCGTCGGTGCGCAGGGTGCGCCAGCGGGCCACGGCCTCGTCCCAGGCGCGGCCCGTGGGGGCGTGGCGCCGGCCGCGCAGGTAGGCAAAGGTGACGTCGTCGGGCGCCACGAAGCCGCCGCGGGCCCCCATCTCGATCGACAGGTTGCAGAGCGTGAGCCGCCCCTCCATAGAGAGAGCCCGCACGGCCGGGCCGGCATATTCCACAAAATGGCCCGTGGCACCGCTCGTGGTGAGGCGGCTCATGAGGTAGAGCGCCAGGTCCTTGGCCGTGACGCCCGGGCCGAGGCTCCCCTCCACCGTGATGCGCATGGAGCGGGGCTTGGCTTGCAGGATGCACTGCGAGGCCAGGGCCATCTCGACCTCGCTCGTGCCGATGCCGAAGGCCACGGCTCCCACGGCGCCGTGGGTCGAGGTGTGCGAGTCGCCACAGACGATGGTCATGCCGGGCAGGGAGAGGCCCAGTTCGGGCCCCACGACGTGGACGATGCCGTTGTCGGGGTGCATCATGCCGAAGTGGGCGAGGCCAAACTCGCGGGCGTTGCGCTCGAGCTCCTCTACCTGGCGGCGCGACACGGGGTCGGCGATGGGGCGCTCCTGGCCCGTGGTGGGCGTGTTGTGGTCGGGCATGCAGAAAATCTGCGCGGGGCGCAGGGGGCGCAGGCCCCGCTCGCGCAGGCCGCGGAAGGCCTGGGGGCTGGTCACTTCGTGGCAGTAGAGCCGGTCGATGTAGAGCTGGTCGGGGCCGTCGTCGACGTGCTGCACGACGTGGCTGTCCCATATTTTGTCGAAAAGCGTTTTGGGCATGGCTTCAAGCTTGATTTTGTGGTTTCTTACAGGGCTGCGAGCACCAGGCCGGCGGCCACGGCCGTGAGGGCGGCGCCCACGACGGCCAGCGCCACGGCCAGCGCGCGGCGCCCGCGGCCATACTGGTCGAGACTGACGAAGAACAGCACCACGGGCACGGCCCACAGCAGGTTCGTCAGCACGTAGAGCAGCAGCGAGAGCACGGTGCTCCGGCTCGTGCCGAAGGGGTGCAGCCCGCCGAAGAGGTAGAACGGGATGAGCAGCACGGGCAGCAGGCTGACGCCCGCGAGCAGCAGCATCCAGCGGGGATAGAGCTTCATTTGCGGAACTTGTTGATGCAGTCGATATAGGCCTCGACGCTGGCGGCCACGATGTCGGTGTTGGCGCCGAAGCCGTAATAGAGCGCGCCGTCGTGCTCCACCTGCATGTGCACCTTGCCCACGTCGTCGGAGCCCTTGTTGATGGCCTGGATGGTAAACTCTTTGAGCGTCATCTTGCGCTTGATGATGCTTTTCACGGCGCGTATGGCGGCGTCGACGGGGCCGTTGCCCTCGGCGGCGGCGTCGAACTTCTCGCCGGCGATGTCGAGGATGACGGCGGCCACGGGGCGCACGCCCAGGCCGCTTGTCACTTGCAGATAGTCGAGCTTCACGGCGTGGCTCATGGCGCGGTCGGCGCCGGCCAGCATGAGGATGTCGTCGTCGGTGACCTCCTTCTTGCGGTCGGCCAGACGCAGAAACTCCTGGTAGATTTCGTCGAGCCGCGCGTCGTCGACGCTGATGCCCAGCACGTCGAGGCGGTGGCGCAGGGCGGCATGTCCGCTGCGGGCCGTGAGGATGATGGAGCCTTCGTCGATGCCTACGTCCTTGGGGTTCATGATTTCGTACGTCCCGGCGTTCTTCAAGACGCCGTCCTGATGGATGCCCGACGAGTGGGCAAAGGCGTTGCGGCCCACGACGGCCTTGTTGGCCTGCACGGGCATGTTCATCAGCGAGCTCACCATGCGGCTCGTGGCGTAGATGCACGTGGTGTTGATGTTGGTGTCGATGCCCAGCTCGCGATGGCAGCGCAGGGTCATGGCGATCTCTTCGAGGCTCGTGTTGCCCGCCCGCTCGCCGATGCCGTTGACGGTCACCTCGACCTGGCGGGCCCCGTTCAGGACGCCTTCGAGCGTGCAGGCCGTGGCCATGCCCAGGTCGTTGTGGCAGTGGGTCGAGAGGATGGCCTTGTCGATGCCCTCGACATGCTCCATGAGGTAGCGTATCTTGGCCCCATAGTCGGCCGGCAGGCAGTAGCCCGTCGTGTCGGGGATGTTCACCACCGTGGCGCCCGCCTTGATGACGGCCTCGACCACGCGGGCCAGGTATTCGTTGTCGGTGCGGCCGGCGTCTTCGGCGTAAAACTCCACCTCGTCGACGTAGCGGCGGGCATACTTCACGGCGGCCACGGCGCGTTCAAGGATTTCCTCGCGCGTGGAGCCGAACTTATACTTGATGTGGGCGTCGCTCGTGCCGATGCCCGTGTGGATGCGCTTGCGCTTGGCATATTGCAGAGCCTCGGCGGCGCAGTCGATGTCCTTCTGCACGGCGCGCGTGAGGGCGCAGATGGTGGGCCACGTCACGGCCTTGGAGATGGCAATGACCGAGTTGAAATCGCCCGGGCTCGACACGGGGAAACCGGCCTCGATGACGTCGACGCCCAGCTTTTCGAGCTGGCGGGCCACCTGGATTTTCTCCACCGTGTTGAGCTGGCAGCCGGGCACCTGCTCGCCGTCGCGCAGCGTCGTGTCGAAAATGTAAAGTCTCTCGCTCATGGTGTTTATCTGGTTGGATGGTTGTGTCGCCAATAGACGGCGGGCGGCCTTCCCGTCCCGAAGGAGGAAAGGCCGCCCGCGTGTCCTGTTTGTGCCGTCCGCACGAGTCCACTACGCCACGCACCCGTCGCCCCTTCCGTCCGGGAGGAGCAGGCTGCGCAGTCGGAAAACGTGAGAAGCGGCGTGCATATCTGTTAAACCTTGCGCCGCAAATTTAAGAAGAAAAACACAAAATGCAAGCACCAAGGCCTGAAAATAGCGCATGAAGCCATCAATATGCGGATTTTATGCACATTCTTCCAGAAAAGAGCGCCCGGGCAAAGCTTTGCCCGGGCGCCCGGGAGCTTACCAGCGCACAGGGTCTGGCAGGATTTGGCCGTCGCCGGCGTCGTCGGCCGTGAAGGTGCCGCCCGCGTATTGCACGCAGAGCATCGTGAGGGGCTCCGTGCCGTTGTTGCGTACGGAGCGGCGGCCGGCGGGGGCCACGCGCACGACGCTGCCCTCGCCGACGGGAAACACCTGCCCGTCGACCTGAAACTCGCCGCTGCCCGAGAGGAAAAAGTAGAGCTCTTCGTGGTGGCGGTGGGTGTGGACGAAGCCCGTCTCCGTGCCCGGGGCAAACTGCTGGAAGGAGAGCTCGCTGCCCGTCGTGCCGAGGGCGCTGCCGCAGAACACCTTGCCGGGGATGCGCACGTCGGGGCCCATGTCGAGGACGTAGCCACCGATGTCGCTCAGTTTACCCACGTTGATGGCGGTGAAGTTGTCGGCCGAAGCTGTTTTCTCAATCTGTTTCATGATCGTAGTGTTTAAAGGTCCGATGTTGTCGTTGTTTGTTCTTGTCGGCAGCAAAGTTACGGCGCGGGGCGGGCCCGTGCAAGAGGGCACTTGAAAGTCAGATGGTTACGCCGAGGTGACCATTGTTGGGCGATAGAGCGTTAGGAGCCGCAGATTTTTGAAAAAAAGTTTTATCGTTGGCTGTATCGGGGAAGTTGGTTACTTTTGTAGACCGACAAAACGCGAGAGAAGCTTATGAAAACAACAGGCATGGCAGCAGCCGTTGCACCCGACTGCCCCATCCGTCACGTGCTGGCGCGCATCGGCGACAAGTGGTCGATGCTGGTGCTTTATACGTTGGAGCAGGGCAGTGTGCTGCGCTTCAGTGAGCTGCGGCGGCGCATTCCCGACATTTCGCAGAAGATGCTCACGTCCACCCTCCGCACGCTCGAGGAGGACGGCTACGTCACACGACGCATCTATCCCGAGGTGCCGCCCCGCGTCGAGTATGAACTGACGGCGCGCGGCCGCTCGCTCCTGCCCTGTATCGACAATCTGATCAGCTGGGCGCACGACAACATGGAAGCCATCTTGCGCGACCGCCACCGACGCCACAAATGAGCTCGGGCTGTGGCAGCAGAGCCGATGCAGCGCCGCCCGCGCCATCTCGCTCGCGTGCCGACGCTTTTTCTCTGCCGCGAATCATGCTTCGCGGCGGCTTTTTTATACCATTTCGGGGATAAAACAGACGATTTCCCCATCCTTTATACCTGATAGGGGATAAAAAGAGGGCTTCTTGCGAGGGGACTTATGCCAGCATGGCCAGGCGTGAACGCAAGAGGCTTATGTATGCTTCGGCCATCCCGGCCGGTAGGAAACTCATGCGGATGAAAGCTTCCCAGGCGCCGGCTGCCCGGGCGAAGCGTTGAAACAGGTTCGAGCAGACCTTGTCGTTCAGCCCCGAGCTGCGCATGGCGTCGGCAAAGTGTGCGCGCGTCAGCTTTCGCTTCTTGCCGCAGAGCGTCAGGGCCAGCTCTTCGGTGTCGTCGGGCAGGACGAGGGTCGTGGAGAGGAGGTCGTAAGCGGGCGTCAGCACGTAATTGGTGCCGTCGGGCGCATAGAGCGAATAGTTTTTCAGGTGCATGTCGGCGTTTCCCGTCAGCCATGCAAAAACAACTTGTTCCCAATATCTGACCAAGTCGAGTTGGGGCGTGGAGCTGTGTTGGAAAATGATTTTGGCGATGCGTTCGTGCGAACCTTTGTACTTGTCTTCGGTGAGGCGTTCGGAGAGTTGGCACATGTCTTCCATGTGAATTTTATCTCCTTGCGGTGTGCGGTCGATGCGACGGGTGATGTAGCAGAGCTGTCCGTCGGCAAATCGTATGAGCGAGTGGGGCACGGTTTCCACCCCGGCCAGTTGTGCCAGGTGCATGGTGAGATCTTCCAGTTCGGGGAGAAAGGGGTAGCGTTCTGTTTGAGGTTTCAGGATGAAGCGCCCCCAAAGCCCGACGATGGTGAGACGTGGCGTGCGGCTCATGCGGTCGAAATCGAGCGAGAGCTTGGGCTGTACTCCCGTGAGCGTGGTTTGCGAGCGGATGACCTCTTCGGCCATTGCGCGTATTTGGTCTTGGGCGTAAGGCAAGGCGGGCGGCGTCTGTGTGCCGAACATCTTGCGGCTACATTTGGCGTGGAAGTCGGTCTCCTTCCCGCTCAGCGGCTTATAGCAGTACAGGCATTTGTCTTTCATCAGTCATTCTCCTCCTCGGTTGCGGGTCTGACGCTGACGGCTCCAATGCAATCCTTGCAGCAAGCCATGAGCAGGGCCATGCGGTCGCGCCCGTCTATTTTCCAGTTGCGTTCGGCGATGTCGAGCAGCCACCCTTCGGGGATGAGGCCGTCGAAAAAGGGGAAGAGCACCCGGCTTTTATAGGGTTCGTTGCGCAGGGGGAGCGTCAGGCTGACGGCCCGTGCCTCGTCCGAGGTCAGGTAGCTGCTATCGTAGCGGAACGTGTAGCCGTCGGCGTCCTCGGTAAGGGTGCCGGCGCGCTTGTCTTTATAGAAAATGATGGCAGTTTTCATCAGTCGGTCTCATCGCGGCGCATGGGGACGGGGCCACATTCCGTGCCGAAGAGGCAGAGCACCTGGTTCACCTTGTCGAGGCGCAGCGTGGCCTTGCCTTGTTCCAGATCGCGCACAAAGCGCAGACCGACGCCCGCCTTTTCCGACAGGTCTACCTGCGTGAGGCGGTATTTCTTGCGCATTTCCTTGACGTATTCGGCCAGTAGGGTTCGTGCCATGGGCATAAGTTTATACCATTTCGGGTGTAAAGATAAGGAAATTCCATGGATTTATACCATTTCGGGGATAAAAAGATGCAGACAGGCGGAGGTGCTTAGTCGATAAAGCCTTCTTGGCGGAGGGCTTCGGCGGTTTCTTCGAGGCGGGCGTACCATGCGGCGCCGAAGCGGCGGGTGAGGGGCTCGCGCAGGAAGCGGTAGAGGGGCAGGCCCAGCTTCCGGCCTTTGCGCACGGCGGGGGCGCAGATGTCCCAACGGTGATAGTTGAGCCCGGTGAGGCCGCCCGTGAGGCGCTGCTCGCGGATGGGGTAGAGGGCGCACGAGATGGGCTTGCTCCACGCCGTGCGTCCGTCGCGCCAGGCGCGCTCTGTGGCGCAGAGGCAGCAGCCGGCGGCGTCGCGGCAGGTGAAAACGCAGTCCTTGCCGTCGACGATGCTCGTCACGAGGTCGCCGTCGTTGTCGGTGTAGGCCACACCTTGGCGGTCGATGACGGCCATGGCCTCGGGCGAGAGGTCGGGCCGCACGGCGTCGAGCACGTTTTCCAGCTGCATCACCTCTTCGGGCGTCACGGGGGCGCCTGCCTCGCCTTCAATGCAGCAGGCGCCGCGACAGGCTGCGAGGTCGCAGCAGAAACATTCGGTGAAGCAGTCCATCGAGAGGATGACGTCGTCGACCTGCACCATGGGCGGCCGGCGCGATGAGCGTGAACGGGTGGTCATGAGCGTTGGGTATGAGGGTGGATGCGAGGCGGCCGTCTCACCATTCGATGGGAGCGATGCCGTGCTCCGTGAGATAGGCGTTTGCCCGGCTGAAATGATGATTACCGAAGAAGCCCCGGTAGGCCGAGAGGGGCGATGGGTGGGCCGATTGCAGGACGAGGTGGCGCGAGCTGTCGATGAGGGCGGCCTTGCTCCGTGCGTAGCTGCCCCACAGGAGGAACACGAGGTGCTCGCGCCCGGCCGACAGCAGGCGCACGACGGCGTCGGTGAACGTTTCCCAGCCGTGGCCCTGGTGTGAGCCTGCGCGGTGGGCCTGCACCGTGAGCGTGGCGTTGAGCAGCAGGACGCCCTGCCGCGCCCAGCGGCGCAGGCTTCCGCTGGCGGGCACGGGGCGCCCCAGGTCGTCCTGTATTTCCTTGAAGATGTTTTGCAGCGAGGGCGGCTGCGCCACTCCGTCGGCCACGGAGAAGCAGAGCCCTTCGGCCTGGCCGGGCTCGTGGTAGGGGTCCTGACCGAGGATGACCACCTTCACGCTGTCGTAGGGACAGAGGTCGAAGGCGTTGAATATCTGCCCGCCGGGCGGGTAGCACGTGCCGGCGCGGTACTGCTCGCGCACGTATTGTGTGAGTTCCTTGAAGTAGGCCGACTCAAACTCCCCGGCCAGCACCTGCTTCCATCCTGCTTCGATGCGCACGTCCATGCTTATTCCAGGTAAGTGTAGCCGTAGAGGCCCGCGCGGTAGTTGGATATAAACTCTTTGCCCTCTTCCACGGTGATTTTCTCCTCCTTGACGGCCTTGCTCACCCACGTTTCGAGGCGTCGCACGAGCTTTTTCGGGTCGTACTGCACATATTCGAGCACGTCGGCCACGGTTTCGCCGTCGATGGTCTTTTCGATGACGTATCCCTTGTCGTCGACGCCCACGTGCACGGCGTTGGTGTCGCCGAAGAGGTTGTGCATGTTGCCAAGTATCTCCTGGTAAGCGCCGACGAGGAACACGCCTATATAATAATGCTCGCCGGGGCGTATGGCGTGCAGGGGCAGATAGCTCGTTTGCTGGTTGTGGTTGACGTAGGTCACGAACTTTCCGTCGCTGTCGCACGTGATGTCTTGCAGCGTGGCCGAGCGGGTGGGCTTTTCGTCCAGGCGCTCGATGGGCATGATGGGGAAGAGCTGGTCGAGGCCCCAATGGTCGGGCACCGACTGGAAGAGCGAGAAATTGCAGAAGTACTTGTCGGCCATGCTCTTGTCGAGTTTGCGCAGTTCGTCGGGCACGTGCTTCTGGTGGTGGGCCAGTTCGCCCACTTCGCGCGTGATGCTCCAATAGATGCTCTCAATCTGCGCGCGCGTCTTGAGGTCGATGATGCCGTGGCGGAACAGGTCGAGCGCCTCCTCGCGGATGTCCTCGGCGTCGTGCCAGTCTTCGAGCATGGAGCGGCCCGAGAGCTTGTCCCATATCTCGGTGAGGTCGTGCACGAGCTTATGGTCGTTTTCGCCGGGCTGGAAGTTTTCGTCCATCTGGGGCACGCCCACGCTTTCGAGGACGTCGAGGATGAGCACGGAGTGGTGGGCGGTGAGCGAGCGGCCGCCCTCGGTGATGAGGTTGGGGTGGGGTATGTGGTTCTTGTCGGCTGCCTCGACAAAGGTGTAGACGCAGTCGTTCACATACTCTTGTATGGAATAGTTGACCGAGCTGGACGAGTTGGACGAGCGGGTGCCGTCGTAGTCGACGCCCAGTCCGCCGCCACAGTCGACAAATTCGATCTTGAAGCCCAGGGCGTGCAGCTGCACGTAGAACTGGGCCGCCTCGCGCAGGGCTGTGGAGATGTGGCGTATCTTGGTGATCTGGCTGCCGATGTGGAAGTGTATCAGTTTCAAGCAGTCGTGCATGCCCATGGCGTCGAGCATTTTCAGCGCTTCGAGCAGTTCGGCCGAGTTGAGGCCGAACTTCGACGCGTCGCCCCCGCTCTCCTCCCATTTTCCCGCGCCCGACGACGCCAGCTTGATGCGTATGCCGATGGTGGGGCGCACGCCGAGTTTTTCGGCTGTGTGGGCAATGATTTGCAGTTCGGGCAGTTTTTCGACGACGAGGAAGATGCGCCGCCCCATCTTTTGTGCCAGCAGGGCCAGCTCGATGAAGTTCTGGTCTTTGTGGCCGTTGCATATGATGAGGCTGTCGTTGTTCATGTTGGTGGCCAGCACGGCATGGAGCTCGGGCTTCGAGCCGGCTTCGAGCCCCAGGTTGAATTTTTTTCCGTGGCTGATGATTTCCTCGACCACGGGGCGCATCTGGTTCACCTTGATGGGGTAAACGATGAAGTGCTCGGCCCGGAAGTTGTATTCCTCGGCGGCCCGTTCGAAACACTCGGCGGTCTTTTCGATGCGGTTGTCGAGTATGTCGGGGAAGCGAAGCAGCATGGGGGCCGAGATGTCGCGCGACGCCAGTTCGTCGACGAGTTCTTTCAAGTCGACCTGTACGCCGTCCTTGCGGGGCGATACGTAGGCGTGGCCCTTGTCGTTGATGCCAAAGTAGCTGACGCCCCAGCCTTTCACGTTGTAGAGTTCTTCCGAGTCCTCAATTCTCCATTTTCTCATGTCGGTGTCTTTATAACTGTAAGGTGGCTCTTATTTCGTTGACGATGTTTTTTATCTTGTCGAAGCTGTCGAGCACGTCGACGCTCACGGTGTGGTGTGCCAGTTCGTAGTAGGGCGCGCGCTCGGCGAGCTGGCGGGTGATGAAGGCGCGCAGTTCGTCGGGCTGCTTGCCGGCCAGCAGCGGGCGTTCGCCGTGGCTGATGGCCAGGTGGCCCAGGATGGTGTCGGGCGAGGCTTTCAGGTAGCACGTGGTGGCCACGCTGTTCATGTAGGCAGCGTTGTCGAAGTGGCAGGGCGTGCCCCCGCCGCAGGCGAGCACCGTGTCTTCAAACTCGGCGGCCTCGTGCAGCATGCGTCGTTCGCGGTCGCGGAAGACGGCCTCGCCGTCCTCCTCAAACATGCGGGCCACCTTTTTATGGTAGCGCTCCTCGATGTACCAGTCGAGGTCGTAGAACGTGCGGCCCAGGGCTTTGGCCAGGGCTTTGCCCACGGTGGTTTTCCCGGCGCACATGTATCCCGTCAGGATGATGCATTTCATGTGGGTTTCCGTTTGGCGGTGATATGGGTATATGGGCCCCCTTCGTCCTTATGCCTTGCGGCGCCGGCGTGCGGCGGGACGTGCGGGCTTTTTGCTGTCGTCTTCCACGATTTTGCGACACTCTTCGAGCGTGAGCTCGGCGGCGCGTGCGGCGGCCTCCTTGGGCAGGCGGTAGTTTTTCCCGTTCCAGGCGATGTAGGGGCCAAAGCGTCCGTTGAGCACCTCGAGCCCCGGCTCCTCGTCGAAGCTTTTCAGGTGGCGCCGGGCCTCGGCCTCGCGTTTTTCGCGGATGATTTCCTCGGCGCGTCCCAGCGTGATGGACAGGGGGTCCTCGTCTTTCGGGATGGAGGCGTACTTGCCGTCGTGCTGCACGTAGGGGCCGAAGCGTCCGGCGCCCACCGTGACGGCCGAGCCCTCGAAGAGGCCCAGCGTGCGGGGCAGGGTGAAGAGCTTCAGGGCCTCGTCGAGCGTGATGGTCTCAATGCTCTGTTCGGGCTTCAGGGTGGCAAAGCGCGGCTTCACGTCCGAGTCGGCCGTGCCGAGCTGCACCATGGGGCCGTAGCGGCCTATCTTCACCAACACGGGCAGGCCTGTCGAGGGGTCGGTGCCCAGCTCGCGTTCGCCCACCTTGTGGTCGGTTTTTTCGGCCAGCGTCTTTTCCACCTGCGGCTCAAAGTGGTCGTAGAAGGTGTGGATGAGCGCTGTCCAGTCTTTTTTCCCCTCGGCCACGGCGTCAAAGTCTTTTTCGACGTTGGCCGTGAAGTTGTAGTCCATGATTTCGGGGAAATATTCCAGCAGGAAGTCGTTCACCACGAGGCCCACGTCGGTGGGTATGAGCTTGTTTTTCTCGGCCCCCGTGGTCTCGGTGTGCGTTTCGTCGCTGATGGTGCCCCCTGCCAGCGTCATCACGTCGACGGGGCGCGTCTCCCCTTCCTTTTCGCCCTTGACAACGTATTCGCGCTGCTGGATGGTCGAAATGGTGGGGGCGTAGGTCGACGGACGGCCGATGCCCAGCTCCTCCATCTTGTGGACGAGCGACGCCTCGGTGTAGCGCGGCGGGTGCTGCGTGTAGCGCTGCTGCGCGCAGATTTCGGCGGGCGTGAGCTCCATGCCCTCGGTCATGGGGGGCAGCAGGCGCCCTTCGGCCTCGTTCTCGGCCTCGGTGTCGTGGCTCTCGCGGTAGACGCGCAGGAAGCCGTCGAACTTCACCACCTCGCCCGTGGCCGTAAACTGCCCGGCGCCGCCGCTCACGTCGATTACGGCCGTCGTTTTTTCCAGTTCGGCGTCGGCCATCTGGCAGGCTATGGTGCGTTTCCATATCATGTCGTAGAGGCGTTTCTCCTGTGCGGTGCCGTCGATGGCGGCGCGTCGCATGTCGGTGGGGCGTATGGCCTCGTGCGCCTCCTGGGCTCCCTTGGCGTGCGTGTGGTATCGGCGCATGTGGTGGTAGCGCTGGTCCATTTCCTCGGCAATGACCGGGCCGCAGCTGCGCAGGCAGAGCTCGGAGAGGTTCATCGAGTCGGTACGCATGTAGGTGATCAGTCCCGACTCGTACAGCTGCTGCGCCACCCTCATGGTGAGCGCCACGGGGAAGCCCAGTTTGCGTGCGGCCTCCTGTTGCAGCGTCGACGTGGTGAAGGGCGGTGCCGGCGTGCGGCGCGTGGGCCGCGTCGTGATGGAGGCTATCGTGAAGCGGGCCCCGCGGCACGATTCGAGGAAGGCGCGGGCCTCGTCTTTCGTCTTGAAGCGGGTGCCGAGCTCGGCGCGCAGCTGGGCCGTGCCGCCCTCGACGGGCACGTCGAACGTGCCCGTCACGCGCCAGGAGGCTTCGCTCTTGAACGCGGCGATTTCGCGCTCGCGTTCCACGATGAGCCGCACGGCCACGCTCTGCACGCGGCCCGCCGAGAGGTTGGGCCTCACCTTGCGCCAGAGCACGGGCGAGAGCTTGAAGCCCACCAGGCGGTCGAGCACGCGGCGGGCCTGCTGCGCGTCGACCAGGTTGAGGTCGATGTGGCGCGGGTGCTCGATGGCGGCCAGGATGGCCGGCTTCGTGATTTCGTGGAACACGATGCGGCGGCAGTGCTCCGGGTCGAGGCCCAGCACTTCGGCCAGGTGCCACGCGATGGCTTCTCCCTCGCGGTCTTCATCGGAGGCCAGCCACACGGCGTCGGCCTTTTTGGCCTGCGTTTTCAGCTCGCTCACCACCTTGACCTTGTCGGGCGACACTTCGTATTGCGGCTCGAACGTTTGCAAGTCGACGCCGAAGTCTTTCTTCTTCAAGTCGCGGATGTGGCCGAAGCTCGACATGACCTTGTAGTCGCCGCCCAAAAACTTCTCGATGGTTTTTGCTTTGGCGGGCGACTCGACGATTACCAGGTTTTTCTGCATGGTTGAGGGGAGTGTTTCGTTTTCTGCGTGCAAAAGTAGGAAAAAAAGCCGCCTACACCTTATTATATATAGTGAAAAAAACTGAGGCTGTCTGAAAACGAAAGCCGGGCCGCCTTCTGCGGCCGTCGGAGGGCTGCCCGCGCCCGGTGGAGCCCGGCTCTGTGGGGTGGCGGGGCGTGCTGTGTTTTTTTTGCAGTAGGGTTGTCGAACGTCATCAAGGGAAAAGGGAGCGAATGGCGGGAAATCCGTATCTTCGCGTAGTGAAAATCAAAGTGTTTGAGATGAAGCTGAAAAACAATCGCATGAAACGGCCGCAACGCAGGGCCGAAGCGTTGGACGTGCGGGCTGTCAGGAGCAATCCGTTGCATGTTTTGTCCAATTGCAGTGAGCATGGTTTTTTCATTGACGGCATCTTTTGTCGCAGCATGGAGAGTTTTCTGCAATCGCTCAAATGCGAGGAGCCCGTCCGCCAGCGGCACGTCTGCGCCATGGACGCCCGTCGGGCCAAAGCCGCGGCAACCGAGGCCTGGCAGGCCCACCAGACGGTTTGGTGGCGGGCGGAGGCGATAGACCGTCAGGGCCCTGCGTTTCAGGCGCTGCTGCGGAAGGCCTACCGGGCGATGTTTGAGCAGAACGAGGGCCTGCGCCCGGCATTGTCCTCCATGCGAAACATGAAATTGTACTACACCCCGGGCGGACAGAGCTCGCGCCAGACGATATTGACCGACGCGGAGCTGTGCAGCGTCCTGACGGAACTGCGCGACGGCGCAGGCTCTTCTTCGATATGGATGGCGTCCTCGTCGATTTCGAATCGGGGCTGGCGCAACAGGACGAGCAGACGCTCAGACAATACGAGGGGCGCCACGACGAGATACCGGGCTTGTTCGGGATGATGAAACCCATGCCGGGAGCCATCGAGGCCGTCCACCGTTTGAGCGAGCATTTCGATTGTTACATCCTTTCCACCGCTCCCTGGAAAAATCCGTCGGCGTGGAGCGACAAGGTGACGTGGATAACGAACCACCTGGACGACGTTTTCCACAAAAGGATGGTCGTCACCCATTGCAAGAACCTGTGCAAGGGCGACATCCTGATAGATGACCGCGGCAAGAACGGAACCGCCGAGTTTGAGGGCGAGTGGATACAGTTTGGTTCCGCAGCTTTTCCCGACTGGCCGGCCGTCGTCGCTTATCTGCTGGGGCAAAAAGACGCATAGCCTTGGCCGGCCGCCGCGTCGCGGCCTCTGCCCGGGCGAGAGCTGCCGCCTTTCGGCCGCCCGGCGTTGCAGAAAATCAGCACAAAGGGGAGGGAAACCGCCGATGCACCGTGAGCATCGGCGGTTTTCTTTGTTGTTTATTCTTCACACAGGCGTGCATTTTTTAGCCCACGGCGTGCGCCGGGGCTGTATGTGGCAAAAAAAGAGGCCGCCGTGGCTACAATCGTTCCGAAAATGTGTAAATTTGTCCGGTCTGCCCGCTGCTTGTGGCGGGCGGCCGGGAAGGGCCGGCAGCTCCTTTTCCTGCGGCGGGGGATGCCGGGGGCCGCTCTTTCCGCAGAATGGTACGTAAAACACAGACGCCCGTACGGCCGCCGGCGTCATCCTTTAAATTCTCAGCATTATGAACAGTTCTTTTGCATTGCGCAGTGTCTTTGCCCTTTGCCTGGGCGCAGCCGCGCTGACGTTTGCCTCGTGCAGCGACGACGACGAAACGACCGGCGGCAACCCGCCCACGCCGGGACAGACCGACCCCGACAACCCTGCCGCCGCGGCCACCCCCGTGACGGGCATGGCGTCGCAGTGGGGCGAAGCGGCCGTCTACCGTTATGACGCCGAGGGTCGCCTGGTGAGCGGCACCGACTTGGAAGGCAACGCGTTCCGCTTTACGTTCTCGCCCATGGGTCTCTCGCTCGACGACGGCGACGGCTACACCGAGAAGTGGTCGGGCATCCGCCTGAACGCCGACGGCACGCTCGCTTCGGGCTCGGCTGCCTTCGAGGACAGCTACGAAGGCGACACCGACCGCGGCTCGGGCAACATTGCGTGCACCTACAACGCCGACGGCCGCCTTGCGAGCGCCAGCCTGACCACGCGCGACGACGAGGGTGCCGCGACCGACGTCTACACCTTCGAGTACGACGGCGACAACCTCGTCAAGATGACCAACGTCTACCGCGAGGAGGGCTACGAATACAACGAGACTTACGAGTTTGCCTACGCCGCCGACAGCCTGCGCCTCAACACCAGCGGCGTCTACCTCATGGCCGAAGCGCTCATGTACGACTTTCTCTGGTACGGCGGCTACTTTGGCCGGCCCACGGCCAACATTCCCGTCAGCGTGACCGAGTCGTACAACGAAACGGGCGGTACGCCTTACTCTTCGACCAAGGACATCGACGTCGAGTACGACAGCGAGGGCAACATCGCCCGGCTCACGTCGCTTTACAGCGGCGAGCTCTCCTTCACCTATGCCGCCGCCCCCGACACGGCGTCCAAGGTGGCTCCGCTCAGCGCCCCCAAGCCGGCCAAGCGCCGCGCCCATCTGTTCGGCCGCATGGCCCGTTGAGGCAGGCAAGGCCTGAACCCACACCGGCCGGTGCTCTCTGCGCGAGGGTGCCGGCCGTTTTTTTGCAGCTGGGCCGATTGGTCAGTTTTTCGGTTCCGGCCGATTTTTTAACACGCAGAGCGCTCCATTTGCGCACGCCTGCGCCGACGGGTGCCAATGAGCGAAAAACGAGAAACTGCTGATAATGAGGCGATAAGCCGCGACGGGCCGGCGCATAGCCCGCCGCGAGGCGCGTTTTTGCCACCATACGTCACAAAACGACGCGCATTTTTCGGTCGAAACATCCCATGGAGAGCTGAAAAGTGCCCATGGATTTCGATTTCCATCCCATCGATGTGTTGAACCCCTCCCATGCCTCGCCGCGAAGCTCCCGCGGCGCGTCTTTTTTGGCGCGTCGGGCGCTTGTTCCGTGCGTGTCCGCTTTAACGCCGGGCGGCCCGGCGCGCGCGGCCCGGGCGGGTGGCGGCCACAAACGGCACGGGCGGCGCGACCCATCGCGCCGCCCGCGTCGGGGGGGAGCCGTGCTGCGACGGGGCTACCAGAGCTCCACGGTGTCGCAGTCGGTGACGAGGCCGGCGGCCGGCGGGGCTGCCGTTAGGTCGAACGGGGCGTCGGAGCGGCCTATGGCGCCGCGGCCGCTGCCCGAGGTGCCGCCGTTGGTGCGCAGCAGCGAGCCGCAGGTGGCTATGTCCCAGTCGGTGCGGGCGGCCCAGAGCGAGTCGGCCCGGGCGTCGCCCAGCGCCGAGCGGCCCACGATGCGGCCCGTCGAGAGCGACACGTAGGTCCAGGCCGTCGAGTCGTCGGTCCAGGCCTCGCTCGTGCGGGCGCCGTCGGGCGCGGTGGCGGGGCTGTCGTCGGTGCAGGCCGCGCAGAGCAGGGCGGCCGTCAGCAAGAGGGGGTAGAAGAGGTGTTTCATAAGGCTTCCTGTATGCGTAAGGGGGCATATCGCAGCTGCCGCCGGCCGTCGGGCCCGCTGACAAACTGCACTTTCACAAGACGGCCGTCGGCGCAGCGCACCACGTAGGCGCGCCCGTCGCCTGCGGCCGCGCGCAGGGGCGAGGCCGACACCGTGAGGCGCGGCACGACGGGCAGGCTGAACACGTTGTTCCCCAGCGCCAGTTCGCCCTCCGTAGCGGTCAGGGTGTAGGTGCGGGCGGGCGTCGTGCGCAGGTCGACCACGCTGAGCTCCGTGAGGCGTCCGCTGCCCAGCGTGGCGCCGCGGCCCGAGCGTACGACGTCGAGAAAGAAGCGGGCGGGCCGCTCGTCGGGCCGGGCCAGGTGGGGCGTATAGTCGATGGCCAGCGTGAGCGTGCCCGTGTTGTTCCACGCGCCGAGCAGGGGCCAGTCGCCGCCCTGGTTGCGCACAATCTGCAAGTCGTGCCACGTCGCGGGGCGCGTGGCGTCGCGCCCGTCGGCCGCGCCGTAGCGCAGGGCCAGGTCGTTGCGCGACGAGTAGCTCAGGCCCACGCGCAGCAGCAGGCGCGGCTCGGCCGTGCGCACGCTCACGCCCGTCATGTCCTCGCCCAGCTGTGAGGGAAAGGTCAGCTGGCTGCGGTCGGTAAAGAAGTGGTAGGGCAGGTAGAAGCGGCCGCGGTCGTGCATGGCGCTGCCCCACGTGTTGACCACGATGAAGGCTCCCTCGCGGCGTTGGCCCCCGGCGTCGGTATAGGCCACGGTGTCGTCGTAGCCCACGATGGTCAGGGCGTGGGCCCCCTCGGTGGCCAGCCGCGTGAGCAGGCGGCCGTAGCCCGTGAGCGAGGGGCCGTCGTAGGGCGCCACGGTCCAGTTGCCGCTGTATGTCGAGAAGCTCACGATGCCGCCCTCGGCAGCTCCCGTCCCGCCGTCGGCCAGATAGCGCTTGATGGCGGCCAGGCCCGCCTCGTCGGTGGCCGGGAAGGTGTAGATGCGCTCCACGAGGTAGCGCTGCGCGTTCATATACTGTTCGAAGCCCGAAGCCCATTTAAACTGCGAGGCTAGGGCCGTGCCAAAGTCGGCCTCGGTCATCATGCCGTAGCGCTGCGCCAGGAAGAAGCCCTCTTCGGCAAAGCCTCCCTCGTCGGTTCCGCCGTTCAGGAAGTTCCAGGCAAAGAGATAGCTGAAACGGTTGCCCGCCTCGGCCGCGCTGCGGCGCAGCAGGCGGTTCATCTCGTAGGTAAACACGTAGCCGATGGCCGACGCCTGGGCGCAGGAGCCGCCCTGCTGGTCGATGACGGGCGGGAAAAAGGTCGTCTGCGAGTTGTCGACGGCCGCGGGCAGTTCCGTGGCGGCCGGGCGCGCGGGCTGCCACGGCGTGCGGGCGTCGCGGATGGCCGCCACGCGGGGCGTGAGCCGCGGGGCGGGATAGAGCGGGCGGCGCAGCTGTGCGGCCGCAGGGAGCACTAAAAATCCCAGCAGCACGAGGGCTGCCGGGAGCAGGCTGTGACGGTTCATTGCAGGCGGTTATAGGTTTTCAGCGCCTCGCGCCGCACCTCGGGTGCCAGACGCTCGTCGCGGCTCATGTCGAGGGCGGCCCGGCGCACCAGGGGCGCGCCCGTCGACAGGCGGTGCCACCCCAGCGCTTCGAGCAGGGCCACCTGCGTGGCGGCGTCGGTGCACGAGCGCAGGTAGGCCACGAGGCGCGGCACGGCGGCATGCACGCAGTTGTTGCGCAGCGTGCGTATGGCCGAGAGGCGCTGCTTCTGCGGCGTGTCGGGCGAGGTGATGCGGTCCATGTATTCGGTCCACTTGCCCGCGTTGTAGCGTATGCTCTTCTCGATGATGGCGCGCACCGTGTCCTTGCGCACGTATTTCACCGCGGGGCTGTCAAACTGGCGGGCAAACTCGGGCAGGAGCACGTCGGCCGTGTAGTACGACAGAGCGGTGCGGGCGTTGAAGTTGCAGCGCTCCGACGTGTTGTTGCGTATGCACACGCTGATGAGGCCCGGCACCAGGGCGGTGTCGCCCGTGCTGCCCAGCAGGCGCAGGGCGTGGCGCTGCACGAGCTCGTAGCTGTCGTCGACGCCCAGGCGCAGGGCTTCGGTAAAGCGCGCGTCGTTGATCTGCGAGAGCGTCTGCAAGGCCTGCATGCGCACCAGGGCCGACGGCGAGGTGCGGAACAGGCGGAGCAGCTCGTCGCTGCCGATGGCGCCGTGGCGGTGCAGGTGCTCGATGGCCAGCACTTGCAGGTCGGCCTCGGGGGCGCGCAGCAGCTTCTTCCACCGGGCCACGCGGTCGAGGCGTATGAGCTCGTCGACGTTGTGACCCCGCTCGTCGGCGAAGCGGAACGTGGGGTCGCCCACGACGTGCGATTCGAGATAGGTGGAATAGCGCACGACGTCGCCCACGCAGCCGCCCATGGCCATGAGGCCCACCAGGCGGTCGCTCCATTTGTCTTGCAGCACGTTGACCGAGTTGGCGATGCAGGCCACGGTGCGGCCCGGCGAGAAGATGTATTGGTTGGCAATGCAGTCGTCCAGGTGGAACGAGCCGCAGAAGCAGGCGTCGATCATCACCACTCGGCAGTTGGGGGCGAAGCCGTAGCCAGCAAAGTCCTCCAAGTGGAGGTCGAGGGCGGCGTCGCGCAGCGAGTCGGCGCGCAGCAGGGCGGGGTCGTCCCAGCCTTCGAGCCACGAGGCGGGCAGGTCATACTGCCCTTCGAGCACGGTGCGCAGCGAGTCGGTGTTGCGTCCGCGCTCGCGGGCGGCTTGCAGGCGGGCGCGGCAGTAGGCCTTGATCCACTCGCGGGCCTGGCGCGGCATGCGGGGCATGGCAATCTCGTTGAGGTATTGCGTGTTGTCCAGGCCGTGGTGGTGGAGCAGGGCGAAGTCGAGGTCGTCGCGCATGAGCTCGTTCATGAGGCGCTCCTTCACGGGGTTGACGTCGCTGTGGTCCATGTAGCCGATAGCCTCGCGCTGCCCGCGCAGCAGGGGGAAGTGCTCGTAGAGCCCGGCCTTTTCGTCCATGCGCGCCGGGCGCGACTCGGAGATGTAGCCGTGGCCGCTGAAAAAGAAGATGCGGCGCAGCTGCGGGCGGGCCCGCTTTTCGGCCACGAGCTTGCGCAGGTAGCGGCGCAGCTTCTCGTAGCGCGAGGTGCCGCCCACGTCGGTGGGGCGTATGCGGCCGCTGTACAGGTCGGGTTCGAGGCGCTGCTCGCCCGAGGCCGCAAGCGAGTAGTAGAAGTAGGGCTCGCTCTCGTCGCGCCCCAAGGGCTCAAATTGCAGGCCGAAGTCGTCGTAGAAGCGGTCCGAGGGCACGGAGGAGCTGCGGCGGTCCATCTTCTGGTTCATCTTGAAGGCGCTCGTCAGGTGCTGGGCGTCGCGTATCATGGCGATGGGTATGTCGCCCACAAGGACGCAGCCTTCGAGCGCCGTGCGGCTGTCGTCGTGCATGCGGCGCAGGGCGGCGCGGATGGAGTCGGGCACGCCCCAGCGGTCCACGAGGATGTGGGGCGTCAGGCCGTCTGTCTCGCGCACGGCGTCGGCATAGGCCTCCACCTCGGCGCGGGCCTCGGCGTAGCTCTTCGGGTCGATGACGATGGCAAAGCCGCCGCGTGCCGCGGCGCTCAGGGCGGCCAGCACGGCGGCCGCGGCGGTGAGTAGGATTTTGCGTATCATAAAATGTGTCGGTTTGATGTTCGGATGGTTGTTTCGCACCGGGGCGTCAGGGGCGGCCCGTGACGCTGGGCGTCAGGCGTTTCAGGGTGCGGCGCGCCTCGTCGCGCACGGCGGGCGGGGCCGCGGCGTCGTCGGCCAGGGGGCGCAGCAGCTCGCGCACCTCGGGGGCGCGCCACGAGGCGGCGTGCCAGCCCAGGGCGTGCACCAGGGCGCGCGCAAGCTCCGCGTCGTTGCAGCGCAGGGCCAGGCGGGCCACGTCGGCCATCTGGTCGTGGGGCAGGTAGATGCGCAGGTAGTCGGCATACTGCCGGGCCTGCCGCGGCGTCATCTCGCCACGGCACAGGCGGGCCACGTCGTCGGCCCAGCGCGTGGCGGCGCGCCCGACGAGGGTTTCAAGGCGGCGCTTCTCCCCGGCTTTGTCGACGCGGCGCATGGCCGGGTCGGCGTACACGCGGGCGAGGGCGGCGCGAAGCGTGTCGGCAGGAAAATATTGCAGGCTTTGCTCCGCGCAGAAGCGCACGCGGGCCGACGTGCCCGGCGAGGCGAGCAGCTTCACCAGGGGCAGGGCCAGCGAGGGGTGGCCCACGCGGCCGATGCCGCTGGCGGCAAAGCGCTGCGTCATCTCATAGTTGTCGGCAGCGGCCGCCGCGAGGGCTTCGACGTAGGCCTCGCCGCCGCTCTCGGCGAGCAGCATCAGCGCTTCGAGCCGCACCAGCGGCGAGGGGTCGGTGCGCACAAGGCCGACGAGGCGGGCTGCCTCCACCCGGCCGCCGCGGAAGGCCTCGGCCAGCGCCAGGCAGCGCGCGTCGGCCAGCGGGTGGTCGAGCAGGCGGCGCCCGGCGGCCTCGCCGTCAGCCACTGCAGCCGGCAGGGGCGCCGCTCCGCGCGGAGCAAAGGCAAACGTGGGGTCGCCGATGACGTGCTCTTCGAGCCGGCAGGCATATTGGTGGATGCGCCCCACGCAGACGCCTTCGTCCATGAGGCCCATGTAGCGGTCGTAGCGCTTGTCTTGCAGCAGGTTCACCGTTCCGCCCAGGGCCACCACGGTTTCGCCCTCGGCGAAGACGTAGCGCGAGGCGATGCAGTCGTCGCGGTGGAACGAGCCGTTGAAGCAGGCGTCGAGCACGACCAGGCGGCACGACGGGGCGAAGCCCAGGGAGTCAAAGTCGGCCAGCGTGAGGTTCACCGAGTCGCTCAGATACTGCGTGTCCCAGTCGCCGTGGTGGTGCAGGACGGCAATGTCGATGTCGGTGCGCATGAGCTGGTTCATCAGGCGCGTCTTGACGTCGGGAGCGTCGGCAAAGTCCATGTATTCGACCGACGAAGGCAGCGCTCCGAGGGCAGGAAAATGGTCGAGCCAGCCGCGCTTCTCGTCGATGTGGGCCACGGCCGACTCCGAGAGGCTGCCGTGCCCCGTAAAGTAGAACAGCCGCCGCACGGGCCCGGCCGCGCGCTTGGCCGCCACGGCCTTGCGCAGGTAGCGGCGCAGCTTTTCGTAGCGCGAGGTGCCGCCCGCGTCGGTGGGGCGGATGCGCCCGCTGAAAATGTCGGGACGGAGCTCCTGGGGCGAGGCCGACGTGAGCGAATAGTAGAAGAGGGGCGTGCCCTCGTCGCGGCCCAGAGGCTCGAAGACGAGGTCAAAGTCGTCGTAGAAGCGGTCGGACGGCACGGAGCTCTCGCGCCGCGGCTCGCGCTGGTCCATCTTGAAGGCGCTCGTTAGGTGTTGCGCGTCGCGCACCATGGCGATGGGTATGTCGCCCACGAAGACAGCGCCCGTGAGCGGGGCTTTGTCGTCGAGATAGAGACGTCGCAGCTCGGCGCGGAGCGAGTCGGGGCAGCCCCAGCGGTCGGGCAGCACGACGACGCGCCAGCCGTTGGTCTGCTCCACGGCCCAGGCGTAATCGCGCAGTTCGGCCGCCGCTAGGCGCAGGCTCACCGTGTCGACGACGACGGCAAACGTGTGGCGCACGGCGTGTGCGGCCGTGGCGATGAGGGTCAGCAGAAGGAGGGTGAGGGTTCGTTTCATGCGATAAGGGGTTTATGCGTGACAGGGAGGCATCAGAAGGCCAGGCCCACGCCCGCCCGAATGTTGAGCTGCGAGGTGCCGTCGTAGCGGTCGCTCCATGTGCCGTCGCCCAGGAAGAAACGTCCCGAGGCATCGGCAAAGGCGCGCAGACCGAGGCCGCTGCTCCTGAGCGGGACGAGGGCTTCGAGGCTACCGCTCACGCCGGCCTCGCGGGCGCTGCGGTATTCGAAGAAGGGGGCCGCGTATTCCGCTTCGAGGTCGGCCAGGGCCGAGCCGTAGGTGCGCTCCCCGAGCGGCAGGACGTAAGCTCCCGCCAGACGGGCCGTGAGGGCCCAGCGGCGCAGGGCCACGCTTCTTTCCACCCCGGCCCGCAGCGCGGCCCGCGTGAGCTCCTGGCGCGTGGTTTCGGCGGCAAAGTGGCGGCGCTCCGAGCGCTCCACGCGGGCCGAGGCCGTGAACGTCCAGCGGGGCAGCCCGCGGCCGGGCAGGGTGGCGCGCCAGCCGATGGCGGCAGCCATGTCGGTCGATTTATATATGAGGTCTTTGCTCAGCGTCTCGTAGTAGATGATGTTGCCGTGCTCGGTGTCGACCATGCGCCGCTGGTCGTACCACGTGCCCTCGCCCGTGGCGTAGCTGGCTTCGAGGGTGACGTCGTGCGTGGCGCGGCTCCCCACGATTTGAGCCCGCTCGCTGAGGCTGAACCGCCGGCGGGCGTAGTCGCCACCGCGGTAGGTGAAGTGGGTGCCGCCGTCGACGGCGTCCTCGCCCCCGGCCGCGGCCCGCAGCTCGAGAAAGTTGCGCCAGCGCTTCCCTTGCGGCTCGTAGACGAGCGTGAGGGCGCCGCCGAAGGTCTCACCCTTGTACTCGCGGGGGTAGGATCCGATGTCGGCCGACGACTGCCGCTGGAAGTCGCCCACGCCCTTCATCAGGAAGAAGCGGTGCGTCTCCATCGTGTTGATAACGACGTGCGAGGTGTTGGCGCGGTAGATGTCGGCGCTCAGGGCGAGGCCGAGCGAGAGGGCGGGCGTGAGGGCCAGCTCGGCGCCCGGCGCCAGATGGATCCACGTGGCGTCGGTTTTGGGGCGCGGGTCGGTCTGGTCGGCCATGCTTCCCGTGAGCATGTCGGCCCGGAGGGCTGCCGTGAGGCGTCCCCCGCCGTTCCATGCGGCCGCCACGCCCAGGCGGAAGCTCTCGGTCGACGTTTCGCCCGCCACCGAGTCGCACAGCACGAAGGGGTTGTCGGCCGGGAGGAAGAGCGTGCTGTTCCAGCTGCGGTGGCGCTCGGTGGAGTTGAGATAGGCGATGTAGCCCGCCACGTCGAACGCGCCCAGCCTGCGGCGCCCGTCGAGACGGACGTCGATGGCGTCGGCATGGCCCGAGGCGTCGGGGGCGTGATAGCCGCCGTGGGTCCAGCTGTAGCCCACGGCGCCGTAGCCGTAGTCCTTGACGGCGTGGTGGCGCAGGCTCACGGGGTTGAGGCTGCCCATGCGCAGGTTGGCCGTGCGGTCGGCGTCGGCGTGGCGCAGCAGCAGGAGGGTGCTGTCGGGCAGGGCGGCGCGCGTCGTGGCCGCGCCCGTGAGCAGGGTGGCGAGCAGCAGGCGGCGCGGTGTGGTGATGAGTGATTTCTTCATGCTGTGATGGGTGGAGGGGTCGGGAAAAAGGCAGTGGAGCCCGGGCGGGACGCCACTGCCTTTTGTCTTTTCTGCCGGTGGCCGGCGTCGGGCGTTTTCCAGCGCCGGCCGTCCCGTGTTAGTGTCAGAGGTCGGCCTGCGTAGGCGTCTGGCCCGGCGTGAGCGGCTGGTTGTTGAGGAAGTCGGCCGAGGAGTTGTTGGTGTCCTGGTAGTAGGCACGGCCGTTTTCGATGCGGCTCACCTTGCGGCGCACGCAGCGACCGCTCCAAGCCTCGCTGCCCACGATGCCGTTGGCGTCGTCTTTGGCGAGGAAGGTGGGGTAGAACGTTTCCGACCCCGGCTCCCAGATGTCGACGGCGTCGAGCACGTAGTCGCTCGGTATCATGAGATACTGCGTCGAGCTCGTGGTTCCCGGCATGGTCTGCAAGTTGGCAGGGTCGGCTGCGAACTGGGCGGGCGTCATGCCCTCGGGGCAGCGGGCCAGGATGAAGCCGCGGCCGAAGAAGCCCAGCCCGAAGGCTTTCATATAGGCGTTGTTCTGGAAGATGACGTCGAGGTTGTCGGCCCCCGGGTAGTCGATTTCGCCGTTGACGTTGCTGATGTAGACCTCCCACTGGGCTCCGCTCAGGTCGGGGCAGTTGTTGCCCTCGGGAGCCATCTCCCGGTGGTTCACGGCGTCGTTGGCCACGACGACGCTCTCGCCCGGCTGCAACGGATGGTCGGTTCCGCTGCCGGGGAAGGCCACGACGACGCCTTGCCCGCTCTCGTAGAGGTCGGTGACGCCGGCTGCCTGCCAGGCGTTGGCTGCCGTCTGGTGGCCCGTGGGCGCGCTCATGATGAGGCCGTCAAGGTATTGCACTTCGTCCGAGTTGTTGACGATTTCGTAGTACTGGTCGACAACGTAGCCTGCGATGCCGCCCGTGCTGTATATGGACTTGAAGACGAGGGGCGACTGGATGATTTTCGACAGCGCGATGGTGGTCGTCGCATCGGCGTAGAGAGCCACGTTCCCGGTGCCGCTGACGTAGCTGAAGTTCTCGTCCTTGATTTTTCCGTCGGCTGTCAGGGTGTATTGTCCTTGCAGGAGCTCGACGGCCACGCTCTGGCCGCCCGTCACGCTCACGGTGTCGCTTGAGCCGCGGCTGTCGGTGACGACGACTTTGAGGTCTTCGACGTCGGTGGCGGCCACCTCGGCAGGCAGCGTGAGGTTGACGGTGAGCACGTGGCGCTGCGGGGCCTGGTCCTCGTCGTCGCTGCAAGCAAAGGTGGTGAGGCCTCCGGCCACGAGGAGCAGGGCGCTCCACAGGTTGAGATGTCTTGTTTTCATAACGGGATGTTTTTTGATGATTGTTGGGATGTTTGTTTCAAAGGGAGAGCTTCAGCTCGGCGCCGAAGTACATGTCGGGGTAGAGCTGCCGCTGGGCGCGCGAGTGGCGGTTGGTGTGCCAGCGCGACATGTTGGGGAAGTTGTTGGCGATAAAGGACACTTCGCCGAAGCGTCCCAGCTCCTTGGTGAGGCGGAAGTTGAGCAGCACCCAGGGGGCCACCACGTCGCGCTCGAAGGCGTAGCTCATGTAGCGCTGGGCCATGCGTCCGAGCACGGGGTCGGCCGCATGCTCGGGGCGCCACGGGGTGTAGGCCCCGCTCTTGTCGTAGAAGCCCAGGGGCTCCACGCAGAGCTGCGTGCCGTCGGCCGTGGGGCGGTAGAGGGCGTTGCCGTCGGCGTCCTCGTAGACCGATTGCTCGCTCTCGTACCACACAACCTGCACGGTCGTGGTGAAGATGAGCCGCACGGCGGGGATGTGGGTGATGAAGCGGAAGTTGGTGTTCAGGCGGTTCGACACGAGGCCGCTGCCCGCGGGCATGACGGCGGCATAG
This sequence comes from uncultured Bacteroidales bacterium, assembly GCA_949297215.1. Classification (GTDB taxonomy): domain Bacteria; phylum Bacteroidota; class Bacteroidia; order Bacteroidales; family Bacteroidaceae; genus Alloprevotella. Next base: position 12,456 of record CASFRV010000010.1, on the reverse strand, counting down.
TCGTACGTGCGGTCGATGTAGCGCAGCTGCTGCTTTTCGGCGGTGCGCCTGATGTGGAGCCATGCGCCGTCGACGTTGAGCGAGGTGCGCAGGGCCTGCCACGTGCCCAGGTCGAGGGTGTATTCCACGCCCTGTTTCATCGAGCGCGTCGTGTTGTCGGGGCGGCTCCACGTGTACAGGTCGGTCAGGGCCGTGCGGGCGGCGGTGTGGGCGGTGCCGTCGAGCGTGTAGCTCACGCCGGTGCCGTCGAAGCGCACGTCGGTGGCGGCGGCCGGCACGTCGAAGCGGTCGTAGTGGGCCCAGAAGAGCTGCGAGGCGAAGCCAAACTCGTGGCGGTGGCGCTCGTTGAAGTAGGTGACGGAGCCCTTGACGCCCCCAAGGGCAAAGCGCAGGCCCACCTCCCACTTGCGGCTTTCGGCAGGCTTCAAGTCGGTGTTTTGCGTGGCCTCGACCACCTGCGTGGTCATGAGGGCCAGGCGCGAGCTCTCGTCGGTGCCGTAGTGGCTCAGGCTCACGTTGTCGAACCACACGTGGTCGGGGTAGAGATAGAGCAGCGTGGGCATTTTGTGGCTGATGCCGTAGCCGCCCGTGAGGCTCAGGTGGTCGAAGAGGGCGTTGTTACGGCGGTCGAGCAGGGTGAACGACAGGTTCAGGCGCGGCTCGGCCGCAAAGATGCCGTGGCGTCCGCCGCTCTTCGCAGCGTTCAGGAAGAGGCGGCTCAGGCGCACGCCCGCCGTGGCCGTGAGGGGCCGTCCGCCCAGGGCCGTGTGCAGGCGGTCCTCGGCAAAGAACGAGAGGTTCTGCAAGGCCGGTATGTCCTTGAAGGAGCGGGGGCGCAGCGTCTGGGCCCCCGAGCTTTGGGGCGGCGCCTCCATCGAGAACACGAGGCCCCGGCCGCGGTTGGCGTCGAGCGTATAGTCGAGGCCGTAGCGCAGCGACGTGTAGCCGTCGCGGGGCAGGGCAAAGTATTTCTCGCCCTTGAGCTGCATGTAGACGTTGAGCGGCAGGCCTTTGAGCTGGTAGTCGGCATAGTAGGCCTTGTTGAGGAAGCGGGCCTCGTGCAGCCCCGCCTCGCGCACGTCGGTGACGACGCCGTCGGGCGTATGTACGAGTTCGTGGTGGTCGTCGAGCGTCCCGGCGGCCTGCACCGAGAGGTTATAGTCGAGGCTCGACAGCCAGGGCGCGTCGGCCGTGAGCGTGCCGTAGAGCGAAAGGCGGCCGCCCACGTTCTTGTTTTTATACGTCACGTTCATCTCCGTCATCTGCGGGTCGGAGCGGCGCGTGTTGACGTTCGAATAGAAGGCGCTGCGCACGTTCAGCGAGAGGGGGCCGAACTTGTCGGAGTAGCCCGCCGAGGCCGTGATGCGCTCATAGCCCAAGTAGCGGCGGCGCGTGTCGCCGTACGAGGAAGAGTAGTCGACGCTGAAGTTGGCAGCCCCGCCGCGTTTTAGGGCAAAGCCCTTGCCGCCCGAAACGAGCTTGGAGAAGGGGTCGGCCTTGGCCCTCAGCTCCCAGGGCGTGGCGCCCGCCTTGGTCTTCACCACGACGACGCCCGACGTGAGGTTGCCATACTCCACCGACGGGATGCCGCGTATCACCTCGACGCTCTCGATGTTGTCGGCGCTCACGGTGCGCAGGTCAGTGCCGCGGCCGGCGGTGGTCTGGTCGTTCATGCCGTCGGCCGTGGCGCTCGATGCCGCGCCGTAGCGCCCTGTGGCCAGGGCTTGCAGGTTGGCGTCGTTCGAGAGGGGCGTGCCGTCCACCACGACGGCCGTGCCCAGCGCGTTGTTGGCGTCGGCGTCTATTTCGCGTATCTGTGCCTGGGCCAGCGAGCTCAGGTCGGGGTTGGTGGTGAGGCCGCCCGGCACGAGTTGCAGCAGGTCGGCCAGGCTTTTGGGCTGTATGTGGCGTATGGCCTCCTGCCCGATGGTCGAGGTGGAGCCCTCGCGGCTCTGCGTGGCCACGACGGTCACGTCTTTCAGTTGCAGGTTCATCTCGCGCAGCGTCACGTCGAGCCGCTCGCGGCCCGTGCGCAGCGTAATCTGGCCGGTGCGCGTTTCATAGCCCAGATAGGCCACGCGCCAGGTGTACGTGCCCGGCCGCAGGCGGCCGATGCTGAACGTGCCGTCGTCGTCGGTCTGCGTGCCGAGCGACTGGTTGAGCTGCACCGTGGCCAGCCCCACGGGCCGGCCCTCGGCCGTCCTGACCGAGCCCGTCAGCGTCAGCGTCTGGCCCGCAGCGGCGGCGGGCAGCAGCGCGGCGAGCAGAAGCAGCAGGAGACTGTGGAGGAAATTCGTTCTTTGCAAGGGGTAAATCGGTTCGTTAAAAACAAGCGGAGCACAGGCCGCAGCGAGCCGTGGCGGGCGGCCTTTTCTCCGGGTGCAAAGGTACAGCCCCCGCCGCGCCTCGGAAATACCTAAAAATGGGCATTTCGGGAACCGTCGCCGCCGACCGTTATCACTGAAACGGGTGACAAAGGTGGCAGCAGCGCGTTTGCGAATGTATCGAAGCGTGAAGAAACGCAAACGCGCCGTCCCGTGGCCCGGGCAGCCCGTGGCGCACAAAGCCGGACGCCGGGGCGCTGCCAGAGGGCCCTGCGCGCAACGTTTTCAGCGCGGCGCGCGACGGAGGGCCAACGAGCGAAAAACGCAACCGCCTGACAATGAGCGTGGAGCGTCGCGCCCTCCGCCGCATGGAGCGCGTAAAACTCCGTTTTCGCCACTATATGTCACAAAACCAAGGCCGCGATGCGTCAGAAACACCCCATGGATCGGCCGAAACACCCCATGCCTCGCGCGATGCATGGGATGTTTCCCTCGCACCGCCCCGTGCCGCGCCCGAAAATGCCCCTCCGCCGCTCTCTTTCGCCCGTCGGCCCGTGTCATCATTTTTTGAAAATTGACTTTATCCCGTGGTTGTGCAGCCATTCGGCCGCTTCCAATAAAAATCGCTATATTTGCTTTTGGTAACAGGCAATGCGTTTCAGCAAGAACCCGATAATTTTGACCAGGCACATGGAAAATAACACATCATTGGCAGCGCAGGGAAACGGCGAGGAGCGGCTGTTTACACAGATCAAGCAGATGCTCGACAATGCGCGGCGGCAAATAGCTCGAACGGTAAACACGGCCACCATAGACGCTTATTGGCAGGTAGGCAAGTACATCGTGGAGTATGAACAGGCGGGGAAAGCCCGGGCAGCATATGGGAAAGGCGTGATTCCAAGGCTTTCAAAAAGGCTAATGGCTGAATATGGTGGTGGATTTACCGCGACAAACCTCAAGCTGATGAGGCAATTTTATTTGTTATACCCAAAAAGTCACGCACTGCGTGACCAATTGAGCTGGACGCATTGGCGAACATTGCTGACAGTGCAGGACGAAACGGCACGCAACTACTATATTCAGGAATGTGTGGCGGAGAATTGGAGCACGCGCCAGTTGGAACGCCAGGTAAACACGATGTTTTATGAGCGAATGCTGGCCAGCCGCGACAAGGACAAGGTGAAGAACGAAATACAGACGTCGGCACCGAAGACAATGACGCCCCGCGAACTTATCCGCGACCCGTTCATCTTGGAGTTCCTGGGCATCAAGCAAGGAGAGCATTTCCTGGAAGGCGATTTGGAACAGATGCTCATCAGCAAATTGCAACACTTCCTCTTGGAACTGGGGCGGGGCTATTGTTTCGTGGCCAGGCAAAAGCGCATCACGCTCGACGATCAGCATTTCTACATCGACCTGGTGTTCTATAACATCCCGGCCCGATGCTACGTTCTGATCGATTTGAAAATGGACGCCTTGACCCACCAGGACCTTGGCCAGATGCAGATGTACGTAAACTACTATACGCGCAATCTGATGAACCCCGGCGACAATCTTCCCGTGGGCATCGTGCTTTGTGCGGAAAAGAACGACGCAGTGGTGGAATACACGTTGCCAAAGGACGAGAAACAGATTTTCGCAGCCAAGTATATGACTTATCTGCCCACCAAAGAAGAATTGAAACGTCTGCTTTATGGCGACGACGGCGATTAAACATAAAAAACTCAAACAAGTATGTTTCTTTTGCGCCCACCTTTCACTACCTTTGCCGCGGCTAAAAGCCGTAATGTGAGAACAATGTAACCGTAACAACCGGCAATGGAGTATAATTTCAGAGAAATCGAGAAGAAATGGCGCGAGCGCTGGGCCGCCGAAGGGACGTACCACGTGACGGAAGACGCCTCGCGGCCTAAGTATTACGTGCTCAACATGTTTCCCTACCCATCGGGTGCCGGCCTGCACGTGGGCCATCCGCTGGGCTACATCGCCTCAGACATATACGCGCGCTATAAACGCTTGAAGGGCTTTAACGTGCTGAACCCCATGGGCTACGATGCTTATGGGCTGCCGGCCGAACAATATGCCATACAGACGGGGCAGCACCCGGCCGTGACGACGGCGGCCAACATCGCACGCTACCGCGAGCAGCTCGACAAAATTGGCTTCTCGTTCGACTGGGACCGCGAGATACGCACCTGCGACCCGGCCTATTACCACTGGACGCAGTGGGCCTTCCGCAAGATGTTCCTCAGCTACTACGACCGTCGGGCCGACAAGGCACGCCCCATCGAGGAGCTCACGGCGGCCTTCGAGCAGAACGGCACCGAGGGCGTCGACGCCGCCTGCGGCGAGGAGCTCACGTTCACGGCCGACCAGTGGCGCGCCATGGACGAGAAGCAGCGCTCCGAGGTGCTGATGAACTACCGCATTGCCTATCTGGGCGAAACGATGGTCAACTGGTGTCCCGGGCTGGGAACGGTGCTGGCCAACGACGAGGTGGTCGACGGCGTGAGCGAGCGCGGCGGTTTCCCCGTGGTGCAGAAAAAGATGAGGCAGTGGTGCCTGCGCGTGTCGGCCTATGCCCAACGCCTGCTGGACGGCCTCGACACCATCGACTGGACCGACTCGATCAAAGAGACGCAACGCAACTGGATCGGGCGCAGCGAGGGAGCCGAGATGCGCTTTGCCGTGAAAGACGGCGACGAGACGTTCACCATCTTCACCACACGGGCCGACACCATCTTCGGCGTCACCTTTATGGTGCTGGCGCCCGAGAGCGAACTCGTGGCACGCCTCACCAAGCCCGAGCAGCGGGCCGAGGTGGAAGCCTACGTTGAGGCCACGAAAAAACGCACCGAGCGCGAGCGCATTGCCGACCGCCGCGTGACGGGCGTCTTCACGGGCTCGTATGCCCTGAACCCCTTTACGGGCGAGGCCATCCCCGTCTGGGTGAGCGACTACGTCCTGGCGGGCTACGGCACGGGAGCCATCATGGCCGTGCCGGCCCACGACAGCCGCGACTATGCCTTTGCACGCCGCTTCGGCCTGCCCGTCGTGCCCCTCATCGAGGGCTGCGACGTTTCGGAGGAAAGCTTCGACGCCAAGGAGGGCATCGTGTGCAACTCGCCGCGGCCGGGCGTGACTGCCCTCGACGGCTTCTCGCTGAACGGCCTGACGGTGACCGAGGCCATTGCCGCCACAAAACGCTTCGTGGCCGAAAAGGGGCTGGGCCGCGTCAAGGTGAACTTCCGTCTGCGCGACGCCATCTTCAGCCGCCAGCGCTACTGGGGCGAGCCTTTCCCCGTCTATTATAAGAACGGTGTGGCCTGCGTCGTTCCCGAGGAGTGCCTGCCGCTCGAGCTGCCCGAGGTGAACCGCTACGAGCCCACCGAGGACGGACAGCCGCCCCTGGGCCACGCCACCTGCTGGGCCTGGGACGAGGCCGCACGCTGCGTGACGGACAACGCACGCATCGACAACAGCACCGTCTTCCCGCTCGAACTGAACACGATGCCCGGCTTTGCCGGCTCGTCGGCCTACTATCTGCGCTACATGGATCCGCGCAACGACAGCGCCCTCGTGAGCCGCGAGGCCGACGACTACTGGCAGAGCGTGGACCTCTACGTGGGCGGCACCGAGCATGCCACGGGACACCTCATATACAGCCGCTTCTGGAACAAGTTCCTGCACGACTTGGGGCTGTCGTGCGTCGAGGAGCCGTTCCGCAAACTGGTGAACCAGGGTATGATACAGGGACGCTCCAACTTTGTCTACCGCATCAAGGACACCAACACGTACGTCTCTCTGGGCTTGAAGGACCAATACGACGTCACGCCGCTGCATGTCGACGTGAACATCGTGCAGAACGACGTGCTCGACGTCGAAGCCTTCCGTCGGTGGCGCCCCGACTACCGCGATGCCGAGTTTATCCTTGAGGACGGAAAATACATCTGCGGCTGGGCCGTGGAGAAAATGTCGAAGTCGATGTACAACGTGGTCAACCCCGACTACATCGTCGACAAGTATGGCGCCGACACGCTGCGCCTTTACGAAATGTTCCTGGGCCCCATCAGCCAGAGCAAGCCGTGGGACAGCAACGGCATCGACGGCTGCTTCCGCTTCCTGCGCCGCCTGTGGAACCTCTTCTTCGATGCCGACGGCAGCTTGGCCGTGACCGACGAAGAGCCCACGCGCGACAACCTGAAGACCCTGCATAAGCTCATCAAGAAGGTGAGCGAGGACATCGAGGAGTTTTCCTACAACACGTCTGTGCCTGCCTTTATGGTGGCCGTGGGCGAGCTCGCCCAGCAGAAGTGCCGCTCGGCCCGGGTGCTCGAACCGCTCGTCGTCCTGCTCTCGCCCTTCGCTCCGCACGTGTGCGAGGAGCTGTGGCACCTCATGGGCCACACGACGACTGTCTGCGACGCCGCATGGCCGCAGTGGGACGAGGCTTATCTGAAAGAGGATACCGTGACGATGCCCGTCTCCTTCAACGGCAAGACGCGCTTCACCATCGACGTGCCCGCCGATGCTCCGAAAGAAGTTGTTGAGCAGGCCGCACTCGATGCGGAGCAGGCTGCACGCTATCTGGAAGGCATGCAGGTGGTCAAGGTCATTGTCGTGCCGGGCCGCATTGTCAATGTAGTTTTAAAGAAGTGAGTCATGGAAGTGCCATTGAGAAGAATAAGAACGCGGCTCACTTTTTTCCAGGATTTCCGCGATTATGTGGTCATCACGTTCGGCCTGCTGCTTTATGCCACGGGCTTCACGTGCTTCCAGCTGCCCTACGAAATCACAATGGGCGGTCTGGCGGGTGCGGGTGCCGTCATCTTTTATGCCACGGGCTTTCCGGTGCAGTATACGTTTTTCACGGTGAACATCATTCTGCTGGCCGTGGCGGTGAAGGTGTTGGGCTGGCGCTTCTGTCTGAAAACGATCTACGCCGTCTTCATGCTGACGTTTCTGCTTGGCATGGTGCAGGAGGTGATGATACATCTCGGCGAGACGCGGCCCGACCTGTTCAACAACGCCATCAATCCGCGCAGCGGTTTGCCGTGCGTCGTGAAGGACAACATTTTCATGTCGTGCATCCTGGGTGCCGCCATTGAGGGCATTGGCATCGGCCTGGTGTTTCTGAGCAACGGCTCGACGGGCGGAACCGACATCATTGCCTCGATCATCAACAAGTATAAAGACGTGACGCTGGGGCAGATGATGATGCTCTGCGACATCATCATCGTGACGTCGAGCCTGCTCCTGCCGACGGGCAGCATCGACAAGCTGCTCTACGGCTATTGCACGCTCATCATCACCAACCTGCTGCTCGACTACGTGGTCGACAGCGGCCGGCAGTCGGTGCAGTTTCTCATCTTCTCACGCGAGTATGACGAGATAGCGGCCGCCATCAGTGCCACCCACCGCGGTGTGACGGTGCTGAACGGCCAGGGGTGGTACACAAAGCAGGACCGCAAGGTGCTCGTGGTGCTGGCCAAGAAACGCGAGAGCACGAACATCTTCCGCATCATCCAGAACATCGACCCGAACGCCTTCGTCTCGCAGAGCAAGGTTATCGGCGTGTTTGGCGAAGGGTTCGACAAGATAAAGGTGAAGGCCGACAAAAAGCCCCAATGACACTTTATATATATAATAAGGAGTGGACCGTCGCTCCGACGCGTTGACGTATGGCGGCGGCGAAGGGAAAAAAGCTGGTCGTTGCGGCCCAGGGCGGCCTGTGCAACCGGTTGCGTGTCGTCCTGTCCGTGCTGGCGTTTGCCCGCGGGCGGGGCGACGTGGCCTGCGAGGTGGTGTGGAACGCCACGCGCGAGTGCAGGGCCCGCTTCGACGAGCTGTTCGAGCCCGTTGAGGCGCCGTCGTTCTGCATCCGCGAGGGGCGTTGGGCCGAACGTCCCGTGACGCGGGCCAACCTGCACCTGCCGGGTCTGCTGCGCAGCCTCGCGTTCGACGCCCGGCGGAAGAACTACCGGCTCGATGCGGCAGACGGCTTGCAGAAACTCACCGACGGCCACCGGCGGGTGTACGTGTCGACGTGCTACCAGCTGGGTGCTTACGCTGCCGCCGAGCTGGCAGCGCTCAGGCTGAGGCTGTCCTTGCAGCAGCGCGTGGAACAGCTCTGTGCGGCCTTTGGGGAGCGCACCGTGGGCGTTCACATACGCCGCACCGACCACCGCGTGGCCATCGAAGCCTCGCCCGTCGCGGCTTTTCTGACGGCCATGGACCGCGAACTGACGGAACGGCCCGACACGGCCTTTTTCGTGGCCACCGACGACGAAGAGGTGAAGAGCCGTCTGTGCAGCCGCTACGCAGGCCGCATCATGGTGCAGCCAATTGCCGAAAACCGCCGCGACAGCCTGGCGGGCATGGAGAGCGCCGTGGTGGACCTCTGGACGCTGGCGCGCACGCAGAAGATATTGGGCAGCTATTGGTCGTCGTTTACCGACACGGCTGCCGAACTGGGGCACGTTCCCCTGGAAATAATCCGACAAGACAAGCAACGATGAAGAAAAAACTGGTTTTTGCCACCAACAACGCCCACAAGCTCGAAGAGATACGTGCCATCCTAGGCGCCAAGGTCGAGGTGTTGAGCCTGGCCGACATCAACTGTCACGACGATATACCCGAAACGGCCGACACGCTGGCGGGAAACGCCCTGCAAAAGGCGCGCTACGTGTACGAACGCTACGGGATGGACTGCTTTGCCGACGATACGGGCTTGGAGGTGACGGCCCTCGGCGGCCGCCCCGGCGTGCATACCGCCCGCTACGCCTGCCCCGACCGCAACGACCCGGAAGCCAACACGCGTAAGCTTTTGCAGGAGTTGGAGGGAAAAAACGACCGCTCGGCACAATTTAAAACAGTTATCGCGTTAATAGAGAAAGGGGAGGAGCACCTGTTCGAGGGCATCGTCGAAGGTTTCATCACCACGGAGAAGCGCGGAACGCAGGGCTTTGGCTACGACCCCGTCTTCTCGCCCGAGGAAACAGGCCAGACCTTTGCCGAGCTGGGCCCCGACGTGAAGAACCGCATCAGCCACCGCGCACGGGCCGTGAAAAAGCTGTACGACTATCTGGCGGACGGCTGCTGAAAGCTCCGCCCCGACATGTAAACGACGTAACATCTCTGCCAACATGAAACGCTTCCTTCTTTTCCTCTCACTGTTCCTGTGGCTGACGGCCGGAAAGGCCCTGGCCTACGGCGAATGGACTTTCCACCTGGCCTATCAGGACGTGACGGCCTGCCAGCCGGCAGGCAACCGCGTGTATGTGCTCAGCGACGGCAACTTGTTTGCCTGCGACGTGCCGACGAGCGAGGTGACGTTCTATTCGAAACAGACGGGGCTGAGCGACAAGGGCATCCGCTTCATGGGGTACAGCGAGACGCAACGGCTGCTCGTGTTGGTGTATGAGAACGGAAACATCGACCTGCTCGACGACGAAGGCAACGTCGGGAACATGCCCGAGCTGAAAAACGCCTATTCCGACAACCTCGTGCTCAACAACCTGTGCGTCCGCGGCGATACAGCCTGCATCTCGACCGACGAAGGCGTGGTGTGTATCAATCTGGCGCGGCGCGAGGTGGAGGGCTACTACCGGCTGGGACAGAGGGTGTATGACGCGACGGTGTTCGACGGAGCCTACTGGGTGGCGCTCGAAGACCAGCTGTATGCATGCTCCCGCTCGGCCAACCAGCTGGATGTTTCCGCCTGGCAGCCCGTCGAGACGGCGCGCGTGAGGAAACTGCTGCCCTTTGCCACGGGTGTGTACGTGTTTGCAGAGTTTACGGGCGAGGCCACGGCTGCCACAGCCGGCCTGTGGTGGGTGGAGCCCGCGGGGAGCGACGGCCGGCGCGCCATGACGCGCCTCACGAGCGAGACGTACACGTCGTTCTATGCCGACGGCAACGCGGCAGTCTTCGCCAACAGTTATAAAGGCGTGTTCTATACGCCCGATGCTCCCACCCGTCCCGTACACGAATGGGCGCAGGACAACACGTGGAGCCAGCTGACGCGCGACGCCGCCGGCACCTTCTGGGCGGCCTGTGGTTATGAGGGGATGCAGGCCATGGCGTGGAGCGACACCGGCTTGCAGCCGACGGGCGTGCGCTACGGAGGCTACGGGCCGCGGCGCGACCTGTGTTATTATATGACTTATGCAGGCAACCGCCTGCTTGTGGCCGGCGGCCGCCTCGACCCCTACGACCGGGAGCACTATCCCGGTACCATCATGAGCTATGAGAACGGAGCATGGACGGCCTTTCAGGAGGATGGCATCGCTGCCGTCACGGGAAACACCTACCGCGACATCACGAGCGTGGCGCAGGACCCTGCCGACGCCACACACCATTTTGCCACGGCGGCCGGCACGGGGCTCTATGAGTTTCGCAGCGGGCGGCTGACCCGTTATTTCAGTACGAACAACAGTCCGCTGGCCGTAGCCAACGGAGGCGGCACGTCGCAGCTCTTTGTGCGTACCGACGGTCTCAGTTTCGACGGCGAGGGCAACCTGTGGATGGTCAACAACTCGTGCGACACGGTCATCAGGGTGCTGAAGGCCGACAGCACGTGGCGGGGCATCTACGTGAGCGACCTGGATATGGCGCCGACCTGCGAGAAAACACTCTTCGATCGCAGCGGGCGCTTTTGGGTGGCTTCGCGCCGCTCGGTGAGCAACCACAATGGTGGCTTGCTTTGCCTCGACTATAACGGAACCATCGACAATGTGCGCGACGACCTGACGCAGTATCGTTACCAGGTGACCAACCAAAACGGAGAGTCGTACATCCTCGGCGGAGTCTATTCGCTGGTGGAAGACCGCGACGGGGCCATTTGGTTTGGTTCGGAGAGTGGCGTGTTCGTCATCTCCGACCCGTCGGCGTGGTTCGACGAGGATTTTCGCGTGATGCAGCCCGTCGTCCCCCGCAACGACGGGACCAACTATGCCGACTACCTGCTCAACGAGGCACCCGTTACGGCCCTGGCCGTCGACGGTGGCAACCGCAAATGGATAGGTACGGGCGGGAGCGGGCTTTATCTGGTCAGCCCCGACGGATCAGAGGTGCTGGAAAACTTCACGACGGACAATTCGCCCCTGCCTTCCGACTACATTTACTCCCTGGCGGTGGACGCCGCAACAGGTGTCGTCATGATCGGTACCGACGTGGGGCTTGTTTCGTACAGCGCCGGCGTGACGGAGCCTGCATCCTCGCTCGAAAAATCAAACGTGAAAGTTTTCCCCAATCCCGTCCGGCCGGAGTACAGCGGCAGCGTGACGGTGACAGGACTGACCGAGGGCGCTGACATAAAAGTGGCCAACGTGGCAGGTCAAGTGGTGGGCGGCGGTACGGCCCAGGGCGGCTCGTTTATATGGGATGCCCGCGCCAACGACGGCGGCCGCGTGCCGACGGGAGTCTATTATATAATAGTGGCCACAGGTCAAGGTAAAAAAGGAGTGGTGGCCAAGGTTACCGTGATTTAAAGGGCCTTTTCCGGGGGCGAAGCGTTGGAATTGCCATATTTTCTGCCTTTGTGTAAAAAAGTAAACGAAAAGTTTGGGCATACTGCCAACTTCCTTTATATTTGCCCCATAATATAGACGAGTATTCACTTTTAAAATCATCTTCAAATGAATAAAACAGATCTTGCAAACGCTATGGCCGCAGCTGCCGGCTTGTCGAAAGTAGATTCTAAGAAGGCACTCGACGCAGCGCTTGACGCTATATCCGAAGCATTGCGGTCGGGAGATAAAGTTGCCCTCTTGGGATTTGGCACATTCTCCGTCAGCGAACGCCCCGCCCGTACGGGAGTTAACCCTGCCACGGGGGAAAAGATTGAAATCGCCGCCAAGAAAGTGATAAAATTCAAGCCGGGCGCAGAATTGGCCGACTCGGTTAAATAACCCCACTCACATATTTCTTTAGGAGGCTGCCTGTGCTAAACGCGCGGGCAGTCTTTTTATGTATAGGCCGTCTCAAAAAAGTTTCCCCTGTTGTAAATTTGATAATCGTGTGATTAACAGTGTTTTGCCTGCGATTTTCAGAATTTCCCCGAAAATTTTCTTGAAAAAACTTGCGAAAAAGTTTGGCCAGAAGCTGTAGAGTGTGTACTTTTGCACCCGCA
>CASFRV010000009.1 GCA_949297215.1 uncultured Bacteroidales bacterium | reverse complement strand
TGCACAGAAATGCGGGAGAGTAGGTAGCTGCCTTTTTAGATGAGAGAGTCCTTCAACGGTTAACGCCGTTGGAGGACTCTTTTTTTGTGCTTGGCGGCGAGGGAGAGACCGTAGGTGCGGATGAGTTGGCGGGAGATGTGGAGGGTGTGGCGGAAGGTGCGGGGGATGTGGCGGAAGGTGAGGGCTTTGCTGCGCTTTATTTACTGTTTCTTTTTGTAGCTGGCGACGGCCCAGACGTTGAAGGCGAGGGCGAAGGCGCAGAGGCTGTAAAATTGTGGGAGCATGTCGGAGAGGTGGCTGCCTTTCAGGTATATGAGGCGCATCACTTCGGCGAAATACTGCAAGGGGTTGATGGCTGTCAGTTTTTGGGCCCATTCGGGCATGCTTTCAACGGGAGTGAACATGCCGCCGGTCATGAGGAAGAGCATGAGGAAGAGGAAGACGAGGAACATGGCCTGCTGGATCGTTTCGGAGTAGTTGGAAATGACGAGCCCCAGGCCTGTGATGGCCAGCACATAGGCGGCTACGAAGGGTATGAACGTGAGCAGGCTGCCGGCGGGCGTGAGGCCGTGTATGATGTAGGCCAGCAATATGCCGATGGTAGCCATAATGAAGCCGATGCACCAGTTGGGTATGAGTTTGGCCAGGATGAACAGACTTTTCGACACGGGTGTCACGTTGATTTGTTCGATGGTTCCCTTTTCCTTTTCGCCCACGATGTTGAGCGCGGTGAGCGCGCAGCCCAGCTGCGTGAGCAGCACGACGATGAGGGCCGGCACCATGAATGTGCGGAAGTCGAGCGACGGGTTAAAGCGGTAGTTGGTTGTCACGTTGACGGCCGATAAGCCGGTAGAGCCTTGTGACGTGAGCCCCGCCTCGCGGCGCAGCTCGTCGGAGAACTCGCTGATGACGGACGACAGGTATTGCGCGCCCAGGCTGCCGCGCGTGCCGTTCACCGAGTTGGCCGCAATCATCACCTGTGCCGCTTCGCCACGCCCCAGACTGCGTTCGAACCCGCGCGGTATTTCCAGGATCACGTCGGTCCGCCCGTCTTCAACGCTTTCCATGGCCTCGCGGTGGCTGTTGCAGGCGTCGGTGAGCACGAAGCTCTCCGTTGCCGCCACCTTTTGTACGAGGCGTTCCGACGCCGGGCTGCGGTCAAGGTCGACAACGCAGAGCTTCACGTCGCGCACCTCCTGACTGGTGATGAACGGGAATACAATAATCGTCAGCACCGGCATGGCAACAAGCAGCCGCGAGAGCAGTTTGTTGCGCAGTATTTGTTTGAACTCTTTTTCCAGCAGATATTTCAGCATAACCGTTCCTTTTTACATTTTCGTGCAGCGTGGTCATTCCAGCCTGACCTTAAACTTTTTGATGGCCACGGCCAGCAGCACGGCGGCCATGAGAGCGATGATGCCCAGTTCTTTGGCAAAATGTTCCACGCCCGTGCCCTCGATCATGATTTTCCGCGCGATGTCGATGAACCACCGTGCGGGGATGATGTAGGATATCCATTGCAGCGCGTCGGGCATGCTTTCAACGGGGAAGAGCAGGCCCGAGAAGAACAGGATGGGCATCATCATGCCCAGGCCCGAGACGAGCATGGCGTTCATCTGCGAATCGACGACCGACGAGATGAGCAGTCCGAGCGCCAGCGCCACCACGATGAAGAGCGCCGAGGCCGCGAAGAGCCACCCCAGGCTGCCGCGCACGGGCACGTCCATGACGAAGACCGCGATGGCCAGCACCGTCAGCAGGTTCACGACCGAGAGGAGGAAGTAGGGCGTTATTTTCGCCAGGATGATGCAGAGCGGTTTCATGGGCGAGGCCAGCAGCAGCTCCATGCTCCCCGTCTCCTTTTCGCGCACGATGGCAATCGACGTCATCATGGTGCAGATGAGCATGAGCACGAGGCCCAGCACGCCCGGCACGAAGTTGTAGGCGCTCTTGCCCTGCGGGTTATAGAGCATGTGCGTGTCCACGCCGATGCGCAGGGGCACGCCCGCCGTCTGCATGCGTTCCGCCTGCCAGCTGGCCAGCACGCCGCGCGCATATCCCGTCAGTATGGCAGCCCGGTTGGGGTCGGTGCCGTCGGCCACGAGCTGCACCGACGCGCCGCTGCCGTCTTTCAGACCCTCGGCAAAGCCGTCGGCGAAGACCACCACCAGGCTGACGTCGCCGCTCCTGAACGCCGCGTCGATGTCGGCGCTCTGCGTCAGTTCGCGGGCTATGTCGAAGTAGCGGCTGGCGGCGAAGCGTTCCTTGATGGCCTGCGTTTCGTCGTCCCTGGACGGGTCGAGCACGGCCATCTCGGCGTTGTTCACCTCTGTCGTGATGGCATATCCCAGCACCAGCACCTGTATCACCGGTATGGCCAGCAGGATGAAGAGCGTGCGCCCGTCGCGCAGCAGCTGGGTGAACTCTTTTGCGACGAATGAAGCGAATGGTTTCATTTTCTTGCCTTCCTTCTTTTATGGTTTCAGTCAGGACGAGCGCGAGGCCTTGCGCGCCAGCAGGCGGAACACGTCGTCCATCGTTTCGGCGCCCAGTTGCGCGCGCAGGGCTCGTGGCGTGTCGAGGGCCTCGATGCGCCCGTCCACCATCACCGACACGCGGTCGCAATATTCCGCCTCGTCCATGTAGTGCGTCGTGACGAACACGGTGATGCCGCCCTCGGCCGCGTCGTAGATGAGCTCCCAGAAGCGGCGGCGTGTGGCCGGGTCGACGCCGCCCGTCGGCTCGTCGAGAAACACCACCTTCGGCTCGTGGAAGATGGCCACCGAGAAGGCCAGCTTCTGCTTCCATCCCAGCGGCAGTTCGCCCACGCGCGTGCGCCGTTCGGCGGCAAAGCCCAGGCGGGCCAGCAGTTCGTCGCTTTTACGGGCTATCTCGCTTTCCTTCATGCCGTAAATGCCGCCGAAGAGGCGCAGGTTTTCCCCCACGGTCAGGTCCTCATAGAGCGAGAAGCGCTGGCTCATGTAGCCGATGCTGCGTTTCACCCTTTCGGGCTCGCGCCCCACGTCGTGTCCCGCCACGACGGCCCGCCCCTCCGAGGGGCGGCTCAGGCCGCAGAGCATGCGCATGGCTGTGGTCTTGCCCGCCCCGTTGGCCCCCAGGAACCCGAAGATTTCGCCCCCGCTCACGTCGAACGAGATGTGATCCACGGCCGTAAACGCGCCGAACCGTTTCGTCAGCCCCTCGGCAACGATTGCTTTATTTTCCATCTTCCGTCTTTTTAGCCAGCCACATGAAGCAGTCCTCCACGCCGGGCTGTGTTTCCTCGATACTGATGTGCGTGTGGCCGCACGCTTCCAGGTGGCGGCGCAGCTCGTCGGGCGCGGTGCCCTCCGTCGGCGTGACGTGATAGGCGTCGCCGAACGAAAAGGCCGACGCCGTCCCCGCAAAGGAGCGCAGGTGGGCTGCCAGGCGCCGCATGCCATCGGTCCTGACGGCCCAGAGGCGGCCGGGATAGCGGGCGGCAATGGCGCGCGGCGTGTCAACGTCCATGAAGCGGCCGCCCAGCATCAGCGCGATGCGGTCGCAGCGGGCGGCCTCGTCCATGTAGGGCGTCGATACGACCACGGTGATGCCCTCTTGCCTCAGGCGCGCCAGCATGTCCCACAGCTCGTGGCGCGACACGGGGTCGATGCCCGTCGTCGGCTCGTCCAGCAGCAGCACGCGCGGCTTGTGTATGAGGGCGCAGCACAGGGCCAGCTTCTGCTTCATGCCGCCCGAGAGGCGCCCCGCCCGCCGTTTCCTGAAAGGCTCGATGTGCCGGTAGATGTCGGCCACGAGGTGATAGTTTTCGCCGACCGTCGTGCCAAACACCGAGGCAAAGAAGCGCAGGTTCTCCTCGACCGTCAGATCCTGGTAGAGGGCAAAGCGCCCCGGCATGTAGCCGATGATGCGGCGTACGGCTTTGTAGTCGGCTACGACGTCGAGCTCCGCCATGCGCGCCGTGCCCGCGTCGGGCTTGAGCAGGGTGGCTAGGATGCGCAGCAGCGTTGTCTTGCCCGCCCCGTCGGGGCCTATGATGCCATACACCTCGCCCCCCTCCACGGCGAAGCTCAGGTCGTCGAGCGCCACGGTGCGCTTGTAGCGTTTCGTGAGATGTTCAGCCCGGATGATGCCCATGGTTCAGCGTTTTTAATCGGTGGTTTGCAGCACGACGTCGCCATACATGCCGATCTTGATGAAGCCGTCGTTCCTGACGGCCACCTTGACGGCATACACCAGGTTGGCCCGTTCGTCGCGCGTCTGTATGGTCTTGGGCGTAAACTCGGCCTTGTCCGAAATCCACGTCACGGTGCCCTCGTAGCGGCGGCTGCCCTCTTCGCCGCGGTCGGCCAGCACGGTGACGCGCCGGCCCACCTTCAGGCCCGTCACCTGCGGCGCCGTCATGTAGGCGCGCAGGTACAGGCGGTCGAGGGCCCCCATCTTGAACAGCGGGCGGCCCTGCTGCGCCATCTCGCCCTGCTCGGCATAGCGGGCCAGCACCGTGCCCGCCGTCGGCGCCGTCACGACGCAGCGCGCCAGCAGGTCGTCGGTCTGGGCCAGCTGTGCCTCGATGGCCTCGATTTCGCCGCTCACGCTGCGGTTGCCCTTTTCGAGCGTCTCGTTCTGGGCCGCCAGTTGCTTTTCGAGCACGGCTATGCGTGCGTCGATGTCGTCCAGCTGCTTGGTGTTGGCCGCTCCGCGGGCCACGAGCCCCTCGTAGCGCCGCCGTTCGCTCTGCTCGGTGGCTATCTGCTGGCGCAGCGAGGCCAGCTGCCGCTGCACGTCGTAGCGCCGGCTGTCGGTCGCCCGCAGGCGGGCCATGAGTTCGCGCTTTTTCAGGTGGAGCTGCACGGTGTCGACCAGGCCCACGGCCTGCCCGGCCGCCAGGCGCTGGCCCTCCTCGACGTCGAGGCGGACGAGCTCGCCCGCCACGCGGGCCGCGACGGTGGTTTCCGTGGTTTCGAAGACGCCGGTGGCGTCGGGCCCGTCGTCGTTGCGGGCGCAGGCCGTGAGCAGCAGTGAGGCGCAGAGCGCCGCCGAAAGTATCTTTTGCATGGTTCGTGTGTGATGGTGGTTTGACATGGTGTGATGCGTGCGGGCCGCTCAGCGGTTGGTGAGGTACTTCAGGTCGTAGATGGCCGCCAGCAGCTCTATTTCGTGAACGAGCCTGTCCTGCCGGGCCGCCTGCTCGGCGTTGATGTCGCGTGCCAGGTCGGTGCCCCTCAGCGTGCCGCCGGCGAGCTTGGCGGCCGAGGCCTCCTTGACGGCCGTGCGCAGGGCCACAATCTCGTCGTCGTAGCGCAGCTGCTCCACGTAGCGGTCGATGGTGGCGCCGCGCAGGGCGGCGTCCACGTCGGTGTCGAAGAGGAACGTGCGGCGGCGTGCTTCGATGTCGTCCAGGTCGAGGCGCAGCTTGGCGCGGTCGGCCCGGCGGGTGTAGAGGCGGCTCAGGTTCCATTGCAGGCGCACGCCCGCCGTGAAGTAGGCGCGGAAGTCGTCCTCAAACATATCGAGCCCCGGGCGCCCCACGCCGCCCGTCACAAACAGGCCCAGCCGCGGCATGAGGCCGGCGCGTATGCGCTCGTTTTGCGCCTCGATGTGGCGTGCGCGGGCGTCCATCAGTGCCAGTTCGGGCCGACTGTTGCCCGCCGCGGGGCGCACGGCTGCGGGGCGCACCAGCGTGGTGGTGTCGGTCACGGCCTGCCCCGTCAGGCGGCCCAGCATCGTGGCATAGGCCCGCCGCGTCTGCCTGAGGGCGGCCTCGTCCTGCCGGGCTTTCAGCAGGTCGACGCGCAGGGCGTCCAGATCCGAGCGGTTGGCCACGCCCCCCGCCATGAGGTTCTCCACCTCGCGGCAGTGGCGCGTCAGCTCCTGCTGCAACAGGCGGTTCTGGCTGAGCCGTCCGTCGGTGAGCAGCAGGCCGAAAAACAGCTGGTTCACCCGTCCGTTCAGGGCATAGAGCTCCACGTCGAGGTTGCGGCTTTCGGCCTCGGCGCGCGTGCGCTCCACGGCCTGCTCCGAGCGTATGTTGCCCCCGTCCCAGAGCGTCTGGTTCACGTCGACGGCCAGCCTGTACTGGTCGCGCTTCATCTCGGGCAGGGCCACGCCTGCCAGGCCCAGGCGCCGTGTGTCGATGGGGATGTCGGTCACGTCGCTCTGCCACGAGGCCTGCGCCGTCAGCGCCACTTGCGGCAGGTAGCCCTTGGCGGCGTTGGCCAGGTTGAAGTGGCGCGTCTTTTCGATGAGCCCGTAGCGCGCCACGAGCGGATAGTTGGCCCGCGCCATCGCGTAGCAGCTGTCGATGGTGAGCTGCGCCCGGGCCGTCAGCGCGGCCGCCGGCAGCAGCAGGGCCATGAGGGTTTTGCGTATCGTCTTGTTCATCGTCGGTGGGGTTGTGTAGGCATCGTTGTTTTTGTTCGACAATTTTGTCGGTCGCGGGGTAAAAAAAGTCAGGGCCGCAGGGCGTCCATGATGAGCTGCATGTTGTGTTCGCGATAGCCCTCTTGCAGACGGCCGATGGCTGCGGCGTCGAAGCGCCCCGTGCCGCGGCATATCGCAACGGCGCCCAGCACCGAGGCGTCGAGGCTCACCACGAGCAGCATGAAGTCGGCAAACGACATGCGGCGCACGCGGCCGGCCTCCACCTCGGCCTCAAACTTCTGCCGCACGCGTTCGAGCAGCACGTTGCCCGCCGTGTGCAGCGTTTTGAGCAGCAGCGAGCGGTTTTTGGGCTTGGCCAGCATCTCCGTGAGGATGAAGAGCGGGAAGTGCGGATTTTGCAGCAGAAAGTAGCGGTCGCGCGCCTCGCGCAGGCCGCGCAGCGTCTGCTCGAACGTGAGGTCGCGCCCGAAGAGGGCGTCGTAGGCCGGCAGCATGCCTTCGATTTTGCGGGCGAAGATGGTTTGAAACAGATTCTGCTTCGATCGGTAGTAATAGTGGAGCATCGAGTGGGCCACGCCCGCACGGCGGGCTATCGAGAGCATTTTGGCCCCGTCGTAGCCCCGTTCCATAAATTCGTCTTCGGCGGCTTTCAGGATGACCTCTTCGGTCGTGGGTTCGTTTGTGCCCATACGTGTGTTTGACAGTTTGGTTCGACAATTTTGTCGATGCAAATATATGAAAATTCCTCCGCGGCCTGCAATTTTTAACACCTTTTATCCCTCCGCCCCTCGCACCGCCCGGCCGTTCCGCTCCCAATCCACGGTGGACGGGAGCGGCGTTTCCACCCCCGATTTTCCAAAAAATAATGACAACCCCGCCACGCTGAAAGAGCTCGCCGGGGCCTCGCTTTTGCCCATGTCGGCGCAAAATGTGCAGCGCGTCTTTCTGTTTTTTTAGCGTTTCGCCCCGTGCCGCGGCGTTTGGGGCGCTGCGTCGTGCCACGGCTGTCCGCTTTTGCTGCACCGCCGCGCGCGGATGGAGCCTGCCGTGGCTGCGGCGAAGGGCCCTGAAGTGTGAAAGAAAGAAGAAATGTTGATAAAAATGTACCCAAACGACCGCTAAAAACTGCCCATGGATCGGTCGCAACATCCCATGGATCGACGATTCCATCCCATGGATCGACGATTCCATCCCATGGATCGACGATTCCATCCCATGGATCGACCATTCCATCCCATGGAGCGTGCGAGAGCTCCTAAGCATGAGGTTTCAGGTGCCATGTGTTAACGATTGTTGCGCGGCCATGCGCCGACGGGTCCCTGCGGGTGGCCGGGGCTGTGCTGCGCGCCCGCGGCACGTCCTGTGGAGGCCTTCGTTGTCCGCTTTCGTGGTTTTTTCCCCGGCCCGGCGGTGCGTTTTGGCCGCGCGCCGGCGCTGCGGAGCGAACCGCGGCCATCGTGCCACGGGCTGGCGCCGGGGGTGCCGGCGGCCGGGGGCGCGTGGCGGCGCACCGAGGGCAGCGGAGCCGGGCGGCGGCGTTTTTTCGCCCCGAAGCGGCGGCCGTGGCCGTTTATATTGCTACTTTTGCGCCGGCTGAAACATGTTTACCGATATGCAATTCATCGCGTTTTTCAAGAAGTGGACGCTGCTCTGCGCCATGGCCGCGGGCGCAGGCGTCTATCTGCTCTTTGCCGAGGTGGGGCCGTTGCAGCCCGTGGGCTGCAACGTGGGCCCCCTGTTCGTGCAGGCCATGCCGCTGCTCATCTTTGCCATCCTCTACGTCACGTTCTGCAAGATACGCCTGCACGACCTCCACTTCACGGCGTGGCACGTGTGGGTGCAGGCCGTGCGCGTGGTGCTGGCCCTGCTGCTCGTAGCCGCCATGCGCGGGCTCGACGGCGCGCCCAAGCTGCTGCTCGAAGGGGCCTTTGTCTGCGTGATGTGCCCCACGGCGGCCGCGGCGGCCGTCGTCACCGACAAACTGGGGGGCAGCATTGCCTCGATGACGGTCTACACGCTCGTCGACAACCTGCTCACGGCCTTGCTCATCCCCCTGCTCTTTCCCCTCGTGGAGTGCGGGGCCGACGTGGGCTTTGCCGCTTCGTTTCTTGCCATCCTCGAACGGGTGGCGCTCGTGCTCGTGCTCCCCTTTTGCTGCGCCATGGCCACGCGGCGCTGGCTGCCGGCCCTGGCCGCCCGCATCCAGGGGGTACGAAATTTGGCCTTCTACATGTGGGCCTTCAACCTCTCGGTGGTGATGGGCATCACGCTCCACAACATCCTCACGGCCCGCCTTGCGGGCGCCACGCTCGCGCTGCTCGTGGCCGTTCCGCTGGTGGTGACGTTTGTGCTCTTTGCCCTGGGCAAAGCCATCGGGCGCCGCTACGGCGACAGCGTGAGCGGCGGCCAGGCCCTGGGGCAGAAAAACACCATTGTGGGCATCTGGCTCACCGTGACCTATCTGAACCCCACGGCCGCCATAGCCCCCTGCGCCTACGTGGTGTGGCAAAACACGGTGAACGCCTGGCAGCTCTGGTGCAAGGAGAAGTATGGCGCCGTAAAGTGGTAGGCGCGCCCTGCCGCGCCCGGCCCGGGCACAACGCAGCCGCCGGCCCCCGTCCGCCGCGCCGTGAAGCGCAGGGAGAGGGCCGGCGGCCGTGCATGGAGATGGGGCGGAGCCGGGCGTCAGTCGGCCGGGGCGGCACCGGCCTCGCGGTCGTAGGCCACGGCGCGGTTGACGTAGGCCAGGAAGGGCTGCGTGCGTGCCAGCAGGTCGAGCGTGCGCTCCACCACGTCGGGGGCCAGCATGAAGGCCCGCCCCTGGCTGTATGCGAGGCAGAAGGTGCGATAGGTGAGCAGGGGCGCAAACGGCACGTCGCGCGGGAAGCCGTTGGGCACGCGCTTGAGCCTGTTCTCGTCGTCGAGCACAAAGGGCGCGGCCCGCTCGACGATGCGGGCCAGTTCGCCGTTGTCGGCGCAGATGTCCTCGCGCAGCAGGCGCATCACGCGGGGCGTAAAGCAGTAGTGGCCCACGGCCAGCATGTTGCCCGAGGGGTAGCCCGCCTCGTCGGGGCCCACCTGGAAATAGTAGCCCCCGAAGCCCGACTTCTTGCCGCCCGGGCAGATGAAGGCGCCCATGTGGGTTTTGTAGGGGCTCTTGTCGTTGGTGAAGCGCGTGTCGCGGTAGATGCGGTAGGTGCAGCTCTTTACGTCGAGGCCGCCCACCGTCGGGTCGAGGCGGCCGAGGCCCTCGATGAGCCGCGCCGTCAGGGCGTCGAAGCGCGCTTGCGCCGCCTGGTATTCGTCTTTGTGCGCCTTGAACCACTCGCGGTTGTTGTTCGCTTGCAGGCGCGCCAGAAAATCCATCACTTCTTTCATGTCGTAAGCCTTTTCGGTGATAGTGCAAATGTAGCGCTTTTGGCGCGGATACGGATGCCCCTCGCCCGCCGGCCGCGTTATTTTGTGCATCGCGCGGGCGGTGCTGCCGTCGCTGCGCGGGGCAGGCGCGGCGGTGCGCACGGGCCGTTGCAGGGGCCGCGGGGTGGCCTGAATGGCGCCTTTTCTGTTGAGAAACAAACAATTCCCTGTGAACAATAAAGGGGACTTAACGCTTAAATCTTAAAGAAAGGAAAACCGGGACTTGAAGTAAAAAACGAAGCAGGCGTAATCATTGTCATTGTAAACGACAGAGTTACGCCGGAAAGGGCGGAAGGTGGCGTTTTGCCCAAATCTTAAAAAGATGTGAAGCCGTACTTCTGAATTTAGCACTTTTTGTAATTTAGCTACCGCAAACGCAAAGCCGACTTACTCTTTTGGATACATGAAAATAAAAAAGATAGCAACAAAACTTACGCTGGGGGCGCTGGCATTGCTCCCGCTAGCAGGGCTGACGTCCATGCAGCAGCTGCCCGCCGCGCCCGTTGCGGCCGAGGTGCGTGCCGCCGTGGCCGATACGGCGGCCGTGGCCGACACGATGGCGGAGGAAACGGCGTCGAAGGGCGACAGCATCGTGCAGACGGCCCTGAAATATCTCGGCGCACGCTACCGCAGCGGACACAGCGGCCCGCGGGCGTTCGACTGCTCGGGCTTTACGAGCTACGTCTACCGGCAGGAAAACATACCCATCACGCGCTCGTCGCGCTCGCAGTATCGCGAAGGCGAACGGGTGGAGAGCATTGCCGACCTGCAAAAGGGTGACCTCGTGTTCTTCGGCGGCTCGCGCTCGACGCGCAGCGTGGGCCACGTGGGCATCGTGACCGACGTGGACGCCGACGCCGGCCGCTTCAAGTTCATCCACGCCAGCCGGCGCGGCGTGGTCATCGACAAGTCGACCTCGCCCTACTATCAGCGCCGCTATCTGGGCGCCCGCCGCATCGTCGACAGCGAGTGACGCGGCCCATCGCATAGAGCAACCATCCGCCCCACGGCTCCCAACGGGCCGGCGGGGCTTTTTGTTTCACCCCACAACCCTAAAACGTTATGTTCACCCTGCTCACGGCTCAGACGTCGCAGCTGACGGCAGCCCACTTTGACCAACTGCTCGAAAAGCTCCTCGACCTGAGCATCACGGCGGGCAAGCACATCCTGGCCGCCGCCGTCGTCTTCTTTCTCGGGCGCATCGTGGTGCGCTTCCTCAACAACCTGTTTGCCAAAATGCTCAGCCGCCGCAAAATCGACGTGGGCGTGCAGAGCTTCCTGCGCAGCGCCGTCAACATCCTGCTCACGGTGCTGCTCGTCGTGTCGGTCATCGGGGCGCTGGGCATCAGCACCACGTCGTTTGCCGCCCTGCTGGCCTCGGCCGGCGTGGCCATCGGCATGGCCCTCTCGGGCAACTTGCAGAACTTTGCCGGCGGACTCATCATCCTGCTGTTCAAACCCTACAAGGTGGGCGACTGGATCGAGGCCCAGGGCGTGCAGGGACGCGTCACCGAGATACAGATTTTCCACACCATCCTCACAATGGTAGACAACAAGGTGGTCTACATCCCCAACGGCTCCATGAGCACGGCCGTCGTGATAAACTATACGCGCAACGAGACGCGGCGCGTGGAATGGACGGTCGGCGTGGACTATGGCGAGGACGTGGAGCGCGTGCGCGAGACCATCCGTGGCGTCCTTGATGCCGACGCACGCATCTTGGCCGACCCGGCACCCTTTGTGGCTGTGGGCGCGCTGGCCGATAGTAGCGTAAATATAGTGGTGCGTGTTTGGACCAAGCAGGATGACTATTGGCCCGTATATCATGAGACGTATCAGAAAATCTATGCCGAGTTCAACCGTTTGGGCATCGATTTCCCTTTCCCGCAACAGACAGTGCACGTAGTGAAGGACTGACGCGCTGCGGCCTCCGGCCATGTGCATGCGGCAGGCACGCTCTCCGTGGGATGTGCCTGCCGCATGTCTTTATGCGTGGGCCGCAGGGAGCTCAGAGGCGCAGTTCGAGGTCGGCCACGTCGAGCCACCGGCCAAACTTCCGCCCCACCTCGCTGAAGAGGGAAACTTGCCGGAAGCCCAGTCGGCGGTGGAAGGCCAGGCTCGCCTCGTTGTCGGCCGTGATGCAGGCCACCAAGGCATGGGCGCCCAGTTCCCGGCATTCTGCGATGAGCGCCTCCATCAGGCGCGTGCCGAGGCCGCCGCGCTGGCTGCGGGGAGCCAGGTAGATGGTGGTTTCCAGTGTGCGTGCGTAGGCCGGCCGCTCTTTCCAGGGGTGGGCGTAGCAAAATCCCGCCACGTGTCCGCCCGCTTCCGCCACGAGGAATGGGTAGCGCCCGGCCAGGGTGGCAATGCGGCGGCGCATCTCTGCCTCGTCCACGGGATCCGTCTCAAACGAGATGCACGTCTGCGCCACATAAGGGTTGTAGATATCGAGGAGGGCGCGGGCGTCGTCGGGCCGGGCGGGCCGTATCGTGTATGTCTGCTCAGTCATTCTTTTCCGTAATTTCGTCTTCGCCGGTGCGGGTGGTGTGTGCCCATGGCCCGGCCGGGTGCAGGGCGGCCCCAGTCCCGCCGGCGCGCTCTTGCCCGCCTGCTCCGGCCGTCCGCACCTGCAAATATAAGGCTTTGTGCCCGGCCAGTCAAGCTTCCCGGCGTCTGCGCCCCTTTTTCCCGCCTGCACCGCATGGCGAAGCTCCCGGGAAACGTTCCAAACAGGCCTGCAAACGGAATTTCGCTGGGAGCAAAACGCGAAAAGCTGGGAGGAAAATCGATTTTCCTCCCAGCTTTCCAAAAGCCGTGGCCTTTCCTCTCCAAGACCCCGGTTGGCAGCCCTTTTGCCAAAGGCAATCGCCGCCTTCCATTGCGACCCCACGTCGGGAAGCCTGTCGGCGTACAACAGATTTCCCTTTATGTTGTTTCAATTATTCGAATCGAATAATTACTTTTTGTGGGTTCGCATTTCTTTGGGCCAAAATGTGTGGGACGTTTCTAAATCAAACGCCCCGCTTTATGTATACGACAGTACTTATTATATTACCTGCCCGTTGTTTGCTGAAGTGTAGGCGTCAAGGACTGGTGTGGCCACCAATGGGAGGGGGGGACGCCGGGCGCTTAGCCGATGAGACTTTCACCCTCGCCGGTGATTTGCACAGCATTGGCCTCGACCCGGTTGCGGCTGCTGTTGGCGTAACAGTAGACGCAGAAGTGGCGACAGGTGTCATACATGCCGATGTCTTTGCTCACCATGCAGCCGCAAGCCCGCCGTTGACCTTTGTCTTTCAGATTTTTGCGTTTTTCGGGCAGTGGCGGGAGCGCCCCGAATAGATCAGGTTCGGGCCAACGCCCTGTGCGTAGGTAGTAGGTTAGTTCGCGGTCTTCGCTGAATAGGCTCTCCATCAGCAGGGCATCGATGCAGCAGTTGTGTTCGATGCCGTAGGCGCTGAAATCGTCGTTCTCGGCGCAAGTGGCCAGTGCGACGGGCCATCCGCGGGTAGCCCAAGCGTCGCGCAATTTGGCCATCCCCTCGACCATTTCATGGCGCTGTTCGGCGTCCAATTCGGCCTGCATGACATCGTCTTTGGTGAAGCAGGATGTTTCTTTGATAAGGTTTTGCTGCACTTTCCGGTAGGCTTTCACATCAACGAAGCTGAACACGAGTTTTTCGGTACAATGTTCCAACCGGTTGCCGATGCGCCAGATACGTTTAAGTAGCTCTCGGGGCGTTGTCGTGGGCGTGAAGATGAGAGGATCGAAACGCCAGATGACGCGGGCCGGCCCAATTTTTTCGGCCAATTCGCGGAAAGTGGCGATGCGTTCGGCCAGCGGTGGTACGCCCGGTTCGAAGCGTTCGCGCTCGTAGTCGTTCAGCGTCACCTGGAAATAATAATGAATGCCCCTTTCATCGAGTTCATGCAGGTAGGGCAGGATGGGGCGTGGGTTTTTCGTCCAAAACACCACGACGTGGCAACGGGCGAACGAAACGTACGATCGTCGCCGGTTGAATGGGTTAATCCACGCACAATAGCCTCTTCGTAATCGGTTGAAGAACCAGCGGGCGTAGAACGCCGGGATGTCCGTGGAACGGCTGGCCGAGATGACCACGGGCGCCATAGCTTCCACCCGTTCGCCGCTGTCAGTGATGATTGTCAGTTTGTTGGGCATTTCTGAGTTCTTTTAGTTCTGCGCATACTTTTTGGGCTAATTCACCTGTTTCTTGAAAAAGTTCTTTTTGTTCATTTGAGCAATTCCTAACTTGGGGAGTTTTGACTTTTTGTTCTTTTGGAATACCAAGTATCTCTTCGGCTTTTTTCAGTACTGGTCTCTTTTTTTTCCAATTGTCTTTCTTTGAGAGTTTGTTTAAGAAGCTTGGGGGTGTCTCTGTATCGCACATTTCAAGTTCTACTTCTTTAAGCTCCTCAATCAATATATCCTTGTTTTGGGCTTTGCTTTTTTTTAAATATTCATAAATGCGAAGAATGCGTTCTTTCAAGTTCTTTAATAAGTCAGAAGCTGAAAAATCTCCAATGTTTTTAGGTGTAATTGTCTCTTCTGTATTTCTTGTTGTAGTGTTAGTGTCTTTTTGGGGGGAGGAGGGTATGTCTGCCGCAGTTCCATGTAGCTCTCCATACAATTCTTTGTATACATCGGCAACGTATTGTCTATCGAGTTTGAAGAGATGGTCCGTGAAGTCGCGTGTAAGATTGGCAAAGCCTGTGAGTTCACCATAGAGGGCGAAAGCAAGGCGGAAGTCTATTGTACCTTTTTCGCGCAGCTTGCTGCGGAGGTTTTCCCAATCGTCGCCCCAGAGCAGGACGGCGGCAGCTGCTGAGGTGAGAGTGTTGGCCCAGAGAAAATGATTGTCGTTACCTCTTACAAGGTGGCGCATGGCGTTCAGCTGTGTGCGAAGCACACTGTTCTCCCACTGTGTGCTGAGTAGGTTGCATGCGGTTTGGGTCAATGTGTCAGAGAGGGCTTCGCGGAATGTGGCAGGGTCGCCAGTATATTCAGGGTGTATGAATACATCGTTTGCCCATGCCATGAAAAGTTTGTTTTCCCATTCATCGGATAGAACATTTGGGCTTATCTTGGCCAGCCGATTGTCTGCGACGATGATTTCTTCGTTTTTCGTCGACAAGAGGTTGCGCTCCGTGGCAGCGCGAAGATCCAAGCGTTCCCATTCGTCTTCTAACCAAGCATTGAATAGGTCGGATAAGGAGAGCTTTTTCTTCCATAAGTAGTCGAACATTTTCTGTGTCTCGGGGTGTAATGTCTTTGCGCCTTTCTGATTCAAGAATGAGGCTGACCAACGGGCATAGAAGTTGTTGCGCAGGGTGAGGAGCTGCAAGCGTAAGTTCGCAATGGCGGGCGCCTCGGAAAATAATGCACCAAGGTAGTAGCCGTAGAGTAGCCCTTTCAATTTGTTGATTCTGCAGTCATAGTTGATGGCCTCCATGTTTAAGTTGACTTTGTTTTTCGGGATGTCAAGGGATGGGGTGGTGGGGTAGTCGTTGCGGAGCTTCATGTGTCTGCTGTAAAGCGGAGTGAGCTTCGTTTCTGCACTTTGCTGTGTGAGTGATTGGGTGGTGCGGAGGTCTGCTTCTGTAAGAAAAAAGAAGTGAGTGCGCCATGGTGATAGGTAGATTGTGTGGTCTGAGAGGCGGATGCCGTCAGCCACAGATGTGAACTTTTCGTTCGTCTCTATCTCAACCCACATAGGGTGATCTTCTTGGTCGCTTGCAGGACGACTGAAATGGAAAGGTCGATCGTAGAGCAAAATGGCGTTTGCCAACCCGTTTTCAGGGATGGACGTCCATCGCTTATAGCCAAAGTCGCGATGAGCGTAGAAGGCTTGCGGCGAGAGGCTCTCGGTCGAGAGAATATTGTTGAAGTTGAGGGTCGAAGTCGGGATGTATAGTTTCATAAGGCTTAGATATCTTGGATGGTTTCTGTAGAGGTAATAGAGGTCTCGTAGAGACCGTTCGATGCGGGCGGGAAGTAAGGCGGGAGCGACCCGCTGTACAGCAGATAGAGGTATTGGTAGGTGCGCGTCATGGCTACATAAAGCACTTTGCGCTGGTCGTCGTTCATTTCGTATCGTTCCACACCTACCACGAACACTGTTCGGAATTGCAGCCCTTTTGCACTATGTGCCGTCATG
This sequence comes from uncultured Bacteroidales bacterium, assembly GCA_949297215.1. Classification (GTDB taxonomy): domain Bacteria; phylum Bacteroidota; class Bacteroidia; order Bacteroidales; family Bacteroidaceae; genus Alloprevotella. The sequence continues at coordinate 66,403 of CASFRV010000009.1, read as the reverse complement.
ACTTTGGGTAGATCTGTGGCGAAGTTGAGTGTGTATCCTTGTTTCGATTTGAGTTCATGCTTTTCTCCAAAGCTATCCAGCAGTAAATGCACGGCGTCAACGGCGTCGTTGTCGACGCAGAGAATGGCTGCGTCATCGCGGTTGGGCTTTTTGAGCTCTTTGCATATACATGCCACCTGGTCACGCAAATTATTAAAACGGAGCACATACGGTTTGTCTGTCATTCTACTCCTATAAATTTTTTCGTCGAATGATAGAAGGCCAACTCCCACATGGGCTGCCAACCGTGCCATGGGGATGGGCAAGCGGTAGTTACGATAGAGTTTTGCCTCCTTAGGACTGTTTGCCCTGTCGCAGAAATATTTGATGTCTTCCATTTCCACGGTGGGTTTGAAAGCGTGGTAGACAGACTGCGCCGTGTCGCCGAAGAAATAGAAATGCTTATGTGCGGCTCTGATGAGTATCAGAATTTCTTCTTCGGTGAAGTCTTGCGCCTCATCTACGATGACGTAATCGGCCGTTGGGCATCCCAGACGGTTTTCCCAGTACCAATGGTAGGTGAATTGCCCGTGCAAGCCTAGCGCTTTGCGACCTTCTTCCATGTATGCGCGTAGCGCTTTGGTGTAGACGATAACTTCGTAGTTGTCGCCGCGCTCGTTTTGGATGCGTTGGGCTTTCATCAGGGCGAGAACGGATTTTCCGCTGCCTGCGCAGCCTGTTACGATCATCGACTTGTCAAGAATAGAGTTAAGCACGCGAATTTGATCGTCATCTAGCTCGGATTCTTTTACCATCCAGTCTTTTTTCATAGTAGTCAGTGTTTGGTGATGATGCGCCATGCGATCTTGCTAACGTCACGTACCCGGCGCGAATGGGTTACTGTGAAAGCTTGGTTGAAACCTTCGTTGCGAGCTGCGACGCGACACCCCGCTGCGGCCAGTCCTGCATCCATCATGCGAGGCAGCCATTCCTGTGAAGTTTGGTTACGGGAGGTTACGTCGGTTAGGAGCAACATTCCTCCTGCCGCGAGGCGTGGCAGAAGGAAGCGGACGAGGTGTGCGTAGGCGTTTTTGTGCTCGAACTGGTCCTTGGTGACAAATTCGCACACGGCTTTGGACACGAGGATGAGGTCGAAGGTGGAGTTGATGACGTTGTCTAGCACGCTGAGGTCGTAGAAATCGTCTATGGTAAAGGGAATGACGTGCTTTCGAATTTGCATTGAGCTATGGACTGCAAATTCATCGCAGACTTGTTCGAAGAAGCGGAGAGCATGTTGGTTGCCATCGAATGCGTTGATTTCTACTACTTCTACGTCTGTTAGACATTTAGCGATGGCCGAGAGCAGACCAATAATTTCGCCACCTGTTCCGCAGCCGAAATCGAATACTGAGAGTTGCTTTCGTCCCTGCCACGCGGAAAAGTGCCGCTTGAAGTAGGCTGAATAAAGACAATATGCCTCTGCGTAGCTACGTGGGAAGTAGGTGCCCAGATAGCCAAGCACGTCGTTGCGGTTCCAATCGATCACTGTCATGTCCGTCCGAGCACAACAATATCGGGCACCGATCGTATCAAAAATGAACGTATCGAGCCATAGGGGCAATCTGACGTCTGTTGTTATGTTTTCCATTCGTCTAGATCTTGTTCCCATGGCTACCTGTGGGAGGGATTAAGAAGCTGTGTACCACCATACATAAAAAACGTGGAGCCAGACTGTTTGCCCGTTCCACGGTCTAAAGGCTCTCGCATTGCCCTGTCTGTCGGAACGAGCAACGCCGAAAGCCCCACGCCGATGTTTATAACTTTGAAGCCCATTGTGTTGACGCTGCAAGAGCTGCAGCGTCAAGATGTGAATAGGCTGTTTGATAAACATCCCTTGGAGCGTTCCCGTTGCTTGATTCCTGACAGACAGATGAACTTGCGAGATTCTTAGACCGCCAGAACCAAAGCGTGCAGTAACGCTTTTCTGATATGTATGTCTGTCCCTCCTGCCCGAGCCCCTAAGGGGCTGGCGTGGGGAGACACCGCAAATATACGGATTTTGATAGAAGCTGGAGATCCATATTTGAAAAATTATGCTCAGACCATGAAATTCTGCATTTTTACCACATGTATCTAAAAGAGAATTCGTCAAAATCATTTGAATTTCCAAAAAAGATACTCGGGATTTGTTGATAATAAAATAAATGCTTATTTTTGCAGCCCGCGAGAAGTATATGAAAATAAGCAACAACAAAATAAAACATTACATCAAAAAATGATTATCGTACCCGTAAAGGAAGGCGAAAACATTGAGCGCGCCCTCAAAAAGTTTAAGAGAAAATTTGAAAGAACCGGTGTCATCAAAGAACTCCGTGCCCGTCAGCAGTATGACAAACCTTCGGTTTTGAAGCGTTTGGCCAAGGAGCACGCCGTGTATGTGCAGCAATTGCGCCGCGCCGAGGACTAAGCCATAGTTCTTTATCTTATTAAAGCCCGCTTCCCCGAAAGAGGAGCGGGCTTATTGTTTGTCTGGCGTGAAAGACGAGAAGCGTGGTCGACTCCAAGGGTGCGAATGCCGTAAATTGAGCCCGGCGCGATGGTTGAGCCGGGCGGGCGGATGGGCACAACGGATGTCTGGAAGTTGAGGCGACGGATGGTTTCTCGTATTCGTATTATATATAATAAGGTGTGGCCTGCGGAAAATTGGGACGACCCACAATTATCGTCAAACGGTGAAAAAAATGAAGAAATAATTTGCATTTTCCGATATTCGTGCCTATATTCGCCAAAGAAAAGCATCGCGACCCGCGCAGTCATGGAAGAAGTTCAAGGTTTTTTGGAGTATCTGGTGGGAGAGAGGGGATTTTCCCCATTGACGGCCAAGGCTTACAGCCACGACTTGCAGGCGTTTCATCATTTCTTCAAGAGTGAGGACGAGACGCTGGATTGGGCCACGGTGGACAGCGACATGGTGCGCCGGTGGGTGGTGTCGATGATGCGCCGTTCGTTCTCGCCGCGTTCGGTGCGGCGCTCGTTGAGCTCGCTGCGTTCTTTCTACCGCTATGAAATGCTCTTGGAGCGTGTGGCGAAAGACCCGGCGCATGGCGTAAGCCACCCGAAAGTGGGGAAACCGCTGCCGTCGTTCTTGCGGGAGTCGGAGATGGACTACCTGTTCGACCGGGTGCATTTCGGCGAAGGCTTCGGGGCCGTGCGCGACCGTATGATATTGCTGATGTTTTACAGCACGGGCGTACGCGTATCGGAACTCATCGGGCTGGATGTGGCCGACGTCGATTTGGACGCCCAGGAGCTGAAGGTGACGGGTAAGCGCAACAAACAGCGCATCATCCCTTTCGGGGAGGAACTGCGCTGCGAGCTGGAAGCTTACGAAAGGGAACGGGGCAGCCTCCTCCACAACGTGGCGGGACCCCTCTTCGTCAACGCCGACGGCACGCGCATGAAAGATCCCAAGGTGCGCGGCATCGTGAAACGCTACCTGTCGCTCGTGACCAGACAAAGAAAAAAGACTCCGCACGTGTTGCGTCATACTTTCGCAACGGTGATGCTCAACAACGGGGCCGAGCTGGAAGCCGTCAAGGAACTGCTCGGACACGAGAGCCTCTCGACTACGGAAATATATACGCATACAACGTTCGCAGAGTTGAAAAAAGAATATGAACACGCCCATCCAAGGGCATAAACACTGAGGTATTATGGCACTGAAAGTTCAATCCATCCACTTCGACGCCACGGAAAAACTGCATGCGTTCATTGAAAAGAAAGTGGGAAAGCTTGAAAAAAACTTTGAGAACATCATTAATATTGAAGTAAACCTGCGTGTCGTGAAGCCTGAGACGGCTAAAAACAAAGAGACCGTAATTCATGTTTACGTGCCGGGCGGTGAGCTTCATGCCGAAAAGGTATGCGATACGTTCGAGGAGGGCGTTGACCTCTGCATCGACGTTTTGCAGCGCCAATTGGAGAAGTACAAGGAAAAACAGCGCGAGAAGTAAAAAAAAAACACCGTTTTTATTTTGCGATTAGATTTTTCTTCCTAACTTTGCAGCCGTTTCGGAGCGGGCTCCGGGCGGCTGCATTTTGAAAGCAAGCTCGGGAGAAACTGCGAAATAAGGGCAAATTCCAGAGTGGCCAAATGGGGCAGACTGTAAATCTGCTGGCGTTCGCCTTCGGTGGTTCGAATCCATCTTTGCCCACCTCTCTCTTTAAAGAGTTCGCGGAAATAGCTCAGTTGATAGAGCACTAGCCTTCCAAGCTGGGGGTCGCGGGTTTGAGTCCCGTTTTCCGCTCATGAAATTGCTGTTATAGCTCAGCGGTAGAGCACTTCCTTGGTAAGGAAGAGGTCGCGAGTTCAAGTCTCGCTAACAGCTCTTTTTGTTTGAAGCGAGAAAAGAAAAATTCATTCAATAACTAATTAGAAAGCTATGGCTAAAGAACATTTTGAGCGTACCAAACCGCACGTAAATATCGGTACGATCGGTCACGTAGACCACGGTAAGACTACGTTGACTGCTGCCATTACGAAGGTGTTGGCAGAAAAGGGTTTCTCTGACGAGGTTAAGTCGTTCGATCAGATTGACAATGCCCCCGAGGAGAAGGAACGTGGTATTACGATTAATACTTCTCACGTAGAGTATGAAACCGCAAAGCGTCACTATGCACACGTGGACTGCCCGGGTCACGCCGACTATGTGAAGAACATGGTTACGGGTGCTGCTCAGATGGACGGTGCCATCATCGTAGTTGCTGCTACGGATGGTCCTATGCCTCAGACGCGTGAGCACATCCTTTTGGCTCGCCAGGTAAACGTTCCTCGTCTGGTTGTGTTCTTGAATAAGTGTGACATGGTGGACGATGAGGAAATGCTTGAGCTCGTTGAGATGGAAATGCGCGAGCTGCTCACGTCTTACGATTTCGAAGAAGATACACCTATCATCCGTGGTTCTGCTCTTGGTGCTCTTAACGGTGTTGACAAGTGGGTTGATTCTGTAATGGAGTTGATGGATGCTGTTGACAACTGGATTCAGGAGCCTGTTCGCGACAAGGATAAGCCTTTCTTGATGCCTGTTGAAGACGTGTTCTCGATCACGGGTCGTGGTACGGTTGCTACCGGTCGTGTTGAGACGGGTGTCGTTAAGGTTGGTGACGAAGTTCAGATCCTTGGTCTTGGTGAAGACAAGAAGTCTGTTGTTACGGGTGTGGAAATGTTTCGCAAGATCCTCGACGAGGGCGAAGCCGGTGACAACGTAGGTCTTCTCCTCCGCGGTATCGATAAGAAGGAAATCAAGCGTGGTATGGTTATCACTCACCCGGGTGTGATCAAGCCTCACTCGAAGTTCAAGGCTTCTATCTACGTTCTGAAGAAGGAAGAAGGTGGCCGTCACACTCCGTTCGGTAATAAGTACCGTCCTCAGTTCTATCTCCGCACGATGGACTGCACGGGTGAAATTCACTTGCCTGAAGGCGTAGAAATGGTTATGCCCGGTGACAATGTAGAGATTACGGTAGAGCTCATCTACCCGGTAGCTCTCAACACGGGTCTGCGCTTCGCTATTCGTGAAGGTGGCCGTACGGTTGGTTCCGGTCAGATCACGGAAATCCTCGACTAATCGAAACGATAAGTCAAAACCATTAAAATATGAGTTCCCGCGCAGGCGGGACTCATATCTACGGGAATAGCTCAGTCGGTAGAGCACTGGTCTCCAAAACCAGGTGTCGGGAGTTCGAGCCTCTCTTCCCGTGCTAATAAGAAGAAGCGATGTTGAAAACATTCATCACATATTGTAAAGATTCTTACGAGGAATTGGCACATAAAACTACGTGGCCTTCCCGTGCTGAGCTGACGCGCAGCGCGATTGTTGTGCTTGTCGCTTCCATCATTATAGCACTGGTCGTGTTTGCGGAGGATTCTATATTCGAGTTTTTGATGAATTTCATTTACAGCGCAAGCTAAACATTTTCTCTGATGGCAGAAGTTGAAATGTCATGGTACGTTTTGCGTGCCATTAGTGGGAAAGAGGGCAAAGTAAAGGAATACATCGACGCCGAAATCAAGAATGGGCGCTTAGGTGGTCTCGTATCGCAGGTGCTCATACCGACAGAAAAAGTGTACCAAGTACGTGGTGGAAAACGCGTGCTCAAGGAGCGCAACTATCTGCCGGGTTACGTTTTGGTGGAGGCAAAGCTGGTTGGTGAGATTGCTCATGAATTGCGTAATACGCCTAACGTATTGGGCTTTTTGGGCGGTCTTGATAATCCGACTCCTTTGCGTCAAAGCGAAGTGAATAGAATACTTGGAAAAGTGGACGAGGTTCAGGAAGATGCTCCCGAAATCGTTCCCTTTACCTTGGGCGAAGCTGTGAAGGTTAACAACGGACCTTTCAGTGGCTTCTCAGGCGTGATTGAGGAAATCAATGCCGAGAAGAGAACGTTGAAAGTGTCGGTTAAGGTTTTCGGGCGCAACACCCCGCTGACCTTGAAGTTTATGGAAGTGGAGAAGGAGTAGAGGTAAATTGTTACGTGCCTGTTCTCTTTTTCCATAAATCAAACAAATTAAAAAACAATGGCTAAAGAAGTTGCTGGATTAATCAAATTACAGATTAAAGGTGGCGCTGCAAATCCTTCCCCTCCCGTGGGTCCTGCCCTCGGTTCCAAGGGTATCAATATCATGGATTTCTGCAAGCAGTTCAATGCCAGGACGCAGGAAAAGGCCGGTAAGGTTCTTCCTGTTGTCATTACTTACTATAATGACAAGTCCTTTACTTTCGAAGTAAAGACGCCTCCTGTTGCCATTCAACTGCTCGAAGCCACCAAGAAGAAAAGTGGTTCAGCGCAGCCGAACCGTACAAAGATTGCTGAGGTAACGTGGGAGCAGGTACGTGCTATCGCACAGGACAAAATGCCCGACCTCAACTGCTTTACGGTGGAATCTGCGATGAAGCTCGTTGCCGGCACTGCTCGTAGCATGGGTATCACAGTCAAGGGAGACTTCCCCGGAGAATAATTTTAAACTTCAATTGAACAATGACTAAGCTGACAAAAAATCAAAAGTTAGTAGCTGGTAAGATTGAAGCAGGGAAGGCTTATACCTTGAAAGAAGCTGCCAGCTTGGTGAAGGAAATCACCACAACCAAGTTTGATGCTTCGCTCGACATTGACGTTCGCTTGGGTGTTGACCCGCGTAAGGCGAACCAGATGGTGAGAGGTGTGGTTTCTCTGCCGAATGGAACTGGCAAGACTGTGCGCGTGCTTTGCTTGTGCACTCCCGATATGGAGGCTGCAGCCAAAGAGGCTGGTGCCGACTATGTGGGTTTGGACGAATATATCGAAAAGATCAAAGGTGGATGGACTGATGTTGATGTTATCATCACCATGCCTGCCATCATGGGTAAGATCGGTGCCCTTGGCCGCGTGCTGGGACCCCGTGGCTTGATGCCTAACCCCAAGAGTGGTACGGTGACGATGGACGTTGCCAAGGCTATCCGCGAGGTGAAGCAGGGTAAGATTGACTTCAAGGTAGACAAGGCTGGTATCGTGCATGCCTCTATCGGAAAGATCTCTTTCACTCCCGAGCAAATCGCTGGAAATGCAAAGGAATTCATCTCTACGATCATCAAACTGAAACCCGCTGCTGCCAAAGGTACGTATATCAAGAGCATTTATCTCTCCTCTACGATGAGCAAGGGTATTAAGATTGACCCGAAGTCTTTTGAGGAAAATTAATCGGAAAGTAGCATGAAAAAAGAAGATAAAGCTTTAGTCATCGAGCACATCGGTGAGACTTTGAAGGAATATGCGCACTTCTACTTGGTAGATGTGACGGGAATGAATGCAGCTGCTACGAGTCAACTGAGAAGAAAGTGTTTCGGTGCGGACATCAAGATGATGGTCGTAAAGAATACTTTGCTTCACAAGGCTTTCGAGGCTGCAGAAATTGATTACTCACCCCTTTATGACGTATTGAAAGGAACAACGGCCGTGTTCTTCTGTAATACAGCCAATGTACCTGCTAAGCTGATTAAGGAAGTAGGTAAAGATGGTGTGCCCACCTTGAAGGCTGCTTATGCAGAAGAAGGCTTCTACGTGGGTGCAGATCAGCTGGAAACACTCTGCGCCATCAAGAGCAAGAACGAGCTCATTGGCGAAGTGGTTTCGTTGCTGCAATCTCCTGCCAAGAATGTGATTTCTGCTTTGCAGTCTGCAGGTCAGACCATTCATGGCGTATTGAAAACGTTGGGTGAACGTCCCGAATAATTCGTTCAATCGTAATTTACAAGAATAAAAACAATAAACAGTTAATAAAATGGCAGATATCAAAGCTATTGCAGAAGAATTGGTTAATTTGACTGTAAAGGAAGTAAACGAGTTGGCAACGATCCTTAAGGATGAGTATGGCATCGAACCCGCAGCAGCCGCTGTTGCTGTAGCTGCTGGTCCTGCTGCCGGTGGTGCAGCTGCTGCTGAGGAGAAGACGGCTTTTGACGTCGTTCTGAAGAGCGCAGGTGCTGCTAAGCTGCAGGTTGTTAAGGCCGTTAAGGAAGCTTGTGGCCTCGGCCTGAAGGAAGCTAAGGACCTCGTTGACGGTGCCCCCAGCAAACTGAAGGAAGGCGTTGCCAAGGAAGAGGCTGAAGCCTTGAAGAAAGCTCTCGAAGAGGCTGGTGCCGAAGTAGAGATCGCTTAATTTGAGCTTTACCATATCGAATATGGGTTAAGGATCCTCTGGTAGAGGGTTCTTAACCTTTTTGTGTCTTTCAATCAGGGTTCAATAAACAACTACCGAATGTCGTCCAAAGTTATCAACCAAAGAGTAAACTTCGCATCTGTAAAGAATCCGATGCCCTACCCAGATTTTCTGGATGTGCAGTTGAAGTCGTTCAAAGATTTCCTGCAACTCGATACGCCTTCCGAGTTGCGTAAGAATGACGGCTTGTACAAGGTCTTTGCAGAAAACTTTCCCATCGCCGACACACGTAATAATTTTGTGTTGGAGTTCTTGGATTATTACATCGACCCGCCCCGTTATACCATACAGGAGTGCTTGGAGCGTGGTTTGTCGTACAGCGTACCTTTAAAGGCCAAATTGAAACTCTATTGTACCGATCCCGACCATGAGGATTTCGATACGGTGGTTCAAGACGTCTTTTTGGGACCTATACCCTATATGACGGACAACGGAACGTTCATAATTAATGGAGCTGAGCGAGTAGTTGTTTCTCAGTTGCATCGTTCCCCCGGTGTATTCTTCGGTTCGAGCGTCCATGCCAACGGTACGCAACTTTATTCTGCGCGTATCATTCCTTTCAAGGGTTCTTGGATTGAGTTTGCGACGGACATCAACAATGTGATGTATGCTTATATTGACAGAAAGAAGAAACTTCCTGTCACCACGTTGTTGCGTGCCATTGGCTACGAGTCGGATAAGGAAATCCTTCAAATATTCAATCTGGCCGAAGAAGTAAAAGTCAATAAGACCAACCTGAAGAAAGTGCTTGGTCGCCGTTTGGCTGCCCGTGTGCTCAAGAGCTGGGTTGAGGACTTTGCCGATGAGGATACCGGTGAGGTTGTTACCATTGAACGTAATGAGGTAATCCTCGAGCGTGAGACGGTTTTGGAGGCAGAGCACATTGATCAGATAATTGAGAGCGGAGTGCAGTCAGTCCTTATACATCATGAGGAAGAAGCTGCGTCGGATTATTCCATTATCTTCAATACGCTGCAAAAGGATCCCTGTAACTCTGAGAAGGAGGCTGTACTGTTTATATACCGTCAGCTGCGTAATGCTGACCCCGCCGATGATGCAAGCGCGCGTGAGGTCATTAACAATCTGTTCTTCTCGGAGAAAAGGTACGATTTGGGAGAAGTCGGCCGCTACCGTATCAATAAGAAACTTGGCCTTGATACAGACATCTCTGTTCGCGTGTTGACGCGTGAAGACATCATCGAGATTATCAAGTACCTGGTTGAACTTATTAATTCGAAGGCAACTGTCGACGACATCGACCACTTGAGCAACCGTCGCGTACGTACGGTGGGAGAGCAGCTTTCCAATCAGTTTGCCATAGGTCTGGCCCGTATGAGCCGTACCATCCGTGAGCGTATGAATGTGCGCGACAACGAAGTGTTTACGCCGACAGACCTTATTAATGCCAAGACGATTTCTTCCGTTATCAATTCGTTCTTTGGTACGAATGCTTTGTCGCAGTTCATGGACCAGACGAACCCGCTGGCGGAAGTGACGCACAAACGCCGTCTGTCGGCCTTGGGTCCCGGAGGTCTTTCGCGTGAACGTGCAGGTTTCGAGGTGCGCGACGTACACTATACGCACTATGGACGTCTCTGCCCGATCGAGTCGCCTGAAGGTCCTAACATCGGTCTGATTTCTTCGCTTTGTGTGTATGCGAAGATCAACGAACTGGGCTTCATCGAGACACCCTATCGGAAAGTGGCCGACTCGAGGGTCGATCTCGACAACGATCACGTAATATATTTGAGCGCCGAGGAAGAAGAGGGTAAAATCATCGGTCAGGGTAATGCCCCGTTGAACGATGACGGTAGCTTCATTCGCGACCGAGTGAAGTGTCGCCAGGATGCTGACTATCCTGTTGTTCCTCCTTCGCAGGTCGATTTGATGGACGTGGCTCCGCAGCAGATTGCCTCCATTGCTGCTTCATTGATTCCTTTCTTGGAGCATGACGACGCCCACCGCGCATTGATGGGTTCGAACATGATGCGCCAGGCTGTACCTTTGATTCGTTCCGAAGCACCTATTGTCGGTACGGGCATAGAGAAACAAGTGTGCGAAGACTCGCGTACGATGATTACAGCCGAAGGCGAGGGCGTCATTGAATATGTTGACGCTACGACCATCCGCATCGCGTACGATCGCTCCGAGGAGGAGGACTTCATCAGCTTTGAACCTGCTGTTAAAGAGTATCAGATACCGAAGTTCCGCCGTACGAACCAGAACATGACCATCGACCTCCGTCCCATTTGTGAGGTGGGACAGCGTGTCAAGGCCGGCGACATCTTGACAGAAGGGTACGCCACGGAGAAAGGCGAGCTGGCTCTCGGCCGCAACCTCTTGGTGGCATACATGCCGTGGAAGGGATATAACTATGAGGACGCCATCGTGCTCAACGAGCGTATGGTGCGCGAGGATATTCTCACTTCGGTGCATGTCGATGAGTTCTCGCTGGAAGTACGCGAGACGAAGCGTGGTATGGAAGAGCTGACCAATGATATTCCCAATGTCAGCGAAGATGCCACGAAGGATTTGGACGAAAATGGTATCATTCGTATCGGAGCCCGTGTGCGTCCCGGCGATATACTTATCGGTAAGATTACGCCGAAGGGCGAGAGCGATCCTACGCCCGAAGAGAAACTGCTTCGCGCCATCTTCGGCGACAAGGCAGGAGACGTCAAGGACGCTTCGCTCAAAGCCAATCCTTCGCTTTCGGGCGTCATTATCGGCAAGCGACTCTTCTCCAAGGCCATCAAGACGCGCGCCTCGAAAGCAGCAGATAAGGTGACGCTTCAAAAGCTGGACGACAACTTCGCCAAGGAAACGGAGGAACTGAAATCGCTGATGATCGACAAGCTGCTTGTGCTCACCAAAGATAAGCTCTCCATGGGCATCAAGGACAACGTCGGCGCCGAAGTCATCGCTAAGGATGCCAAATTTAGCAAGTCGCTGCTTAGCGGTATCGATTTCACCTCGGTGCAGCTGAGCAATTGGACGGACGACGAGCATACCAACGGGCTTATCCGTCGCCTCGTCATCAACTATCTGAAGAAATACAACTTGATGGATGCAGCCCTGAAGCGTAAGAAGTTTGCCATCACCATCGGCGACGAGCTTCCCTCGGGCATCATTCAAATGGCCAAGGTCTATGTGGCCAAGAAGCGTAAGATCAGCGTCGGCGACAAGATGGCCGGTCGTCACGGTAACAAGGGTATCGTTTCCAAGATCGTGCGTCAGGAGGATATGCCCTTTCTGGCAGACGGAACGCCTGTTGACATCGTGCTCAACCCGCTTGGTGTGCCTTCGCGTATGAACATCGGTCAGATTTTCGAAACGGTGCTTGGCGCAGCCGGCAAGAAGCTTGGGGTCAAGTTCGCTACGCCCATTTTCGACGGTGCCAAGCTCGATGACCTTTGCGAGTGGACCGACAAGGCTGGCCTGCCCCGCTATTGCTCGACGCAGCTCTTCGACGGAGCCACGGGTGAGCCGTTCGACCAGAAAGCCACGGTCGGCGTCACCTACATGCTGAAGCTCGGTCACATGGTCGAGGACAAGATGCACGCCCGCTCCATCGGACCGTACTCTCTCATCACGCAGCAGCCGCTCGGTGGTAAGGCTCAGTTTGGTGGTCAGCGTTTCGGAGAGATGGAAGTCTGGGCCATCGAGGCGTTCGGTGCTTCGCACGTGCTTCAGGAGATTCTTACCATCAAGTCCGACGACGTGGTGGGCCGTTCCAAGGCATACGAGGCCATCGTCAAGGGCGACAACATGCCCACGCCGGGCATTCCCGAGTCGCTCAACGTGCTCTTGCACGAGTTGCGCGGATTAGGTCTCAGTGTGACGCTTGATTAATTAATCGAAACTCTTTTCACAAATTACACATAGGAGAATATGGCCTTTAAAAGAGATAATAAAGTCAGGACCAACTTTACGAAGATTACCATCGGATTGGCTTCGCCCGAAGAGATCCTCGCAAATTCGTATGGTGAGGTGTTGAAGCCCGAAACCATCAACTACCGAACGTACAAGCCCGAACGTGATGGTTTGTTCTGCGAGCGCATTTTCGGTCCGACCAAGGATTATGAGTGCCATTGCGGAAAATACAAGCGCATTCGCTACAAAGGCATCGTCTGCGACCGTTGCGGTGTGGAGGTCACGGAGAAAAAGGTGCGCCGTGAGCGTGCCGGCCACATCCAGCTCGTTGTTCCCGTGGCTCACATCTGGTATTTCCGTTCGCTGCCCAATAAGATTGGCTACCTCCTGGGATTGCCCACGAAGAAGCTCGATGCCATTATCTATTACGAGCGCTACGTGGTTATCCAGCCCGGCGTGCTTTCTGAGGAACTGGCCACCTACGACCTGCTTTCCGAGGACGAATACCTGGAAGTGCTCAAAAAACTGCCGCAGGACAACCAGTATCTCGAAGATACCGACCCCAATAAGTTCATAGCCAAGATGGGTGCCGAGGCTGTTTACGACCTTTTGACCCGCCTCAACTTGGACGAGCTTTCCTATGAGCTGCGCGACCGCGCCAATTCCGACTCTTCCGTACAGCGCAAGAACGAAGCGTTGAAGCGTTTGCAGGTGGTCGAGGCCTTCCGCGCCAGCAAGGACCGCAATCGCCCCGAGTGGATGATCATGAAGATCATCCCCGTCATTCCACCCGAATTGCGTCCCCTTGTGCCCCTCGATGGCGGTCGTTTTGCCACGTCCGACCTCAACGACCTTTACCGTCGTGTGCTCATCCGCAACAACCGCTTGAAGCGTCTGCTCGAAATCAAGGCTCCAGAGGTCATCTTGCGCAATGAAAAGCGTATGTTGCAGGAAGCCGTCGACAGCCTCTTCGACAATTCGCGTAAGAGCAGCGCCGTAAAGAGCGACAGCAACCGCCCCCTCAAATCGCTTTCCGACTCGTTGAAAGGTAAGCAGGGGCGCTTCCGTCAGAACCTCCTTGGTAAGCGTGTCGACTATTCTGCCCGTTCGGTCATCGTCGTTGGTCCCGAGCTGAAGATGGGCGAGTGCGGCTTGCCCAAGCTCATGGCAGCCGAGCTCTACAAGCCCTTCATCATCCGTAAGCTCATCGAGCGCGGCATCGTCAAGACCGTAAAGAGCGCCAAGAAGATTGTAGACCGCCGCGATCCCGTCATCTGGGACATTCTCGAATATGTCATGAAGGGTCATCCCGTGCTCCTCAACCGTGCACCGACCCTTCACCGTCTGGGCATCCAGGCCTTCCAGCCCAAGATGATCGAGGGCAAGGCCATCCAGCTTCACCCGCTGGCATGTACCGCCTTCAACGCCGACTTCGACGGCGACCAGATGGCCGTACACCTTCCGCTGAGCAACGAGGCCATTCTCGAAGCGCAGATGCTGATGCTTCAGAGCCACAACATCCTGAACCCTGCCAACGGAGCGCCCATCACGGTGCCCTCGCAGGACATGGTGCTTGGCCTTTACTACATCACGAAGCTCCGTCCCGGTGCCTTGGGCGAAGGTCTGACGTTCTATGGCCCCGAGGAAGCCATCATTGCCTACAACGAAAAACGTGTCGACGTGCATGCTCCCGTCAAGGTGATGGTCGACGATCTCGACGAGGCAGGCATGCCCGTCAGAAGGTTGGTTGAAACTTCCGTGGGCCGCGTCATCGTCAATGAAATCATACCGAAGGAAATCGGCTTCGTCAATACCATCGTTTCCAAGAAGTCGCTCCGCGACATCATTGCCCGCGTCATTAAGGCTGTGGGTATGGCCCGTGCCTGCGACTTCCTTGACGGCATCAAGAACCTTGGCTACCGCATGGCCTACGAGGGCGGTCTGTCGTTCAACCTCGACGACATCATCATCCCTAAGGAGAAGGCCGACATCGTTCAGCGCGGTAACGAGGAGATCGAGCAGATCACGATGAACTACAACATGGGTTTCATCACCGACAACGAGCGTTACAACCAAGTTATCGACACGTGGACGCACGTCAACACCGACCTGAAGAAAACCCTCATGAAGCAGATGACCGAGGCCGACCAGGGCTTCAACGCAGTCTTCATGATGCTCGACTCCGGCGCCCGTGGTTCGGCCGATCAGATTGCTCAGCTGGCCGGTATGCGTGGTCTGATGGCCAAGCCCCAGAAGGCCGGCGCCGAGGGGGCCCAGATCATTGAAAACCCCATCCTCTCCAACTTTAAGGAGGGTATGTCGGTGCTCGAATACTTCATCTCCACCCACGGTGCCCGTAAGGGTCTGGCCGATACGGCCTTGAAGACGGCCGACGCTGGTTACCTCACCCGCCGTCTGGTCGACGTCTCTCACGACGTCATCATTACCGAGGAAGACTGCGGCACGCTCCGCGGACTCGTCTGCACGGCCTTGAAGGACGGCGACGAAGTCATCTCCTCTTTGGGCGAGCGCATCCTGGGCCGCGTTTCCGTCCACGACATCATCCACCCCACCACGGGCAAGCTCATCGTGGCTGCCGGCGAGGAAATCACCGAGTCGGTTGTCGATGAAATCGAGGCGTCGCCCATCGAGAGCGTTGAGATACGTTCCGTCCTCACGTGCGAGAGCAAGCACGGCGTCTGCATGAAGTGCTACGGCCGCAACCTGGCCACCAGCCGCATGGTGCAGAAGGGCGAGGCCGTCGGCGTCATTGCAGCCCAGTCCATCGGTGAGCCCGGTACGCAGCTGACGCTTCGAACCTTCCACGCCGGTGGTATCGCCAGCAATGCTGCGGCCAATGCGACGATTGTTTCCAAGAGCGACTGCCGCATCGAGTTTGAGGAGCTTCGTACGGTCGACGTCACGGCCGAGGACGGTACGCCCGGCAAGATCGTTGTGGGCCGTTTGGCCGAGGCCCGCTTCATCGATGAGAACACGGGCATCATCCTCTCCACGCAGAATGTGCCCTACGGCTCGCAGCTCTTCGTCAACGACGGCGACCACATCGAAAAGGGCAAGGTCATAGCCAAGTGGGACCCCTTCAACGCTGTCATCGTGACGGAAAGCGCCGGTACCGTCCAGTTTGAGGACGTCAAGGAAGGCGTTACCTACCGCGTCGAGGAGGACGAGGCCACGGGTCTGCGCGAGCGCATCGTCATCGAGTCGAAGGAACGTTCGCGTGTGCCCTCTTGCCACATCGTCGACGAGAATGGCGAGGCCCTTCGCAACTACAACTTCCCCATCAACGGTCACATCGTTGTCGAGGACGGTCAGCAGGTCAAGGCCGGCGACATTCTCATCAAGATACCGCGCGCCGTCGGCAAGGCCGGCGACATCACCGGTGGTCTGCCCCGTGTTACCGAGCTTTTCGAGGCCCGCAACCCGAGCAACCCCGCCGTGGTTTCCGAAATCGACGGAGAAATTTCGATGGGTGCTGTCAAGCGCGGTCACCGCGAAATCGTCGTAACGTCTAAACTTGGCGAGGTCAAGAAATACCTTGTGCCCCTGTCCAAGCAGATCCTCGTGCAGGAGAACGACTACGTGCGCGCCGGTACACCGCTGTCCGACGGATCCATCACGCCGTCCGACATCCTGGCCATCAAGGGCCCCACGGCCGTTCAGGAATACATCGTCAACGAAATCCAGGACGTCTACCGTTTGCAGGGTGTGAAGATCAACGACAAGCACTTCGAGGTAATCGTACGGCAGATGATGCGCAAGGTGCAAATCAACGAGCCGGGCGACACGCGCTTCCTCGAACAGCAGATTGTCGACAAGCTCGACTTTGCCGAAGAGAACGATCGCATCTGGGGCAAGAAGGTTGTGACCGACGCAGGCGACAGCGAGACGATGAAGAAGGGTATGATTGTGACGGCACGCAAGCTCCGCGACGAAAACTCGCAGCTCAAGCGCCGCGACCTTCGTCTCGTCGAGGTGCGCGACGCCATGCCCGCCACCTCCACCCAGATCCTTCAGGGCATCACGCGAGCCGCCTTGCAGACCAAGAGCTTCATGTCGGCAGCCTCCTTCCAGGAGACGACGAAGGTGCTCAACGAGGCAGCCATCAGCGGCAAGACCGACTATCTCGAAGGCATGAAGGAAAACGTCATCTGCGGCCACCTCATCCCGGCCGGCACGGGTCTGCGCGAGTTTTCCAAGCTCGTCGTGGCCGATGCCGACGATTACGAGAAAATGATGGGAGCCAAGGCCTGACGCCCCGGCTCCGACCGATAAACAGCATGGAGGCGCATCCCGTTTGCGGGCTGCGCCTCCTTTTTTTGTGGCTGCGAGCTACATCTGGCTCATGAGGAAGTCGCGCAGGCGGACGTGCCGTATGCCGGGATAGTCGGGCAGGTCGCCGCTTACAGGCTCCATCGTGACGACATACTTGGGAAAGTTGTCATTGATGTTCTTCAAGTTGCCAAATTCCCGGCGGATGGTTTCTTCCGAACTGAGCAAATACGAGGCTTGCAGGTATATTCGTTCGTCGTTTCGCGTGGCCACGAAGTCTATTTCCCCGTTTCGCAGCGTTCCTACGCTCACTTGGTAGCCCCAGGCGCGGAGGTGGTGGAAAATGACGTTTTCAATTATTTTTTCGATGCTCCCTCTCAGGTTGAAGCCGCTCAGCAGGTTGCGCAGTCCGTGGTCGGAAAAATAATACTTCTGAATTTGTTCGAGCAGGCGTTTCCCGTGAATGTCGAAACGCCGTACGGCTGTGATGATGAGGGCTGCACAAAGGAAGCGCAGATAGCTGCCCGCCAGCGGGCTCGACAGCTTTTCGCCTTGCGCAGCCATGACGTTTGTTATGTTGCGTACAGACAGGAGTTTTCCAACGTTGTCAGCTACGAAGGCCGACAGGTTTTCGATGAACGTTATGTTGCGGATGTTGCCCCGTGCGATGACGTCGCGCAGCATGATGGTGTCGTACACACTTTGCAGGTATTCCCTCGTCTGGCTCTCGTTTTCAATGTCGTATTGTCGCAGGCCCGGCAGACCGCCAATGCGCAGGTAAGTCTCCAAGCTGCGGTCGTCGTCGCTCAGTCCGTGAAATTTCAGAAATTCGCTGTAAGTAAGGCTGTAAATGGGGATTTCCATATAGCGCCCGGCGAGCCTTGTGCTCAGTTCCGACGAGAAGATGTAGGCGTTGCTCCCCGTGGCGACGATTTGGCAGCGTCCCTCGGCATGCAGGCTCCGCAATGCGTTTTCGTACCCCTCGATGTCTTGCACTTCGTCAATGAGCAGATAGTTTTCTTCCCCCTCCGGCAGCTGCGCGGCGGCATATTGGTAAAGCTCGTCGGCGTGGGTAATGTTTTTAAAGGCATGCAGTTCCTTGTTGATGTATGCGATATTGGCTTTGTGTCTGTTGTTTTTCAGATACGCTTCCAGTTGCTTGAGCAGACAGCTTTTTCCTACGCGTCGTTGCCCGACGAGGATGAGCATCATTCCGCGGTTCAGTAGCGAAATGATGTGGTTTAGGTACAAAGGGCGTTCGATGATTTCCATAACAGCGTGTTTTCTGCAAAAATACAAATTATACCCGCACAAACCCGCAGGATTTGCAGAAATGATAGGATATACTTTATATTTTCTGCATGCCTTGCGGCTTTGTACGGGTATGTTTTACATTTTTCCCGCTGCTGAGGCCTCGTGGAGGCGGGGCGTCAGTCGTTGCGCCCGACGAGCAGCTTGCAGCTGCGGGTGCCTATGGTGACGATGTAGACGCCGTCGCTGTCGGCGGTGTAGGTAAGGCGTCCGTCGCGGGCGGTGCCGCTGTAAATCTCCGTGCCGTTGCTGCGGTATATCTTGCAGACGGTGCCGGCTGCGATGCCTTGTATCACGATGTGGCGCCCGTTTACAGCCACTTGGGGCGTGGCCTGCACGTCGTCGATGCCCACCGTGTTGGATACGGTCACTTTGCACGTCGCCGTCACGCCCGAGCCGTCGGTGGCGGCGGCTGTGACGAGGGCCGTACCTTTGCTATATGCCAGCACGATGCCGTTCTGCACGTCGGCCACGGCGGGCGCCGACGAGGTCCATGTCAGCGCCTTGTCCGAAGCGCTTTCGGGCAGCACCGTCGCGGTGAGCACCTTGAAGTCGCCCGGGCGCATCTCTATCTGCGTTTCGCTGAGCGCGATGGAGCCGACGGGCGTCGTGACCGTGACGTGGCAGATGGCCTGGATGTCCGACCCGTCGGTCGACGTTGCGACGATCGAAGCCGTGCCGTTGCCCCGTGCCGTGACGGTGCCGTCCTCGACGGTGGCCACGGCCTCGTCGGTCGACGTCCACGCCAGCTTCCGGTTGGTGGCGTCTGTGGGGTTGACGGTGGCTGTGAGCTTTTTCGTTTCGCCTGCGAAGAGGGTCATTTCGCTTTCGCTCAGGCCGATGTAGCTGACGTACCTGATGACGGTCACCCGGCAGGTGGCAGTCAAGTTGCTCCCGTCGGTCGTGGTGGCCGTGATGTCGGCCGTGCCCGTCTTGAAGCCTTCGACGCGGCCGTTCCCGTCGACGTAGGCCACGGCCGGGTCGGACGATTTCCACGTGAGTTTCGGTGAGGCCCCTTCAGGCTTTATGGTAGGCACGAGCATGAACGTTTCTCCGATGCCGATGGTCTTTTCTTTGGCGTCGAACGTCAGACTTTCGGCCCGAGCGTTCACCGTGACGTTGCAGGCGGCTGTCAGCTTCGAGCCGTCGCGGGTCGTAGCCGTCACCTGTGCGCGTCCCGTGCCAACGGCCGTTACCTCGCCCTTCTGGCTCACCTTCACCACCTTTTCGTTGCTCGAAGCCCAGCTCACCGACTTGTCCGTGGTGTTGCCCGGCTTGACGGTGGCCGTGAGCGTGGCTTTGTCGCCTGTATAGAGCGTCAGTTCGTCGTGGTTGAGCGCGATGGAGGTGGCGCGTATGGGGTTTACCGTCACTTGGCACGTGGCCGTCGTCTCAAAGTTGGTCTTTGCGGTGATGGTGGCCGAGCCTATGCCGACGGCATGCACGTTTCCCTCGAAGTCCACCTCGGCCACATTCGTGTTGCTCGACGTGAACGAAACGGTGGCGGCCGGCTGGCTGGTGGCGGGGGAGAACTTGTATTGCAGGGCACGGCTCTCGCCGAGGTTCAGCTCCATCTGCTCGGGGTAGAGTGAGACGCCCACGGTGTTGCATTTCACGACGAAAGTTTGTACGGTGGTTCTCGTTTCACTTTGCTTATATCCTCCTGTTAAGAAATAGCGAAGGCCATAATAAGAAATTTTGCAAGTGACGTATTTCTCGCCCGTGAAGAATTTGTCAAGTCTGATCAGGTTGGTGTTTGCTCCCGAGCCAGCTTGATTTGTGATGCTGATATAGCCTTTGGAACTGCTTGGTAAGCTCCAATAGAATCCTGTGGTGAACACGTCGTCGTAACCGGCCATAGTGATTTTGCTCGTGCGCAGTGTAGTTGTTTCACCCACCCAGAGGGAGACGGCATAAGTTTTTGAGAAATGTGATAGTGTCGCTATGAGTATAAAAATCAAGCAACGTGAAAATCTTCTGCGATGCATTTGTTTTTAGATTTATTGTTGAATTGTATTGTCAGTTTGTGGCAATTGAAACGTTGTATGGTTTGTTTGGCACGAGAGTTTAAGAATTGGGAACATCCCGTCTGCAAAGTACACTAATTGGGAGAAAAGAAAGAATGTATAAGGCTGAAAGATAAATCACGGAAGTGTCGAAAGATTTTCACGCCTTTCCAGTTCTTCCACGTAGGGTTGGAAGAGGTTGCGGTGGAGCACTTCTGAAATGCGCATGAGCAGTTCCGTGTCGATGCTTTGGCGTTTGAAAATGCTGTACACATTGGTGCGTTCGCAGTAGAGCTTCCGTGCAAACCATGCCACGGAGCGTTCCTGCCGGCGCAGCTCTTCTTCGATCAGATGTCCGATGTGTACCATAGTAGCAGCCGAGGGGCGTGACCATTCGCACCCTATCCTGAACTGAGGTACCGCCAAGCACCTGTCAAAGGGATAGGCACGAATGGTTCACGCCCCTCGTGAGACGTGAACCTTCGTACTTGCTCCTCTTTGACTTCAATTTGGCGGTTTTCAGTTCAAGGAACAAGAGCAAAAGCTCTATTCGTAAGGTAGAGAATGGAAACGCTTTTCTTATTCTTTACGATTGCAAAGATAGTGTATGGTGTGAGATGGATGAAGCAGGAGCTTGTTTTTTTACATTTTGGGCGACCACTTACATTCTTTGGCTTGGTCATTTCATTTGTTGACGTCTCACCGCCGGGATGGTCACTGCGGGGGAAGAATGTCGGTGCGGGGCTTTGCCACGAGCGGGTGAGACGCGATGAATCGCGTCTCTACGTGGCGGACGCCCCCTGCGGCGGGAGCCTTGTCCGGTGGTGCGCTTTTTAACACGGAGAATGCGATATTTTCGCGCGATTGCTCCGTCGTGCGCAAATACGCGAAAATCAGAAACGCTTGATATTGAGGCGTTAACGCGTCGGCTCCCCTTCGATAGCTCCCGAAAACGACGGTTTTTGCCACTATTTGGCGAAAATCGCTGCGATTTTTCCTCTCGAAAGTGCCCATGGAGCGAAAATTCCGTCCCTTGGATCGCGATTTCCATGGGGTGTTGTCGCCGATCGGTCCCATGGATCGCTGCGTCGGGGCCTTGTGCGGCTCGTTTCGTGGCTAAAAGGCGGGCGGGCACGGGTGTCCGCTTTAACGGTTTGCCATATGGCGCACACGCCTTCGCCGGCCGGAAGGGCGGGGTGGGGCGGCGGGCGAAGGGGCACAAAAAAGAGTCGGGAGCGCGGCCCCGGAGGGCTGCGTTCCCGACGTCGGAAAGAAAGAAGAATTTATCGTGCAAACGGGCCCGCCGGCCCGCTGCGGGGTACGGGCTCAGAACTTCGTCCAGCCCGTCATCCAGCTGCAAGCAGCCTGGATGCTTTCGGGCGTGAAGTTGAGCTCCGTGTTCACGCTGTTGCCCTCGTCGGCCAGGAAGGCGTCGTTGGTGTAGATGCCGTTCTCGCTGTCGACGGCGTTGCTGATGACCGTGTTGTTGATGTGGGCGCCGTCGGTGCCGTCGAGCAGGGCCTGCTCGGTGTAGGTGCTCTCAACGACGAGGGCCTTGCCCTTGCCACAGATCTGCGCGTTGTCCATGCGCACGTAGGTGCCGCGGCGCAGGCGTACGCCCTCCGTGTTGCTGCCGCTGCCCACGAGGATGAGGTTCGACAGCTCGGGGTTGGCCACGGGCGAAGCCTGGTTGTTGTTTTCGTTGTTGTCGGCCTCGATGAGGCAGTCGCAGGCGTAGCCCAGCGTGGCGGGAGCCTCCTGGTAGGCCACCAGGTTGGTGCCGCGGCCGTTCCAGCCCTCGGTCCAGTCGAACGAGTCGTCGCTGCAGCTCACCACAACCATGTTGCTCACGTTGACGGAGCCGCCGAAAAACTCGAAGCCGTCGTCCGAACCCTTATAGGCCTCGCAGTGGTCCACGGTGGTGCCGCTGCCCACGCCGTAGAACGAGATGCCGTTGGCCTCGTGCTCCTCGTCGAAGGCATAGCCCGTGTATTCGAGGCGTACGTATTGCAGCGTGCCCGAGTTGTCGGCGTCGTTGTTGCCGCCATAGGTGGCGTTGCCAATCTCGGAGCTGCCCGTGCCGCCTTCGGCGTTGGTGTGGGCGTAGCCGCAGATGTGGATGCCGCCCCAGGCGCCGGCCTCTTCCAGCTCGCTGGTCATGACGATGGGGCTGTCGGCCGTGCCGCGTGCGTCGATCTTGGCGCCCTGCTTGATGAGGATGTAGTCCACGAGGTCGTCGTTGACGGCCACCACGCGCACGCCCGGCTCGATGGTGAGCGTGGCGCCGGCCTCAACCGTCACGGCGCCGTTGAGGCGGTAGGTCTTGCCTGCGGCGAGCGTCATGTTCTCGGTCACGGTGCCCGAAATCTCCTCGGGAGCCTCGGTGCTCGTCGTTCCCCACGAGCGCGTCCAGCCGGCCATCCAGGGACACTCGGCCAGCACGGCGTCGTAGGTGGGATAGCTGATGTTCTGATACGTCTTGTTGCCGTCCTCCTGGAACTCGGTGGAGGTGTAGATGCCGTTCTCGCTCGTGATGTTGCCGCTCAGCTGCGTGTTGCTGATGTGGGCGCCGTCGGTGCCGTCGAGCAAGGCCTGCTCGGTGTAGGTGCTCTCGACGACGAGGGGCAGGCCCTTGCCGCAAATCTTGGCGTTGTCCATGCGCACGTAGGTGCCGCGGCGCAGGCGCACGCCCTCCGTGTCGCTGCCGCTGCCCACAAGGATGAGGTTCGTCAGCTCGGGGTTGGCCACGGGCGAAGCCTGGTTGTTGTTTTCGTTGTTGTCGGCCTCGATAAGGCAGTCGCAGGCGTAGCCCAGCACGTCCTCGCTCTCCTGCACGGCCACCAGGTTGGTGCCGCGGCCGTTCCAGCCCTCGGTCCAGTCGAACGAGTCGTCGCTGCAATCGGTTACAACCATGTTGCTCACGTTGACAGAGCCGCCGAAGAACTCAAAGCCGTCGTCCGAGCCCTTATAGGCCTGGCAGTGGTCCACGGTGGTGCCGTTGCCCACGCCGTAGAAGGAGATGCCGTTGGCCTCGTGCTCTTCGTCGAAGGCAAAGCCCGTATATTCCAGACGGATGTAGCGCAGCGTGCCCGAGTTGTCGGCGTCGTCGTTGCCGCCATAGGTGGCGTTGCCAATTTCGGAGCTGCCCGTGCCGCCTTCGGCGTTGGTGTGGGCGCGGCCGCAGATGTGAATGCCGCCCCAGGCACCGGCCTCTTCCAGTTCGCTGGTCATGACGATGGGGTTCTCGGCCGTGCCTTGTGCGTTGATCTTGGCGCCCTGCTTCACGAGGATGTAGTCCACGAGGTCGTCGTCCACGGCCACGATGCGCACGCCCGGCTCGATGGTGAGCGTGACGCCCTCCTCGACGGTCAGGGCACCGCTCAGGCGGTAGGTCGAGCCCTGCGTGAGGGTGAGGTTCTCCGTCAGCGTGCCGCCGAGCGTCTCGGTCGGGGGCGTGGGAGGCGTCGTGACGTCGTCATCGTCGGAGCAGGCGGTGAAGCCGGCCGTGCCGGCGGCACACATACCGAAGGCCAGAGCCATCGGCCAGAACTTTCTGTTCAGAGGTTTCATCATAATTGGATAAAGTTAGGTTTGAATGATATGAATTGTTGATGTCTGCGTTGTCGGCTGGGTTGCGGCCCGTCTCAGAGGCGGTAGGTGAAGCCAATCTCGAAGCTCGAGCCCTCTTTGAAGCGTTCCACCTCCACTTCGTCGCCCGTCTGCGGAATTTCCTGCTTGAAGACCAGGGCGCGGTTGAGCAGGTCGTTCACCTTGAGGCCGAGGCTGACGTGCTCGTTGAAGCTGTACGACGCGTTGAAGTTCATCGTGTGCACGGCCTCCTGATGCACGTCGCCAAGCTGCTGCACGCCCACGGCGTGGATGCGGCGGCCTTGCAGGTTGTAGAGCAGGGCCAGGCTCAGGCGGCGTCCGCGGCCGAAGTCGGGCGTATAGGCCACGTCGGCGTTGAAGAGGATGGGCGAGGCGCCTTGCAGCGAGCGCTCCTTGTTGGTGTAGGCACCGCCGTCGGGGAGCTTCACGTTGGTGTACATGTAGGACACGTTGGCCCCCACGCGCAGGTCTTTCAGAATCTTCTTGCGCAGCTCCACCTCGACGCCGGTGGCCATGCCCTGGTCGGCGTTCTGGAACGAGTACATCGTGGCGCCGCCGTTGAGGCGCTGCGTGCGCTCGATGGGGCTGTCCAGGTGCTTGAAGTAGGCCGTCACCGAGAAGAGGTCGCCCTCGCGGTTGAAGTGTTCGTAGCGCACGTCGAAGTTGTAGTTGTAGCCGTTCTTCAGGTTTTCGTTACCGCGGATCTGCGTCGAACCGTACGACTCCTGGTAGAGGAACGGAGCCATCTCGATAAACGAGGGGCGCGTCACGGTGCGCGAGAGCGAGAGGCGCAGGTCGTTGCTCTTGTTGACCGAATATTTCAGGTTGAGGGTGGGGAAGATGTCGTGCTTGTCGAGGTCGCGGCGGCTCGAAAATTTCTGGAAGCCCTCCATGGCATATTCCACCCACTGCTTGCTCAGCTCATAGCGCAGGCCCACGTTGACCAGCAGCGACGCGAGGGGGTAAAAGTCCGTCGTGACGTAGGCGGCATAGATCTCGTTGCCCGCACGGTAGGCGTCGTGCGACTGCATGCGGCGGTTGATGTCGATGATGCCCGCCTCCACGTTCTCTTGGTTCAGGTAGGGGCTCATGTTGTAGATGTCCGTGATGACGGGGTCGAGCTGCTTAAGGTTGTAGAAGAAGCGCGTGCCCATGTAGTCGCGGTCTTTGTCCTTATAGCTGAAGCCGAAGCGTACAAAGTCCTTGTCGGTCCACTTGTATTTGGCAGCCACGCCCGCCACCCATTCCTTTTCGGTGAGGTCGCCGTAGTAGCGCATCGTCTCCTGGCGGTTGCGCTTGTAGAGACTGTACGTGCCGTCGTCGTTGCGCAGGAACATCACCTGCCGGCGGTCGGGCTCCTCGCTGCTCGTCTTGCTGAACGAGCCGCCCCACGTGAGCTCCCACAGCGGGCCAAAGTGGTGCAGGCCGTTCAGCTGGTGGTTTTGCAGCGTGTAGATGTGCGTCACGTTGTTGCTCCCCAGCAGCTGGTAGCCGTCGGTGTCGAAGCCCACGCGCTTTTCGTACGAGTCGCTGGCGTTGCGGGCGTAGAAGAAGGCATAGCCCAGGCGGTCTTCTTCGCGCAGCGTGACGCCCAGCGAGCCCAGGCCGGCCAGTTGGAGCGAACTGGTGTACTGGTCGTACGTGAAGTCGCTCTGCGCCTTACCCGTCGAGGCTTCCAGCGTTTTGACGAAGGCGTCGTAAACGTTCTGCGTGCCGTTGCTGGCGCTCAGCGAGGCCAGGATGCTCAGCGTCTGGTCCTTGACGGCGATGTTCTTGCCGAAGCCGATGTTGCCGCCAAACTGCGGCAGGGCCTTGCGGCGCTCCACGTCAAACGTGGTCTTGAAGATGTTGTGCGAGCGCACATATTGGTTGAAGTCGCTCAGCTGCATGTCGTAGATCGACTCGTCGAGCGAGGGCGTGCGCAGCAGCGTGCCGTCGCGGTCCATCATGTAGAAGTCCTTGCCCAGCGAGTTGAAGGCGCCGCCCACGTTGAGGCTTACGTTGAAGAAGTCGTCGGGCACGTTGCCCTTGGTGCTGATGTCGATGTGGGCGCCCGAGTAGTCGGCAAAGACGGCTGCGTCGTACACCTTGCTCACGGTGATGTTCTGCACCGTGCTCGACGGAAACAGGTCGAGCGGCACGAGCTTGTTGTCGGGGTTGGGCGAGGCGATGGGCAGGCCGTTGAGCGTCGTCGTGCTGTAACGGTCGCCCAGACCGCGCACGATGAGCTGCCCGGCGTCGGCTATGGAGATGCCCGTGATCTGCTTCACGCCCTCTTCCACGTTGCTCAGGCCCTTCGTGCTCATTTCCTTCGCACCGATGTTCTCAATGGCGATGTGGGCCTCCTGGCGCACGGCTTGCAGGGCGCGCTCGTTCTCCATGTTGCGGCGCACCTTCACCGAAACCTCGCCCAGCATGCGCGAGTCGGTTTCCATCCGAAAGTCGAGCGTGACGCCCGCGGCGCCCACCGTGACGTCTTTCTTCGAAACCGTCTTGTAGCCGATATATTTGACCGTGATTTCGTAAGTGCCGTCGGCCACTTCGAACGAATATTCACCGTTGATGTCTGTTACGTCGCCGTCGCCCCCGTCGTTGGCTTTGACGATGGCGCCGGGCAGCGGCTTGCCCGAGGCGGTGTCGCGCACGGTACCCTTGACGATGCCCGCCAGGGACGTCAGGCATTGAAGCGAAAAGAATAACACCAAGAAAAACGTCTTGGACGTAATGCATCTGAAATTCATCTGTTCTTTCGTATTGTTTTTTCTCGGTGCAAAGGTCTCCCAAAGTTGTTACAGCGATGATAAGCCCGCGAAAAGGCTTTTTTCAAAAGGGTTAAGAAAGTATTGCAATGTGGAAGAAACGGTTGTCGCCGTCGCGCGGCATAGTCACGCGGCCTTTTCAGCGCCATTCAATAGGGTGAAGTCGCCCCTTTCCCTATGGAAGAAACCCTCATCCATCATCCCAGCAGCCTTTCATCGAGGCCAACACCCGGGAGTAGTCCATTCTTTATGTTAGGATATGTGGCATTTCTGTTTCTACTCTATTGCTGCGTTCGAAAGCTAAATTAGAATTCATATCCTCTGTCTTGTTTGCAAGACGAAATGTTGTTATTTTTGTCCTGTCAACAAGACAGTGGTATGAACAAAGAACTTCTCAAATCCGTCATGGCCGACAACCAGGCTGAAATACCAAGGCATGAGGGTGTACCCCGTGATTTCTCTTTTGAAGATTTCGGTAACTATATTTTTGTGGGAATCCGCAGGGCTGGCAAGTCTTATTTGCTTACCCAGCGTATCCATCAGACCAACAACTCTGTGCAAAATATGGTCTTTCCGATGAAGAAATTGCATTCCTTTTAGGAGTAAGCTGCCGTTTGGCCCATAGTTATGTCATAAGGTTGTAAGTTTGCCGTGTCTCTTCGCGCGCGCGTGTATTATAAAGGTGTGAAAACCGCGGGCGACGCCGATAATAAAAAACTCAGCCCCCTCTCCGCCGTGGGAGAGGGGGCTGATGGTGAAAATGAAGGGGCTGAGGCCCCGGTGTGTCAGGCTTTGCCTTCGGGAACACCGAACGGCGTGGCCGTGCGGCCGCCCTGAGGAGCGGGGGCACCCGGCAGATTGATCGTGCCGAAGGCCTTTTCATATTTTGCGATGTTGTCCTGCAAAGCCAAGAGCAGACGCTTGGCGTGCTCGGGAGCGAGCACGATGCGCGACTTCACGTTGGCTTTGGGCACACCCGGCAGCACGCGGATGAAGTCCATGACCACTTCGGCGCTGGAATGGGTGATGATGGCCAGGTTGGCGTAGATGCCTTCGGCCACTTCGGGCGACAGTTCGATTTGCAGTTGGTTGGAATTGTTGGGCTGGTTTGCGTTGTCCATAAGTTTCGAAATGTTGTTTAAAATGAGTGTGTAATGTGTTTTGTCGAGCCGTGCGGCCGTGGCAGATGCCCGTGCCGGGCGGCTTTGCGGGGCAAAAGTAGCGTGTAGAACTGGATTAAGCAAGCCTTTTACGGACAAAATCAAATTTTCTTGTGTTATTGGTCTTAAAACTTGTAAATTTTTTGGCAACGTATTGGTTGTTTCCATATCTTTGCAGGCAAAGGGTGAAGACATTATGCCTTTATAATTGTCATCCTAAACATGATATGATTATGAAAAAGGTTTTATCAGTGGTCCTCATGGGATCTATTGCCGCCGGTGCAGCTGCACAGCAGGCAAACGCCTTACAGGAAAGCAAGTTCTTTGACAATTGGTCGATTGGCTTGAATGTAGGAGCAGCCACCCCGCTGACCCATTCGGCTTTCTGGGGTAACATGCGTCCTCAATTTGGTATTGAGCTGACCAAGCAGATTACGCCCGTCTTTGGCTTGGGCTTTCAAGGTACGGCCGGGGTGAACATGCTGAATACGTATCCTTATACCGAAACGAGCTGCACGGCCTTCGACATTACGAACGTGAGCGTCTTGGCCAAAATCAACATGAGCAACTTGTTCTGCGGCTACAACGGCGTGCCCCGCTTGTTTGAGGTGGAGGCCGTGGCCGGTGCAGGCTGGATTCATAAGTATTGGCATGGCAATCGCCCGGGCGACGACAACGCTTTCAGCACGAAGTATGGCCTGAACTTCAACTTCAACCTCGGCGAGAAGAAGGCTTGGACCGTAGCCTTCAAACCTGCCATCGTTTGGGACATGGACGACTCGCCCCGTGGCGTAGACTATGACGCCAACAAGGCTTATGTGGAACTGATGGCCGGCGTGACTTACCACTTCAAGAACAGCAACGGCACGCACTATTTCAAGAAAGTGCGCGCTTACGACCAGGCAGAAGTGGACGGCTTGAACGCCAAGATCAACGACCTGCGCTCTTCGTTGCGCGATGCCAAGGGGCAGGTTGAACGCAGCAACGGCGAAATTCGCAACCTGCAACGCCAGCTCAACGACTGCCGCAACAGCAAGGCTACGCAAACGGCCAAGGGCGTTGATGGCTTGGAGAGCGTAGTGAGCTTCCGCCAGGGCAAGACGGTGGTCGACGCCACGCAGCAGGCCAACATCGAACGCTTTGCTTCTTATATGAAGGACAATCCCGACGCCAAGGCTGTCATCAAGGGATATGCTTCGCCCGAAGGTGGCGCAGCCATCAACAAGAAGCTGGCCCAGAAGCGCGCCGACGTGGTGAAGGGCATCCTCGTGAAGAAGTATGGCATCGACGCCGACCGCATCACGGCTGAAGGCCAGGGCGTGGGCAGCGTCTTCTCGGAACCCGAGTGGAACCGCGTCAGCATCTGTACACTTGAAATCCAATAAGCGACCATATCTATTGGTCCTTTAAGGTTAGTATAATTTCATCTGAGGAAGAGGCCGGGCGAACAGATCGTCCGGCCTCTTTGGTGCATGGAAAGCCCCTTTATCTTGTTTGTGTGTTAAAAGAACGTCACATTGCTGTATTTTTGTGGGAAGGCCTATACAATTAGACGGATTCTGACTAATTTTGCCGTGCGTTTTAATAAATGTACAGTGGTATGAATAAGATTAGAGCTGCTGTGGTCGGTTATGGAAACATCGGCCACTATGCATTGCAAGCCTTGGAGGCTGCCCCCGATTTCGAAGTGGCAGGTGTTGTACGTCGTAAAGGAGATGAAAATATGCCGGCAGAGCTGGCTCCCTACAAAGTAGCGAAGGACATTCGCGAACTGGGCAAGGTGGATGTGGCCATCCTGGCAACGCCGACGCGCAGCGTAGAAACGTATGCCAAGGAATTTCTGGCATTGGGCATCAACACGGTCGACAGCTTCGACATCCATACGCAGGTGCCCGCGCTTCGCAGCGAGCTGGGCAAGGTGGCCAAGGAACACGGAACCGTGTCGATCATTTCGGCAGGTTGGGACCCGGGTAGCGACTCGGTGGTGCGCACGCTGCTGCAAGCCATTGCTCCGAAAGGTATCACCTACACCAATTTCGGTCCGGGCATGAGCATGGGCCACACGGTGGCCGTCAAGGCCGTGCCCGGCGTCAAGGCTGCCCTCTCCATGACGATACCGGTGGGTACGGGCATACATCGCAGAATGGTGTACGTGGAGCTGGAAGATGGTGCCGACTTTGCCAAGGTGGCGGCCGACATCAAAGCTGACCCTTATTTTGTGAACGACGAAACGCACGTGATGCAGGTGCCCTGCGTGGACGACTTGCTGGATATGGGTCACGGCGTCAACCTGACGCGCAAAGGCGTTTCGGGACGCACGCAAAACCAGCTTTTCGAGTTTAACATGCACATCAACAACCCGGCCCTGACGGGACAGGTGCTCGTGTGTGTGGCTCGCGCCGCCATGCGCCAGCAGCCCGGCTGCTACACGATGATTGAAATCCCTGTCGTCGATCTGCTTCCCGGCGAGCGCGACGAATGGATAGGCCATCTCGTCTGAACCGTTTCTCAAACAGGGAGAGATAGCTTCCCTATTGGCGGGCCTCGAAGGCATCCCCTCATTTATGCACGTCGCTTTTGCGCTGCATAAACGGGGCTTCCTTCGGGGCCCGCCTTTATTTTTGTTGTTTTTGCTGCCATTTATGGAGCCGGCCGCCCCCTCCGCCCAGCGCCGGGCGAGCAGGGCGGTGACAGAAGGCGTGCTCCATATATTATATATAAGGAGTGAAGGCGAGTATGGTTTTTTGCTGTGCGAACCGCAGAGGAAAAACGCGCTCCACCGCCCCCGACGGAAGAAGTATGCGTATTTTTTAAAGTTGGCTCTTTTTAAGTGCTTGAAAATCTTGCTCATTCCGTTTTTTAGCGCTAAATTTGCAGGCCGAAAAGGTGTATAGTGCGCCTTCGCAAGCATGGAAAAATAGGAAAATAATATATACAACAAATTAAAAATCAAACAAATGCCTACTATTCAGCAATTAGTAAGAAAGGGTAGAAAGGTGACAGCGGATAAGAGCAAGTCGCCTGCGTTGGATTCATGCCCCCAGCGTCGTGGAGTGTGTGTGCGTGTGTATACGACCACGCCTAAGAAGCCTAACTCGGCTATGCGTAAGGTGGCCCGTGTGCGTCTGACGAACTCTAAGGAGGTGAACTCCTATATTCCCGGTGAAGGTCACAACCTGCAGGAGCACTCCATCGTGCTTGTTCGTGGCGGTCGTGTGAAAGACCTTCCCGGTGTGCGTTATCACATTGTTCGTGGAACGCTTGATACGGCCGGCGTGGCCAACCGTACGCAGCGTCGTTCCAAATATGGAGCAAAACGTCCTAAGGCTGGTAAGAAATAAGAGAAAATTGGTTTGCATCACGGGTTGAGTAAATTTTCCGACGGGAGAGTTGAAGAACAAGAATGCAGCCTATACATAACCAAGTTTTAAAACACAATGAGAAAAGCTAAACCTAAGAAGCGTGTGGTCCTGCCCGACCCCGTGTTTGGAGACCAGAAGGTTTCGAAGTTTGTGAACCATCTGATGTATGATGGTAAGAAGAGTGTCTCTTATGAGATCTTCTACAAGGCTTTGGAGATTGTTGGCGAGAGAATGAAGGATCAGGAGAAGTCTGCTCTTGAAATCTGGAAGACGGCTCTCGACAAGGTGACCCCGCAGGTGGAAGTGAAGTCGCGTCGTATTGGTGGTGCCACCTTCCAGGTGCCTACCGAGATTCGTCCCGAGCGTAAGGAGTCGGTTTCGATGAAGAATCTGATCAATTATGCCCGTAAGCGTGGCGGTAAGACGATGGCCGACAAACTGGCTGCCGAAATCATGGACGCTTATAATGAACAGGGTGGCGCATTCAAACGTAAGGAGGATATGCACCGCATGGCTGAGGCAAACCGCGCATTCGCTCATTTCAGATTCTAAAATATAAATAGCAGAAAGATGGCAAAACACGATTTGCATTTGACTCGTAACATCGGCATCATGGCTCACATCGATGCTGGTAAGACGACAACATCGGAGCGTATCTTGTTCTATACGGGCAAGACCCATAAAATTGGCGAGGTGCACGAAGGTGCTGCCACGATGGACTGGATGGCCCAGGAACAGGAGCGCGGTATTACGATTACATCCGCTGCTACTACGACTTATTGGAACTGGAATAACAATCAGTATAAGATCAACCTGATTGATACCCCGGGACACGTGGACTTTACGGCCGAGGTGGAGCGCTCGCTTCGTGTGCTCGACGGTGCCGTGGCTACGTATTGTGCCGTAGGTGGTGTTGAACCGCAGTCGGAAACGGTTTGGCGTCAGGCTGACAAGTATAATGTGCCCCGTATCGGTTATGTGAACAAGATGGACCGTTCGGGTGCCGACTTCTTTGAAGTGGTGCGTCAGATGAAGGATGTGCTCGGCGCTCATCCGTGCGTGATCTCTGTGCCTATCGGTGCAGAAGAAAACTTCAAGGGTATCGTTGACCTCATCAAGATGAAAGCTATCCTGTGGCATGATGAGACCATGGGAGCTGAATATGAAGTAGACGAGATTCCCGCAGAGCTTCAGGCTGAATGTGAGGAATGGCGTCAGAAGATGATTGAGGCTGCTGCCGAATGCGATGAGGCTCTGATGGAGAAATTCTTTGAAGATCCTTCTTCGATTACTGAGGAAGAGCTCATTGCAGCCATCCGCAAGGGTACGCTTTCTATGGACATCGTGCCCATGACGTGTGGTTCTTCTTTCAAGAACAAGGGCGTGCAGACGCTGCTCGACTACGTATGTATGTTCTTGCCCTCTCCTCTGGATACGCCTAACATTGTAGGTAAGAACCCCGAAACGGGCGAGGATGAAGACCGTAAGCCGAGCGAAGATGAAAAAACGTCGGCTTTGGCATTTAAGATCGCTACCGACCCCTATGTGGGACGTCTGACCTTCTTCCGTGTTTATTCCGGTAAGATTGAGGCTGGCTCCTATATTTATAATGTACGTTCGGGTAAGAAGGAGCGCGTGTCGCGTCTCTTCCAGATGCACTCGAACCATCAGAACCCCGTTGACGTGATCAGCGCAGGTGATATCGGTGCCGGTGTAGGTTTCAAGGATATTCGCACGGGAGATACGCTTTGCGACGAGGATGCACCTATCGTTCTCGAATCGATGGACTTCCCCGACCCCGTGATTGGTATCGCTGTGGAGCCGAAGACTCAGAAGGATTTGGACAAGCTCTCCAACGGTTTGGCCAAGCTGGCTGAGGAGGACCCGACCTTTACGGTTCACACCGACGAGCAGACGGGTCAGACGGTGATCTCGGGTATGGGTGAGCTTCACCTTGACATCATCATCGACCGTCTGAAGCGCGAGTTTAAGGTGGAATGTAACCAGGGTAAGCCCCAAGTGAACTACAAGGAAGCCATTACCAAGACTGTAAATCTCCGCGAGGTGTATAAGAAGCAGTCGGGTGGTAGAGGTAAATTTGCAGATATCATTGTAAATGTGGGTCCCGTTGACGAGGACTACAAGGAAGGTGGTCTGCAATTTGTCAACAAGGTGACCGGCGGTAACATTCCTAAGGAGTTTATTCCTTCCGTACAGAAAGGCTTCGAGAATGCCATGAAGAATGGTGTCCTTGGCGGCTACCCGATGGACAGCATGAAGGTAGAGTTGCTTGACGGTTCGTTCCACCCGGTTGACTCTGACCAGCTTTCGTTCGAAATCGCAGCTTTGAATGCATATAAGAATGCTTGCGCTCAAGCAGGTCCCGTTCTCATGGAGCCCATCATGCGCCTCGAAGTGGTTACTCCCGAGGAAAATATGGGTGACGTGATTGGCGACTTGAACAAGCGTCGTGGTCAGGTAGAAGGAATGGAAAGCAGCCGTTCCGGTGCCCGTATCGTGAAGGCAATGGTGCCTCTGGCTGAAATGTTCGGCTATGTAACGGCCCTGCGTACGATCACCTCCGGCCGCGCAACCTCTTCTATGCAGTACGACCACCACGCTCCTGTTTCCAGCTCTATCGCTAAGGCTGTACTTGAAGAAGTAAAAGGTCGCGTAGATTTGATTAAGTAATCCATAAATTAAATGATAGCTCGTGGAGAGGCGGGCTAACGAATGACTCTTAGCCCGCCCTCCTCCATGAGTATAATAAAAACAAAATGAGTCAGAAAATCAGAATTAAATTGAAGTCTTACGATCACACTCTCGTGGAGAAGTCGGCAGAGAAGATCGTGAAGAACGTTAAGGCAACGGGTGCAATCGTCAGTGGACCGATTCCCTTGCCCACCCGCAAACGCATCATTACTGTAAACCGCAGTACGTTCGTAAACAAGAAGTCGCGCGAGCAGTTCGAGCTTTCTTCGTACAAACGTCTGATCGACATTTACAGTTCCACGGCAAAGACAGTTGATGCTCTGATGAAGCTGGAGCTGCCGTGCGGCGTTGAGGTTGAAATCAAAGTGTAGTAAACACAGACCACATCAATAATTAAATCACAAAATCAAACTGAAATGCCAGGATTAATAGGAAGAAAAATCGGAATGACATCCGTGTTCAGTGCTGATGGAAAAAATATTCCATGCACTGTTATCGAAGCAGGTCCTTGTGTGGTGACTCAGATTAAAAGTGTGGAGAAGGATGGTTACGAGGCTGTTCAACTCGGATTTGCTGACGCAAAGGAGAAGAATACGTCGAACCCTCTTCTTGGCCACTTTAAGAAAGCTGGTGTGACCCCCAAGCGCCACTTGGCCGAGTTCACAGGTTTTGATCACGAATTGAATTTGGGAGATACCGTGACGGTAGAGCTGTTTAACGATGCTGCTTATGTTGACATCGTCGGCACTTCCAAAGGAAAAGGCTTCCAGGGCGTTGTGAAGCGCCACGGTTTCGGCGGCGTCGGTCAGACTACCCACGGCCAGGACGACCGCTTGCGTAAGCCGGGTTCGATTGGAGCTTGCTCGTACCCTGCCAAGGTGTTTAAGGGCATGCGAATGGCAGGCCGTATGGGTGGCGACAGAGTAACGACCCAGAACTTGAAAGTTTTAAAGGTAATTCCTGAACACAACCTCCTTCTGATCAAGGGTTCTGTTGCAGGATGCAAAGGTTCAATCGTTTTAATCGAAAGATAATGGAAGTCAGTGTATTGAATATAAAGGGTGAGGATACTGGCAGAAAGGTAGCTTTGAATGATGCTGTTTTCGGTATTGAGCCGAACGATCATGTTATCTACCTGGATGTAAAACAGTATATGGCTGCTCAGCGTCAAGGAACCGCAAAATCGAAGGAGAGAAGCGAAATCAGTGGTTCTACGCGCAAGCTCGGTCGTCAGAAAGGTGGCGGCGGTGCTCGCCGTGGTGATATCAATTCTCCGCTGCTCGTTGGCGGTGCTCGTGTCTTTGGTCCTAAGCCCCGCGATTATTCGTTCAAGCTTAACAAGAAAACCAAAGCTTTGGCACGCAAGAGTGCGCTTTCATATAAGGCCCGTGAGAATGCGATCGTGGTCGTAGAGGATTTTAATTTGGAAACTCCGAAGACCAAAAGCTTTATTGAAATAATAAATAACCTTAACATTGCGGACAAGAAGGTGCTGATGGTTTTGCCGGAAGCCAATAAAAATGTATATTTGTCTGCTCGTAATCTGAAGCGCGCAAAGGTTGCCATTGCTTCGGACATCAACACGTATGGTGTGTTGGATGCCGGAGTTTTGGTTGTGACTGAACGTGCTTTGAATGGTATAGAGTCTGTCTTAAACAAATAACAAGTCGAAAGTTATGGCATACATCATAAAACCGCTGGTCACTGAGAAGATGACCGCTATTACGGAGAAGCAAAATAAGTTTGGCTTTGTTGTTCGTCCTGAAGCAAATAAGGAACAAATTAAGGCAGAGGTTGAAGCAATTTATGGCGTACATGTGGTGGCTGTCGACACGATGATTTATGCGGGTAAGAATAAGACCCGCTATACTCGTTCGGGTTTGCTGCGTGGTCGTACAAATGCTTTCAAAAAAGCCATCGTGACGCTGAAAGATGGCGAAGCAATCGACTTTTATAGCAATATTTAAATAACAGATGGCAGTACGTAAATTTAAGCCCACAACACCGGGGCAGAGACACAAGATTATTGGTACGTTCGAAGAGATTACTGCATCCGTACCAGAGAAATCTCTCGTTTTCGGAAAGCGGTCCTCCGGTGGCCGTAATAACACGGGAAAAATGACGATGCGCTATTTGGGCGGTGGTCATAAGAGACTTTTCCGTGCTATCGACTTTAAACGTGAGAAAGATGGTGTACCCGCTGTGGTGAAGACAATTGAATACGATCCGAATCGCTCGGCTCGTATTGCTTTGCTTTACTATGCGGACGGTGAAAAACGTTATATTATTGCTCCTAATGGATTGAAGGTGGGTGATCGCCTGATGTCCGGTGAGAATGCAGCTCCTGAGGTGGGTAATGCCCTTCCTTTGCAGAACATTCCTGTCGGTACGGTGATTCATAATATCGAATTGCGACCCGGTCAGGGCGCTTTGCTCGTTCGTTCGGCAGGAAATTTTGCGCAGTTGACTTCCCGTGAAGGAAAGTATTGCGTTGTGAAACTTCCTTCCGGTGAGACCCGCCAAATTCTTAGTGCTTGTAAGGCAACTATCGGTAGTGTAGGAAATTCCGACCATGCTCTTGAAAGTTCAGGTAAAGCTGGACGTTCGCGCTGGTTGGGACGCCGCCCGCACAACCGTGGCGTTGTCATGAACCCTGTGGATCACCCGATGGGTGGTGGCGAAGGCCGTCAGTCTGGTGGTCATCCGCGTTCACGTACTGGTTTGTATGCTAAGGGCTTGAAGACCCGTTCTCCGAAGAAGCAGTCGAACAAGTACATAATCGAGAGACGTAATAAGTAACAAGCACAAAAGAATTCAATTATATGAGTCGTTCATTAAAAAAAGGCCCTTATATCGCTGTATCGTTGGAGAAGAAAATTCTCGCAATGAATGAGAGCGGTAAGAAGAATGTTGTGAAGACATGGGCTAGAGCTTCGATGATATCCCCTGATTTCGTGGGGCATACCATTGCAGTTCATAATGGAAATAAGTTCATCCCTGTTTATGTTACTGAGAACATGGTAGGCCATAAGTTAGGAGAGTTCGCTCCTACGCGTAAGTTTGGCGGTCATGCTGGTAACAAGAAGAAGTAAACAGGTATTTCAATCCAGCAAAATAAAAACAAAAATAAATGGGAGCAAGAAAAAGATTAGCGGCTGAAAAACGAAAGGAAAGCCGAAAGACCCAGTATTTTGCCAAACTGAACAATGTTCCCTCTTCTCCGCGTAAAATGCGCTATGTCGTTGATATGATCCGTGGAATGGAGGTGAATCGTGCACTTGGTACGTTGCGCTTCTCTAAGAAGGCAGCCTCTGCTGATGTGGAGAAGTTGTTGCGTTCTGCCATTGCTAATTGGGAGCAGAAGAATGATAGAAAGGCAGAAGATGGTGAATTGTATGTGACAACTGTCTATGTTGATGAGGGCGTTACGCTGAAGCGTATGAGACCCGCTCCTCAGGGAAGAGGTTACAGAATTCGTAAGCGTTCGAACCATGTTACCTTGTTCGTTGGTACAAAAAATAATGATTAATTGAAGGAAGTATGGGTCAAAAAGTAAATCCTATAAGTAACCGTCTTGGAATCATTCGTGGTTGGGATTCTAACTGGTACGGAGGTTCCAATTTCGGAGATAATCTGCTTGAGGATAGCAAAATCCGTAAGTACTTGGATGCTCGTTTGGCAAAGGCAAGCGTCTCCCGTATCGTCATCGAGCGTACCCCTAAACTGATAACTATCACCATCTGCACTTCGCGTCCCGGCATTATCATCGGTAAGGGCGGACAGGAAGTAGATAAGTTGAAAGAGGAGCTGAAGAAGATTACAGATAAAGATGTACAGATCAACATCTTTGAAGTAAAGAAGCCCGACTTGGATGCTACCATTGTAGCTAAGGGCATAGCTCGTCAAATCGAGGGTAAGATAGCCTATCGCCGCGCAATCAAGATGGCTATTGCCAACACGATGCGCGCTGGTGCTGAAGGTGTTAAAGTGCAGATATCTGGCCGTTTGAATGGTGCTGAAATGGCTAGAAAGGAAATGTATAAGGAAGGACGTACTCCTTTGCATACTTTTCGTGCCGATATTGATTACTGTCAGACTCAGGCCTTGACCAAGGTTGGTTTGATTGGTATTAAAGTGTGGATTTGCCGTGGTGAGGTTTATGGTAAGAAGGACCTGGCTCCCGATTTCACGGTAGAGAAAGATAACGGCCGTGGCAACGGTTATGGCAACGGTGGTCGCAAATTCCGCGGCAGAAGAAATAATAACCGCTAATAAGTAGACTGAGAGTATCATGTTACAACCGAAAAGAACAAAATACAGAAGACCGCAGAAGGGCCGTTGCAAAGGCAATGCCCAGCGTGGTAATCAGCTGGCGTTTGGAAGCTTTGGCATCAAGAGCTTGGAAACGCATTGGCTGACCAGCCGTCAGATCGAGGCTGCACGTGTCGCTATGACTCGCTATATGCAGCGTGAAGGCCAGAGCTGGATTCGCATATTCCCCGATAAACCCATTACCAAAAAACCTGCCGACGTCCGAATGGGTAAAGGTAAGGGTGACCCCGTAGGTTATGTGTTCCCTATTACTCCGGGTCGTATCATTTTCGAGGTAGAAGGCGTACCTTTCGAAGTTGCCAAGGAGGCACTTCGTTTGGCTGCCCAGAAGCTGCCCGTTACGACAAAGTTCATTGTTAGACATGATTACGACAAAAACGCATAATTATGAAAATTGCAGAAGTTAGACAGATTCCGGTGAACGAATTGCCAGAACGCATCAAAGAAGAGAAGGCAAAGTATCAGAAAATGCTGTTGGATCACAGTATCTCTCCTCTTGCTAATCCTGCACAGATTAAGGATGCTCGTCGTACGATTGCTAAGATGATGACAGTGATGCGTGAAAATGAACTTAACAAGCAATAATGACCAAATGGAAGAGAGAAATTTAAGAAAGACAAGACAGGGGGTTGTTATAAGCAACAAGATGGAGAAAACCATCGTTGTGGCTGCTAAGTTCAAAGAGAAGCACCCCATTTACGGTAAGTTCGTTTCTAAAACGAAAAAGTATCATGTTCATGACGAAAAGAACGATTGTCATGTAGGCGATACGGTGCTGATTATGGAAACTCGTCCATTAAGCAAGACAAAGCGTTGGAGAGTTGTTGAAATCGTAGAAAGAGCTAAGTAATTATGATACAGACAGAATCAAGATTGACCGTCGCTGATAACAGTGGAGCACGTGAGGCTCTTTGCATTCGCGTACTGGGAGGAACGAGAAGACGTTATGCTTCCGTAGGTGATGTTATCGTTGTGGCTGTAAAGAATGTAATCCCGTCCAGCGATTTGAAGAAGGGCGCAGTTTCAAAGGCTCTGATTGTACGTACGAAGAAGGAAATTCGCCGTCCCGACGGTTCTTATATTCGTTTTGATGACAATGCTTGCGTTCTGCTTAACAACGCAGGTGAGTTGAGAGGCAGTCGTATTTTCGGCCCGGTTGCTCGTGAGCTTCGTGCCGTCAATATGAAAGTCGTTTCCTTGGCACCCGAGGTGCTTTAATTTCGAATATTTATGAGCAAGTTACACATAAAGAAAGGTGATACGGTTTATGTGAATACCGGCGAGGATAGAGGAAAAACTGGTAAGGTTTTGAAGGTCCTCGTTGACAAACAACGCGCAGTTGTTGAAGGTATCAACATTGTAACCAAGAGCCAGAAGCCCAGTGCAAAGAATCCGCAAGGCGGTTTCGTAAAGGTTGAAGCACCTGTTCATATCTCAAATTTGAATGTGCTGGATCCTAAGAGTGGAAAACCGACGCGTATCGGACGCAAGCTGAATGATGAAGGCAAGTTGGTTCGTTATGCAAAAAAATCAGGTGAGGAGATTAAGTAATGAGTAAT
Source organism: uncultured Bacteroidales bacterium (assembly GCA_949297215.1). GTDB lineage: Bacteria > Bacteroidota > Bacteroidia > Bacteroidales > Bacteroidaceae > Alloprevotella. Next base: position 26,693 of record CASFRV010000009.1, on the reverse strand, counting down.
ACCGCAAGTCTTAAAAAGGAATATGCTGAACGCATAGCTCCTGCATTGATGAAGAAGTTTAATTATTCTTCTCCGATGCAAATCCCCGTTCTGAAGAAAATCGTTATCAACGAAGGCTTGGGAATGGCTACTGCTGATAAGAAGATCATTGATGTAGCTATTAACGAGTTGACCGCTATAACTGGTCAGAAAGCGGTGGCAACGGTTTCACGAAAAGATATCTCAAACTTCAAGCTGAGAAAGAAAATGCCGATCGGCGTCATGGTTACCCTGCGTCGTGAGCGTATGTATGAATTCTTGGAGAAGTTGGTAAAAGTGGCTCTTCCGCGTATTCGTGACTTCAAGGGAATCGACAGCAAGTTTGATGGTCAAGGCAATTATACGCTCGGCATCCAGGAGCAGATCATTTTCCCCGAGATTAATATCGATACGATCGAAAGAATCCTGGGTATGAATATTACGTTCGTGACGTCTGCTGCAACTGATGAGGAAGGTTATGCTCTCCTTCAAGAGTTTGGCTTGCCCTTTAAGAACGCAAATAACAACTAATAGAGAACAATGGCAAAAGAATCAATGAAAGCGCGTGAGGTGAAGCGCGCAAAACTTGTTGCCAAGTATGCCGCAAAGCGTGCAGCTTTGAAGGAGATCGTTAATAAATCGAATGATCCTGTTGAAGCTTACGAAGCAGCGCGCAAATTGCAGGAGATACCTCGCAACGCCAACCCTATTCGTTTGCACAATCGCTGCAAACTGACAGGTCGTCCCAAGGGATATATCCGTTTGTTTGGCCTCTCGCGTATCCAATTCCGTGAAATGGCTTCACAAGGTCTTATTCCCGGTGTAAAGAAAGCGAGCTGGTAAAAGAATGCATTTAATATTGTCGGGGCAGTCCCGATTAATTAAACACTATAAATTATGACTGATCCAATAGCAGATTATTTGACGAGATTGCGCAACGCAATCATGGCCAAACATCGCGTGGTGGAGGTACCTGCTTCCAATTTGAAGAAGGATATTACGAAAATCCTCTTCGATAAGGGCTATATCTTGAACTACAAGTTTATCGAAGATGGCCCCCAAGGTACGATTAAGATTGCTTTGAAGTATCATCCTCAAAGCAAAGTCAATGCCATTAAGAGCTTGACTCGTGTCTCGAAGCCTGGTATGCGTAAGTATACGGGCTATCGCGATATGCCGAGAGTAATTAACGGACTGGGTATTGCAATTGTATCCACTTCAAAAGGTGTGATGACTGATAAGGAGGCTTCCGAACTGAAGATCGGAGGTGAAGTCCTTTGCTACATATATTAATAGGAGGAAGATATGTCTAGAATAGGTAAATTGCCGATTAACATCCCTGCAGGAGTCACGGTTACCCTGAAGGATAATGTAGTGTCTGTAAAAGGACCGAAGGGTGAGATGAGCCAAGCTGTCAATCCTTCTATCATAGTAACTGTTGAAAACAATGAGATACTTTTCACGATTGATGAAGCCAACGACACGGTAGATCGCAAGCAGAAACAAGCTTACCATGGCCTTTACCGTGCATTGGTAAACAATATCGTCGTTGGTGTGTCTCAAGGTTATAAGAAGGAGATGGAGTTAGTAGGTGTAGGTTACCGTGTTTCCAATCAAGGTAATCTCGTTGAGTTCTCCTTAGGTTATACCCATAGCATTTTCATTCAGTTGCCGCCTGAAATCAAGGTTGAAACAAAAACTGAGAGAAATAAGAACCCGTATATTTGTCTTGAGTCATGCGATAAGCAGCTTTTAGGACTTGTATGTGCTAAAATTCGTTCTTTCCGTATGCCCGAGCCCTATAAAGGAAAGGGTATTCTCTTCGTTGGCGAACAGATTCGTAGAAAGTCTGGTAAGTCGGCAGGTGCTAAGTAATTAAAATAGGAGTTGATTATGATTACGATAAAAGAACAAAAACGCTTAAGAATCAAGCATCGGGTACGCAATAAGATTTCTGGCACCGCAGCTCGTCCTCGCATGAGCGTGTTTAGAAGCAATAAGCAGATTTACGTTCAGATCATTGATGATATAGCTGCTAAGACTTTGGTATCTGCTTCTTCATTGGGTATGGAGAAAATGCCCAAAAGAGAGCAAGCTGCCAAAGTGGGTGAAATTGTTGCTAAAAAAGCCTTGGAGGCTGGAATCACAGCTGTCGTTTTTGACAGAAATGGTTATTTGTACCATGGACGTGTCAAAGAGGTCGCTGATGGAGCTCGTAATGGCGGACTTAAATTTTAAGAGATTATGGCAAACAGAGTAAACGTAAGTAGTGAAGAGCTGAAAGATAGACTGGTTGCTATCAATCGCGTAGTCAAGGTCACTAAGGGTGGCCGTACTTTCACGTTTGCTGCTATTGTAGTAGTAGGCGATGGAAAAGGCGTCATTGGTTATGGCCTTGGTAAGGCCGGAGAAGTTGCTGCTGCAATTTCGAAGGGCGTAGAGGCCGCCAAGAAAAATTTGATCAAGGTTCCTGTCATTAAGGGTACGGTCCCTCATGAGCAGATTGCAAAGTTCGGCGGTGCCGAGGTTTTGCTTCGTCCTGCCTCTGAGGGTACCGGAGTCGTAGCTGGCGGTGCAATGCGTGCCGTTCTTGAAAGTGTAGGTGTGAAGAATGTCTTGGCTAAGTCGCAAGGCTCTTCCAATCCTCACAATCTTGTGAAGGCTACGATAAAGGCTTTGAGTGAAATGCGTGATGCACGTGCCATTGCTGAGCTGCGTGGAGTTTCCTTGGAAAAAGTATTTAGAGGTTAAATTTATGGCTACGATAAAGATTAAGCAAACGAAGAGCCGCATCGGAGCTCCTATTGACCAAAAGAGAACTTTGGATGCTTTGGGTTTGAGGAAAATGAACCACGTAGTTGAGCGTGAGGATACTCCTACTCTCCGTGGAATGATTCGTAAGGTTCATCATTTGGTGGCGGTAGTAGAATAAGCGACTTCAAAAAAGGAAAATATGAAATTACATACATTAGCGCCGGCTGCCGGCTCTACGAGAAACCGCAAGCGCATTGGCCGTGGCCCCGGTTCGGGGAAGGGAGGAACCTCTACTCGCGGTCACAAAGGTGCAAAGCAGCGTTCTGGTTACAGCAAGAAAATTGGCTTTGAAGGAGGTCAGATGCCTTTGCAGCGTCGTCTTCCGAAGTTTGGCTTCAAGAACATCAACCGTGTGGAATATAAGGCCATCAATCTGTCTACGCTCCAAGAGCTTTCTGAAAAGAATCAGTGGAGTAAGATCGGTTTGGATGAACTTATCGGCGCTGGTTATTTGTCTTCCAAACAGAAGGTGAAAATTCTTGCTAACGGCGAACTCACTGCAAAACTTGATGTTGTTGCTCATGCATTCTCAAAGGCAGCTGTAGCTGCAATTGAGGCTTTGGGCGGCACTGCTACGAAACTCTAAATCTGACTTCGATGAAGAAAATAATCGAGACAGTGAAGAATGTATGGAGAATTGAGGATTTGAGAACTCGAATCCTCATCACTCTCCTGTTTATTGCAATATACCGTTTCGGATCTTTCGTCGTTCTTCCCGGCATCGACTCCAATGCTTTGGGGCAGTTGCAGAGCCAGACGAGCGAGGGTCTGATGTCGTTGCTGAATATGTTTTCGGGAGGCGCATTTTCTCAGGCTTCTATCTTTGCCTTGGGAATTATGCCCTACATTTCAGCTTCTATTGTAATACAACTTTTGGCCGTGGCTGTACCCTATTTTCAAAAGATGCAGCGCGAGGGTGAAAGTGGCAGACGTAAGATTAATCAGTATACGCGTTGGCTGACAATAGCCATTCTGCTATTCCAGGCTCCGACCTACTTGATTAACTTGCATGCCCAGACGGCATCCTCTGGTGCCTTCTTGGTCGGTGATGGCTTTTGGTTCATGCTTACGTCTACGATTATCCTTGCGGCCGGCAGTATGTTCATCCTTTGGTTAGGTGAGCGTATTACGGACAAAGGCATCGGCAACGGTGTTTCTTTGATAATCATGGTGGGTATCATTGCCCGAATGCCTGCAGCTTTGGTTGAGGAATTTACGACGGCTTTAACTTCTTTGGAAGGCGGCGGTCTCATCAAGTTCCTCTTCGAGATTATTGCATTGTTGGTTGTAATGGCCTTGGCTATCATGCTCGTGAAAGCTACCCGTAAAGTTCCCGTGCAGTATGCCAAGCGTGTTGAAGGAAACAGACAGTTTGGAGGTGCACGTCAGTACATCCCTCTGAAACTTTTCGCAGCCAACGTAATGCCTATCATCTTTGCTCAGGCCATCATGTTTATTCCTCTCTCGTTGGCACAGGTTGCCGGCGATGGAAGAAGTTGGGCATTAGGACAGTTTATGGATCATACGAGCGTGTTGTATAATGTCGTATTCGTGCTGTTGATTATTGCGTTCACATATTTCTATACAGCTATAACACTCAATCCTGTGCAAATGGCTGAGGATATGAAGCGCAACAATGGCTTTATCCCTGGTATCAAACCAGGTAAGAGCACGGCAGACTATCTTGACAACGTGATGACGAGAATTACGCTCCCCGGTTCTTTGTTTATTGCTTTGATTGCCATTATGCCTGCATTCGCCGGCGTGTTTGGCGTAAATCAGAGCTTTGCACAGTTCTTCGGGGGAACCTCATTGTTGATTTTGGTCGGTGTTGTTCTTGATACGATACAGCAGATTGAGAGCCATCTTTTGGTACGCCATTATGACGGTTTGCTCAATTCCGGTCATACGCGCTCTCGTGCATCTCACGTAGCTGCATATTGATCTTTGAATTTCAATGGTATATCTGAAAACCGAGGATGAGATTGACGCGCTCCGCAGTGCGAACCTCTTGGTCAGCATCACGTTGGCTGAGTTAGCACGGGTCATTGAGCCCGGCGTGACCACCAAACAATTGGACACGCTTGCGGAGCAAGTCATTCGCGATCATGGAGCTGTGCCTACGTTCAAAGGATTTCCCAATCCTTATGGCCCTCCTTTCCCTGCCTCGATTTGCACTTCGGTCAATGAAACAGTCGTACACGGCATTCCAAGCGACAGTGTAGTCCTTAAAGAAGGAGACATTATATCGGTTGATTGCGGTACGTTGTTGAACGGTTTTTGTGGTGATTCTTGTTATACGTTTCGCGTAGGCGAAGTTTCCCCGCAAGTGCTGCGACTTTTAGACGTAACCAAGGCTTCTTTGTATAATGGTATAGAGAAAGCAATAGTTGGGAAACGTTTGGGAGACATCGGGCACGCCATACAGACACATTGTGAGCGAGCAGGTTTTGGAGTAGTTCGTGAGTTCGTAGGTCACGGAATCGGACATGAAATGCACGAGGACCCCCAAGTTCCTAATTATGGGAAGCAAGGTTCTGGAATGGCATTGTCGAATGGCTTATGTATAGCGATTGAACCGATGATAACGATGGGTGATCCTTCCATACGGATGCGGCCCGATCGTTGGACAGCCGATACGCAGGACGGAAAGCCTGCTGCTCATTTTGAGCACACAATCGCGATTCACGATGGAAAGGCAGAGCTCTTATCAACGTTTGAGGAAATTGAAAAAATAGAAGAGAAAAAATATGGCAAAACAAGCTGCGATTGAGCAAGACGGGACGATAGTGGAGTCGTTAAGCAATGCGATGTTCCGCGTAGTCTTGGAGAATGGGCATGAAATTACAGCTCATATTTCTGGCAAGATGCGTATGCATTACATAAAGATCCTTCCCGGCGATAAAGTGAAAGTGGAGATGAGTCCCTATGATTTGTCGAAGGGCAGAATAGTGTTCAGATACAAATAAAAAACAAATATATGAAGACAAGAGCATCTTTGAAAAAGCGGTCGGCCGATTGCAAGATTGTACGCAGAAAGGGCCGCTTGTACGTGATCAACAAGAAGAACCCGAAGTACAAACTTCGTCAGGGTTAATAGGTTTACGCGAAAAATAAAGACAAATATATGGCAATAAGAATTGTTGGCGTTGACTTGCCTCAGAACAAAAGAGGTGAAATCGCCTTGACCTACATCTATGGTATCGGCCGTAGCAGTGCTGAAAAGATTTTGGATAAGGCAGGCATCGACCGTGGCATCAAAGTAAAAGATTGGACCGACGACCAGGCAGGTAAGATTCGTGAGATTATCGCTGCTGAATACAAGGTTGAAGGTGATCTTCGTTCTGAGATCCAGATGAACATCAAGCGTTTGATGGACATCGGTTGCTATCGTGGTGTGCGTCACCGTATTGGTCTTCCCGTGCGCGGACAGAGCACCAAGAACAATGCGCGTACACGTAAAGGTAAGAAGAAGACTGTTGCAAACAAGAAGAAAGCAACGAAATAATGAATTGATATGGCAAAGAAAACAGTCGCAAAGAAAAGAAACGTCAAGGTCGATGCTATGGGCCAGTTGCACATCCATAGCTCCTTCAATAATATCATCGTATCTTTGGCCAACAGCGAGGGTCAGATCATCTCTTGGTCTTCCGCCGGTAAGATGGGTTTCAGAGGTTCGAAGAAGAATACTCCCTACGCTGCACAGATGGCAGCGCAGGACTGCTCGAAGGTTGCTTTCGATTTGGGTCTCCGCAAGGTAAAGGCATACGTGAAGGGTCCGGGCAACGGCCGTGAGGCTGCCATCCGTGCCGTCCATGGTGCCGGCATCGAGGTTACTGAAATCGTCGATGTTACGCCGTTGCCTCACAACGGTTGCCGTCCTCCCAAGAGAAGAAGAGTATAACAAAACGTAAGAACCTATCTAAAAACAGAATAAGATGGCAAGATATATTGGTCCGAAATCTCGTATCGCCCGTAAGTTCGGAGAGGCCATTTTCGGCCCCGATAAAGTACTTTCCAAGCGTAACTTCCCTCCCGGTCAGCATGGCAATTCGCGTCGTCGTAAGACCTCTGAGTATGGAGTCATGCTTGCTGAAAAGCAGAAGGCAAAGTACACGTACGGCGTTCTTGAAAGACAATTCCGCAACTTGTTTGAGAAGGCTGCTTCTGCCAGCGGTATCACGGGTGAGCTCCTTTTGCAGGGCCTCGAATGCCGCTTGGACAACGTGGTATATCGCCTCGGCATTGCTCCCACGCGTGCAGCAGCTCGTCAGCTCGTAGGTCACAAGCATATCGTCGTAGACGGTGCTGTGGTCAACATTCCGTCTTATAGCGTAAAGCCCGGTCAGATCATCGGCGTGCGCGAAAAGTCGAAGTCGCTTGAAGTCATTGCCGACTCTCTGGCAGGCTTCAACCACAGCAAGTATCCATGGCTCGAATGGGATGAAAATTCCAAGTCGGGCAAGATGCTTCACAAACCCGAACGTGCTGACATTCCCGAAAACATTCGCGAGCAGCTGATTGTCGAGTTGTACTCTAAAAACTAATTAAACTCATTAAATTCATGGCGATATTAGCATTTCAAAAGCCTGACAAAGTCATAATGTTGGAAAACGACTCCAAGTACGGAAAGTTTGAGTTCCGTCCCTTGGAGCCGGGTTTCGGCACGACCGTCGGAAATGCCTTGCGCCGTATTCTCTTGTCGTCTCTCGAAGGATTCGCCATCAACACCATCAAGATTGCGGGTGTTGAGCACGAGTTTGCTTCGGTGCCGGGAGTGCGCGAGGACGTGACCAACATTATTCTGAACCTCAAGCAGGTTCGCTTCAAGCAGTTAGTAGAAGAATTCGAGACTGAGAAGGTTAGTATCACCATTTCGAATTCCTCGGAATTCAAAGCTGGTGATATTGGCAAGAATCTCACTGGATTTGAGGTGTTAAACCCTGAATTAGTGATTTGTCATTTAGATCCCAAAGCCACGATGCAGATTGATCTTACGATCAACAAGGGCCGCGGATATGTTCCAGCTGAAGAAAACCTGGACTTCTGCACCGAAGTGAACGTAATTCCAATCGATTCTATTTACACGCCCATCCGTAACGTGAAATATACGGTCGAACCTTACCGTGTCGAGCAGAAGACCGACTACGATAAGCTCGTGCTGGAAGTCACGACGGACGGTTCCATCCACCCGAAGGACGCGTTGAAGGAGGCTGCCAAGATCCTTATCTACCACTTCATGCTCTTCTCCGACGAGAAGATCACCATTGACGACACCGCCAATGTGGAAAATGAGGAATTCGATGAGGAAGTGCTCCACATGCGTCAGCTGCTCAAGACGAAACTTGTTGACATGAACCTCTCGGTGCGCGCCCTCAACTGCTTGAAGGCAGCCGACGTCGAGACGTTGGGCGACCTCGTCCAGTTCAACAAGAACGACCTCTTGAAGTTCCGCAACTTCGGCAAGAAATCGCTCACGGAGCTTGATGATTTGCTCGAGAGTCTGAATCTGTCGTTTGGAACCGACATCTCAAAGTACAAATTGGATAAAGAATAACAAATGAGACACAATAAGAAATTTAATCATCTGAGCCGTACTGCTTCTCATCGCGCGGCTATGCTTTCCAACATGGCCTGCTCCTTGATCAAGCACAAAAGAATCACTACGACTCTCGCAAAGGCCAAAGCACTGAAGAAGTACGTTGAGCCGCTCATCACGCGCAGCAAGCAGGATACCACGAACTCACGACGTGTTGTGTTCCGCTATCTGCAAGACAAGTACGCTGTGACGGAGCTCTTCCAAGAGATTTCCGAAAAGGTGGCCAACCGTCCCGGTGGCTACACGCGCATCATCAAGACGGGCTTCCGCCCCAGCGACGGTGCCGACATGTGCTTCATCGAGCTTGTCGATTACGATGAGAACATGGCCAAGACGACGAAGAAGGCCACGCGCACGCGTCGTTCGCGCAAGTCGTCTTCCGCTGCTGCCGCAGACACGACGGCCGAGGCTCCCGCAACGGAAGCCGCAGCTGAGGCTCCTGCCGCCGAGGCAGCAGCCGAAAGCGCAGAAGAAGCTCCCAAGGCTGAGTAAAACAAACAATACTTATTGCTACGAGGCCGCTCCGAAGTTGTTTCGGGGCGGCTTTTTTGTAGCAGTAAACGTCCCTCCCGGCTTTAATATGTAGGTATTCTTTTTTGAATTGCTGGAACGACCATTGTGGAGTCACTATGTGCGGGGTGATGTCAAGCGTCAGGATTACTTGGCGGAAGCATTGAAATGGGTATGCGCAAGCAAAGGAATGACCATTGATGCCTACATGAGCCTGCACCGCCGCGACAACTCTATAGGTGAATTGGAAAGCTATTTCCGCTCCGTGATAGACTGGGTCTCCACTACGTTCACTATGGTGGAACGGGATATGTGTGGTTTGGAATGGGGCGGCTCTACGAAACTTACCATAAGACACCTTACAGCATTGATCATGTGACGGAGCGTGTGCTTGCCCTGCAAGCGGACGAGAGCATCAAATGCCCGCGCAATATCTATGAGTACGTATTAGATGGCGAACAAAACAAAAGCCTGCTTCAAATCCGTTTGTTCGAAGAGCCGACGAAACGTGCGGCATACGCCCGCCAGACTGAGGTGCCGAAAGCGAAAGGCATCTCCAACTGCCCCCTGTGTGCCATAGGCGACAATGCCAACAAGACACGTATTTACAAGTTCAATGAAATGGATGCCGACCATGTGACTGCATGGAGCAAAGGCGGTGCCACTTCCACCCAGAATTGCGAAATGCTGTGCAAGACGCATAACCGTTCAAAAGGCAATAAATGATATCACAAGATATGCGTATTTTGAAGGAGTTACGCCAGTATTAATTTCCTCAAAATTGCATATGCAGAAAACATTTCAAGAAATTTCAAAAAGCTGGTGCGAAACGAAGCGCCCGATAGTAAAGCACTCCACCATGTGTGCTTATCTGCTGACGCTGCAAACCCATTTGCTGCCTTATTTTGGTACAAAGACAGCCATCGCAGAGGGTGAAGTCCAGCAGTTTGTCATTCATAAACTTTCATGTGGTCTTGCGCGCAAGACCGTAAGGGATATGGTAGCCGTATTAAAATCGGTAGCCAAATACGGAAGAAAACATAAGATATTTCCATTCGAGGATTGGGAAATAGAATACCCCACTGATACGGAAATGAGCCGATTGCCAACTTTGGCAATTGAGCATCAACGCAAACTAATGCGATATTTAATTGAAAAGCCGACAGCACAGAATATCGGTGTACTGTTGGCTCTCTGCACGGGCATGAGAATAGGCGAGGTATGCGCACTGCAATGGCAGGATGTGGACTTCCGCCAACGGGTTATCACAGTAAGACATACTGTCGGGCGGGTTTATAATTGCGAGTTGAAATCCACAGAGAAAATACAGTCATCGCCCAAAACAAGAAATTCATGCCGCGAGATACCCATCTCCAAGCACTTGTTCCAATGTCTGAAAACAGTCAAGAAAGCCTCTGCCTCTCCGTTTGTGGTTGGCACATCGGAACATTCCAAAGAGCCACGCTCTTACCGTGACTATTTTTCCCGATTGTTAAAGCGTCTCGGCATCCCCAAAATCGTATTCCATGGGCTTAGGCACACCTTCGCAACCCGGTGCATAGAAAGCCAGTGCGATTACAAAACGGTAAGCGTAATACTCGGTCATTCCAATGTGGCGACAACGCTTAACCTGTATGTGCATCCAAACCTTAGTCAGAAAAAGAAGTGTATTGAGCGTATGAGCAAGCTTCTTGGAATGGCAGAACCGTAGTTTAGTGTATGACTTTTGACCAACGGGAAGGTAGCAAGTGAGTTTTGGGCATACTAAAATCTGTCCTTACCAATTCCGAAGCTAATTATATTTCGCTTCAATTATGCTTTTAAATCATTATGGTTCGGCATCAAACGCTTGCAAATGCCACATCCTGTGCCCGAACAGGTTCCGAGCTTCAATCCGCTCAAAGCCAAGCGACAGGTACAGGCGTTCCGCTTTTGGGTTTTCCGTATCTACCAAAAGGCCCGCCCGTTCGAATCCTTCAGCAAAAGCCTTGTCGCGCAAGGCTGTGAGCAACTGTCCTCCGATGCCCATGTTGCGATATTCGGGCAATACGCCCAATGAATCCAAATAAAACTCATCGGGGCTCGTCTCGTCTTCCACGCCGGCAAACACGTGTCCCGTCCGTTCTTCAATCAGACGGAGCGTCGGCTCGCGCAATTCGTGTAGGCGTGCTCCGTCATACCCAACAATCGCTCCTGCCGGAATACCGTCCACCTCGGCCACCAAGGCGTTGCGATAACTGTATTGTGTATCTTCCCTCTGCGCCAGCTCTTCAAGCACGCGTTGGCAGTTCTCGCCACAATACATCTTCATGGTTTCTTCTCCCAAAGCCATGGTCAGGGCAGAAGCGATGATGGGCGCATCGTCCGGTGTGGCAGGTCTTATGACATAGTCCATTTTCATAAATCAGACATTGTTTCAGAGGTCTGTCAAACGATCTCCGCAAAGGTAATGATTTCGATTGAGAAAACAGAAACATACAGCCAACTCCCCAAGGAGAATATACAGTAGTTCCGCGGAAGGAGCGCGGTATTTTCAGAGGGTGGGGGCCGTATTTGCCGGACGGGGGGAAATGCGTACCTTTGCAGCCGTTATGAAAGCGAACTTTTCCACGTTACTTCCCCATTATAAAGCGACGCTCCGTTTGGGCCTGCCCATTGCCGTAGGCCAGCTGGGCGTCATTATTTTGGGCTTTGCCGACACGATGATGGTGGGCCAGTATTCCACGACGGCCCTGGCGGCCTCGTCGTTTGTGACGAACCTTTTCAACCTCGTGCAGTTTCTCATCATGGGCTATTCGTACGGGCTGACGCCGATGGTGGGCGCGCTCTACGGGCAGGGCGAGCATGCCAAGGCCGGCGCACTGCTAAAAAACGCCCTGGCGTCCAACTTCCTTTTCTGTGCCGTCGTGCTCTCGGTCATGACGGGGCTCTATTTCTTCCTGGACCGGCTGGGGCAGCCCGCCGAACTGCTTCCCGAGATGCGTCCCTACTATGTTGTCATCCTCATCTCCATGTTTTTTGTGATGGTGTTCAACGCCCTGCGCCAGTTTACCGACGGAACCACCGACACGGCGCGCGGCATGTGGACGCTCCTGGCCGGCAACCTGCTGAACATCCTGGGCAACTGGCTGCTCATCTGGGGCGTGGGTCCCTTCCCCGAGATGGGGCTGCTCGGCGCCGGCATCAGTACGCTGTTCTCCCGCTTCTTCATGGCCGTGCTGCTCGTCTGCTTCGTCGTGATGGGCAAGCGCTACGCCCCCTACCGCACCGGTTTCCGCGCCGCCCGCCTGTCGTGGGAGCGCATCCGCTATGTGGCGGCCAAGTCGCTCCCCGTTTCGTTGCAGATGGGCGTTGAGACGGGCACCTTCACGTTCAGCGCCATCATGGCCGGCTGGCTGGGCGCCACCGAGCTGGCCGCCTATCAGGTCATCATGACGCTCGGCACGCTGGGCTTCCTGTTCTATTACAGTTTCGGAGCAGGCATGTCCATCCGCATCGCCACGTTCGTAGGCGTCAAGGACTGGCAGCGCGTGCGCCTGGCCTCGGCCGCCGGCAGCCACATCGAGCTGGCGCTGGCCGTGCTGGCCGCGCTCACGTTCTTCTGCTTCGCGCCGTCGCTCATCGGCATCTTCAGCCCCGACGCCGACGTGCGCGCGATGGCCCTGCTCGTGCTTTTCCCCCTGATGATCTATCAGTTCAGCGACGCCATGCAGATTTGCTACGCCAACGCCCTGCGCGGCACTGGCCACGTGCTGCCCATGATGTGGATCGCCATATTCAGCTACATCTGCGTGGGCATCCCCTGCGGCTACCTGCTCGGTTTCCCCCTCGGTCTGGGCATCCGCGGCATCTTCCTGGCCTTCTCCGTGGGCCTCTTCACGGCAGCTGCCCTCCTGTTCCGCTCCTATCGCGGCGTATTGCGACGCGAGGGAGCCTTGAAGCGCTGAGGATAACGACCACCTCATGGATACGGGACTTTTCATGGTGCTCACGCTGGCGGCCTATTTCGCCTTGCTCCTCGCCGTGTCGCGGCGTAAGGGCGGGCGCGGGCGCAACGACGACTTTTTCCGCGCCGGCCGCGAGTCGCCATGGTGGATGGTGGCTTTCGGCATGATCGGGGCCAGCATCTCCGGCGTGTCGTTCATCTCCGTGCCCGGGTGGGTGGCGTCGACGGGCATGAGCTATCTGCAAATGTGCATGGGCTTCGTCGCGGGCTACGCCGCCGTGGCCTTCATCCTCCTGCCGCTCTATTACCGCCTGCGCCTCACGAGCATCTATGCCTACGCCGGCACCCGCTTCGGCCCCGCGTCGCACCGCACGTCGGCCCTGTTCTTCCTCCTCTCCAAGCTCACGGGCGCCGCGGCGCGCCTCTATCTCGTGTGCCTTGTGCTCCAGCAGTTTGTAGCCGCCCCGCTGGGCTGCCCCTTCCCCCTCACGGTGCTCGCCGTGCTCCTGCTCATCTGGGCCTACACGCACCGCAGCGGCATACGCACCCTTGTGCGCACCGACGCCTTGCAGACGCTCTGCATGCTCCTGGCCCTCGTGGGCGTCGTGGCCGTGGCCGTGCGGCAGCTCGGCCTGTCGTGGGGCGGACTCGTCGACCTGGTGCGCGAGAGCCCTTACAGCTACGTCTTCGTGTGGGACGCGCAGAGCCCGCAGGCCTTCTGGCGCCAGCTGCTGAGCGGAGCGTTCATCGTCGTCGTCATGACCGGGCTCGACCAGGACATGATGCAGAAAAACCTGACCTGCCGCACGCTGCGCGAGGCGCAGAAGGACATGTGCTCCTACGGCCTCACGTTTCTGCCCGTCAACTTCCTCTTCCTCCTCCTTGGCATCCTGCTGCACGCCCTGTGTGCGGCGCGCGGCATCGTGCCCCCTGCTGCCGGCGACGAACTGCTGCCCCGGCTCGTGGCCTCGGGCGCCCTGGGGGCGTGGGTGGTCGTGCCGTTCACCATCGGCATCGTGGCCGCCGCCTTTTCCAGTGCCGACTCGGCCCTGACGGCCCTCACCACGAGCTGCTGCGTCGACCTCATCGGCGTGGAGCGTCCCGGCTATCCCGCAGCCCGTGCCGAGCGCGTGCGCCGCGTGGTACACGTGGCCATGGTCCTGGCCTTTTTCGCCTGCATCCTGGCCTTCCGCGCCCTCAACGATACCAACGTCATCAACGCCATCTACGTCATGGCGTCCTATACCTACGGCCCCCTGCTCGGGCTCTACGCCTTCGGCCTCTACACGCGGCGCCGCGTGCGCGACCGCCTGGTGCCCGTGGTGGCCGTGGCCGCTCCCGTGCTCTGCGCCCTGCTCGACTATGCCGCGCCCCGCCTGTGGGGCTATACGTTCGGCTACGAGCTCCTCCTGCTCAACGGCCTGCTCACGGCCGCAGGGCTGTGGCTGCTCTCCCTGCGCATGGGGCAGGTGGGGCCCGAATCTTTAAAGCCTGTTGCGTTATGAAAAATCTTCCCCTCTTTCTCCTCCTCATCGGCGCCATGGCCGCCTGCAACCCCGAAGACCGCTCGGGCGAGCAGCCCCTGCCGCCCACGGTGCGCCTGGTCGACTGCCAGGTGGTGGCCGACTCGTGCCTCATGACGGGCGAGGTGACGGCCTCGCCCAACAGCCGCGTGCGCGAGCGCGGCTTCCACTACGGCAACGACACGCTGCGCCTCGAAGCCCGGTCGGCCGACACCCTGGCCCTCTTCCGGGCCTACACGCAGCCCCTCCGCCCCGGGCGCTATTTCGTGGTGCCCTATGCCACCAACGGCGTGGGCACCTCCACGGGCGACACCCTCTGGTTCGTCATGCCCTGAGCGCCGCAGCGTGCGCCGCGGCCCCTCTTGCAGCCCACGCAGGGCGGCGCCGCAGCCGCCGGACCGCTGTTTTTTAACACGGAGAATGCGATATTTTCGCCCACTTGCTCCCTCGGACGCAAATGAGCGAAAAATAGAAACGCCTGACAATGAGACCTATACATCAAAGGCCCTCCCGCCTGGCACGCGGTGAGGGCCTTTTTTGCCACTATATGGCGCAAATCGGAGCTATTTTTCACCCGAAAAGTGCCCATGGAGCGCAGTTTCCATGGGATGGAAATGGAAATCCATGGGATGGAAATCGAAATCCATGGGATGCAAATCGCGTTCCATGGGATGGACGGGCCGCGGGGCCGCCCCGACGCGCCCCAAAATCTCTAAAAGACGGGCCGAGCCGTACGCCCGTTTTAACAGTTTGCCAAATAGCGCACACGCCGTCGCGGCCGCTGCGCGCTCCTATGAGTGCCCGGTCAGCTCGGCCGCCACTTCGCGGTAGATGCGGGCGTCCGCCTCGGAGAAGCAGCAGACAATCACCCGCCCCTTGTACGTCCCGTCGGCCGTGAGGCGCATGATGGTGCGCAGGGCCACGGTGGCGGCTTCGCGTTTGGGGTAGCCATAGGCGCCCGTGCTGATGCCGGGGAAGGCGATGCTCTGCAAGCCGTTTCCGGCGGCCAGGCGCAGGGCCGTTTCGTAGCACGAAGCCAGCTCGGCCTCTTGGTGGCTGCCGGGGCCGTACCAGACGGGCCCCACCGTGTGGATGATTTTCTTGCACGGCAGGCGGTAGGCGTCTGTCATTTTGCTCTCTCCCGTGCGGCAGCCGCCCAGCGTGCGGCATTCGGCGAGCAGATCCGGCCCGGCGGCGCGGTGGATGGCTCCGTCAACGCCGCCCCCGCCCAGCAGCGAGCTGTTGGCAGCGTTCACGATGGCGTCGACGGCCAGCGTGGTGATGTCGGCCACGACGATGTCGGGCACTTGTGCGTGTTGTTCCATGGTTGTTGGGTTTAAAAAGGGTGCTTGCCGTTTTTCCAAGGCAAATATAGGGTGTTTTTGCCGCTTTTCCAAGGTGAAACGGGGGTGTTTCTGCCGTTTTTCCAGGATTTTCCCCCTCGCCGCGCCCCGCTCAGGGCAGCTCGATGCGCCATGCCTCGGGTGTGCGCACGCCCGGCTTCCGTTCGCCGCCGAGCCAGTAGAGCGTGGTGCCGTGGCCGGTGAGGGCGGCGCCGGCGCGTGCTGCCTGCGGGGCTTCGCCTGCGACGGTCCAGCGGTCGGACGTGGCCGAGTAGCGCAGGACGCGGCGGTTGAAGCGGTACCACGCCTCGGGCTGCGTCATGTAGCGGTGGCCGGCGGCTTCGAGCGCCGCGACGAGGCTGTCGTTGCCCACGGCGCGGGCCCGGGCCAGGCGCTCCTCGCGCCGGAGGGCGGCCAGGAAGATGTCGCCATCGACCCCGCCCAGGCAGAGGGCCGCCGTGTCGCCCAGCGCCAGGCCCGCCCCGCCGCCCAGCGCGATGGGCCGGCCGTCGGCCGTGGCGGGCGTGGCCGCCCGTTCCCAGCGGCGGGCCGAGGGGCGGTAGCGCAGCGAGGTGAGCGAGAGCGTGGCCGGCCGGTCGCCTGCGGCCGCGGCAAAGCCCCCGAACACGTAGAGGCAGCTTTCGCCCCCGTGGACGAGCGTCACGGCCACGGCCTGCGTGCGCGGCGGGCCGGGCAGGGGCGGCTCCTCGCGCCAGCCGGCGCCGAGGCTGTCGAGGTGGAGCGAGAAGACGCGGCGCGAGGGGCGTCCCGCGGCGTTGCCGCCCATCACGTAGAGCCGGCGGCCCAGGCGGGCGCCCGCGGCGTTGTCGACGGCCACGGGCAGGGCGGGCAGCGGGTGCAGGTCGGCGTGCGTGCCGTCCGCCGCGAGGCGCAGTTCGGTGGCGGCGGCCGTGGACCCCTCGGGCGTGGTGCCTCCGATGAGGGCCAGGCCGCCGTCGGTGGGCAGCGCCACGCCGTAGGCCGCGGGGGCGGGCAGGCTACCGGCGCGCCGCCACGTGAGGTCGCCGCCGGCGGGCGTGCCCACGAAGACGTCGGCATAGAAGCGCTTGGCGCCGCCGTCGGCCGCCGGGCGGGCCGGGAAGTTGCACCCGCCGGCCAGCACCACACGGCCGCCGGCCATGCCGCAGTAGGCCGCCGAAACGCCTTTGGCCCGCGCCGTGTCGGCCATGGCGGCGGGGCTCGCGATGCGCGTCCACGCGGGTTGCCCCCAAACGCGGACGGCCGCCGCGGCAAAGAGCGCGGCGGCCGTCAGAAGATGCTTAAAGCGCGTCATGGCAGCGAGGCTACGATTTCGCGGCACAGCAGGTGGCCGTAGATCATCATGCGGGGCACGTGGAACGGCCCCTTGAACAGGTTGCCCTTGGCCGGCTGGGCCACCGTGCCGTCGCGGTGCAGGTAGCCGTACCATTCGCCGTAGCGGGCGTCGGGGAAGCGCGCATAGGCCCACTCGGACACGCGGCGGTGCATGTCGAGGTAGCGGGCCTCGCCCGTGGCGCGGTAGGCATAGAGCGCGGCGATGACGGTTTCTGTCTGCGGCCACCAGAACTTCATGTCCTGCGAGTAGTCCTGCGGCGGCAGGTTGCGGCAGTCGCGAAAGTTGATGATGCCTCCGTAGAGTTCGTCCCAGCCCCAGCGCCACGACCAGTCGAGGATGGTGAGCGCCGTGCTGAGCAGCGAGGCGTCGCCGCGGTGGCGGGCCTCGTCCATGAGAAACCACGCCGTTTCGATGCAGTGGCCGGGGTTGATGGTGCGGCCGGCGCACGTGTCGATCAGTTCGCCGCGCGGGCCCACCGTTTCGAGCAGCGCCTCAAACTCGGGGTGCATGAAGCACGTGCGTATGAGCTCGATGGAGCGGTCTATCTGGGCGTCGAGCACGGGGTCGGCTATGACGCGGCGCACGCGCGAGGCCGTGTTGATGAGTATCATCGTGATGGAGTGGCCCTGCGCCTGGAACGTGTCGAGATATTTCGGTTCGAGCAGGCCCGGCGTCGAGAGGAAGCGCTGCACGCGCTTGAAGAGGTCGAGCGCCTTGCGGGCATACTCGCCGTCGCCCGTGGCGCGGGCGTACTCGGCCATGGCAATGATGGCGAAACACTCCGAAAAGACGTACCGCCGCCGGCGCAGGGGCGTGCCCTCGGCCGTCACCTCGAAGTACATGCGCCCGTCGGCGTCGAAGCAGTGCTGCTCGATGAAGCGCAGCGTCGTGCGGGCGGCTTCGAGCCACTCGGGGCGCTGCTCAATCTCGTTGTAGGCCAGGGCGGCGATAAAGGCAAAGCGCCCTTGGAACCAAACGGACTTGGTGGTGTCGATGAGCGTGCCGTCGCGGTCGAGGCAGGTGTAGATGCCGCCGTGCTCGCGGTCGAGCCCGTGGCGCAGCCAGAAGGGCAGGATGTCGTTCGTCAGGTCGTCGCGGTAGCGCTCGGCCCAGCGGTTGAGATAGGCTTTTACGTCCATGGCGTCTTATCGGTTGCAGCGGTTAAAGAAGTCGATGGCTTCGAGCTCGGCGCGCATGCGTGCCTCTTCCTCGTCGGTCATGTTTTGGAAGGGCGTGCGGTTGCGCCCCAGGTCGAGCCCGATGAGCTTCATGATGCGCTTGCCGGCCACGATGTTGCCGCGGTAGTGGCAGATGACGTTGATGACGTCCTGCGCATAGTTCTGCAAGGCGCGGGCCCGTTCCAGGTCGCCGGCGGCCCAGGCGTCGAGGATGCCCGTCAGGCAGGGGGCGTTATAGTTGGTCGTGCCGCAGATGCCGCCGCGGGCGCCGCCCATGGCCAGGCTCGGCAGCAGCGTCTCGTCCTGCCCGTGCAGCATGTCGAACTTGCCCCCGCCGTACAGGCGGCACTGGTTATACTCGTACAGACTCTCGTACGTGTACTTGATGCCGGCGAAGTTGGGGATGCGGCCGTCCACGGCGCGCAGGAAATCGACCATGGGCAGGTAGGCGCCGTTGAAGGCCGGGATGTGATAAAAGTAGAAAGGCAGCTCGGGAGCGCCTGCGGCAATGGCGGCGCAGTAGTCCACGAGCTCATCGATGCGGTTCACCTTGGGAAAGGGCGGTGCCATCGTGCCGATGCCCCAGGCGCCGATGGCGGCGGCGTGCTCGGCCTGGCGGCGGCTGGCCTCGACGCACGTGCTGCCCACGTGGACGATGACCTTGAAGCCCTCGGGCACCACGCCCATCCAGCGCTCGGCCAGGCGGCGGCGCTCATCGTCGGAGAGCAGGTAGCCCTCGCCCGACGAACCGTTGATGAAAACGCCCTTCAGCCCGTTGCGCACGAGCAGGGCGGCGTAAGCCTCGATGGGGCCGTAGTTGACGTTTCCGCGATCGTCCAGCGGAGTGAAAGGGGCATCGATGAGCCCAACGATTTTTTCCATGTCTTGAAAATATATGATTGATATTGTCAGTTCAGTTTCCAGTTGTCAATTCTCAAAAGCCCGTTACCAATTGTCAATTGTTCATTGTCAATTGCCTTAGAGTTTTACTTTTCCGATGGCCTTGCGGATGTGTCCCCGCCCGACGAGCGGTGCGTGCGGGTCTTCGGGAAAGACGATGGCAAAGTGGCCCGGCCGCAGCGTGGCCCACGACGTGGGGCGGTCGCCGTAGAGGGCACAGTCCGTCGCAGCGTCGTAGGGTTGTCGCACGTCGGCCACGTCGCCCAGCGGGCGCCAGCCGATCTGCTCGCAGCCGTCGAGCAGCACGTGTATATCGGCATATAGGCGGTGTGCTTCCAGCAGTTGGGCGTCGGCGTCGACGGCCTCGGCTTCGCTGTTGTTGATGAACAGGCAGTCGCCGTCCAGCTCGATGCGTCCCAAGGGAGCATGGAGCAGGTCGTGCGTCTTCACATAGTCGAAAAAGCGTTTGAAGAGCGGGTGCAGCGCCTCGACGCGCGCGCTGTCCGCCAGAGAGGAAATAATCATAGCCGTAGTCAGTTTATGAAGTCAGTTCGTAATTGTCCATTGTCAATTGTCCATTGTCAATTGTCCATTGTCAATTCTCCATGTTGTCCGTCACCGGCCGCAGGAAGTAGAGCTGCGCCGCCAGCGCCAGCACCACCACGGCGCCCAGCACGATGAAGCCCAGGCCCAGGTTGCCCTCGTCGGCCCAGGAGCCCAGCACCGTCGTCACGGCCGCCCCCGCAAACACGCCGATCATGTTCATCAGTCCGTAGGCCGTGCCGCGGTAGCGCGAGGGCACGAACTGGCAGAGGATGGGCATGTTGTTGGCGTCGAACATGCCGTAGCCCACGCCGAAGAGCAGGCCGGCACCCACGATGCCCGTCAGGCTGTGGCTATACCCCAAGAGCAGGAGCGAGGGAATGGTGAGCCCCAGGCCGATGGCGCCCGTGTAGATGCGGCCGCGCAGGTTGCGGCGCACCCAGCGGTCCGACAGCATGCCGCCCGCAATGACGCCCACGAACGACGAGGCCGCAATGGTGATGGTCGAGAGCGGGCCGGCCTCGGCCATGGGGATGCCCAGCGACGACGAGAAGAGCGTGGGCAGCCAGTTCTTCGTGGCCCAGCCCGGCAGGCTCGGCACGGCAAAGTAGAACAGGATGACCCAGAAGGCCCAGTTGGTCAGCACAAACGACAGCGCGCCCCACACCGACGTGCGCTGCCGCGGGGCTGGCTTGTCGGCCACGGCGGGCTGCGGGCTGTCGCGCAGCAGCAGGATGAGCACGACGGAATAGGCCACACCGACAAGGCCGAACCAGTGGAACGCCGCGTGCCACGTGAAGAGCGCCGCCACCGTGGCGCCGAAGCCGCCGATGGCCTGGCCCATGTAGAGCCCCGTCATGTGGATGCCCACGGCCAGCGAGCGCGTGCGCCCCGGGTGCCAGTCGGCAATGAGCGAGAGAGCCGAGGGGATGTAGAGCGCTTCGCTCACGCCCATCACCGCCCGCAGCCAGAAGAGCTGGCGGAACGTCTCGGCGTAGCCCATGAGGTACGTCACGCCCGACCATACGAACAGGCTGCCCACAACGAGCCATTTGCGGCTCACCTTGTCGGCCACAACGCCCGCCACGGGGCTGGCCACGCCGTAGACCCACAGGAAAATGCCCATCAGCAGGCCGAACATCTCGCCTTGGGCCAGTTCGCCGATGTCGGCCTTCATGGCCTCCTGCATGGTGGAGAGCATCTGGCGGTCCATATAGTTGAGCAGCGCCACCACCCAGAGCAGCGCCACGACCAGCCACGGATAAAATTTCTTGTTTTTCATGGATAGAACGGAATGTTATGAGTTTTCAGTGTGTAAAAATACGCAATATATCCCATGCGCCGCCGCTCCGGCGTGAAAATATGCAGTGCCGCTCCCAAAGCAGGCCGCGTTTTCGTGCGCCGGCCACAAGGACGGAAGCTTACATAGCAAACCGAAGGGCCCCCGCCACCGGCGGAAGCCCTTCGGTAATTTATATAGACGCCTGCGAAGCGTTCATTCCACGAGCACCTTGCCCGAGGCCTTCGTCTCTCCGCCGGCCGTAAAGAAGTAGATGTAGGTGCCGCGCGGCAGGCCCGTGAACGCAGCCGACGTTTCGCCCGCAGCCGGCCTCTGCCGCGCCACGAGGCGCCCCTCGGCCGAGTAGAGGCTCAACGTGCGGTAGCCCGCCCCGGCGTTCCACGCGAAAGTCAGCCGCCCGCCGGCGCTCTCCGTCACCTTCAGCCCGCCGGCCTCGTCCTTCACTTCGTCGATAGACAAGGTGTTGCGGTAACAATATTCCTCCCCTCTGCCATAAATCAAATTGTTTTCTCCGTCATAGCAGCAACTGATGCCGATGGCTCCGCCCACAACGCCGTAATGAAGGGGGCCTAAACCAAATTGAGAACAGCCAATGCCTTCCAAAATGAAAGCCCTGTACCCTTCCCAACACTCACCATCCCGAATATGGGCAGCTCTAAAATTCCAACACCTTTGCGGAGCAGGCAACTTTGAAGACTGGCTGATCTCTATCTCCATTAACGTCATCTTTATTGTATCCATTCGCTCCCTATTCACATAAAGATAACTTTCACCGGGCTGCAACGTCAAGTCGAACAAAAGGTCCTCTTTTCCAAAGCTCGTATTATAAACGTAAACCTTGCCGTCCTCCTCACGATAAAGTTGCCCCGTGGGCCTGGCTGTCGTATAATCCTCAAAGGACGTACCTTTTTCGACAAAATAAGTGCGTCCGTCAATAACGGTATCGCCATCCAGCAAGTATATCATTGTACTCGATTCAAGGCTCACGGCATCCGTCGTCTGGAAATACCATCTTTTCCCATCTTCCAATATAAGGTTTTGCGCCACGAGAGACAGATTGGCACAAAGAAGTCCTGCTATAAATAAAATACTTCGCTTCATAAGTCTGACATTTGAATGATTTGACCTCCGTTGAAGGAGCATTCTGCTCCCTTCGCAATGTTTACTTCATCGCCCTCGTGCAGCGAAAGAGCTGCCCAAGCTGCTACGAAAAATAAGACGTGTTTTTTCATATCGTAACGTTTTAAGAAGCTGAACACACGCACAAATATAGGCTTTTTCACAACCGGTGGCAACTTTTGACCAAAGAAAAGGCCAGAAATATGTTGAGAAACATGGTTTTGGGGCTCCTTCCGAGGTGGCGGTGCGGGCGAGATACGGAGAAACCGCCTGACGCGGGCGGTGGGGCCCGGAGTCAGGCGGTTTCGTGCTGTGGTGTGGTGGCGCTTAGCGGCGCATGGCCGGCCCCATCATGGGCATGGCGCGCATGGGCGGGCCCATGCGCGGGCCGCGGCGGTCGTGGTCTTTGTCTCTCTCGTCTTCGGTGGAGCGCTTGCCGTTGAAGATGTTGAGGCGGTAGATGAAGTGGACCATGCAATAGGAGTTGATGGCGTTGTTCCACGAGTCGCTGCGCATCTGTGCGTTGATGGTGCGGCTCACGTTGCTCTGCTGGTGCAGGATGTCGTAGAATTGCAGGCTGATGGTGGCGGCGTTGCCTTTGAGGAAGCTTTGCGAAATTTGGGCGTTCCAAACAAACTCGTTGGTGTTCATCGAGGCGTCGGCATAGCCGCGGCGCGAGCTCATGGAGAGGTCGGTGGAAAGGGCCATGCCCCACGAGAAGTTGAAGTTGGCGTTGGCGCCGTAGGAGAAGTTCCACGTGTCCATGTTGGCGTTCGTCTGCAACTCGTTGCGCGAGTGCTGGAAGCGCACGCGGCCGAACACGCCCACGTCGAACCACGAGGCGCGGTACGACAGGCGCAGGTTTTCGCGCACGTTGAGTGTGCGGGTGGTGTTTTTCGAGGCCGGGGCCGAGGCGAAGATCTTGTCGTATTCGCCCGAGGTGGCCAGCGTTTGCAGGCGGGCCGTGGCCGACGGCTGCGAGGACGTGTAGGTGCGGACGTAGCCCACGGAGTTGTCGTAGCCCAGGTTGGTGAACGTCGTGATGTTGAAGAGCTGCTCGGCGCCCATGGCCGTGTTGAACATGAAGTGGCCGTTGGCGTTCCAGTTGCCGTTGATGTTTTCGGGGCGGGTGTAGCGCACACCGCTCGTTTCGTCGTAGGCCATGAACGTACTGATGGAGTTCATCGTCTGCGAGAAGTCGACACCGCCGGCCATGCCGCGCTGCTTGTCGGCGTCGTAGCCGCGGTAGAAGGCGCGCAGCGAGTTGGTCCACGACGGCTTCAGGCCAGGGTTACCCATGGAGATGTTGAGCGGGTCGCTGTCGTCCACGACGTCGAGCAGGTTGGTCATGCTCGGCTGGCTCGACGAGCCGCGGTAGCGAATGTCGAGCTGGTTGGTCTTGGAGAAGCGGTAGCGGAAGCGCACCTGCGGCGAGAAGTTGAACACCTTGCGAGTGATGACCGTGTCGATCTGCGAGGGGCGGTTATACTGCATGCGCGTGCGCTGCGGCTGGAAGTCGAGCCCGGCGTTGAAGCGTATTTTCTCCGTGATGTAGCGCACGCCGCCGAACACGCTGTGGTTCGAATATTTGTAGGTGGCATACTGGCTGTTGTCCAGGTCGCGCACGGCGTCGAGCACAGCCTGCTGCGTGGGCACGGTGCCCAGGGCGGGGTAGCCGTCTTCGTCCCACCAGGCGGGCATGCCCTCGGTGGGCTCAATCTCGTCGAGGTTGTAGAGCGAGCGGTCGCTGTCGGAGAAGCGGTAGGAGTATTGGTAGCGTCCCTCGGCATACCAGTTTTTGGCGATGGGCTCGGTGTAGCTCAGGCGGACGGAGTAGTTCCAGTTTTTCGAGGGGTTCAGCGTGTACTGGTTCAGGTACGAGTTGTTCTCTGTGCCCGTGTTCTGGAAGTATCGGATGTTGGAGATGCTGAAGCTCTCGTTCTCGGTGTTGCTCCACCCTCCGCTGGCGCGCAGCGAGATGTTGCGTCCCTGCTTGCGCAGGCGGCGCACCACCATGAGCGAGCCGCTCACGTTGTGGCTGTGGCTTTCGGAGAGCGACTGGCGGCGGTTGCGGTTCACGGCGATTTGTCCCAGCGGCGAGGCCAGGATGTCCTCGAACGTGAGGCTGCTGCCCATCATGTCGGCAAAGATGCTGTCGACGGGGTTCTGCATGCCTTCAATTTCGTACGGGTCGCTGTTGAAGGTGGCGCTCCAATTGGAGCTCTCGTTGCGGTTCTTGCTGTACGAATAGGAGGGGCGGAAGGTGATGCGCGTCATCGAGTCGGGGTTCCAGCGCAGGCGGAAGTCGCTGTTGACGCTGGTCGACGAGCCCACGCTGCGGCTGCGGCTGTTGCCGAACGAGCTGGACGAGCCGCCCGTGAGGAACGTCTCCGACGCCGTGGTCGACAGGGCGTCGGTGCTGGTGTGGTTGTAGCGCACGCCGCCGCCCACCTCGAGCTGCCCGGCCTCGCGTTTTTCCTTGCCGTTCTCCCAGTTGAAGTCGAGGCCGGCGTTCTTCGTGGCCGTCAGGCCGTTGCCGCCGCCCCAGCCGCGCGGTCCGCCGAAGCCCATGTCGTTCGTGTTGTTGATGGAGCCGAAAGCCGTCACGTGCGACTGGTCGGTGAAGCGCGAGATGAACACGCGGCCCGAGTAGCGGTCTTCGGTGCCGTAGGCCACGTCGGCGTTGGTGATCCACGACGAGTTCAGGGCGCGTTTGGTCGTCAGGTCGAGCACGGTGGTCTCCTCGCCGTCGTCGATGCCCGTCTGTTCGGTATATTCGCTCTGCTTGTCGTAGGCCTTGATCTTGCTGATGAGCTCCGTGGGCAGGTTTTTCATGGCCACCTTGGTGTCGCCCTTGAAGAAGTCCTTGCCGTTGATGAGAAACTCCGTCACGGTCTTTCCGTTCCACTTGATGGTGCCGTCGTCCTCCACCTCTACGCCCGGCAGCTGCTGGATGAGCGCCTCGATGGTCGAGCCTTCGGGCGTGCGGTAGGCCGCGGCGTTAAACACGGTGGTGTCTTCCTTCTGCTCCACGCGGGCGGCGGCTGCCTTTACGACGGCGGCTCCCAGTTCCACCTCGGTGCTGCTCATGGCGATGCGTCCCAGGTCGAGCGTGTCGCTGCGGTCGGCCGGCAGGTCGAGCAGCACGTTCTTCGTGCCGAAGCTCACGTAGCTCACGCGCAGGTTGAAGCGTCCGCCGTGGTCGGCCTCAATGCTGAATTGGCCTTTGGCGTCGGTCGTGGCGCCTGCCACCAGCACGGTGTCGTGCTCCATGAGGCGCACCGTGGCATACATGATGGCCTCGCCCGTCTTTTCGTTGACCACGCTGCCGCGCAGCAGGTGCTGCTGGGCGTGGAGACTCATCGCGGCCGCCAGGAGGGCCGTCAGGAAGAGAACAAATCGTTTCATCTGTTGGGTTTGGATTGTTTCTGTGAGAGGGGCGTGCCCGCCCGTGGGGGCACACGTCATTTATGATGCAAAATTACGTCGAAAGTTTAAAAGCCGGCCGCGTTCCCTTTGGATTTATCGACGAATGCCCCCTTTTTGCCGACGGGAGCACGCCCGGCGTGATAAAACAAGCCGGCGGAGCGAAAAAAGGCGTACGCCCGCTGCGCGAAACGTGGGAAAGCCCTACCTTTGCCCGCGCGCACGTATATATAAATAAGGTGTGGGGCGCCGCCCGCCGCGGCAGGGGCTCCCGACCGACCGACGTTTATGCAGACCGACGAAACCTCGACATCCCGGTGGGTCGACGCGGGCAATGCCTATCTCTCCCCGGGCTTTACCGACGTGGAGCAGCTCTATGCCTCGGCGTCGGGCCCGGCCGTGCTCTACCGCGCCACGCGCCTGGGCAAGCGCTTTGTGTTGAAAGCCCTCAAGCCCTGCTGGCGCGACGACGCCCTCAGGCGCAGCGCTCTGCTCAAAGAGTTCGACCTGGGCTATGCCCTGCGCCACCCCTACATCGTCCAGACGCTCGGTTTGGAGGAGGTGGCGGGCGTGGGCCTGTGCATCGTGATGGAGTGGGTCGAGGGGCAGACGCTCGGCAGCTGGCTCCGCGAGGCCCGCCCCTCGCGGCGCGAACGGCTCCGCGTGGCCAGCGAGCTGTGCGAGGCCTTGGCCTATCTGCACGCCCGGGGCATCGTCCACCGCGACCTGAAGCCCGACAACGTGCTGATTGCCACCCACGGGGGCTACGTCAAGCTCATCGACTTCGGCTGTTCCGACGCCGACCACTACGCGGCGCTCAAAGGCCCCGCCGGCACGCGTCGCTACGCCGCGCCCGAGCTGTTTGAGCCCGGGGCCGACGTCGACGGCCGCGCCGACCTCTATTCGCTCGGCGTCATGCTGGCCGCGATGAACCGCCCGTGGCGCCGGTGGTCGTGGCGCCTGGCCCGCGTGGGGCGCCGCTGCCGCCGTCGCAACCCGCGAAAGCGCTACCCGTCGGCTCTTGCCGTGGCCCGCGCCCTGCGCCCCCGCGCGTGGAGCGTAGCGCTTGTGGCGCTCGTGGCCGGCGTCGTGCTTGCGGCAGCGGCCTACGTGAGCGGGCGGCGCGAAGCCGTGGCCC
>CASFRV010000008.1:4815-129587 GCA_949297215.1 uncultured Bacteroidales bacterium | reverse complement strand
CCACGGCGACGACGCCCGAGGAGCGCCTGGCCGAAGCCCTTGTGCGCGGGCGCACCGACAGCCTGGCCGCCGACGTCGATGCCTGCCTGCGGGCGGGCGCCACGGCCGTCGGCCTCGTCGAGGGGCCGCTCATGGAGGGCATGAAGCGCGTGGGCACGCTCTTTGCCGACGGCAAGATGTTTCTGCCGCAAGTGGTCAAGGCTGCCAAGGTGATGAAGCAGGCCGTGGCCCTGCTCGAGCCCCACATGCAGGCCGCCCCGCCCGCCGCCGACACGGCCGGGACCGGGGGCGGTGCAAGGCCGCGGCGGCCGCGCGCCGTCATAGCCACCGTGAAGGGCGACGTGCACGACATCGGCAAAAACATCGTGGCCATCGTGCTGGGCTGCAACGGCTTCGACGTGCGCGACCTGGGCGTCATGGTGGCCAAGGAGACCATCCTCGACGAGGCCGCCGCCTGGGGGGCCGACATCGTCGTGGCCAGCGGCCTCATCACGCCGTCGCTCTTCCACATGGAGGAGCTCTGCCGCGAAATGGCGCGCCGCGGGCTCGACGTGCCCCTCTTCATCGGCGGCGCCACGACGTCGGCGCTCCACACGGCCGTCAGGCTCGCCCCGCTCTACGCCCACGTGTTCTACGGAGCCGACGCCTCGGCCACGGCCGTCATGGCCAAGCGCTGCCTGGCCGGCCGCGAGGCCTTCGAGCGCGAGGCCCGGGCCGCGCAGGAGCGGCTGCGCAGGCAGTATGAGGCCGGGCGCACGGCCGCGCAAGAGGCTGACGAGGCGGAAGCCGGGCGCCCTTTCCCGCCCGAAGCCTGCTGGCGCCACGAGGCCCCGTCCGACATCCGGGCGGCCGACGTGCCCCTCGACCGGCTGCTGCCGCTGTTCGACCGGCGGCTCTTCTACGCCATCTGGGGCGTCAAGTGGGGGCAGACGCCGCCCGACGCCCCCGCGCTGCTGGCCCTGTGGCACGAGGCCGAGGCGCTGCTGGAAGCCTATGCCGCCGACGGCTCGTGCCATGTGCGCATGGCCGCGCGCTGGCTGCCCGCCACGGCCGAGGGCGACGACCTCTGCCTCAGCCTGCCCGACGGCAGCGTGCGGCGCCTGCCCATGCTCAGGCAGGAGCGGCCCGCCACGCTCCCCGACGGGCGCCGGCTGTGCCTCTCGCCGGCCGACTTTGTGCCGCGCGCGGCCGACGGGTTCGCTTCGCCCGTGGGCTTCTTTGCCGTGAGCGTCGACGACGGCACGCCCCGCGCCGCCGCGCCGACGGAGGGGGCTGCCCCTGCCACGGCCGCCGGCTACGACGACCTGCTGCGCCACGCCGTGCGGAGCACGCTGGCCGAGGCGGCATCGACCCTGCTCGGCCAAAAGGTGCAGGCCGCGGTGGCCGACGCCTGCCGCCGCCACGGCGACGACGCCGCCGGCTGGCGCGTGGTGCGCCCCGCGGCGGGCTATGCGGCCTGCCCCGACCACACGCTCAAACGCGACATCCTCAGCCTGCTGCCAGGCGCCGCGCAGCTCGGCATCAGCCTCACCGAGAGCTGCGCCATGCTGCCCGAGGCGTCGGTGTGCGGCCTGGTGTTCATCCACCGCGAGGCCTGCTATCCCGAGATACGCGCCCTCTCGGCCGCGCAGCTCGAAAGCTATGCCCGCCGCCGCGGCATGACGCCCGACGAGGCCCGGCGCTTCCTGGGCCACCTGCGGGCCTGACGCTCAGCGCGGACGCCACGCCCTTTCCCGAAAACATAAACCAGAAAAAAGCCAATTATGAAAATCAGCGAACTGCTGGCCCGCGAGCACAGGCCTTTTCCGTCGTTGGAGATCGTGCCCCCGCTGAAAGGGCTGACCAAGCAAGAACTGCTGGACACCATCCGCCCGCTCATGGAGTTCAGCCCGCCCTACATCAACGTCACCTGCCACCGCGACGAGTACGAATACCGCGAGGAGGCCGACGGGTCCTACTCGCGCCACCTTGTGAAAAACCGCGTGAGCGAGGTGGCCGTGTGCGGAGCCATCATGTCGGCCTTCGACGTCGAGGCCGTACCCCACATCATCTGCGGCGGAGCCACGGCCGAAGCCATCGAGAGCCGGCTGCACGACCTGCGCTTTCTGGGCATGGCCAACGTCATGGCCCTGCGCGGCGACTCCATCGTGGGCGAAAAGCGCTTCACGCCCGAGCGCGGCGGCTACCGCTACGCCTCGGAGCTGGTGGAGGCCATGCGCGGCTTCGGCGACTTTTTCAGCATCGGCGTGGGCGGCTACCCCGAGAAGCATTTCGAAGCCCCCAACCCCGAAACCGACATTGCCAACCTGAAAAAGAAGGTCGACGCCGGGGCCGACTACGTCGTGACGCAGATGTTCTTCGACAACCGCGTCTACTACGACTTTGTGGCCCGCTGCCGCGCGGCAGGCATCGGCGTGCCCATCGTGCCCGGCCTGAAACCGCTCTCCACGCCGCGGCAAATCCATCTGCTGCCCGAGGCTTTCTCGCTCGACATCCCCGTGGAGCTCACCGAGGCCATGCGCCGCGCGGGCGACGACCGCGAGGCGGCCTACCGCACGGGCACGGAGTGGTGCATCATGCAGTGTCGCGACCTGCTGGCCCACGGCGTGCCCGCCGTCCACTTCTACACGATGGGGCGCACGCGCAACATCATCGACATCCTCACGGCCTGCTTCTGACCGCCGGCGGCATAGCGCCGCCGCAAGCCGCTAAAAACAAAGGCCGCCCCGGCTCCGATGAGACGGGACGGCCTTTGCCGTTGTGCAGGGGCCCGCGGGCGGGCACGGGGGTCAGAGGGCCACCTTGCAGCTGCGGCCGGCGGCGCGCACCACGTAGACGGCGCCGCGCGGCAGGCTGATGCGGGCGTCGCTGCCGCGATAGACCAGACGGCCGTCGGCGCCGTAGACGCTCACGCCGCCACGGGGCATGCCCTCGACGAGGAGGACGCCGCCGTCGGCGCGCACGGCGAAGGCTTCCGTCGCGACAGACGAAACGGCGGAGACGTCGATGTCGTCGTGCAGCGAGGCAAAGTTGCCCCAGTTGGTAGCCACGTAGGCGTCGAGCGTGCCTTGCGGTATGTGTACGTCGGCACGCAGATAGTGCTTCGTGTCGAAGGTTTCTTCGTCGAGATCAGGCGGCGTGGTGGCGAGGCTTCGGATGGTCATCAGGGCTTCGCAGTCGGCAAAGGCGCCCGAGCCGATTTCCTGCAAGGCATAGGGCAGCGTGATCTCGCGGAGCTTCGCGCAGGCCTCGAAGCAATCGTAGCCGATGGTGGCCAGGCGGTCGCTCAGGCGGACGTCGGCCAAGGCCTCGCAGCCCGCAAAGGCGTTTTCGCCCAAAGCGGTGACGCCGTCGGGGAGGCTGACCGAGGTCAGGCTCGTGCAGTCCTGAAAGGCGCTCTCGCCGATGCTCGTCAGGGCGGCGGGCAGCTTCACTTGGGCCAGAGCCGTGCAGCCGGAGAAGGTGGAGTAGCCTATTTTGCCGATGCCGTCGGGCAGCGCGATGGCGGGCAGCGACGTGCAGCCATAGAAGGCGTAGTCGTCGATGGCCGTGAGCCCGGCGGGCAGGCTCACCTGCGCCAGTGAGCTGCACCCGTTAAACATGCTGTAGCCGAGCTTGGTGACGCCGTCGGGCACGATCATCGCGGTGAGGGCCGAGCAGCCCGTAAAGGCGTTCTCGCCTATCTCGGTGACGCCCGCAGGCAGCTGCAAGGTGGCGAGCCGGGAGCAGTAGGAAAAGGCGTGGGAGCCGACGGACGTGAGCCCGTCGGGCAGGACGACGTTGGAGAGCGAGGAGCAGCCGTAGAACAGATAGTCGCCCACCTGCGTCACGGCAGAAGAGAACACGGCGTCGGTGAGGGCCGTGTCGTCATACAGAAAACCGCGCTGCCCCGCCTCGGCGGGACGGATGTCGCGGTCGATAAAGGCCACCTCGATGGCAAAGGGCGTGCGCACGTTGCCGCCGTCGACCGTGAGCGGGCGCGGCCCTTCCTTGACGTTGAGCTGGCGCAGCCCCGTGCAGCCCTCGAAGGCCGACAGGGGGATGGTGTCGACGCCCGTGCCGATGGTGAGAGCCTGCAACGAGGAGCAGCGCTCGAAGGCCCGCTCGCCAATGGCGGTGACGCTGTCGGAGATGTCGAGCACGCCCTCCCAGACCGTGCAGCCTGCGAAGGCGTAATAGTCGATGGCTTTCAACCCCTCGGGCAGACCGACGGCGGTGAGCGAGGTGCAGTCGGCAAAGGTGCCTGAAGCGATGGTGTCGACCCCGGCGGGGATGTCGACAGCCTGCAACGAGGTGCAGAGATAGAACGCATCGTGGCCAAGATGGGTGAGCCCGTCGGGGAGCGCGACGTACGGCAGCGCGGAGCAGCCTCGGAAGGCTGAGGGCTCAATGCTTACAACGCTTTGCGGCAGGCTGACGGACGTGAGCGCAGAGCAGTCGCGAAAGGCTGACTCTCCTACGGTCGTGATGCCCTCGGCTATCTCGACCGAGGTGAGGGCCGGGCACCCATTAAAGACGCCGGGCACGGTGACCTGCGGGCCGAACGTGACGCGCTCGACCGAAGGATGTTCGCTGAAAGGAGACTGCTCGATGTCGCGGCCGACGTAGACCGTGCGGACGGGGCTGCCCTCGAAGATGGTCTTGACGTTGGTGTATTGGTAGTTGCCGAAACGGAGCTTTTCGGGCCCGTCCTCGATAATGACGGTCTGCAAACGGTCGCAATAGCCGAAGGCGCTCCATATGACGGACGTGAGCGCGGGCGGCAGAGAGACGGACGCGAGCGCATCGCAATTGTAGAAAGCGGAGCTTCCGATGCTGTTGAGGCTGTCGGGCAGCTCGATGGCCGCCAGCGCGGAGCAACCGCTAAAAGCGCTCGTCGAAATGGTTCTGAGGCTGTCGGACAGCTCGACCGACGCGAGGGCTGTGCAGTCGGCAAAGGCACTTTGCCCGATGGTGCGGACGGCGGCGGGCACGGAGATGGCGCGTAGCGCGGTGCACCGGGCAAAAGTGCTCGATTCGATGCCGGTAAGGCTGTCGGGCAACGTGATGGCCTCCAACGAGGTGCAGCCTTCGAAGGCGCAGGAGCCGATGGTGCGCACCGTGGCGGGCATCGTGACCGACGTCAGGCCGGAGCAATAGCGGAAGGCCCAACCGCGGATGTCGGTGACGGTGGCGGGCAGCTCCACGGAGAGCAGTCCGGTGCAGTCCTTGAAGGCAGAATTGTCTATGGCGCTGACGGTGTAGGTTTTCCCGTTGATTTCAACGTGCGAGGGGATGGTGATGTGGCCCGCGTAGGGCTCGCGGTCGCTGTCGGTGACGATCACCTGCCCTTCGCCGTAGAACAGGTAATAGATGCCGTCCACCTCGTAAGCGTCGGCATAGGCTGCGCCGGCGAAGAGGGCCGGCAGCAGGGCGGCAAGGAGCCGCCGAACGGATGTTTTCATAGGCATACGTATTTAAAAGATGGATGTTTCTTTTTCAAAAAGGCTACGACGCATGGCCGGCCGCGCGGACGCGGTCGGAAGACGGGAGAAAAAACGTTGCGGAAGCGCCGTCATAGTCTTGCCATTTGCCCCGGGCGCACGGGGTGCCCGGGAAGTGGGTTCTGCAAGACGGGACGCAGAGATTCTTTCCGAAAGAGAGGTTGCGGGGAGAAGAGCCGTCCCATTACTTTCGCCGCGGGCGGCGAATTGCCGAGGTAATGTAATCTCCCCGGGGCAGCCGGGCGGGCCGGCAACCCCTTGCAACGACAAAAATACAAAATTCGGGAACGCACAAAGGCCAAAACACGGAGAAAACGGCCACGTCCGCCCTTTTTTAACAGACAGCGCGAGGGGACGGCCCCGCGAAAGCGGGCTACACCTGCTGCAAACGGAGAAAAAACGGGTTTTCGCTTGCCCGTGCGCCGCGCTTTATTTAATTTTGTCGGTTACAGAACGCATACATTCTGAACAACGACGTATATAAACATCTAATTTCATGGAAACAAAAGATCTGGAAAAAATTGTCTCGCAGTTTGAGACCGAGGGCAACGTGGTCGAGGTGAAACCCTTGGGCAACGGCCTGATCAACACGACGTATCGCGTGCGCACCGAGGGTGCGGCGCCCGACTATGTGCTGCAAAACATCAACAACGCCATCTTCCCCGACGTGGAGATGCTCATGGGCAACATCGTGGCCGTGACCAACCACATCCGCGCCAAGAAGGAAGCTGCCGGCGAGGCCGACATCGACCGTAAGGTGCTCCGCTTCGTGCCCTGCAAGGCAACGGGCAAATATTTCTACTTCGACGGCACGCACTACTGGCGCGTGATGGTGTTCATCCCCGACACGGTGACGCAGAGCGCCGTGACGCCCGAGAGCTCGTATATCGTGGGCGAAACGTTCGGCGAGTTCCAGGCCATGCTGGCCGACATCCCCGTGGAGCTGGGCGAGACCATCAAGGACTTTCACAACATGGAGTTCCGCTTGCAGCAGCTGCGCGAGGCCGTGGCCGACAACAAGGCCGGACGGCTCGCCGAGGTGCAGTGGCTCGTGGACGAACTGGAAAAACGCGCCGACGAGATGTGCAAGGCCGAACGCCTGCACCGCGAAGGAAAACTGCCCAAACGCATCTGCCACTGCGACACGAAGGTGGACAACATCCTCTTCGACAAGGACGGCAGCGTGCTCTGCGTCATCGACCTCGACACGGTGATGCCCAACTACGTGTTCTCCGACTTTGGCGACTTCCTCCGCTCGGCTGCCAACACGGGTAAGGAAGACGACAAGGACCTGGACAACGTCAACTTCAACATGGAAATCTTCAAGGCCTTTACGAAGGGCTACTTGAAGTCGGCCGGCGTGTTCCTCACCCCGGTCGAGGTGGAAAACCTGCCGTATGCCGCCACGCTCTTCCCCTATATGCAGACGGTGCGCTTCCTGGCCGACTATATCAACGGCGACACGTACTATAAGACGGCCTATGCCGAGCACAACCTGGTGCGTTCGAAGGCGCAGTTCAAACTGTTGCAGAGCGCCGAGGCTTGCGTGCCCGAGATGCAGGCTTTCATCAAGGAATGTCTCTGACGCCATGACGCCGCGCCCGCTCCCCGGGCACACGGCACAAGAAAAACCGCCCGTCGGCCACGATGGCCTGCGGGCGGTTTACGTTGTTAAAAAGAGCGGAGGGACGCTCAGACGTCGTCGTCCTCGTCGTCGAAGTCGAAAAAGCCGTCCATCAGTTCGGGGGCGGTAAACTCGTCGAGCGCGCGGCGGTCTTTCTTCGTGGGGCGGCCGGTGCCCTTGGCGCGGTTCACGAAGCCGCTGATGCGGCTGAGCTCGAGAGCTTCATACTGCTCGGGCGGCGTGATGTTTTCGAGCACGTCGGGCAGGAGCTTGGCCCCCACGCGCTTTTCGATGGCCTGGCGCACGCGGAAGGTGTAGGTGACGGGCGGCTTGCGCACGCCGACCTCGTCGCCGGGCTTCACGGTGCGCGAGGGCTTGGCCTGGGCGCCGTTGATGCTGACGCGCCCGTTCTTGCAGGCGTCGGAGGCCAGCGTGCGCGTCTTGAAGATGCGGGCGGCCCAGAGCCATTTGTCGAGGCGGGCTTCGGTGTTCATGCGGTTCTACTTCTTGTTATAATGGTTCATGGTGAACTGGATGCCGCTCAGGGCGAAGCTCTTGACCATTTCGCAGGCCATGTTGAGACGCTCGTCCATCAGCGCCAGCTGTTCGGGCGGGAACGGGCCGAGCACGTAGTCGATCTGGCCGCCGCGCGGGAAGTCGTTGCCGATGCCAAAGCGCAAACGGGCATACTGCTGCGTGCCGAGCACGGAAGTGATGTGCTTCAGGCCGTTGTGTCCGCCCTCGCTGCCCGAAGGCTTCATGCGCAGCTGACCGAAGGGGAGCGAAAGGTCGTCGACAACGACCAGCAGGTTTTCGAGCGGCACCTTTTTGGCGTTCATCCAGTAGCGCACGGCGTTGCCGCTGAGATTCATGTAGGTGGACGGCTTCAGAAGGATGAGCGTCTGGTTCTTAACGCGGAGCGTCGTGACGAACCCGTAGCGCTTGTCCTCAAAAACGAGATTGGACGCCTTGGCAAGGGCGTCCAATACTCTGAAACCGATGTTGTGTCGGGTGCCGGCATATTCGTCGCCGATGTTGCCCAGCCCCGCTATGAGGAAATTCATCAGTCAATCCATTTAATTGGCAAGGGACAATTGAAAATTAACAATTACCATCCGGCTGAAGGACTGCCTCCACTAAGAAAGCATTTATCAACCCGAAATTTTCAATTGAAAAGTCCATTGTCCATTGTCAATTGTCAATTGATAATTGTTAGGCTTCCTTGGCAGCTGCTGCGGCGGCACCCATGGCGGCGCGCGTCATCTTGACGGTGCATACCACCACTTCTTTCGGCGTTACCAGTTCGAGCTTGTCGAAGGAGAGGTCGCCCACCTTGATGGACTTGCCAAGACCGAGCGTCGTGACGTCGATGTTGAGCTTTTCGGGGATGTCCTGGTAGAGGGCACGGACGTTGAGCTTGCGTACCATCGTCATCAGGCGGCCACCGGCGCGTACACCCTCGGCCAAGCCCTGGGGAGCGATGGGCACACCCATGACGATGGGCTTCTCAGCGTGCACTTCGTAGAAGTCGGCGTGCAGCACGTTGTCCTGTACGGGGTGGAACTGCAAGTCTTTGAGCACGGCCTTGTGGTCGGTGCCGTCGATGTTGATGTCCACCAGGTAGATGTGGGGCGTGTAGACCAGCTTGTTCAGTTCGTTAACGGGCACGGAGAAGTGGAGAGCCACGGGCTCGCCGTTCTCGTTCTTCTGCTCACCGTAGATGATACAGGGAATCATGCCGCTCTTGCGGAGATTTTTGGCAGCCTTCTTGCCAAGCTGCGTGCGGGCGGTGCCGCTGATTGCAATTTGCTTCATAATAAAAAATGTGTTACTCTAAATTAAGTATGTTAAGCTTAATTCGCCATCACACGAGAGGCAACGACTGCCTCCGCCGGACAAATCGGCTGCAAAGGTATTGATTTCTTGCTGACTGCGCAAGTTTTTGTCCGTTTTCCTGCGCTCGGCAGAGCCGACAGACCGCTATTATCATGCGCGTGCGCGATCGCGCAGAGGAACGGGCATGAAGCCCCGCGCAGCGCGCCGGCAGGAAGAGCCCGGTGAGCGAAGGGTACAAAGAGCCCGCACGGAAAGCGCCGGCGGGGGCAGGATGCAGGCGTTAAAACTCAATGTCGAGATGAAAGTCGTCGGTTTTCAGCGGAGCTTCCTCCTGTTCCGCCGGGCGGCTCCCATTGCGCTCGCGGGCAAAGGCGGTTGCCTCGCCGAGTGCCGCAAGAAACTTGTCGAAATCCTCATGATAGAGAAACAGCTTGTGCTTTTCAAACTGGGGCGACCCGTCCTCGCCGGCCTCTTTGAGGCGCTTGCTTTCTGTCATCGAGATGTACATCTCTCCCTTGCGGTCTTGCTTCACGTCGATGTAGTAGACGCGCTTCCCGGCCTTGACGGCCCTTGAAAAGAGAATGTCCTTATCAGCTTTTTCCTGCTTGTCGTCCTCAAACTTATTCATGGGATGAAACGTATTTGGGAATTAACCGTCCAAAATTGCCACCAAAAACCGAAAGTGCCAAAAAAAGAAACGGAAAAATGGAGGCTTGGGCGTTTTTTTCGTATTTTTGCAGCGATTATACCATAGATAAGTCTGCTTA
The DNA here is from genome assembly GCA_949297215.1 of uncultured Bacteroidales bacterium. Lineage (GTDB taxonomy): Bacteria > Bacteroidota > Bacteroidia > Bacteroidales > Bacteroidaceae > Alloprevotella. The sequence goes on along the minus strand of CASFRV010000008.1, from coordinate 119,877 downwards.
GAATGATAAACAGAGAGATTATAAGGCTGAAAATCGTGCAACTCATATATGCATATTACCAGAACGAGGGGAAAACCATCGACGTTGCCGAAAAAGAGTTGAATTTCAGCCTTACGAAAGCCTACGATTTGTACAACAGTCTGCTTTTGCTCTTGCTCAACCTGCGCGAGGTGGCCGTCCGCCGCGACGAGGCCCGGCAGGCGCGCGACAAGCGCATGGGCACGAAGCTTACGGGCGTGGATGCCGACAGCCAGTTTGCAGCCAATAAGTTTTTGCTCCAATTGGAGGCCAACAAGTCGTTGCTTGCTTTCCGCGAAAAGCAGGGACAGATGTGGGAAAACGAAGACGCTTTTCTTAAAAAGCTCTACAACTCGTTTGTAGAGAGCGACGTTTACCAGATGTACCTGACGAAAGAAGATTTCTCCTACGAGGCCGACCGCGAAATAGTGCGCAAACTTTATAAGAGCTACGTCTGCAACAACGATGCCTTCGACGACTTGCTCGAAGAACGCAGCCTGTATTGGAACGACGACAAGGACGTGGTCGATTCGTTCGTCCTGAAAACCATCAAACGCTTCCGCGAAGAGGATGGTGCCGACCAGGAGCTCCTACCCGAGTATGCATCCGACGATGACCGCGCCTTTGCCTCGAAGCTCTTCCGCAACACCATCGGACTGGCCCCGGAAGTGCGCACCCTTATCAAGGAAAACTGCAAGAACTGGGAGTTCAACCGACTTGCCTTCATGGACGTCATCATTATGCAGATTGCACTGACGGAAATCCTCTCCTTCCCGTCGATTCCCGTGAGCGTATCCATCAACGAATACTTGGACATAGCGAAAGTGTACAGCACACCGCGCAGCGCGTCCTACATAAACGGGTTGCTCGACCACGTGGTGAAGAAACTCAAAGCCGCAAAAAAACTTTTAAAACAATAAACCGAAACATTTATGCTTCAATTTCAGTTTGCTCTCATGCAGCAAGGCGCTCAACCGAGCATGATGCCGACCATCGTGATGCTGGTGGCTCTTTTTGCCATCGTCTACTTCTTTATGATACGCCCGCAGAACAAACGTCAGAAGGAAATTCAGAAATTCCGCAATGCGTTGCAGCGTGGCCAGGAGATTGTGACGATTGGCGGTATTCACGGCACCATCAGCAGCATTGACGAAAACGACAACACCGTGATGGTCGAAGTGGCCACCGGCGTAAAAATAAAGTTCGAGAAGGCTGCCATCAATCCCAAAGGCGACATAAACAAGAAATAGTCGGCTCCCTGCGGGTGGCACAGCCGTCTGCCTGCGGATGGGGCTGAACGTCCGCGCCTGCGCCCATGGAACAACGGGCCCGAGCCGGGCAACAAACATAACGAGAGAGCCATGGATTTTTTATGGATCATCGGACGGTTTTTCAAGGGCTGCTTTTCCAAGATATGGAACAAGCAGTTCTTGATTTTTTTGTTTTTTCTGGTGCTCTCCACGGCCTTCTGGCTCTTTCAGGCCCTCAACGAGACGTACGAGCGCGACTATACCGTTCCCATCGAACTGAAAAACGTTCCCGAGAACGTTGTCATCACGACCGAGCTGCCCAAAACGGCTCAGCTGCGCTTGCGCGACAAGGGCGTCACCCTGCTGAACTACGTTTACGGCAAGCGCCTGCGCCCCATCGTCATCGACTACGCCAACTATGCCAACACATCGGGCCATGCGCGCATCCCCGTCGGCGACGTCACGCGGCAAATGGCGGCAACACTCGAAGGAAGCACGCAGATTGTCAACTTCCGCCCCGACACGTTGGAGTTTTTCTATAATTTCGGCCTGTGCAAGCGCGTTCCCGTCCGCTTGCAAGGCAAAGTGAAGACCGGCCGCATCTATCATCTCTCTGAAACGCGCTTATCCGTCGACTCCGTCACGGTTTACGCTGCCAAGGCGTTGCTCGACACTATTACGGCGGCCTATCTCCAACCCATCTATCTGCGCGACGTGGCCGACACCACCGTGATCCACTCTCCCGTGCAGCCCATACGCGGGGCCAAGTTCGAGCCCTCGACCGTGGGCGTCACCCTCTTTGTCGACCGCCTGGTGGAAAAGACGGTGCAGGTGCCTATCCAGTGGGTAAACTTCCCGGCCACGAAGGCCCTGCGCACGTTCCCCTCGAAGGTGAACATTACGTTCCAGGTCGGCATGGGTATGTACCGGAGTATTACGGCCGACAACTTTGTCATTGTTGTCAACTACGAGGATTTGTTGGAAAACAAGAGCAACAAATGTCATCTCTCGTTGAAGACGGTGCCTCCCGGCGTATCGCACGTCCGTCTCAACCCCACCGACGTTGAGTATGTCATCGAAGAAGTTCCCGAGGACTAAGCTGGCCGTCACAGGCGGCATTGGTAGCGGCAAGAGCTACGTGTGCCGCCTCATCGAGCAGGCGGGCCACCCCGTTTTCTATTGCGACGACGAGGCGCGGCGGCTCATCGTGAGCCATCCCCTCATACGCCGCGAGCTCACGCAGCTCGTCGGCCCCGGGGTGTATGCCGCCGACGGTTCGCTGGTCAAGCCCGTGCTCGGCGCCTACCTGTGCCGCGGGCGCGAGGCGGCCGCCCGCGTCGATGCCATCGTGCACCCCCGCGTGGCCGAGGCTTTCCGCGCATGGGCCGAGGCCCGCGCCGGCCGTATGGTCTTCATGGAGTGTGCCCTGCTCTTCGAGGCAGGCTTCGACCGGCTTGCCGACGAAACCATCCTCGTGACGGCGCCGCTCGAACTGCGCTTGCAGCGCATCATGCAGCGCGACGGCGTGACGCGGGCCAAGGCTCTGCAATGGATGGCCCTGCAATGGAGCGACGAGCAGCGCATGGCCCGTGCCGACCGCGTCATCTGCAACGACGGCCGTGCCGACCTGGCCGCACAAGTGGCCGACCTGCTCCGGGGTTAAGATTTTTTAGAGCAGCCGCCTCTCTGCATCTCCCTCCAAAGGCGTACCTTTGCGCCAATTCTAACCATTTCATTTAACGAAAAATGCAAGATACGATTCTTTCCATCGCAGGAAAGCCCGGCTTGTACAAACTGCTGTCGCAGGGCCGGGGCATGCTCATCGTCGAGACGGTCGATGCTGCCAAACGACGCGTGCCGGCCGGTGCGCGCGACCGCGTCACCTCGCTCAACGACGTTTCCATGTACACCGAGGGCGACGAAGTGCCCTTGATGCAGGTTTTTGAAAACATCAGCAAGCGTCAGAACGGCGGTCTGGTGGAGCTCAGCTACAAATCGGCCACGCCCGAGGAGCTCGCCTCGTTCATGGCCGACGTGCTGCCCGAGTACGACCGCGACCGCGTCCGCACGAGCGACATCCGCAAGCTCATCCAGTGGTACAACATCCTGGCTGCCAACGGCTACACCAGCTTTGTCGACGAAACGGCCGAGGCTGCCGAGCCCGCTTCGGCAGAAACAGCTGCCGACGCCCCCGCAGCCGAGTGACGCAACACGCATAAACGCATCCGCGCGGAAGTTCCCTTTGCGAGAGCTTCCGCGCGGATTGTTTTATGTCGCTTTCAGCGGCCGACGGGCGGGCTCAGAGCCCTTGCCCGTCCTGTCCGTTGCCGTTCTGCCCGACGAGGCGCCGCAGCACGATGCGTTCGAGGGCCAAGCCCCCGCGTCCTTCCAGGTTGGCCACGATGCCCATGCTCACGTTCCCGCTTTCTTCCACGGTAAAGCGCGTGCGCCGGCAGCTGAGCGGAACGTTTGCCAGCCATCCCTCTCCGTCGGCACCGCCGTCGAGCTTCGTGCCCTTGGCCACGGCCAGCCGCGAGGCATCGGCCGTAAAGTCGGAGTAAGGCACCACTTCCAGCTCGTACGTACCGGCCGGCAGCGTGGCCGTGCAATAAATCTTATGGTTGTCCAGCGTTTTGGCAAATCCGTCCCATTCGGTGAAAACGCACAGCGCCCGGCCCTTTGCCACGTCCACATGGAAGCCCGTGCGTATGCTGTCGCTCTCCACGGCGTTTTCCATGCACCATGTTTTTCCTCCGCTTCCCGTTGCCAATGCCAGGAAGCGTTTGCGGTTGTTTTTGTTGACGCTCGTGCCGTCGGTGGCAAAGGGGCGTGTCGATGGCGGCAGATAAAGTTCCGATACGTCCTCGGCCTGTCCGTCAAAATCGAGCGAGAACACGCCGCGCGACAGGCCCCAGGCGTCACCGTCGGGTCCGAAGCCCGTGCGGCGGCCCGTCAGCCGGTTCGAGGTGGCATCCGTCAGGTCGCCGCTCCCCTGGTTGCAGTCGTAATAGAGCGTCAGGCTGTCTTCGCGTTCGGCCCGCGCCACGTCGGCCACGGGTGCGTTGGCATACGTGCGCAGCTCGTCTGTCGTGAGGGCTTTCTTCCAGAGGCGCACCTCGTCGATCACGGAGCCTGCCGGCCCGCCGTCGCCCCAGATGCGCAGGTGGCCGATGGCAGGCAGGCCGCCGATGCGTTTCTTCCCTTTCTTCAACTTTTGCTCACGACCGGGCATGCCGTCGCGGTAGAACGTCACACGGCCCTCGTCGAACACCACGGCATAATGGTGCCACTCGCCGGCCGTCACAAAGCCGCCGGGCGAGCTCACCGTCGTGCTGTCGGCCGTCAGGCTGAGGCTGCCCCCGCCGGTGGTGCCGATGGTCCACGTTTCAGCCCCCTCGCCGATGCGTAGCACGGAGCCATCGGCCGCCGGGTGCATCCACCATTCCAAGGTCATGCCCGTTGCCTCGCCCGCATAGGGCGCACGCTCCGTGGCGATGGCAGCCGTCGCCGTGTTCAGGCTCAGGCCATTCTTGCTGTCGGCGTTGCACACGGTGAGCGCGCGCCTCACGGTTTTCGTTCCGCTTCCCTTTTCGTTCGTCGCCGTGAGCGTCACGTCGTAAACGCCCGGGTGCAGCGGCCGCAGAGTGGGCTCGGCGCCTTCGATCCGCAGCGTGTCGCCAGGACGGCTCACGCTCCACGCCCAGCTGAGCGGTGCGTACCGGCTCCGGTCGGTGAGCGTGGCTGTTTCGCCTTTCAGGAGCGTCATCGGTGTCAGAGCAAAGTCGGCCACGGGTGCCACGTTCTCCACCGTAAACGTCTGCGTCGTCCGCCGGCTCCGTCCGCCGTCGGGCGGCGTCGCGCGCAGGCTCACCTCGTAGGTGCCTGCCGTGGGATAGGTGGTGGCGGCCAGCATCGTGCGGGCCGACGTTTCCTCGCCGCCCGGCAGCGACCATTCGTAGCACCAGCCCGGCAGCGGGTGGAGCGGTGCAAAGGTGATGCGCTCGCCCGCAGCTCCCCTGAGGCGTATCGGGGCAAAGGCAGCGTCGGTCGCGGGCTTCTCCACCACGACGGAGCGTTCCGTCGTGAGCGTCCGCCCGTCGGCGGTGCGGGCTTCCAGGCGGATGGTCTGCCGCCCTGTCTTCGTGAAGCACAGCTCGGGGCGGCTCACGGACAGCTTCTCGGCCCCGGCCCCCGTTGCCGTCCAGCTCAGGGCGAGCACGTCGGGCGTGCAGCGCGCCTCGGGGCGCAGGGTGGCTCCGGCCGTCACCGTGTCGCGGGCCATGACAATTTCAATGTGGCTCTCGCCCTCGTAGGGCCGCAGGGCGGGAGCGTCGCCGGCAGTCTTGTGCGAGCCATAGGAGGCAAAGGCCGCGTGGTGGCCGCCGGCATGGTCGCGCAGCAGGGTGCGGCCGTTCTTTCTTATCGAGTCGCCACGATAATAGGCCAGCAGCTCCGTCGGCATGCCCGCCCCGGCATAGATCAGGCGCATGGTGCGGCGTATCTCGTCGGGCGTGCGGGCCGTCTTCCACACGCGCACTTCGGCCACGTCGCCGTCGATGCCCCCGTCCCGGCTCGTGCCGAAACGGAAATCGCCAAAGCCGCCCAGCCCGGCATAGCCCTTGGCCCGCAGCCCTTGCACGGGGCGTCCGTTCAGGCAGACGGTGAGCGAGTCGTGGCTCACGACGAAGGCCAGGTGCTGCCACCGGCCCGGGGCGAAGAAGGGTTGCCGCGTGTCCAGGCGGTTGTCGTTGTCCCAGCCGGCCGAGAGCGTACTGTCGGCGTTGGCATGTATCAGGAAGCTGCCCCACCCGCTGCCGATGCTCTGGTTCCAGTTTTTCAGCTTGCGCGGTTTCAGCCAAAATTCGAGCGTGGCCTCGTCGTGGTTGGCACTGAAAACGTCGGGGATGACGAAGCCGCTCTTCCTCAGCCGCAGGGCCATGGGGACGGCGGCCTGCCTGTCGTCGGCACCGCGTGCGGCAGCCGGGGCCTCCACCTCCTGCGTGCGGGCCGAGGCCAGCAGCGTGTCGCCCGCAGCGTAGAGCGCCGTCAGGGCATAGGTGGCAGCGGTGTCGGCCGCGGCATAGCGCAGCTGCGTGGCGGGCAGCGTGTCGGCAGCCGTGCCGTCGCGCCACACGACGTAACTGTCGAGGGCGTAGTGAGTGGTCTGCGGAGCGTCCCACAGCAGCGTGGCCCCGTCGGCCCGCAGGTTGCGCGGGGCAAACAGCGGTTCGCCCTGCACCACGGCCGAAACGACGGTGCGCCGTCCGCCGTTGTCGACGAACGTGCCCGGCTCAAAGCGCATGCGCGTCTCCACGCCGCGGCGGTCCAGCTCATAGTCGATGACAGAGCAGTCGTAGAGCTGCCCCGTGCCGATGGCATAGTCGCGCGTTTCGATGATAAAGAAATATTTCAGCGGCCGCCGCGTGTCGAAGCGTGCCGATAGATCCGTCAGGTCGTAACCGAACTCCATAGGCTCGTCGTGCAGCCGCCGGTCGGCCCAGCGACCCAACATAGGCGTGGCAGCTTCCAGCCCCCACTTGCGGCCCGCGCCGCGTCCGTCGCCGGCAAATTTGAAATGCTCCATCGCCACGGTGAGCTCCGGCTCTGTGGCTGTCGTATCGGCGGCAATGCCCACGCTCAGCCGCAGCTCGCTGCGGCGCGAATAGTCCATACGCACTTTCAGCGTGCGCAGCGGGCGGTAGTTCTTACGGGCGTGGTAAAATTCGGGCTTCCACGCTCCGCCTTCGTTCTGCCGCACGGGAAAGCTGTACTTGTAGGGGCAATAGATGAAGCCTTCGTTGGCCCAGCGGTTGCCCCATGAGTTGACGATGATCCACGCTCCGCGCTCATCCTTGTCTGCTTCGCCGTACAAGCCGTTACCGTCCAGATCGAAAACGGCGCGGTCGTCATACCCCACGATGGTCAGGGCATGGTCCACGCCGTCTCCCCAGCGTGTCACATACTTTTTCCCCACCAGCCCGGCAGCTTTGTTCTCTCCGGCGGGGTCGTCTGCCATGTCGCCTTGTTTGCAGGCGCTGGCCACGCCGATGCCGCAAATGCCGCCCGCGTGAAACGTCGTGTCGCCGCAATGGTTCCAGAGCCAGTTCTTCACCAGTTCGCGTCCCTCTTCGGTGTCGAGCCCATAGGGCGAGAAAGAGTTGTGCGAAATGCGGTTTTGCATGGCTTCAAACCATTTGTCGTAGCCTTGCATCCAGCCGAAATCGTCGGAGCCGCAGTCCTGGTTGCCGAAGAGGCGCGAATAGGTCGTTCCGCCGTATGTCGTGGCGTTGGGCACGCCGTTGGCCATCGACATGCCCTCTTTCCCCGAGTTGCTGTTTGTCAGCAGCCAGGTGAAGTGCGTCGGATAGATATGGTCCGGGGTGCGGGCCGTGTCGCCGCGCAGGGCATTGATTTCGTAGGTGAACATGTAGCCGATGCGCGAGGCCGAACCGCAGGAGCCTCCGTCCTGGTTGAAAACGGGAGGAAAGTAGGGCTGTTCGGCGTTGTTTACGTAAGCGGGGCGTTTTCGCAGCGAGTCGCCGGCAGCACTGTCTGCCGGGAGCTGGGGAGCTGTCGCACCCGGAGTGGCAGCCAATGTGGCGACGAAAACGGCTGCCCAGGCGGAATAGGTTTTCACGATACAGAAGTTTTGGGTGAAAAGGGAATGTTATGTTTCCCCGTTAGATGCCCTTTTACGGAAAGGGTTTAAAGCTTTTTCCCTCTTTTTGCTTTCCTCTCTCCGCGTTTTTCGGATATAAAGGCAGGCGCCCCGATCCTTAAGGTTTCGGGGCGCCTGCCGATGTCGGGTGGCTACGTGCTGTCAGCGTGTCAGCTTGAAGATTTTCCCGTTTGTTTTGACAATGCAGGGAATGCCTTCGGGCAAACGCCCGTCAGGCAGGCGCCGTCCCGTGAAGTCGTAGACGGCGACGGGCCCCTCGTAGCCGTCGAGCGTGATGCGGCCGTTTTCCACGTGCAGCCGTCCAGCTTCGGTGGCAACGTCCTCGATGCCGTCCGTAGGTTCCTCCGCGGAGGCCCCGGCAATGACGGCGGCAAAAAGGCATCCCGCGTCGGTGGTGTTCACGTCCGTCACGGCGTCGTTGGCATTCCGCCAGTTCAGGAGGATAAAATTGCGGCTGGCGTCGCTCTGGTTCATCTGTGCGGCATCGCCTGCGGCGATGGCCAGCAGGCATGCCATGTCGCCGGTAGTCGTGAAGTTCCAGCCCCGGGCGGGCTGTGTGGCGCTGGTGGTCAGCTGCGAGCGCTTGGCAGCCGTGGGGGCGATGTAGGAGCCGTCCGCACGGTTGATGATGTCGTAGCTGCCGTCGCTGCGGCTCACAAACTTCCACTGCGAAGCCTCGCCCTGCGGGGTGGCTTCTCCCACGAGCCCCCTGCCCGCTCCCTTCGATGTGGTGTAGCGCGAGGCACGGCGGGGTGTGGTCAGATAGTACCAGAAGCACGTGTCGCCGCTCTCATAGGGCACGCGCACGCGGGCCAGCATCTCCTGCATCTCGCGGGCTGCTTCGGGCTCTGTGGCATAGACGTTCTGCCCCTCGTAGGGCGATGCCTGCATGTCGTAGAGCTGGGGCTGCTTCAGGTAGCCCGTCTCGATGCCCGTATTTGCGTTTTTGGCGGCGCCGCTGCTGGGCTCGATATATTTCCAGCGTGCCGTGCGCAGCGAGAGAGCGTGGTTCTGTGCCATTTCGACGGCAAAGGCGCGCGGCTCGTCCGATGTCCCGAGCCACGTATCGAGGTGGTCGCGGCTGTCGATGCCGGCGTCCAGCGGAATTTTCGCTCCGATGAGCCGTGCGAGCGAAGCCATGTCGTCGATATGGGAAACGAGCGCGTCGCTCACCTTTCCGGCAGGCGTATGTCCGGGCCAGCTCACGATGAACGGGACGGCTGTGCCGGCTTCGAACGCGCTGTATTTTCCGCCGCGCCAGGGCCCGCCGGGTTTATGGCCGCCGGCCAGCGCCACAGCCTGGTCCTGGTAGCCGTCGTCGAGAACGGGCCCGTTGTCGCTCGTCAGGATGATGAGCGTGTTTTCGTCAAGGCCGAGGCGTTTGAGGGCTTCGCGTATGCGGCCCACGGTCCAGTCGAATTGCAGGATGGCGTCGCCGCGCAAGCCCATGGGGCTTTGGCCGCGGAAGCGGTCGTGCGGCCAGCGTGGCACGTGCACATCGTTCGTGCAGAGATACATGAAGAAAGGGCTCTCCTGGTGCTCTTCGATGAAAGCGACGGCATGCGCCGCGATGCTGTCGGCTATGTTTTCGTCCTTCCAGAGCGCCTTGCCTCCGCCTTTCATGTATCCGATGCGGCTGATGCCGTTGACGATGCTTTGGTTGTGTCCGTGGCTGGGGCGGAGTTTCGTGAGCAGTTCGGGGTTGGCTGCGCCCGTGGGTTCCCCCGCAAAGTTTTTCGAGTAGCTCACCGAGATGGGTGCCGAGGCGTCGTAGTTTGCCACGCGTCCGTTCTCAATCCATACGCAGGGCACGCGGTCGGCCGTGGCGGCCATGATGTAGTGATAGTCGAACCCCAGGTCGGCGAGGTGCTCGTCGAGCTTTCCGTTCCAGTCTTGCCGGCCCGTCTGGCTGCCCAGCCCCAGATGCCATTTGCCGATGGCGGCTGTCGTGTAGCCCTGGCTCTTGAACATGTCGGCGAGCGTGTATTTTTCCGGGGAGATGATCATGCCTGCGTCGCCCGTGGCGATGTCGGTGCCCGGCTGGCGGAAGCAGTATTCGCCCGTCAGCAGCGAGTAGCGCGAGGGCGTGCTGGTCGAGGCCACGGCGTGGGCGTCGGTGAAGCGCACGCCGTCGGCCGCGAGGGCGTCCACGTGGGGCGTGGCCACGCGCTCGGCGCCGTAGCAGGAGAGGTCGCCGTAGCCGAGGTCGTCGGCTACGAGCAGGATCACGTTCGGCCGTTCGGCCGTCGTTTGCGCTGTGGCAGCGCTGGCCGCGGCCAGCCCGAGGGCGGGGAGCAGGAGGGGGCTTTTCATGGTGTGGGTGGTTTTTGTTGACGTGTGAAACGTGTTTCGGGGAGTTGCGCGCCGGCCGTGGCGCGGCGCGATGTGGCGGGGAGGAGGCGTGGGGCGGACGCGGTGCGTCAGCGCAGCTCGTCGGAGCTGATGCCCAGAGCGCTCATGAGCGAGTAGCCCAGCAGCTCCTGGCGGAAACCGCTGCCTGCGGCGGGCTCCATCGTGAGCAGGGTGATGTCCTTGCCGTCGGTCTTGGCAGCGATGCGGCGCACGTCGGCTCCGCAGCGGTCCATGTCGGCCACGACGACGAGGCGCTTCACCTCGGCGGCGTCGGCCAGCGTTGCGAGCGCCTGGGCGAAGAAGTCTTCGGGCGTGACCACCTCTTCCACCGGGAAAGAGAGCAGCGAAAACTCGCCCAGGTTGTCGCGGAAGGCCTTGCCGTCCAGTTCGTCGGCGAAACGGCCGGGAGCCAGGTGGCTGAGGCCTGTTTTGGCGGCTGTGTGGAGAAAGACGGCCTGCACGTCGTTGTTGCCCGGGCGCAAGCCGCCGTCGAGCGCGGCGCAGTCGAGCCACCGGCACAGGTCGCCCGTCGGGATGCGCCGTTCGAGCATCCGCTCAAAGTTGACAATCAGGTCGAAAGCCACGCGATCCAGGTGGTCGGCGTCGACGAGCAGGACGGTTTCGGCCCAGGGCGCGGTGGCCGGCGTGGCGTGAAGAAAGGGTGTGGTGTCCATAAGAAATGTGGTGAATGTTCAACGCCAGATTTTCACGGCATAGGGCGTCCAAAAGCCTTTCATCTGGTCGTAGGTGATGGTGACGCCGGGCATGCCCGCAGCGTGGGGGGCTATCTCGTAGTCGGCATACTGAACGTGGAGCCCGTCGGCGAGCAGGCCGGGCGTTCCCTCGGGCAGGGGGAACGTCGAGCGCGCGCATTTACCGTCGACCAGGAGTTTTTCCTTCATGGCGGTGAACGACTGCACGCCGAAGTAGCCCATCAGGGCATCGGCCACGAGGGCACGGAAGCCCGACATGCGGCGGGCGTTGACGATGTCGCTCCACGTGAGCAGGCGGCCGTCGGCCTTGACAAACGTGCCGTAGGCCACATACTGCATGCCGTGGGCTCCGCCCGTGTAGGTGTAGGCCTCGGCCCGGAAGGTGACGAAGCGGTCGGTCTCGTAGACGCGGCGCAGCGCCAGGTCGTAGGTATAGGTGATGCGGGCGGCGGGGTCGTCCTTGTCACGCAGTTTGAGCTGTTCCTTTATGTCGCGGCGGGCTCGGCCGATAAACTGCTTTTCGTAGCTGCGGGCCGTCTCGCCGGCGGCGGCCCCGGTCTTGGCTCCCTTGCCGCCCAGCTGCGCTTCGAGCAGGCTGCCCATCCAGCGCGTCACGGCCGGACGTAGCACGGTGTCGGCGGCGGGCACGTCGGCCGAGAGGTTAAAGTGAGCGAGGTGCAGCTGTCGGATGCGTTTCTCGTCCTGCGCGGTGATGCGTTCAAGGGCAATGGTGTCGTTCGTCCAATGGGGACGGTCGGCCCGTGCGCTGCCCGCGAAGAGCAGAAGCAGCAGGGCCAGGGCTGAGAGGTGTTTCATCTTGTTTGTTGATAATGCGTGGGAGCCGGCGCGCGGCCAAACGGCCGGAGGCTCCTCGGCTGATTATTGCCGGCAAAGATACGCCCCCCGCCCGACGAGGCCAAGCGCACGCCGCGTTTTATGTATTTTTAAAGTCGGACGCGGGCGTCGCCGTCCCGGCTTCGCGGCGCGATGTCCCAGCTGGCGGTTGCTCCCGCCGGCCGCCAGCCCGTCGCGGCAAGGGCGCAAAAAAGGCTGGCCGCAGGTGCGACCGGCCCGATGGGTTGGTTGTGGGCCGTCAGCGTATGGCCACCCGTCGTCCCTGCACGATATATATGCCTTGGGGCAGGGTGCGTGCGGCTTCGGCAGCCGTGGCGTTTTTCAGGCGGAGGCGGCCCGCCGTGTCGTAGACGTCGGCGCGTGCGTCGGGGGCGGCAGGCGCTGCGTCGATGGCCGTCACATAGTCGAGAAAGGCTTTGAGCGCTTCGGCCAGGGCGCGCGCCAAGGCGTCATAGTTGGTTCCTTCGATCCACACGGCAATGCCCTGCCCTGCGGCGCCGGCCGCCTTGCTCAGGGCTTGGCCGCTCTCGCTTTCGCGCTGGGCGTCGGTGGCGGCGGCCCAGGCGTTTTCATATTCGGCGAGGGCTTTGCGTATTTCTTCGGCCCGCTCGCCGTCGGCTTCGAGGGCGGGCAGGCGTGCGCCCAGGCTGGCCGAGAGCCCGTCGAGCACGTTGGCGATGGCCTCGACGGTGGCCTCGTATGCCTTGCGGGCCGTTTGCGTGCGGGCGTCGAGCTCGGCGCGGCGGGCGTCGAGCTCACGTTGTGCGGCAAGGATGGCCTCGTAGTCGGCGGGGTTCTCCTGCATGGCTTCCTGGTACTTGCGGTCAAACTCGGCCGAGGCTTCGAGCCCTTCGGCGTAGATGGCCTCTTCTTGGGCTTCGAGGGCTTCGATGGCGTCCTGTTGGTCGGCCGCGGCGGCTGCCAGCGCGTCGGCGGCTTCGCTTTGCATGGCTTCGATGCGGCTCTTTATGGCTGCGATGTGGCCGTAGAGGGCGTTGAGGCTGCGCAGGGTGGTCATGTGTTCCTGCACGTCGACGACGGCCTGGTTGTAGAGCGTGTCGGCATGCGTGGGTGCGGCGTGCAGGCGCACGGCGGGCAGCAGGGCAAGAAGCATGAGCAGCGCGAGCAGGGCGCCAAGGGGGCGGGGGCGTGATGTGGTCATGGTTTGTGGGGTGTTAAGGGGTGAGACGTCTGTGCTTGTCGTGGGCGAAGATACGCAAAAAATGGGAATACGCCTATGCGGCCGGCGGCGTTTCGCGTATTTCGCCGAGCACGGCGCAGGCGGCGGCCACCGAGGGCACCTCGCGCAGCGTCATGCGCCGCTTGCCGCCCGTTTCGGCCAGCTCGCAGCGGTGGTAGTGGGCCGTGGCGTAGGCGATGACGCGGTCGAAGACGCTGCTGGCGTAGAACGGGCTGTCGGCGTTGGCCACAAAATAGAGCGTGAGCCGTCCGCGCTTGAGGGTGATGCGCTCGGCGCCAAGGCTGCGCCCCAGCCGGCGCAGGCTGACGATGCGCAGCAGCTCCTCGCCCTCGGGCGGCAGCGGGCCGAAGCGGTCCTCCATGCGGGTGCGGAAGGCGGCGATCTGCTCCTCGGAGCTCAGGCCGTCGAGCTCGCGGTAGAGGAGCATGCGCTCGCTGCTGCCCGGCACGTAGGTTTCGGGGAAGAAGGCGTCGAGGTCGCATTCGACGGCGCAGTCGTCCACAAAGGCTTCGCCGCCGGCCTCGCCCTGCTTGATTTCCCCGGCATAGAGGTCGGCAAACTCGTCGTTCTTCAGTTCGGCGACGGCCTCGGCCAGTATCTTGCGGTAAGTTTCGTAGCCCAGGTCGGCAATGAAGCCGCTCTGCTCGGCTCCGAGCAGGTTGCCCGCGCCGCGTATGTCGAGGTCTTGCATGGCGATGTGTATGCCGCTGCCCAGTCCGCTGAAGTTCTCGATGGCTTCGAGCCGTCGGCGGGCATCGTCGGAGAGCGAGGCGGGCGGCGGCGCCAGCAGGTAGCAGAAAGCCTTGCGGTTGCTGCGTCCCACGCGGCCGCGCATTTGGTGCAGGTCGGAGAGGCCGAAATGGTGGGCTCCGTCGACGATGATGGTGTTGGCGTTGGGGATGTCGACGCCGTTCTCCACGATGGTGGTGGATATGAGGACGTCGTAGTCGTAGTTGATGAAGCCTGTGACGATTTTTTCGAGCGCTTCGGGCGGCATCTGGCCGTGGCCCACGGCCACGCGGGCGTCGGGCACGTATTTCTCGACGAGCGTTTTCAGTCCGCCGAGGGCGGCCACGCGGTGGGTCACGATGAAGGTCTGCCCGTTGCGGCTCATCTCGAAGTTGACGGCGTCGGCGATGATTTCGTGGCCGAAGGTGTGCACTTCCGTCTGGATGGGGCGGCGGTTGGGGGGAGGTGTCTGTATGACGGAGAAGTCGCGCGCGCCCATCAAGGAGAATTGGAGCGTCCGCGGGATAGGCGTGGCCGACATGGTGAGCGTATCGACGTTTACCTTCATCTGCCGCAGCTTTTCCTTGACGGCCACGCCAAACTTTTGCTCCTCGTCGATGATGAGCAGCCCCAGGTCGTGAAACTTCACCGACTTGCCAATGAGCTTTTGCGTGCCGATGACGATGTTCACCTGCCCGTCGGCCAGGTCTTTCAGTACGGCGCGCGTCTGTGCGGCGGAGCGTGCGCGGCTCAGGTAGTCGACGCGCACGGGAAAGTCGCGCAGGCGCGAGGCGAAGGTCTTGTAGTGTTGCAGCGCCAGGACGGTGGTGGGCACCATGACGGCCACCTGCTTGTTGTCGCAGGCGGCTTTGAAGGCGGCGCGCACGGCAATCTCCGTTTTCCCGAAGCCCACGTCGCCGCAGACGAGACGGTCCATCGGGCGGGGGCTCTCCATGTCGGCTTTCACCTCCTGTGTGACGCGCAGCTGGTCGGGGGTGTCCTCGTAGGCGAAGCCTGCTTCCAGCTCGTGTTGCAGGAAGGTGTCGGGGCTGAAGGCAAAGCCACGTTCCTCGCGGCGCCGGGCGTAGAGACGGATGAGGTCGCGCGCGATGTCCTTGATTTTTTTCTTCGTGCGCTCTTTGAGCTTTTCCCAGGCCCCCGTTCCCAGGCGCGACAGGCGGGGCGCCTCGCCCTCGCGGCCCTTGTATTTGCTCACCTTGTGGAGCGAGTGGATGGAGACGAAGACGGCGTCGTCGTTCTGGTACGTGAGTTTTATCATCTCCTGAGGCCGCCCGTCGGCCCCGGCCACGCGCACCAGCCCGGCGAAGCGCCCGATGCCGTGGTCGGCATGCACGACGTAGTCGCCCGGTTCAAACTGCATCAGCTCTTTGAGCGTGAGGGCCATCTTGCCGCCACGCGCCTTCTCGCTGCGCAGGTTATACTTGTGGAAGCGGTCGAAAATCTGGTGGTCGGTGAAGAACGTGAGCCGCAGCGTGGCGTCGCTGAAGCCGCCGTGGAGCGTGCCGTGGACGGCTGCGAAACTGACGCCGCGACCCGTCTCGTGGAAAATGTCGGCCAGCCGCTCGTGCTGCTTGGTGCTGTCGGCCAGGATGTGCAGGCGGTAGCCCTCGGCGGCGAGCCGCCGCATCTCGTCGGCCACGAGGTCGAAGTTTTTGTGAAAAGCCGGCTGCGCCGTCGTTTCAAAGCCGACGACGGCCTCGGCCTGCCCGGCGGGCACGGCTCCCGTTTCGAAGCGTTGCAGCAGGTCGAGGCCGCTGCGCAGCAGCTCGCCGCCGACGAGCAGCCCCTCGCGCACAAGGGGCGTGCCGCCGGCATCGTCCTGCTCGGCCTCGGCCTGGCGGGCAAAGCCCTCGGCGTAGATGCGCTCCACGGCGTCGCACACATAGGCCACGTCGCGCGTCAGGAGGCACGTGCCGGCCGGCAACAGATCTGTCACGGGCACGGGGCCGTCGGCCCCCGGCGTGGGCTCGGCCGCCACGAGGGCCTCGTCGCGCGTTTCGCGGGAGAGCTGCGTGTCGACCTCGAACGTGCGGATGCTGTCAATCTCGTCGCCGAAGAAATCGAGGCGGAAAGGCTGTTCCGCGGCATAGGAAAACACGTCGAGGATGCTGCCGCGCACGGCAAACTCGCCGGGCTCGTACACGTAGTCGCGGCGGCGGAAGCCCAAGCCGAGCAACGTTTTTTCCAGCTGCGTCAGGTCGTGGCTCTCCCCGCGGCCCAGGCGCACATAGCGCTCGTTGAGCCGTTTCTGCGGCGGCACGCGCTCGGCCAGAGCGGCGGGATAGGTCACGATGTAGAGGCGCCGGCCCGCACACTTCCCACTGAGGCGTCCGAGCACCTCAGTGCGCAGGATTTCGCTGCCGGCATCGCGCTGCGCATACTTGACAGCCCGGCGGAACGACGAGGGGAAGAACAGCACCTCCTCTTCGCCCCGCAGGCGGCTCAGGTCGTGATAAAAATAACCGGCCTCTTCCTCGTCGCCCATGACGCAGAGAAACGTGCGCTCCGTGTCGGGCCGCAGCGCCAGGGCAGCAAAAGCCACAGCCGTGGCCGAGCCGTTCAGCCCGCGGCAGCCCACGTGCATCGGCGAGCCGCGGCGCACCAGTTCGGCCAAGGCTCCCACGCCGGGGTGGGCGGCATAGAGCGGTAAGATGTCTTGAATTTCCATATATAACAGGTGTAAGCATCCGCGGCAGCCCGCGCGACGCCTTTGCCCCAAGGCCCGCCCCTGCCCGAAGACGCCCGGACACGGCGGTACGAAAAGCAACATCCCCGACAGCGCAGGGCGGTCGGGGATGCAGGGGGTAAACTAATAAACTCAGTGATTCCGCAGGCTCGGCGCGATTAGGCTGGTTTGCTGAAAGTTAGGGGGTTCTTGTTTTGGGGCGTATCACTTTTTTAAATGTTTGTGCGGATGAGGCCGACGATGCGGCAGATGGTACGGACGTCGGTTTTTGGGAGGGTGAAGTCGGGGTAGTCGGCGTTGTAGGAGCGGCAGAGGAGGGTGCCGTCGGCGCCTTCGTAGAGGCGCTTGACGATGATGCCCTGGGCGGTGTCGAGGACGTAGCAGCGGCCCCACTCGATGAAGGCGCCGGAGGGGAGGGGCTGGCAGGCGAGCTCGTCGCCGCTCTCGATGACGGGGAGCATGGAGTCGCCTCGGGCGATGATGGAGAAGGCGTAGGGCGGGAACTGGCGGACGAGGGGGCGCTGCTCGCACTGGGTGAGGGTGACGCCGGGGACGTCGCCGGAGAGGAGACCCGCCGCGGCGTTGTAGGGGATGACGGGCCGCGTCTCAACGGGCTCCGCGGACGGCCCAGCGGGTTGGGGCCCACCCGTGACGGGTGTGAGCATTTCGCCCTCGCCCGTGAGAAGCCAATCGCGGGAAAGTTCGGGGTATTCGCGTAGAATACGCTCTAACTTAGCCAGACTTATCCCTTTTCGCATTGAATTAATGTACCCGTTAGCAGCCCCTA
This sequence comes from uncultured Bacteroidales bacterium, assembly GCA_949297215.1. Taxonomy (GTDB): domain Bacteria; phylum Bacteroidota; class Bacteroidia; order Bacteroidales; family Bacteroidaceae; genus Alloprevotella. The sequence goes on along the minus strand of CASFRV010000008.1, from coordinate 102,586 downwards.
TGCGCCTCTCAAAACTCCGAGTAGGGATGCCTAGGTGCGTGATAAATTGGGTTAGTCGCTCTTTAACTTCCATATATTCAAAGAGTTATGAATTTTAACATGCTTAACTAATAGATTTTGCCCTATTTATTTGCGCGTTATTAGATTTTGCCCTACATTTGCACCGTCGGAACCGTTAAGGCATCCGTTGGTGGATTGCCAAGCGGTAAAGATACAAAGAACGGACGCTTGCGGACGTTTAATGGAAAGGATTTAACAAATAAAAAAACTGAGACCATGATTAAGGAAGAGTTTGAGAGCCTGACCGGCTGCAAGGCGACAAACGAGGACTGGTATGTGTTTGAAAAGCTCTACCTCGGAGCCGGGGAGATGGATAAGGCGGCGTTTTGCGCCGACGTGAAGGCGTCGGCCCTGGTGAGCGACGGGTTTGACGGCGGCAAGGCGATAGCTCCGCGGGAGTGGATGCGGAAGGTGGCCGACACGTCGGAGATGAACTATAACAAGCGCCTCGCCACGGAGACGTACAGCCGCAGACACCTGGGTGCGGCGGCGGAGCTGATGCTGCGGTATGCGGAGAAGTTTAACTCGCGGGAGATGCGCGAGGCGACGCTGCAGATTGTGGGCCCCCTGCTGACGGCGCGCGTGGCGCTGGAACGGGGCTACCCGCTGACGAAGGAGGAACGCGACGCGGTGCTGGCGGAGCTGCCCGTGGAGTGTGGCCCGATGGGGCTGACGGTGGAGGACGTGACGGGAGGAAGGTGAGAAGAGACGAGTAGCCCGTGAGGGTGAAGGTTCCGACGCAGCAGCGGCTGCGGAGGCTATAGGATAGACAGGTTGAATTACTTAGACCGCGGGCGCGCCCCACATCTACCTCGTTCGTGTGTTTTTATAGGTTTTGAAATCGCAACAGGGCGCGCCCATCCTGCCCGGGACGGTGAGGCGACGGACTGACGGAACCGGCGCCGCGGGGCTCGACTCCCTGCACGGGCACTTTTGAGAATTGACAATTAACAATTGAGAATTAGCAATTGAGAATTAGCAATTATGGCTGTACGAGTGAAGAGAATTCTGGTGCCCTACGGCACGGTGACGGCTCTCGCGGATCGCTTCGGCGTGAGCGAGGGGACGGTGAGGACGGCGCTGCGCTATGGCGGCGATACGCCCCGGCAAAGGGAGATACGCGAGGCCGCGGTGAACGACTACGGCGGGCAGGAACGCTGCGCAGGCCGTGGAGACGGCGGGGGAGGCTCAGACGGCGGCGAATGCAGCTCAGGAGGCCGCGGGTGCGGCTCAGACGGCGGCGGAGGGTGCCCAGCGCACGGCTGAGACGGCGAACAGCACGGCGGGGGCTGCCAAGACGGCGGCGGACGGAGCTGTGAAAGATGCGCAGGCGGCGAAGAGTACCGCGGAGGCGGCTCAGGCGGCGGCTTCTACGGCTTCGCAGACGGCTTCTACCGCCAAATCGACCGCCGACACGGCAAAACAGACCGCGGAGGGGGCTAAGGCTTCGGCGGAGGGTCTGACGGGGGACGTGACGGCGATGGGGCTGTCGCAGAGCTTCCTTTCGGACTACGCGGGGACGGGTGAGCCCGTTGCGGCGGGTGCGGAGGCGGTGAGCGTGCTGACGTCTCGGCTGAAAAAGGACGAGCTGGTGCCTTGGCACGGGTGGTTTACGCTGGTGGCGTGCTACACGACGGATGACGCGAACGCGCAGATAGGCGTGAGCGGTAAGCACGGGGAGAGCGCGGAGCAGGTGATGGTGCCGCTGACCAAGGTTTCGGCGGGTGAGCGCGTGGTGGCCAAGCTGACGGCTGACCCGGGTACGCGCACCGTGGCGCTGGAAGGGGGCGACACGGTGGAGGTGAGGAAGCTGACGACGACGGGGGCGCTGACGTTGCACTGGGCCGTGCTCTACGAGAGCGACCCCTACGGCAACCCGAGACGACGCGGGGGGAGCGAAAGGGAAAGGATGTGCGCGTGCCAAGGTGTACAGATACAGAACACCTTCGATAACGATGTAAACGTAAAAACGCCCGTGGTGTATAACGAGCGGACGGGATGGTTCGAGATGAACGGGCTTACCGACTTGTCGTGGGAGGACATGCTGGTGATAGCGAACAGCGGTAGTTCGGATACTGTTTCCGCGCAGGCTAAAAACACGTCGGTGTATTATGAAGGCGTAAGGACTAACTTGTTCACGCGCGGCTTTTCGTCACAAAGCGAATTAATTAACTCGTCGTTTAACGATATGGAGGTGCTGCACCTTAACAACTCGATAGCTCTTCCAAAAGCGGGGTGGATGAGTTCGGATTGCAGCGTAATAGCTATTATAGGATACTTCAACCTGGGCTACGTAAATCCGCCGTTTGACCAGCGAAACGCTTTCGGCGTTCAAACAACCTTGGAGAGCGTAAAACTACGCTCACTGAAACAGAGCTTTACCTTGAACATTAAGATGCTCAGCTGGGACAGCATTAACTACCTTATCACGAACGCGGCGAACACGGATGCTATCACTATCACGGTACACGCCGACGTGTACGGGAAGATGACGGGCGGCACGGTGGACGACTGGGGCTCGCTGGGCACGCTGGCCGAGGAAAAGAACGTTAAACTTGTGTCGTTCGGTGAAGATGGGTATCCGTTCCTTACGCGGGTGCTGTGGCATGGCTACAAGCGCTTGGAGAACAAGATTAACGCGGCGAAGAGCGGGGACGTTATCTACATCCACCCCGACGACCGACGGAAGATTACGGAGGCGCAAAGGGATGACTGGGCGGCGCTGGTGACTGCGGGGGCGGAGAAGCAAATCAGTTTCGCTCTTCCTGCGGAGAGCTAAGTGTTAGGTATTAGGTATTAGTGATTAGTTATTAAGTAATACTATTATGGCAATAATAATTAACGAGATTGGCGAGCTTCGCTCGGACGCGGGGAAGCTGGTGAGACGGGTGTCGGACGATGCTGTGTTCCGTTCCGTATTAGTTGGCAAAGATGGGTCTACGGACGGATGGGAGGAGACGGACTACGCGCCCGCGCCCGAGGTGGTGACGGAGCCGAAGACGGATGACTGGGTGGAACTTTTGAAGCGCTCGGTTGACCTTGACGCGGTGCTGACGGACGACACGGAGGCGGCGCAGGAGCGGTGGCGCGGGATGTTCCGCGAGAGGGCGCAGTGGAGGGACTACATCGGCAAGCGGCTGGAAGCTGGGAAAAAGGTGTACTACCGCGGAGACCTGTACAAGGCGCTGCAAACGGTTGACCCTGTGCTTGCCATCTACCCGCCGAGCGTGGCTACGGCGGCGCTCTACCAACGCCTTGACGGCGACCACAAGGGGACGGAGGACGACCCTATCCCCTACCCGCACGACGGGAACATGGCGGTAGTGGAGGGCAAGGTGTACTCGGAGGGCGGCAAAAAATACCGCGCGCTGCGGGACAGCGGGAACGCGCTGTTTGCGCCGCTGTATACGGTCGTCGGGAACTTCGTGGAAGAATTGACAATTGAGAATTGAGAATTATGAACACGACGACTGAGGCGGCGGGAAAGGCTGTGTTGTGGGGTGCGTGGGGTGCTGAGGCGCTGGGCGTGCTGTATGACCTGCGGTGGATGCTGGTGCTGGTGGTGGTGTTGATACAGGCCGACTTTTGGTTTGGCGTGAGTGATAGCCTGAAGAAGCACAAGGAGTTCCGCTTTTCGCGTGCCGGACGGCGGACGTGCAACAAGGCCGTGGACTACATGACGTACCTGCTTGTGGGGTCGCTGCTGGGGCTGGCGGTGTTCGAACCGTTAGGGTGGGCGACGCACACGGTGACGGCCGCCATCGGGCTGGGCTTCGGCTGCGTGTGGGAGGTAGACAGCATCATCGGGCACGTGTGCAGCATCCACGGTGTGAAGTTCCGCTTCTCGGTGAAGCGCTGCATCATTGCGCTGCTGCGCAAGAAGAGCAAGGCAGCGGCGGAGGTGGCGGAGGAGGTGTTTCGGGAGGGGGAGAAGCAATGAGGGCTACCTGAAGAGCTCGGCGTGGGATCCGAGGCGGAGGAGCTTCACTTCGTCGGAATATGGCTCTATCCATATAAGGAGGAAGTCGGGGCCTACATGGCATTCAAGACAGCCGTCATAGGCGCCGGCAAGATAGTGGACGCGGCATGAGACCGGCAGCGGGCTACCGCTCTGCAAGCGCAGAAGTACCAACTTTAACGCCGCAAGGCTTTTGGGCCGGTTCTGGTAGCGCTTCAAGTCTTTTTTAAACCTGCCCGTCATTACGATCCTCTTACGAGTCATAGAGAGGCGACGTACTCGTCGAAGCGGCTTAAATCGAGCTCTTCCAACGGTTTACCGGAGAGCGCTTCTTCGATGGCTTCGCGCGTTTCCGCGTTCGGCTCGTCGTAGGATACGGGGTACGGGCGCCGCGGGAGGTCGAGAATGTTGCTGTTCATGGTGTTGCGTTTGCGTGTTGTTACGGCAAAGATACGTCTTTCGGACGAATTCGGACGCGGTCGGGCGCGGCTTTTAATTGGGAATTAACAATTATGAGGTGGTTTTTGCTTTTGGCGCTTGTAATGCTGACCTCGTGCCGGACGACGCGCGAGGCGTCGACTGTGGAACGGGTGGTGCGGGACACGGTGCGTGTGGTGCGGGTGGCGCGGGACACGGTGGCGGTGCGTGACACGGTGCGGGAGCGCTATTGGACGAGCGCGGACACGGTGTGGGCCGTGCGTGAGGTGACGCGGTGGCGGGAGCGTGTGAGCCGCGAGCGGGACACGCTGTGGCGGGCGCGGACGGACACGGTGCGCGTGATGGAGCGGGTGGAGGTGGAGCGCGCGGCGCCGGCGGGGCGGTGGGTACTGCTGTTTATCGGCGGGGTGGTGTGCGTAGGAGTTTGTATATTTGCTTTTAAAACTTTGAGAAGATGAAACATTTCAGTCTGAAAGAATTTACGCGAAGCTCGACGGCTGAAGCCGAGGGCATCCAGAACACGCCGGCGGTGTGTGAGGTGGCGCGGATAGAGGACTTGGTGAAGGAGGTGCTCGACCCTCTGCGGGAGTGGTACGGGCGGCCGATCTACGTGACGAGCGGGTACCGCTCGCCGAAGCTGAACCGTGCGGTGGGCGGCGCGGCGACGTCGCAACACCTGCGGGGCGAGGCGGCGGACATCACGACGCACTCGCGGCGGGCAAATAAAAAGCTGTACGAGTATATACGGAAACACCTGCCCTTTGACCAGCTGATATGGGAGCACGGGGACAGGACGGGGCCGGACTGGGTGCACGTGAGCTATAAGCGGGAGAGGCTGCGGGGGCAGGTGCTTAAAATTGACAGTTGACAATTATCCGAAAAGCTCGGCGTGGGAGCCGATGCGCACTACTTCGAGCGCGCCGTGCTGTATCGGACTTCCCTCATTCGATGGCGTTGACGGAGGCCATGAAGGCGTCGAAGCTGCTCATGTCGAGCGTGCCGGCGTAAAGGCCGAGGCGTGCCTCGTCGATGGCCTCGCGGGTCTCGTCGTTGGGGACGTCGCCGGATACGGGATAGGGGAGGCGCGGAAGGTCGAGGGTGTTGTTGTTCATGGCTGTGTGACTTGATTGTGGGGCTAAGTTACGTTTTTCGGACGACTACGGACGGAAACGGGCGGGCGGAAACGGGCGGGCGGAGTTTTGAGAATTAACAATTAAAAACGGGTTATTATGGCTTTGCGGTATACATTCAGTTTTTCGGACTTGACAGGTCGATTGGTGACGGTGAACGTGCACGGGCGCGACTGGCAGGGCGGTGTGACGGTGCTAACGGGCGGGGTGGCGCCGCTGACGCTGGACGAGGACTCGGCGGAGGGGATAGACACGCCGTGCCGTGCGTGGACGGGGGTGCTGACGGTGCGGACGGAGGAGGGGGTGGACTACTCGGGCCTGTACGCATCGGACGTGACGTCGGCACGGGTGGAGGTGTGGCGCGGCGGGGGGCTGACGTGGCAGGGCTACCTGGTGCCGGAGGTGATGCGGCAGAGCTGGGTGGCGGGGGAGGAGCTGAGCGTGAACGTGCAGAGCCCGCTGGGGGCGCTGGCGGGGCTGACGCTGGACGCCGGGGCGGGGTTCGGGTACGTGCGCCTGGGGGCGCTGCTGGGGGAGGCGCTGGCGCTGACGGGGGACTGGGACACGGTGACTTATCCTGACGACCTGAGCGTGGGCGAGGGGGGCACGGACACGTGGCTGGACGTGGAGGCGTCGCGGATGGCGTTTTTCACGCGGGAGTATGACGAGGGCGAGTGGGACGAGGCGGAGCAGGCACAGATCGTTTATGAGGGGGCGACGGGGCGCGAGGTGGTGGAGGCCGTGGCACGGCTGACGGGGTGGACGGCGCGGGAACGAGGGCGCGCGCTGTGGCTGACGGCGGAGAGCGTGGCGGGCTACAAGCGCGTGGGCGTGGCGGAGCTGGGGCTGCCGGGGCGCCTGGTGGAGGACGTGGCGGCGCCGGTGATGGAGCTGGACGCGCTGACGCCGGCGGGGACTGACCATACGGTGAGCACGCTGAATGGGTATCGACGGGTAAGGGTGAGGTTTGCCCCCGACGTAGTGGACGACTTGCTGAGCGACGTGCTCGACCCGCACAACTGGACGCCTACGGGGGAGGTGGCGTTTGAGGAAGACGCCGAGTATCGTCGCGAGGTGACGGTTCCGGGGCAGCTTTTGCCCGTTAAAGAGGATGCGGGCTGGTTTGTGGCGTACTATAATAGTTCGGGCGGCTTTATTGAACGGACTAACCTGCCCGTGATAAAGTATCGCTTTGCCCGTTATACCAGTGGATCCGTTGACGGCGGCGCCTCTACTAAACTGTATCGCGTAAACCGCCCCGACGGTAGCTCTATTATAATTGAGGATTTCACCGACGAAGACGACCGCAATACGTGGACGTACGAAGGAAGCGATGGGAAAGTGTATGGATGGGCCGGGGCTGAGATGGTGTGGCTGCGATACCTGCAAGGCATGTCGTGGACGGAAGACCCGTACTACGAGTTGTCGGAGGTGGGACAGACATCGCGGAAGTTCGGAATGCTGATATGGCCGTCGGCGTTTCGGCGGACGTACGTAGACCTGACGGGTGAGCCTATATCCTTTCTGACATCGCCCATCGTATATATGCCGTACGGCGCCCTACGCCTGAGAATAGACTTTTACGGCTTTCTGGGCGCCTTCTACACCGACGTAATGGATAAGACGACCAAGGTGGGGCCGTGGTCGCCAACGAAATATGACAGCATCAAGCAGTGGAAGCTCCTATTGCGTTTCGGGAACTACTACTGGGACGGCGTGAACTGGCAGACGAAGTACTGCTCCTTCGTCGTAGACCTTGACGGGGCTGCGGAGAACGAGAAGGCAGAGATCATGTCGTCGGGGCGCGCTTACGACGAGTCGGTGTATGTGGACGCGGAGGACGGGTATATTATCCCCCTGCGCGACGTAAACGGGGACGACCTGCCCATGTATGGCACAGTTACGCTGGCCGTATATGGGCCGATCGTGAACCGGAGGCTGGGGCCATATGACATACCAGCGTTTAACCCTATCCTGCTGTCGGACATATCGCTGGAAGTACTGCGTAAGTCGGACTATGACGACCCGTACGAGGGGGACAGCCCGGGCTCGGACGAGCGCACGTACCAGGCGGGGACGGGCTACAAGGGCGCGGAGGACGTGTATGAGGTGGAGACGACGCTGGGGACGTGGGCGAACGACGGGTGCGCAATGAATATCCTGATAAAGGACGGGGCACCGGTGGAGGCGTTCACGAGCAAGCGGCAGGGGGGCAAGACGGGGCGGCCCGAACGGCTGCTGCTCTCGACGCTGGGGCGGCTGTACGGGCGGGCGCGGCGGCAGCTGGAAGTGGAGGTGGACGCCGCGGGGCTGCCGCCGTCGGTGACGCTGACGGACGGCGGGCGGCGCTACGCGCTGACGGGGCTGCACTGGGACGTGCGGGAGGGCACGGCGCGGTATGTGATGGAGGACTTTATTCCAATTGACAATTGACAATTATGGGCGGGGCGTAAATTGTTAGGGGATAAGGGATTAACCCTAAACGTTACCCTCTACTTTTGCCCTTTTTTATGCTTCTTCGGGCAGGGCCTCGAAGATTTGCGTGGCGGCCAGCTGCACGGAGATGCCGCGGGCACGGGCATAGGCGGAGAGGCGCTCTTTGGCGAGGGGGGAGACGCGCAGGCCGAGGGGCACCACGACGCCCTCGCGCTTGGGGCGGCCGGCACCAGGGCGAGCGCCGCCTCTTTTCTTTTTAACGCTTTCGGTTGTTTCGGTTTGCATATTAGTTAGTATTTTTGCCGGTGAAAGCCCCGAAGCGGGGAGGGGCTGCATCCCCCTCCCCCTCGGTCTTAAAGCTTGACTACGATAGTCAACTTGAAGCGCCGAGCCCTGATTTTGACTGAGATTTTCATGGGCTTTGGGCTTTCTTTTTTCCTACTCTTTTAAAGGTTTTCGGATTTCCCTGTCGATGAGGCCTCTTCCCTTATCGCATTACAAAGATAGTGATTTCTAATGAATTAAGCAAGCAGTTTTCAATAAATATCTTAGGCTTTTTGGACTCGCTGAAATGTTAAAAACGCGGGGCGGGCAGATTTTTTCTGTTATCCGTTTGGGTAATACAGAAAGAGTGCTTACCTTTGCACCATCAACAAAAAACAATCGCTAATTCTAAAAACTTATCACGATGAAAACTGAAGCTAAGCGCATCTATCTGTATTGCATTTATGGAACTCAGCCGGGGCAGGAAAAGCGGGAGGTCGTATTTGGCGCCACGCGCCGCGACGCGGACAAGCTCATGAAACGGCTGCACCCGTCGGATCGCTTTCGCCGTATCGGTTTTATCTCGTTCCAGAAGTTTCTGGACGTCTGGTATGCCGACCCTAACGTTCCGGTCTACACTATCGATGTTGATGTGAACAACCCGCATTACATCCACGTGGAACTATGAGCGCGGAGACGATAATACGGCAGATAGAGAGGGCTCGCGCGGCGCGTGGGCTCTCTCTTCGCGCCTTGGCGGAACTCGCGGGCGTGAGCCACCCGAACCTGTGCAACGCGATGAACGGGAAGCGGGGGATGATGGTGGAGACGTTAGAGCGGGTGGCGGACGCGCTGGGGATGGACGTGCGGCTCGTGGAGCGGGTGGCGGACGCGCTGGGGATGGACGTGCGGCTCGTGGAGCGGGGAAAATAAAAATGTTAAAAACGGCGGGGGGCTTGCGTGTGTGGCGCAGGCCCCTTATCTTTGCCGGTAATTTCTACTGTAGTAGATACCGGGCGTAATGCCCGCGCGGCCCACAGAGGCCGCGTTAAAGCTTTTCACATTGTGATTTGCTTTTCGAATTAGCGATCGGCCGGCTCCTTCGGGGGCCGGCTTTTTTGTTCCCGCGCGGAAAAAATATTGCGTTTTGTTTGCTATATAGCGAAAAAGTTGTATCTTTGTAGTGTCAAACAAAACAAATAAACAATGAAAAGGAACAAGCTTAAAAAGATGGCGGTGACCCCGGAAGAGGAGGAACTAATCTACGCCATCCGTGATTATTGCGACGGCTACCCAAACAGCCACCCGGACTTCCTGATGATAGCTACGGCGCTGTTTGAAGAAATGACAAGGATGCCAAAGTGAAACAAGCCCGCCCCGATGAGGGGCGGGGTTTAAAGCTAAAAGAATTATGGAGATAGCAGTTAAAAGAGATACATTAATGCGTGACGCCAGCAAGCGCCTCGGGGATATATTGCTGGCAGTTTCGTGGGGTGATGTTGCCGGGACGTATTTCGGCGAGCGCCCGATCTGGTTGCACGAAAAAATAAGCGGGCGCAGCAGAAGCGGCCTTCCCGCGGGGCTGACACGGGAAGAGGCCGGACGGCTGCGCGAGGCCCTGCTCGACCTTTCCCGACGTATAAGCTTGGCGGCGGATAGATTACAGGACTAAGAACTTTCGGCCGGGGTTTTATTTGTCCCCTTTTGACACTCATGCGCTGTGGCCGGAGCGCGCCCGCACCGTACAACCACGCGGTGCGGGTTTTTAAGATAACACGAAATGGAAAAAGACTTGACACAGGTGTCGTCCGGTGAGTTCGTAAAAAAGATCTTGGACGACTACGACGTGCTGAACACGAGCGCGCTGGCGCGCCGTCTGGGGATAAACGTCTCACTAATGAGACAGTATAAAATGGGGGGCGTGTATATTTCCGAAGAACGCGCGGAAAAAATAATAGCCGGCATTAACGAGCTGGGCAAAGAACTGGCCGCGCTGCGGCTGAAATAGACCCACTTATGTCTTACGGTTTACGGTTCGGCCCGCTTCCGCGAGGAGGCGGGCTTTTTGTGCCCGCGTGGCGCATTCTTTTGGGGATTTTTGTGCGCCGGGCATACGGCGCGGCGGGATAAGCGCTATATTTGCAGCGTCCGTCGGGGCAACCCGCGGATGCGCCGGGCCCCGCCACCCCTCCACCCGCCCGGCGCTTTCTTAGAGAATTTTCGCGTTTGGCTCATATATTTTCTCTCTAATGTTTTTCATGGTATTAGTTTAAGATGTGTGTCGCACCCGCCGTCCGTGAGGATAGCGGGTTTTTTCCCTGCTTTTATTAAGGTTAAACGAAGGCAGCCCCGCGATCCTCACGGACGGCGGGGCTGCTGCTTATTGTATCTGGGCGGCGAGGCGCGCGCCGTCGTCGGCGACGGTCTGTGCCAGTACGCGGGCGTAGATCTGCGTGGTGCGGATGTTGGTGTGGCCGAGCATGCGGCTGAGGCTCTCGATGGGGACGCCATGGGCGAGGGCGACGGTAGTGGCAAAGGTGTGGCGGGCGACGTGGGTGGTGAGGGGTTTGTCGATGCCCACACGACGGGCCACCTGGCGGAGGTAGGTGTTGGCGCGCTGGTTGGAGAGGACGGGCGGGCGGCCGCCGTAGCGCGCCATGACCTCGGCGGCGGGGGCAAGCAGGGGCGTGAGAAAGCGCGTGCCGGTCTTACGGCGCCGCGTGTCGATGTAGCGGACGCCTCCGCGCTCGACGACGTCGCTCTCGTCGACGAGCTGGGTGTCGGAATAGGCGAGGCCGGTGTAGGCGCCGAAAATGAAGAGGTCGCGGGCTTTGGCGAGGTAGCCCGTGAGGGGCGCGGCGCGCAGCAGGTCGAGCTCGGCGGCTGTGAGTGGGTTGCGGGGCTGCGTGTGGCCGGGGCGCGGACGGAAGACGGTGTACGGGTTTTTGTCGATGAGCTCCTCGGCGACGGCGCAGCCGCAGAGCCACTGGATGGGCTTGTGGTAGCAGTTGCGGAGGGTGACGTCCTTGCGGGCGGGGTTTTCGCGGCGGAGCCAGTCGTCAAAGCGCTTCATGCGCGCGGGGGTGAGGTCATCGAACGTACGCACGAGGCGGGATTTTTCGAGCTTATCCAGCGCGAGCGCGAGACGTACCTTCGTGGCGCGCCCCACGTTGCGGTTCTCGTTTTGCTCTCGCGCCCACGGGAAAAACAGCTCAGGGCGGCGCCGATCAATGCGGTCGACGCCGAAAATGCGGTCGACGTCGGCGTCGGTGAGCTTTCCACCGAGGTTGATGGCGGAGACGATCTGCTTGTTGGCGCGCTGGCGCGCGGCATCGATGAGGCGGTTTAGCTTTTTGGCGTCGGGGCGCCCGACGACCTGCGTGCCGTCCCATTCGCCCGCGTAGAGGCGGAAGCCCGAAGGCAGGAAGCGGCGGCGCCCTGTTCCCATGGGCACGACATATTCCAGGGCGGCAGTACGGTCGGCCGTGGCCGTGTGGCGACGGTCGAAAACAAATCTTACGTTTTTTTCGCTTGACATGGTCTGAGGTTTTTTAGTCCTCTCCCGCCCCGTTGTGCCCGTCGGCGAAAGTGTATCACTTGTGTATCACTTTTTGCCAATATAGATACGGACGCCGTAGGACGTTTTCGGACGGTTTAACGCTTTTCGTCAGACCTGCGAAATACTTAGCGTTCAACGCGTTACGCTGTAAGTGCGTGATTTTCAGATGTTAACCCTTATTAAAAATATCGGGTTATTGTGATTCCGCAGGGATTCGAACCCTGGACCCACGCCTTAGAAGGGCGTTGCTCTAATCCAACTGAGCTACGGAACCGCCATTTAGCGGTGCAAAATTAAGACATTTCCATCTCACGGGCAAGGCTTACCGCCTTTTTTTGGTTGCGGGCGGGCACATTTCGCCCGTTCCGCAGGCGGGATGCTGACGGGGCGGGCGGGGACGGTTCAGTCGAAGCCTTGCTCGATGAGGCGCTCGCGTATTTCGAAGAAGCGGCGGAGCTGGGCGCTGTACGTCGGGTTTTCCGAGCATTCCTCGGCAAACTCGATGAGCAGCGGCACGGTGCGCCGCAGGTTGGGGACGAACAGGCCCTGCTCGATGCGGACCGACTCGGGCAGACGGTCGAGCCGCTGGCGGAACCACTCGATGAGCTCGGCCACCTCGCCCGGATCGTACAGTTTTTTATATTCCATGTTGGTTTCTTTTGGGTGCCGTGCGCGGCCGGGGCCGCGCCCGGCGTGTGGCAAGTTAAGCAAGCGGGGCGTAACGGCCAAGCGGGGCGGCGCAAGTCGGCAGATTTTCTTAATTTTGTCCGGCATGATGAAACGAAGAGCCCTCTTTCAGCCCCACGCCGCGACGCTCCACCGCGTGCTGGCCCTTGCCGCCCGCTGCCCCGGGCGCCCCGCGGTGCGCCGCCTGATGCAACCGTTTTTCCACAGCCTCGTGGCCACCGGTGCGGCCGCCGCGGGGGCAGCGCGCCGCCTGCTCGAAAGCGTCAGCCCCGACCGAGGCGGCAGTTGCCTGCGGGCGGCCCCGCCCCACGTGGCCGAGGCGGCCGACGTGCAGGTGATTGTGGCGGCCTACAACGCCGAAGCCTACATCGACGACTGCCTGCGCTCCATCCTGGCGCAGCGCACGCGTTACAGCGTGGAGGTGACAGTGGTCGACGACGGCTCCACCGACGCCACGCCCGCCCTCCTGGCCCGCCATGCCGCCGCGGGACTCATACGCCTCGTCACGCAAGCCAACGGCGGCCCCTCGGCAGCGCGCAACGCAGCCCTCGGCGAGCTGCGCGGCCGCTACGTCCTCTTTGTCGACAGCGACGACCTGCTGCCCGAGGGCGCCGTGGAGCATTTGACGGCCACGGCCGAGCGCACAGGCGCCGACATCGTGGACGGCACGTTCCTGCACCTGCGCGGCGGCCGCCGCGAGACGGGCCGCGTCCTGCCCGACGCCGTCACGACCGACTGGACCGTGCTGCAAGGCTTTGCCTGCGGCAAACTGGTGCGGAGGGAATTGTTTTTCAAGGTGCAGTTTCCCAAGGGATACCACTTTGAAGACACGCTTTATCTCTACGCCATTTTTCCCCGCTGCCGGTGCGTGGCCACCGTGTCGGAGCCAGTCTACGTTTACCGCGACCACGCGTCGAGCTCGTCGCACGCGCCGCTGGGCAGCCCCGCCGTGATGGATGCCCTGTGGGTCACGCTGCGCCTTCTCGCCGATGCGCAGCGTCTGGGCATCAGGCCCGACGGCCGTCTGTTCTCGGCCTGCTGCCGCGACGTGCGCAGCACGTTTCTCCGCCTGGCCACGCTGCGCAACGCTGCCGCCACGCGGGCGGCTTTCGTGCTGCTCTCGGCACACGTGCAGGCTTTCTTCGGCCCGATGCTGCCCGACGACGGCCGCGAGCGCCCGCTGGCCCGCGCCCTGCTGCGGGGCGACTACGCTGCCTTTCTCCTTCACCGCCGTTTGGGCTGATGTGCCCCCTCCTACCCCGCTATATATAATATAGGTGTGCCGCCACAACGTTTGCACGTGGCTTTTTCTCACCTCGGCCGGCCATCTTCGCCTCACGAAGACGGCCGGCGGTTAGGCAAACATGGAAAAAAGCGCTTTTTCCACGCATGCCATCCGCCTTTTGCGTATCTTCGCAGCCGAAACAAAGCCTCCCAACTTTTTCATCTTCATGAAACAAAACGTTTTCTCCCCCACTCTGCTCACAACCGCGGGCACTGCGCCGCGTGCTTTCCTGTTCGATTTCGACCTGACGCTGGCCGACGGCAGCGCATGGATTGTGGCCTGCTATCACGAGGTGCTGGCGCGCCATGGCTTCGCGGCTGTCGACGACGAGACGATACGCGGCACCATCGGGCTGACCGTCGAGGACTCGTTTGCCCTTATGACGGGCATCGACGACGCAGCCCGCCTGCACGACCTGCGCGTGGAATATAAGGCGCTGTGCCGCCCGGGCATGGCCGTCCACACCCGCCTCTTCCCCGACGCCGGCCGCTTTCTGCACGCCGCGGCGGAGGCGGGCGTGGCCCTCGGCGTCATCTCGACGAAAGAGACGCCCACGCTGCGCGAGAGCCTGGAACGCTGCGGCGTCCTGAGCCTGTTTGCCCTCGTAGTGGGGCTCGACGAGGTGAGCGCCCCCAAACCGTCGCCCGAGGGCATCCTGTATGCCCTGGACCGCCTGGGCCTCGCGCCGGCCGACGCCATCTACTTCGGCGACAACCCCGTGGACGCGCAGGCTGCCCACGCCGCCGGCACAGCCTACGTGGGCGTGGCCAAAGGTGTCCACACCGCGTCGGTACTGGCCGCCTACCCGCACCGGGCCGTCATCGGGAGCTACGACGAGCTCATCGTCCAACGCTGAGAAACGGGCCTGCACGCCGCCCTCCACGGCCCAAGAAGCCACTTTCTGTGAAATGGGTAGTTTTTTCGGGAATGCAGTTAGAGGGATGAGCGCCAATTTATACGGAACTTTGCAGCAGAAAAAAACGAAGAGGGCCGGCGAGACGCTGCCCGCAACTCACGAACAGCCTAAGGGCAGAAACGTAAAAACCATCCAATAAAATCGACTATGTTTGGCATCGGAACACAAGAAATTATCTTCATCGTACTGATTGTCCTGCTGTTTTTCGGCGGGAAAAAGATCCCCGAACTGATGAAAGGCTTGGGAAAAGGCGTACGCAGCTTCAAAGAAGGCGTCAAAGGGGTGGAAAACGACTTGTCGGTGAAGGACGAAAAGGACGAAGAGAAGAAAAATGGGAAAACCGACTGACAACCCGTCGGCGGACGGGATGTCGTTTTGGGAACATCTGGACGTGCTGCGGGGCGTCCTGATAAAAGCTGTCGTGGCCGTCGTCGTGTGCGCGGCTGTGGCCTTCTGCTTCAAGGACGAGGTGTTCTCCATCATTCTGGCCCCGCGGAGTAACACGTTTTTCACCTATCGGCTGCTTGCCCGGGCCGCGGCTTGGAGCGACGCGACGGGCGTTGCGCCCTTCAACATCCGGCTCATCAACACGCAGCTGGCTGCACAGTTTGTCATCCACATGAAGATGTCGCTCTGGGCCGGCCTGCTGGCGTCCTCGCCCTACGTGCTGTTTCAGCTCTTCCGCTTCGTGGCGCCCGCGCTGTACGCCAAGGAGCGGAAATATGCCTTGCAGGCGGCCGCGGGCGGCTACGTGATGTTTGCGCTCGGCGTGCTGCTCTGCTATTTTCTGATATTCCCGCTGACGCTCCGCTTCCTGGGCACCTATCAGGTGAGCTCCGACGTGGTCAACGCCATATCGCTGACGTCCTACACCGAGACGCTGCTCACGATGTGCCTGCTGATGGGCGTGGTCTTTGAGCTGCCCGTGCTGTGCCGTCTGCTGGCGGGGCTGGGCGTGCTGTCGGCCGCCACGATGCGGCGCTTCCGCAAGCACGCGGTGGTTGTCATCCTGATTGTGGCGGCTGCCATCACGCCCACGTCGGATGTTTTCACGCTCCTGCTCGTGGGGCTGCCCGTCTGGCTGCTCTACGAGGCAAGCATCCTGCTCGTGGCAAACGTTTCACGCCGCAGGGAGAAGCGCAGCGGCGCAGCAGCCTGAAAAAACAGCCGTCTTCCGCTTGGGAAGACGGCCGCCGGCCGCCCCGAAGGGCGGCCTTGAAATCACTTCATTTCTTATTCTTGCCCGAAAGAGGCCAGCAGGCCCTCGCAGGCGTCTTCGAGGAGATTGAGCACGTGCTCGAACCCCTCGTCGCCGCCGTAGTAGGGGTCGGGTATCTCGGGGTCGCCGTGGCGGGTGAGATAGGAGGCCATGCGCACCACCTTGCGGCGCGCCCCGTCGTCGGGGGCCAGGCGCAGGAGGCCGCGCTCGTTCTGCCCGTCCATGGCTACGACAAGGTCGAAACGGGCAAAATCTTCCGGACGGACGGGGCGCGAGCGGTGCGTCAGGCGGTAGCCGCGGCGGGCGGCATGGCTGCGCATGCGCGCGTCGGGCAGCTCGCCTTCGTGGTAGTCGATCATGCCCGCCGAGTCGGCTTCGAACTCCCGGCTGCGGCCCTCGCGCGCCGCCATCGTGCGAAACACCTCCTCGGCCGCCGCCGAACGGCAAATGTTGCCGAGGCACACAAACAATATCTTTTTCATCGGTCGTTTTCTTTTTGCTGAACAGGTTTTGCGCAAAGGTAACGCTTTCTTCCCGAAACGGACGCCGCGGGCGGCGACGAAAAAGCGGGTTCCGCCGGCCGGCGGAACCCGCTTGGTGAGATGCCTGTCCGTGGGGACGGCTTACTTCAGGAACTTGTGCGTACGGCTGCCGTTGCTGCTCTTGACAACGACGATGTAGGCGCCGTGGGGCTGTCCGTTCATGGGCAGGCTCATGCTCGTGGCGTCTGCCGTAGCGGTGGCAGCGGCCACCTTGACGCCGCCGGGGTTGTAGACGGTGAACGTCGTGCCCGCGCTGACGGCTCCGCTGCAAACCACAGCGTCGCTACCTGCGTTGTAGCGGATGACAAGGGCGTCGGGGCTGCCGGCCTCCACGTGGGAGATGCCCGTTGTCACGGCCTCGGTGGGCGTGAAGCGCAGCGTATAGCTGTATGTGCCGGCCACGGGGCACTTATACTTGTCGATGGTGCCCGTGTTCTGGCCGCAGCTGCCGTTGCCTACGCCGCGCTGCATGTAGTCGAAGTGGGCGTAGATGTTGGGCGAGGGCGTGAGGTCCCACGGATGGAGCTTGCGCGCATTAAACGTCTTGTCGTCGAAGTGGAGCAGGGAGAAGTCGACCTGTCCCTCGGTCGTGATGACCAAGCCGCAGCCCTTGTCGTCGGTCATCGTGAGCTCGCGCAGGCCGCAGCGGTTGCCCATGGTCTGCGGGTGCGGGTAGTCTTCGAAGAAGTCGGTCACGGTCGACGTGTAGCGGCCCAGGAACGAGCCTGTGGAGCGGTCCACGTAGTTTTCCCACGGACCGCGGGCGTAGTAGGCCACGTTTTCCATCGCGCCGTTGAAGGTCATGCCGAGACCAATGCGGCGCAAATCGGCGGTGGCAGGCATATAGGATGCCTTCAGGTCCATCGTGCCGTTGGCATAAACGGTGTAGACGAAGATATACGGGCACTTGGTGCCTTCGGCCTTGACGGTGACGCTCACGGAGCTGCCGTCCGGGGCGGCCTCGTAGGTGAGCTGCTTGGCGCCCACGCCGGCGTCTTCGTCGTTATACTTGTCGTTTTCGATCCAGCGGTAGTTGTAATACTCGGGTGAGCCGTTGGGAGCGAGGAAGCTCATGTCGCCCACCTGCCAGGAGTAGATGCGTCCGGCCGACGTGAAGGCCACGTTGATCAGGTCGTTCTTGATGCGCATGATGGCGGAGCTCGACGTGTCGACCGTGAGGGGCTGGCCTGCGGTCCCGACGGCGGGGAGCTCGGCGGGGCGCTCCTGCAACGTGTACTGGTTGGCGGCCATCATGTAGCCGGCCTCGGCCCACGGCGTGGCCTCACTCAGGCAGAGCTCCACGTTGAGCAGCATTTCCTTGCCCTCTTCGGGCGTGGCCTCGTAGGGCAGGGTGAGCGTCGTGCTCTCGCCCGGAGCCACCGAGGGCACGTCGACGGTGCCCGCCTCCACCTCGCGGCCGTCGCTGAGGACGGTATATTTCAGCGTGAAGCCGTCGAGGTTGAGGAAGTTGTAGGCATTGCGCAGCGTGAGCTGACGGGTGTCGGCGTCGAAAGCGTCGAACTTGACGTACTGGTACACCTTCTTCACTTCGGTGAGCTTGGCTGTCCATGCGCGGTCAGCCTGGATGAGACCGTTGTTGCAGAAGTTGTCCTGGTGGGGGCCCGGGTAGTCGTAGCCCGACATGTAGTTGTGCTGGCCGTTCTTCACGAGGTTGCCGCTCTTGATGTCGTCGGCGTCGTATATGGACTGGTCCACCCAGTCCCAGATGCAGGCGCCCATGCCGTAGCGGCTACTTTCGAGGGCGTCCCAGTATTCCTGCAAGTTGCCCACGGCGTTGCCCATGGCGTGAGCATATTCGCAGGCAAAGTAGGGCTGCAAGTAGGTGTTGCCGTTGGCGTCGCGCTGCAAGACGCCCAGCTCGGGATACATCGTCGAGTAGAAATCGGTGGCGTTGGTCCATCCGCGCGTGCTTCCTTCATAGTGGATGGGGCGCGGGTCGAGGGCCCGCACGGCGGCATAGGCGTCGTCGATGTTGCAGCCCACACCGCTCTCGTTGCCCAGCGACCACGAGAAGATGGAGGGATGGTTGCGGTCGCGGTAGACCATGCGCTCGTTGCGGTCCACATAGGCGGGACCCCACGAAGGCTGGTTGCTGATGCAGGAGCGTCCGGCCAGCGTCCAGCTGTGGTGGCACTCCACGTCGGCCTCGTCCATGCAGTAGAGCCCATAGTAGTCGAACATGGCGTACATCTTGGGCTGGCGCGGGTAGTGGGCCGTGCGGATGGTGTTCATGTTGGCCTGTTTCATCATGATGACGTCCTTCAACATCGTAGGCACGTCGATGCTGCGGCCGTGCACGGGGTGCGTGTCTTGCGTGTTGACGCCCTTGAAGAACACGCGCTGGCCGTTGACGAGCATGTGGCCGTCCTTTATCTCATAATGGCGGAAGCCATACTTCGTGGAGAACACCATTTCGTCCGTTCCGTCGCTGCCTTTCTGCGTCACGACGACGGTGTAGAGCACGGGCGTCTCGGCCGTCCAGGCTTGCAGGCCCGAGAGCGAGGCGAACGTGACGTTCTTCACCTGCTCCGTTCGGTCGCCTTCGGCAAAGGCAAACGTTGCCTCGCCCGCAGCCACGCTGCTGCCGTCGGGGCCCAGGAGCTCCACGCTCACGGTCTTCTCGGCGGCTGCTCCGTCGCGGTTGTCCATGGCGAGCTGCACGTTCATGCTGCCCGAGGTGTAGCCGTTGCCGCTGTCGAGGTCGGCCGTGATGTAATGGTCGCGCACGAAGGTGCGCGGCGTGGCGAAGAGGTAGACGTCGCGGTGTATGCCGCTCATGTGGAACATGTCCTGCCCTTCGAGATAGGATGCGTCGCTCCACCGTATCACCTGGACGCTCACGTTGTTGGCTCCCTCGCGCACGTAGGCCGTCACGTCGTATTCGGCGTCGTTGTTGGAGCTTTCGGCATAGCCCACGTAGTGGCCGTTCACCCACACGTAGGCGGCGCTGTACACGCCGTCGAAGTGGAGGAACACGCGCTTGTCGGTCCAGCCTTCGGGCAGGGTGAAGTTGCGGCGATAGGAGGCCACGGAGTTGATGAGCCCCGAGTTCATCGTGATGTGGGGCGGATTGTAGGCAAAGGGATAGTTGTCGTTGATGTAGAGGGGGTCGCCATAGCCTTTCATTTCGAGGCACGAGGGCACGGTGATGGTGTCCCAGGCGGAAACGTCGGCCGCGTCGGCCCAGAAGTCGGCCTCGCCGGGTGCCTGTCCGGCCGACTCGGCAAAGTGGAGCCGCCACAGGCCGTTCAGGCTCAGGCGCTCGGCGCCCACGGGCTCGGTCCACGGCGTGGCATAGAAGGCGTCGGCCGTCATGGCCGCACGCGAGGCATAGGGCACGTAGGTGGCGTGGCCCGGCTCGCGGTTTTCCTCGAAGACGGTCTCGTCTTCCCAATAGGGCACCTCGGGTGCAGGCGGTGCGGCCACGCGGCGCATCGTGAAAAGGGTGGCTTCGTCGTCGGCGTCCTGCGTCAGCACGGTGAGGCCCGACACGTCGGCCTTCACGTAGTAGGCTTCGTAGTTTTTATCGGTGCCTCGCAGGCGGTACACGCCTTCCTGCCCGTCGACGGGCTCAAACGTGATGTGCTGGTTCTCGTTGTCGTCGTCGGGCGTCCACTGCAAGGGGTAGCGCCTGCCGTCCATCGAGAGGTCGATGGCCAGGCCCGCGTGGCGGTTGCAGATCTGATAGGCTGCCACGCTTTGCAGGTAGTTGGTCTGCCACACCTGTCCGTAGTTGCCCTCGGCATAATCTTCCACGTAGATGGGTGCGTTC
Organism: uncultured Bacteroidales bacterium; assembly: GCA_949297215.1. Classification (GTDB taxonomy): domain Bacteria; phylum Bacteroidota; class Bacteroidia; order Bacteroidales; family Bacteroidaceae; genus Alloprevotella. The sequence goes on along the minus strand of CASFRV010000008.1, from coordinate 82,299 downwards.
GTATATTCGTCGCCCAGATTCGACAGGACGAGGCCGGTCGACACGTTGGTGAACACATAGTTGAGCGAGGCCACGGGGTAGTTGATTTCGGGCTGCTTGCCCAGATCCACCAGGCGGAACCAGGCCGCGTCGTCGGCCATGTCGGTGTTCAGGCGCAGGCTGCCGTCGCCTTGTGCCGTCACGACGCGGCTGCCGTCGGCCTCGCTCACGAGGCAGTAGGTATCGTCCGTCCCCTCGACGCGTTGCAGCCTGACGAGCTGGTTTTCGCCGGCCGATGGCGTCCATTGCAGGACGCGGCCGGGGTCGGCCGAGTTGAGGGCCAAGTCCATGGCCACGCGATAGTTGGCGTTCATGAGCATGTAGACGTCTTCTCCGGCGTCGGCCACGTTCAGCAGGGTCCACTCCTGCCCGGGGGAGCTGTCGTCGGGGTCGGCCAGCGACAGATACTGGTCTTTCACGTTGTCGGAGTTGCCGTTGGTCACGGCTTTCCCCGTTTCGACGTTGACGAGCCTGTACGCCGTCCCGTCCGTCGGGACTACCTGGGCCCACAGCGTCGGCGACGCGCCCATTGCCACCAGCAGGAGCAACGGCCGCGCGGCGTTGCGCATTCGTTGTTTCACATTCATACGTTTTATGGATAGATGTTTTTTCGTTTTGTCGTGCCCCGGCGAGGCTCCGGCCGGACAGGCCGTCAGCTTCTTCGGGCTTTGGCTAACAAATGTAAGGATTAATCTGCGTTCCAAGCGGAGAAACGCACTTTTTTTATGCTTTAAAAACAAAAAAAGCCGTCGACGGCCCCACGACGTCCGCCGGCGGAGTCCGGCGCGGGCCTGCCGTCAGCGCGCGCGGCGGTACTCGGCGGGCGAGAGGCCGGCCGCGTTCTTGAAGTACTTGCCGAAGAACGACTGGTTGGAAAAGCCCAGGCGGGCCGCCACTTCCTTGACCGAGAGGCTGCCGTCCTGCAAGAGCGACTTGGCTTCGAGCACGGTGAAGAGCGTGATCCAATAGCCCGCCGAGCGGCCGCTCACCGACTTGACCACCTCGGAGAGGTATTTCGGCGTGATGCAGAGCCGGCAGCCGTACCACGCCACGTCGCGGTGCTCGGTGAAATGGTCGGCCACGAGCCGCAAAAACTCGTCGAACGTGCTGTAAGCGCGCGATGAGGCCTGCGGAAGCTCCCTGTGGCGCCGGCCCAGCAGGTCGCAGAGGTCGTATATCGTCATGCGCATGAAGGCCATGGCCGCCTCGCGGCGGTACAGGTGGCCGCGGCCGCGGGCTATGCGGCGCAGCAGGGCAGCATAGGTGTGGCCGAGCCAGGCTTTCTCGGCCGCGTCGAGATGGAGCACGGGCGAGTCGAAGAGCGCAAACAGGTAGCGCCACAGGTGGTAGAGCCCCGCCACACACTCCTGGGCAAAGCGGGGACTGACAACGACGAGGCGGGCCTCGAAATCGGGCGAGAGGTCGAGCAGGTCGTAGCGGCTCTCGCCCACGGCTATCATGAGGTCGGCCGGCCCAAGATGGCACACGCGGTCGTTCACGGCCACGCGCGCCGAGCCGCGCCGGCAGTAGGCAAACGTGAGGAAGGCGGGCCAAAGCGAGCGGCCCGCCAGGTGCTGGCCGCCGCGCACGTCGAGCACCACCACGTCGCCGTCCTGGGCCACGCCCTTGTAGCTTTCCAGGCCGCGCGTGGCGTCGAAGCTCAGGCGCTCCACGGCCTCTCGTCTCGTCTTTTCCTTCTGCATTGTGCGTTGCGTGGGTTTTACGGGCCGCAAGTTAGCCATTTTTTTGCTAACTCTGCCCATCGCACCCCGCAAAAAGCGCCCCCGCCGGCCCGCCACGGCCTGCCGCTGCGGCTCAGCGTGGGGCCGTGTGCGCTATTTGGCAAACTGTTAAAATCGGCCCAAAAAGTGACAACCCTCCGCGGCCCTTCCAGCGCGCGCCACGGCCCTCCGCGCCGCTTTCGTGCGGGCCCGTCGCCGCGGCAAGCCTTGGAAACTGCATTCCATGGGATGGAATTGGCGCTCCACGGGGTGGAAACAGCGCTCCATGGGAGGTTGTCGGCCGAAAATCGCACGAAAAAGTGACAAATAGTGGCGAAAACGCGCCTTTGCGGGGCGCCGGCGGACAGGCTTCGGGCTTAACACATTCATTATCAGCGATAAGCATTTTTCGCGCAAACGCAGCCGACGGCCCGCCCGGGCGAAAATAACGCGCCCACAGTGTTAAAAGGCGTCCGGTGCGGGGCGAAACGACGGACATCTCTGCCGGGTGAAACGGCAGTGGGCAGGCCGCGAGGCTGACGACCCCATAGGGGTCGAACCATTGATAACCGCGGGTGAGCGAAGCCACCCGCGGACAGGAACCACCATATATAATAGGACCCCATGGGGGTCCAACTTCCTGCCGACGGCGTGCATTACAGCCCCCGCACGCCTGCACACTGCGGCCTCGCCGCAGAGACCTCTTGACAGACGGCAGCCTCGCCGCCCCGCGGGTGTGCCTTCGGCCTACCCGCGGTAATCGAAGTTGGACCCCTATGGGGTCCGCATATCTACGCAGTTCCTTTCCGCAGGTGGCTTCGCTCACCTGCGGTTATCAAAAGTTCGGCCCCCATGGGGCCGTCAGCCTCGCGGTGTTCTTCCGGTCTGCTGCGCACATACGACCGCATGAAATTATTGCCTGCGTAGAGACGCCATTCATCGCGTCTCACCCGTTCGGGGCACAGCCCCGCCACGCCATTCATCGCGTTTATAGGTGAACGACTTCCCACCTCGCGGCAGCATCCTCACACCTGCACGAGGAGCGTCCTTAGGAGGGGCGCCATTCCTGGCGCCCACACCGCCGGAAGACCCACCACGAGAGAAGAATGTCGCCGCAGAGCTTCGCCCCGAACGTTTTCGGGCGCCATTCATGGCGCCCCTCCTATACTGCCTCCGCTGCACTGGCGGCCTCGAAGAGGTCGACCTATCAGTAACCGCGGGTGGAGCGAAGCGGAACCCGCGGTACGCACACCCCCCACGAAGATAGCCTCGAAGAGGCGTCTATGCCCGAAGCCGCCAAGGGCATAGCGACCTCTTCGAGGCCGACATCATCACCCGTCGCCTTACCTCGGGTGGAGCGTAGCGGAACCCGAGGTTACTCACAGCCCGGCCTCTTTGAGGCCGTCACGCATCGCGGTCATCTGTCCCCCTGTGACGGTATTTTGTCTGCGTTGCGACGCCACTCATCACGCCTCAGCACATCGCAAGACCAAGGAAAAATCCGTTTTTCCTTGTCTCGGCGCTCGCCTTTCGCTAACTTTGCCAGCTAATATGGCAAGAAATGGCATGACACCGCTGAAATTCCGACCCATCTTCAAGCATACGCTCTGGGGAGGCGGGGAGATAGCCCGCTTCAAACACTTGAACGGTCACTGCGACGACATCGGCGAAAGCTGGGAGGTCTCGGGCTTCCCCGGCGAAGAGACGCCCGTCGTGGGAGGGCCCTACGACGGCGCCACGCTCCGCCAACTGACGGAACAGCTCGGCGCATCGCTCGTGGGACGCGAGAACCTGCGGCGCCACGGCACGCGCTTCCCGCTGCTCGTCAAGTTTATCGCGGCCGAAAGCGACCTGAGCATCCAGGTACACCCCGACGAGGACATGGCGCGGCGCCTGGGCCTGCCCAACGGCAAGAACGAAATGTGGTACGTCGTCGATGCACGGCCGGGGGCTGCCATCATCACGGGCTTCTGCCACGATTTCAGCGCCGCGCTCTACGAGCGCTCGCTGGGCGACGGCTCGCTCTGCGACCACCTGTGTCGCTACGAAACGCACGCGGGCGACTGCTTCTACATACCCGCCGGGCAAATACACAGCATCGGGGCGGGCAACCTGCTCATCGAGGTGCAGCAGACGAGCAACGACACCTACCGCGTCTACGACTTCGACCGCCTCGACAAAAACGGCCGGCCGCGCGAGCTCCACACCGAGCTGGCGCGCCAGGCGCTCTGCTACGCCAGCCGACCCGACTACCGCACCCACTACGACGAGGTGCAGGACGGATGCTCCCTCTTGGGGCGCTGCCCCGACTTCACCATGCGCCTGGGGCGCTTCGGCTCGACGCGACGGCTCAGCTACGCCGCGCTCGACTCGTTCGTCATCTTCATCGCCTTTGAGGGCCGGGCACGCCTCACCGACGGCGAAGGCAACACCGTGGGCCTGCGGGCGGGCGAAACGGTGCTCTTCCCGGCCACGAACGACGCCGTGACCGTCGAACCGCTCGACGGCGCCCGCTTCAGCTTCATCGAAACGTTCACCGAGGGCTGACGCACCGGTGCGCCGCCCTCACAAACTTTGGTCAGACCTATGAAAAACAAACTGCTCCTTGCAGCCCTCATTGGCTGCACGCTGGTCGGGACCTCCCTCCCGGCCGCAAGCCAAAACTCGCTCGACGCTCTCTACGAAAAGCTGCGCGCCACGCCGGGCACCGTGGCCGACTCGGTGCGCTACACCGGGAGCGACTTCGGCAAGGCCGGGGGCGGCTTCAAGTGGCAACGCGGCGCGGGCCGCGGATGGACCACGGGCTGCCGCCTCACCTGCACCGACGTAACCCCCGACGAGGCCGAAAACGTGCGCAAAGTCTTCATGGCATGGAAAGACCGGCAGTTTGTCAACACGCACAAGAACGACGCGGGCACCGTCGTGGAGGAACCCGTCACGACGGTCTACCACTACGAATACAACCCCGAGGAGCGTAAGCTCTACTTCCTGCGGGCCGCGACCGAGGGCGAGCTGTGCGTGCCCCGCATCTGGACTACGGCCAATTATGTCGACGCAACGCTGCGCGACCCGCTGGCCCGCTTCGCCGAGCGCGAGCGCTACCGCCTGGGCGTGGCCCGGCTGTGGGCAGAGGCAAAGCGCAACTTCGTGTTCATGGACCGCGTGCGCCTCGACTGGGACAGCCTCTACGTGGCCACGGCCGCCCGGGCCGACTCGGTGCGGAGCTTCGGCGAATATACCCGCCTCTTGCAACGCATGGCGGCCGCCCTGGGCGACGGACACACGTACGTCTTCCCCGTCGACTGCCGCACGGCGCCGCTCAGCACCGTGCTCATCGGCGGGCGCGTCTACGTGGAGCGCGTGGAGAGCACCGACGCCGAACGGGCGGGCATCTGCCGCGGCATGGAGCTCGTGAGCATCAACGGCGAAGCCGCCACCGCCTACGGGCGCCGCGTGCAGGGACCGCTGGTGTCGTCGTCGACGCCGCAATGGACCGAGCATGAGATTTTCGACGGCCATGGCCTGCTGAAAACCTACGGCGAAAAAGACACGCTGCGCCTCGTCTTTGCCGACAGCAAGGGATGCCGTCTGCCCGTCACCTACGTGGCCGGCAGCTGGCAGCGCGACAAGCGAGCGCCGACGCCCACCTTCGAATACAAGGAGCTGAGGGGCGGCGTGGGCTACCTGCGCATCGCCAACTTCATGGCGCAGAACTTCCGCGACGACTTCGACCAAATCTATCCCCGCATCCTCGAAACCAAGGGCCTCGTCATCGACGTGCGCGGCAACGGCGGGGGCAACTCGGGCAACGCCGACTACGTGCTGCGCCACCTCACGGCCGACTCGATACGCACCGCCTCGTGGTCGAGCCCCACGTACATACCGGCCTTTGCCTCGTGGGGACGCCCCGCTGCCGACTACCGCTCGCCCTCGGGCCTGATGGCGCCCCTCGCCGACCGCCCCATCTACACGGGGCCCGTGGCCGTGCTCACCGACCGCGGCACCTTCTCGGCGGCCGAGGACTTCTGCGCCGTCTTTGCCGGCATGAAGCGCGGCCCGCTGGTGGGCTCGCCCACAGGAGGCAGCACGGGCAACGGCGTGCGCGTGGAGCTGCTGCGGGGATACGTCTGGGCCAACATCTGCTCGAAGCACGACGTGGCGCCCGACGGGACGGAGTTTGTGGGCCGCGGCCTGCAACCCTCCATCCGCGTGGACGAAACGTATGCCTCGTGGTTCGAGGACAAGACAGACGCCGCCCTGGCGCGCGCCCTGCGCTACATCAAGACGGGAAAATAGGGCCCGCGCCGCCCCACCCCGCTACGCAAAGCGCGCCGCGCAAGGCATCGGGACCTTGCGCGGCGCGCTCCTTTATATATAATAGGTGCAGAGCGGCCTCAGCCGAAACACTGCCACAGGGGGTCGGGGGGATAGGGCGCCGTGACGCTCACCTCGGCATGGGTGACGGGGTGCTCAAACGTCACGCTGCGGGCATGCAGGCTGATGCTGCCGTTGGGGTTGCTGCGCGGCGCGCCATACTTCAGGTCGCCGCGGATGGGGCAGCCCATGGCGGCCAGCTGGCAGCGTATCTGGTGGTGGCGCCCGGTGTGCAGGGCAACGGCCAGCAGGTAGTAGCGCTCGGAAGCGCCCGCCAGGCGATAGTCGAGCACGGCGCGCTTGGCTCCGGGCTTCTCACGGGCGTAGGCGTAGCTTTTGTTCTGACGCTCGTTGCGCACGAGCCAGTGGACGAGCGTTGCCTCGTCCTCGGGCGGGCGCGCGGAGGTAATGGCGTGGTACGTCTTGCGCACGCGGCCCTCGCGGAACATGGCGTTGAGCCGCGCCAAGGCCTTGCTCGTGCGGGCAAAGACCACAACGCCGCTCACGGGGCGGTCGAGGCGGTGGACCACGCCGAGAAAGACGGCGCCGGGCTTGGCATATTTTTCTTTGACGTACTGCTTGACGAGCTCGCTCAGGGGCACGTCGCCCGTCTTGTCGCCTTGCACAATTTCGCCCGGAGCCTTGTTCACTATGATCAGATGATTGTCTTCGTAGAGCACCCTCATGGCTTCTTGTTTTGGGGTTGAAAAAGAAGCAGCCCGGACGGCGCGTTGCCGCCCGGGCTGCCTTGTTGTGTTGCCGGGCACGAGGCCCGAGGGCACGGCAGGTGCCTTACATGTTCATGCCGCCGTCGACCTGGATGACCTGACCCGAAACGTACGAGGAGAGATCGGAGGCGAGGAACACGGCCACGTTGGCGATGTCCTCGGCCTTGCCGCCGCGGCGGAGGGGGATCTTCGACGTCCATTCCTTGCGCACGTCGTCGGGAAGAGCCGCCGTCATGGCTGTTTCAATGAAGCCCGGAGCAATGGCGTTGGCACGGATGCCGCGCGAACCCATCTCCTGCGCAATCGACTTGGCCAGAGCAATCAGACCGGCCTTAGAAGCGGCGTAGTTGCACTGCCCGGCGTTGCCATGTACGCCCACAACCGACGCCATGTTGATGATGGAGCCGCTGCGCTGGCGCATCATGATGGGCGTGCAGGCGTGAATGAAATTGAAGGCCGACTTCAGGTTCACGGCAATGACTGCATCCCACTGCTGCTCGGTCATACGCATCATGAGTCCGTCCTTCGTGATGCCGGCGTTGTTCACAAGAATGTCGATCGAGCCGAACTCTTCCTTAACCCGGGCCACTACGTCGGCCGTCTGGGCAAAGTCGGCTGCGTTCGAGGCATATCCCACGCATTTCACGCCTTTGGCTGCTATTTCTGCCTCGGTGGCCTTGCCGTTCTCGTCGATGACAAGGTCGGTAAAAGCGATGTTAGCGCCTTCTTCGGCGAACTTCAGCGCGATGGCCTTGCCGATGCCACGGGCGGCACCCGTGATGAGGGCGGTCTTTCCTGTTAAAAGTCCCATAATCGTTTATGTCTGTTGGTTTAGTTGGTTGATAAATTCGTGTTGATGCCTAAGAAGCGGCGCACCAGCTCCACGACGATGGCGCGGCTCTGCTCCTCGTCGAGCCCTTCGCCCAGCCGGTCGTAGATATAAGGCACCTCCAAGCCCTTGACGGCGTAGTGAATGATTTCTGCCGTGAAGGGAACGTGGCTCACGTGAAACGAGCCGTCGCGGTTGCCCTCTTCCAGGACGCGCACCAGGATGTTCTTCTCCTCTTCGTCGAAGGCGCGGCGCACCTTCTCGACCAGCCAGATGTTTCGGAAGAACTCTGCGCGCAGATTGCCGTTGCGCGAGACGGTTTCCTTGATCATATCCAGATGGGTGTAGATGAGACGCATCATTTTCTCCTCGGGCGAAGCGTCCATGCCCGACACCTCGTCCATGCGCTCGGAGAGGCGTTCTAGCTCGCCCTCGATCACGGCGTCGTAGATGTCTTCCTTGTTGCGGAAATAGGTGTAAAGCGTGCGGCGTCCCTTGCCCGAAGCCAGCGCGATGTCGTTCATCGTCGTTGCCTCCAAGCCCTTGCGCGCGAAAAGCTCACGCGCCACTTCGACCAGCCGCTGTCGTGTTTTCGTGATGGACATATATTTTTCTGATAAGCCGGCACAGCGCGCCACGGGGCCTCCCGGGCTTTCCTTTGCCGGAATAAAGGGATTTTTGCTCCCTGCGAAACGCTGCAAAGTTATGGCTTTTTTCAGTAAAAACGGCACTGAGGCTGCGAAAATGCGCAATAAGCGGAACTAAAAGCCGACAGGCGGAGCCCAAAGAGCCCCGCCTGTCGGCTGAAACGAGAAAGAAACGCCGCTACTCGCGGTGGCGCCGCGCCAGCTCGGATTCAAGGTCGGCGAGGGAGCAGCCCATGCTTTCGAGCAGGACGAGAAGATGATAGACCAGGTCGGACGCCTCGTACACAAAGCCTTCGCGGCGACCTGCCACGGCTTCAATGACGGTTTCGACGGCTTCCTCGCCCACTTTTTGGGCTATCTTGTCGACGCCGCGCTCGAAGAGACGGGTGGTATAGTGGCCCTCGGGCATCTCGCGGTGGCGCTCCTGCACGACGGCCTGCAAGCGACGGATGAAGCCCTCGGTGGCGACGGCGCCGTCGGCGTCGAAACACGACGGCGTGCCGCGGTGGCACGTGGGGCCGTGGGGGATGGCGCGCACCAGCAGCGTGTCGGCGTCGCAATCGACCTCCATCGCGGCCACTTCGAGCCAGTGGCCGCTCGTTTCGCCCTTGGTCCAGAGTTTTCCGCGCGAGCGGCTGAAAAAGGTGACGCGGCCTTCGGCCACGGTCTTCTCGTATGCCTCGCGGTTCATGTAGCCAAGCATCAGCACGCGCAGCGTGCGGGCGTCCTGCACGACGACGGGCAGCAGCCCGTCGCCTGTTTTGGAAAGGTCGAAGTCTGAAAACTGTTTCATATCCTTACGTTAATGTTCATTGATTTCAATTGGCGTTTGAGCACGGGCAGCGGAAGCGTGCCATAATGGAAGATGCTGGCGGCCAGGGCGGCGTCGGCGCGCCCCACGGTGAGCACGTCGGCAATGTGGCGGGCGGTCCCGGCTCCGCCAGAGGCGATGACGGGCACGGGCACGCTGTCGGCCAGGCGGGCATACGTCTCGCAGGGATAGCCCGCGCAGGTGCCGTCGTTATCCATCGAGGTGAAGAGCACTTCGCCCGCACCGCGGTCGACGGCCTCGGCAGCCCAATCGAACAGGTCGCGCCCAGTGAGGTGCCGCCCGCCGTGCGTCGTCACGCGCCAGCCCTCGGGCGTGCGGCGCGCGTCGATGGCCACCACCACAAACTGGGCCCCGTAGCGCCGCGCTATTTCGCCGATGAGCTCCGGGCGGGCCACGGCGGCCGAGTTGACCGTCACCTTGTCGGCCCCGGCGTCGAGCAGCCGCGCGGCGTCGTCCACCGAAGCGATGCCGCCGCCCACGGTGAAGGGGATGTCGATGCGGCGCGCCACGCGGGCCACCAGGTCGGCAAAGGTGCGCCGCCCCTCGACCGTTGCACTGATGTCGAGATAAACCAGTTCGTCGGCGCCTTCGGCAGCATACTTGGCGCCGAGCTCCACGGGGTCGCCCACGGTTTGGAGCGAGACGAAATTGACCCCCTTTACCGTCTGCCCGTCGGTTACGTCGAGGCAGGGAATGATACGTTTGGCAAGCATGTGGTCGGTTGGGTTATTCGTTTATCTGTGCCAGTTCGTCGGGCGTGATGCGCCCCTCGTACCAGGCTTTCCCCACGATGGCGCTGCGCAGGCCGGCTGCTGAGAGGCGGCGCAGGTCGTCGGCGCTGCTCACGCCGCCGCTCACGGTGATTTCCACCTCGGGAAACTGCTGCTGCAAAGAGGCGTAAAACGACGTTGACGGCGAACAGAGCATGCCATCGCGCGAGATGTCGGTGCACACCACGCGGCGCAGCGTGGGGAAGCGGCCGATGAGCTCCCCCACCGTCCAGCCCGACGAGCGCAGCCAGCCATGCGTGGCCACGCGGCCGTCTTTCACGTCGGCTCCCAGCACGATGCGGTCGGGGCCGTAGGCTTCGAGCCACTTTTCAAACAGTTCGGGCTGCTCCGCGGCCACGCTTCCGCACACCGCCCAGGCTGCCCCGGCATCGAGCACGGCGCGCAGTGCGTTTTCGTCCTTGATGCCGCCGCCCCACTCCACGTCGATATAAGGCATTGTCGCGACGATGCTTTCGAGCACGCGCAGGTTGCGCGGAGCTGCGGCCTTGGCGCCGTCGAGGTCCACCACGTGAAGGCGCCGTATGCCGCAGGCAGCAAAGCGCCGCGCCACGACGAGCGGATTGTCGTCGTAGACGGTGACGCGCTCATAGTCGCCCTGGCTCAGACGCACGCAGCGCCCGTCGATGAGGTCGATGGCAGGAAATATTTTCATGGTTGTCAGAGTTGTAAGAAGTTGCGTAAAAGCCGCGCCCCGGCCGCCCCGCTCTTTTCGGGGTGAAACTGCGTGGCGTAGAAGTTGCCTCGGCCGATGGCGGCGGCAAAGGGCCGTCCGTAGTCGGTGAAGGCCGCCGTGCCGTCGCACGGGTCGGCCGCGTAGGAGTGGACATAATAAAAAAAAGTGCCTTCGTCCAGCCCTTCGAAGAGAGGGCCGCTCAGGCACCGGGCGGTGTTCCACCCCACGTGGGGCACTTTCAGGCGGCAGCCGTCGGCTGTGGCGTCGGGCAGGCGGCGCACCTCGGCATCGAAGACGCCCAGACAGCGCGCCCCGCCCTCTTCGCTGCTGCGGCAGAGCAGTTGCAAGCCGATGCAGATGCCCAGCACGGGCATGCGCAGCTCGGGGATGAGCGCGTCGAGGCCCCGTTCGCGCAGGCGGGCCATGGCCGACGCGGCCTCGCCCACCCCGGGCAGGATGACGTGGTCGGCCGCAAGGATGTCGGCCGGCGAGGCCGTCAGGCAGTAGCTGGCGCCGGCGCGCTCCAAGGCGTTGGCCACGGAACGTATGTTGCCCGCGCCGTAATCGATGATGGCAATCATATCACCCCCTTGCTGCTCGGCAGCTCATACGGGAAGGCGGTGCGGGCCACGGCCATGCGCAGCGCGCGGGCAAAGGCTTTGAACACGCCCTCTATTTTGTGATGCTCATTCTCGCCTGCGGCTGCTATATGCAGGTTGCAACGTGCCGCTACGGCGAGCGACTGGAAAAAGTGGCGGAACATCTCCGTCGGCACGTCGCCCACATATTCGCGGCGGAAGGTCACGTCCCATTCAAAGTCCGTGCGTCCGCCAAAGTCGATGAGGCACAAGGCACGGCTCTCGTCCATCGGCAGCACGTAGCCGTAGCGCGCGATGCCCGCCTTGCTGCCCAGCGCCCGGCCGATGGCTTCGCCGAGCACGATGCCGACGTCTTCCATCGTGTGGTGCTCGTCCACTTCCAGATCGCCGCGGGCCGCCACTTGCAGCGCCACGCCGGCATGGTGGGGAAGCTGCCAGAGCATGTGATCCAGGAATTTCAGCCCCGTGTCCACGCTGCTTCCGCCCGTGCGGTCCAGATCGAGCACGACGCGCACGTCGGTCTCGGCCGTCTGCCGGTGCACCTCGGCGCGGCGCCCGCCGTCGGCCAGCGAACCGCGCACGCAGGCCACCACCTCGTCCCACGTGCGGGCCACGAGGGCGCAGGCGGCCGCCAGCTGCGGGTCGGCCAGCGCCGCCGTGTCGGTGAGCGGCCCTTGCAGCAGCACGGCGCGCGCCCCCAGGTTGCGGGCCAGCTCCACGTCGGTGGCCCGGTCGCCTATGACGAAGCTCGACGCCAGGTCGTAGCTGCCGTCCGTGTAGCGGCCGAGCAGGGCCGTGCCGGGCTTGCGCGTCGGGGCGCCCTCGGAGGCAAAGGTGCGGTCGATGAGCTCGTCGTCGAACGTCACGCCCTCGCCGCGCAGCGTTTCCATCATCAGGCGGTGGGGCGGCAGGAAGGCGGCCTCGGGAAAGCTCTCGGTGCCCAAGCCGTCCTGGTTGCTCACCAGAACGAAGTCGAAGCCCAGCCCCGTGAGCGCCCGCAGCCCCGAAATGGCGCCGGGCACGAAGGAAAACTTTTCCAACGAGTCGATCTGCTCGTCGGCCGGCTCGCGCAGGATGGTACCGTCGCGGTCGATGAAAAGGGCACGTTTCTTAGGGTTCATGGTTGCGGGTGTTTTAAGAGTTCCACAAGGCGGCGGTTCTCCTCGGGCGTACCTATCGTCACGCGCAGGCAGCCCTCGCAGCCCGGCACGCGGCTGCGGTTGCGCACGATGACGCCCTGCCCGACCAAGCGGGCATAAAGGGCGTCGGCGTCGGCCACGCGCAGCAGGAAGAAGTTGGCATCCGTCGGGAAAACGTGCTCCACGCCGGGCAAGCCCGGGAGCACGCCGGAGAGCCACGCCCGCTGGGCCTTGATCTCGGCCACCTGTGGCGCCACGTCGACGTCCAGGCGGCGCATCACCTCGGCCTGCGTCGGGGCGTTGATGTTGTAGGGATATTTCACGCGGGCAAACAGCTCCGCCACCTCGGGCGCGGCAAAGGCCAGGCCCAGGCGCAGCCCCGCCATGCCCCACGCCTTCGACAAGGTTTGAAGCAAGATGAGGTTGGGGTGACGCTGCAAGGCGGGGAGCAGCGAGCCGCGGTCGGAAAAGTCGACATAAGCCTCGTCCACCACGAGCATGCCGTCGAAGCGGGCGGCCAGCTCTTCCAGCACGGCGGGGTCGAAAGCGTTTCCCGTGGGGTTGTTGGGCGAGCATATCCACATCAGGCGCGTCTGCGCGTCGGCGGCTGCCAGCAGCGCTTCGGCGGGCAGCCCGTAGCCCGGGGCGAGGCGCACCTCGCGCAGGGCCACGTCGTTCACCGCGGCGGCCACCTTGTACATGCCATAGCTCGGCGCGATGGCCACGGCGTTGTCGCGCCCGGGCTCGCAGAAGATGCGGAAAGCCAGGTCGATGGCCTCGTCGCTCCCGTTGCCCACAAACACGCTCTCGGGCACCACCCCTTTGAGCGCGGCAATGCGCCGTTTGAGCTCCCGCTGATGAGGGTCGGGGTAGCGGTTCACACCATTATTATAGGGGCTCTCGTTGGCATCGAGCCACACGGAGATGTTGCCCCCGGTATATTCGTCGCGCGCCGTCGAGTAGGGTTCGAGCCGCAGGATGTTGGGGCGCACATAGTGCAACGGAGAAGGCTTTTGCTGCATGCTTGGGTTGACTTTTCAAGAAAACAAAAAACGTTCATCGCGCCCCGGCGCCGTCATCGGCCGCCAGGCGCACAGCCACGGCGGCGGCATGGGCGTCGAGCCCCTCAGCGCGGGCCATGGTCTCTATGGCGGGCGCCAGCCGGCGCAGGCCCGCGGGCGTAAGCTCCTGATAGGTGATTTTGTGCTGGAAGCTGTCGAGGTTGACCCCGGGCAGCGAGCGCGCCCAGCCGCCCGTGGGCAGCGTATGGTTGGTGCCCGAGGCATAGTCGCCGGCGCTCTCGGGCGAGTAGTGGCCCACGAAGACGCTGCCGGCGGCCGTGATGCGCTCGGCCACGGCCCATGGGTCGTCCATGGCTATGATGAGATGCTCGGCTGCGTAGGTGTTGGCAAAATCTGTCATCGCCCCGCGTCCGTCGAGCACGACGATGCGGCTGTGCGCAAGGGAGCCCGCCACCGACTCGCGGCGGGGCAGGCAGGCGGCCTGGCGCTCCACCTCGGCCGCCACGGCGCGGGCCAGCGCCTCGTCGTCGCAAACGAGCATGGCCTGGCTGTCGGGCCCGTGCTCGGCCTGCGAGAGCAGGTCGGCGGCAACGAACGACGGGCGCGCCGTGGCATCGGCCATGACGAGCACCTCGGACGGGCCGGCGGGCATGTCGATGGCCACGTGGCGGCTCACGAGCTGCTTGGCTTTGGTGACGTAGCGGTTGCCGGGGCCGAAGATCTTGTCGACGCGCGGCACGCTCTCCGTCCCGTAGGCCATGGCCGCCACGGCCTGGGCGCCGCCCACGCGGAATATCCTCGCCACGCCACACGTGCGGGCGGCGTAGACAATTTCGGGAGCTATCTGCCCCGAGCGGCCCTCGGGCGTGCAGAGCACCACCTCGGCGCAGCCCGCGATGCGGGCCGGCAGGGCCAGCATGAGCACCGTGGAGAAGAGCGGTGCCCGCCCGCCGGGGACGTAAAGGCCCACGCGGCTGATGGGCACGGCCCGCTGCACGCAGCGCACGCCGGGGCACGTTTCCACCTTGACGGGTCGGCTGCGCTGTGCCTCGTGAAAGGCGGTGATGTTTTGCGCCGCCACGCGCACGGCCTCGCGTGTGGCCTCGGGCACGGCGCGGCAGGCGGCCTCTATTTCTTCGGGCGACAGGGCGAGAGCCTCAACCTCGGCTCCGTCTATCTCGCGGGCCAAGGCGCGCAGCCCTGTGTCGCCCTCGCGGCGCACGCGCTCCACGATGGCGGCCACGCGGCTCTCGATGGCTGCGTCGTCGGGCGTGTTGCGCTCCACGAGCGCCGCCCACTCTCCGCGCGGCGGATTGATGATCAGTTCCATCAGCGTATCATGTTTTCCAGCGCCAGGACGAGGATGCCCTCGGCCCCGAGCTGTTTCAGACGTTCTATTTTTTCCCAAAGCTCTCCCTCGGCAATGACCACGTGGAGCGAGCACCACCCCTGTGCAGCCAGCGGCAGCACGGTGGGGCTGCGCATGCCGGGCAGCAGGGCTATGGCCTCGTCCAGGCGTTCCTGCGGGAGGTTCATCAGGACATACTTCATCCCGCGGCTCTCGATGATGGAACCGAAGCGGAACTTGAGCTTTTCCACCTCGGCCCGCTTCTCCTCGCCGAGGCCCGGCGTGACGATGAGCACGGCCTCCGATTGCAGGACGGTGGCCACCTCGCGCAGGCCGTTCTGCACGAGCGTGCCGCCCGAAGAGACGATGTCGCAGATGGCATCTGCCATGCCCACGGCGGGAGCTATCTCGACCGAGCCGGCTATCTCGTGGATTTCCACGTCGATGCCGCGCTCGCCGAAGTAGCGCCCCAGCACGTTGGGGTACGACGTGGCCACGCGGCGGCCCTGCCACCATTCGTCGCCCGTATACCCGCAGTCGCGCGGCACGGCCAGCGAGAGGCGGCAGGCCCCGAAACCGAGGTTCATGGCGCGCTCCACGTCGTAGCCCCGCTCGGCCACTTCGTTCCATCCCACGATGCCGGCGTCGGCCACGCCCATGGCCACGGCTTGCGGGATGTCGTCGTCGCGCAGGTAGAGCACTTCCATCGGGAAGCCCCCGGCGCGCGCCACAAGCTTGCGCTTGCCGGCCGTCACGGCTATGCCCGCGTCGGCGAGCAGGGCTGTCGTTTCTTCGTTCAGGCGGCCTTTGGCCTGAATGGCTAATCGTATCATGTCGTTCAGCTTTAGTTCTTATATATAATATGGTGTGGCCGGGCGACGCCGCCCGGCACGCAGCGCCCGGAGCCTTCACGCCGCCGGATGTGCGTGCCACAGGGCCGTAATGCGAAGCAAATATAACGCTTTTCTGTAAAGAAAACGGGCGTTTCTCTTACATTTTGGAAAGAAACGCCCGTATCTTCTGGAAAAAAGGCACATCGCGGCCCCTCCGGCCGCGGCGCACGCTCATTCGGCGGCCACTGCGCGTCCGTAGGCAAAGGGCTGCGTGCCTTTCGTCAGCACGAGGCTGTCGGGCGTGAGGCGCTCGATGCGGAACGTGTCGGTAAAGGCTATGGTCTGCCCGTTGCCGATGCTCCGCCCCGTCAGGATGAGCCGGCCGTCCTCCTGCCGCCACGTTTCATATTGGAGCGTGGCCATCCCCACGGACGAAGCTTTGCCGTCGGCCGACAGCGTAAAGCCCTGCTCCATGTCGGACAGGCCCGGAACGGGTTGCAGCCACGTGCCGACCGGGTCGGCCTTTTCCTGACAAGCCAGCACGATAGCGGGCAAACATGCGATGACTCCTCTCAGCATCTTTTTCATGGTTTCTTACGGTCTGTTTAGTGAATAAAGTACGTTTCATCCCCCTCGCAAAGCCACCGGGCCTTCCGAAGAGTTTTGTGCAATATTACGCAATCGGCCACAAAGCCGGCCGGCCGCCTGTCTGAATAAAACACAACGCCGCGTTAAATGATGTTTTCCCCCGGAAAACTCCGCTGCCGGGAAGAAAAGGGCGGAAGCAGGGAGCAAAACGCCGCAAGCTGGCGGCAAAACGCCGCGAGCAGTCAGGCCGCGGGCGGGGCTGCGCCACGGCATCCCCCCGCCCGCGGAGCGGCACAAAAAAAGCCCCGGCCTCCGCCCCGCCGAGGGGGAACGGAGGCCGGGGCCTGCGGGGGAAAGGGACTTACTGACGGATGTCCATCTCGTCGAATACGTAGCGGCAGCCGCCAAGCTTGTCGAGCACGAACATGACGTAGCGGATGTCGACGTTGATGCAGCGTTGCAGAGCGGGGTTGAACTTCAAATCGCTCGACAGGCTCTCGATGTTGCCGTCGAAAGCCAGACCGATGAGCTCACCGTCGGCGTTCATGACGGGTGAGCCCGAGTTGCCGCCCGTGATGTCGTTGTTCGAGAGGAAGCACGTGGGGAGCTTGCCGTCCTCGCGGGCATAGCGGCCGTAGTCGCCGGCCTCGTAGAGCTTGCGCAGGTCTTCGTTGATGAAGTAGTCGCTCTCGGTGGTGCTGGCCTTCTCGAACATGCCGTCGAGCGTCGTGCGCCAGTCGTAGTGTACGGCGTCGCGCGGCCGCAGGTCGGTGATGTGGCCGTAGGTCATGCGGAGCGTGAAGTTGGCATCGGGGGCCTTGGCCCAGTCGTACATCTCGCACAGCCCGCGCACGTATATCTTGTCGAGCTCGCGGCGCTGGCGCGAGTAGCGCTGCATGGCAGGCATGAGCTGCTCGACGATAAAACTGTTGTAGCCCTCGAAGTGCTTGCACACGGGGTCGTTACGCAGGGCATCGGCCGTGGGCTGCTTCATGAAGGCGTCGAAGGCGGCGCGGTTGCGGAAGATGCTCGTGGCATACATCTGCTCATAGTAGGCAGCGGCGTCCTTGCCTTGCAGGAACGAGGGCTGCAAGCCCAGGCGGGCATACTTCTGCCAGAAGGGCACGAGCAGCTGCATGGTCTGCAAGTTGATCTGCTGGTCGTAATGGCCGGCGGCAGCTTCGTAAGCCTGCACAAAGGCCGTGCGGGCGGCCTCGATGTCTTTTTGCTTACCGCTTTCGAGGGCGGAGGCAAAGCGCTCGATGGCCGACAGGGGGACGTAGAGCTTCTGCTGGCCGAAGACGGAAGCATAGAGCGTATAGTCGAAAATGGTGTCCTCGTAAGCCTTGCACAGGCGGTCGATGCGCTCGATGATGCCGTCGTAGGCAGGATCCTTGGCCCCGGCTGCAAAGGCGCGGAAGGCAGCTTCCTCGGTCTGCTTCTTGGCCACGAGGCCCGTCTTTTCGACCGACTCGTTCATGCCGCCGTAGTTTTTCACCACGTTGCCCAGGCCGAAATAGTCGTCTTCGAGCTGCAGGCGGATGGAGTCGTTGGCATCCATCTGCTGCTTCATGAAAGCGAGCTGGGCGTTGCCGGGCAGGGCCACGGCCGAGTTCTGCACGGTGCGGAGCTTCACCTCCGAGGCCGTAAGGTAGCGGCTCGTGCTGCCGGGGAAGCCCATAATCATCGTGTAGTCGCCCTTATCGATGCCTTTGAGCGAGACGGGCAGATACTTGCTGCACTGCAAGGGTCGGTTGGCCTTGTCGTAGGGCGCAGGCTGCCCGTCCTTGTCGGCATAGATGCGGAACATGGCAAAGTCGGCGTTCTGACGCGGCCAGATCCAGTTGTCGCTGTTGCCACCGAACTGGGCCACGTTGTAGGGCGGGTTGGCCACGAGGCGCACGTCGGTGTAGGTCTGCTCGTAGAACATGTAGAAGCGGTTGCCGCCGAAATAGGGGACGATGCGTGCGCTCAGATTTTTCTTTTTGCGCAGGTCGCTCTTTTTCAGCAGCTTCTCGGCCAGCGGTTCCAGGAAGCTCTGGCTCTGGGCCGTGTAGACGTCGGCCTTTTTCTTGCGGGCCTCGTCGTCGACAGCCTTGGTCACGTCCTCAACGCGGAGCACGAAGGTAAAGGTCAGGTCGGGCGTGGGCAGCTCCTCGGCGCGGCTCTTGGCAAAATAGCCGTCCTTCAAATAGTTGGCGTCCATCGTGCTCATGGCATGCACGTAGCTGAAGCCACAGTGGTTGTTGGTGAGCACGAGGCCCTCGGGCGAAACGATTTCGCCCGTGCAGCCGCCGCCGAAGATGCCCACCACCTCGCGCAGCGAGGGCTTTGTCTCGCTGTACAGCTCGTCGGGGCTGAGGCGCAGGCCGGCCTTGCGCAGCGAGTCGGCCAGATGCTGTTCTTCCATCAGTTTGAGCAGCCACATGCCCTCGTCGGCACGGGCTGAGAGCACTGCCACGAGGCAGGCCACCAGGGTCATGATTTTTTTCATCGGCAATATAACGTTTTTAAGTTGCTTCGTCCGAAAAGGCTGCGGCCACACCCTGCGGCGGGTGGCTGCCGGGCCTGTTTCGGCGGCAAAGGTAAGAAGTTTCGTCCGTTTTCGGCCCGGCGGGCTCCCATTTTTGCCCGCGCGGGGCCCCGCGGGAGGCCGTGCGGCGGGCGCGGGGCGCCTGTGGCCCGAAAAAGGAGGAGGAAACTTGGCCCGTTGCGAGAAAGTACGTACATTTGTCCGGTAAACGTTACGACCGATATCATGAAGAAAGACTACTTGGCGGCAGGACTCTTCCTGCTGACAGGGCTCGGCGCCGCGCAGGCGCAGGTGAGCCTGGTTAATCCCGTGCCCCAAAGCGTGCAGCGCAGCACGGAGAGTGCAGACCTGTTCAAGGCCCCGGCCGAATGGGAGGTGAACCTCTCGGCCAAGCTGAAAGGCAGCCCGGCCGAAACGGCGTTGCAGAGCGCAGCGCCCAAGCAGAAGGAGGGCGCTAAGTTCAGCGTGACCGTGGGCATACGGGGCGACCGCAACATACGCAAATATGCCAAGCACATCCCCGATCGTGCCGAGGGCTACTACCTGAGCGTGAGCCGCAAGGGCGTTGTCGTTGCGGGCAACGACGCCCGCGGCGCCTTCTACGGCGTGCAGACGCTGCTGGGCATGATGAAGGAAGGGCAGCTCGAAGCCTGCACCGTGGAGGATTTTCCCGACGTGCCCTACCGCGGCGTGGTCGAGGGCTTCTATGGCACGCCATGGAGCTTCGAAGACCGCATGAGCCAGCTCGATTTCTACGGCCGCAACAAGATGAACGTCTATCTGTACGGACCTAAGGACGACCCCTACCACAGCACGCCGCGCTGGCGCGAGCCTTATCCCGAAAAGGAGGCTGAAAATATCAAGCGCCTCGTGGCTCAGGCCAACCGCAACGGCGTCATCTTCTACTGGGCCATCCACCCGGGCGGCGACATCAAGTGGAACGACACCGATCGCCGCCTGCTGCTCGAAAAGTTTGAGAGCATGTATGCCCTGGGTGTGAGGGGCTTCGCCGTGTTCTTCGACGACATCTCGGGCGAAGGCACGCGCGCCAACAAGCAGGTGGATCTGCTCAACTACCTGGACAACGAATTTGTGCAGAAAAAGGGCGACGTGGCCCCGCTCGTGGTGTGCCCGACGGAATACAACAAGTCGTGGGCCAGCGACAAGCCCAACGGCTACCTGCGCACGATGGGCCGCACGCTCAACAAGGACGTGCAGATCATGTGGACGGGCAACAGCGTCGTACACAGCATCGACAAGCCGTCGATGGACTGGGTGAACGAGCGCATCCAGCGGAAAGCCTACATCTGGTGGAACTATCCCGTGAGCGACTACGTGCGCAACCGCCTGCTCCTGGGCCCCGTGTATGGCAACGGCCTGAACATTGCCGACGACCTGGCAGCTTTCGTGAGCAACCCGATGGAAAACGCCGAGTCGTCGAAGATTGCCCTGTACAGCATCGCCGACTACACGTGGAACATGGAGGCCTACGACAGCCTGGCCTCGTGGAAACGCGCCGTCAAGGACCTCGTGCCCGACGCCGCCTGGGCCATGGAGACGTTTGCCTCGTACAGCGAGACGCTGGGCGCCAACGGCCACGGCTTCGACCGTGAGGAGAGCCGCCACCTGCGCCCGCTCGTCGAAAAGCTCAAAAAGCAGGGCGCCACGACGGCCGACGTGGCTCTGCTGCGCCGCTGCTGCAACGAGCTGAACCTGGCGGCCGACGTGCTTTTGGCCTACAAGGGCAACCCCGCCCTGGTGGACGAAATGCGTCCGTGGCTGCAAAAGGCCAAGCTCGTGGCCGACTACGGCAACGCCGTCTGCACGGCAGCCGACGCCTACGCCCTCGGCGCGGGCCGGGACGGCGTGGCACCGTTCAACGCCCTCTACACGCAGGCCCGGTCGTTGCAGGAACAGATGTACGAGTTCGACCTGCGCAACAACCGCAACCCCAACCAGCCCGGCGCCGCCGTGGCCACGGGACGCCTGCTCCCCTTGCTCAACGGGCTGCTGGCCTCGACCGTCAACATATATAATAAGGAGCACGGCACGGCCTACAACCCCGTTGTGGAATACCAGCCCTACTCGCTCGAAAGCGACGTGCCGCAGCTGGCCAAGCAGCCTGTGGGCGGCCGTGGCGCCGAAGTGGTCGTGACGCCCTCGAACGAGGTCATCACCTGGCCGGCCGGCGCCTCGCTCACGGTCGTTATGGACCGTCCGCGCGTGCTCACGGGCATGGCCTTCGACCTGGGTACGCCCGGCATCAGCGGCAGCTTCACGCTCGAAGCGCTGGTGGGCGGCGAATGGAAGAAGATTGGCATTTTCCACCAGAACGAAAAGACGACCGTCATCAACACGACGGGCGAAATCAGCGGTATGCAGGCCACCCGCGTGCGTCTGACCAACACAAGCGGCAAGGAGCTGAAAGTGTACTTCAAGCGGTTCCGCTTCACCAAGTCGGAACTCTGACACCACCACCCGCCGCAGGCCGACGGGGAGCGCACCCACCCGCCACGGGCGTGCGCTCTGGCCGTCGGCCTGCGGCGTTTACGTCCCACCCCATCACCCATCACCCATGAAAAGAAAGCTTCTACTCATCCTCGCAACACTGCTCTGCTGCACCGGCCTGCGGGCCGAGCTCCACTTTGAGAGCGGAAAGAAATATCGCATCGTGTGCGACCGCTACGGCAGCGGAGGCGTGGCCACGGGCGCGGCCCACGGCTCGACGGCCCGCCTGTTCTACACCACCGACAGCGCCACGCCGGCCGACGCCTGGTGGTACATCACGAAGAGCGGCGACGGCTATGTGCTGCAAAACGCCTCGACGCTCGAATTTGTGGGCTACGACCCTGAGCGCATCGAGGGCGTGTGCAAGGGGCTCTCGCTCTATGCCACGCTGGGCGGCAACGAGTTTCTCTGGAACTTCCAGAAAACCGACGACTCCTATTATATAGTGAACGTGGCGCAGCCCGAGCAGTGGTTCAACGTGCGCGTGGACGGCACCTACCTGGTGGGCACCTACGCCTCGCACGGCGGGCGGGCCGAAAACGAATGCTTCAAGTTCTACGACGAGGCGGGCCGCCTCGTGGGCGAGAACGGGGGTGGCACCGGGGCGTCCGACGTCATCGCGGGCGACCGCGGCCAGACCACCGACGGCGCCTGGTGGGAGCGCACGGGGCTGGCACAGCCCGTGGCCTACACCACCGATGCCGACAACCCCATACTCTACACCATCCGCAACGTGCGCACGGGCAAGTATGTCTGCGCCGAAGGCGATGCCCTGCTGCAAGAGACGGGACGCGCCACGCAGTTCTACTTTGTGGAGGGAGCCGACGGCGCCAACATCTACACGGCCGACGGGCAGCACGTCTCGGGCTGGATCAACACGGCCTCGCTGGCCACCTCGCCCGTCACGCTCGCCGACGGCACGACTGCCACGAACGACAACACGTGGGCCCTGGGCTTCTACGCCACCGAAAACGAGGGCTACACCGTGGGCGTGGCCACGTGCAGCGCCAACAGCCAGTGGGGCACGTCGTCGCACATCTACTGGAACGACTATAACGGCAACTTCATCGGGTTCTACACCGTCGACGCGGGCTCCACGTTCATCTTCTGCTCGGCCGACCGCCGCCACGTGGAACACCTCGCCTCGCAGGGCGTAGAGCTCGACGGCTATGCCTCCGACCGCTTCGACGCCTACGTTGCGACGCTGCGCATCAACGGCAAGACGCCCGCCGCCGACGCCGAGGACGGCAGCTACCTGCTGCCGCTGCCCGTGAGCCTGCGCGGCACTGGCGGCGCCACCCTTGCGCTCGACGCCACGTGGACCGACGCGGCCGAGGGCTGCACGCTGAGCCTCGACGGCCTGACGGCGGGCACCGACGGCACGACCTTCAGCCTCGCGGGCGACGTCTGCCGCGACGACCACCGGCTCTGCGTCGTCGGCGCCGAGGGCGACACGCTGGCCCGCGCCACGCTGCGCCTGACGTTCCTGCCCGTGGTCGAGGTCAACGTCATGGGCTGCAACAGCTACGCCTACACGCCCGGCACGCTGCGCGTGAGCGACGGCAACTTCATGGGCGACAGCGAGACGATGCACGCCAAGTTCCGCTGGCGCGGCGTGACGGCCCTGGGCTACGAAAAGAAGTCGTACGCCGTGAAGCTCACCGACGCCAACGGCGAGGACATGGACGCCAGCTTCCTCGGCATGCGCGACGACAACAACTGGATACTCGACGCCATGGCCGTCGACCCTGCCTGCATGCGCAACCGCGTATCGACCGACCTGTGGAACGACTTCGCCTCGTCCCCCTATCACAAGAGCGAGGAGCCGGGAGCCATCGCGGGCACGCGCGGCAAGTTTGTCGAAGTGTTCCTCAACGGCACCTACCACGGCCTCTACTGCCTCACGGAAAAGGTGGACCGCAAGCAGCTGAAGCTGAAAAAGTTTGAACCTGCCGAGGCCGGCAGCGACGCCGTTGTCCACGGCACGCTCTACAAGTCGGCGCAGTGGTCGTACGAGGTGCTCATGGGCCACGAGCAGGACCAAAGGAGCTACCCACGGCGCTCGCCCTCGCCCTACAATAACAACAACCGCAGCGAAACGTGGTGCCAGTATGAGGTGAAATATCCCGACTACGAGGACGAACCCATCGACTGGGCCCCGCTCTACAACGCCGTCAACTTTGTGGCCACGGCCCCGGACGACGATTTCGACAACTACGTGGGCCGCTACTTCGACCGCCCCGTCGTGGACGACTACTACCTGTTCATCGAACTCATGCTCGCCACCGACAACCACGGCAAAAACATGTACTTCTTCACCTACGACATGCAGGACGCTGCCAACGGCTCGAAGCTCGGCATCGCCCCGTGGGACCTCGACGGCACGTGGGGCCGCCGCTGGGACGGCTCGAGCTCGCTCACCGGCCCCGAGCAGGACTTCGACACCTTCCTCTGGGCCCATGAGCACGGCAACCTCACGCTCTTTACGCGTCTGGCCGAAAGCAGCTACATCAACTGGCCCCTCGTGCTGGCCCAGCGCTACGCCCGGCTGCGCCGCACCCACTTTGCCCCCGACGCCCTGAAGCAGCGCTTCACGGCCTATCGCGACCTCTTTGCCGAGAGCGGCGCCGACGCCCGCGAGGCCCGCCGCTGGCCCTCGCTCCACCGCGACATTGCCGCCGACGTGGACCGCATCTGCACGTGGATAGACCGCCGCGTGGCCTTCCTCGACGAGCAGTATGGCTACGACGACCCGCTGACGGGCATCAGTGCCGCCACCGCCGGCCAGCGGCCCGCCGTGACGGGCGGCAAGGGCTGCCTCTACGTGCGGCTCGACGCCCCGACGCGCATCGACGTCTACACCGCCGGCGGCCTCTGCGTGCGCCGCGCCGACGCTCCGGCCGGCCATACGCGCATCGACGGCATCGCCCCGGGCGTCTACATTGTCTGCGGGCAGAAAACCATCGTAAGATAACCCCTTATCATCATGACATCGTATAACAAAACATTGCAACCCTCCGGCGGCCGTGCCCCTCGCGCGGCCGCCGCGTCTGCGGCGCAGGGCCGTGCGCTCCCGCCGCAGCTCGTCCGCCGGGGCGGCCTTGTGCCCTACGTCCTCGGCTTCGTTCTGCTGTGGGTGTTTGGCACGTGGGTCTACGGCCCCGTGTTCCAGCGCGCCGAACAGGAAAGCTTTTTCGTGGCCGACGCCGCCACGATGAAGTTTCTCACCGACCAGGCCGGCGGCCACCTCCTCGTGGCGGCCCGCGCGGCGCTCCTCGTGTTCAAGAGCGCGCTGCTGGGCGGCCTCTGCCTGGCCCTCGTGGGCACGCTCACGGCCCGTCTGGCCGACGGTCTGCTGCGCGTGCCCCGCACGTGGCGCGGGGCGGGCTTCGTGCTGCCCTTCCTCGTGATGGCCTTCTTCGTGTGGCGCGGGCTCGACCTCTACTATTTCAACGAGCCCTCCATCGTGATGTGGCTGCCGCTCGCCGTGCTGCTCGCCGTGGCCGTGGCCGCCGGCGTGGCTGCCCTGCTGCGCCGCCACCGCCCTGCGTCGGCCGCCGCCGGCCCCGCCACGCGGACGGCCGCCATGGCCCTGCGGGGCTCGGCCGTGGTGCTCGTGCTGGGCGCCGGCCTCTATGCCTACGCCCTGACGGCCGGGCAAAACGCCCGCCTGGGCGCCGACATGCAGCTGCGCACGGCCCGCGCCGACTGGCAGGGCGTCATCGACGACGCCATGGCCGCACGACGCCCCTCGCGCACCATCGCCGCCTACCACGCCATCGCCCTCGTGCAGACGGGGCAGCTGCTCGAACGCCTCTTCCAGCTGCCCTACGACTACCCCGCCGACAAGCTCCACAACGACGAACACAACGACGAAGGCTTCAACTACATCCCCGACTGCAACTTCTACGCCGGCCTCATCAACTCGTCCTACCGCTCGTGCATGGAAAAAACGGTGCAGGGCGGCCCCTCGCTCTTCACGCTGAAGCGCATGGCCCTCTGTGCCATCATGAACGGCGAGAAGGCCCTGGCGCAGAAATACCTGCACATCATCGGCCGCACGCCCTTCGAGCAGGCGTTTGTGGAACGCTACGCCCCCATGGCCGAGCGGCCCGAACTGGCCGACGCCGACCCGGAGCTGGCCACCGTGCGCGGCCTGGCACCCTTGGAGCGGAGGTTTGAGCAGGAGTATCGCCCCGTGGCCTTTTTGGGCTACAACATCGGCGTGCTCCGCGGCACGAATGCCACGCTCACCACGTCGATGGCCGCCGCGCTCTACTCGAAGGACCTGGCTAACGTCGCGATGCGCGCCGGCTACCTGCGTGGCGTGCGCTCGCTGCCCGTTGCTGTGCGCCAGGCCCTGGCGCTGGCCGCCTTCCGCGACCCGTCGGTGCTCGGCCGCTTCCCCGAGGTGGACGAGATGACCCGCGGCCAGGTGGCCGCCTTCCTCCAAGCAGCCGTGCCCTACCGCGACAACTATGCCGAGATGGCCAAAGCCCTGCGCAACGACTGGCTCGGCACCTACATGTACTACTATTATTGCGGCAACCTGACGGCCCCCACACAGGCCACCCCCGCCGCCACATCCAAGAAAGGAGGCGTCAACTGACATGAAAACCCTACGACTCTTTACAGCCCTGCTGGCCCTCGCCTTCGTGCTGGGCAGCTGCTCGCGCCCCGCCGTGCCTGCCAAGAGCACACCCGTGAACGAAACCGCCGCCATCTACCCCGACTACCGCGGCGTGACCGTGCCGCCCAACATCGCCCCGCTCAACATCCGCATCAAGGCGGCAGGCAGCGAGTTTGTGGCCTCGCTCACGGGCGGCGGACGCAACCTCGTGGCCGCCGCCGGGAGCGACGGCAAGCTGAGCTTCGACGCCGACGAATGGCGCGCCCTGCTCGAAGCCGCGCGCGGCGACAGCGTGCGCGTGCAGCTCTACGCCCTGCGCGAGGGCGGCTGGGTGAGCTTCCCGGCCTACGCCTTTGCCGTGGCCACGGAGCCCATCGACCGCTACGTGTCCTACCGCCTCATCGAACCGGGCTACGAAATGTACCGCCAGTTGGGCATCTACCAGCGCGACCTCACAACCTTCGACGAAAAGGCCATATACGAAAACAACCGCACCTTCGACTCGGACAACAACCACTGCATCAACTGCCACAACTTCCAGCAGAACAAGGCATCGACCTTCCTGTTTCACGTGCGGGCAGCCCATGGCGGCACCGTCTTTGTGCGCGACGGGAAAATAAGCAAGGTCGACATCAGGGCCGACTCCATCCTCTCGGGCGCCGTCTACCCTGCCTGGCACCCCACGCAGCCCTGGGTTGTCTTTTCCTCGAACCAGACGGGGCAGGCCTTCCCCATCGCCGGGGAGCCGAAGGCCGAGGTACTCGACTACGGTGCCGACCTCATCTTCTATGACGCCGCGCGCAACGCCGTGCGCAACATCTTCCGCACCGACACGCTCTTCGAAACCTTCCCCTGCTGGACGCCCGACTGCGGGCGCGTCTTCTACTGCTGCGCCTCGCTGCCCTACGTGAAGGGCCTCACGGGCGGAGCCCGCATCGACACCGTGCTGATGCACAACCGCACCATCCGCAACGACCTGATGAGCGTGCCCTTCGACGCCCGCACCGGCCGCTTCGGACAGCCCCGCACCGAGTTTGCCGCATCGGCCCGCGGCAAGAGCGTCACCCTGCCGCGCGTGAGCCCCGACGGGCGCTACGTTCTCTTCGGCATGGCCGACTTCGGGCAGTTTCACATCTGGCACGAGAGCGCCGACCTCTACGTCAAAGACCTGCGCCGCGACAGCGTCTACGCCCTCACGGCCGCCAACGCTCCCGGCCCCGACAGCTACCACGCATGGAGCAGCAACGGCCGCTGGATCGTCTTTGCCTCGCGCCGCGACGACGCCAACTATTCGCGCCTCTACATCGCCTACTTCGGCAGCGACGGCCGGGCGCGCAAGGCCTTCCTGCTGCCCCAGGCCGACCCCGACGACAACCTGCTGCGCATGAAGAGCTACAACGTGCCCGAGCTGACGGTCGACGCCGTCACCGTGACGCCCGAACAGCTGCGCGAGGTGATCTACGGCAGCCAGGGCAGCAAAGCCACCTACGAAGAGCGGTAATCCAACCGCCGGCCCACTGCCGCCCCTCTCCCCGGTGCCTCTCAAAGAGCAAGAGGCGCCGGGGCTTTTTTTATGCCTCTCCGTCGGCAGGCGGGGCTGCGTGCTGCGATTCGCAGAAAGTAAGTTTCGAATGTATTATGAAGTTAGTTTTTGCACACGCATGTGCAAAATCTCCAAGTATCCTGACGGTCGACACCGTCAGCGTGACGCCCGAACAGCTGCACGAGGTTATCTACGGCAGCCAGGGCAGCAAAGCCACCTACGAAGAGCGGTAATCCACCTGCCGGCCCACTGCCGACACCCTCCCCGGCGCCTCTCAAAGAGCAAGACGCGCCGGGGCTTTTTTATGGCTCAACGTCGGCGGACGGGGCTGCGCGCTGCGCCGATTTTCCCAAAAATTGCGACAGCTCTCCGCGCTCCTTCCAGACGAAGAAGGCCACGTTTGAGGGATTCGATGGCAGGTCGGCACCGGAAACATCCCATCGATTTCGCATTCCATGGGATGCCTCGGCCGTTCCATGGGGTGTTTCCGATGGAAATATCCCATGGATTTGTGACATATCGTAGCGAAAAAGGCCCATTTTCGCATCTCCTTACGATAACACCGCAGATAACACGCTCGCTGTCTGACAGTTACATTTTCGCGCCCGACGCGCCACGTCGCGCAAGGCTCGGAAACAACGCAGCCACGCGCGCTTGAAAATCCGAATTCCGTGCACAGCGCGCGGCGGGCCCGTGGCGCGGCGGCGGAGCGGGTGGTGCGACACAGGCGAATGGGCCGGCAGGGAAGTCCGCCACGTAGAGACGCGATTCATCGCGTCTCACCCGCTCGGGGCGCAGCCCCGCATTGACATTCCTCCACCGCACGGGCCATCCGGGACGTGAGAGACGCGATGAATCGCGTCTCTACGTGGACATTCTCCCCTGCGGCGGGATAGCGGCTCGGGAAAGGAAAGAAAAACTGCGTTTCTCTTTCCTCTCCACTCGCCTTGCACCACTTTGGCTCCCGCCCAAGTTAGGCGGCGGCTCGGAAATGGAAGGAAAAGCGAGCTTTCCCTTCTCATTTCTCTCGCCTTGCACTAACTTTGCACCCGTGGCAGAACAGACTTTAAAGGAAAAGACGGCGCGCGGACTGCTATGGGGCGGCATCAACAACGGGGCGCAGCAGGTGCTCAACCTCGTGTTTGGCATCGTGCTGGCCCGCATCCTGAGCGTGGACGACTACGGCACGGTGGGGATGCTCACCATCTTTTCGCTCATTGCCACGTCGTTGCAGGAGAGCGGCTTCATCTCGGCGCTCAACCGCAAGCCCAACGTGACGCATGCCGACTATAACGCCGTGTTCTGGTTCAACGTGGCGGCGGGCCTCGTGCTCTACGTGCTGCTGGGCCTCACGGCGCCGCTCATTGCCCGCTTCTTCGACAAGCCCGTGCTCGAACCGCTCTCGCGGCTCTACTTCCTGAATTTTCTCATATCGAGTATGGCCATCGCGCCGCGCTCCATGCTGTTCCGCAACATGCGGGTGAAGCAGACGGCGCAGATGACCATTGCGGCCCTCGTCGTTTCGGGCGCCACGGGCATCGCGCTGGCGCTCTGCGGCTTCGCCTTCTGGGGGCTGGCCATACAGAACGTGGCCTACTGCACGTGCATCACCGTGCTGAGCTGGTACTACGCGCGCTGGCGCCCCTCGCTCAGCATCGACCTGCGCCCGCTGCGCGAAATGTTCGGCTTCAGCTCGAAGCTGCTCGTGACGAACGTCTTCACCCACATCAACAACAACGTCTTCTCCGTGTTTTTCGGCAAGCTGTACGGCGCCACGCTCGTGGGCCACTTCAACCAGGCCAACAAGTGGACCACGCTGGGCTCCACCACCATCACGGGCATGCTGCAAGGGGTGACGCAACCGGTCTTTGCGCGCATCGACGACGTGGAGCGCAAGCAGCGCATCTTCCGCAAGATGCTGCGCTTCACGGCCTTCGTGTCGTTCCCGGCCATGCTGGGGCTGGCGCTCGTGGCCCGCGAGTTCATCACCATCACCATCACCGCCAAATGGCTGCCTGCGGCCGAGCTGATGGAGCTGCTCTGCGTGGCGGGGGCCGTTATCCCCGTGACGCAGTATTATGCCAACTTCGTCATCAGCCAGGGCAAGTCGGACGCGTTCCTCCTCAACACGGTGGCCCAGTGCGTGCTGCAGCTGGCGGCGCTCTTTGCGCTCTGCCGCGTGGGCGTGCAGGCCATGGTGGCGGCCTACGTGGCCATCAACGTGCTGTGGTGGCCCGTGTGGCACGTGCGCGTGCGGCGCCTGCTGGGCCTGGGCTTCGGGCGCGCCCTGCTCGACGTGCTGCCCTTTGCCGCTGCCGCCGTGGCGGCCATGGCGGCAGCCTGGGCGGCGGCCCACACGCTGACCAACGCCTGGGCGGCGCTCGCCGTCAAGGTGGGCGTGGCCGCCGTGGTCTACGTGGGCCTGCTGCGCATGGCCCATGCCGCCGTGCTCACGGAGAGCCTGGCCTTTCTGGCATCGCTCGTGAGAAAAAAGAAAAACTGACAACCCCACCCAACACTACATGCCCATGGAAACCGACCCGATGCGCCTCATCGAAAAATACTATCCCGAAGACAACGCGCTGCGCCGCCTCCTCCTGCACCACTCGCGGCAGGTGGCCGCCAAGGCACTCGACGTGGCCGACCGCCACCCCGAACTGGGGCTCGACCGCGCCTTTCTCTACCGCGCGGCCATGCTGCACGACATCGGCATCTTCCGCACCGACGCGCCCGCCATCCACTGCCA
The DNA here is from genome assembly GCA_949297215.1 of uncultured Bacteroidales bacterium. Lineage (GTDB taxonomy): Bacteria > Bacteroidota > Bacteroidia > Bacteroidales > Bacteroidaceae > Alloprevotella. The sequence goes on along the minus strand of CASFRV010000008.1, from coordinate 52,176 downwards.
CGGCACGGCGCCCTACCTGATGCACGGACGGCTGGGCGCCGAGCTCATGCGCGCCGAGGGGCTCGAACGCGAGGCCCGCGTGTGCGAGCGCCACACGGGCACGGGCCTCACGGCCGCCCAGATCGAGGCGCAGGGCCTGCCCCTGCCGCCGGCCGACTACCGCCCCGAAACGACGGAGGAACAGGTGGTGTGCTACGCCGACAAGTTCTTCTCGAAGAGCCACCCCGAGCGCGAACGCACGCCCGAGCAGGTGGAGCGCAGCCTGGCCAAGTTCGGCCCCGAGGGCGTGGCCACGTTCCGCGCCTGGCACCGGCGCTTTGCCTGAGGCGCCTTATAAACGTTAAAAAGAAGAGGCGGGAACAGCGGCCCGCCCCTTTTTGTGTACTTTTGCACCGGATTGTGCCGCCACGGCAGACGGGCACGAAGCCCGACGCCGCAACCGCCCGAGAGGGGCACGGCAGCACGCATGACTAACTGTGCGTTACCGTTTGAGAACAGCTATACTCGTCTTGCTTTCAGCCCTGGTGCTGCTCTCCTTTGCCGCAGGCAGGGAGAGGGCGGCCGCCTATGTGCGCCCCGCCGCCGGGACGGCCGACACGGTGGCCCCGCCGCCGTCGCCTGCCGCATGGGCCGACAGCACCTCCCCCGCCGACAGCCTGCACCCGGCAGCCGCAGCAGCCGACAGCCTGCGCCCGGCGACTGACAGCCATGCCACCCTCGCGGCCGACACCACGGCCGCCGACACCACGGCCACCGACAGCGTGAAAAAGCGCGAGCCGGGCATCGACTCGCCCGTCGACTACGTGGCCAAGGACTCGATGGTCTACGAGGCGGGCTCGGGCCTGGCCTTCCTGTACGGACAGGCGCAGGTGAACTACCAGGACATGCAGCTCAACGCGGCTGAAATCACCATGAACATGGACAGCAGCCTGGTGCATGCCGCAGGCGTGCCCGACACGGCCGGAACGCTCGAAGGCACACCCGTATATACGCAGGGCAGCGAGACATACAACAGCGAGCTGATGAGCTTCAACTTCAAAACGAAGAAAGGCTTCATCAACAACGTGGCCACCACGCAAGGCAACGGCTATCTGCAAAGCGCCGACTCGAAACGCGCCGACGACGGCACGCTCTATCTGAAAAACGCCAAGTACACGACGTGCGACGCCAAGCACCCCCACTTCTACCTGGCCCTGACGCGCGCCAAGGTGAGGCCGGGCAAGGAAACCATCTTCGGACCGGCCTATCTCGTGGTCGAGGACGTGCCCCTGCCGCTGGCCATCCCCTACGGCTTCTTCCCGTTCAACAAGAAATATTCGAGCGGCTTCATCATGCCCTCCTACGGCGACGAGACGAGCCGCGGCTTCTACCTGCGCGACGGCGGATACTATTTTGCCATCAACGACTACATCGACCTCAAGGTGCTGGGCGAAATCTATACGAAGGGCTCGTGGGGCCTGAGCGCCGAGACCAACTACAACAAGCGCTACCGCTTCAACGGCAACTTCTACATCAGCTTCCTCAACACCGTGACGGGCGAGAAAAACATGCCCGATTACAGCGTGACGAAGAGCCTGAAAGTGCAATGGACCCACACGAAAGACGCCAAGGCCAACCCCAACACGTCGTTCTCGGCCCGCGTCAACTTTGCCTCGGAGAGCTACGAGCGCAACAACCTGACGAGCATGTACAACCCCCTGTCGTACACGCAGAGCACCCGCGCCAGCAGCGTGAGCTTCTCGCACACGTTTCCCAACATCGGGCTGACCATCTCGGGCTCGGGCAACCTCTCGCAAAACATGCGCGACTCGTCCATCGCCGTCACCCTGCCCGACATCAGCATCTCGCTGAACCGCCTCTACCCCTTCCGCCGCAAGAAACGCGCCGGGCGCGAGCGCTGGTATGAGAAGATTTCGCTCTCCTACACCGGGCAGCTCAGCAACAGCATCACGACAAAGGAAAACCAGCTCTTCAAGTCGAACCTCATCAAGGACTGGCGCAACGGCATGTCGCACCGCATCCCCATCGACGCCACGTTCCAGCTGTTCAAATACATCAACATCTCGCCGAGCTTCACCTTCCGCGACTACATGTACACCAACCGCGTGATGCGCTCGTGGGACGCCGTGCGCCAACAGGAGGTGCGCGACACGACCTACGGCTTCTACAACCTGTACGACTGGCAGCTCGGCATCTCGGCCAACACGACGCTCTACGGTTTCTACAAGCCCCTGCCCAAGCTCTTCGGCGACAAAATCATAGCCATCCGCCACGTGTTCAAGCCCAGCGTGTCGTTCAGCTACGCCCCCGACTTCACGGCGCCGCGCTTCGGCTACACCCGCACCTACGAACGGGTGGATGCCTACGGCGAACGCAGCACCGTGAGCTATTCGCCATACAGCGGCGGCGTTTACGGCTACCCCTCGGGCACCAAGCAGGGACTCATCACCATGTCGATCTCGAACAACGTGGAAATGAAGGTGAAGAGCGACCGCGACTCGACGGGCGAACGCAAAATAAGCCTCATCGACGAGCTCTCGGCCGACCTGTCGTACAACCTCGCGGCCAAGACGCGGCCGTGGAGCGATCTCAACACTCGCATCCGCCTGAAGCTCACGCCGCAATACACCTTCTCGCTCTCGGCGCGCTTCGCCACGTATGCCTATAAGTTCGACGAGAACGGCAACGTCGTGACGAGCGACCGCACGGAATGGAGCTACGGACGCTTCGGACGCTTCCAGGGCATGTCGCAAAACATCTCCTACACGCTCAACAACCAGAAGCTGCGCCAGCTGTTCGACCGCCTGCGCGGACGACGCAGCGAAACGCCCGTCGCCCAGAGCGACACCGAAACCGACGAGGAGGTGCCGCTCGAAGACGCCAACATCGACCCCGAGCTGCGCCGCGCACGGCAGGGGGGCGAGAAGAAAAAAGAGAAAGCCAAGGTCGACGAGGACGGCTACCTCGTCTTCTCAATGCCCTGGTCGCTCTCCATCTCGTACGGCATCTCCATGTTCGAGGACCGCAGCAAGCAAATCAACGTGCGGCGCATGCGCTACCCGTTCTCGTTCACGCAGTCGCTCAACTTCTCGGGCTATCTGCGCATTGCCGAGGGATGGAACATCTCCTTCTCCTCGGGCTACGACTTCGACTTCCACGAAATATCCATGACGACGGCCTCGCTCTCGCGCGACCTCCACTGCTTCGAAATGTCGTGCGACATCGTGCTCCACCCCTACTCGTCGTTCAACTTCACGTTCCGTGCCAAAGCCAACGAGCTGGCCGACGCCCTGAAATGGGACAAGCGCAGCTCGTACAGCTCCAACATCGAATGGTACTGACACCCGACGCAAACAACCATTTCAACACATAAACATACAAAAAGCCCCATGAAGACATCTGCAATCCTCCCGCTGGCCGCCACCGTGATGGCCCTTGCCGCCTGCTCGGAAGCCACGTACGAGAACCACATGACCATGTTCTACCCGCAGGAGCCCTCGGGCCGCACCATCTACGCCGACCAGACGGTCGACTCCACCTCCGTCATCTCCTACGACGACTGGACGGCACAGGTCGAGGGCGACTGGTTCACCATCAGCCCCACGTCGTGGAAGGTGGGCAGCACCGAGTCGGCACAGGTGCGCATCGACATCGCCATGCAGACCAACACGACGGGCCAGAACCGCTCGGGCCGCATCCTCGTGGACGGATACGACAAGATAGGCCTCACGCTCTACCAGACCAAATGGCTCAACATCCTGGCTCCCAGCGGCAGCATCAGCGAGGGCTCGGACGACAGCATCGCCGACAACGACATGACTTTCTCAACCGTCATGTCGCCCGCCGGCGGCACGTACACGGTGAGCTTCCGCGTCTATGCCGACGGCGCCACCCTGACGAGCGGGGCCGACTGGCTCACGGTGACCTCGCCCTCGACGGGCACCTTCAAGGCAGGCCTCCACAACGTGACGGTGAGCGTGGCCGAGAACACGGGCGACGCCGTACGCAACGGGCAGCTCACGCTCACTTCGGCCGGCATCTCCACGCCCATCACCTTCACGCAGCTGGCCAAGCAAGACTGACCCGCCCTGCCGCCACCGCGGCACGGGCCCAACGCAAAGGCTCCCCGCACGTCCCATCCTGACGGACGTGCGGGGAGCCTCGTTTGTGGCCCGGGGGCGGGCTCAGATGAGGGGGATGCCCAGCGCGGCACACTCGCGGCGCATCTCCTCGGGCCAGATGCTGGCCTGGATCTCGCCGATGTGGGCCTTGCGCAGATAGAGCATGCACAGGCGCGACTGCCCGATGCCACCGCCCACGGAAAGCGGCAGCGAGCCCTCGACCAGGCGGCGGTGGAAGTAGAGCCCGAGGCGCTCCTCCTTGCCGCTCTCGCGCAGCTGGCGGAGCAGGGCCTCGCGGTCCACACGGATGCCCATCGACGACACCTCGAAGGCCCGGCCCAGCACGTCGTTCCACACGAGCAGGTCGCCGTTGAGCCCGGGCAGGCCGTTCTCGGCCACGGTGGAGTAGTCGTCATAGTCGGGGGCGCGCAGGTCGTGCGGCTGCCCGTCGCCCAGCGGCCCGCCGATGCCCACGATGAACACCGCGCCACACTCGCGGGCGATGCGGTCCTCACGCTCCTTGGGCGAGAGGTCGGGGAAGCGCCGGCGCAGCTCTTCGGCGTGGATGAACGTCACCTCTTCGGGCAGCTGCGGGCGCAGCTGCGGGAAACGCTCGCACACCAAAAACTCCGTGCGCAGCATGGCGGCGTAGATGCAGCGCACGGTGCGCTGCAAAAAGGCCAGCGTGCGGTCCTCGGGGCGGATGACGCGCTCCCAGTCCCATTGGTCGACATAGAGCGAATGGAGATTGCCCAGCTCCTCGTCGGCCCGGATGGCGTTCATGTCGGTGTAGATGCCATAGCCAGGCTCCACGTGCTGCTCGGCCAGCGTGAGGCGCTTCCATTTGGCCAGCGAATGCACCACCTCGGCCTGCGCCCCGCCCATGTCGCCGATACCGAACGACACGGGCCGCTCCTTCCCGCTCAGATCGTCGTTGATGCCCAGCCCCCGCAGCACGAAAAGGGGCCCGGTCACGCGGCGCAGGTGGAGACCCGTGGCCAGGTTGTCCTGGAAGAAGTCCTTGATCACTTTTATGCCCTGCTCCGTCTCGTAAGCTCCGAGCAACGGGCGATAATCCTTGGGTATAATCAGATAGCTCATCGGTACAAAATGTAAACTTATGCGGCAAAGATACAACTCATTTGCTCAAAATCAAAGCAAAATACTGTCTTTTTGCTGCTTTTCGGCTTAAAAACAAGACAAACGCTCATATCGGCGCGCAGAAAAGGCCGCGGACGTCGTCTCCATGCCGGCGCGGGCCGAACGCAACTTGCCCCGGCCGCCTCCCTGCTGGGGGACGACCGGGGCAAAGCCTTGGTTGCGTGAGCGGCGCGCGGCCGCGTCAGACGATCACTCGGTCCAGTTGTCGGAGCTCCAAGCTCCCTTCTTCTGCGTCAGCGATTCGAGGCCTTCGGCCGTGCCTTCGCCTTTCTCGATGCGCACTTCGCCGGGAGAGGGCGTCAGCAGGGGCGACTCGGCGTAGAGCTCCACAGTTTCGCAGGCGGGCGATTGATATTTTCTTTTCATGTTCTGATGTTTTTATCCGTGATAAATCTTATTTGATGAACACTTTCTGTCCGTCGGCCGTGACGAAGATGCCGTTCGACGGGTAGAGCACGCGACGGCCCGACAGGTCGTAATAGATCGTGGCCTTTTCAGCGCCGTCGGCAGCCTCCACGGCGTCGATGCCCGTGGTCGTTCCGCCGAAGCTCAGGGTGAAGGCGGCGGTGGCAGCCGCGTTGCTCACGTAGTAGGCCTTGTTGGCAGCGATGACGCGCGGGGTGTTGTCGACCTCTTCCTTTGTTTCAACAACTTCGGGCTTAAAATAGCCCGCGGAGCCGCTGGCAGGGTCACTATACAGGTTGATTGAGAAGCCTTGTCCATTACCTGCGAAATTCATCCACCAGCTATTCGTCACTTGGTCGCTCTTGATGGTATAATTCCCATTCACTTCCGACAGCGTGAAGTTGTAGTGTTTCGTTGTGGCGTCATAGTCCCAGCGGCCGGCGGCAGTTTCAGCCGTAGGCGTCGGGTTGACCGAGCCGGCGGGCACGGCCTTGCAGACCATGGCGTACTTGCCCGACCCAGCAGGGTCGGCCTCGAAGCCCCAAAGCTGGTAGGGATCATTTTCATCCACCGTGGCATTGCTCCACAGACGGTTCACCTGTGCACCATTTTCCACGCCAATGATGTCTGTGGACGCTTCATTGAGCAGTTCCACGACACGATTGGCACGAACATCTGTGGCAACACATACCAAACGGGAATAAGCAGGAACTTCCTCTATGGTGCTTTCGGCCAGCTGGTAGAATTTGGCCGTGGCGTCGCCCTCTTTCATGGCCAGGATGTAGGCATTCACGTCGTCGGGCACGGCTGCGGCCATCGTTGTGCCTCTCAGGCCGCCCGCATCGAGGCTTGCGTCGGCGTTCTGCGGCAGCAGCGTGAGCGGGTACGTGCCAGCCTCGCCTGCCAAGATGACGGGCGAGCCTGCGGGCAGGGTGTTGCCCTCAACCTCCGAGAGCGTGACGGCATCCTCGGCCTCGCCCGTGGCAGTGTAGGCCGTGAGGCCTTCGGGCAGGCTGACGGCCACCGGCAGGTTGAGCGTGGCGTAGCCGGCCGTGCCCACGGTCAGGCTGACAGACTCGGCGGGGATAATATACCAGGCCGACGGGCTGTTCAGGTCGCCGGAGTAGATCTGGATGCCAGCACGGTTGTTGGCATTGGGGCCGGAGGCATGCAGCGGGCCGTTGCGTTGCTCGTTGCGCAAGCGATACTGAGCCCGGCCAAGCGACACGAGCGACATGTTGCCGGCCGCATCGGCCGTCTCGGCCGTGGTGAGGAAGCTGCTCTCAACCACGCTGCCCACGTAATCGCCCGCGTTGGGGTTGTAGAGGCGGAAGTGGCCGTCCTCGCCCTCAATGGGCTGCACCTGCCAAAGGGCCGTGACGCGCGTGGGGTCGCCGTCGATGGCGGCCATGTCGACGGTATACTCCGTAACAGTCTTGTCCGTCACTTCGAGGAAGCCGCCGTTGCCCACGTCGTTCGTGTTGCCCGTGCTGGCCTTACGGGCCAGGTTCTGGATGCGGTAGAGCTTCGACGGGTCGAGGGCCACGGTGTTGCCCTCCTGCATGGCTGCATCGAGGGCTTGGCTCAATGCCACATACTGCTCGGGCGTGCCTGTGCCGCCGGCCAGGGCATTGATAAGCTCGCTATTGGCAGAAAGAACGTCGGCACTCGGCGCGCCCACATAGCCACGCGTGAAAACATCGAGATTGGCCGCATACAAGTCGTCCATGCCAAGGGCGCGGAAGGTGGAGCCTGCGTCGGCACCGCCCGTCCAATAGGCCAGCCGGCCACTGCGCAGGTTCATCTTGTTGGCGGCTTCGCCATGCCGTGCGATGTAGAAGCCGTTGATGCCCGCGATGTTCGTGCTGGGCAGGATGTCCCACGTCGTGTTGTTGCCCTCGGGCAGGCTGCTTTCGTCCATCAGGACGGGATAGGTCGTGCCGTCAGCCCCGGCGGGGTTGCCCGACGAGAGGATCTTGCCCGCACCGGCGGCTCTGTTGTAGAGCTTGAAGCCGTCGAACGGGTTGCCCGTGACGCACCAAAGCTGAGCAGCAAAGGCGTCGTTGCTCGACGCGTCGATGGTCTGCTCCGTCTGGCCGAGCGTCATGCTCTCGGCTCCCTCCGTGTTGTGGAGATAATAGGGCGCCGAATGCAAACCAACGGCACACCACGTGGCGTTGTCGTAGCTTTCGGAAACAACAAACGGGAAATTGTCGGCCAGCACGCAGTCTATTATATATTGTGTGGTGCCTGCGGTGACAACACCCTCGGGCGCCGTGGCTGTCACGTAAGCAGGAAGCGTCCTCACGGGCGGCAGGCTCTCTCCCTCCACAAGTTGGAACTTTTCGGAAGCCACTTGCTGCCCGTTGAAGCGATAAACGTAAGTGACGTCCACATAGTTGAAGCTACCCGTCACGGGCAGGAACTGCATGCGCACAGCTCCCTGTGCATTGGTGGGGGTGGTAGAGTTCCAATAGCTGAGATTCTTGTATCCGCCCGGGTTGTTCGTCATCAGGTAAAGGGGTTGTCCTGCAACACCCTCACCGGCTCCGTCAGCCACGACGCGCCCGTAGAGCTTCATGAAGAAACGATTCTCTTCGTCGCTATTCTCAGGCACATACCACGCAATCTCGTCTTCCGAAGTAATGGCCAACATATCGCCACGACCATAATTGGTCTGCATCGTTCTCACTGAAAAATACACGCCGTCCTTATTCTGAAGCGAAAAGGCCGTATGATCTTCGTTCCACGTGAGCGTCCAGATGTAGCTGTCGTCGGTGATGATGCCATCTTCGAAATCGTAGTTGAACTGAGCCTTGAAAGGACGGTCGGTCGGCGTATTCGCATCATAATACACCAAACCGTAATCTGTCGACTCGCCAGATGTGTTATGAATGTCGAGCACGTAATCGCCATTTGTGAGCCCGTCAATCGACGTGACCGGCGCATTGGCATCGTATGTGGGTTGCTGCGCCCACATGTCTGCACTGCCTCCCACCGCAAGCGCGGCTGTCAGCAGCAAGGTACGAGAAAGGGTAGTTTTCCTCATAGTCGTTATTAATTTAATTAGGTAATGTTGTTTTCGGCCGGCCCCTTCGCTCAGGTGCCCCGCCGGGCGTCGTTTTTTCGTTGGCGTCCGGCTATTTTTTGCCGCAACAAACTTAACAAAATAAATTATCTCTACAATTACCCCCCCCGATTTTAACATACTTATACGCAGATTTTACACGCCGCCCCGGCCGGTAGGAAAGAAAAGCTGCGCGCCCCGACGAAAAAGAGGGCCGCGGGCGTCGTTTTCCGGCGGAAATGTGTAAATTTGCACCCACAACGGCCCCGTAGCTTAGCTGAATAGAGCGTCAGATTCCGGTTCTGAAGGTCTTGGGTTTGAATCCCAACGGGGTCACATGCGTCGGGCCCGGCATGATGCCGGGCCCGACGTTTTGTGTGGCGCGCCCCGGCACGCGGCGGGGGCGGCGGGCTGCGTCTGCGACGGGGGCTTTTGCTGAAAACGTCATTATTTTGTCCGCTCTTTCGCACGTTTCGGGAATAATGTCTTATATTTGCGAAACTATCACACGACGGAAAGGAATAAGAAAGCGCGTCCCGAGCCATGGGGCGCACCTTTGATTAGCAATATGAAATGGCTTCACGACCTATTCTCACGTAAACGCCGCGAACGGCTGTGCCGCGTGCGCGACTTCGTCGTGCTGGCATGGACGGGCAAAGGGCTGGGCGCCGACGAGCTCGCCTTTCTCAGAAAACTCATGACGCGCTACCGCTTCGACGCCGACCTGCTCAACGTTGTCAGCCAGGCTCCCGACCGGGTGGCCGACGCCTACCCCGCCGCGGCCGAGGAACGGGCGCTCCACTTGGTGAGGATGGTGCGCTTTGCCCTGCATCACGACAAGAAGAACGCGAGAGCCCGCGCCTACTGCCGCCTGACGGCCCGCAAGATGGGGCTGCCCGAGGGGACGTCGCAGGCGGCTGCCGCACGGCTCACGGCCCGCCCCGACACCGACGACCGCTCGCTGGCGCGCAGGCTGCTCCACGCGCCTCAACCGCCCGACGGGGAGGGTGGTAAGCCACTGAAAAACAAGCCGTTACCACGAAAACAACAAAGGCCGGCACGTAAAGACAACGTCTTGCGTGCCGGCCTTTGTTTCAGGCTGTGGCTGCGCCGCGGCTACATGCCGGGCTGCAGACGGATGGGGTCGTCATACTGCTCCTGCAACTTGCGCAGCTCTTTGCGCAGGCGCTTGGTGACCTTCTCGGTGCCGGGCTGCCCGTACAGGTTGTGGAGCTCGTGCGGGTCGTTCTGCAAATCGTAGAGCTCCCACACGTCGATGTCGTTGTAGAAGTGGATGAGCTTATAGCGCTCGTCGCGCACGCCGTAGTGGCGCTTCACCATGTGCTCGGCGGGGTATTCGTAGAAGTGGTAGTAGATCGACTTGCGCCACTTGCGCGGGTGCTCGCCGCGGAGCAGGGGCACGAGCGATTCGCCCTGGATGTCGTCGGGGATGGGTGCGCCCGCCAGTTCGAGGAAGGTGGGGGCGTAGTCGATGTTCTGCACCATTTCGCTGATCTCTCCGCGGGCGTCGAGGCCCTTGGGCAGGCGCATGACGAGGGGCGTCGTGAGCGACTCCTCATACATGAAGCGCTTGTCGAACCATCCGTGCTCGCCCATGTAGAAACCCTGGTCGGAGGTGTAGACCACGAGCGTCGAGTCGGAAAGGCCCGAGGCGTCGAGATAGTCGAGCAGGCGGCCCACGTTGTCGTCGAGCGATTTGAGCACTTTGGCGTAGTCGCGCATGTAGCGCTGGTACTTAAACTCGGCCAGGGCGTTGCCCGTGAGGTTACGGGCGTAGAAGTCGGTGCTCAGGCTGTCGTAGAAATGGTCGTAGACGGCGCGGTCCTCGGTGTCGAGGCGGCCCACCATGGAGAGATACGTGGGCGTGAGGGGCGTCTTGGCTCCGGGGCGGTACATCTTGACGTCGTAGACCATGTCCATGTCCTCGTCGATGCTCATCTCCTGGGCGGCAGCGGCGGGGCGTCCCTCATAGTGGTCGTAGAACGTCTCGGGCACGGGGAACGTCTTGTCCTCGTATTCGTGGAGATACTTGATTTCGGGCAGCCATGCGCGGTGGCAGGCTTTGTGGTGGACGAAAAGGATGAAGGGTTTCGAGCGGTCGCGCTTGTGCTCCATCCAGTCGATGCTCTTGTCGGTGACGATGTTGGTCACATATCCCTTCTCGCGCGTCTGCGTCTTGTCCATGTTGATGAACGTGGGGTTGTAGTAGTCGCCCTGTGCCGGCAGGATGTTCCAATAGTCGAAGCCCGTGGGGTCGCTCACGAGGTGCCATTTGCCGATGATGGCCGTCTGGTAGCCGGCCTTCTGCATGAGCTTGGGCATGGTCTGCTGCGAACCGTCGAACACGCCGTGCTCGTTGTTCGTGAAGCCGTTCTTGTGGCTGTGCTTGCCCGTAAGCATGCAGGCGCGGCTGGGGCCCGAAAGGGAGTTGGCCACATAGCTGTTGACAAACTTGACGCCGTCGCGCGCGATGCGGTCGAGGTTGGGCGTCTCAACGAGCGTGCTGTCGTAGCAGCTCATCATCTGCATCGTGTGGTCGTCCGTCATGATGTAGACGACGTTGTAGCGCCCCTGGGCTGCCACGGCCGCCGGCAGGGCCGAGCCCATCAGGAGGAGGGCTGTGGTCTTGTTCATTTTTTTCATGGGTTATTGTTTGGATATCGTGCTCATTATGCTGTAAAAGGGTCTGCGGGGAGGGGAGCTCTCCGCAGGCCCTTTATGTATGGGGCGGCCCGAGGGCCGCACGGTCAGTTGCTGCCGGTCATCGAGTAGACGATGTCCATGATCTGCTTGCCCAGAGCGTCGGCCTCGGCCATGGTGTGGGCCTCGGAATAGACGCGTATGATGGGTTCGGTGTTGCTCTTGCGCAGGTGGACCCACTTGTCGGCAAAGTCGATCTTGACGCCGTCGATGTCGGTCACGTGCTCGTTCTTATACACCTCCTTGACCTTTTGCAGGATGGCAAAGATGTCGGTGCCGGGGGTCAGGTCGATGCGGTTCTTGGCGATGAAGTAAGGAGGATAGGTGGCGCGAAGCTCGCTGGCCTTCAGCTTCTTCTTGGCCATGTAGGTGAGGATGAGGGCGATGCCCACCAGGGCGTCGCGGCCGTAGTGAGCCTGCGGGTAGATGACGCCGCCGTTGCCTTCGCCGCCGATGACGGCACCCGTTTCCTTCATCTTCGTGACGACGTTGACCTCGCCCACGGCCGAGGGGGTGTAGGAGCAGCCATATTTCTCCGTCACGTCGCGCAGGGCGCGGGTGGAGCTCAGGTTCGACACGGTGTTGCCCGGCGTGTGCTGCAAGACGTAGTCGGCACAGGTGACGAGCGTGTACTCCTCGCCGTACATGCGCCCGTCCTCGCACACGATGGCCAGACGGTCCACGTCGGGGTCGACGGCAAAGGCGATGTCGTGCTCGCCCTTGCGCATAAGGTCCATGAGCGAGGTGAGGTTCTGCTCGAGCGGCTCGGGGTTGTGGCTGAAGTCGCCCGTGGGGTCGGTGTAGAGGCCCGTCACCTTCGACACGCCGAGCTGGCCGAGCAGCTTGGGCAGGATGACGCCGCCCACCGAGTTGACCGTGTCGATGGCCACGCGGAAGTTGGCAGCGCGGATGGCCTCGACGTCGACGAGGGCGAGGTTCTTCACCAGGTCGATATGGCGCTGGTCGTAGTAGAAGTTCTTGGTGTAGTTGCCCAGGTGGTCCACGTCGGCATACGTGAAGTCGCCCTTATTGGCCAGGCGCACCACTTCGGATGCCTCTTCGGGGGGCAGAAACTCGCCCTTTTCGTTGAGGAACTTCAAGGCGTTCCACTGGCGCGGGTTGTGGCTGGCGGTGATGATGATGCCGCCGCAGGCTTTTTCCATCGTCACGGCGAGCTCCGTCGTGGGCGTCGATGCCAGCCCGATGTTGAGCACGTCGAAGCCCATGCCGAGCAGGGTGCCGCACACCACGTGCGATACCATCTCGCCCGAGATGCGGGCGTCGCGGCCCACGACGATCTTGCGCGTATAGCTCTTTTCCACGCGGTGGCGCAAGGTGGCATATGCCGACACCGACTTGACGATGTCGAGCGGATTGAGGGTGTCTCCCGGCTTACCTCCGATGGTGCCGCGAAATCCCGAGATCGACTTGATTAATGTCATGGTATGTTATTCGTAAATATGAGTTGGTTTGTATGGGTTTCCTCCAATGAGCCGCCCGCCGGCGGCAAGGGCAGCCCCCGCGTGGCGGGCCGCCGGCAGGAAAGGCGTCGGGCGCAGGGCGGCACGGGGCACGCCGGCGGCACCATACGGTTTTTCCCGCGTTCGTGCAACAAATTTACGGATAACTTGCGGAAGTAACCATCGCAGCCGCACAAAAAATATAAAAACATACGGTTTCCCGGAACCTTTTGCGCCGCCGGCGGCCCCCGCGGGCCGCCGCGGGCGGTGAGCGGGCCGCTGACGGGGGCAGCGACGGAGGGGGCCGGCTGCGGGACGGGATGGACGGCCCGTGCGGAGGGGAGTATGTTTTCCGTGGGCCCGGCGGCGGTGCGACGGCAGCGAGGCTGTCGACCCCATAGGGGTCGCACTTTCTATAACCGCGGGTGAGCGAAGCCACCCGCGGACAGGAACTCCCCCACTAATCCGACCCCATGGGGGTCGAACTTCATGCAGACGTCGTGCGAACGGCGGGATGCCGGTCGGCGGGCGTCGGCTTGTGCGCGATGATCATTGGACGTATGGCAGCCTCGCTGCTCCGCGGGTGTGCCTGCGGCCTACCCGCGGTAATGGGAAGTTGGACCCCCATGGGGTCCGCATATCTATATGCTTCCTTTCCGCAGGTTCGCCTTTGGCTCACCCGCGGTTATAGAAAGTTCGCCCCCTATGGGGGCGCCTGCCTCGCGGTGTGCCTCAGGCCGCGGCGGACATTCTGCCGCATGGGAATTTGCCTGCGCGTGAGACGCTATGAATCGCGTCTCAACTTGGCGGATTTTCTGTGCGGGCGGAAACGTGTGCCGCGAGGCGTGACGGCCTCAAAGAGGCCGGGCTATGAGTAACCTCGGGTGGAGCGCAGCGGAACCCGAGGTGGGGTGACGGGTAGTGATGTCGGCCTCGAAGAGGTCGTTATGCCCGGTGGCGGCTAGTGGCATAGACGCCTCTTCGAGGCTATCTTTGATGTGTGTGTCCGCACCGCGGGTTCCGCTTCGCTCCACCCGCGGCTACTGATAGCCGGGCCTCTTCGAGGCCGCCCGTGCTGCCGCTCATCATCTTTTTAACACGGAGAATCGATTATTTTCGAGCGACTGCTCCCTTGCTCGCAAATGAGCGAAAAATAGAAACCTCTGGTTTTCAGCCACATCCCCGCGACACTCCGCCGCAGGGATGCCAAAAAGCCCCGATTTTGCCACTATATGGCGCAAATCGGGGCCAAATTTCTGCTGAAAACTGCCCATGGAACGGAATTTCCATCCCTTGGATCGGCAATTCCATGGGATGGATTTCTTGAAACACCCCATGGATCGATGCATCGTTCGCTTGGACGCACAAAAAAGACGCATGGACGCACGGAAAAATCGCTGGAAGGCCGACGGCGGTCGCTGTCCGCATTAACACTGTGCCATATAGCGCACAGCGCGCGCCGTGGCCCTGCGGCGGGGCGTCGGGGCGTCAGCGATACCGCCGGCGGTCGGCCTCGGTGATGGGGCGAACCACGCGGCAGGGGTTGCCCACGGCCAGCACGCCGGGGGGCACGTCGCGCGTGACGACGCTGCCGGCCCCGATGACGGCTCCGTCGCCGATGGTGACGCCCGGCAGCACGCACACGTGGGCACCGATCCACACGTCGTTGCCCACGCGGATGGGCAGGGCGTATTCGAGCCCCGCACCCCGGCGCTCGGCGTCGAGCGGGTGGCCGGCGGTGTAGAAGCCGCAGCCGGGGGCCACGAAGACGTTGTTGCCAAAGGTCACGGGGGCGCCGTCGAGCACAGTGCAGCCCACGTTCATAAAGAAGTTTTCGCCCACGTGGATGTTGTAGCCATAGTCGCAGCGGAAGGGCGAAAGGATGCAGCACGCGCCGCGCGTGCTGCCCAGCAGACGGTCTATCAGGGCGCGGCGCTCCTGCTCGCGCGAGGGCGGCAGGCGGTCGAGCTCGAAGAGCAGGTCGGCGCAGGCCGCCCGCTAGTTCCTTGTCATGTCTCTCTCCATATGGTTTTTTTTTGTGCCTGAAAAACACCGGGGGGGGCCCCCCGGGCCCCCCCCCCACGCCGGGTGGGGAGATGCTTATCGGCTGAACAGACGTTTCAGCTCGCCGCCCCAGAGCACGAGGCTCGTGGCGGCTATGATGGCGAGCCAGTCGGTCCAGGGCAGGGGCGAGACGTTGAACATCGAGCCGCCCACGCTGACGATGACCACCTGGCCCAAGAGGATGACCAGCGCGATGAGCAGGAAGCCGCGGCTGCCGCCCAGAGCGTGCAGGGCGCTATGGCCCGTGGCATAGGCGCGGGCGTTGAACATGTTCCAAAACTGGAACAGCACGAAGATGGTGAAAAAGACGCTCTCCTCGTAGGGCGTGAGGAAGGCCTCGGCCTGGGGCAGGGAAAGCCACGAATAGTCGGTGAGCGACGTGACGTCGTAGCGCTGGAACACCACGAGCAGGGCGATGAGCAGGGCCGTGAAGAGGGCGCCCATGCCCAGTATGCCGCGCCACATGGCGGGCGTCACGATGAAGTCGGTGCGGCGGCGCGGCTTTTCGCGCATCACCTCGGGCGTGGGGGGCAGCGAGGCCAGAGCCATGGCGGCAAACGTGTCCATGATGAGGTTGACCCAGAGCATCTGCGTCACGGTGAGGGGCGACTGCGTGCCCAGGAACGCGCCGATGAGCACGATGAGGCAGGCGGCCACGTTGATGGTCATCTGGAAGAGCACGAAGCGCTGTATGTTGCGGTAGAGCGAGCGGCCCCACATGACGGCGCGGGCTATGCTCTGGAACGAGTTGTCGATGATGGTGATGTCACTGGCCTCCTTGGCCACCGACGTGCCGTCGCCCATGGAGAGGCCCACGTGGGCCGCCTTCAGGGCGGGGGCGTCGTTGGTGCCGTCGCCCGTGACGGCCACCACCTGGCCCTTCTCCTGCAAGGTCTCGACCAGGCGCTTCTTGTCCATGGGCCGTGCGCGGGAGATGATTTTCAGGTCGAGCACGCGGTCGCGCAGCTCCTCGTCGCTCAAGGCGGCAAACTCGGGGCCGGTTATCTCGTTGCGCGCTCCGTCGCCCTCCTGCCACAGACCGATGCGGCGGCCAATCTCGCGGGCCGTGGCCGGCGTATCGCCCGTCACGATTTTCACGCTGATGCCGGCCTGCATGCAGCTGCTCACGGCGGCAGGCACCTCGGCACGAACGGGGTCGGCAATGGCGGCCACGCCCAGGAACGTGAGGCGCGTGGCCGTCACACGGCCGTCGGCTATCGTGGCGTCGCCGTCGGCGAGTTCCTGCATGGCAAAGCCCAGCGTGCGCATGGCCTGGTTCTGATAGCCCAGCAGGAGGTTTCCGAGCTCGTCGTCCGATACGTTGCCCGCGGCCCCGGCGCAGAGGCGACGCACAATCTCGGGCGCGCCCTTGACGTAGAGGATGCGACGGCCCTCGCAACCGGGCACGGCCGAGCGCACCACGGTGGCCATATACTTGCGCTCGGTCGAGAAGGTGAGCTGCTCCTCGACGGGAGCGGCCTCGCGCAGGGCCTCATAGCCCACGCCGCGGTCGTTGAGCCACAGGAGCAGGGCGCCCTCGGTGGGGTTGCCCATCACGCGGGCCGCGCCTCCGCCGGTCGTGTCGAGAAAGGCGGTGGAGTTGACGGCGATGCCCTCGGCCATAAGGGCGTCGGTGCGCTCGTTCTGCGGGCCGAAAATGCGCATCTCGCTCACGCGCATCTGGTTCTGCGTGAGCGTGCCGGTCTTGTCGGTGCAGATGACGGTGGTGGCGCCCATCGTCTCGCAGGCATGCATCTTGCGCACAAGGTTGTTGGTCTTCAACATGCGGCGCATGCTCAGGGCCAGCGAGAGGGTGACGCTCATGGGCAGGCCCTCAGGCACGGCCACGACGATGAGCGTGACGGCAATCATCACCGTTTGGAGCAGATAGGCCACAAAGTCGACCCACCCGAACGCTTCCAGGCCGTGGAAATAGGTGATGAGGCGACCCACCAGGATGAGACCGGCCAGCACGTAGCTCACCTTCGTGATGACACCGCCCAGACCGTCGAGCTGGTGGTTGAGAGGCGTCTTCACGCTGTTGTCGATCTGGGCGGCCACGAACACTTTACCGTTCTCGGTGGCGTCGCCCACGTGGGCCACGCACATCAGGCCGTGACCGTCGACCACGGTGGTGCCGCGCAGCACGCAGTTGGTGGGATAGGTGGCGTCTTTGTCGAAGTCCTCGGGCCGCACCGACTTTTTGACGACGGGCTCGCCCGTGAGCGACGACTCGTTGACCTGCATCGACACGGCTTCGACGAGCTCTCCGTCGGCCGGTATCTCAACGCCCGTGTTGAGCACGACGAGGTCGCCCACCACGACGTCGCGCTTGGGCACCTCCTGCACGTGGCCGTCGCGCACCACCTGCACGGCGTCGTCGTCGTTCACCTTGTTGAGCACGTTGAAGGCCCGGTTGGCCTTCACCTCGAACCAGAAGCCGATGCCCGTGGCCAGCATGACGGCCACGAAGATGCCCGACGGTTCCAGGAAGACGCCGGCGTCGCCCCCCTCGTGGTATTCGAAGCAGGCGATGCCCACCGAAGCCAGCAGCGCCACAAGCAGGATGCGGATGATGGGGTCTTCAAACTTTTCGAGGAACTGCCGCCACAGCGGCTCGCGCTTGGGCGGTGTCAATACGTTTTCACCATACTTTCGGCGGCTCTCGGCCACCTGTTCGGACGTCAGTCCTTGTCGATGTTTCGGTTGTTCCATTATTTCTTTGGGATAAACTTGTAGCAACTCAACGGCCGGACGGGCGGGCGCCAAAGGAGAAAAATCCTCCGGCCCGTCGCTCCCGGACTGCATCTCATATTTGCGGACAAAAATACGGAAAAACCTCCGCCCCGCCAAGCTGACGCGGCGAAGCAAGGGCCGCCCCTCGCCACTTTACCCTATATAATAAGGAGTAGCCCGAATGCAAAAAAGTCGGCCGACCCTCCCGGGCCGACCGACTCCGCAACAAAATTATCAAATATAGATGGAACAAATTTTTACATCATGCCACCCATGCCTCCCATGCCGGGAGCGCCCATGGCTTCGGGCTTCTCTTCTTTCTTGTCGCAGATGACACATTCCGTGGTGAGGAACATGCCTGCCACGCTGGCTGCGTTTTCGAGAGCCACGCGGGTCACCTTGGCAGGGTCGACCACGCCGGCGGCACGCAGGTCGCAGAACTCGTCGTTCTTGGCGTTGTAGCCGTAGTTGCCCTCGCCTTCGCGCACTTTGTTGACGATGACGGCTCCCTCGACGCCTGCGTTCTGGCAGATCTGGCGGAGCGGTTCCTCGATGGCGCGGCGCACGATGGCGATACCGGTCGTTTCGTCGGCATTGTCGCCCGTGAAGCCTTCAAGAGCCTTCTGTGCACGGATGTAGGCAACGCCGCCACCCGTTACGATGCCCTCTTCAACAGCTGCACGCGTGGCACAGAGAGCATCGTCGCAGCGGTCTTTCTTCTCCTTCTGCTCGGTTTCGCTGGCAGCGCCCACCTCGAGCACGCACACGCCTCCCGAGAGCTTGGCCAGGCGTTCCTGCAACTTCTCTTTGTCGTAGGACGAAGTGGTGTTGGCAATCTCGTTCTTTATCTGGTCGATGCGCTCCTGGATGTTTTCCTTGGCACCGGCACCGTTGACGATGGTGGTGTTCTCCTTCGTGATGGTCACCTTCTCGGCCGTGCCCAGCATGTCGAGTGTGGCCTGCTCGAGCTTCAAGCCCTTTTCCTCGCTGATAACGACGCCACCGGTCAGTACGGCGATGTCTTCCAGCATGGCCTTGCGGCGGTCGCCGAAGCCCGGAGCCTTGACGGCGCATATCTTCAGCTGAGCGCGCAGGCGGTTCACCACGAGCGTGGTCAGGGCCTCGCTGTCGACGTCCTCAGCGATGACGAGCAACGGACGCGAGCTCTGCACGGCGGGTTCGAGGATGGGGAGGAAGTCCTTCAAGCTCGAAATCTTCTTGTCGTAGATAAGGATGTAAGGCTTCTCCATGACACACTGCATCTTCTCCGTGTCGGTCACAAAGTAGGGAGAGAGATAACCACGGTCGAACTGCATGCCCTCTACCGTCTTGAGAACGGTGTCGCGGCCCTTGGCGTCTTCAATCGTGATGACTCCGTTGACGCTTACGGCGCGCATGCCGTCGGCTATGAGCTTACCGATTTCGGTGTCGTTGTTGGCAGAGATCGTGGCCACCTGCTCGATTTTGTCGTAGCTCTCCTCGACCTGCTCGGCCTGCTCCTTGATGTTTTCCACCACCTTGGCCACGGCTTTGTCGATGCCTCTCTTCACGTCGAGGGGGTTTGCGCCGGCAGCCACGTTCTTCAAGCCTTCGTTCAGGATGGCCTGAGCCAGCACGGTGGCCGTCGTCGTGCCGTCGCCGGCGTCGTCGCCCGTCTTGCTGGCCACGCTCTTGACGAGCTGTGCGCCTGCGTTCTGGAAGGCGCCTTCGAGCTCAATTTCCTTGGCCACGGAAACGCCGTCCTTGGTGATGCGCGGAGCGCCAAACTTCTTATCGATAACCACATTGCGGCCCTTCGGACCGAGCGTGACCTTCACTGCGTTGGCTAGGGCGTCGGCTCCCTCTTTGAGGAGCTCTCTTGCTTCTGCATCGTATTTGATTTCTTTTGCCATGATTGCTTGTTGTTTTTGTTGTTGGGGATGTTAATATAATAAGGTGCGTTATGCCAGCACGGCGAGGACGTCGCTCTGACGCATGATGAGGTATTTCTCACCATCGAGCTCAACTTCCGTGCCCGAGTACTTGCCGTAGAGGACGGTGTCGTTCACTTTGAGCACCATTTCCTCGTCTTTCGTGCCGTTGCCCACGGCAAGGACGGTTCCCTGCAAGGGCTTTTCTTTGGCCGTGTCGGGGATGATGATGCCGCCTACGGTTTTCTCTTCTGCGGGCGCAGGCTTCACGAGCACCCTGTCTGCTAATGGTTTGATAGTCATGATAGCGTTATTTTAAAAAGTTTTGTTGTAACGTTTGCTTGCGGTGGCGCCACGGTGTCGGGCGTTCCCGCCCCGGTTCGTGCCAAAAGCGTGCCAAAGGGCCGGACACGATGGCCTGCCGACATTTCACGCCATTCTGTCACGTCGGCCTGTCAGCTTTTCTGACAGAGATGGCAGGCGCCGCCCTGCGCCCCGGCCCGACGCACGACGGCCTCCCGCACCGGTGGGTGGGGAGGCCGTCGCTTAAATATGCGCCCGGTTGGGAGGCCTATGGCTTTCATTGCCGTTATACTGCCCCTCTATTTGTTATCAAACATATTACTAATCCTTGACGGGCGCATACTGGGGCGGAGCGGGGCGGGCTCACTGCCGGCCGCCGTCTTCGGTGAATGCGTTCCAGCCCTGGGCACGCAGAGGAAACTCCTGCCCGTCGCGCGTGACGAGGACGGAGCCCTGCTCGGGGCGCGTGATGTGGCCGATGACGTGGACGTCGTCGATGGCGGCCACGCGCTCGTGGTCGGCCAGCGGGACGGTGAAGAGCAGCTCATAGTCCTCGCCGCCGTTGAGGGCGCAGGTGGTGACGTTCAGGTTGAACTCCTCGGCCACGGCCGCCGTCTGATAGTCGAGAGGGATGCGCTCCTCGTAGATGCGGCAGCCCACGTGGCTCTGCGAGCAGATGTGGAGCAGCTCCGAGGAGAGGCCGTCGCTCACGTCCATCATGGCCGTGGGGCGTATGCCGGCCTCGCGCAGGCGCATCACGACGTCGCGTCGCGCCTCGGGCTTGAGGAAGCGTTCGAGCAGGTATTCGCGCCCGCCAAAATCGGGCTGCAAGTCCTCGGCGGCGGCGCCTTTCTTGCCGGCGAGGGCCATCTTTTCGCGTTCGAGCAGTTGGAGGCCCATGTAGGCGGCCCCCAGGTCGCCGCTGACGCACACCAGGTCGGTGTCGTGGGCGCCGCTGCGATAGACCTCGGCCCCGGGCTCGGCCTCGCCCAGGCAGGTGAGGCTCAGCGTGAGGCCCGTGAGCGACGAACTGGTGTCGCCTCCTACGAGGTCGACGCCGTGGTTTTCGCAGGCCAGGCGCAGGCCGTCGTAGATGGCGTCGAGGTCTTCCACCGAGGCGCGGCGGCCCACGGCCACGTTGCAGAGCAGCTGGCGCGGCTGGCCGTTCATGGCGTAAACGTCGGAGAAGTTGACCATCGCGGCCTTGTAGCCGAGATGTTTCAGCGGGGTGTAGACCAAGTCGAAGTGAATGCCCTCCATGAGCAGGTCGCTCGTGACGAGCAGGTGGCTGTCGTTATAGCTGAGCACGGCGCAGTCGTCGCCCACGCCGCGCAGGGTCGAGGCGTTGCGGGGCGTGAGGCCTTCCGTGAGGTGACGGATGAGGCCAAACTCGCCGAGCGTGGATATTTCGGTTCGTGACATAAGCGTTTCGTTGCGGTGCATGCGTGGCGCAGGGCTCAGAAGTAGTAGCCGAAGCCGATGCGTGCGCCCACCGTGCTGTTGTTGCTGAAGTCGTGCAGGCTCATTTTATAATAGATGGCGGGCTCGATGGTGATATACTGGTTCAGGAAGAACGTATAGCCCAGCTCGACGGGTATCATCACGTCGTTGTTTTTCGGCGTGAAGTGGTTGTATTCGGCCCCGGCGCCCAGCGACAGGCCGTTCTGCGTGATGTAGTAGCGCGCCATGAGGCCCACGCGCACGTCGTCGGCCTGGCGTGTGTGCTCGTAGCCCACGTTGGCCTTGATGAGCCAGCTGTCGGCCACGAAATAGCCGGCCTCGGCGTCGAGGCCCATGCGGAAGCGCTCGCTCGAACTGTATGAAAGCCCCAGGCCCGAGAGCGAGGCGCCCACAAACTTCTTGCCTTTCTCAAACTGTGCGTGTGCACTGAGCACTGCCACGAAGAGCAGCACGACGGTCATCCATCTTTTCATATTTCCTTCTTTGTCTGTGATTGTTGGTTCTGCGTGAAGCCCTGCTCCGCGCGTTCGCGCCGGCGGTTCACCCACCAGAGCGCCGCCACCAGCACGTACGACAGGGCGACGATGCCCATGTGGCGGGGCGTCAGTTGCAGATTGCCCTTCCAATACAGGTAGATATACGAGGCGGTAAGGTACAGCGCCAGCGCAACAGGCAGCCAAACGGCCCGGCGGAAACGTCTTTTCGGCATCGGGTTTCGGGTTTTATGCGCAAACTTACAATAAAAAAATCGTTCCGGGCCGCGGGTGCTGCAAAAAACGGCCTTTTTGAGCAGTTTGGACGGCTTTTCTCATAAAAAAGTGCCCGCCGGCCCGCGCCCGGTCCCACCCTGCCGCTGCAAACATGCCACATCCCGAAGCGCCGCCCCGCACGGGGGGCTGACGCTTCGGGATGTGGACGGCCGGCAGGCGCCGGCTGCTTGCGGAGGCGCCTCAGCGCTTCCAGAACATGTACCAGGGGCGCGACACCTTGTAGACTTTCTGCTGCGGGGCGGGGATCACCTTGCTCAGGGCCTCGAGGTCCTCGGGCGTGGCCTTGCGGAAATTCTTGAACTTGGCGGGATAGCCCGTCACGGTGAGGGTGCGCTCGCCAAAGCTGCGCTTCGTGAAGACAAACTGCGACTCGAGCAGCACGTCGGCGCCGGCGGCCTTGATGACCTCAGCCTGCAAGTTGGTCTTGCGCACGTCGAGCGACGGCTGGCCCCAGTGGAAGGGCACGAAGTTCCACGTTATGGTCTGTTCCACCTTGGGCAGCACGTCGAGGTCGGCCACGGTGGGATATTGCATCACCTCGGTTCGGATGTCGGACGTGGAGGCCGTCTTGCGCACCGTGGTGCACGAGGCAAAAAGCAGCGCCGTCAGGGCGAGGCTAAGGTATAAAATGCGTTTCATCACTGCTTCTTGTTATCGTTCTTACTCTGGAAATTGCGATACGTGGCGGGATAGCCCGATACGACGACGCGCTTGATTTTTTTCTGACCGAAGAGGCCCGTGCGCACGGACGTCTCAAACTGCGGGTGAACCAGCACGTCGGCGCCCGACTGGCGGAGCAGCTCGGCCACGGCCGTGCTCTTGGCGTTGTTCATGCCGCCGCGGCGCACCTTCTTGGGCGGACGGTAGTCGTACATCTGCTTTTCGGGCGAAACAACGAGGTCGGCCGTCGAGCGGCTCGTGGCGTTGGTGTTTACGTCCATCGTCGTGGCGGTCTTGCGCACGGTGGTACACGATGTGGCCGTCAGGGCGACCAGCACTCCCAATATGACTTTTTTCATACAGGTAAAAAACTTTTGCGAGGCCCTTTCAATACGTTGCTTATCGGATGCCTTCCGGCGGCCGGAGCCTCTTGCGGCGGCCGGGCAGCGTGGTTTTCGGTTGAGGGGCGGGCGGCGTGCCCGACCGTTAAGGATTTGATGCAAAAATAAAGGTTTCTTTCCATCTTACCAAGCCGCCCGACGCTTGCCGAAAGGACGTTTAAGCCGTTTTCGGGGACAAACGGACAAAAAAGCGGGATAAGGCGACGGAACGGATGGATAAAATTTTTAAAAATTCACACCGAAATGGCGCGACAGGCGACCGGGGGAGCGGGCCGCCGCCCGCCGCCATGCAGCTGCCACGGCCCCACTCCGCGCGTGCGCCCCACGCCGCGGCCGCACGACCCCTTCGGCTGCAAAGCCGGACAGCGAAGGCCTCCACAGCCGCCCGAAAACGCGCGGCGACGGCGACGGCGCCGCCTGCGCGCGAGGCAAACGGCGCTGCACGAGGCCACCCGCCGCCCGCGAGGGCATAAAGCGCTCATTATCAGCCATGGCCGCATTCTCCCCTCCCACCCCTGCACTGATCCATGGGGTGTTTCGGAAAAAGCATGGGATGGATCGGCCGATCCATGGGGTGTTGATGCGGAACGAAGGCCTGTTTTCTGCGAAAAATGAGCCGCTGAGCAACGTTTTCGCCCCATTCTGCCGCATTCGGGCCCCTGGGCGAGGGGGTACACGGCGGGCTTTCGGGGCCAAAGAGAGAGGACGGGGCCGGCCGCCTGGCAGAAAACCGAAAGAAAACAAAGGAAAAACGCAACTTTGCGCTAAGAAAACCTAACGCGCGGCAGCCCGCCGAAGCCCCAAGAGGGCCGCAGCGGGCTGTTTCACACTTTTTGCAAGCCCCGGGGCTTGTCATTATTTTTTGGAAAAATGGTGCCAACGAGCGGAGAG
The DNA here is from genome assembly GCA_949297215.1 of uncultured Bacteroidales bacterium. Classification (GTDB taxonomy): domain Bacteria; phylum Bacteroidota; class Bacteroidia; order Bacteroidales; family Bacteroidaceae; genus Alloprevotella. Next base: position 28,045 of record CASFRV010000008.1, on the reverse strand, counting down.
CTCTTGCGAAAGGCCGCAGGCTTTTCGCATGAGTTTTCCCGAGTGCAGCCCGTTTTCTTTAAAACGAAGACAAGAGGTCACCCCATGCCGCAGCCCGGAGGAGGCGCGGCGGGGGCGTTCAGAAGCGCAGGCGCACGTCGGCCCCGAAACGCACGGGGTCGGCCTGCTGGGCATAGCGGCGCCCCATGCTGTCGAACACGAAGGTGTCGTAGCGGGCGTCGGTGAGGTTGCGACCCCACAGCTCCACCTCGACGCCGGCGGGCAGCTCCACGCCGATGCGGGCCGAGAGCGTGGCATAGAACGGCTGGCAGAAGGTGTTGGTCTCGTCCCACCAGATGCGGCCCGCGCCCGCCACGGCCACACCCGCCGTGAGGGCCCGCACGAAGCAGCCGGAGAGGGGCTGACGCACGTCGGCCGAGGCCGAGAACGTGTGTTCGGGCGCATAGGGCACGCGGCGGCCCGTGTAGTCGGCCCCGTCGCCCGCGTCGTAGCGCGTAAAGGCGGCGTGCGTATAGCCGTAGGCGGCGGCCAGGGCCAAGCGGTCGCGCCACAGGGCGGCCCTCAGCGAGAGCTCGGCGCCGTAGCTGCGGCTGCGGCCGGCGTTCACCGTGGTGCGCCCCATGCCGCTGCGCGCAAAGCGGGCCAGCTGCTGGTCCTTGGTGTTCATGAGGAAGCAGGCCGCGTCCATTTGCAGCGCTCCGCCGAAAAGGTTGAGGTGGGCCCCGGCCTCATACTGCCACGTCTGCTCGGGCCGGTAGTAGAGTTCGTCGGCGCGGGGCTCGGCCGGCACGTAGGCGTCCATGGCCTCGTGCATGGCGGCCACGATGTGCTCCTTCGACGCCTCGGGCAGGAAGGGCAAGCTGCGGATGACGCGCTCGCTCTCGGCCGCCACACCGAGCATCATGCCGCGGCGCAGGGCGCTCTGGGCCAGGTCCGAATAGGCCTGCACGTTGTAGCCGCCGGCGCGGCTGCCCTTGGCCACGCAGACATACACGTTGCCGCGCCCGCCGGGCAGGTCATACTGCAAGGCCACCTTGGGCAGCAGCTGCCAGGCGTCGTCGCGGCTGTTGCCCGTGAGCGCTGTGGGCGTCGCGAGCGAGGCGTCGACGCCAAAGGCAGGCAGCGCAAAGCGATAGGCCGCCTCCTGCGAGCGGTCGGGGCGCAGGCGCAGGCAGTCGCGGGCATAGTCGAGCCGGAGGCCCGCCGTGAGCGAAAGGCCCGGCACCAGCAGGTCGCGCACGGTGCTCTGGTGATAGAGGGCGGCGCCCAGCGAGGGCGTTTCGAGGCGGGCCCCCAGCGCGAGCGAGGGGTCGGTGAGGCGCACGCTCATGCCGGGCATGGCCTCGACCGAGGCAAACACGTCGGCGAGCAGGCCGTTGAGATAGCTCATGCCGTCGTCGTAGAACACCACGGGGCAGCGCGTGCGGGCAGCGCGGTACGAAAACCACGCGCCCGAGGTCCACTGCCAGCGGCCGCGGGCGGGGCTTTTCAGCACGAGCTCTTCGGTGAGCGTGTGCAGGCGCTGGCGCTGTTCGAGGCTGAATATGTCGGCCGAGAGGAAGTCCTGGTCCATGAAGAGGCGGTCGCCCACGTACTGATAGGACGTGGTGGACGAGAGCGTGAGGCGCGGCCCCGTCCACACGGCCCCCACCCCGCTCGTCAGGAGGCGGCGGCGATAGGAGCTCTGGCGGTTTTGCGTGATGAGGCCCACGGCGTCGGGATAGGGCTCGGCGCCGTCGGCGGGGTCGACGGCTCCCACGTAGCGGTAGGGGCAGGCGTCCTCGCGGCTCTGCTCGTAGGCCGCCTGCACGTCGATGCGCCAGCGCTCGGCGGGCAGCCAGGCCAGGCGCAGGCGGCCCCCGCCGGCGTCGGAGCCGTCGGCACGGCGGCCCGTCAGGTCGTTGCGGCGGAAGCCCTCTGCCCCGTCATAGTAGGCGCTGAGCCTGAGGCCCAGGCCCGCAGCGGGCCGCCAGCCGGTGGCCACCGAGGCGCGGCGGCCGCCCTCGTGCGTCGTGGCGCCCAGGCGCAGCTGCGTGCCGCCGGCCCGCAGCGGGTCGGCCGTGAAGACGCGCACCAGGCCGCCCATCGTGTTGCGCCCGTAGAGCGTGCCCTGCGGGCCGCGCATCACGTCGACGCGCTCCACGTCGGCAAAGCTGAAGTCGTAGCCCGCCTTTTCGGTGAAGGGCAGGTTGTCGACGTAGAGCCCCACGGCGGGGTTGTTCGTGCGCGAGCCGATGCCGCGTATGTAGACGGCCGAGGTGAAGCGCGAGCCGTAGTCGGGCATGAAAAAGTTGGGCGCGAGCGAGGTGAGGCCCTTGACGTCGGCCACGCCGCGCGCCTGCAAGTCGGCCCGGCCAAAGAGGCTCACGGCCACGGGCTGGCGGCGCAGGCGGGCGTTCTCCTTGGGCGAGGCCACAACGACGGCCTCCTCGATGTCGACCACGCGCGACGTATCGGCCGGCAGCCCCGGAGCCGTGGCGTCGCGGCCGTCGGCGGCGGCCGGGAGCGCCTGCGGAGCCAGCAGGAGGCCGGCCAGCAATAGAGAGTGGATAGATCTGTTCATATCGCCCGCAAAATTACGCCGCAATCCGGCCGCCGGCAATCCCTATAAATGATGAAAAATGTTTTACAACATGTTTCCGCGCCAAAACGCCCCTTTCCTCGCATTTTTCTGTCCGTTTCTTTGCACTTATAATATTTAATACATACATTTGTTGCACGGTTGTGCCGAAAAGGACGGCACGGGGCACGCTCCGCCCGGAGGCGTCCCGCGCAGCTCCACTCCTTATTATATATAGGAGGCGCCCGCCGGCCGCCGCACGCCGCCTGCCGCACACGCTGCGGCCCCGGCGGCAACCATGAGGGACGCAACATCTTTTTTATCCACTAACATCATCAACGCCATGAACAAGAAAATCTATTCCTGCCTGCTGGCGACGCTTTCGCTCGTATGGCTGCTGGCTTCGTGCTCGGGCACACCGAAGTATGCCAACATGATCCCGGACGATGCGGCCATCGTCGTGCGCATCGACGCCAAGCAAATTGCAGAAAAGAGCGGCACGGCCGACAACCAGGAGCTCAAAGACCTGGCGGGCCGCCTGCTGCGCGACGCCAACATGAGCCGCGCCTTGCAGGACAAGGTGGAAGCCGTCATGGCCGACCCCGCCGAGGCGGGCATCGACCTGCGCGAACCGCTCTTCTTCTTCGGCTCGCAGAGCTTTGAGGGCCACGTGGGCCTCATCGGGGCCGTCCACTCGCGCGACAAGCTCACCGAGCTGCTCGACGCCCTGGCCAAAGACGCCGGCGCCGACCGCTGCATCGAACGCGACGGCTACACCTACTTCGAAATGGGCGGCGAGCCCATCGTCTTCAACGACGACTGGTTTATGCTCACCAGCAAAAGCTACGACCAGGACGAGCGCGACGTCATCGCCGAGGTGAGCAAGCGCTTCGAGGCCGACGAGGAGAGCAGCATACGCAGCAACGAGGCCTTCAAGGAGCTCTGCAAGAGCGAAGGCGACGTGCAGCTGCTCCTCTCGGGCAAGGGGCTGGCCGAAATTGACGGCATGCGCCGCGAACTGCAAGAGCTCGAAAAGCAGCTGCCCTCGGGCGTGCGCATCGACGACTATGCCCTGCTGGCCGACCTCAACCTGGGCGACGGCGAGGCCACGCTCAGCGCCCGCGCCATCGCCCTGACGGACGAGGCCCGCAGCTTCATGGACGAAAACGCCAAGGGCCTGAGCACCGTCGGGGGCGACGTGCTGAAATATGTGCCCGCATCAACGCTCCTGGCCGCCGCCACCAGCGTTGACGGCAAGGCCGTGCTCGACAAGGTGAAGGAGCAGGGCCTGCTGCGCAACGCCAACCCCGAAGCCGCGAAAATCGTGACCGACGTCTTCGAGGCGCTCGACGGAGACGTCACCTTCTCGCTCGACTCTTTCAACGAAATGGGCCAACCCACCATCTCGGCCTACGCCGAAGTGAAGAACGCCACGTTCCTGCGCAACCTGATGCGCGACTTCCTCGACTCGGGCTACGTCAGCGAGAACGCCCCCGACCAATATCAGGTGACGCTCGACTCGTATACCGAGGGCTACTTCGGAGTGAAGAACGGAACGTTCTATTTCTCCACCGACAGCAACGCCCCGGCCCTGCGCAGCGCATCGCCTGCCGTGGATGCCGGCGACTATAAGGGCAAGCTGTTCTTCGCACGCCTCTACCCGCAAAACATCCTGAAGCTGGCCTTCCTCCGCCCCATGCTCGACAGCACACCCGAGGGCAAGCAGGTGAAGAAGTTCGTCAACATGGTGGAAAGCGTCGAGCTGTCGTGCGAAAATCCCTACGAGGCATCGCTCCACCTCACGCTGAAGGAAAAAGACCGCAACATCCTGCAAATCGTGTGCGACGAAGGCACGCGCAGCATCAAGGAATATCTCAACTCCTGACCATGTAGAAGGGCGGGCCCCCGGGGTCCGCCCTTCGTTTCTCCACTCCGTCCGATGAAACTCGTCTACAAACTCCTGAGCCGCCGCATCAGCGCGTGGCAGTGGGCCGGCTTCTTCCTGGCCAACCTCCTGGGCACATGCATCGTGCTGGGCAGCGTGCAGTTCTATCACGACGTGGCGCCCCTCTTCCGCAGCGGCGACAGCTTCATGAAGCCCGGCTACCTGGTGGTGGCCAAGCACGTGAGCACCCTGCGCACCCTGGGCGGGGCCGGTACGGGCTTCTCGCCCGACGAGGTGGACGAGCTGCGGCAGCAACCCTTCACGCGGTCGGTGGGCGAGTTCACGCCCGCGGGCTTCGAGGTGTATGCCTCGGTGGCAGCCGGCCCGGGCGGCCCGGCCTTCGGCACGGAGATGTTTTTCGAGGCCCTGCCCGACGCCTACGTGGACGTCGACCTCGCCCACTGGCGCTATGAGCCGGGAAGCGGCGAGGTGCCCGTGGTCGTGCCGCGCAATTACCTGAACCTCTACAACTTCGGCTTTGCCCGCAGCCGCGGCCTGCCCACCCTCTCCGAGGGAATGATATCGCTCGTGGGCATCAACCTCGTGCTGCGCGGGCCGGGCGGCACGATGCGCCTGCGCGGACGCATTACGGGCTTTTCCGACCGGCTCAACACCATCCTTGTGCCCCAGACATTCATGGACGAGGCCAACGCACGGCTGGCCCCCGACGCCGACAAGCGGCCCTCGCGCCTCATCGTCGAGGTGAAAAACCCCGCCGACGCACGCATCGCCCGCTTCCTGCACGACCGCGGCTACGACACCGAGGCCGACGGCGACGCCGCGGGCAAGGCCACCTATTTCCTGCGCCTCACGACGGGGCTCGTCATGGGCGTGGGCGTGGTCATCTGCCTGCTGGCGTTCTACGTCCTGCTGCTGAGCGTTTTCATCCTCTTGCAGAAACACACCGAAAAGCTCGACACGCTGCTCCTGCTGGGCTACACGCCCGCCCAGGCGGCACGGCCCTTCCACACCCTGTGCATCGGCCTGAACACGGCCACCCTGCTGCTGGCCGGCGGCATGGCCGCCTGGCTCCGCACGCGCTACCTGCCGGCCTTCGGCGAGCTCTACCCGGCCTACGAGGCGGGCCCCGTGTGGCCCGCGCTGGCCACGGCGCTGGGCCTCTACCTGTTCACAGCCGCGCTCAACTACGCCTGCGTGAGCCGCAAGGTGGCCGCCGTGTGGCACATGCACCGCACGCGGCCGACCGGACGGCGCGCCACGCGCCGCCGGCAGCAACCGTAAAAGGGGGCTAAATCTCCGTAATACGTTTCCCGCCCGTTTGCAAATGTCTTTTTAACTTTGCACCGCGGGAAACCAATATGAAACTATCCATCAACGATTCTTCGGGCAGCCTGCTCGCCCTCATCCGCGAGGGGCGGCCCATGACCACCGGGCAGCAACTGCTGCTCACGGCGCAGCTCAGCGTGCCTGCCATCATGGCCCAGTTCTCTTCCATCGTCATGCAATATATCGATGCGGCCATGGTGGGGAGCCTCGGCGCCGCCCCGGCAGCGTCGATCGGCCTGGTGTCGACGACGACGTGGCTCTTCGGCGGCTCGTGCTCGGCTGCCGCCACGGGCTTCTCGGTGCAGGTGGCCCATGCCTTCGGGGCGGGCGACATGAAGTGGGCCCGCGCCATCCTGCGACAGGCCTTCGTGGCCGTTCTCTCCTTCGGCCTGCTGCTCGCCGCGGCCGGCATGGCCATCAGCGGCGCCCTGCCGGGCTGGCTCGGCGGCAACCCGCAGATACGCAGCGACGCCTCGCTCTATTTTCTTATCTACTCGGCCTTCCTGCCCGTGCTCCAACTGGTCATCCTCACGGGCGCCATGCTGCGGTGCAGCGGCAACATGCACATCCCCAGCCTGCTGAGCGTGCTGATGTGCGTGCTCGACGTCGTTTTCAACTATTTTCTCATCTTCCCCACCCGCGACATCTCGCTGGGCGGGCTCACCGTCACGATGCCCGGCGCGGGCTGGGGCGTGGCGGGCGCCGCCGTGGGCACGGGCCTGGCCGAAGTGGTCGTGGCCGGGCTGATGGCGCTGTTTCTCTGCACCCGCTCGCCCCACCTGCGGCTCAACCGGGAGCGGGGCAGCTTCCGCCCCACGCGTGCCACGCTGCGCAAGGCGCTCCACATCGGGCTGCCCATGGGTTTGGAGCATGCCGTCATCTGCGGGGCGCAGATCATGACCACAGTCATCGTGGCTCCGCTCGGCATCTTCGCCATTGCGGCCAACTCGTTCGCCATCACGGCCGAGAGCCTGTGCTACATGCCCGGCTACGGCATAGGCGACGCCGCCACCACGCTGGTGGGGCAGAGCTACGGCGCAGGCCGCCGCGAGCTGGCGCGGCGCTTTGCCTACATCACCGTGCTTTCGGGCATGGCCATCATGGGCATCATGGGCGTTGTCATGTACTTGGGCGCGCCCCTGCTCATCGGCGCCATGACAGACGTGCCCGAGGTGCTCGACCTGGGCGTCATGGCGCTGCGCATTGAGGCCTTTGCCGAGCCGGGCTTCGCCGCGGCCATCGTGGCCTACGGCGTGTTCGTGGGAGCCGGGAACACCGTGGTGCCCTGCCTGATGAACCTGCTGAGCATCTGGGCCGTGCGGCTCACGCTGGCCGCCTCGCTGGCGCCCTCTATGGGCCTGCGCGGCGTATGGCTCGCCATGTGCATCGAACTGTGCTTCCGCGGCGCCATCTTCCTCGTCCGCCTCGTCCGCGGACGGTGGCTGAAACACATTCCTCAGCGCCCCCTTGCCTGAGCGCACCAATAACGACGAAGGCTTCCCCAACCGCTCTTCTGCGTGGGGAAGCCTTCGTCGTATATAGACTTCCGGGGAGCGACGGGCCGCGGCCCGCCGCCACAGGCCTCAGGCAAGCTCGGCCACGGTGATGCCCGCGCCGCCAAACTGCACGTGCTCGTCGTGGTAGCGGGCCACGCCCGGCACAGTGGCGAGATACTGGCGGATGGCCTCGCGCAGGGCCCCCGTGCCCGTGCCGTGCAGGATGCGCACCTGCGGATATTCGAGCTGGATGGCGTCGTCGATAAAATAGGTGACGGCCGTCAGCGCCTCGTCGACGCGCATGCCGCGCACGTCGAGCTCGGGCTTGAAGTGGAGCTTCTTCTCATACATGGCGTCGCGCGTGGCGCGGCTCACGAAGGTGGCCGTCGCCATCGTTTTGTCCTCCTTGGGCGCGTCGGCGCGTTCCAGCCGCTCCACGGGCAGCGACGTGTACATCATGCCAAACAGCACGCGGGCCGTGCGCCCGTTGAGGCTGTCGACGCGTCCCACGGTGGTCTGGCCCTTGATGCGCACGGTGTCGCCAGGAGCCAGGGGTTGCTTCTCCGCAGCAGCCTTTGCAGCCGCGCCCTGTGCCGGGGCCGTGCCCGCCGCACCGCCCTGCTGCGTGCCGGGGCGTCGCCCGTCGCGCCGTTCGCGGCGTCGCTTTATCTTTTCCATCTCGCGCACGATGCGTTCCTCGTCGCGTCCCGCCTTTTCGTCGGCCACGGCAGCCTTGAAGTCGGCCAGTTCCTGCCGTGCCTCGCGGGTGCGCTCCCGTTCGGCCTGGGCCTCGCGTATGGCGCGGATGGTGTTTTCAATTTTCGCGTTCGACTGTTGCAACAGGCTGGCCGCCTCCTCTTTGGCGCGGGCCATGACCTCCTTGCGCTCGGCCAGGAGCTTCTGCATCTCGGCCTCGTAGCGTGCCACGGTCTCTTCGAGCTGTTTTTCGCGCTTGTGGATGTTGCGTCGCTTGTTTTCCCAGTACATTTTGTCGCGCACGATGTCCTGCAAGTACTTGTCGCTCATGATGTAGTCCTTGCCCACGAGCTCCGAGGCGCGTGCTATGACGTCTTCGGGGATGCCTATCTTGCGCGCAATCTCAACGGCAAACGAACTGCCGGGATTGCCAATCTGCAACATGAAGAGCGGCTGCATCCGGGCGCGGTCGTAGAGCATGGCGCCGTTGACCACCGAGTTGCAGGTCTCGGCGTAGCGTTTCAAGTTCTGATAGTGGGTTGTGATGATGCCCCAGGCGCCGTTCTGCACGAAGCGGTCGAGGATGGCCTCGGCCAGGGCGCCGCCGATGAGGGGTTCCGTGCCGCCGCCGAACTCGTCGATGAGCAGCAGGCTGCGACGCCCGCTGTGTTTCATCATGTTCTTCATGTTGAGCAAGTGGCTGGAATAGGTGCTCAGGTCGTTTTCGAGGCTTTGCTCGTCGCCTATGTCGATGAAGATGTCGTCGAAGATGCCCGCGGTGGAGCCTTCGCCCAGGGGCACGGGCATGCCACACTGCAACATGTACTGCAACAGGCCCACCGTCTTGAGGCAGACCGACTTGCCGCCGGCGTTGGGGCCCGAGATGAGCAGGATGCGGCCGCGGCCGCTCAGGCGCACGTCGAGGGGCACCATCTTTTTGCCGTGGCGGGCCAGCGACTGCTGCAACAGCGGGTGGACAGCCTCGCGCCAGCTGAGCACGGGGCCGCTTTCGAGCTGCGGCACGACGGCTCCAAAAGCTGCCGAGAAGCCCGTCAGGGCCCGCAGGTAGTCGATGTGGCCCAAGAAGAGCAGGGCGTCCATCATTTCGCCCACGTGGGGGCGTATCTCGGCCGAGAGCTCTTGCAGGATGCGTATGACCTCGCGGCGCTCGGCGGCGCGCAGCTCGCGGATGCGGTTGTTGGCCTCGACCACGCTCGACGGCTCGATAAAGACCGTCTTGCCCGAGGCCGATTCGTCGTGGATGATGCCCTTGATTTTTCTTTTCAGCGCCGGGGCCACGGGGATGACCAGACGGCCGTCGCGCAGCGTGGGCGCCACGTCGCGGTCGATGTAGCCCTCCTGCTGAGCCTGGGTGATAATGGAGCGCAGGTTGTGCGAAACGCTCCGCACCGTCACCTCGATCGAATGGCGGATGGAGAGGAGCTCGCCCGAGGCCGTGTCTTTGACCTTTCCATACTTGTTGAGCACCTCGTCGATGCGGCGCACCACGTCGGGAAAGGCGTTGATGCCCTCGGTGAGGGCCCGCAGCGCGGGATACTTCCACGCGGGCACGTCGGCGCGGTCGTCCACGGGGCGGCGCAGGAAAGCCGTGAGCGCCCCCACCGTGGCGAGCGAGCGCTTCAGGTCGAACAGCTCGATTTCCTCCATATAGGTGCGCTCGGGCCGCACGCGGGCCAGCGCCTGGCGCACGTCGAAGAAGTTTTCCTCGTAGACGTCCTCTTCCTCCTCCATGAAGCGGCGAAACTCGTCGGCCTCGGTGAGCGCGCGCTGCACGTCGGCGTAGCCCGGCATGAAGGCCAGGCGGTCCACCCACTCGGCTCCGAGCGACGAGATGCACCGCCCTTTCAGCAAGGTGCGCACCTCGTCGAAACCTATCTTGTGTTCAAAATTATCTGGGTATATCATTTTATGTTTTTTTATCTTCCTTCGGTCGCTCCCGGCCTGCCCAAAAGGGCCCGGAGGGGGCAAAAACGGGCCTTTCCGCCTTCGGAACGCAAATATATAAAAAACCCGCGGCGCAGGCAAGCCGCCCGCGCGCGGCTGCACGGCGCAAGGGGCGGACGGAAGCCACCCTCCGTCCGCCTGCCGCAGGGGTCTGCCGCCCCGGTCTAAGGCAACGTGTCGGCCGCGGCCGCCGGCGTGGCCAGCATGTCGCCCAGCTGTGCCTCGATGTCGGGCACGTCGGCGGGGCGCTCCATGGCGCGCAGCGAGGCGCGGGCCTGCTGCATGACGGCCTCGCGGTCGGTGAGCTTGCGGCCGCCGGCATAGGCCACGCAGACGTTTTGCCCGCGCCAGAGGGCCACGCCCCCCGCCCCGCCCAGCACGGCCACCACCACGGCGGCCGCCGCGGCATAGCGCAGGCGCAGGCTCAGCGTGCGGCGGGCCAGCGGCCAGGCCGCGGCGGCAGCCTCGTGGCGGCGGCGCGCCACGACGAGAAAGCCCATGACGGCGCGCACGTCGTCGAAGCGGGCATCGGCCCCCGCGGGCGAGGCCAGGAAGCGGCGCAGGGCACGCTCCTCGTCGTCGGTGAGGGCGGCGTCGAAATAGCGCGCGGCCTGCCGTTCCCAATAGGCCAGGGAGCGGGATTCAGAGCGGGATATGCGAAATTTTCTCATAATCGGTGTTCTTTAAAATAGCTGCGGATGGCCCTTCTGGCGCGCGATAGCTGCATGCGCACGGCGGCGGGCTGCATGTGGAGCTCGGCGGCAATCTGCTCGAAGCTCTCGCCGCGGTATTCGTGGCGGTGCAGCACCTCGCGCTGGCGCTCGGTGAGGCAGCTCTCCACGGCGGCTTCGAGCAGGGCCAGGCGCTGCTCGCGCCGGCGGCTCTCCTCGGCCGCGTCGTCGGGGCGGGCGTCGCGCTCCTCGTCGAGCGCGAGGTGGGGATGGCGGGCCTCGCTGCGCAGGCGGTCGATGCCCAGGCGGCGCACGGTCACGGCGAGCATGGCGCCGGCCCGCTCCTCGCTGAGCGACGGGGGCGTCATCGCCGGGCCGGCAGCTCCGCCGGCGCCCTCCGCCGGGCGCTGCCACAAACGGCAAAAGGCCTCTTGCAGCACGTCGTCGGCAGCGGCGTCGTCGGCCAGCAGGCGCACCGCCATGGCGTGCAGGCGGCGGTGCAGGCGCTCAAAAGCTTTCAGCAATGCGATGTCTCCCATTTTCTCGGTCGGAGTTGATGCCGTCGGGGCGGGCGGCGTGCAAAGTTAACGCCCGGCCGTCGTCGGCCGGCGCGCCGCGCAGGCTTTTTCAGGCCCGGGCAGCGGAGTGGCGGCTCAGAAGCCCAGGGAGAAGCCCACGCTGAGGCTGCGGAAGTCGGGGCCCAAGGCGGGTTCCAGCACGCGGAAGGGGCTGGCCTTGACGTAGACGCCCATATCGTCGTAGGATAGGGCCAGCATGAAGTCGGCCGTCACTTTTTTCTGGTGGATGTGCTTGTCAAACTCGCGCATGCGCAGCCCGTCCTTCCTGTATCGCGTCTCGATGCTGCCATAGCTGTTGCAGCTCATGATGGCGGCCAGCCCCAGCGTGAGCTCGTCGGTGATGTAGAAACGGTAGCGGAAGGGGATGGTGAGGCTGAACAGCTTGATGCGCGAATAGTCGGGCGAGGCGCCCTCGGGGAAAGGGCCCACGGTGAGGTTGTCCCACCGGTCTTTGAGGAAGCGGCTGCCGCCGTCCAGGCGGAAGTTGCGCCAGCCGAACCCGACGCCGTAGGAGAAGGCATGCCGGCGGTTGCGGGTGAAGAGCGAAACGGTGAGGGGCTCAATGAAAATCTCGAACGAGCGGCGCATGTCAACGCGCATGCCTGCGGGCGCAGCCAGGGGCGTGACAAAGCCGAAGCCCAGGCCGCCTATGCCTATTTCACGGTCGGCGCGGCTGCGGTTTTTCTCAAAGGGCGTCACAAAGTCCCAGCGGGCGCCGCGGCGCTCCACGTCGGCCGTGGCGCTGTCGGCCGTGGTTCTGACGTAGCGCAGGTGGTAGTCGGCGTTGTGCTCGCTGCCGCTGATGTCGACGAGCAGGCTGTCGCCCCGGCCGGTCAGGACGACGCGGCGGGCGCCTTCGACGTCGGCTATGGTGTCGCCCACGGCCGTGGGCAGGGCTGCCGGGGCCGTCAGGGCGGCGGCAAAGAGGGCGAGGATGAGGCATATACGTTTCATGGTGCGGTATCTTTTTCGGATGATAAGCATGTTTTCGGTGAAGTTGGTTTCAAAAAACGCGTTGCGCCGGCCCTCAGAAGCCCAGCTGCAAGCCCACGGAGAGGCGGCCGAACTCCGGGCCGCGCCCGTCGCGCAGCACGCGGCAGGGACTGCCCTGGACGTAGAGGCCCACGCGGTAAACGTTGACCGAGGCCTTGAAGCTCACCGTCACGGGGCTTTGCCCGATGCGCCCGGTGCGCTCCTCGCGCTCGATGCCGTCGAGCCGGTAGCGCGAGCGCAGGCGCCCGGCAAAGTGGAACCCGAGGCGCGTTTCCAACGAGACGCCGACGTGGTCGGAGCAGTGGAACGTATAGCGCAGGGGCACGGCCAGGCCCATCACCCAGAGGCGCGAAAAGTCGATGCGCGCCCCCTCGGGATAGGGCACCAGAGCGATGCACCCGTCGGCGCCCTTGTGGAAGGCGCGGTGGCCCGTGAGCTCGTAGATGTTCATCTCCCAGCCCGCTCCCACGGCAAAGTCGTGGCGCTCACCACGGGTGTAGCGGTGAAAGGCGGCCAGCTCGACGTAGATCTCCTGCGAGGCGGCCGTGCTCACGGTCATGTCGGCCGGCGCGCCGGGCGCAAACTGGAAGCCGGCGGCCACGGCCGGCCCCGACCAGTGGCGGAGCTGCCCCGCGGCACGGTGGTAGAAGGGGAAGCGCAGGCCGCGGCCGTCGCGCTTCTCGACGGAGGTGACGGCGCTGTCGGGCGCGGCGTGCACGTAGCGGAAGCGGAAGGCGCTGTCGGCCCTGAGGCCGCGCAGGTCGACGTGGAGCGTGTCGGCCGTCTCGCTCACGACCACGCGGTGCACGTTTTCGACGTTGATGATGGTGTCGCCCACCGAGGCGGGCAGGTCTGCCGCGGCTGTGAGGGCCGCCGGTGCGAGCAGCAGGCTGAGGAAAATTCGTTTCATAGGATGGTGATGAATGTTCGGATGGAGAAAGGCGCCGGCCTACTTCATGAAATGGCGGCGGATGACGTCGGGCGTGGCCGCGCCCTGCATGAAAATGAGCGTAACGGTGCGCCCCCCGCCGCGCCCAAGGGCGTCGTTGCGGAAGAAGAGGTAGCGGTTTTCGCCCCCGTCGGCGGGCAGGCGGTAGAAGCCGTAGTAGAGGCGGCCGCCCTTCATGCCCACCTCGCTGTCGACGGCGCGGGCGGCGTCGCGGCGCACGCAGCGCTCCATATCGGCCGCCACGGCGCCGGGCTCGGCGAGCGTAAGGCTGCGAAAGAGCGTCAGGTCATAGCGCTCCACGCTGCGCCCCTTCATATAAACCTCGACGGCGTCCTTGCGGTCGCGGTAGCGTCCGTCGAAAAACTTTGCAATGCTGAGTCCCCTCTGTGCTGCCAGCGGCATGACGGCCGCCAGCGCAAGGAGCCACAGGGCCACTTGTCGTTTCATGCTTTCTGTCGTTTTTTTTCAGAGCCGCCGGGCTCCCGGGGGCCGCTGCTGCGGCGCGGGGTGCGGGGCTCTGTAAGGATAACGGCGGACGGGCCCGTTTGTAACGCTCCATCACCTGTTTTTTTTGCCCCCTCACCCGATTTTTTGCCCGCCGCCCCGTTTTTTCCATGCCCCACACTGCTTTTCCGCGCCCCGTGCCGCCCCGCACCCCCGCGGCCGGCAGGCGGGCCCCGCGGGGCGAAACGACGGCGTGCGGCGGGGAAACGGGGGGCCGCGGGCTCCATTTTTTAACACTGAGAATGCGATATTTTCGACCGACTGCGCTCGCGCTCGCTTCTGCGCGAAAATCAGAAAGCGCTGACAGTGAGGCACATGCCTCGCAGCGACCATCCGCAAGACGCCTTGGAAGGGCGTTTTTGCCACTATATGTCACTTTTTCATGGCTCTTTTCGCTCCACAACAGGCCTTGGAAACGCCGCGGCATGGGATGGAAACGAATTTCCAAGGCTTCTTGTCAGCCTGACATGGGCACAACGGCCTTAAAGGGGCCTCCGTCCGCTCTGTTTCGCGCGTGGAAACGTGTCGCCGCGCGGGCCGATTTTAACAGTTTGCCAAATAGCGCACACGCCTGCCGCGGGGTGAGCGGCGGACGGGCGGCGGGCCTTTTTTGCCCCGCGGCGCTAAAAAAGCGGGCGCCCGCGGCCGCAGGAGCGGACGAATGTTTGTAATTTTGCCGGTAATCATCACCCGCCTGCCCATGAAAAAGCTGTGCCTCGCAGCCCTGCTGCTCTGCTCCGCCCTGCTGCCCACGGCCTGCATCACGGAGGAAACGACGGCCGCCCCGCAGGACATCGTCGTGCCGGGCACCCCCCTGCCGCCCTTCGCCGTGGTCATGCACGACGGCACCACCGTATCGCCCGCCACGCTGGCGGGCCGCGTGGCGGTGATCGCCTTTTTCACCACCTCGTGCCCCGACTGCCGCCGCGAGCTGCCCAAGCTCGACGCGCTCTACCGCAGCTACGGGCCCGACTCGGTGGCCTTCGTCTGCATCAGCCGCGAGGAGGGGCCCGCCCGGGTGGCAGCCTACTGGCACGACGAGGGGCTGGCGCTGCCCTACTCGGCACAGACCGACCGCGCGGTCTACAACCTCTTTGCCCGGGGCGGCGTGCCGCGCATCTACATAGCCGACCGCGAGGGCACCGTGCGCCTCGTCTACGGCGAGCAAGGGGCCACGGCCGAAAAGCTCCGCGCCGACATCGACGCCCTCTGCGGCGGCGGGCGCATCTACTGACACTAAAACTGACTGACACCATGAACAACGCAACGCTCAAAGCCCGCCTCATCGGCATGAACTTCCTGGAATTTGCCGTGTGGGGCGCCTACCTCACCTCGATGGGCTCCTACCTCGTTGGGGTGGGCCTGGCCGAAAACATCGGCTGGTTCTACGCCGTCCAAGGCATCGTCTCGCTCTTCATGCCCGGCCTCATGGGCATCGTGGCCGACCGCTGGGTGCCGGCGCAACGCCTGTTGGGCCTGTGCCACCTCGTGGCGGGCCTCCTCATGGGCCTCACCGCCTGGACGGGCCTCGCGGCCGCCGGCAGCGTGGCCATGTCGGACCTGTTCGTGCCCTACACGGCGAGCGTGGCCTTCTACATGCCCACGCTGGCCCTGAGCAACTCGGTGGCCCTGAACGGCCTGACGCGCGCCGGCCTCGACACGGTGCAACACTTTCCGCCCATCCGCGTGTTTGGCACCGTGGGCTTCATCTGCACCATGTGGGCCGTCGACCTGCTGGGCTTCCAGACGACGTATGCCCAGTTCTTCGTCTCGGGGGGCCTGAGCCTCGTGCTCGGCGCCTACGCCTTCACGCTGCCGGCCTGCCCCATCAGCCGCGGCGGTGCGAAACAGTCGGTGGCCGACGCCCTGGGCCTGCGCGCCTTCAAGCTCTTCCGCGTGCGCCACATGGCCCTGTTCTTCGTCTTCTCGATGCTGCTGGGCGTGTCGTTGCAGATAACCAACGGCTTTGCCAACCCCTACATCACGAGCTTCGGCTCGCTGACCGAATATGCCGACTCGTTCGGCGCCCGCCACGCCAACCTGCTCATCTCGCTCTCGCAAATCAGCGAGGCATGCTGCATCCTGCTCATCCCCTTCTTCCTGAAACGCTTCGGCATCAAGAACGTCATGCTCATCGCCATGATGGCCTGGGTGCTGCGCTTCGGCCTCTTCGGCACGGGCGACCCCGGCACGGGCGTATGGATGTTTGTGCTCTCGATGCTCGTCTACGGCGTGGCGTTCGACTTCTTCAACGTCTCGGGCGCGCTCTACGTCGACCAGAACACCGCCCCCGACATACGCAGCAGCGCCCAAGGCCTGTTTATGATCATGACAAACGGACTGGGAGCCACCATCGGCACGCTCTCGGCCCAGGCCGTGGTGAACCGCCTCGTCTATGCCGCCCCGCCCGCCGAGCAGCTGGCCGGCTGGCGCATGTCGTGGTTCATCTTCGCGGGCTACGCCCTGCTGGTGTTCCTGCTCTTCGCCCTGAGCTTCCGGGAAAGGAAACAGCCGGCGCAAGGCATCAACGACGCAAACGACGCTAAACGCTAAACCTGCCCATAACGATGTGCGACTACGCCCATATTGAAAACATCAGGCTCAACAACGGCAAAACCGTCAAAGAGGTGAACGCCGACGTGCGCAGGGAGGTGGAAAACATCTACCTGGAAGGATGGTCGAAAGGCATCTCCATCCCTTTCTGGGACAGAGAAGGACGTTTCTATCTGGCCAACCCCGACGGCAGCGAGGACTTGGTGGAGTTCGACCGCCGGAAGAGAAGCTTCAAGGTGGTCTCTCGGACGGCCGAAAAGGGGAAAGGCAGATATGCCTACCTGCTGACACCTCTTTTAGGCTGAAAACAACGTCGACAAGGCCCGTTTCGCTGTTTTTTTCAACGAAAAACGAAAAAAGCGGCCACGCTCTTTGCCGTTACAGGGAAAAAGCCTAACTTTGCACCCGCAAACGCGAAATGCACTCTTAGCTCAGTTGGTAGAGCAACTGACTCTTAATCAGTGGGTCCAGGGTTCGAACCCCTGAGAGTGTACAAAGAGCGGCCGCACCCCGCCTCACGGCGACGGAAGGCGACGGGAAAACGCAGGGCCGCGCGTTTGCAACGATGCACTCTTAGCTCAGTTGGTAGAGCAACTGACTCTTAATCAGTGGGTCCAGGGTTCGAGCCCCTGAGAGTGTACGAAAAGCGGAAGACCTCGGGTCTTCCGCTTTTTCTTTGTGCGCTCGCGGGCGCGGCAGGGCCGCCCGCGGCGCCGGGGCACGAAAAAAGGCGCGCGACGCCTCCACTGTGGGGAGATGTCGCGCGCCTCGCTGTTGCGGAGCGGCCGCCCTGCGCCGTTACTGGCGGGCGCCGTATTGCTGGTCGAGGTTGAAGATGGCCGTGTCGCCCATTTTCTTGATGCGGTCCACAATGCCCGAGGCCGTGGCCTCTTCTTCCACCTGTTCGCGGATGAAGGTCCAGAGGAAGTCCTGCGTGGGACGGTCTTTCTCCTCGACGGCCAGGTCCATGAGGCCGTTGATGAGGCTCGTCACGTGGCATTCGTGCTCGTAGACCACCTCGAAAGCGTGCAGCGGGCTCGTCCACGATTGCGGCACGACGGCCACCTCGCCCACCTTGGCCACGCCGCCGCGCTTGATGACGTAGTCGGCCATCTGATAGGCGTGGTCGAGCTCTTCCTGCGACTGCTTCTTCATCCAGTTGGCGAAGCCCGTGAAACCTTCTTTGTCGAAATAGAATGCCATTGAGAGGTAGAGGTTCGACGACCACATCTCGGCGGCAATCTGTCCGTTGATTGCGTCTTGCAGTTTCTCTGAAATCATAGTTGGTCCTTTCTTTTTATGTTTTTATCGGGGGCATGGGGCGTTTCCCCGCCCCCGGCCTTTCGGCCGCCGCAAATTTACAGCTAAAATGGCTGAACATCGCCGGGCGGCCGCGGTTTTTAACCTACTTTTTCCCTTGCTCCTTCAAAGCTCCGGCCCCCAGGCCGAAATCGTCGTCGGGGTAGAGCGCTTTCCACCACTCGGGCTCGTCTTTGAGCCAGTGGGCAAACCAGGCGAAGATGGCGTTCTGCCATTCGAGGCGCTTGTTGTAGTTGACGATGACGTGGTTTTCGCCGTCCACCGTGATGAACGAGACGGGGCGGCCCAGGATGCGCAGCGCCGTGAAGAGCTGTATGCTCTCGGTGGTGGGCACGTTCGTGTCGACCGTGCCGTGCACGAGCAGCAGGGGCGTGTGTATCTTGTCGGCGTGGAAGAGGGGCGACTGCTCGACGTAGAGCTCGGGGTTGTTCCACGGGTAGCTGCCATACTGTGCGCCCTCGCCGTAGGTGAAGCCCCAGTAGCCGCCACCCCAATAGCTGGCAATGTTGCTGATGCCCGCGTGCGAGACGGCAGCCGCGAAGATGTCGGTGCGCGTCTGCAAGTATTCCGTCATGAAGCCGCCGTAAGAGGCGCCCATGCAGCCCACTTTCGCGGGGTCGACAAAGGGATGTGCCGCCAGGAAGGCCTGCGTGCCCTCGATGATGTCGTCGGCCGAGCCGCGGCCCCACGTGCCCACGTGGCGGGCGGCAAACTCCTGGCCGTAGCCCGTGGCTCCGCTCGGCTGCACGACGTAGACCACGTAGCCCTGGCCGGCCAGCACCTGGAAGGGGTACTGGAACTCGAGCATACGAGGCGTGGGGGTGCAGCCTCCGTAGTAGTAAACAATCATGGGATAGCGCTTCGAGGCGTCGAAGCCGGGCGGCAGGAAATAGAACCCGTCGATCGTGTCGCCGCGGCTAGAACGGAACGTCCAGTCGTGGCAGGTGCCGATGGCCAGCCCGGCGGCCATGGCGTCAAAGTCGATTTCGCCGATGCGGCGCACAGAGGGCTCGGCCTTGTCGAGCGTGCAGAGATACATGTCGCGGGCGCGTTCGCCCGTCTGGCCGAAGACGACGGCCAGTGGGCGGCCGGTGCGGGCTATGTCGTAGCCCTGCACGTAGCTGACGGGCAGGCGGAAGGCTGTGATCTTGCCCGTCTCAGGGTCGAGAGAGAAGAGCGACTCGTCGGGACCGTCGGTGGCCTTGAAATAGATGAGCCCGTCGGAGGCCGACCAGCGGTAGCTGCTGACCGAAGGGTTGAAGTCGGGCATGAGGGCCCGCACGCTGCGGGCTTCGGGGTCGTAGAGATAGAGACGGTTGTCGAACACGCTGGCAATCTGCCCCGGGCGGATGCGGCTGCCCACGCCGTCGAACGCGGCGCCCGAGGCCTGCACGAGCAGGCGGCGGCCGTCGGGGGCGAAGCGGGCCGAGGAGATGAACGTCGTGTCGGCCAGGAGCGTGTCGACGGCGCCGGTGTAGGCATCCATGGCCACGAACGTCGAGCGCTGGAAGGGCTGCTTCGAGGGCTGCATGTCGTTATATTGCAGCAAGAGGCGCTTGCCGTCGCGCGAGATGTCGGCCAGCCACACCGAGCGGCTGCCAAACGTGAGGCGCTGCACGGCTCCCGTCTTCAGGTCGAGGCGGAAGAGCGCGCTGCGGTGGCGCCAGCCGGGCTGGCGGTCGTCGGGCTCGACCAGGAGCTTGAGGCTGCCCTTGTCCTTGCGGCCGGTCTCGGTCTGGGCGTAGACGAGATAGTCCTCGGTGGGCGAGAGCGTGAAGCCCGTC
Source organism: uncultured Bacteroidales bacterium (assembly GCA_949297215.1). Taxonomy (GTDB): domain Bacteria; phylum Bacteroidota; class Bacteroidia; order Bacteroidales; family Bacteroidaceae; genus Alloprevotella. The sequence continues at coordinate 8,744 of CASFRV010000008.1, read as the reverse complement.
GAGGGCAGTGCCTCGCAGAGCACGCGCTCGCGGCCCGTGGCGGGGTCGAGCTCGACGAGCTGCTTGCCGAGCGCTCCGTCGCGCGTATAGCACAGGACGTCGCGGCGGGCCATCCAGCGGAAGTCGGGGGCGTAGGCAAACCGCAGCACCTCGCGCTGCGTTTTCGTCTCGCTGACGACGGTGCGCCACAGGCTGCTGCCGTCTTTCTTCGTGTAGTAGTAGCGCGTGACAAGGTACTTTCCCGACGGCGAAAGGGCCACCGAGGCGTAATGGTCGCCCCCCAGCATCTCACCCATAGTGTAGGGACGCTTGCCCTCGTCGTTGAGCGTGAGCGAGGCCAGGTCTTTGCCCGTGATCGTCACGTCGAACGAGTCGTTGGCCTCGGGCACGGCCAGGCTCACCAGCTGCACCTCGACGCGTCCGGGCGTGAGCGTGAGCTTTCCGTCGGAGGAGAGTTCGCGGTCGTCCACGTAGGCCTTGTAATGCTTCATGCCCTGCACGCGCAGCGTGGCCTCGACATAGCGGGGCGCCGTGAGCGTGAAGCGCAGCACGCGCAGCGTGCCGGCGTCGCCGGCCGTGAGGGCCTCGCCGCGGCTCACCCGGCCCACGGGCGTGGCCCGGGCAAAGCGGGCGGGCTTGTTTTCCTTTACATATTCCTCAACGTCGAAGGCCTTTCCCTTGGCGTCGACGGTGTCGGTGGCATACGGGCGCGGGAAGCTGAACGCGGCCAGCACGTCGGCCCGCTCGACCCGCAGCGTGTCGGCGGCACGGGCCGTCAGGGCGCAGGCCGCACAAAGCATTAGCAGTGTTTTTCTCATATCTTGGGGTAATCGGTTTGTTGTCGTCCGTCAGCGGGCGGCCTCCGCGGCCTCGGCCGCATGTTCCAGGGCTTTCTGGCGGCCCAGGGCCGCAAAGTCCTTTTTTCGGAGCTTGAAGCTGTTGGTCAGGTACTTGTCGCGCACGATTTGGTTGGCGGCCAGCTCCTCGGGGGTGCCTTGGAACAGGATGCGCCCCTCGAAGAGCAGGTAGGCGCGGTCGGTGATGCAGAGCGTCTCCTCAACATTGTGGTCGGTGATGAGCACTCCGATGTTATGGCTCTTTAATGTCCACACGATATACTGGATGTCCTCGACGGCGATGGGGTCGACGCCGGCAAAGGGCTCGTCGAGCATCACAAACTTGGGGTCGATGGCCAGGCAGCGGGCTATCTCGGTGCGCCGGCGCTCGCCGCCCGAGAGGCGGTCGCCCAGGTTTTTCCTCACCTTTTGGAGGCTGAACTCCTCGATGAGGCTTTCCAGGCGCTCGCGGCGGTAGGCGGCCGGGCGGCCCGTCATTTCGAGCACCGAGGCGATGTTGTCCTCGACCGTCATCTTGCGGAACACCGAGGCTTCCTGGGCCAGATAGCCGATGCCCAGTTTGGCGCGTTTGTAGACGGGATATTCCGTGATGTCGTGGTCGCCCAGATAGCAACGCCCGCCGTTGGGCACGACGAGGCCTGTCGTCATGTAGAACGAGGTGGTCTTGCCCGCCCCGTTGGGCCCGAGCAGCCCCACTATTTCGCCCTGCTTCACGTCGAACGATACGCCGTTGACCACGGTGCGCTTGCCATATTTCTTCACCAGTCCCTCGGCGCGGAGCACCATTGCGCCCTCGCCGCCTTCGGCCGGCCGGTGGTTGTCGTCAATGTTCATGTCTGCGTTGTTTGTTGCGATGGCTATATATTATATAAGGTGTGCCCGGGCGGCAGGCCCGGCCCTTTTTCGTTTCCTGCTGCGCAAACTTAGGGAAAATCGGCGGAATAGACGAACAAACGGGCAACAAATAAGGCCGCAGCCCCCGGAAAAGCCCGCGGGGGCATACACCCGCAGCAGATGCGGCCGGCAAGGCCGACATCGAGGCCGTAAGCCGGGCGCAGAGCCCGAACGGGAAACGCCGGCCGCAAAGGGAAAGACCTCAGGCGGCCGGCGTCGGTCAAGAACCTCGCGCTAACCCGTCAATTGCCCGTGCGGAAGTCGCCGACCGATTTTTGTTCCAACGAAATTTCCTCGAAAAAGCTCGTGCAGACACCGGCCGTCGGACACTGCGACGCCAGGCCCACCCATATCTGCGCGGGATAATAGTTTTCGTACAGCCGCACCATGTACCATTCTTTCTTATCGAACGAATAATAGCTGGCCAACGTTTTTGCGTCGGACGAAAGGCGCAGATAGACGGCCGGCACGTCGAGCTGCTGGTGGTTATTGTCGTCGGACGTGCCCCGCGTACGCACCGTCACGACGCGGTGGGTGCCGCGTTCGTCCTGCTCATAGCACAGCTTTTGCCACAGCGTATCGTTGGCATAGACGAACAGATCGGCCGCGTTGTACAGTCCTTCGTCGGTAAAGCCCGGTGTCACCTTGGCCGTGAACGTAAACGGCTTCGTATTGTCGACGGGCGTGAGCAGGATGGGCAGGGTGCTGCTCGTCAGTTTCCCGTTCGGATCGCAAAAGATGTCGCTCTTCGCCCGGCTGTTGAGACGGAGCACGGCGCCGGGGCCGACGGTGGCGCAACTGTCGGCGCCGTTGAGCGCGTGCGTAAAGCCGACGCTCCCCACCTGCACGTTGCACCGGTCGAGCCCTTGGGCGCTGTCGCTCCGGGACGCTTCGGCCGCCCCGTCGCCGGCCGGTGCGGGAGCCTGCTGGCGGCAGCTGCCCAGCGTCATGGCGCAGAACAGCGCGGCATAAACCATGGTTTTCTTCATTGTATGGCGTTTTATGATGAATATTTCCTTTCTTCGTCAGCTTTCATCCCCCGGAACTGCTACCTTTGCCCGCACATCCTGCTACGGTGCCGCCGTCCCGGCTGACGGGTGCAAAGGTAAAGCATTTGGGACGGGGCCGCAATAGTCAAAAATAGCCATTCGCGCCATGAACACCAAAGAAGAAAAGCTCAGGAAGCTGCTCACGCAGCAAAACTTCGATGCAGCATGCCGCAACCGCCCTGCCGTTCTGGAACAAAGGAAGAGGCAGGCCCGGACGTTCGCAGCCACGGAAAACGGTATCGCCGTGCTCACCGATTTCAGCGAAAGGATGAGCTACATCTATGCCGGGGCTCTGGGCCGACTCATCGGCTTGGAAGAGGCCTGCGCGAAACTGCCGTCCGCCTTCGAGGGGGACATCTTCAAATGCATACCGCCCGAAGAACTCATGGAGAGGCATGTGCTCGAACTGCGCTTCGTCCAGCTTCAAAGAACGCTGCCCCTGCACGAACGTCCCGGCTACAACACCGTCTGCCTGCTCCATTTCCGCCCCGAGGGACAAAGCTGCACGCCCATACTCCACCGCACTTACTATTTGGAGAGCTTTCCCAACGGCAGCATCTGGCTGGCCCTCTGCCTCTACACGCCTTTCGTCGGGCTGCCGGCCGCCCCGGCGTACAACATCGTCGACAACCGCACGGGCACCACCCTGCTACCCGAAACCTGCGCACAGCTCGACAGCCAGCTGCTCTCGCCCCGCGAGCGGTCGGTGCTGCAGCTGCTGGCCAAAGGCTTAAGCAGCAAACAGATTGCCCACAAGCTGTTCATATCGGTCAACACGGTGTCGCGCCACCGGCAGAACATCCTGCAAGCGCTGCAGGTGAACAACACGGCAGCCGCCGTCGAGATAGCCCTCCGCCTGCACCTCATCGTCTGACGGACAGCGCGGCAGAATGCAGAATGGCCATGACAGCTTTGGCTCCGCCCAAGATAGGCGGCGCCCCGGGAGAGGAAATAAAAACTGCGTTTTTCTTTCCTTTCCACTCGCCTTGCGCTGCTTTGGCTCCGCCCAAGATAGGCGGCGCCTCGGGAAAGGAAATAAAAAACTGCGTTTTTCTTTCCTTTCCACTCGCCTTGCGCTGCTTTGGCTCCGCCCAAGATAGGCGGCGCCTCGGGAGAGGAAATAAAAAAC
>CASFRV010000008.1:0-4790 GCA_949297215.1 uncultured Bacteroidales bacterium | reverse complement strand
ACTCGCCTTGCGCTGCTTTGGCTCCGCCCAAGATAGGCGGCGCCTCGGGAGAGGAAATAAAAAACTGCGTTTTTCTTTCCTTTCCACTCGCCTTGCGCTATCTTTGTCCCCCGGAAAAATCGAAAAGAACGGACATGACCCGAAAAAACATCAAGAAAACCTTGCTCGCCGCGGCGGGAGCGCTCGTGCTGCTCGTGGCTGTGGGCTGCCTCATGCTGCTCACGCCCGCCTCGGGGCGCGAACAGACGGTCTACCTCTACCTGGACGACGACGACAACATCGACTCGGTCTACGCCAAGCTCGACACGGCTGCAGCCACGGGCAGCTTGCCAGGCTTCCGCCTGCTCGACGCCTGCCTGGGCTACTCGCAGCACATCCGCCCCGGACGCTACGCCGTGGCCCCCGACATGAGCACGCTGCGCCTCTTCCGCAACCTGCGCAACGGCAGCCAGGCGCCCGTGAGGCTCACCATACCCGTGGTGCGCACACCCGAGCGGCTGGCCGCCGAGCTGGCCCGCCACCTGCAACCCGACTCGGCCACGCTGGCCCGCTGCTTTGGCGACGAGGCTTTCTGCCGCCGCTACGGATGCGACACGGCCACGCTGCTCTGCCTCTTCCTGCCCAACACGTACGACGTGTGGTGGAACACGACGCCCGACGACCTCATGCGCCGCATGCAGCGCGAGAGCCGCGCCTTCTGGACCGACGAGCGCCGCGAGCAGGCCCGCGCCGCAGGCCTCACGCCCGAGGAGGTCATCACGCTGGCTTCGATCGTCGAGCAGGAAACGGCCGACAACAGCGAGAAGCCCCGCGTGGCCGGCATGTACTTGAACCGCCTGCACCGCGGCATGAAGCTGCAAGCCGACCCCACCGTGAAATATGCCTTGGGCGACTTCTCGCTGCGGCGCATCCTCCACAAGCACCTGGCGGCCGACAGTCCCTACAACACCTACCGCTACGCCGGCCTGCCCCCGGGCCCCATCTGCATCCCCTCGCTGGCAAGCATCGAGGCCGTGCTACGGTATGAGCATCACAACTACATCTTTATGTGTGCCAAGGAGGACTTCTCGGGCTCGCACAACTTCGCAGCCACGGGCGAGGAGCACATGGAGAACGCCCGCCGCTACGCCGAGGCGCTCGACCGCCGCGGCATACGCTGACAGCCCCGCCGCCAACGGCTCCACAGGCGCCCGCCACCCACGGCGGGCGCCTTTTTTCGTGCCCCGGCCGGGCGGCAGGCGCGGGCCCCGGGCCCCTGTGCGCTATATGGCAAAGCGTTAATGCGGACGCGCGGGTTGCGCCGCCTTTTAGCGCTTTTTTCGTGCGTCCGCGCGGCGGCACGGGCCATCCATCCCATCGATTTCCATTTCCATCCCATGGATCGGCCGATCCATCCCATGGAATTTTCGTTCCATGGCCCCTTTTTGGCAGAAAATGAGCCCCGATTTGCGCCATATAGTGGCAAAATCGGGGCTTTCGGGCCTCTCTGCGGCGGGGCTTTGCGGGGATGTGGCTGAAAATCAGCTGTTTCTATTTTTCGCTCATTTGCGAGCAAGGGAGCAGTCGCTCGAAAATAATCGATTCTCCGTGTTAAAAAACAGCCCCGCAGCGGCAGCGGCACGCCTGCGGGACGCCCTGCCGGCGGCCCGCCCATAAACGAAGCGGCGCATGGCCCGTAAGTCTGTTTTTTTCGTAACTTTGCGGCCGATTGCCACCATGACGAACGAACAATATCCCTCGAAACTGCTGGAACGCGCCGTCTCGGAGTTTGCCCGCCTGCCGGGCATCGGCCGCAAGACGGCCCTGCGCCTCACGCTCCACCTGCTGCGCCAGGACAGCGCGGCGGTGCACGCCTTCAGCGAGAGCCTGACGCGCCTGCGCGACGAGGTGAAATACTGCCGCGTGTGCCACAACATCTCCGACACGGACGTGTGCGACATCTGTGCCAACCCGCTGCGCGACGCCTCGACCATCTGCGTGGTGGAAAACATACGCAGCGTGCTCTCCGTCGAGAACACGGGCCAATATCGCGGCCTCTACCACGTGCTGGGCGGCGTCATCTCGCCCATGGACGGCATCGGGCCGGCCGACCTCGAGCTGGAATCGCTCGTCGGGCGCGTGGCGGCGGGAGGCGTGCGCGAGGTCATCCTGGCCCTCAACCCCACGATGGAAGGCGACACGACCAACTTCTACATCTCGCGCAAACTGGCGCCCTATCCCTCCGTGCGCCTCACGGTGCTGGCGCGCGGCGTGAGCGTGGGCGACGACCTGGAATATACCGACGAGGTGACGCTGGGCCGCTCCATCGTGAACCGCGTGGAGCTCGCGCAGGAAAAAAACGGCCTGTGAGCCCGCGGGGCAACCGGCCACGGAAAACAACACATCTACCCATGCAAAAAAAACTCCAACTGCTCACGGGGGCACACATCGCCCTTTGGGTCACGACGGCAGCCTGGGCCGCCCTGTCCGAGCTGGGGCTCATGCCCGCCGACTACGCCGCCCCCACGCCCGAAACCACCTATGCGCTCGACCTGCTGAGCATCGTCACGGCCATCGGCGGCGGGTGGGCCGCCATGCGCCTGCTCGCGCTCGACGCCGTGCGCCGCAAGATAGCCGGCGCCCCGCTGCCGGCAGCGCTCGGCGCCTACGCCCGCTGGGCCACCCTGCGCCTAGCGGTGGTGGGCCTCGCCCTGTGGTATAACGTGGCGGTCTATTACGCCTGCACCGCCCACACCACGGCCGCCTACTGCCTGCTCATAGCCGCCGGCGCCAGCCTGTTCTGCATCCCCTCGGTCAAGGACTTCGAAGCGCTGCGCTCCGACAACGGGAAAAAGCCATGAAAGTCTCCGTCATCCTCGTCAGCTACAACGTGCGCTACTACCTGGAACAGGCCGTGCGCTCCGTGCTGCTCGCAGCCGGCACCGACATAGCCACCGAAATCTTCATCGTCGACAACGCCTCGACCGACGGCTCCGTAGGCTACCTCACGGCGCGCTTCCCGGCCCGGCGCTACCCCAACGTCCACATCATGGCCAACAGCGGCAACGTGGGCTTCGGACGGGCCAACAACCAGGCGCTCGCCCGGGCCACGGGCGAGTATGTGCTCTTCCTCAACCCCGACACCCTCCTCACCGAAAACACGCTGCACGACTGCCTGGCCTTTGCCGACGCCCGGCCCGACCTGGGCGCCCTGGGCGTCGAGATGCTCAAAGCCGACGGCACGTTCGCCTTCGAGTCGCGCCGCGGCCTGCCCACGCCCTGGACGGCCTTCTGCAAGATGAGCGGCCTGGCCGCCCTGCGCCCCCGCTCGAAACGCTTCGGCAAATACTACATGCGCTACCTCGACGCCACGCGCCCCGCCCGCATCGAAATTGTCTCGGGCGCCTTCTTCATGGCACGGCGCGAGGCCCTCAACGCCTGCGGCGGCTTCGACGAGGACTTCTTCATGTACGGCGAGGACATCGACCTCTCCTACCGCCTGCTCAAACGCGGCCTGCACAACTACTACCTGCCCACGCCCATCCTCCACTACAAGGGCGAGAGCACGCAGAAGAGCTCCTACCGCTACGTCCACGTGTTCTACGAGGCCATGCTCATCTTCTACCGCAAACACTACCACCACAGCCACATCAGCCTCACGCTGCTGGTCAAGACGGCCATCCTGGGCCGCGCCCTGCTGGCCCTTGTCGCAGGCTTCGGCCGGCGGCTCGTGCGCCCGTTCCGCCACCCGCGGCTCACCGCGCGCCCCCGCTACCTGTTCCTGGGACCCGAGAGCCACTTTGCCGCCGTCCGCGACCTGGCCGCCCGGCACGGGCTCGACGTCACCTGCCGCACGGCCGGAGACGACACGGCCACCGACGCCGCCACCGCCACCCGCGGCGAAGGCCCGTATCGCTACGTCGTGTACGACACCACGGCCTTCAGCCCCGGCCGCATCCTCGACCTCATCAAGCGCTCCGACCACCGCAGCACCGTCGGCACCTTCTATCCCGCCGACGGCCTGCTCATCACCAAAGACGACATCTTTGCCCCCACGCCCGGCGGAGCAGCCGCAACACGCCCATCGACGCAGCCATGACCCCCCACGACCAACACACCGACGGCAGCATCTTCCTGCGCGCCATGGAGCCCGAAGATCTCGAACTGCTCTACACCATCGAAAACGACAGCTCGCTGTGGGACGTCGGCACCAACCGCTCGTTCTTCTCGCGCTATGCCCTGCGCCGCTACCTCTCGGAGCAGCCCGCCGACATCTTCCAGAGCGGCGACCTGCGCCTCACCATCTGCCGCCGCACCGACGCCCGGCCCGTAGGCCTCGTCGACCTCACCGGCTTCAACCCCATCGACAGCCGCGCCGAGGTGGGCATCGCCCTCCTGCGCGAAGCCCGCGGCCGCCGCTACGGCACCGAAGCCATAGCCCGCCTCGAAGAGTTTGCCACCGGCCAGCTGCGCATCCATCAGCTCTACGCCTACATTTCCAAGGAAAACAACCCCGTATGCCGCCAGCTCTTCCTCTCCGCTGGCTATCAGGAAGTTGCCGTCCTCCCCGACTGGCATTTCCTCCGCGACGACTACGAAGATGTATCGCTCTTCCAAAAAATTTTCGAAAAAAAACGTCGGAAAATTTGCAGGTAAAAAAAAAGTTCGTACCTTTGCACTCGCAATCGAGAGAGATGCAAGCCCAACAAAAAGGTGCGTTAGTTCAGCTGGTTAGAATACATGCCTGTCACGCATGGGGTCACGGGTTCGAGTCCCGTACGCACCGCAATAAACATTGAAAATCAATGTTT
>CASFRV010000007.1 GCA_949297215.1 uncultured Bacteroidales bacterium | reverse complement strand
TGCGGGTGCAAAAGTACACACTCTACAGCTTCTGGCCAAACTTTTTCGCAAGTTTTTTCAAGAAAATTTTCGGGGAAATTCTGAAAATCGCAGGCAAAAGACTGTAACTCACACGATTATAAAATTCACAACAGGGGAAACTTTTTTGAGACGGCCTATACATAAAAAGACTGCCTGCGCGTTTAGCACAGGCAGCCCTCTCTTGCTTTTCTCATTATATAATATAGGAGCAACCTCTATCGGTTATTTTCCCAGATACAACTTCCAATCGCCATCTTTGTTCTTTTTCAGCTTCATATCCTCGTCGTCAACGGAACCGTCCTCATAGGTGACTTTCATATTCACGACGGCTTCCTCTCCATCCTCGCTCAATTCTTCTGAAACCACTTCATAGGACTTAATGCCACCATTTTTGGCTTTTGCTTTCTCGTAGCTTGCCTGCAACATGCCTTCCATCATTTTGGCACCGGCCTCATATTCCTCAGAATTTTCCGTATCGGAATACATCAATTCAACGCACTTGGCATATTCGCCGTCTTTCATGTAGCCGTAAGCCTTTTCTGCCACGGCCGAAGGCGTGTTGCCACCGCAAGCCACCAACAAGAACAACGAGAAGGCTGCAAAAACTTTCAACAAACTTTTCATAACATAAAATTTTAACGGGTGAATAATATTAGAAGACTAACACTCTTTTCAATTTCTCAGAGCCATAAATGCTCGAGGGTAAACTGCACGTAAACTTCCGCCCTGCAAACTGCATTGTGCGAGGTTTTCCCTTCACAAGCGGATAATGTGCCTTTGCGTAAGCAAAAAGCACCAGCTCCGTACAATGCATCTTCGTAGTATCGGTCTCGTCATAGTCGTGATCAAAGGCCACTCCCCGACGATATATCTTCCACGCCTCGCTTGCAGCCTTTTTCCCGGCCGCCTCATCGTAGGGACGCATCACCGCACCCACGCTTGTGCGATTTTGAGAGAAGAAAGCTTCCGGGAGTTCCATTTTTACACGATCGACGTCGCCCCGATAGTCCGGTTCGTCGGGAACTGCATGCACCACCATGGGCACTCCAGCCGAATCCACCACAATGCCCACATGCGAATAACGGCCGTCGCCATCCAGCCAAAGCACCATACGGCTTGTCAGCCCACTGCCACGACGAAAAACCACATCGCCCGGCTGCAAACGCACGCCCTCGGGCAACAGCGTCTTCCTTGTTTCGGACTGCTTGCACGAAAGCACCGACAACACCAGCAGGCACATTATCATAGATGATGGCAGTGTTTTCATAGGAGAGGGATACATAGTATTATATCTCTGTGACAAATATAAACAAAAAGCAGGACTTTCAAAAGAATGTCCTGCACTTTTTGCTTTTCCCACGCCGAAAATCACGGAAACCCGTTATTCTCTGTTCATTTTGCTTCCTGCACGTCGGCCTTGCCCCGCCGTTCGTCAGCGGCCCACGTCTTATAAGGGCGCACGCGCAGCTGCGCATTATAATATCTGCGCTCTCCCGTCACCTCGCGGCCCAGGAATGTCGGGCGCTCAAAGGCTTCGTCGGCCTGTTGCAGCTCCACTTCGGCCACGACGAGGCCTTCGTTCTCGCCAAAAAACTCATCGACTTCGAACGTATGGCCGCCAAAGGGCACCAGCCAGCGCACCTTGTCAATGATGCCCGGCTCGCACAGACGCAGGAGCGAGAGGGCCTCGTCGCGCGTGATTTCTTTCTCGAACTCGTAGCGCGAGAGGCCGCCGTCGAGCGAGGGCCCCTTGATGGTGAGGTAAGAACGTTCGTCGCGCAGGCGCACCCGTACGGTACGGCCACGCTCGCTGCATATATACCCCTGGACGATGCGCGTATGCGAGGCCGAGAGCGCCTTGTAGTCGCCGTCCACGAGAAACTTCCGTTCTATTTCGATCGCCATGGCCGCCTTTTATACGCCCTGCCAGAGGTAATAAGCGATAAGGATGACCACCATCAGCACAATGAGGCCGATGAATATTCCGTTGACCACCCTGCGTGCCTGGCGCGCCTGGCGTGCATTGCGGGTCTGAGCTTTCAGTTTGCGTTTTTGGTTCATGGTAATGCAGTTTTAGGTTCCTTATTATATATAGGAGTGGGCGGGCCAACGTTTCACGCAGGCTCCTGCTCCGAAAATTCCATGAGATAGGCTTTGATGAAGCCGTCGATTTTTCCATCCATCACGCCACCCACGTCGCTTGTCTGGTAGCCCGTGCGGTGGTCCTTCACGCGTCGGTCGTCGAACACGTAGCTTCTGATCTGGCTGCCCCACTCTATCTTTTTCTTGCCGGCCTCGATTTTTGCCTGTGCAGCCTTTTTCTTCTGCAAGGCACGGTCGTAGAGTTGCGAACGGAGCAGGCGCATGGCGTTTTCGCGGTTTTCGAGCTGTTTGCGGCTCTCGGTGTTTTCGATAAGGATTTCTTCCTCCTCGCCCGTGTCGGGGTCTTTATACTGGTAGCGCAGGCGCACGCCCGTCTCCACCTTGTTGACGTTCTGACCGCCGGCGCCGCCCGAACGGAAGAGGTCCCAGCTGATTTTTGACGGATCGACATACACCTCGATGCTGTCGTCCACCAGCGGTGTGACGAAGACCGAGGCAAAGCTCGTCATGCGCTTGCCCTGTGCGTTGTAGGGCGAAACGCGCACCAGGCGGTGCACGCCGTTCTCGCTTTTGAGGTATCCGTAGGCATATTCGCCCTCGATTTCCATCGTCACGGTTTTGATGCCTGCCTCGTCACCATCTTGCAGGTTGGATATCTTGACGCGGTAGCCATGGGCTTCGGCATAGCGCATATACATGCGCATGAGCATTTCGGCCCAGTCCTGGCTCTCTGTACCGCCCGCGCCCGAGTTGATTTTCAGGACACAGTCCATCACGTCCTCTTCGCGGCGCAGCATATTTTTCAGTTCGAGCGCCTCAATGGCGGCGATGGCTTTTGCATAGTCGTCGTCCACCTCCTCTTCGCTCACCATGCCGTCCTTGTGAAAGTCGAACGCCAGCGACAGCTCCTCCACGAGCATTTCCACCTCCTTGTAGCCGTTGATCCACTTTTCGAGGCCTTTCACCTTTTTCATCTGTTCCTCGGCCTTTTTGGCGTCGTCCCAGAAGCCGGGCGCCTGCGTTCGCAGCTGTTCTTCCTCATACTGCATCTGCTTGGCGTCGATGTCAAGATAACGGTGGAGCGCTTCTGCGCGTTCCCGGGTAGCTTTCAGTTGTTCTATGGTTATCATTTCCTGTTCTAAGTAGTCTGTTGGACGCTTTTCGTCCGCAAAAGTACGAAAAAAAGTGTTACGCGCGGGCAGCCTGCTCCCGTTCGGCCTCCTCGTAGAGGCGGTCGATGCTTTCGGCGTAGTGTTCATACACGACGGCGCGGCGCACCTTGAGCGTGTTGGTGAGTTCGCCCGACTCCATGCTGAAAGGTCGCGTCAGCAGGAGGAAGCGCTTCACTTTCTCGTAGTGGGCCAGGTCTTGCTGCATCGTTTCGATGCGCGCGGCGAAGAGTTTCTGTATGCGGCTGTCGGCATAGAGTTCTTCTGTGCTGCCCCAGGCGATGTCGTGCGCGGCGGCATAGCGCTCCACCTGCTCCCTGACGGGCACGATGAGGGCCGAGACGAACTTGCGGCGGTCGGCCACCACCACTGCCTGGTCGATATATTTGTCGAGGGCCAGCTTGGTCTCGATGAGCTGCGGCGAGATATATTTTCCGTTCGACGTCTTGAACATGTCCTTGATGCGTTCCGTCAGGAAGAGCTCGCCGTTGCGCAGATAGCCTGCGTCGCCCGTGTGGAACCAGCCGTCGGCGTCGATGGTCTCGGCCGTGAGTCGCTCCTTTTTATAATAGCCCGGCGTGATGGTCTTGCCGCGAAGCAGAATTTCGTTGTTGTCGCCTATCTTCAGCTCGAGGCCGTCGATGACGCGGCCCACGGAGCCCGTCGTGACGGGCTGCCCCATCACGTCGCACGAGACGGTGGCCGTCGACTCCGTCAGGCCGTAGCCCACAATGATGTTGAGCCCGGCCGCATGGACGAAGCGCTCCACCTCGGGCGACACGGTGGCGCCGGCCACGGGGAAGATGTTGCCGTCTTCCAGGCCGAGCGTGTGGCGCAGGTAGCGGATGACGGTGCGCGAGAAGAAGGCGTAGCGCAGCCGCAGGGCCAGGGGCGGCGTCACGCCGCGCGAGGCATACTCGGTCCAGTAGGTTCCGCCCGTTTCGAGGGCTGCCCCGATGAGTTTGCGCAGGGCGGGGCTGCCGTTCTCCATCTTTTCGAGCACGGCGGCGTACACTTTTTCCCAAAACCGCGGAACGGAGCTCATGCACGTGGGGCGCACCTCCTGCAAGGAGCGGAGCACGTCGGCCGGCCGCAGGTTGATGGCCAGCCGCGCCCCCTGGGCCAGGCAGAAGTAGGACCACGCCCGCTCGAAGATGTGGGTGAGGGGCAGAAAGTCGAGCACGACGTCCTTTTCGCTCACGGGCAGCACCAGGTCGTTGGCACGGAAGGCTTCGTGATACATGGCATGCGTGAGCATCACACCCTTGCTCGCGCCGGTGGTGCCGCTCGTATAGAGGATGTTGGCCAGGTCGGTCAGGCAGGTTCCCTCGCGGCGCTGCTCCATCTCGGCGGCCACGTTGGCCTCGCGGCCCAGCGCGAGAAACTCGCTGAAATAAATCGACAGGTTGTCTTTTTCGCTGCGGCGCACCTCGGGGTCGAAGATGATGATGCGCTCCAACTGCCCGCAGTGGGACGCCACGCTGATGGCCGTGTCATACTGCTCCTGCTCGCCCACGAAGAGGAAGCGCACCCCGGCATCGTTCATCATGTAGACCACCTGGGCCCCGCTGCTCGTGGCATAAAACGGTATGGTGACGGCCCGCACGGCGTAGGCGCCGAAGTCGACGTAGAGGCATTCGGGCTTGTTTTGCGAAAAGGTGGCCACGCATTCCTGCACGCCCACGCCCAGAGCCAGCAGCGAGCGGGTCACGGCATCGACGGTCTCGGCAAACTGCTGCCACGACACGGGCACCCAGCGCCCCGTGGCATAATCGCGGTAGCTCAGCGCCGTGCGGGGGCCATACTTGGCCGCCTGCTCGCCCACGAGCCGGGAGAGATGACAATTGTTGAGCATAAGGTTTTAGAGGATTATAGCAACTTCACTGTTTCTTCTTTCGGCCGTTACCCAACATCTTTGGCAAGGCCACGTTTACGGCTAAATTGATTAAGGCAAAGAATGCGACAAATGCATAAAAGATGAATACATCATCCCAGTTTGATACGCTCAAGGGTATAGCAACAAATGTCATAACAACATAAACCACCCCCCAGAAAACTCGTGCAAAAATTCTCGTTCGTAATTTTAAAAACCTCTTTAAAAGCCACTGTAACAGGTAAATGAGGCTTCCGCCGATCACACACAAGCCCGCCCCTAATGCAATCTGCTGTTCAGGCCTCCATAATTCAAAACCATCATTCGATATGCACAAGGACACTATAATTAAAAAAAGCACGCTACCCAAAATAAAGACGATGGCTCCAAAGCCAAAGCGGATGACGAGCTCTGTGGCCGACATCTCTTTTTTCTGTTGAGGGGGAACGGGCGGGCAGGGCGACGGTGGCCTGCACGGCGCAGTCATTTGCTGCGTGGTCTGCTTTTCACTTTCGGCCATGCGGCGACCACATTGGGTACAGAACTTCGCATCATCTGGAAGTTTGGCTCCACAATATGCGCAAAACATTGTTTTTAATTTTAATGAATGATACATGCACGCCCGCCCCGGGGCAGGCAAACGGCCCGCGCTGCCGCCGCCCAGGACGCCCACGGGGCGGCGCTTGCCAAGCATCAGCGGACACCACAAAGATATGCCTTTTTCTTTAATTAGCCACACGTGGGCCAATTTTAATGAAAAGAAATCGGCCGACGGCTCCCCTGCCCCGCGCCGCGGCTCCATCGCATCGGCCCGCACGGGCACCAAAAACCCGCCGCTCGGGCAGCCTGGCTTCGCAGCCGGCACTGCCCTAACGGCGGGACAATCATGAATAAGTTAATGTTATTACCGCTCCCTCACGGGAGAGGACGGGTGGCGCGCATTATTTCAGCACGCCCAGCTCTTTGCCCACCTTGACGAAGGCGGCTATACACTTGTCGAGATGCTCGCGCTCGTGGCCGGCCGAGATCTGCACGCGGATGCGGGCCTCGCCCTTGGGCACGACGGGATAGTAGAAGCCCGTGACGTAGATGCCCTCGTCCTGCAAACGGGCGGCATACTCCTGCGAAAGCTTGGCATCGTAGAGCATGACGGCGCAGATGGCGCTCTGCGTGGGCTTGATGTCGAAACCTGCGGCCATCATCTTGTCGCGGAAATAATTGACGTTCTCCACGAGCTTGTCGTGCAGGGCGTTGCTCTCTTTCAATATCTTGAACGTCTCGATGGCAGCGCCCACGATGGCGGGAGCCACCGAGTTGGAGAACAAGTAGGGGCGGCTGCGCTGACGCAGCATGTCGATGATTTCCTTGCGGCCGGTGGTGAAGCCGCCCATGGCGCCGCCGAAGGCTTTGCCGAGCGTGCCGGTGTAGATGTCGACGCGGCCGTACGTGCCGAAGAACTCGCTCACGCCATGACCCGTGGCGCCTACGACGCCGGCCGAGTGGCTCTCGTCCACCATGACGAGGGCGTCATACTTTTCGGCCAGGTCGCAAATCTTGTCCATCGGAGCCACGTTGCCGTCCATCGAGAAGACGCCGTCGGTCACGATGATGCGGAAGCGCTGTGCTTGGGCCTCCTGCAAGCAGCGTTCTAGGTCGGCCATGTCGGCGTTGGCATAGCGGTAGCGCTTGGCCTTGCACAGGCGCACGCCGTCGATGATGGAGGCGTGGTTGAGGGCGTCCGAGATGATGGCGTCGTCGGCCGTGAGCAAGGGCTCAAACACGCCGCCGTTGGCGTCGAAGCAAGCGGCGTAGAGGATGGTGTCTTCGGTCTTGAAATAGTCGGAGATGGCGGCTTCGAGCTCTTTGTGCACGTCCTGCGTGCCACAGATGAAGCGAACCGACGACATGCCGTAGCCGCGGCGGTCCATCATGTCCTTGGCGGCCTGAACGAGGCGCGGATGGTTGGAAAGGCCCAGATAGTTGTTGGCGCAGAAGTTGAGCACCTCCTTGCCGGCCACCTGGATGGCAGCCTGCTGCGGCCCCTCTATGAGGCGTTCGGCCTTGTAGAGGCCGGCTTCCTTGATCTCCTTCAGCTCGTTCTGAAGGTGTGCTTGAAATTTTCCGTACATATTTAATAGGGTTTTGCTGTGAAATGCCGTGTATGGGTGCCGGGGCGGCCTGCCCGCATCGGGCGGGGCCCGCAGACGTACAAAGGAACGTATTTTTTCGAAATAAACAACGGGGCCGCGCCGGAATTCTCAAAAAAAAGTGTTCCTTTGCAGCGTAATTAAACCCACTTTATCAAGCAAAACGTTATGAAGAATATTCTGGTGATTGGCTCGACGGGACAGATCGGTTCGGAGCTGACCATGAAACTGCGTGGCATCTACGGCAACGACCACGTCGTGGCCGGCTACATTCTGGGCGCCGAGCCCAAGGGCGAGCTCAAGGAGAGCGGCCCGGCCGAGCTCTGCGACGTGACCGACGGCGGCGCCATCTCGTCGGTGGTGTGCCGCTATCAGATCGACACCATCTACAACCTGGCCGCCCTGCTCTCGGTGGTGGCCGAGCACAAGCCGCAGCTGGCATGGAAGATAGGCATCGACGGCCTGTGGAACGTGCTCGAAGTGGCCCGCGAAGACGAATGTGCCGTCTTCACGCCCAGCTCCATCGGCTCCTTCGGCCCCGAAACGCCCAGCGACCACACGCCGCAGGACACCATCCAGCGCCCCCGCACCATCTACGGCGTGAGCAAGGTGACCACCGAACTCCTGAGCGACTACTACCACAACAAGTATGGCGTCGACACGCGCTCGGTGCGCTTCCCCGGCCTCATCTCCAACGTGACGCCCCCGGGCGGCGGCACGACCGACTATGCCGTCGACATCTACTACTCGGCCGTGCGCGGCGAGAAGTTTGTCTGCCCCATCGGGCAGGGCACCTACATGGACATGATGTACATGCCCGACGCGCTCCATGCCTGCGTGCAGCTCATGGAGGCCGACCCCTCGCGCCTCGTCCACCGCAACGGCTTCAACATTGCCTCGATGAGCTTTGCCCCCGAGGGCATCTATCAGGCCATCAAGAAGTACAAGCCCGAGTTTGAGATGGAATACAAGGTCGACCCGCTCAAGCAGAGCATCGCCGACAGCTGGCCCAACAGCCTCGACGACGTGTGCGCACGGCAGGAGTGGGACTGGAAGCCTACGTACGACCTCGACAGCATGACGCGCGACATGCTCGAAAAGCTCTCGGCACGCCTGCTCCACTAACCCACTACGCACACCACGACAAAAAGCACCCGGGAACTTCCCCGGGTGCTTTTTGTCATACAACCGCACAACTGACTCCATCAAGATGTTGAGACTGCGATTTATCGCGTCTCAACAAACGGTCACAACGAAGAAAGTAACCCGCGAGTAGTAGATATGCCATGGTATCAGGGCTCGGGAAAAAGGTGGTGATAGAATGGTGGCTGACGGAATGTGCCGGCCATTTTGAACCCCATTACTTTCATAAGGTCCAACTTATGCCAACAGCCGCTTGTATTCTGGGCTTAAACTCATATTGGCCTTTGAATTCATACGAGACATCAAGGTCTTGACTGGTAAGATGGCTATACCAAATCGCTTCCAAATCATGCAACGCCGTACTTACACCGAAGTCTATTTTCAATTTATCAATGGGGTTGTAAGCCACACCTAAGGAAATGCGATTGGTATGAAAACTGCTTGGCGGAGTTTGGGATCCATTCGCCATAAATTGCTCATGGGCATAGGTGTATCCTCCACTTGCCAGCCACTTGTCGTTTATATAGTAAGTGGCGCTGGCCGAAATGTTATACGCCGTGTTAACTTTACCGCTTGCGAAAAACGACTTATCCTCAGGTAAAACAATATCGCTGCCTGCGGCGACTTTCCACTTGTCAGAGGCCTGCCAGCTTAGACCGATGGACAAGTTGGCAGGAATGTTGAAGTCGCTTGTACCACCCCAGTTTACGTGGCTTGCGAATTCGTATTTGGCGCCAATATTAAAATCTTTGTAGTTGAAGTCCAATCCTATGATGGGAGCAAAGCCCCATCCTTTTCCGTAGCTCGCATAGGCATTTCCATTATTTTGCTGTTCAAAGCTGTTCCATGTCTCAACCTCAGAGTTTAAGAGATCCACCATCTCATCTTTCAGCTCATAGTTGGAATCGTCCTGTTTCATCACATCCAGTCGACTTTGATAGTATTCACTGGCGCTCCATATCTCGTTAGTAGAGGGACGAACTACGGCACCCCTCACGCTACCGTTCTTTCTGAAATAAACCCGGTTGGCCTTTATGCCAACGTAAGCAGAGAGGTAGTCGTTAAACCGGTATGACACACCAAGGCGTGTGGTCCAGTTGTATAGTTTTGCTTTGACGTTCCGGCTCTCAAGCACAATCCTGTCGTCCTCCCTCATGTCCACGTCTGGAGCGCCGTCCGGTACAGCTAATCCAAAGACGACTTTCTCTAGCATGAATGTTTCGTTGATTACGTCTAAGTATTCGTCATACATGGCGTTTATGCAGCTGTTGACATCGAGGTCGCCATCCTTTGCTTTCAATCGACCATATCCACCTTCCGAAGAAAATGATGCAGACAGTGCCCACCTGTTCTTTTTGTAGGCCACTTGCACGGCAGGCAGAAATCTGGTCTCCTTGGCATCCATTGTGCCTGTGGGCAAGTTGAGGTCTGTGACACCAATGTTTCGGAAAGAAAAGATGCCGCTTGCCGAAAGGTGCAGGCCATCCGCCATGAACGCTGTGCCTGCGGGGTTGGTCACCACGGCATCAATTTCCGTGGAAGCCTGCCGGGCAGGATCGCGAGTCAGCACTGCGTGGGTCGTGGTGGCATCTGTGAGGTAACCTTGGGCGTGCGCCCCCAAGGTGCTACCCATTACGCACAGCACGAAGGGCAGCCATGTGCGCGATGATCTTCTGTTTATTTTTCTAGTCATACAATTATGATTATGGGTTGAAGTGTTTGATGTGATCCTCCTGTCAGAGAAAAACGAAGACCTTGCACAAGGCGGAAAGTGCTTTCTGGGCTTTTCCCGTGCGCAGTCCGTCGTTTGCAGCAATGGGCTTCTTTTTCCATGGGTGACTCCTCGTTTTCTGTGGTCGCTGTACGGCTTATTCGCTGAGTGTGATATTCTCCCA
Source organism: uncultured Bacteroidales bacterium (assembly GCA_949297215.1). Taxonomy (GTDB): domain Bacteria; phylum Bacteroidota; class Bacteroidia; order Bacteroidales; family Bacteroidaceae; genus Alloprevotella. Next base: position 128,325 of record CASFRV010000007.1, on the reverse strand, counting down.
TTCATTGTCATAGTCACGCTTCCCTCTATACGTTTTGGTGTCTGGGTCATAGTCTATACTTTCATATTGGTATGTGCTCGTCAGCGCTTCACCGTTTTCGTCAATGATGAACTCGGAGTAGTCACCTCTGGCGATGAATTTATAATCAACACCGACTTCCTCGCAGACTTCACGAACGTAGCACGGAGTGGTAAACAGTTTCACTGCGTCTATGTACCCGTCGTACTCATCCAGCCGATAGATGGTAGCTTCCCCGTTCTTTGTGGCGCTTATGAAAGCGTCGTCGCCTTCGAGGTGCGACGTGATATGACGGACTCCATCAAAGTCGCAACTGATGCATTCCAACCCTAAGGGGTCTAAGATTCCGTACTTTCCGTTGCGTCGGGCTTCTATGAGGCCATTGTCGCGGAAATCCAGTTCTTCGTAAATCGGGTCAACCATGATGAGACCATTTCCCTTGAGGGCGATGCCGAATTGGCCGTTTTGTTCAAAAATTTCTCCAGCATATTTCAGATTGGTGTCGGTGAGGGGGTAGCTTTTGGATTTGGCGTCGTAGACTGACCCAATGCCGCCCTCTCTGTCATACATGTATATAAGGTCGTGTCGGATACATACCTCCCTTCCATCAGTGGAAACGACCTTTTTCCCAAATTTGTTATAGACCGCACCACGGCCTTTATAGCTTTTATAGTAGTCTCCTATCCAACGCCCACTGCCATAAACCTAACGCGAAACACACAGAAAAAGGGAGAAGTACGGAAAGGAAAGCAAACTTCTTTTTCCCTTTGAACCACGCCTTTTTCCGGGCGAACCATGACAAAAGCGCAAAAAGAAGAATTCCTCCGCAAAGGCCAAAAAAGCCCGTTAAACAGAGAAACACCTCTAGATCGGCCCCGAGAATCCAGCCCACAAAGGGAAGCGTCTGCGTGCCGACAAAGAACCAAATGCCGAACGACAGGACGGTGGCGGAAAAGTAGAGTAAGAATTTCTTCATGATGAGCAGATCTTGTGTATTTGGAGCGACTTGGCAGCGGAGGCCTGCCACCATGCCCTTTGCCGTTGGGACCACGGTGGCCGGCCTGCGGTTAACTGAACAAAGCCGAGAATAAGCTGAAGATGAACCCTATGAGTATGCCGACGCCCCCTGCGCACACGGAAACGATGAGCCACAGGCGGGCACTCTTCGTGGCCGCCTCTGCCTCTGCATATTTTCCGGCCGTCCACGCCGCCGTGGCCTTGTTAGTGTAAATGATCGACGCGATGCCCGTGGGAACGCAGCAAAGCACAGTGGCGAGAATGGCGTAGACCATGTAGTTCGTCGGTTCTTTCAGAGGTGCCGCGGCAGGCTGTGCGCCTGCGTTGCTCTGAACCGATGGCCGGCGCCGTGCCCCGGCATTGTTTTGAACCGGCGGCCGGGGCGGGAGGGACGATACACCGCTTCCGGGTGGTGGTGGCGGTGGTGTGGTGGCGAGAATGTCTTTCAGCTCATCCACCTCCGAAGCGGGTGTCCAGTCCTTCATGCCCTTGCACCATACGAGGACGTCACCGTCAAAGACCAGCCCCGCGAGCTCTTCTGCGCTGACGGGGCCATGCTGTGCGCCGTCGCTGAAGTAATAATAGCTTTTCATAATTGCTGAATGTTATGCCAGTTAGCCCCACAGCTCATATATAAGGCCTCTGCAAAACTCATCAAATAAATTGTTGGATAATTGCAAAAGTGCATATCTTTTTTGATACAAGGGACGCGAAAAGTCCCTATACACCTTCGTAACACCCGTCAGAGCAACGCAAATATATTGACAAATTCCTAATACAGCAATTCGGGGGGGTAATTTATGTTAAAAATAACAGAAATCGTCCATTTCCCCGCGGATTTCCACAAAAAATCCAATATGGAATATGAAAGGAGCAAACCTTCCTCCCGCGGCAGCGCAACCCGAGCCAACAAAGACAAAGAAGCATCTCCCGGCAGACAGTAGCTACCCCTATCCAGGAAACGGCCTTTTTCTCTGAAGAAGCTGAAAACTACTTCCCGCCATGCGGAAACCGCAGCAGGAGCGTCACGATCTCCGGAACCACGGGAACGTAGCGGGCATAATCGGCGGGGACGGCCATGGCCGGCAGGGGACGCATCAGGTGGTCGAGCCCGGGCAAGAGGGCGAAGCGGACATCCTCACGGCCAGCGAGGCCTTGCTGCCACGGGCGGAAATCGGCTTCCGTAACTTGGTAGTCGTGACCGCCCTGCACGATGAGCATGGGCTGGGAAAGGGCGGCCGCCGTGGCCATGGGGCCGTAGCGCGGGCACAGTCGAGGGTACTCCGCGTGCAGGGCGGCCAGCAGTTTCTGCGCTTCGGCCTCGCCCACGCGGCAGGGTCGCCATTCGTACGGCCCACGTAGTCCCGGTGCGCGTGCAGGGCCTCCCCGAAAGGCCGCGCCAGGCCGGCGAGCAACACGATGCCGGCCGGGGCGGAACGGCTCTTGGCGGCGATGCGCGCGGCAGGAGTGGGACTGGAAACCCACTTACGACCTTGACAGCATGACGTGCGACATGCTCGAAAAGCTCTCGGCACGCCTGCTCGGATAACCCCACGGCTGACCGCAGCACTCCCTCGCAAAGCGGCCCCCGCCCCACTGGCAGGGGCCGCTTTGCGTTGCCTCCTCACGTCGCCTCGCTTCCCCGCTGAGGGGGCGGCAGGTGCTGTGCGCTATATGGCACAGCGTTAAAGCGGACACTCGGCGACGTCCGCGTTCCAGCGAGATTCGCGTGTTTCCATGCGGCTTTTTTGTGCGTCCATGCGGTCCATCGGCCCATCCATCCCATGGAATTCCATCTCCATCCCATGGAACGGCCGATCCATCCCATGGAAATTCCGTTCCAAGGCCAGTTTTCGGAGGAAAATTAGGGTGTATTTGTGACACATGGTGGCAAAATTCCACACCTGCGGCGCCCCTGGGGCGGAGCCTCGCGGCGATATGTCTGAAAATGAGGTGTTTCTGATTTTCGCGTATTTGCGAGCGTCGGAGCGTGCGCTCGAAAATAATCGATTCTCCGTGTTAAAAAGCCGCGGTGCGGACAGGAAACAGAGCATCCGGTAGCACGAGCGGCCTCAAAGAGGCCGAGCTATCAGTAACCTCGGGTGGAGCAAGGCGGAACCCGAGGTACGGACACACCCTACGAAGATAGCCTCGAAGAGGCGTCTATGCCACCTGCCGCTACGGGCATAACGACCTCTTCGAGGTCGACACCATCACCCGCCACCACACCTCGGGTTCCGCTGCGGTCCACCCGAGGTTACTCATAGCCCGGCCTCTTCGAGGCCGTCATGCCTCGCGGCCATCGTCATTCCGCCGCACGGGCCGTACGCCACGTAGAGACGCGATTCATCGCGTCTCACCCGCAGGCAAATTCCCATGCGGCAGAACGTCCGCCGCACCCCAAAGCCACACCGCGGGGCCGGCGACCCCATAGGGGTCGAACCATCTATAACCGCGGGTGAGCCAAAGGCGAACCTGCGGCCAGGAACAGCAAAAGAAAAAGGACCCCATAGGGGTCCAACTTCGATTGCCGCGGGTAGGCCGCAGGCACACCCGCGGAGCAGCGAGGCTGCCGGCCGTCCAATGCTCACCGCGCACACGCCGACGCCCGCCGGCCGGCATCCCGCGGTCCGCACAACGTCGGCGTGAAGTTCGACCCCTATGGGGTCGGAATGGTGTGGGAGTTCCTGTCCGCGGGTTCGCTGCGCTCACCCGCGGTTATAGAAAGTGCGCCCCCTATGGGGTCGACAACCTCGCTGCCGGCACGCCGCCTCCCAGCCCGCACGGGCCGTCCGCCACGTAGAGACGCGATTCATCGCGTCTCACCCGCTCGGGGCGCAGCCCCGCATCGACATTCTTCCCCGCCACGCGGCCGGGCACAGATATACCGCGAGGCGCGCGGCCTCATCGCCATCCTTCCCCGCCACAGGGCCGGCGGCCCATGCCGCCTAACCACGACCGGCGCGGCGGGCATAAAAAACGCGGCCGCCCCGATGGGCCGACCGCGTGGATGCAAACGGCGGAATGGGGCGACCCGTCAGCGCCCGCGCACGAAGCGCAGGACGGCCTGCACGGCGTCGGGGCTCAGTGCGACGTAGCGGGCGTAGTCGTCGGGGCGCGCCATGGCCGGCAGGGGACGCATGAGGTGGTCGAGCCCGGGCAGCCACGCAAAGCGCACGGCGGGGCGGTCGCGCAAAGCGGTCCACCAGCGGCCGAAGTCGGCCGCCGTGACCTGATAGTCGTGGCTGCCCTGCACCACGAGGATGGGCAACGACAGGGCGCGGGCCGTGGCCACGGCGTCGTAGCGCCGTGCCATGGCGACGTACTCGGGCGGCAGGGCGGCCGTCATGCTGCGCGCCGTCGAGTCGGCCCGCGACGGTTCGGTGCCCTGCAAGCGGGCTATGTAGCGCAGCTGTTCGCCCAGGCTCTCCTCGAAGGGCCGTGCGGGCGCTGCCAGCAGCACGATGCCCGCCGGGGGCACGGCGGCGCAGGCAGCCACGCGGGGCGCCAGGGCGGCCCCCAGGCTGTGGCCCACGACGTAGAGGCTGTCGGGGGCCGCTTCGGGCAGGGTGCGCGCCAGGGCCAGGGCCGCCACTGCGTCGTCGACGGTCTCGGTGTCGTAGTCGGTGCGGCCGCTCACCTCCACGAAGCGCGCCCCGCGGTAGACGTACGTGCGCTTGTCGTAGCGCAGCGAGGCCACGCCGGCGCGGGCCAGGGCATGGGCCATGTCGCGGAAGAGCTTGTTGGGCCCGAGCGTCTCGTCGCGGTCGTTGGGCCCGCTGCCGTGAACGAACACCACGAGCGGCACGCGCCCCGTGCGGCGGGCGGGCAGGCAGAGCGTAGCGGGCAGACGCACCCGGCCGCAGACCACCACCGTGTCGCGCTCGACGCAGCCGGCCGTGTCGGCCGGCGCGACGGAAGCCGCGGGCAGGGCAAAGAAGCCCGCCAAGCGGCCGGCCGCGTCGTAGACGAAGCGCAGCGTGAGGGCCGTGCGCTCAAAGTCGAGCCGGCGCTCCTCGACGGTGAGCGCCCCGGCCGTCTGCACGCTCCACGGCCCAGCCTGCCGCAGGGAGCCGCCCACGGCTTCGAGCTGCCGGTACATGGCGCCGAGCAGTACGGGCGCCGTGCGGGCGCGCAGGGTCGAGTCGGCCGCGGCGTAGAGGCTGTCGCCCCGTCCCTGCTGCAACCAGCGGAACAAACGGTCGGAACGTCGCTCGCCCGACGCCGCCTCCTGTGCGCGGAGGCCCGCCGCCGGCAGCCACAGCAGGGCGGCCAGCAGCCATAAAAATCCTTTTCTTCTCATATCTTGTCGTTATGTAGTTTCGTCCGGCGGACGCCGTGCCCAGCCCGGGCCTACCCGGCATGAGTAGCGCCTGCCCCGACGGCAAAAATAGCCCGCCGCATCCTATCGGCCAAGCGCCGGGGAGCATTTTCCTCGCTTCTCTCCCGAAAAAGCACAAAGAGAGCGGGCTGCCCGTCCCACAGATGGGGACAGACAGCCCGCTCCCGGCGTCGGCGCATGGCGGGCGCGGCGCACGGCGTCAGTCGCGGCCGGCGCGCTTGCGGGCCGTGTGGTCCAGGATAATCTTGCGCATGCGCATGCTCTTGGGCGTCACCTCGACATATTCGTCCTCCTTGATATATTCAAGGGCCTCTTCGAGCGAAAACTCAACGGGCGGCACGATGCGGGCCTTGTCGTCGGCACCGCTGGCGCGCATGTTGGTGAGCTGCTTGGCCTTGGTCACGTTGACCACGAGGTCGTTTTCGTGAACGTGCTCGCCCACGACCTGACCGGCGTACACCTCGGTCTGCGGGTGGATGAAGAAGCGGCCGCGGTCCTGCAAATGGTCGATGGCGTAGGCATAGGCCGTGCCCCCTTCGAGGGCTATCATCGAACCGTTGGTGCGGCGCTGTATGTCGCCCTTGTAGGGCTGGTATTCCTTGAAGCGGTGGGCCATGATGGCCTCGCCCTGGCTGGCCGTGAGCACGTTGGTGCGCAGACCGATGATGCCGCGCGAGGGAATGTCGAACTCGATGTCGACGCGCTCGCCCATGTTGAGCATCGACGTCATCTCGCCCTTGCGGCGCGTCACCATGTCGATCATCTTGCTGGCGAACTCCTCGGGAACGTTGATGGTGAGCTCCTCGACGGGCTCGCAGCGCACGCCGTCAATCTCCTTGAAGATGACCTGCGGCTGGCCCACCTGGAGCTCGTAGCCCTCGCGGCGCATCGTCTCGATGAGCACCGAGAGATGCAGCACGCCGCGGCCCGACACGACCCAACGGTCGGCGCCTTCGGTCTTCTGGACGCGCAGGGCCAGGTCCTTTTCGAGCTCTTTTTCCAAGCGGTCGTTGATGTGGCGCGAGGTGCAGTATTTTCCCTCGCGACCGAAGAACGGCGAGTCGTTGATGGTGAAGAGCATCGACATGGTGGGTTCGTCGATGGCTATGGGGGGCAGGGGCTCGGGGTTGTCGCCGTCGCAGATGGTGTCGCCAATCTCGAAGCGTTCCAGGCCCACCACAGCACAGATGTCGCCACTCTCGACGGAGCCCGTGCGCTGGCGGCCCATGCCCTCGAAGGTGTGAACCTCCTTGATGCGCGTCTTCTCCATCGTGCCGTCGCGGTGGGCGATGGTGCAGGTCATGCCCTCGCTGATGGTGCCACGGTGGACGCGGCCCACGGCGATGCGGCCGGTGTAGTTGGAATAGTCGAGCGAGGTGATGAGCATCTGCGGCGTGCCTTCGAGCTGCGTCGGCGCGGGGATCACCTCGACAATCTTATCGAGCAGATAGTTGATGTCGCCGGTGGGTTTGCGCCAGTCCTCGCCCATCCAGCCGTTCTTGGCCGAGCCGTAGACAACGGGAAAGTCGAGCTGGTCCTCGGTGGCGTTGAGGTCGCACATCAGGTCGAACACCATCTCGTAGACCTCCTCGGGGCGGCAGTTGGGCTTATCCACCTTGTTGACAACGACAATGGGCTTCAGCCCTATCTGCAACGCCTTTTGCAGCACGAAGCGCGTCTGGGGCATCGGGCCCTCGAAGGCGTCGACCAGCAGGATGCAGCCGTCGGCCATGTTGAGCACGCGCTCCACCTCGCCGCCGAAGTCGGAGTGACCCGGCGTGTCGATGATGTTGATTTTCACGTCGCGGTAACGGATGGAAACGTTCTTTGAAAGAATGGTGATGCCGCGCTCGCGTTCCAGATCGTTGTTGTCGAGTATGAGTTCGCCCGCCTGCTGGTTCTGGCGGAAGAGGTTGCCTGCCATCAGCATCTTATCCACGAGCGTAGTCTTCCCGTGGTCGACATGAGCAATGATGGCAATGTTGCGGATTTCTTGCATGTACTTCGTAATTTATCGAGGCGCGGTCTGCGACAGCAGCTTTCTGCATCGGAAGAAACGGGAAGCTCAAACTGACGGCGCGCCGATGCCTATTTATATATCCTATAATTCGACTGCAAAAGTACGAAAAAAGCCGGAAACGGCGCACCGCGACCCAACGGCTCCCCCTTGCATTTTTCGCTCTGCGCCCCGCCATGCTGCCCCGGCCCACACCTTATTATATATAAGGGGTGGCTCGACGAAACAGACATGGCGATACACAGCCCCACGCCGCCGAAAGAAAGCCGATGGCTCTTTTCCATAAATAAGGAATGGCCCGCCCGTCATCGGATGGCGGGAGAAAAAGAAAAACCCTTCATTTTATTGCACGGGCAAAGGAAATAACGTATTTTTGCACGGCAATCCGCTCCTCACAAATGGGGAAACGCAAGGGAACAGCCACGCGAGGATCAACAACTTAAATTCAATATCAACTTAATTCGTTACTTTATGTGGTTATGTAATTCATCTGTCGGACGAAAGGTGGTGATGTCCGTAACGGGCGTCGCGCTCATTTTGTTCCTTACGTTTCATGCGTGCATGAACTTGGTGGCCCTCTTCTCGAAGGACGGTTACAACTGGGTCTGCGAGATGCTGGGTGCCAACTGGTACGCAGTGGCTGCCACTCTCCTGCTGGCTGCCCTGGTGGCCATCCACTTCATCTATGCCGTCATCCTGACGATGCAGAACAGAAAGGCCCGCGGCAACAACCGCTACGCCGTGACGTCGCGCCCCGAAAAGGTGGAGTGGGCCTCGCAAAACATGTTTGTGCTGGGCGTTATCGTGGTGCTCGGCCTGCTGCTCCACTTGTACAACTTCTGGTACAACATGATGTTCGCCGAGCTCTTCAACGCCGGGATGCCCTACATCAATGAGGTGGAAGACGCCGCCGACGGCTACGGAATGATTGCCTACACGTTCAGCCAGCCCGTCTTCACGGCCCTTTACATCGTTTGGTTCGTGGCCATCTGGTTCCACCTGACCCACGGCTTTTGGAGCGCTTTCCAGACGCTGGGCTGGAACGGCAAGATCTGGTTCAACCGCTGGAAAACCATCGGCAACATTTACGCCACGGTGCTGATGCTCATCTTCGTCGTTGTGGCGCTGAAATTTGCTTTCTGCGGCGGTGCCTGCTAACATCCCACTCATACCATCATTTTAAAACACATTGACATGGCTACAATAAATTCCAAAATCCCCGAAGGGCCTATCTCCCAGAAATGGACCAATTATAAAGCACACCAGAAGCTGGTGAACCCCGCCAACAAGCGTAAGCTCGACATCATCGTGGTCGGCACCGGTCTGGCCGGCGCATCGGCCGCCGCTTCGCTGGGCGAGATGGGCTTCAAGGTGTTTAACTTCTGCATCCAGGACTCGCCCCGTCGCGCCCACTCCATTGCTGCCCAGGGCGGCATCAACGCTGCCAAGAACTACCAGAACGATGGCGACTCTGTTTACCGCCTGTTCTACGACACGGTTAAGGGCGGCGACTACCGCGCCCGCGAGGCCAACGTTTACCGTCTGGCCGAAGTGAGCGCCAACATCATCGACCAGTGCGTGGCTCAGGGCGTTCCCTTCGCCCGTGAGTATGGCGGCCTGCTGGCCAACCGCTCGTTCGGTGGCGTGCAGGTGAGCCGTACGTTCTATGCCAAGGGCCAGACGGGCCAGCAGCTGCTGCTGGGTGCCTACTCGGCCCTAATGCGTCAGGTTCACGAAGGAACGGTGAAACTCTTCTGCCGCTACGAAATGCAGGACGTCGTTATCATCGACGGCCGTGCCCGCGGTATCATTGCCCGCAACCTGGTGAACGGTAAGCTCGAACGCTTCGCTGCTCACGCCGTCGTGCTCGCCACGGGCGGCTATGGCAACACCTACTTCCTCTCGACGAACGCCATGGGCTGCAACTGTACGGCTGCCATCGCCGCCTATCGCAAGGGCGCGTGGTTTGCCAACCCCGCTTTCGTCCAGATCCACCCGACGTGCATCCCCGTTCACGGCGACAAGCAGTCGAAGCTGACGCTGATGTCCGAGTCGCTGCGTAACGACGGCCGCATCTGGGTGCCCAAGAAACTGGAAGACGCCAAGAAACTGCAACGCGGAGAAATCCAGGGACGCGACATTCCCGAAGAAGACCGCGACTACTACCTGGAACGCCGCTACCCGGCCTTCGGTAACCTCGTGCCCCGCGACGTGGCCAGCCGCGCTGCCAAGGAACGCTGCGACAAAGGCTTCGGCGTGAACAACACGGGTCTGGCTGTCTTCCTCGATTTCTCGGAAGCCATCCAGCGCTTGGGCCGCGACGCTGTGGAGCAGCGCTACGGCAACCTGTTCGACATGTACGAGGAAATCACCGACGTGTCGCCCTACGACAACCCGATGATGATTTATCCCGCCATCCACTATACGATGGGCGGCCTGTGGGTCGACTATGAGCTCTCGACGAACATCCCCGGCCTCTTCGCCATCGGCGAGTGCAACTTCTCCGACCACGGTGCCAACCGTCTCGGCGCATCGGCCCTGATGCAGGGTCTGGCCGACGGCTACTTCGTTCTCCCCTACACCATCCAGAACTACCTGAGCGACCAGATCACGGTGCCCCGCTTCTCGACCGATCTCCCCGAGTTCGTCGAAACGGAAAAGGCCGTCAAATCGCGCATCGACCACCTGCTGGGCATCAAGGGCAAGCGCTCTGTCGACTCCATCCACAAGGAACTGGGACACGTTATGTGGGAATACGTCGGAATGGCCCGCACGAAGGAAGGACTCGAAAAGGCGCTCGAACTGCTTAAGGGCATCCGCAAGGAATTTGAGACCAACCTCTTCATCCCCCACATCGAAGGTGTCAACGTTGAGCTCGACAAGGCACTCCGCCTGAACGACTTCATCACGATGGGCCAGCTCATCGCCTACGACGCCCTGAACCGCAACGAAAGCTGCGGCGGCCACTTCCGCGAAGAGTACCAGACGGAGGACGGCGAGGCCAAGCGCGACGACGCCAACTGCTTCTACGTTTCCTGCTGGGAGTATCAGGGCAGCGACGAGAAGGCTCCCGTCATGTACAAGGAACCGCTCAAATATGAGGCCATCGAAGTGAAGACCCGCAACTACAAGAACTAAACGTCAAACCTACAAGATTATCCAAAATGGCTAAGAATATAAGCTTTACTATCAAGTATTGGAAACAGAACGGCCCGAAGGATGCGGGACACTTCGAGGAACGCCACATGAAGGACATCCCCGACGACACGTCCTTCCTGGAAATGCTCGACATCCTCAACGAGGAGCTCATCGAAGAGGGTAAAGAACCGTTCGTCTTCGACCACGACTGCCGCGAGGGCATCTGCGGTATGTGTTCGCTCTATATCAACGGTACGCCCCACGGCAAGACCGAGCGCGGCGCCACGACCTGCCAGCTCTACATGCGTCGCTTCGAGGACGGCTGCACCATCACCGTCGAGCCGTGGCGCTCGGCCGCTTTCCCCGTCATCAAGGACTGCATGGTGGACCGTTCGGCCTTCGACAAGATACAGGCTGCCGGCGGCTACATCAGCGTGCGCACGGGTGCGCCCCAGGATGCCAACGCCATCCTCATCCCGAAGGAAAACGCCGACGAAGCCATGGACTGCGCCACCTGCATCGGCTGCGGCGCCTGCGTGGCTGCCTGCAAGAACGGTTCGGCCATGCTCTTCGTATCGTCCAAGGTGAGCCAGTATGCCCTGCTGCCGCAAGGCCGCCCCGAGGCTGCCCGCCGCGCCAAGGCCATGGTGGCCAAGATGGACGAGCTCGGCTTCGGCAACTGCACCAACACGCGTGCCTGCGAGGCCGTCTGCCCGAAGAACGAGAGCATCTCGAACATCGCCCGCCTCAACCGCGAGTTCATCAAGGCCAAGCTGGCCGACTAATGCCGCCCGCAAGGGCACGACGGACCGAGCTTCCGTCATCTCTTTTGGCTAATATCGCCTGAATAAGGCCTCTATAACGAAGCCCCCGCCACGGAACAACCGCAGCGGGGGCTTTTCATGTGCACAAGTCGCCTGTTGCTGCTGTTGCGCGGCTTCTCTTTTCCGAAAAACGCGAAAGAACGGCCGCGCCACGCGGGCTTCACACAACTTTTACACAGAAAAACGGTGGAAAGGGACGGTTTTAAGCGCGAAATAACTATTTTTGTCCTGCAAAGCCGCGATGCGGCGCGTCCCGGGGCTCAGAGAAATGCGCATTCCGCGGCCCGGGCACCCGCCCTCCGCCACCTTTGCCCTACAAACACCAACCAAACATCATTAAGCCATGAAAAAAATGCTTATGCTCCTCCTGCTCTTTGCAGGAACGCTCACGGGCTTTGCCCAGGCAACGGCCGACGACGAGTATTCCGCCGAAGTGAAGAAATACATCGCCGCCTCGAAGGTGGAAGAAACGATGGCCCAGCAGATGGACGCTCAGTTTACGATGCTGAAAGCCCAGGCCCCCATCACCGACGCCCAGATTGAAGAGATGAAAAAGGCCGCCGTCGAAAGCTACCGCGAGTTTGTCGTGCCCAAGTACATCGAAGTGTGCAAGAAGCACCTCACGCTCGACGACCTGAAGGCCATCAACGCCTTCTACGCCTCGCCCGCTGGCAAAAAGCTGAGCGGAAGCCTCATCCCCATCGCCACCGACCTCACGCCCACGCTCGCCGAATGGCAGCCCAAACTGCAAGAAATCATCATGAAGATTATGCAGGGCATCTAAGGCCCGAGCGCACCCCATACGAGCGCGGCCGCGGAACTTCTCGTTCCGCGGCCGCGTCTGTTTTATGCCATGCCGCTGGGGCTGCCGCGCGGCGTTGCCTGTTTTCAGAGCTGCCCGCTCTCCACCATCAGTACCACGCGCTCCACGTAGCGGTCGTCGCCCTCGGGGTCGTAGTGTTTCGTCAGGCTGTTGCCGAAGCAAAACGCCAGGGCCTGGTAGAAGTTGGCCTTGAACGAGCCGATAAACGCTTTGGCAATGCTGTATCCCGTCTGGTTACACTCGCGGTCGATGAGCTTCACGAGCAGACGTCCCTGCGAGCGCGACATCCGCTTGACGAGCGGGCCGTATTGCTGCTTCAGGCCCTCTTCCACCTTTTGTATGTGGCGGGCGCGCGCCTTGTCGTCGGGCAGGGTTTCCAGGTAGTCGTACGTCTCGATGATGGTATATTTCGCCAGCTTGGCCAGGGGCAGGAGCTTCTTCACGTTGGCCACGAGGCGGTTGTAGCGCTGCCGCTCGCGCTCGTTCTTAAAGGTGAACGCAGGAAACTTGTTGAGCGTGGGCGTGATGATGTGCGGGATGCTGTCGCCCCGGTAAACGGTCTTTCCCACCTGCACATACAGGGGTACGGCCGGTGCCAGAGGCTCGGCGTCTTTCTGCTCCTGGGCCGGCGCGACGAGCGCCCTTGCCAGCCCCAGCAGGATGAGAACCGCGGCTTGCTTCGTACGATGCATTTGCCGCGAAATTAGCAAGAACTTCCGTTTGCTCCCCGGGGCCGACGTTATTTATCCTTAATTGCTGTCCGCTTCTCACGAAAATTCACTTCCTTTGTCATATATGCGCCGTCGCACAGCCCTCCCCTCCACGCCTGCCTGCCTGCGGGCAGCCGCAAGGGGCGCCGACGCGCGGCGGCCGCAGACAAAACGTTAACTCTGTTCACCAAAATCTCACTCACCATGGGACGTAAAGACAAGAAAGGCTCAAAACGACTGAGCAAGAAAGACATACGCGAGCGCGTGCTGGCCCTCGTCGAGGCCGAACCCGAAAAGGAGTTCGACGTGAAGACGTTCTTCGCCGCCACGGACGCCACGACCCACCCCTCGAAGATGCTCGTCGTCGACACGCTGGGCGAGCTCGTGCTCGACGACTATCTGGCCACCGACGGCAACGGCCACTACCGCAACGCCGTGCGCTCGCAGGTCATGGAGGGCACGTTCGTGCGCAAGCGCAACGGGCGCAACGCCTTCGTGCCCGACGACGGCGGCAAGTCGATCCTCGTGTGCGAGCGCAACTCGAAGCACGCCCTCGACGGCGACCGCGTGCGCGTCACGATGCTGGCCCGCCGCTCGGGCCACACGCGCGAGGCCGAGGTGACCGACATCCTCGAACGCGGGCACGACACCTTCGTGGGCGAGCTCCACGTCGAGGGCGGCTACGGCTTCCTCATCACCGAGAGCCGCTCGCTGGCCAACGACATATTCGTGCCCAAGGACAAGCTCAAGGGCGGCAAGACGGGCGACAAGGCCGTCGTCAAAATCGACGAATGGCCCGAGGCCGCCAAGAGCCCCATCGGCCACGTGGTCGACATCCTGGGGCGCAAGGGCGAAAACAACGCCGAGATGCACGCCATCCTGGCCGAGTATGGCCTGCCCTACACCTATCCCAAGGCCGTCGAGAAGGCTGCCGAGAAGCTCGAGCCCGGCGTCACGCCCGAGGAGATTGCCCGCCGCGAGGACTTCCGCGGCGTCACCACCTTCACCATCGACCCGCACGACGCCAAGGACTTCGACGACGCCCTCTCCATACGCGCCGTCGACAAGGAGACGTGGGAGGTGGGCGTACACATTGCCGACGTGTCCCACTACGTCCGCGAGGGCGACATCATCGACCGCGAGGCCTGCAAGCGTGCCACGAGCGTCTATCTCGTCGACCGCACCATACCCATGCTCCCCGAGCGGCTGTGCAACTTCATCTGCTCGCTGCGCCCCGACGAGGAGAAGCTCACCTACTCCACCATCTTCCGCATGAACAACCGCGGCGAGGTGCTCTCCTGGCACCTGGCCCACACCGTCATACGCTCCGACCGCCGCTTCACCTACGAGGAGGTGCAGGCCATCCTCGAACAGAACGGCGAGGCCTCGCCCGAAGACCTGGCCCTGCCCGGCGACCACCCGCAGCCCGTGCGCCACGAGGGCGAGCCCCCCGTGGGCGAGTATGCCCAGGAGCTCATCACGCTCAACCGTCTGGCCAAAGCCCTGCGCAAGGAGCGCTTTGCCCACGGCTCCATCGCCTTCGACCGCGCCGAAGTGCGCTTCGAAATCGACGACAAGGGCCATCCCGTCTCCACCTACGTCAAGATAGCCAAGGACGCCAACAAGCTCGTCGAGGAGTTTATGCTCCTGGCCAACCGCTCGGTGGCCGAGATGATAGGCAAGGTGCCCCGCGGCCGCAAGCCCAAGACCTTCCCCTACCGCATCCACGACGTGCCCGACCCCGAGAAGATGGAAAAGCTCAGCGGCTTCATTGCCAAGTTTGGCTACAAGCTGCGCACCGAAGGCAGCAAGACCGACGTGAGCAAAAGCCTCAACAAGCTGCTGGCCGACATCAAGGGAAAGAAGGAAGAGGAGGCCGTCGAGATCGTAGCCCTGCGCGCCATGATGAAGGCACGCTACAGCACGCACAACATAGGCCACTACGGACTCATGTTCGACTATTACACCCACTTCACCTCGCCCATACGCCGCTATCCCGACACGATGGTCCACCGCCTGCTCACGCGCTACGCCGCCGGGGGCCGCTCGGTGAGCGCCGACAAGTATGAAGACCTCTGCGAGCACGCCTCCGACATGGAGCAGCTCGCCGCGTCGGCCGAACGCGCCAGCATCAAGTATAAGCAGGTGGAGTTTATGGCCGACCGCCTCGGCCAGGAGTTCGACGGCTCTGTGAGCGGCGTCACCGAGTTTGGCATCTACGTCGAGCTCAACGACAGCCACTGCGAGGGCATGGTGCCGCTGCGCAACCTCGTCGACGACTATTACGAGTTTGACGAACGCAACTGGTGCCTCATCGGCCGGCGCTACCACCGCCGCTATTCGCTGGGCGACCCCGTGCGCATCCGCGTGGAGCGGGCCAACCTCGAACGCCGCCAGCTCGACTTTGCCCTCGTGGGCGAAGAGGGCAGCGCCCCGGCCTCGGCACCCGCTCCGGCCGGCCTCGACAAGAAGAAAGGCCACAAAGGCAAGCGCTCCGGCGGGCGGAAAAAGAAAAAATAAGCCCTGCCGCACGCACCGACACACCGCAAGCCCGTTCGCGCACAGCCGCCGAACGGGCTTTTTGTTGCCTTCTTTTCCAACCAATTGCAACATCCGTCTTACAATTAGTTGGCAAAATGTTAAAACTTGCTTCATCTTTGCATTTTTCCGGCTTCATCTCTTGCGTGCAACCCACAAAAGGGGTACTTTTGCACGTGTGTTTTTCATAGTATTAGATTTAAGGTTAACAAGGTTGGGATACAGCGGTATCCCATTTTTTTTATCCTGACGTCAGGGCGGGCCCCCGCCGGCAGCCCCGCACAGCCCGACGCAGCCCCCTGAAACCGCTACCCCCACACCTCTCCACACGCTTCCCCCTCCGCTTGCCAGCACGCCCGTCCGCGTGCCGCCCCGCCCTGTGTCCCACCGGCTCAAAAAGCCACCCCAAGCCCATTTTTTTAACACGGAGAATGCGATATTTTCGAGCGCTCGCTCGCTTGCTCGCAAATACGCAAAAATCAGAAACACTTGTCTTTCAGACATATCCGTGCGAACCCACGCCGCACGGACGCCCGAAAACGCCATTTTCGCCACTATATGGCGCAAATTGAAGCCAATTTTCTTCTGAAAACAAGCCTTGGATGCGAAAATCCATGGGATGGAACGGCCGATCCATGGGATGGAAACAGAAATCCACGGGATGGATCGCCACAGCAGCCCCATCCCACCGCCTTTCCAACGCTAAAAGGCAGCGCAACACGCGCGTCCGCTTTAACGGTTTGCCATATAGCGCACAGCGCTTCCCCTGCGGAGCGATGTCCGCCGCCGCCGAAAACCACACCGCGAGGCAAGCGCCCTCATAGAGGGCGAACTACTCTATAACCGCGGGTAAGCTCAGCGCGCCCGCGGACAGACAACGCATATATATGTGGGCCCCATAGGGGTCCAACGCCCGCGAAGATGCACCGCGGCCGGCCGCAGGGACTACCCTCCGCACCCCAAAGCCACACCGCGAGGCAGGCGACCCCTATGGGGTCGAACCTTTGATAACCGCGGGTGAGCCAAAGGCGAACCCGCGGAAAGGACCCTACCAACAATGGGACCCCATAGGGGTCCAACGCCCGCGAAGATACACCAAGCCCGGCCGCAGGGAATACCCACCGCACCCCAAAGCCACACCGCGAGGCAGGGGACCCCATAGGGGTCGAACCTTTGATAACCGCGGGTGAGCCAAAGGCGAACCCGCGGAAAGAACCCACCAACAATGGGACCCCATAGGGGTCCAACTTCCCATTACCGCGGGAACGCCACAGGCACACCCGCGGACAGCGCGGCGCAGTCACCCGCCAAGGCCCCGTTCCACGCTTCCACGCGCCCGCACGACGTCGGAAGGAAGTGCGACCCCCATGGGGTCGGAGTGGTGTGGGGTTCCTGTCCGCGGGTGCGCTGCGCTTACCCGCGGTTATCAATAGTGCGACCCCTATGGGTCGACAGCCGCGCGGCCGTGCCTGACACTGACCGTCATACCATATATATCCCCTGCACGGGCGGTATCCGACCGTGGTGGACGCCAAGATGGCGTCCCTCCTATGGCACGTCCCCTCCTCCCCATCATCACTCCTTCGCAGCACAAGCGGCCTCGAAGAGGCCGGGCCATCAGTAACCGCGGGTGAAGCGCAGCGGAACCCGCGGTACGAGCACCCCTCACAAGATTAGCCTCGAAGAGGCGTCTATGCCACACGCCGCCACGGGCATAGCGACCTCTTCGAGGCCGATTTTATCGCCCGTCACCCCACCTCGGGTTCCGCTGCGCTTCACCCGAGGCTACTCATAGCCCGGCCTCTCCGAGGCCGCCAGCCTCGCCGCAGCATTCCCCCACCCACACGGAAAGTCCACCACGTAGAGACGCGATGAATCGCGTCTCTCACCGCCCGGACGGCCCACCGCGAGGAAAGAATGCCACCGCGGGGCTGCGCCCCGAGCGGGTGAGACGCGATGAATCGCGTCTCTACGCAGGCAACACCCAACTTCGCGGCAAGATCTTGTCTATTGGCTGCCGCGAATAGGGATGCGGCTCGGACAAGGCAAGAAATAGCAAGCTCTTTCTTGCCTCGCCTCTCGCCTTTCGGCATCTTTGCTGCGCCAAGATAGGATGCGGCTCGGACAAGACAAGAAATAGCAAGCTCTTTCTTGCCTTGCCACTCGCCTTTCGTCATCTTTGCTGCGCCAAGATAGGATGCGGCTCGGACAAGGCAAGAAATAGCGAGCTCTTTCTTGCCTTGCCACTCGCCTTTCACTACCTTTGCCTCACAAATACGGCCTGCCGCGACTGTGAGCCCGGCATAGCCCGTCACCAAAACCCGACCGACATGAAAAAACTCGTCATCCTCACCGGCGCCGGCATGAGCGCCGAGAGCGGCATCAGCACCTTCCGCGACGCAGGCGGCCTCTGGGACCGCTACCCCGTGGAGCAGGTGGCCACGCCCGAGGGCTGGGAGCGCGATCCGGCCCTCGTCACGGAGTTCTACAACCGGCAGCGCATGCAGCTCGTCAAGGCACAGCCCAACGAGGGCCACCGCCTGCTGGCCCGCCTCGAAGAGGCGTTCGACGTGACCATCGTCACGCAAAACGTCGACGACCTGCACGAACGGGCCGGCTCGTCGCACGTGGTCCACCTGCACGGCGAGCTCATGAAGGTGTGCTCCTCGCGCCGGCCCGACGACGAGCGCTACATCCGCACGCTGGGCCCCGACGAGCTCCGCGTGGAGCCCGGCACCCTGGCGCCCGACGGCTCGCTGCTGCGCCCCTGGATCGTATGGTTCGGCGAGGCCGTGCCCAACATGACGGTGGCCACGCGCCTGGCCGCCGGGGCCGACGTGTTCGTCATCATCGGCACGTCGCTCAACGTCTACCCCGCCGCCGGGCTCATCCACTACGTGCCGCGCGAGGCCCCCGTCTTCCTCATCGACCCCAAACCCGTGGCCGTGCCCGACGGGCGGCGCGTGCACGTCATCCGCGACGTGGCCACCGCCGGCGTGCGCACACTCGTCGACGAGCTGCAAGCCCTGCGCTGACGCCCTTGCCGTCCGCCGGCACCGCCACAGGGCCGCGGCCCACAGACCCCAAGGGCCGCGGCAACCGGCCGTTTGCCATCCGGCCATGGCAAACGCGCACAGGACGTGGCCATTTCCGCGCATTATGCGCCCCGCCATGGTTGTTTTACACAATATTCGCCCGTTTTGTTGCGCATATTTACTAAATTTGTGCCGCACAGCCGCGCCACTGCCAACCCGGAGCGCGGCCGGGCGGAACAAAGGGGCACCTACGCCCCCGAGATGAAAAGCAACTGATGAACATGATACACCAACTTTCCGACATGACGGACGCCCTGCGCAGGCTGCCCTCGGGGCAAAGCGTGGCCGTGGTGTGCGGCCGCGACGCCGCCACGCTCGACGCCCTGCGCCGCGCCGTCGATGAGGGCGTGGCCCAAGCCGTTTTCGTGGGCGACGCCGAAGCCGTGCACCGCAACGCCCCCGACCTAGTGGCCCGCGGCGCCACCGTTGTCGATGCCGCCACGCCTGCCGAGGCCGCGGCCCGCGCCGTGGCGCTCGTGCGCGAAGGCCGGGCCGACGTGCTCATGAAGGGCCTCGTGGGCAGCGACGTCGTGCTGCGTGCCGTGCTCGACAAGCAGACGGGCCTGCTGGCCCCGGGCGCCGTGCTCACCCACCTGGCCGCCGCCCAGCTGCCGGCCTACGGCAAACTGCTCTTCTTCACCGATGCGGCCGTCATACCCTATCCCACGCAGGAGCAGCGCGAGGCCCAGGTGGGCTACGTCGTCGACGCCTGCCGCCGCTTCGGCGTGGAGCAGCCGCGCGTGGCCTTGATCCACTGCTCGGAGAAGGCCAGCGACAAGTTTCCCCACGTGGCGGGCTACGCCGCCATCAAGGCAGCCGCCGCCGGCGGGCGCTGGGGCAACGCCCTCGTGGACGGGCCCCTCGACGTGCGCACCGCCTGCGACGCCGGCGCCCTGGCCGTCAAGGGCATCGAGAGCCCCCTGGGCGGACGGGCCGACGCCCTCGTGCTGCCCGACATCGAGGCGGGCAACGTGTTCTATAAAACCATCACCCTCTTTGCCAGGGCCCGCACGGCGGCCGTCGTGCAGGGCGCCACGCGGCCCGTCGTGCTCACCTCGCGGGGCGACGACGCCACCTGCAAATACGACAGTCTGTGCATGGCCCTCCTGCTGGCCGCAGGAGCCACCCGGCCCGACGAAAACCCCTAACGCCATGCACATACTCGTCATCAACCCCGGCTCCACCTCGACGAAGATAGCCGTCTACGAGGACGAACGGCCCGTCGTGGTGAGCAACATCAGCCACAGCGTCGAAGAGCTCTCGCAGTTTCCCACGCTCATGGACCAGCTCGACTTCCGCCGCGACCTCGTGGTCGAGGAGCTGCGGCGCGGCGGCATCCCCCTGCGCTTCGACGCCGTCATTGGCCGCGGCGGGCTGGGCAAGCCCATCAAGAGCGGCGTCTACGAGGTGAACCAGCGCTTCTGCGACGACATGCGCCACGCCAGGCGCAAGCATCCCTGCAACCTGGGCTGCATCATCGCCTATGAAATAGCCTCGCGCATACCGGGCTGCCACAGCTTCACGGCCGACCCCGTCGTGGTGGACGAAATGAACGACCTGGCCCGCGTGAGCGGTTCGCCCCTCATGCCGCGCGCCAGCATCTGGCACGCCCTCAACCAGCGCGCCATAGCCCGCCGCCACGCCCGCGAGACGGGCCGCCGCTACGAGGAGCTCGACCTCATCGTGTGCCACCTGGGCGGGGGCATCTCGGTGGCCGCCCACCACCTGGGCCGCGCCACCGACACCAACAACGCCCTTGACGGCGACGGCCCCTTCTCGCCCGACCGCGCGGGCACGCTGCCCTCGGCCGACCTGGTGCACCTCTGCTTCAGCGGGCGCTACACCGAAGAGCAGCTGCTGCGGCGCATCGCGGGGCAGGCCGGGCTCTACGCCCATCTGGGCACCAACAACGTCAAGGAAATAATGGCCCGCATCGACGCCGGCGACGACCACGCACACCTCATCGTCGACGCCATGATATACCACACGGCCAAGAGCATCGCCGCCCAGGGGGCCGTGCTCTGCGGCCACGTCGACGCCATCCTGCTCACGGGCGGCATGGCCCATTCGGAATATATCACGTCGGGCCTGCGGCGCCGCGTGGAGTTTCTGGCCCCGGTGTTCGTCTATCCCGGCGAGGACGAAATGGAGGCGCTGGCCCTCAACGCCCTGGCCGTGCTGCAAGGCCGCTGCGAAGCCCGCCGCTACGACTGACCGCCGGCGGCCGCCATGCAACAACAGGCAGACAACCCGGCAGGCCAACCGGCAAGGGACGCGACGTCTCGCGTCCCTTGCCATATTATTAAGGACTTTGTGACGTCCAGAATTAAAGAAGCCGTTACAAGTTCCCGCCATTTATAAAAAAATCCCAAATTCTACACAGATATATATGCGGCATTTATTAACTTTGCAGCATTGAAAGATTTTTTGAGTACGCCTGTGCTCTTTCGACCGCTTAGCGCGATTTTTTTATTCATTATTTACACATAACTAACGAGCAATGAAGAAACAGAAAGTGAAGAACGGCTTGCTCCGTGGAGCGATGTTCTTAGCCTGCGGCCTAGCAGCGACGTCCTGCGTGGACGACAGCTGGGATCTGGACGGCGAAATGGACATGACCATGCAGCTGGGCACCGAGGGGCTCGCCCTGAAGCTGGGCAACTCCGAGAACATCTACCTGCGCGACATCCTGACCATCGAAGAGGGCGACAACCTGGACACCACCCGCGCCGGCCTCTACTACCTGGTGGAGGACGGAACGACGGACGTCGACTTCACCGTGAACCCCATCACCACCACCATCGACCCCGCCACGCTGACGCCGTCGGTCGAGGTGGTCAACTTCGACAAGGCCATGGCCCAGCAGGGCATAACGGGCGTTGACCACGTGAGCATCGCCGCCGGCGAAACCTACGCGGAAAACGCCAACGCCACGAACGACTTCCGCGTGGACGTGACGGGCATCAACGCCGACGAAATCAAGGCGCTGAAACGCATCGTGCCCGCCGGCGGAGAGTTCCGCCTCATCCTGGACGTAGAACAGACACCGGGCATGGACTTCGTCATCAGCGAAATGCGCGACGTCGAGCTCCATCTGCCCTCGTTCGCCCGGTCGGGCGATGCCCCCGGCGGCGTTTACCACATCGCCGACATACAGCCCGGCAGCAGCCGCATCGACCTGGGCACGATCGACCTCGATTATGTCGACTTCGGCGAAGAGGGCGTGGACGTCACGCCCGACGGCAGCCTGAACGCCACCGATAAAATCAGCATGACGGGCTACTTCGCCTTTGCCGCCGCAAGCGGCTTCGACATGAGCAGCGGCGACTATGCCAACGTGCGCCTGACGATCGAGGTGGACGGCAACACGTCGGGCCGGCTCACGCTGGCCGAGGTGGAAGGCAAGTTTACGCCCGCCATCGAACCGACCGTCGACCCCATCCGCATCGGCGACGACCTGCCCGACTTCCTGGACGACGACCGCGTGCGCATCACCGTGAACAACCCCACCGTGCGCTTCGACGTCGACATGCAGCAGATACCCGTCGACCTCGACTTCTCGGCCACGGCCAACGGCATCATTGACGGCGCACGGACGGCCTCGGTCGACCTGCCCGCCCAGGGACGCCAGCAGCTCACGCAAAACCGGCTCAACACCATCTACTTCTATCAGGGCAGCGAGCCCTTCGACATCGCCGGGAAACCTGCCGACGCCGTGCTGAGCCGGGTGGACAACCTCTCGACGCTCGTGGAGCAGATACCCGACGAGATACAGATCGACCTGGGCAACGCCACCAACCACAAAATCGAGGTACAGGACAACTTCTACACCATCGAGCTGGGCCGCAACTACAAGGCCGGGGCCGACTATAAGGTGCTCGTGCCCCTGACGTTCGACGCCGGGCTCAACATCGTCTACAAAGACTCGGTGGACGACATGAACAGCGACCTGCAAGACTACGAGGCCGACGGCTTCACCGTGACGGCCACGGCCACCAGCACCATTCCCCTGCAACTGCACGTGACGGCCAAGGCCTACGACACGGAGGGCCGCGAGATACCGGGCATCACCGTGAGCGACGCCACCATAGCCCCGGCCGCCGGCGAACAGGCCACGACGAGCGATATCGAACTGAACGTGCGCCTGGCCAACCGGGCCGACCTGAAACGCCTGGAAGAAATCAAGTTTGAAGTGACGGCATCGGCCGATGCCTCCGACGCGCTCAACTCGGCCCAATACCTGCGCCTGGACAACATGCGCCTGCGCCTGGACGGCCCCATTACGGGCGACTTCAACTAAACGCCTCGCACACCATTATATATATTAACAGACGAACACAATGAAACAACTGTTGAAATATACCGCGGCCGGCCTGCTCTGTGCGGCCGCAACCGCCCTGCCTGCCGGAGCACAGGAGCTGCGCACTTCCTACTTCCAGCAGACGTCCAACTTTCGCCACCAGATGAACCCCGCCCTGCTCGACAGCGCTTACACCAGCGTGCTGCTGGGTAATATCAACGTGGGACTCACGGGCAACATCGGCCTGAAAAACTTTGTGTACAAGGCCGACCCGTCGACAGGCTATGACCTGATGACGTTCATGCACCCCGACGTGAGCGCATCGCAATTTCTTGGCGAACTGAACGACAAGAACCGCACCGACCTCTATCTGAACTACAACCTGTTCTCGGCGGCCTTCCGCGCCTTCGGCGGTACGAACCTCGTGGAGCTCAACCTGCGCTCCAACACGAACCTCTCGCTGCCCAAAGAGCTCTTCTCCTTCATGAAAGAGGCGGGCGCCCACGAACACTACAACATTTCTGACGGAGGCATGCGCACGCAAAACTACATGGAGCTGGCCCTGGGCCATGCACGCAACCTGCTCGACGACCGCCTGCGCGTGGGCGCCAAGGTGAAGCTGCTCTTCGGCCTGGCCTATGCCGACATGGCCATCAACAACATGGACATCACGCTCAACGACGACTACTGGCGCATACAGGGCGACATCCAGGCCAAAGCATCGCTCATGAACGCGACGTGGGAATATGAGGAAGGCAAGGAAGACCCCGCCACGGGACGTCCCCGCGTGAACGGCATCGACGAGGTGGGCGCCGGCCTGTCGGGCTTCGGCCTGGCCTTCGACCTCGGTGCGTCCTACAAAGTGATGGACGGCCTGACGGTGAGCGCCGGCATCACCGACCTGGGCTTCATCAGCTGGAAAAACGTGATGCAGGCCTCGTCGGCCGGCGACTATACGTTCGACGGCTTCGACAACATCTACATGGGAAGCAACAACACGGGCGACAACAAGATTGGCGACCAGTTTGACGCCCTGGGCGACGACTTGGAAGACATGTTCTCCATCTACCAGGACGGCGAAGGCAGCGCCTCGCAGGCATTAGCCGCCACCATCAACCTCGGTGCGGAGTATGAACTGCCCTACTACCGCCCCCTGCGCTTCGGCTTCCTCTACACGAGCCGCATCTGCGGGCCCTACTCTTGGCACGAGGGCATGCTCTCGGCCAACGTGCGCCCGCTGAAATGGATCGAGGCCACCGTGCAGGGCAACGTCTCGTCGACCGGCTGGGGATGGGGCGCCCTCCTGAGCTTCTACACGAAGGGCTTCAATTTCTACGTAGGAGCCGACCGCTTCCTGGGCAAGCTGAGCAAGCAGTTCATCCCCCTGAACCACATGAACGCCAACGTCAACGTGGGCATCACCTTCCCGCTCTGAGAAAGGGCCCGCTAATGAAAAGAGCGAGGGTGCGGCAGCGCTGCCACACCCTCGCTCTTTCTTTATATACGCGTCTCAAAGCAAGCTCCAGCTCACCGTAAGGCCGGCCATGACGATGGCCACCATGCTCATAAGCTTGATGAGGATGTTAAGGCTCGGGCCGGAGGTGTCCTTAAAGGGATCGCCCACGGTGTCGCCCACAACGGTGGCCTTGTGCACCTCGCCGCCCTTTCCGCCGAAGTGGCCTTCCTCGACATATTTCTTGGCGTTGTCCCAGGCGCCGCCGGCATTGGCCATGAAGACGGCCAGCGCGAACCCTGCGGCCAGACCGCCCACAAGCAGGCCCAGCACGCCGGGCACGCCGAGCACCAGTCCCGTCAGGACGGGAGCCGCAATGGCCAGCAGCGAGGGAACTATCATCTCGTGCTGCGCGGCCTTCGTGGAAATCATCACGCAACGGCCATAGTCGGGCTCGGCCTGCCCTGTGAGTATGCCCTTGATTTCGCGGAACTGGCGGCGCACCTCGTCGACCATCTTGCCCGCCGCACGCCCCACGGCATTCATCGTCAGGCCGCAGAAAAGGAAAGCCATCATGGCGCCTACAAACATGCCCGCCAGGACGGAGGGATTCATCAGCGTCACTTCGTAATGCTGCATGAAGTCGGCAAAGGAGGCGGTGGCCAGGTCGACCGAGCGGCCGCCCACCTCGATGGCCGTCTGCCCGAGACGCTGCAAACCGATGCGCACCTCTTCGACGTAGGAGGCGAGCAGGGCCAGCCCCGTGAGGGCGGCCGAACCGATGGCAAAGCCTTTGCCCGTGGCGGCCGTGGTGTTGCCCAGCGAGTCGAGGGCGTCGGTGCGGCGGCGCACGTCGTCGCCCAGGCGGCTCATCTCGGCGTTGCCGCCGGCGTTGTCGGCTATGGGACCGTAGGCGTCGGTGGCCAGCGTGATGCCCAGCGTGGAGAGCATGCCCACCGAGGCTGTGCCGATGCCGTAGAGGCCTATGGAGATGTTGGAGAGATCGCCGGCGGCTGCCAGCAGATAGGAAACGATGATGCCCGCCACGACGGCCAGCACGGGGATGGCCGTGGAAAGCATGCCCAGGCCCAGACCCGAGATGATGACGGTGGCCGGACCCGTCTTGCCTGCCTCGGAGAGACGGCGCGTGGGGCGGTACGACTGCGAGGTGTAATACTCCGTGGCCTGCCCGATGACGATGCCCACGACGAGACCGGTGACCACCGTCAGGCCAATGCGCCACCACCCTTCGAGCCCGAGGGCCCAAAGCACGCCGAAGGCGGCGAAGACGATGAGCACCGAACTGAGGTTGGTGCCCATCGAAAGCGAGCGGAGCAGGCCCTTCATGCCCGCATCCTCGCGGGTGCGCACGGCAAAGATGCCCAGCAGCGAAAGCACGATGCCCACGGCGGCGATGAGCATGGGGGCAATGACGGCACGCACCTGCATGCCCACGTCGCCGGCCGCGGCATAAGCCGCTGCGCCGAGAGATGCCGTGGCCAGGATGGAACCGCAGTACGACTCGTACAGGTCGGCGCCCATGCCGGCCACGTCGCCCACGTTGTCGCCCACGTTGTCGGCGATGGTGGCGGGATTGCGCGGGTCGTCCTCGGGAATGCCTGCCTCCACCTTGCCGACAAGGTCGGCGCCCACGTCGGCCGCCTTCGTATAGATGCCTCCGCCCACACGGGCAAAGAGAGCCTGCGTCGAGGCGCCCATGCCGAACGTCAGCATGGTGGTAGTGATGGTGCAAAGCTTGGCCGTGGGCGTGAGGCCGTCGGGAATGAGCCAGTTGAGCAGGAGATACCAGAAAGCTATGTCGAGCAGCCCGAGCCCCACGACCACGAGCCCCATGACAGCGCCGCTGCGGAAAGCGATGCGCAAGCCGCCGTTGAGCGAGGTGCGGGCCGCCTGGGCCGTGCGGGCCGAAGCGTAGGTGGCCGTCTTCATGCCCAGATAGCCCGAGAGGCCCGAGAAGAAGCCACCCGTGAGAAAGGCAACGGGCACCCATTCGTTCTGTACGTGGAAACCATAGGCCATAACGGCAAACAACAGGGCCAGACAAATGAATACAAGCGTAACGACCTTGTATTGCTGGCGCAGGTACGACATGGCGCCGCGACGCACGGCGGCTGCAATGTGTTGCATACGCGGCGTACCCTCGGGGGCACGCTTCATCTGCCGGTAGAAATACGCGGCAAAGGCCAGCGCCAGCACAGAAGCCGCGGGCACCAGCCAGAAGATGGGGGTAACGGTGTTCATAAAACGTGATTTAAAGGAAAAACAGTCCGAAGATAGGCGTTTTTCCGCGAAGAAAGGCGCACGGAGAGGAAACTTAACGAAACGTTTCCGCTATTTTAACGGCCGTTTAACGTGCGAAACAGAACGGGGCGGGCGCTCAGCGCGCTCCCAAATCGTCGTAGCACGTTTGCAGCAGGGCCTTGGCCCGTTCGAGGCGCAAGGGCGACGGCGAGGGGCTGTCGCTCAGCGTGCGGCCGGAGGTGAGATCGAACGTGGTGTGGCCCGTGTCGTCGATGAAGCCGAAGCCAGTGCCCCAGGTGTGGAAGGCGAACGGATAGCGGTAGGCGCGGTCGGTCACGTCGCGGCTGAAGCGGAACTCGGCGTGGGGCAGACCCATCTGGCCCAGCAGCGTGGCGGGCAAGTCGGTCTGGTTGCATATTTGGCTGACAACGCGGGGCCCCTTGACGGCGCCACCCGTCCACACCATGGGGATGTGCCAGCGCTCAGGGTCGCTCTCGGCCAGCGTGTCGGGATAGGGGATGCCATGGTCGGGAATGAGCACGATGAGCGTGCTGTCCCAAAGCGGCGTGCGGCGCAGGCGCTCCGTGAAGCGACCTATGCAGTCGTCCAGGTAGGCCATGGCGTTGGCCCGCTCGTCGTCGGGGATGCGGTCGTAGGGCACCTTCCACGGCTCGTGGCTGGCCAGCGTGAGGAAACCCACATGCCAGGGGCGCGGGTCGGTGCGGTGCGTGAGCATGTCGAACAGGCGGTCGAAGGTGATGCGGTCGGTGACGCCCCAGCCGTGGGTGAGGCGCTCGGCGGGCGTGAACTCGGTGTCGCCATGCGTGCGCTCGTAGCCTGTGGACAGGAAGTAGCTCTGCATGTTGGTGAAGTTGATGTCGCCACCATAGAGAAACTCCGTGGCATAGCCCGCCCGACGCAGCGTACCGGCGATGGAGGGTAGCGTGCGCGACTTGCCCGGCAGCTTCATAACGCTCGTCGTGGGAAACGAGGGGTAGCCGCTCAGCGTGCACACCGTGCCGCGGTCGGTGCGGAAGGAGTTGGCATAGCACCGCGTGAAGAGAACGCCCTCGCGTGCCAGGCGGTCGATGTGGGGCGTCGTGCCCGGGCGGCCGCCCAGGCAGCTAACGAACGGAGCGCCCATGCCCTCCATAATAACCACGAGCACGTTGGGCCGACGCACGGCCAAGAGCGTGTCGGCCGGCGCGTCTGTCGCTCCATAACCCAAGGATGAAAAGATTTCCGCCCGCTTGGCTTCGGGGAAGAAGTCGCATTGCGACGCAAAGTCCTCAGCTTTCTGCATCGAGGAGAAAAGGCTGAACGCGGGGTTCACGGCCGAATGGTTCAAGAACTGGTCGGTGCTGAAATAGACCATGCCGACGTTGGCCGTGGAGCGGCCTATTCCCCCACGGATGCCTAAGAAAATGAGCCCGCCCGTGAGCAGGAGCAGCAATGTGCCTGTCACCCGGCGGCGCACCCGGGGCAGAAAGAAGGGGCCGCAGGCCCGCAGGGCCAGAAAGAGAAGGGCCGCCGCCAGCAGCACGACGCTGAAGCCTGCCACCAGATAGCCGACGGAGACGCTGGCAGCCACGCCGCGGGGCGAGTCGATATAGTTGAAAATGGTGGCGTCGAGCTTGAAATCCCAGAACTCGTAAAGACAGGCGTCGCCCACGAAAATCAACGACAGGAGCAGAGAAACGACAGCCGAATAGGCCAGATAGACAGGGCGCACCCACGGCAGCCGCACCCACGTGCCGACGAGCGTGGCCAGCAGGGGAAGGGCCGTCAGATAGCCCGCCGTGGCCAGGTCGAGCGGCAGACCATGCCACAGCACGGCGGCCACATCGGCCACAGAACAGCCACGGCCCACAGCTCCGTTGTAGAGCATAAAGAACGGTTTGGCCACGAGAAAGAAAGCCACGAGCGTGGCGTAGAATTTCAAGAGAAAAAACAGACGTTCCTTCATGGGTGCTGACGGGTTGATGGGATGTTGCAACGTCAGAGTTGCTGCATGTCGTTCAAACGTTTGTAATAGCCGCCGAGGGCCAGCAGCGACTCGTGCGTGCCGCGCTCCACAATGCGTCCCTCATGGAGCACGCAGATTTCGTCGGCGTTCTTGATGGTGGACAGACGGTGGGCAATGGCTATGGTGGTGCGCGTTTTCATGAGGCGCTCCAAGGCTTCCTGCACAAGGCGCTCGCTCTCGGTGTCGAGCGCCGACGTAGCCTCATCGAGAATGAGTATGTCGGGGTTTTTCAAGATGGCCCGCGCAATGGAGATGCGCTGGCGCTGGCCGCCCGAGAGACGGCAGCCGCGGTCGCCCACCTTCGTGTCGTAGCCGTTCTCGCTTTCCATGATGAAGTCGTGGGCGTTGGCAATCTTGGCCGCCTCGATCACTTGCTCCATCGTTGCGTTCTCCACGCCGAAGGTGATGTTGTTGTAGAAACTGTCGTTGAAAAGTATGGCCTCTTGGTTGACGTTGCCGATGAGTCCGCGCAAGTCGGCTATATAAAAGTCGCGTACGTCGGTGCCGTCCAGCAAAATCTGCCCGTCGCCCACGTCGTGGTAACGGGGCAGCAGGTCGACGAGCGTCGACTTGCCCGAACCGCTCTGCCCCACCAGCGCAATGGTCTGGCCCCGCTTCACCGTCAGGTTCACGCCCTGAAGAACGGGCGTCCGTCCGTTATAGCTGAACGAAATGTCGCGAAACTCTATCTTATCGCGCAGATGCTCTACGTGGCGCGGCTTCTCCCGCTCGCGGATGGGGTTGGGTGCGTTCAGAATCTTGTTGACACGCTCCACCGAAGCCATGCCTTTCGGAATGCTGTACGAGGCTTTCGAAAAATCTTTGAGGGGTTGGATGATGCTGTACAGGATCACCATGTAAAAGATGAAGGTCGGCGCGTCAATGGGCGAATGGTCGGAGAAGATGAGCGTACCGCCATACCACAACACGAGCACGATGAGGCACGTGCCGAGAAATTCGCTCACGGGGTGGGCCGAGCTCTGCCGCACGGCCACGCGGTTCGACGCACGGCGGAAGTCGTTGGTGCTCTCGTCGAAGCGCCGGCACATTTTCCGCTCGGCCGTAAAGGCTTTGATGATGCGCATGCCGCCCAGCGTCTCTTCGAGCTGCGCCATCGTCTCGCTCCATTTGTTTTGCGCGTCGAGCGAGCGTTGTTTCAGCTTACGGCCGATGCGGCCCATCACCCACCCCATCAGCGGGAGCACCACGATGGTGAACAGCGTGAGCTGCCAGCTCGTATAGATGAGCACCCCGAAATAGCACACCAGCAGGATGGGGTTTTTGATGAGCATGTCGAGCGAGCCCGTGATGGAGTTTTCAATTTCGTTCACGTCGCCGCTCATACGGGCTATGATGTCGCCCTTACGTTCGTCGGAGAAAAACGAGAGGGGCAGACCGATGATTTTATGATAAACGCTCGTTCGGATGTCGCGGACGATGCCTGTGCGCATGGGCACCATGATGGCCACGGAGGCAAAGTAGCATCCCGTCTTCAGCAGCGTGGCCACCACCAGAAACAGCCCGATGAGCAGCAGCGTGGTCGAAGCTCCGTACGTCCCCATCAGCTCGGTCGTATAATAATACAGGTTGTTGATGAGAATGTCCTTGGCGTTCATCCCGGCCGCATCCCATGGAATGAACTCATAACGGTTCTGGTCAATGCCAAAGAGCATCTGCAACATCGGTATGAGCGACAGAAACGAAAAAACGTTCAGCACAGCCGACAGCAAGTTGAAGACAAGCGACCCGAAGAGGTAGCCTTTATATGGCGCCACGTAGCGCCGCATGACGCGGAAGAATTCTTTCATGATTGGATACGGAGAGAATGAATTGCAGATAAGTTATTGAGCTTGAATGGCGTGACAGACTTTGGTCATAAAACGATCATAATCGTTTAATATGACTCCTCTCCCAAATTCCTCAAAAGAGATCTCTGAAAGAGTCAGTTGCGGGTGTTGGCGATAGAAGTCAAAATAAGCTTCCTTCGCATCAAGCTCGGGACAAGACTGACAGTGTACTATAAACACCAACGTCTTATCTGGAGAATGGAAAAATTGAGCGGGATTATCTTGGGACAAAACTATATACTTGTCCAGGTTATGTTGGTTGATGGTTTCCCAATGCATAAGCCTCCCTCCGCTCTTACTAAAATAAGGAAGTCTGTCCAATAATATAAGCATTTGAAAGTAAGGGATGCCTGCACATCGGACATTAGCAGTCTCCCCCAGCATACCTTCAAAGTAATTGACAGAATTTTGTTTGTAATTCTGCATGACAAACTTGACGGCTATGCCTGCCAACGGTCTCCCATTTTGATAAATAGCAATATCTGCTGCTTTTTTCTGGTAACGGCCGGGGATAACTTTCTCATGGTCGTCACCATACCCTTGGGCATGAATTTGATAGTCCTCTCCCAAGCGGATATGCAGGTCTTGCGCTATAAAACCATGCAAAGGTTTTAACTTGGCAGTGCTACGTGACGTCCCTACCTCCAAGTACGCTTTAAAAGAACGTTCCACAGAATGTAGAAACATTTGATTGGCCATGCTGTCCATACTGTTGATTGATTTGATAATTCAGATATTGTTCGAGCGACTTCGAAGAGAACGTATAATATCCCCCGCTTTTGTAATTACGAAGCAAAGCTATATAGTTCAGGAACGCATCGGTTTCTACCCACTCTCGGACTCTCGCTTCTTCCGTCCCCAAGACATACAGACCCGAGTAAAGTCCGCAACCGGGCGCCACATAGTTTATTTTCATATTGGCCACATCGCGTACAAGCGTGCTTATGGCAACCTTCGGGCAACGGACATCTCGTAAAGCCTGCGTGCGCCCGTAAAGATACCATCCGTTATTTTCTGCATTGTTCTTCTGCAACTCTTCACGGTGAAGCTGGAAATATTCTGCTACAACACGTACTGATTGTATATTATCCCACGTCAGTGGAGTACCATCAGGCGAATAAGGGAAAAGCCCCTTGGTCCATTTCCCCGTGGAGGCTTTTAATATGGGTATGGTCAAGGGCGAGTCGGGAACGTTGCCTATAAAGACGCCATCGGCCAGTGTTGCAAAGCCATTCTTCACCTTTACGCGTTGTGGGTATCTTCCTTGTAAAATGTTGCGCAGGTAATGCAATTGATCGGCCGTACCTAAATAGAAATGGCCTTGGATGAAATATTCTTCGGGGGTAAGCTGACAGATGAAGGTGGGAAGTTCGTCTGTCTCATCATAACGGTAATAAGACAAGCCCGCGTCTTTGGCATCGTTTTCAAAGTAGGAGACAAGCGTATACGTGGTCACTTTCTCAAACGCTTGGCGATGGCCTAAGTCAATTACTTTCTTCAGACGTTTCGAACGTATCAAATATTCACGAAGCGTACCTCCTGCCTTACTGGTCAGCCATGAACTGGGCGTAATATATGCCATACGACCGTTGGGACGCATCATACGGAAGCCAATCTCAAAGAATACGATGAAAAGGTCCGTCATGCCTTTGTCTGAAAAGGCATATTGTTTTACATCCCGGTAGCTGTCAAGCAGATTGTGGACGCGCACGTAGGGTGGATTGCCCACGACGAAATCCATCTGCCCGTCAAAGGTATCTACATGCAGGGCATTGGCTCTTACTACGTTCCATCGGACGTCTGTCAGGCCATAGATCCTTGCCACTCGGTCCAATTGCTCTAAGCAGATTTGACAAGTACTCTCCTCTATTTCAATTCCATGAATATAAGTACCCAATTCTCGTCGCAATTGGGCCTTGTCATTGCTGACAGCGAGGAACTCTTTACAATATCTGCTGACAGCTTCCGCGAGGAAGGCTCCTTCTCCACAGCTGTTGTCTATAATATGCTTGCGCAAAATTCCACTTCCATTGTAACCCACGAAATCAAGTATCAGTTTTACCAATGAAGGGGGTGTAAACACTTGGCCTACGTTTTTCTTCCGATATGTAATATCTTTTTCCATGCGCAATGCTTATAAAGAGCAAAGACAATTTCGTTTCTGCGGTGGGATATCATTTCCGCCCGAAGTCGGCGGGCACCTCGCCCCAGGCCTCGGTGTTCCATTTCAGGAGGGGCGTTGCCCACGTGTGGGTGTTGAGCCATGCCTCGGCACGTTCGATCAGGCGGAAGAGGCCTTCGGTCCGCTCGTTGCGGGGAAGCTTTGTCTTGCAGTGCTTTTTGCTCACCCACAACAGGGCGTTGCGACTGTCGCTGTACACGGCGAGCTTGCTTTGCTGGCGTTCGAGCAGGGCAAGGGCGTGGACGATGGCCAGAAACTCCCCGATGTTGTTCGTGCCATAGACGGGGCCGTAGTGGAACACCTCCTGGCCCGTGGCCAGGTCCACACCGCGATACTCCATCGGGCCGGGGTTGCCGCTGCACGCGGCGTCCACGGCGATGGCGTCGGCCCGCACGGCCGGCGGGAGGGGCAGCACCGTGTCGTGGCGGTCGGCCGGCGGGTCGAGGGGTTGGCGCTCAGCCTTCGGGCGTCCCTGCCCCGCAGCTTTCCGCCGCAGGTGGGCATAGGGCGTGTCGTGATAGGCATCGCGGGCCTCGGCCTCCGTCGCAAACGACTTGTAGAGCGCGCCCTCGAAACCCTTGACCTGTCGCAGGCAGGCGGGCCAGGACGCATAAACGCCCGGTTCCACGCCATGCCACACGACGTACCACTTCTTCTGCCTGCTGCGTGCCATAAGCGGTGCGCGGCTTTACATGCGTTCGGGCATCTCGATGCCGAGCAGCCCCATGCCCAGGCGCACAATTTTGGCCACGTTGGCCGAAAGCACCAGGCGGAATATTTTCTTCTTCTCGTCTTCTTCGCGCAGTACGCTGAAATCGTGGTAGAACTGGTTATACTCCTTCACCAAGGCGTAGCAGTAGTTGGCCACGGCGCTCGGACTGTAATCGGCCCCGGCCTGCCGCACGACGGCTGCGAAGTCGGCCAGATGCTGCACGATCTCTTCCTCCTTGCGGCTCAGCTCCACGTCGGCGGGCAGCGTCTCGGGCAGACGGATGCCGCTGTCGGCCGCCTTGCGCAGGATGGAACGGATGCGGGCATAGGTGTATTGGATGAAAGGTCCCGTGTTGCCGTTGAAGTCGATGCTTTCGGCGGGATTGAAGAGCATGTTCTTGCGTGCATCCACCTTGAGGAGGAAGTATTTCAGGGCGCCCATGCCCACGATGCGGGCCACTTCGTTCTTCTCCTCCTCGCTCATGTCGTCAAACTTCCCGGCCTCGTCTGCCGTCTCGCGGGCCTGGCGCACCATTTCGGCCACCAGGTCGTCGGCGTCGACCACCGTTCCCTCGCGGCTCTTCATCTTGCCGTTGGGCAGTTCCACCATGCCGTAGGAGAAATGGACCAGACTCTTGCCCCACTCGAAGCCCAGTTTGTCGAGCAGGATGGCCAGCACCTGGAAGTGGTAGTTCTGCTCGTTGCCCACGACGTATATCATTTTGTCGATGGGGAAGTCCTCGAAGCGCATCTTGGCCGTGCCGATGTCCTGCGTCATATAGACGCTCGTGCCGTCGGCTCTCAGCAGCAGTTTCTCGTCGAGGCCCTCGGGGCGCAGGTCGGCCCACACCGAGCCGTCGTCGCGGCGGTAGAAGAGGCCTTTCTCCAACCCTTCGAGCACCATCTTGCGTCCTTCCAGATAGGTGTCGCTCTCATAATATATTTTGTCGAAGCCTACGCCCAGCGCCTTGTACGTCTGGTCAAAGCCCTCGTACACCCATTCGTTCATCTTGCGCCAGAGGGCCCGCACCTCGGGGTCGTTCTGCTCCCAGCGCACGAGCATGGCGTGGGCCTCCTGCATCAGGGGCGAGTCTTTCTCGGCGCGTTCCTTGGCGGCATCGGGCGCCATGCCCTCGGCTTCATATTTTGCCGTAAGCTCTTTCACCTCGGCCCGGTAGTGCTGGTCGAAGGCCACGTAGTAGTCGCCAATCAGGTGGTCGCCCTTCTTGCCCGAGCTCTCGGGTGTCTCGCCGTTGCCATACTTCTGCCATGCCAGCATCGACTTGCATATGTGTATGCCGCGGTCGTTCACGATGTTCGTCTTGACCACGCGATTTCCGCAGGCCTCCACAATCTGTGCCAGCGCCCATCCCAGCAGGTTGTTGCGCACGTGGCCCAAATGGAGCGGCTTGTTCGTGTTGGGCGACGAATATTCTATCATCACGAGCGGAGCGTCGTCGCCCGGCGTCGTCAGGCCGTAGCGGTCGTCGCGGTTGATGTCGTCGAGCAGGGCCACCCACGCTGCGGGGGCCACCGTCAGGTTCAGAAAGCCCTTGATGACGTTATACCCCGCCACGGCTGCCGAGTGTTCCAGCAGATAGCGTCCCATCTCCTCGGCCGTTTCCTCGGGTTTCTTGCGCGACAGGCGCAGATAGGGGAAGACCACGAGCGTCAGATGGCCTTCGAACTCACGTTTCGTCTTTTCCAGTTGGATGCTCCCGGCCTCCACGTCGGCGCCGTACAGATCTTTGAGGGCGGCAGCCGCGTCGGCGGCCAGCTGTTGTTCGATGTTCATATCGTTTGATGGCTGTTTTGTTTCTTCTTCCTGCGCTATATATAATAAGGAACGCGCGCGTGCGCGCGAAAGCCGCGCCATGCCTTGGTGGGCAAAGGTACAACTTTTTTTCCATTCGCGGCCGGGCGCAGGCCGCGAGCCACAGCCGCAGTAACGCTTTGGGCGACACACAAAAAAAGGTGTTTTTCTTTTCTCTCCACTCGGCTTGCACTATCTTTTGCTCCGCACAAAGTAGGCTGCGCCTCGGGAAAGAAACGAAAAACTGCGTTTTTCTTTTCTCTCCACTCGGCTTGCACTACCTTTCCATAAGGATAGGCTGCATTCGGGAAAGGAAAATGAAGTTCGCATAGCGCACTTCTTTTTCTTTCCTCTCATTTGCACTACCTTTTGCTGCGCACAAGGTAGGCTGCGCCTCGGGAGAGAAACGAAAAACTGCGTTTTTCGTTTCTCTCCACTCAGCTTGCACTACCTTTGTCCCCGCGAAACTAAACACCCATCACGCATGAACAACGAAAAACGTATCGTCTGGGCCGACGTGCTGCGCCTGGTGGCCATCTTCATGGTGGTATGCAGCCACTGCGCCGACCCCTTCAACGTGTCGCCCGAGGCACGTTCGAACCCCGAGTTCAACTTCTGGGGCAGCCTCTACGGCACCTTCCTGCGCCCCTGCGTCCCGCTCTTCGTCATGCTCACGGGCCTGCTGCTCCTGCCCGTACGTGCGGAGGCGGGGCCCTTCTACCGCAAGCGCATCACGCGCGTGGCCGTGCCCTTCCTCATCTGGTCGGTGTTCTACAACCTCTTCCCCTGGCTCACCGCCCTCTTCGGCCTCGACGCCTCCGTCGTGTCCGACATGTTTGCCTACGCCGGGCCCGCCCCCGACCGCTCGGCAGCCGACGCCCTGCACCGCGTGGCGCTCATCCCGCTCAACTTCAGCATCTACGCCACCCACCTGTGGTACATCTACATGCTCATCGGGCTCTACCTCTTCATGCCCCTGCTCTCGGCCTGGTACGAGCGGGCCACGCCGCGCCAGGTACGCCTTGTGCTCATGCTCTGGGGCGTCACGCTCTTCCTGCCCTACCTGCGCGAGTACGTCTCTCCCTACGTCGGCGGCGAGTGTGCTTGGAACGACTTCGGCGTGCTCTACTATTTCTCGGGCTTCACGGGCTATCTGCTCCTGGGCCGCGTCCTGCGCGACCGCGACGGCCTCTCCCCCGGCCGCACCCTGCTGCTCTCCCTCGTGCTTTTCGCCGCGGGCTACGCCGCCACCTACTACGGCTTCCGCGCCGTCACCGCCCGCCCCGACGCCACCGAGCGCCAGGTCGAGCTCTTCTTCCTCTACTGCTCGCCCAACGTGGTGGCCATGACGCTGGCCTGGTTTCTCCTGGTGCGCAGGTTGCGCAGCCTGCCCGCCCGTCTCGGCGCCCTGCTGGCCAACCTCACGAAGTGTGGCCTGGGCGTCTACATGGTCCACTATTTCGTCGTCGGCCTGGGCTACCGCCTTGTCGACGTGCTCGCCGTCCCCGTGTCGCTGCGCATCCCCGTGGCCGCCGTCTGCGTGTTCGCCGCCTCGTGGGCCGTGGTGGCGCTGCTCTACAAGTGGCGCCCCGGCCTCGCCCGGTGGGTCATGGGCTGAGGCCGCGCCACGCCGCATGACCTGCCCCACGCAAAAATCCCCGACAAGCCTCTCGGCCTGCCGGGGATTTCCTTTTGCGCGCGCCCTTGCTGACGAATGGGCGGGGCGCCCGCTACCATTTTATCGATGTTTACAACATTACCAATTGGTCTGGGCCCATTCGTCGGTGTCCCACATGTTGTTCTTCTTGTTGCTCAAGGCGTTCGATGCGCCCATCGTCTCCGTGTCGTCGGCCTTGGCATACGATGCCGTGGTCATCACGCTGTCCTCCATGTAGAGGTCGATGCGATCGCTTGCGGGACGGATATACGTCTTCTTCATATCGTTGTCGTTTTTGATGGATGGATGTTTATTTCAGATACACTTTCTGGCCGTTGGCCTTCACGTAGATGCCTTTGGCAGGATAGAGCACGCGGCGGCCCGACAGGTCGTAGTACACCTCCGTCTCGCCCTTTTCGGTCGTCACGGCGCTGTCGATGCCCGTCGTCGTGCCGTCGAAGCTCAGGCGGAAGCCCTGCGTCTGCGTGCCGGTGGCCACGTAGTAGGCCTTGTTGGCAGGCATCGTGCGGTCGTCCTCCGATACGAGGTAGAAGCGCGGAGCCTCGTCCGTCTCTTTCTTGCCCAGGATGTAGGCGTTCACGCCTGCGTCGATGGCTTCGGGCAGGAGCGTACCGCTGAATGCGTTCGTCTCGCTGAGCGGAGCAGCGTCGCTCAGGATGGTCAGCTCATACGTCTTAGCCTCTTCGGCCTGCACGAGCACGGGCGTACCTGCGGGCACCTCATTGCCCTCGATGCTTTCCAGATAGATGGCGTCGGCGTCGTCGCTCACAGCGCGGAATGCCGTCAGGCCTTCGGGCAGCTCAACGGCAAAGTCGTAGCAGAACGTGCCGCAGAGCGCACCGCCGATGGTCAGACCGATGGTTTCGACCTTTTGGATGTACCATACGCTGGCGCCGTAGTCGTTAGGCATCAGGATGACGTTGCCTCCGTTAAAGTTCAGGGCCGTCTGCTGGTTGTTGTTGATGTCGCCCGTCGTCGTGTCGAAGAACCACATCAGGCCTTCCGTGCCCTGCGAGTCGTTCACATTGCCTTTCTTCACGTAGAAAGTGGTAGCCGTCTCGCTGCCGGCGTCGGTGTAAGCCACTTGGGCACCAGCGTCCCCCTTCACGGGAGCCACACCCTGTGCCGTGAGCGTATAAAGCCCGCCGTCCGTTGCGGCAATCTTCCAGATTTGCGAAGCGTCGGTCTCGCTGGGCGTGGCGCAGCTCAGACGGTTGTTCGTGGCGTCGAGCGACAAGTTGCGGTTGCCGCGCACGGGAGCGCACTTGATGCGGTAGTAGCCGTCGGTGAGTTCCAGCTTTTGGGCGTTGGTGTAGTCAAACTCGCACAAGGCCGTGAGCGCTTCCGTCGTGTTGTCGCCTGCCACGAAGTTGTCGTATTGCGGCACCAAGTCGGCTGCCGCCGTCGCGTCGATGCCTCCCACATAATGGTCGGTGTTAAGGGCCAGTTCCAGCAGGTCGTTCACCTCAGCCACGGCAAAGCGCGAACCTACGTCCCCGGCGCTGGCACTATGGTTCCACACGCTTAATGGACCATTGTGGTGGTCGCCAAGGTTTGCATTGGGCGTGCCCGGGTACTGCAAATTGAAGCCGGTACCGTTGGCCGTGATGGTAAACGTGGTCGTTCCGCTCTCTTCGCTCCCCGTTGCAAACGAAGCATCCGTAGAGTTCGCGTCAGAGGAGAGATAAAGCGGGCTGGCGGCGCCCTTCAACAGGTTGTACACCTTGAAGCCGTCGGGGTTGCCGTCCTCCTTAACGAACGTCCACATGTTGCCTTTGGCAAGCTGGCGCGTCTGGCCCTTTGTCCTGATGGCGTCGTCCGTAGCCACAACGGCCTGGCCGCCGCGCACGCTGAGCGTGTACCACTTGGCGTCGCTTGCAAACTGGCCACCAGCAGTCATGCCCTTGGCCACGAGGCCGCCGGGGTAGCTGGCGGTGCAGTTCACCACGACGGACTCTGTTTCCTCGCCCGTCACCGTTCCTTCGGGCTGTGTCGTGATGGTATAGAAGTTCACAGCCGGGGCTGCGTAGGCATCGCCCACAAAGGCGCTTGCTGTCTGCTCAAACGAAATACCCACGTTCGTCACGTTGTATTTATAAGGCACATCAACAAGGCCATCCACCTTGTAGAACGTAACAATAGCGTCAGCAGCGTTCGCAAAACCAGACCACCATCCGAGTTTCTGCCCGGAGTTTATCGTCACATACAGATACTGACCATCTACCTGGTAGTTGGTAGCGCCAAGGAACCATTTCTGACTCTCCTCTTGCACGTCCACACGCAGATTGGCTGCTTCGCTCCCGGCCATCGTCTGCGTATTACTATTGCTTGCAGCAAAATAACGGCCGCTCTCTGCGTTTCTCAAAGTGAACGTACGGTTCTCGCCCTCACCGCTCCACGTGAGCTTCCAAACATAGCTGAGATCTGGCTTCTCATCTTCGGCGTAGCTCTGTTTGTTGACGTCCACCTTGTAGTTGGGTGAAGTTGTTTGATAATAAATAAAGCCTGTGTTGCCATCAGACCCATCATTTTTCTCACCCTTTATGACGTAATAGCCATCTGTCAGCTCACTTACGTCAGCAACCTGCGAGGCGCTCACATACTGTGCAGCAACCTGCGACGTTCCCGCCATGGCAAGAACGGCAGCGCACAATAGTTTGGTAGTTGTTCGCATAAAATTTGATTTTTTATAAAGTTGATATAATAGGTTCATTCCGCGTAGAAGCGCCGGGCCGGGCAAAAAGGTGCGGAGCCTTAGGGCGTTGTGCGCTTTTGACGGGCGCAAATATACTGCCGAATGCCTAAAACGCCAACCGGGGGGGGTAAATTTTTGTTAACACGGTCTGATTTTAACCAAATCCGCGGCGAAGCAACCTCACAAAGGCCCGTCTGCGGCACACTTCGGCGCGCAGAGAGCAACAATCGGCGGCCCATGCCCCGGCAGACGGCACATCAGCCTCGCCGGGGGCGCACACCATTATATAATACGCGCGCGTAGGCGCAGCAGGGGACGACCGCCACACGCTACCGCAGACGGATGACAGCGAGGCTGACGGCCTCGAAGAGGTCGGGCTATGAGTAGCCTCGGGTGGAGCGCAGCGGAACCCGAGGTGGGGTGGCGGGGGTAGTGGTCGGCCTCGAAGAGGTCGCTATGCCTGCGGGGGCTTCGGGCATAGACGCCTCTTCGAAGCTCACATCGTAGGGTGCGTGCGTACCGTGGTTTCCGCTGCGCTCCACCCGCGGCTACTGATAGGTCGGCCTCTTCGAGGCCGGCCGTGCTGCGGAGGGCCGACCTCTCGGGGCGGGAAGGAGGGCCACGAGGCTGGATGTCCGCCACGTAGAGACGCGATTCATCGCGTCTCACCCGCTCGGGGCGAAGCCCCGCCACGGCATTCACCCCCGCGCGGGCCATCCGGGACGTGAGAGACGCGATGAATCGCGTCTCTACGCAGGCAACATTCTGCCTCGCGGCCACCCCCGCCCGCCGCAGGGGGATGTCACCACACGCTACCGCAGACGGATGACGGTGAGGCTGACGGCCTCGAAGAGGCCGGGCTATCAGTAGCCTCGGGTGGAGCGCAGCGGAACCCGAGGTGAGCAGGGTGGAGAGGATGTCGGCCTCGAAGAGGTCGCTATGCCCTTGGCGGCATGCGGTATAGACGCCTCTTCGAGGCTATCTTTGTTGTGGGCGTGCGTACCGCGGGTTCCGCTGTGCTCCACCCGCGGCTACTGATAGGTCGGCCTCTTCGAGGCCGCTCGTGCTGCGGAGGGCCGATCTCTCGGGGCGGGAAGGACGGCCACGAGGCTGGCTATCCGCCACGTAGAGACGCGATTCATCGCGTCTCACCCACTCGGGGCGCAGCCCCGCCACGGCATTCTCCCCACGCGCCGGGCCATCCGGGACGTGAGAGACGCGATGAATCGCGTCTCTACGCAGCGGGCATCCATCATCACCGCATGCTATCCGCCCGCCACAGGGGCCGGTGCCCCCTGCACGGAAACACAGCAAGGCGCCCGGCCTTGGTGGGGCCGGGCGCCTTGACGGATGGTGGGTGCCGCAGGGCGGAAACGCGTTTCTGCGGCGCGGGGCTATACGGGCCGGCGGCGCATGAGCGGGGTGATGTCTTCCAGTCCGCCGGGCGTCACGCGGTAGAGGCGCTGGTTGGTCGTGGGCGACGTGAGGGGGCCGCGCTCCGCCTGCCAGGAGCCTATCTTTACGTAGGTGAAAGCCTCGGGGCGGAAGCCCTCGGGCAGGGCGTCGCTGCCCGAGTACCACCCGGTGTGCATGGCCGGGCCGAAATGGTCCTTCACGGCCGCCAGCAGACGGGCCACAGCCTGCGGGTCGGCGTCGCCGCCCATCAGCGCCACGCACGTCACGGCGTCGCGGTAGCTCTCGGCCAGGTCCAGCAGACGGGCCTCGTCCAGCTCGTCGCCCTCGTCGCGCCGGAGCCACGGGCTGTGGCAGCCCGGGCAGCGGTGGGGGCAGCCCGCCAGGTTGACGGCCAGCGTCACCTCGTCGGGAAACTCCTGAAACACCACGTCGTGGCCTGCATATCTCAGCATGTGCCCTCCGCGTCAGAGGCCACGTGGGCATAGTGGCGGCGGGCCGCCTCCTTCTGCCGGTCGGCCGAGAAGTTGGACACGCGCTTCAGGTAGCCGATGACGCGCGTGAGATAGTCGACGTCGGTGCTGCCACATTCGGGGCAGGTCGTGAGATAGCGTTTGTCGATGTGGCCACACTTGTTGCACAGCGTGTTGGGGATGTTGAACGTGAAGTAGTTGCATCCCTCGCGGGCGGCCACGCGCAGCAGCTGGCGGTACTGCGCCTGCGAGAGGTGCTCGTCGAGATTCATGTGGAGGGCCGAGCCGCCCGTGAGGTGGGCCGTGTAGCGGCGGCCGTGCAGGCGAAACTTCTCGATGACGTCCGTACTGCTGTCCTCGACCACGTAGAAGTAGCTGTTGTAGCAGTCGCGCGGCACGCTGTAGCCGTCCTCGCGGTCCCAGCGGGCATGCTTCACGCCGACGTTCTCGGCCGGTATCATTTCGCAGTTGAACATCACGTCCTTCGTGCGGTATTGCTTGTTGAGCCGCTCGATGACGCCGAGCACGCCGGCGGCAAAGGCCTCATACTCGGGGTTGTCGCTGATGTCGATGCCCAGGCTCTCGGCGGCCTCCACCAGTCCGTTCACGCCGATGGTCAGATACTGGCGCGAGAGGTTGATGTAGCCCGCGTCGAAGAGGGGGAGCATGCCCTTGTCGAGCATCTGTCGCAGGTTTTCGTTGTAGGCCAGCTGCACCTTGTGGGCCAGGTCGGCCACGTCGGCCAGCGCTTCCAGATAAGGGCGTCCGCGGCGGCAGGCCTCCTGCACGATGCGGTTGAGGTTGAGCGTGAGCACGCTCTTGCTGCCCGTCGACACGCCGCCGGCGCCCAGGGTGTAGCTGAAGCCGTTGTCCTGTATCTCGTTGCGCA
This sequence comes from uncultured Bacteroidales bacterium, assembly GCA_949297215.1. Taxonomy (GTDB): domain Bacteria; phylum Bacteroidota; class Bacteroidia; order Bacteroidales; family Bacteroidaceae; genus Alloprevotella. The sequence continues at coordinate 86,061 of CASFRV010000007.1, read as the reverse complement.
GGCGGCAGCACGACGAGAGCGAGTCGGCGCGGTCGCTCATGTAGGTGAAGAACGAGTGGCCGGCGGCATACATCTCGGCCGTCAGGTCAGCATACTCCTTGTCCTTGGCGTCGCCGCCGTCGGTGAGCAGGGCCATCGTCTCCACCGGGAAGGTGAGCACCGTCTTGGTGCGCTCGGCGTTGAACCACCGCATGAAGCGGCGTTGCAGCCAGTCGAGCGCGGGCCACGAGGGCCGCGACCCGTCGGGGAAGCGGAACTCGTCGAAGAGAGCCTCGAAGTAGTAGCGGTCGTAGTAGGAGATGTTCCAGAAGACCGCCTGGAAGTTGCGGGCCCCGGTGGGCTGGTTGATGGAGTAGACAATCTGTTCGAAGCAGTCGGTCACGACCTTGTCGAGCGTGCGGCGGCGCAGCGAGAGGTCCACCACGCGGTCGGCGTGCTCGTAATAGTCGTCGCCATACTCGGCGGCCAGGAAGTGGCTCATATACATGAGAAACTCGGGCGTGGCGCAGGCCCCGCTCAGCATGCTCGACACGATGAACACCATGTTGACGAAGCCGCCGCAGAAGCTCTTGAGGTTGGTGGGCGCCGCCGAGTTGCCCCCGATGCTGCGCGTGCCGTCGAGCAGCCAGGGATACATCGTGATGGAGGCGCAATAGTTGGCCAGGCTCGTCTCGTCGTTCTTGTAGAGGAAATGACGGTTGAGCAGGTCGAGATAGCGCTCGGCCGTTTCGCGGCCATACATCTCGCGGATGCGGTCGCGGAGCAGGCGGCGGTTCAGGCGGATGAAGCCCTGCTTGGGCAGCTCGCCGATGAGGGTGGCAATGTTCTTGTGCTCCACGTTGGCGTTGGCGTCGTACTTGGAGCCCGTGGCCGGGTTCTCGGCCGCGCAGTAGTTGGTGAGGAAGCGCAGGCGCTCGGCCGTTTCGCGGTCCTCCTTGTGGCTCCGGCGGTAGAGGATGAAGGCGCGCGCCGCGTCGTAGCGTCCGTCGGCCATGAGGGCCTCCTCGGCGCGGTTCTGTATCTCCTCTACGCCCATGCCGTCGTGCGGGGCGATGGAGGCAGCCATGCGGGCCGCCGCCGCGTCGTCGGGCGTACCCGTGGCAGCGAGGGCGCGGGCGATGGCGCAGGAAATTTTCTCGACGCGGAACGTCTCGCGCGAGCCGTCACGCTTGGTGACGCTGATGCTTTGTTGTGACATGTGGAAAAGAAAGAGTAAAAGGGTGGGAATTTCCGTCCTGAAATTCCGGGAAAGCCGCTCCCACGCGGCCGGTGGCGGACAGCACGCGCCGTCCCCGCAGAGGGACACGCCGCGTGCGTGCGTCTCGTCAGCCTTAACTCCCGAAGGTTTCCGACGCTTTGTTGCTCTCGCGCGGCGGCAGGTCTTCTGACTCGTCCCCCGGCGGGCCGCCTTCCCACGCTTCGGACAAGAAGCGCAGTGGCAAACGTGGCCCGGCCGGTTGTAGAAGGGGACTCACAGCAGCGGGTACTGTCGCCGACTTGCACGGCGTTCCCTCTTAGCCCGGGCCGAGGCCCGGGAACCGTCACGGCGGAACGGCTTCGCGCTCCGCGTGTGCAAAGATAGTGCAAGGCGAGTGAAGAGGGAAAGGAAAACTTGTTTTTCTTGCCCTCTTCCGAGCCGCAGCCTATCTTGGGCGAAACCAAAGTAGTGCAAGGCGAGAGGAATGCAAAGCGAAAACGCAGTTTTTGCTTTCATTCCCGAGGCGCAGCCTACTGTGGAATCGGCCGTAAGGCCCTGACGTCCACGTAGAGACGCGATTCATCGCGTCTCTCACCGCCCGGATGGCCCACAGCGCAGGGGAGGAATGTCGGTGCGGGGCCACGCCCCGAGCGGGTGAGACGCGATGAATCGCGTCTCTACGTGGCGGATATCCCGTGCGGGCGCGAGCGTACGATGATTGCACGCGTTGACGGTGCGCCAGCAGCGAGGCTGTCGACCCCATAGGGGTCGCACCATTGATAACCGCGGGTAAGCGAAGCGCACCCGCGGACAGGAACCCCACACAATTCCGACCCCATAGGGGTCGAACTTCACGCCGACGTTGTGCGGACCGCGGGATGCCCACCTGCGGGCGTCGGCTTCTCCGCGGTGACACTAGGACTGTCAGCAGTCTCGCTGCTCCGCGGGTGTGCCTGCGGCCTACCCGCGGCAATCGAAGTTGGACCCCTATGGGGTCCTTTTTCTTTTGCTGTTCCTGACCGCAGGTTCGCCTTTGGCTCACCCGCGGTTATAGATGGTTCGACCCCTATGGGGTCGCCGGCCCCGCGGTGTGCCTTAGGCCGCGGCGGACATTTCACACTTGCCGCGGACGTTTTTCTGCCCTGCGCGGGCCTGTTTGATTGTCCGCAGCCCGGGTTTTTAACACGGAGAATCGAATATTTTCGCACGACTGCTCCGTCGCTCGCAAATACGCGAAAAACAGAAACACCTCATTTTCAGACATATCCCTGCGAAGCTGCGCCACAGGGGCGCCCAAAACGCGGAAAAACGACGCTATATGGCACAAATCGACCCCCAAAATCCACTCGAAAGTGGCCTTGGATCGAAAATTCCATGGGATGAATCGGCCGATCCATGGGATGGAAACGGAAATCGATGGGATGGATGGCCGCGGGCACCCCACCCCGCCGCCTTTCCAACGCTAAAACGCAGACAGCCGTGGGTGTCCGCTTTAACGGTTTGCCATATAGCGCACAAGGCCGCGCGGCATGCACCCTGCCACCCGCCCGCAGGGGAGGATACCCCGCATCGCGGCGGAACGGCCACCACGCCCCCAAACCACACAGCGAGGCCGGCGACCCCATAGGGGTCGGACCTTCTATAACCGCGGGTGAGCCATGGGCGAACCCGCGGACAAGTCCCAACCAACGATGGGACCCCATGGGGTCCAACTTCACGCTACCGCGGACGCGCCGCAGGCACACCCACGGACAGCGCGATGCAATCACCGGCCAAGGCCCAGTGCTACGCATCCCCGTGCCTGCACGACGTCGGGATGAAGTGCGACCCCCATGGGGTCGGAATAGTGTGGGGTTCCTTTCCGCGGGTGCGCCTTCGGCTTACCCGCGGTTATAAAAAGTACGACCCCTATGGGGTCGGCAATCCCCTATTTGTTCCGCGAATATGGGTGCGGCGCGGCCAAAGCAAGTGAAAAAAGTTTTTTTCTTGCTTTGCCTCTCGCCTTTTGCCCATTTGCTGCCGCGAATATGGGCGCGGCTCGGCCAAAGCAAGTGAAAAAAGGATTTTTCCTTGCTTTGGCTCTCGCCTTTTGCTATATTTGCAGGGTAGTTTGCACGGATGCGCACCTTTCTTTACCAGGACGCAGCCGCCACGACTTCCAGCAGAGCAAAAACAAGCATACATTAAACACATATCCATTTCCCATGAAACATTTCTTACTCTTGGGAGCCGCCCTTGCTTTCGGCCTGACCACGCTTCCAGCCGCGGCACAGCAGGTGACGGTGTCCCCCCTGCCCCAAAACATCACGTGGGGCGAAGGGAAAGCTTTTGACAACACGACGACGTTTACCCTCGTGGGGGCCGACGAGGCCGACGCCGACGCCGTGACGCTGCTGAAAGAAAGCCTGACGACGGGCGAGGGCGGCGTCGAGCTGGTCATCGGCGAGCGCGGCGACGAGGCCGTGGCTCAGTATGAGGCCAACATCCCCGAACAGAAACAGGGCTACTACCTGAGCGTGGGCGCCGACCGCGTGGTCATCGCCGGCAACGACGAGACGGGTACCTACTACGGCGTGCAGACGTTCCTGCAAGTGGCCTCGCAACCCGAGGTGCAGAGCGTCACCGTGACGGACTATCCCTCCGTGCTCGAACGCGGCGTCATCGAGGGCTTCTATGGCAACCCGTGGAGCGAGACCGACCGCATCCGCCAGTTCGAATTCTACGGCCGGAACAAGATGAACGTCTACATCTACGGCCCCAAGGACGACCCCTACCACCGCAACCAGTGGCGCAAACCCTATCCCGCCGCCGAGGCCGCCGAGCTGCAACGCCTCATCGAGGCTGCCCACAAGAACAAGGTGCAGTTTGTATGGGCCCTCCACCCGGGACTGGACATCCAGTGGAACGACACGGACCGGCAGAACGTCATCGACAAACTGGAAAGCGTCTATGAGCTGGGATGCCGCAGGTTCGCCCTCTTCTTCGACGACATCTCGGGCAACGGCGGCAACCCCGCCGAACAGGCCAAGCTGCTGAACTACGTGACGGAGAACTTCATACACAAGCACGAGCTGGAACCGCTCATCATGTGCCCCACGGAGTATAACCGCGGATGGGTGTCGGGCAGCGGCGAGTATCTCACCACGCTCGGCTCGAACACCGACCCGGAGGTGCTCATCATGTGGACGGGCAACTCGGTGGTCGACATGATACAGAAGGCCGACCTCGACTACATCAACCCGCGCCTGGAACGCAACGCCTTTATCTGGCTCAACTATCCCGTGAGCGACTACTGCACCGAGCACCTGCTCATGGGCAAGACCTACGGCAACGACCTGAACATTGCCGGGCAGCTGGGCGGCTTCGCCTCGAACCCGATGGAATATGCCGAGGCATCGAAGGTTTCGCTCTACAGCATTGCCGACTATACGTGGAACATGACGCAGTATGACGCCGAGAGCTCGTGGGAGCGCGCCATCAAGGCCCTCTGGCCCGGACATGCCGAGGCCTTCAAGACGTTCTGCGAGAGCAACGTCGACCTGGGCACCACCACCCACGGCCTGCGCCGCGAGGGCGAAACGCCCGACTTCGTCGAGCCAGCCAACGCCTTCGAAGAGAGCATCGACAAAGGCTACGACGCCGACAAGGCTGCTGCCGTGAAGGCCGTCTTTACGAAGATGGTGGCTGCGGCCGAGGAGCTGCTGGCCTCGGACGACCAGCCCGAGATGCTCAACGAGATCAAGCCCTGGGCCGAGGTGATGAAGCTCCAGGCACAGCGCGGCGAAAAGCTCATCGACCTCTTCGCACGCATCGACGCCAACGACCCCGACGGCTTCATCGAGCTCTACAAGGAGATGCAGGAACTCGAAGCCGAGCAGAAGAGCATACGCTCGCGCGACTTCGAGGGCTCCATCAAGAACCCCAACCCCACGGTGGCCTCCAACTATGTGGAGCCGTTCCTGGCAAGCGTCACGGGACGCGCCATCGCCGAGTATAAGGCCCACTTCGACGAGCATTGGGACGTATTCCCCGCCGTAGTGCTCGAAGACGGTAACTACTACATCAAGAACGGCGACCGCTACCTGACCAACAACAACCCGAACCAGCTGGGCGGCTTCCCGACGTTCACGGCTACGGCCGACAACATCAACCCGCAGAAGCAGGAGTGGAACATCTCGATGGACTACACGACGAACCGCTACAAGGTGACCAACGCCCAGGACAACCGATACCTGAACGAAAACGGTGCCTTTGCGGCGTCGAACGAAATCAACCCCTACGAAGCCGTATGGCACACGTACGTTGTGTACCGCCTCAACGGTAAATATGCCATACAGAACGCAGGCAACTCGGGCAGGAAGTTCTGGACGGTGAGCGGCAACCGCATCCAGCAGGGAACGAACACCGAATGGTCGACGGGCAGCCTCGTCTTCGACCTCGTGCCCATGGACAGCGAGGTGGAATATCCCATGTTCGAGGACGGCAAGGAGGTGTACATCACCTACAACGGCAAGTATCTGACGAACAACAACGTGAACGGCAGCGGGCAGACGCCTACGTTCAAGGGACGCCTGGCCAACGACTCGCGCAAGACGCAGCAGTGGAAGCTCTCGGTGGACAGCCAGACGGGACGCTACAAGCTCGTGAGCGCTGCCGACAACCGCTACGTCAACGAGCTGGGCGCCTTCGGCACGAACGCCTATGATGCCACGTGGAACACGTACGTCATCTCCGAAGTGGGCGGCCTCTACTCCATCCAGAACGCAGGCGAGAGCGGCACGGAATACTGGACCGTCGAGAACGACCGCATCACCGACAACGGAGCCAACCGCGACGAGAGCTTCATCTTCGGCATCGAACAGGTGGACAAAGGCTCGACGGGCATCGACGGCGCCACGGCTGCCGACGGCATCCTGAAATACAGAATAGGCGGGGAAACCATCACCGTGAGCGGCCGCGACGGCATACGCGACGTGCAGCTCGTGGCTGCCAACGGCCAGACGGTGGCCTCGTCGCGCGGCGTGGCCACCCTTTCGACGGCCGGCCTGCCCACGGGCGCCTACGTGCTCGTGGTGAAGGGCGACGGCTGGGAAGAAACGGCCAAGGTGGCCCTCTGAGCAAAGCCTTTTGGGGAGGAAACGTCTCCCACTCTCTGACTGCCTGCCCCGGCCAAGCGCCGGGGCAGGCCTATTTTTTGCCCGGGGCTCCGACGGAAAACGAGGGGCACGGACAAAAGACCGGCAGGCCACACCTTATATATATACGCGCGCGCGTAAAATCAGCAGAGCGGGGCCCGCGTGTCGAAATAATTGCGTAATTTTGCCGACTATGCGGGCCCGCAAAGGGCACCCGCCACGACAAACAGAGAAACGTATGCTTGAAATAAAAAATCTGCACGCCTCCGTTGAAGGCAAAGCCATACTGAAAGGCATCAACCTGGCCATCGGCGACGGCGAGGTGCACGTGCTGATGGGCCCCAACGGCTCGGGCAAGAGTACGCTGAGCAATGTGCTCGTGGGCAACCCCAAATATACCGTGACCGAGGGGAGCATCACCTTCAACGGCAAGGATCTGCTGGCCCTCTCGCCCGAAGACCGCTCGCACGAAGGCCTCTTCATGTCGTTTCAGGCGCCGGTGGAGATACCGGGCGTATCGATGACCAACTTCATGCGCGCCGCCGTGAACGCCAAGCGCAAATATTTCGGCCGGGAGCCCATCGGGGCGGCCGAGTTTCTGCGCCTGCTCAAAGAGAAACGCAAGCTCGTGGGCCTGGACGCCCACTTCATGAGCCGTGGCGTGAACGAAGGCTTCAGCGGCGGCGAGCGCAAACGCAACGAAATCTTCCAGATGGCGGTGCTCGAGCCCTCGCTGAGCATACTGGACGAAACCGACTCGGGACTCGACGTGGACGCGCTGCGCATCGTGGCAGAAGGCTTCAACGCCCTGCGCACACCGCAGACGAGCGCCATGGTGATCACCCACTATCAGCGCATGCTCGACTACCTGCACCCCGACTTCGTACACGTGCTCGTGGACGGCGTCATCGTCAAGAACGGCGACGCATCGCTGGGCTATGCCATCGAGGAGCGCGGCTTCGACTGGATCAAGAACGAGCTGAAAGCCTGACGACCCATGAGCAGCATACAGCAATATCTCGACCTGTTCGCCTCGCAGCGCACCCTGCTCGACACGGGCTGCGGCCTCGCCCCGCTGAACGCACGGCGCGACGAGGCGGCACGCGTGCTCGACGCAACAGGCCTGCCCGGACGGCGCACGGAGCGCTATAAATATACCGACGTGGAGGCCGCCCTGGCCCCCGACTACGGACTGAACCTGCGCCGGCTGGCTCCGGCGGCCGACCCCTACGCCCGCTACCGCTGCAACGTGCCCGACCTGCACACCCGCCTGCGCTACGTCGTGGGCGACGTCGTGGCGCCCGCACGGACCGACGGGAACGAAGGGGACGAAGGGGTGCAGGTGCTCACCTTTACCGAGGCGGAACGCACCATGCCCGGCTGGCTCGACCGCTACTACCACCGCGCGGCGGCACACACGCCCGACGGCCTCACGGCGCTCAACACGCTGCTGGCGCAGGACGGCCTTGTTGTGCGCTTCGCGGCAGGCACGCGGGCGGCAGCGCCCGTGCAGATCGTCAACATGTCGGACGGCACGGCACCGCTCATGAGCAACCGCCGCGTCATCGTCGTGGCCGAGCGCGGAGCCGCGGGCGCCGTGCTCTTCTGCGACCACGCACGCAGCGGGCAGCCCATGCTCAGCACACAGGTGGTCGAGGCCTACGTCGAGGAGGGCGCCAGGCTCGACCTCTACTCCGTCGAGGAGACGCACACGGCCAACACGCGCTTTGCCCACCTCTACGTGGAGCAGCAGGCCGGCAGCCACACCGCGCTGGCCACCATCACGCTGACCAACGGCCTGACGTGCAACCGCACCGACGTGCGCCTGCTGGGACAGGGCGCCACGACGTCGGCCTACGGCGGCGCCATCGCCGACGGACATCAGCACGTCGACAACAACCTGCTCATAGACCACGCCGCCCCGGGCTGCACGAGCGATTTGCTCTTCAAGTATGTGCTCGACGGGGCCGCCGTGGGCGCCTACGCCGGCAAGGTGCTCGTGCGCGAAGGGGCGCAGCAGAGCCTCTCGGAGCAGACAAACGCCAACCTGTGCGCCTCGGACGAGGCCCGGGCCTTTGCCCAGCCGATGCTCGAGATCTATGCCGACGACGTTAAGTGCAACCACGGCTCAACGGTGGGCAAGCTCGACGAAGGCGCCCTGTTCTACATGCAACAGCGCGGCATCGAGGAACACGAGGCCCGCCTGCTCCTGCAACATGCCTTCGTCAACGACGTGCTGCGCCGCGTGGGCATCGAGAGCCTGCGCGAACGCCTGTCGTATCTCGTGGAGATGCGCTTCCGCGGCCGCCTCACGAAATGCAGCGGCTGCTCCCTGTGCAAATGACCGGAGAGCTCGACGCCCCCTCCCCATAAACAACTACCGACATGCCTGCTCCCACTGACATCGCCCCCTACGACGTCGACGCCGTGCGCGCCGACTTTCCCATCCTGAGCCGCGAGGTGTACGGCCGCCCGCTCGTCTACCTGGACAACGCCGCCACCACGCAGAAACCGCGCTGCGTCGTCGAGGCCATGGTGAACGAATACTACTCCGTCAACGCCAACGTACACCGCGGCGTCCACTTCCTGTCGCAACAGGCCACCGACCTGCACGAGCAGGCCCGCGAACGCGTACGGGCCTTCATCGGTGCACGCTCGGCGGCCGAAATCGTCTTCACGCGCGGCACCACCGAGAGCCTCAACCTCGTGGCCACGTCGCTGGGCGAGGCCTTCCTGCACGAAGGCGACGAGGTGATACTGACCGTCATGGAGCACCACTCCGACATTGTGCCCTGGCAGATGCTGCGCGGGCGCAAAGGCATCGTCATCAAGGTCGTCCCGATGGACGACAGCGGCGCCTTGCGGCTCGACGCCTACGAACGCCTCTTCACGCCCCGCACCCGGCTGGTGTGTGCGGCCCACGTGAGCAACGTGCTGGGCACGGTGAACCCCGTGCGCCTCATGGCCGAGGTGGCCCACGCCCACGGCGCGCTCTTCCTGGTGGACGGCGCACAGAGCGTGCCCCACTTCCGCGTAGACGTGGGCGAGCTCGGCTGCGACTTCCTCACGTTCAGCGGCCACAAGGTGTACGGCCCGACAGGCATCGGCGTGCTCTACGGACGCGAGGACTTGCTGGACCGCATGCCCCCCTATCAGGGCGGAGGCGAGATGATAGCCCACGTCACGTTCGAGAAAACAACCTACGAACGCCTGCCCTACAAGTTTGAGGCGGGCACGCCCGACTATGTGGCCTCGCACGCACTGGCCGTGGCGCTCGACTACGTGGACCGCCTTGGCATGGACCGCATCGCCACCCACGAGCGCAGCCTGACACGCTATGCCATGGAGCGTCTCGGCGCTATCGACGGCATGAAGCTCTATGGAACCACCGACAACAAGGACGCCGTCGTGGCTTTCAACGTGGGCGACATCCATCCCCTCGACCTCGGTACGCTGCTCGACCGCCTGGGCATCGCCATCCGCACGGGCCACCACTGTGCACAGCCCCTCATGCAGCGCTGCGGCGTCGAGGGCATGGCGCGGGCCTCGTTCGCGCTCTACAACACACGGGCCGAAGTGGACGCCCTGGCCGACGGCATCGAGCGCGTGCGCAAAATGTTCTGAACCGATCAGGGCAGGCCTTTACGGCAAGGCCTGCCCTACGTTTTTTCTGTCACCAAACAACGACAATCATGATTCTTTCCACCACTCCCACCCTCGAAGGCCGCCCCATCCGCGAATACCTGGGCATCGTGACGGCCGAAAGCATTTATGGCACGAACGTCGTGCGCGACATCATGGCCGGCTGGAAAAACCTGGTGGGCGGGCGCTCGCAAGCCTACGAGAGCGTCTTGCAGCAAACACGCGACAAAGCGTACAGCGAACTGGAAGCCAGGGCCGCAGCGCTGGGGGCCGACGCCGTTGTGGGCATCGGAGCCGAAATAAGCAGCTTCGGAGACGGCTCAATGTTTGTGCTCATCCTCACGGGGACGGCCGTTAAGCTCTGAGGCCGTGCTCCTGTCGCATTTTCAGACCGAACTGCTGCCCGAAGCCGGGTGCGACGAGGCCGGGCGCGGCTGCCTGGCGGGCCCCGTGTTCGCGGCGGCCGTCGTCTTTGCGCCCGACTATGAAAACGCCGCGCTCAACGACTCGAAGCAGCTCACGGCACGACGCCGCTACCGCCTGCGCGAGGAGATAGAGCGCGACGCGCTGGCCTGGGCCGTGGCCTCGGCTTCGCCCGAAGAGATCGACGCCGTCAACATCCTCAACGCAAGCATCCTGGCCATGCACCGCGCGCTCGACGCCCTCAGCCTGCGGCCGGCCTACGTCGTGGTGGACGGCAACCGCTTCAAGCCCTACGGCACGACGCCCCACACCACCATCGTCAAGGGCGACGGCCGATACCTCTCCATCGCGGCGGCCAGCATCCTAGCCAAGACCTGCCGCGACGACTTCATGGCCCGCCTGCACGAGGAGTATCCCTGGTACGGCTGGGACCACAACGCGGGCTACCCCACCCGCGAGCACTGCCGCGGCATCGCCCTGCACGGCCTGACGCCCTGGCACCGCCGCTCCTTCAAGCTGCCCGAGGCCGCCCAGCCCTCGCTGTTTGACGCTCCTGCGGCCCCCTGACGCGAAAAAGCGACGGCGCGTCACGCTTTTTCCGCCCTTTGCTCGGGCAATACGCCCCTTTGGCGCACAAAAAAGGTTAATTCGTTTCGTTTGCAGCCATTTTCGCACGGCTTGTTCCTATCTTTGCCCGTAAAGACAGCAGCAAGGGCGGCCTCCATGCGCGGAAAAAAGCATTTCCCCACCTGGACGCACGCCTTTTGCAGTCTTTGTCAACACGACGCGCCAACCATGCCGACAAGCAAACAACAGACCCTGCGACGGACCGCCACCATCGTCGTTTTCACGCTGGCGGGCGTGGCCATGATGGCCTGGCTCTACCACGACTTCGACTTCAGCCGCCTGCTCGAAGTGGTCTGCCGCCGCGACCATGCCCTGTGGATGGCGGCGGCATTGCTCTTTGGCATCGTGGCCAACGTGCTGCGCTCCGTGCGCTGGCAGATGCTTCTCCGTTCGGCCGGGGTCGACGTCAGGTTGAAGCACGCCATCGAGCTCGTGTTCATATCTTATCTCATCAACAGCGTCACGCCGCGCCTCGGCGAGCTCACGCGTTGCCTGCTCATACGCCGGGGCAACGCCGCCGTGGCCTCGCGGGCGCTGGGCACCGTCGTGGTGGAAAAGCTCGCCGACGTGGGCTGCCTGCTCCTGGTGGTGACGGCGGCCGTCAGCGTGCGCTGGACCGACACGACGGCCCTGCTCGGCCGCATGACAGGGGGCCTCAGTCAGCGCCTGCCCGGCTACGCCGTGGCCCTCATCATCGTTGGCGCGGTCTGCCTGCTGCTGGCCGTGTCCATTCCCCTGCGCCGGCGGCTGCGTTCGTTTTTCAGCAACCTGTGGCGCGGCATGACGGCCATCTCGCGGCTGCAAAGCCCGCTCCGCTTCGTCCTGCTGTGCACAGGCATCTGGCTGAGCAATTTTCTGCAACTCTTTCTGCTCGTCCCCTGCTTCGAAACGCTTTCTTTCATGGGCTGGCGCGAAGCCCTTCAGGTCTTTGCGATGGCCAGTGTGGGCATGTTGCTGCCCACCCCCGGCGGAGCAGGCCCTTGGCACTATGCCATCATCGAAACCCTCACACGCGTTCACCACGTGGGGCGTGAGGCCGCCCGTGCCTTCGCCCTCGTCACCCACGGCCTGCGCACGCTGCTCGTCATGCTGCTGGGCCTCGTGGCCTACGTCACGTTCTACGGCGACGTGCTCGTGCGCGCCTGCCGACGCCTCAGGTCAAAATAAACCAACATTCCACATAACATCATCAACATGAAACGCATTCTGCTCATCCTGCTCCTGCCGCTCTGGCTGGCGGCCGGGGCATCGGGACAAAGTTTCTCCCGACTCTGGAAACAAGTGGAAGAAGCCTGCCGCGACGACCTGCCCCGCACAGCCCTGGGCCACACCGAAAGCATCCGCCGCAAGGCGCTGGCCGAAGGCAACGACGGCGAACTGCTGCGGGCCATACTCACCGAGCACCTGCTCTGGGACAACATCTCGACCGACAGCGCCGCGTCGGTGGCCGGCCGCATGGAGGCCGCCCTGGCCGCCGAGAAGCGCCCCGCCGTCAAGGCGCTGTGGCACTCGGCCCTGGGGCAGCTCTACGCCGCCAGCTTCGCTGCCGACACGGCCCGCACGCGGCTGGCGGCCCGCCACCTGCTGGCCTCGCTGGCCGAGCCCGAAGCGCTGGCCGCGGCCCGCGTGACCGACTATCTGCCCCTCTTTGTCAAGGGCGAGGACAGCCGCCGCTACTTTGCCGACGACCTGCTGAGCGTACTGGTGCGCACGGCGGCCGACGTCCTCGGCTCTCTCTCGCGGGCCAAGGACGACTGGGCTGCCATGGTGCCCTCCATATATAATAGGACGGCCCGCTTCTACCAGGAGCACGGCCACCGGCCCGCGGCGCTGCTGGCACGCATCGCAGCTCTCGACGCCACCTACCGCACGGCCAACGCGGCCGCCGTTGAGCGCCACTACGCCGACCTGCTCAGCCTGGCCGACGAATATGCCGACCTGCCCGAGAACGTCGAGACCTACATTGCCCTGACACAGCTGCCCTCAGTGCCCGCCATCGGCGATGTGGAACGGCTCGCCCATGCCCGCAAGGCCATTGCCCGCTACGGCCGCGAAAAGCGCGCCGCCGTGCTGCGCAACTACGTGGCCGCGCAAGAGCAGCCGCGGCTGAGCGCCACGCTCCCCGCCATGCCGCTCCATCCCGGCGCCACCATCGACGTCGTGCTGCGCTCCCGCGCCGTCGGGCACGCCCGCCTCGCGCTGCGCCCGCTGCGCATCAGCGCTTCCGACCCGTTGCTTTTTGAAAAGATGGACAAGATTGCCCGCCGCGCGGGCAAGGCCGTCTGCTCCGCCGAACTGAAATACGACGCCCGCCCGGCCTATCGCTGGGACGACGACACCGTGCGCCTCACGCTGCCCGCCGCAGGCCTCTACCTGTGCGAGCTCACGGCCGACGGCCGCACCATGGATCGCCACGTCGTGAACGTATCGGCCGTGCGCCCCATCTCGCTCGTCATGCCCGACGGCCGCACGCGCGTGGCCCTCGTCGACGGAGAGAGCGGCGCCATGCTACCCGACGGCCGCCTGCTGCTCATGGCCGACGAAAACGGCAAACGCACGCAGCGCGCCGTCGTGCGCCCCGACGCCGACGGCTTCTTCTGGCTCGACCGCGACCAGACGCGCGGCGCCTCGGCCATCTATCCCGAAGCAGGCGACGACCGCTTCTCGCCCGCGTTCGACAGCCACATCTATACCGGTCGGCGCACGACGGCCGACAACCTGCCCTATCTCCGCCTCAACCTCTACACCGACCGCGCCATCTACCGGCCCGGCCAGACGGTACGCTTCGGCGCCGTGGCCTACACGGGCCGGGGCGACAGCCTCAGTGTGCTCGCCGGGCGCGACCTCCTGTTCCGCCTGCACGATGCAAACGGGCGGGCCGTGGCCACAGTCACCGGGCGCACCGACGCCTTCGGCACGGCGGGCGGCGAGTTTCGCCTGCCCGACGTATGCCTGCCCGGCCACTTCTCGGTTCGCGTCGACACCAACGGCCTTTCGTCCGTCTGCTCCTTCCGCGTCGAGGAATACAAGCGGCCCACGTTCACCCTCACAACCGATGAGCCCGACGGCGCCTATGCCCTGGGCGACACGGTGCGTCTCACGGGCCGCGCCACCACCTATACCGGCCTGCCCCTGGCGGGCGCCACGCTGCGCTACCGCGTCGTTCGCCACGCGCTCTTCGGCGGCTCGGGCCCCTATGAGGCCTCGGGCAGCGTCGCCACCGACTCGGCCGGGCGCTACGCCTTCTTCGTACCCCTCACGCCCGACAGCGCGGCCGTCCGTCTGCGCCCGGGCTCCAACCGCTTCGTCTTCACCGCCACGCTCGACGCCACGGCCGAGAACGGCGAGACCGTGAGCGCCACGCAGGTGCTCACCGCCACGACGCGCCCGTACAGTCTGTCGGTCGTATGGCCCGAGACGGTCTGCCGCGAGCAGTTGCCACAGACCGTCGTCCACTTCTACAACGCCGCCTACCGCGAACTGGGCGGCAACGGCACCTACACCGTACGGCGCGAGAGCCGGCCCGTGACCTCGGGCACGTTTGAGGCGGGCCGTCCGTTCCGCCCGTCGGCCCTGGCCACGCTCCCCTCGGGGGCCTACACCGTGACGTTCAGCATGGACGGCTACGCGGCCGACTCTGTGGCCTTGACCGAGAGCTTCGTCCTCTTCTCCGAGCACGACACGGCGCTGCCCGTCGACACGGCCTGGTTCTGCCACGTGCGTCCCAACGCCTCGGGCGACAGCTGCCTCGTCCTCGTGGGTAGCAGCCGCCGCGGCGCCACGCTGTTCTACGATCTGACGACCGCGCAGGGCTCCGTTGAGAGCCGCCGCCTGCGCCTCGACGGCAATCTGCTGCGCTTCGACCTGGCCTGGCGGCCCGAATGGGGCGACGGCGCCCGCCTCAACCTGGCCCTGCTGAGCGACGGCCGGCTCCACACGCAGACAGCCGACATCAGCAAGCCCCTGCCCGACAAGCGCCTCGTCCTGCGCTGGACCACCTTCCGCAGCCGCCTCACCCCGGGCCAGGACGAAGAGTGGCGCCTGCACATCGAGCACCCCGACGGCACGCCGGCACGCGCCTCGCTCATGGCGCGCCTCTACGACGCCTCGCTCGACGCCTTCGGCACCAACCCGTGGAACCTCTATCTCTACTTCCCGCGCCGCCTGCCCCGCCAGTTCTGGATGGAGCCGTGGCGCACCTCGTTCACGCTCTCGGGGGCAGTTCCCCTGCGGGGCGAAGACGTGCGGGCCCTGGCCTTCACGCGGTGGGACGACCGCCTGTTCAGCCGCTACGGCTTCGGGCGCCAGTACCTCACCTCGGCCGGACGAACCGATGGCCTGCTGCTGCGCAGCAATGCCGCCCTGGCCGAAGCCACCGTAACCGACGAGGCCACCTTTGACATGGCGGGCGAGAAAGCCATGGCCAAGGCCGCACCCACCGAGATCGGAGCCGGCGGCGAGGCGGCCGAAGTGCGCAGCAACTTTGCCGAAACGGCCTTCTTCCACCCCTCGCTGCGCACCGACGCGCAAGGCAACGTGAGCATCGCCTTCACCCTGCCCGAAAGCCTCACGTCGTGGGCGTTCGAGGCGCTAGCCCACGACCTTGAGCTCAACTATGGCCGCCTCGACACCACCGTGACGGCGCGCAAGGACTTCATGGTGCAGGCCGCCATGCCGCGCTTCGTGCGCCGTGGCGACCACACGGAGCTGCCGGCCACGCTGCGCAACCTCACCGACGGCCGTCTGCGCGGCACGCTGGTGTGTACGCTCACCGACGCCGCCACAGGCAGCGTCGTGGCCCGCCTCAGCGAGCGTTTCGACCTGCTGCCCCGCGGCGCCCGCACTTTTTATTTCCCCTTTACGGCCGACGACGAGGCCGACGTGCTCGTGTGCCGCTTCACGGCCGAAAGCGGGCGCTTTGCCGACGGCGAGGAACACCTGCTTCCCGTGCTGTCCGACCGCGTGAGCGTGGTGCGCTCGCTGCCCTTCTCGCTCACCGGCGAGGGCACGCGCACGCTGCGCATCGACACCCTCTGGTCCGACAGCAGGCAGGCCGCCGGCCGCCACCTCACCGTCGAGGCGGCCACCAACCCCACGTGGTATGCCGTGAGCGCCCTGCCCCCGCTCGCCGAAACGCCCGGCGACGACGCCGTCACCCTGGCCACGCGCTATTATGCCGTCATCATGGCCGACGCCGTGGCCCGCTTCAACCCCGGGATAGGCGCCCTGGCCGCACGTTGGAGCGACCGGAGCAAGGAATGCAGCCCGTGGGCCCGCCTCATGCAGGACAACCCCGACCTCAAGCAGGTGCTCCTGGCCGAAACGCCCTGGATGACCGAGGCCTCCACCGAGGCCGAGCGCGCCCGCTCGCTGGCCCGCCTCTTCGACGGCGCCACCATGGCGGCCCGCCGCCTCACGGCGCTCGACCGCCTGCGCGCCCTGCAACGCCCCGACGGCTCGTGGGCCTGGTTCCGCGGCATGAGCGGCAACCAGCACGTCACCACCGACGTGGCCGTGCTCCTGGCCCGCCTCGAAGCCGTCGGCTCCGACAGCGAGGCCCGCGCCCTGCTCGACCGGGCCCTCGGCTGGCTCGACGGCCACGTGGCCGCACAGGTGGAACGCATGAAGGCCGAAGAGCAACGCACGGGCTCCGAGCTCGACATCAGCCACGACCAGCTGCAATATCTCTACATCCGCGGCTTGCGTGGCGCCAAGGCCGAGGGTGCTGCCGCCGACGTCGAGCGCTACCTGCTGGCCAAGGCCCGCCGCACGCCTGCCGGCGAAACGCTCGACGACAAAGCGCTGCGGGCCTCCGTGCTGGCGCTTCATGCCGACTATGAACAGGCACGCACCGCCCTGCGTTCGCTCGTGGAGCACAGCGTTGCCACGCCCGACATGGGCCGCTACTTCGACTCGCGCCGCGCCCCGCTCACCCGCGAGGCTTATAAGATTCCCACGCAGACGGCTGTCATAGAAGCCCTGCTGCGCGCCGACCCCACGGAGCGTGCCACCGTCGACGAGCTGCGCCTCTGGCTCATGCAGCAAAAGCGCACGCAGATGTGGACCACGCCGCGCGCCACGGCCGACGCCGTCTATGCCCTGCTCGTCACGTCGCCCGTCGACAGCCGCGTCATGCCGCTCGACGGCGGCCACAGTCCGCTCACGTGGCGGCTCAGCAAGGGCCGCACCACACTGGCCGAGGGCAGCACCGCCGCTACGCCCGACGCTCCCGCAGGCTACGCCCGCACCGACTTTGCCGACGAACGCACGCTCGGTGCCACCTCGCTCACGGTCGACAAGCAGGAGCGCGGCCTCTCGTGGGGCGCCGTCTACGTGCGCTACACCCTGCCCGCCACCGACGCCGCCACCTACGGAAACGGCCTGCGCGTGGAGCGCACGTTCCACGTGTGGCGCGACGGCGCCTGGCAGCCGCTGGCCGAGGGCAGCAGCGTACGCCGCGGCGAGCGCGTGCGCACACAGCTGGACGTGACGGCCGACCGCGACTTCGACTTCGTCTGCCTGCGCTCGGCCCGCCCGGCCTGCCTGGCCCCCGTGCGCCCGCTCTCGGGCTACACCTCGCTCGCCGCCGGCCTGTGGGGCTACCGCGCCGTGCGCGACGCCTCGACCGAATATTTCTTCGAACGCCTGCCCAAAGGCCGCTACACCGTCACCGACGAGCACCTGGCCGACCGCTCGGGCACCTACTCGTGCGGCACGGCCGTGCTGCAAAGCGTCTACGCGCCCGAGTTCAGCGCCCAGACGGCCGGCTTCCGCCTCACGTGCGAGCCCTGACGCCAAGCCCGCGCCAACACCCTTTCCATCCGCCCCGCACCCTGCCCCGGCAGCCGTGCGGGGCGGTTTGCGTAGGTGGGGAATACATCAGCACGGGGCACAGCCTTAGGAGGGACGCCATCCCTGGCGTCCACCCGCTCGGGGCGACTGCCCCGTCACGGCATTCATCCCCGCGGTGGGCCGTCCGGGCGGTGAGAGACGCGATGAATCGCGTATCACCCGCTCGGGGCGTAGCCCCGCCACGGCATTTCTCCCCGCGCCGGGCCGTCCGGGCGGTGAGATACGCGATGAATCGCGTATCTATGTGGCGGACTGTCCATGCGGGTGGAGGGAATGCTGCGGCGAGGCTGACGGCCTCGAAGAGGCCGGGCTATGAGTAACCTCGGGTGGAGCGCAGCGGAACCCGAGGTGGGCAGGATGGTGAGGATGCCGGCCTCGAAGAGGTCGCTATGCCCGCTGCGGCCTGTGGCATAGACGCCTCTTCGAGGCTATATTCGTTATGTGCTTCCTTTCCGCGGGTTCCGCTACGCTCCACCCGCGGCTACTAATAGCTCGGCCCCCTTGGGGCCGCCCCTGCTGCGAAGGACCGATGATGAGGGGCAGCAGTGTGTCGGTGAGGCTGGATGTCCGCTGCGTAGAGACGCCATCCCTGGCGTCTCACCCGCTCGGGGCGCAGCCCCGCCACGGCATTCCTCCCCGCGGTGGGCCGTCCGGGCGGTGAGAGACGCGATGAATCGCGTCTCTACGTGGCGGACAGTCCATGCGGCGGGAACGTGTGATGAATTCATGTGGCGGATTTCCCATGCGCGCGGGGCGACGGCGCGTCGGCAGCGAGGCTGTCGACCCCATAGAGGTCGCACTTTCTATAACCGCGGGTGAGCGAAGCCACCCGCGGACAGAAACCACACATCATTCCGACCCCATGGGGTCGAACTTCACGCCGACGTCGTGCGGACCGCAGGATGCCGGCCTGTGTGCGTCGCCATCTCCGCGGTGACCTTTGGACGTTCGGCAGCCTCGCTGCTCCGCGGGTGTGCCTGCGGCCTACCCGCGGTAATCGACGTTGGACCCCTATGGGGTCCGCATATCTATGTGCTTCCTGTCCGCAGGTTCGCCTTTGGCTCACCCGCGGTTATAGAAAGTTCGCCCCCTATGGGGGCGCAGGCCTCGCTGTCCCTCCGCACACTCGCTCGAACCTCCTTTGCCCTGCGCAGCCCTGGTTGATTGCCTCGCACAACTGCTTTTTAACACGGAGAATCGAATATTTTCGCGCGACTGCTCCGTCGCTCGCAAATACGCGAAAATCAGAAACTGCTGATAGTGAAACGCTTCCGTGCGAACAGCCTTCGCGGAGCGCCCGAGGAAGGGCTTTTTCGCCACTATATGGCACAAATCGACCCCTATTTTCCTCTGAAAACTGGCCTTGGATGGAAAATTGCATGGGATGGATCGGCCGATCCATGGGATGGAAATGGAAATCCATGGGATGGATCGGCACGAATACCCCATCGCGCCGCATTTCGAACGCTAAAACGCGCGTGTCGGTGGCTGTCCGCTTTAACGCTTTGCCATATAGCGCACAGGCCGCGGGCGGCTCTAACAGAGGGGCGCGGGGCGGCGGCCCCGAAGAGGGCATGCGCGACGGTTCGGAGCGGGCCGCCACGCTATGAACCAAACTGAACCAAAAATAATTTCGGGCTGACGGCGGAAACCTTCAACTTTGCAAAAAAATCGGTAGCTACTATGAAATTTACCCGCATCATTCTGCTGCTTTCGGCGCTGCTCGTCTGCCTGCCCGCCGAAGCGAGGAAAAAAAAGTTCGACATCGACGCCCGCCGCAACGTGGTGATGAAGCGCAGCGGCGGCCCGGGCGTGAAAATTGTGGAGGTGACGGCCCGCGGGGGCTCCGTCGACAAGGCCATCGACCGCGCCCTGACGGACGCCGTGGCCGCCCTCACCTTCGACGGGGCGCCGGGTGGCAACGAGGTGGCGGCCTGTCCGCCCGTGCTGGCCGGGGGGCGCGCGGCCTACGAGGAGCAAAAGGCGTGGTTCGACGCGTTTTTCGAAGACGGCGGCTGCCTGCGCTTCGTTCGCCGCGCAAGCGACGGCTATCCCACGGGAACCGACAACGTCAAGGTGGGGCGCGAGCGCCAGGTGCGCCTCACGCTCATCGTCAACTGGCAGGGGCTGGCCGAGCTCTTCCACGCCCAAGGACTGAAAACAACCATCGGTAACTTACAAGACTTATGACCTACACAAGACATCTCCTTTGCATCCTCGCAGCCCTGACCTGCATGGCCGCGGGCCGCGCCCAGAGCGAGGCACCGGCCATGCAGAAACCCAAAGTGATGGTGGTGCCCGAAGAGGCCTTCTGCATCAACAAGGGATATGTGCGCGAGGCGGCCGACGGCTCGCCCATGGCCGACTACACCCGCGCCATGCTCGACAACGACGTGCTCGACGTCATCAACAGCTTCGAGAACATCATGGCGGGCTATGGCTTCGAGCTGACCAACCTCAGCCAGACGCTCGACGAACTCAAAGAGGACGAGGCGCTCGCGGGCGTGCTCACGGCCAAGGACGACGGCATGGTGGTCGAGGACGACCTGGACCGCCTCTCGCGCGTGGCGGGGGCCGACATCCTGGTCAAGGTGGCGCCGCGCATCTCGGCCTACGGCCCCGAACAGCGGCTCGAGCTGCGCGTCTCGTCGATCGACTGCGCCTCGAAAAAGGCCCTGCTGGCCTTCGGCCCAGTAAGCAAGACGTCGGCCGGCTCGGTGAGCATGCTGCTGCGCGCCGCCGTGAGCGACAACATCGAGACGTTTGCCATGGGCCTCAACCGCTACTTCGAACAGCTCAAGACGAAGGGACGCGAGGGCACCATCTTCGTCAAGGTGGCCGAGACGTGCCCGCTCAACCTCGAATCGACCGTGACGTACCGGGGCGAAGAGGGCGAGCTGGCCGACCTCATACAGATGTGGGTGGCCGACAACGCCGTGCGCGGCGCCTTCACCGGAGGAAAAACCTCGCGCTACGCCATGAAGCTCGACCAGGTACGCTTCCCCCTGACGGGCAAGGCCGCCTTTGGCCGCGTCAAGGCGCTGAGCATGGAAGATTTCGTCAAGACCGGCCTCACCGCCCTGCTCGGGCAGTACGACATCTCCGTGTCGACCCACGCCGTGGGCATCGGCAAGGTGTATCTGACGTTGGGCAAGAAAGACTAAGAAACCCTGACCGCCATGAAACGACTGTTCATCACGCTGCTCTGGGCCGTCGCGGCCCTCGCGGCCACGGGCCAGACGGCCCGGTTCGGCTGCCTCACCATCACGCCCTACGTCGACCCCGCCACGGGTTTCGACGACGCCACCTCGCGCCTCTTGCAGACCAAGCTGGCCTACGCCGTGTCGCTGGCCAACGCCTCCGGCGGGTTCGACAAGCGCTTCGTCATCACGCCCAAGGCCGACGTCGTGCAGCAGACGACGACGGCCACCATCCCGCAAAAGGTCGTGCTGCGCGTGCTGCTCACCGTCTACGTGGGCGACGGCATCGACGGCACGCTCTTCGCCTCGTGCCAGCAGGAGCTGACGGGCATCGGCAGCTCGCGCCAACAGGCCTTGCAGGCCGCCGTGCGCAAGCTCAACGCCCGCGACGAAGAGCTGCAACACACCATCACCGAAGGCCGCGACCGCATCGAGGCCTACTATGAAAAGATGGCGCCGAAGCTCCTGGCCGAGGCGCGCTCGCTCCTGCGGGAGAACAAGTATGACGAAGCGGTGGCGGCGCTGGCCGTCGTGCCCCGATCGTGCGCCCGCTACGAGGAGGCACGCGAGCTGGCCACCACCTGCACCCGCGCGGCCATCGATAACGCCAACAGCGAACTGCTCATCAAGGCCCGCGCCGCATGGAGCGCCAGCCCCGACGAGAAGGGCGCGGCCGAGGCGGCGGCCTGGCTCGACCAGATTGAAAACCCGTCGGCCGCGACGAGCAGCGCCGCCGCAAAGCTCGCGGCCGAGATGGAGAAACGCCTCACCGCGGCGGCCCGCGAACGCCTGGCCGTGGAGCGGCAGCGCATCAGGAGCAACGAGAACGTGCGCAAAAAGCGCATCGACGCCTCGGCCCGCGTGGCGGGCAAACTGCTCGACGCCATGAAGCCCACGTACAGGGTGGTGCGGTGGTTCTAAGCACACAACTGACACACAACAACACAAGCACATGAAGATAAAACACATCCTGTCTGCCCTCGTGCTGCTCGCCGCCACGGGAGCGCAGGCGCAGAAGCTGTCGATCGACAGCAAGTACATCAAGGTGGGCGTGGTCGTGGCCGGTAGCGGCGTCGACGAGGCAGCCTTTGCCGACGACCCCAACATACGCTACCTCGGCGAAACGGAACTGCCCTTCGAGCTCACCACCGACAGAAAAAGCGAAAGAAGCGAAACCGCCATGCAGGCCGTGGCCCGACGCCTCACCGAGGCCGGGCTGGGCAAGCAAACGCTCGACATGCTCCTGCACCGCGACGCCGCGGGCCTCCACATCGACCGGCTCTACGACGAAGCCTTGGGCAACACGACCATCGAGGAAATTAGCGAGGCCTCGTTCGACGTGAGCGCCGAAACGAAGGACGTGTTGAAGCGCGAAATAGCGCGGCAGCTTTTGAAGAACAACTTCATCGTCCTCACGTCGTCCAACAAGAAAGGGACGAAATGGTGGTGGCACGTCTTTCACGTCGACATCGACGACCGCATCATCGACCAGGCCTTCAACACATGGAACGACCCGGCCCGCTACGACCAGATCGAGGTGCCCGTAACGTACAGGGGCAGCGGCAAGATCAAAGGCGACATGAGGCAGGCGCTTTCCGGGGAAATGAAGACGCCGGCCATTGCGGGTGGCGTGCCGCTGCTGGCTGCCGCAGTGGCCGTCGGCAAAACGTTGCGTCCGTACAACCTGATACAGGAAATCGCCAAGGAGGTGCCCGAGTTTGCCGTGCGCGGCCCCGTGGTGACGCGCCGGCCCTTTGTGGCCCGCACGGGCGCGAAGCAAGGTGTACGCTCGGGCGACCTGCTGTATGTCTACCGCGCGTTTCTCGGCAAGGACAGCGTGATGTATTCGAAGAAGATATGCAGCGTGCGCGCCACCGAGGTGGGCCCCGACAGCGTGCGCCTCTACACCGTGAGCGGACGCATGGCCTCGAACAAGCTGGGCGACATCGCCGTCTACCGGGGCCGCCACCGCTGGGCTTTCTCGACCCTGTGGCAGGGCAGCTTCGGCAGCGACGCCCGCCACGGCGCACGCCTGCTGTGGGAGCGCCGCTTCGGGGGCTTTTCGCCCAAAGGCCGCAGCCACTACTTCCTCCTGGGTCTCGACGTCAACGCCTTCAAGAGCGACCCACGGGGCGTGTGGTTCGACAACGACGACCAAGATGTGCAGCCCAAACTCATGAGCGGGGGCATCAACCTGGGCTACGGCATCGGCTGGCACTTCCTGGGCCGCCTGGAACTCATGCCCTACGCCCTCGTCGGCGCGCAGCTGGCCGGGCTCACGAAAAGCAACATGCAATACTGGGACTTCAAAGAGGAAGATTGGGCAAACTTTCCCGGAGGAATGGCCGGGCTCACGCCTTTCTTCACGGGCCACGCCGGCCTGCGGCTCAACGTCAACCTGTGGTATCCCGTGCAGCTCACCGTCGGGGCCGACTACAACTGCAACATTCCGCTCAACAAGAATAACGAGGCGGCCTACGACAACCATGAGCTGAACCGCCTGAACTTCTATGCGGGCCTGCGCTTCAACCTTTAAACGAAACAATGACAATGAAGAGAAAACACATCACAGGCACCGCGCTGCTCGCCGTGACGGCGCTCCTTGCCTCGTGCCAGTACGAATATGACATGCCCGACATGTCGGGCGTAAAATACCACTACTCCGTCGACCCGCTGCCCCAAGACCTGGAAGAGGAACTCCTCAGGAAGACAGAAGAAACGGGCCGGCCGATGGAAACCTTCGGCGCGCGCATGGCGCCCGTCGTGAGGGAAAAAGACGCACAGGGCAACGTGCTCTACGAAGGGCCGGCGCAGGGCACGGTGGACGACCGAACGCAGACGATCCAGCTGGGCTTTCGCTGCGAGGCTCGCCTGCCCGAAGACCTGACGATTGCCGACCGCCTGAGCGACGCTTACTATGGCATGAGCTCTTTCTGGTTCGAGCGCTCGTATCCCGTGGAGATTTCGCCCGCCGGCATGCGCCTTCGCGTGAGGAGCGCCGACACGTACACCGCCGACCTGGCAGCAGGCTCGGCCATCTACGCGGTGAGCAACGAGTTTGGCCGGGTCATCCAGGCCGACGTTGAGGCCACAGGCTACGAAAGCCCGAGCGTGGCCTATACCTTTGAGGAGCGCGACGCCCAAGGCAACGTCGTGAACACCGTCGAACCAAGCAGCATCGGCCACTACCACTTTGCCAGCGAGGAGGGGGCCAGGAGCGTCACCGTATCGCTCACCGTCATGGCCCAACCGCCGCACGACTACCGCTCGGAAGAGCTCTTCACCTACACCTTTACCAAGCCCTTCGCGCTCAATGTCTTCAAGGTGAACGAAATCGTGCTGTCGCCCGATCTGGCCTACACGCGCTCGTCGGAAGGGGCCATCTATGCGGTGAAAAACAGCATGAAAAGCAAACTGGCCGACGACATCGAGGCCGCAGGCTACGACTGGCTGGGCATCGACTACGCCGACATCGTCGTCACCGAGCGCAACGACGCGGGCATGGCCGTGAAATCTTATCTTTTGGAGGACGACTATACGTCGGAAAGCACACGCATGGCCGCCAAAGGAGCGACAAGCGTCGAGGTGACGGTGCAGGCCTACGGGAGAGCACCCGGCGAAAGCGGCCGGACGCTGCTCTTCGAATACAGGTTCAGCCCCGTGAAGCTCGACATGCAGCGCACGACGGTTGTCGACCTCACGGAGGACGGCGACTACACCCGTACCACGCCCGACGCCTCGAAGCTCGCGTCGGTCTACACCTTTGCCAACGAGATGAAAAACGTCGTGCAGCGCGACCTGGAACGCGAGGGCTACGAATGGCAAGGCATCGAATATGTGGACTATACCATCACCGAAAAGAACACGGCCGGTCGCACCGTGAAACAGTATGACCTGGCCGACGGCGTCAGGCTGCCCGACGAGCCCACGTCGAGCGCAAAGGGCGCAACGAGCGTCGAGGTGGAAATGCACACCTACGGAAAAGACGCAGCCACGGGCGAACGAACGCACGTCTTCACGTACACGTTCGCACCCGTCGCCCTCGACCCGTTAGCCGTGACGAACATCGTCCTTTCGACCGGCCTGAAATACACGCGCTCCCGCCCCTGACACAGCTCTTCCCGCCATAAGCAGAAGAACACTTGAAGCCTGCGGCACGCCCACGAGGGGCTGCCGCAGGTTTTTTCGTGCCCCGCGGCGGTCGGCGCGACGCACGAAAGCGCAGCCCCGAAGCCCGCATGCAGCGGTGCGACGTCCCGATTTTTGCGGCGTAAAAATACATTAAAAGGAGGGGGCCGCTTTATTATTGGGAAATTTGTAGCTAATTTTGCCCGAAAGTACGTACAATTCGTTGACGTCTGTCAATACACATAAGTCTGAAAGATGAGAACTTTTCCAGCTCTTGTGCTGGCGGTTGCCACCTGCGGGTGCCTGACAACCGCCTGCAACACTGATAATACGTACGACGTAGAGACGTCGGCCGAATGCATCGTAACGGGCGCCACGCTGGGCACGCTGCCGCGCACGATGCACACCCTTTCGTCCACCGGCGAAGACAGCACCTACACGGTGAACGTGTCGGGCTCCTACTATCCCCTCTACATCGACCAGGTGGAAAACCGCATCTACAACGGCGACTCGCTGCCCGTGGGCACAGACGTGACGCGCGTGACGTTCCAACGGTTTGCAACCGTGGGCACGGCGGCCATCCGCTCGCTTGTGAGCGGCACGGACACGACATTCTCGGCCACAGACAGCACCGACTTCAGCCGCGAACGGCTCGTCACCATCTATTCGTCCGACGGAACGGCCCGACGCGAGTATCGCGTAAGCATCAACGTGCACCGCGAGGAGGCCGACAGCTTCCGCTGGGCGCGCCCCGTGGCCACGAACGAATATCTGCCCTGGCTCACCTACATGCGCGCCGCCGTGAAGGACGGATACCTATATATATTCGCGCGCGAGGTGGAGCAGAAGGTGCTCCTGAAAGCCCCAACGGCCGACCCCTCGGCCATGACGCGCACGCCGCTGTCGGGCAGGGATGCCCCCGACCCATCGACCATCGTGGCCATGGGCGGCAGCTTCTACGGCCTGCTGAACGGCGTGCCCGCCCGCACGGAGGACGGCATCACGTGGATGCCCCTGAACACGACGTTCCGACCCGACGCCCTCGTGGCCGCCGGCAGCCGCACGCTCTACGCCCTCTCGGACGGACAGCTCTACGCATCGGCCGACGGCATCAGCTGGACGGAGGAGGAGCTCGACGAGCCCGACCGCTTCCCCACGGAGCAGTTTGCCTGGGCCGTCATCCCCTCGCGCACAGACCCGACGTTCGAGGACGTGCTCCTCGTGGGACGCCGCGACGGCGAGGTGGTGGTGTGGAAACGCAACATCGACCTGACGGGTGGCGAGCAGTTTGCATGGAACTACTACCCCACGATGGCCGACAACCCCTATAACTGCCCGCAGCTGACGGACGCCACGCTCATTGCCTACGACGAAGGCGCCGTGCTCTGCGGACTGGACGCCGACGGCAACATGGCTCCGCTCTATATGAGCCGCGACGGCGGACGGACGTGGAAGGACGACGACGTGCCCCGGCCCGACGCGGCCAAGCCCGTGACGCTGGCCGTCACCACCGACGCCGACAATTATATATGGATCGTATGTGCCGGCACGGGCGAGGTGTGGCGCGGGCGCTTCAACCGCCTGGGCTGGGCCGATCAGGACTTCTCCTTTACGCGGGGAGCCGACGCGCGGCGCTGACAACGCGGCACGACGCCACCTGCACCCACACGAACGCCAAGCACCCCAAGCATGAAACGCCAAACGCCCAACCAACCGCCGCGGACAAGCCGCCGGGCCGCCTGCCGGACGGCGATCGTGCTGTGTCTCGTGGCTGCCATGGCCCGGCCAGCGCAGATGCAGGCGCAGGACGACGCCGTGTATCGCATGGAGGTGGGCGTGGCCGGCGGCGTGGGCTTTATGCTCGACGACACGAACGCCAAATACTACGGCTCGACGAGCTTTGCCGGCGGTGCTCTGGTGCGTTTTCTGCTCAATCCGCGCATGGCCGTCAAGGCCAACCTGCTCTATGGCAAGACGGGCGGCAACACGACGGGGGTGAAGGACTTCTACCCCGCCAACCCTTCGGCCGCGGGGCCCGAGCGTCTCAGCTATAGCTTCGACGGCGCGCTCTACGACCTGAGCGCCCTGTTCGAAATCAACTTCCTGCCCTACGGCATCGGAGCCGACTACCTGGGCTACAAGCGACTGACGCCCTACTTGCAGGTGGGCGTGGGCGCCACCTACGGAACGGCGGGCAAAGCCTTCACGGCCAACATCCCGCTGGGCGTGGGCCTGAAGTTTAAGCTGGCACGGCGCTGGAACCTGGGGCTCGACTGGACGGTCCACTTCACGCTGAGCGACAAACTGGACGGACTGGAAGCCCCTCATGCCATACCGACCTCGGGCTTCCGGGGCAAGGACCATTACTCGTTTACAACGCTGACGCTGACGTACGACATATCGCCGAAGTGTCCCGACTGCAACCGCGACTGACGCCGCACCGGCAGCCCCACGGACGCTACGGAAGCAATATATGAAGCAGAACATGCAAACAAACGCCAAGCAGCCTGCCCCCGGGCAGCAGCAGACAGACGGCAACGCAAGCTCCACGTGGCGCAGCCGCCTCGACATGGAACGCATACCCGCACACGTGGCCATCATCATGGACGGCAACGGACGCTGGGCCAAGGCGCGCGGCCTGAACCGCAGCTTGGGCCACCAGCAGGGCGTGGAAACCGTGAGGACCATCACAACGCTGGCCTCGAACCTGGGCATCAGGTTCCTGACGCTCTACACCTTCTCGACCGAAAACTGGAACCGGCCGGCCGACGAGGTGGCTGCTCTCATGGCGCTGATACTCACTTCGCTCGAAGAGGAAATCTTCATGAAGAACAACGTGAGAATGCGCATCATCGGCGACCTGACACGCGTGCCGCAACACGTGCGAGAGTCGATCAAGCACTGCGAAGAGCGCACCTCGCACAACACGGGGATGACGATGGTCATCGCCCTGAGCTACTCCTCACGGTGGGAGCTCACGGAAGCCGCCCGGCGCATCGCCTGCCGCGTGGCCGAAGGCAAACTGACGCCCGACCAGATCGGCGAGGACACCGTGGCCGGCGAACTGGCCACCACCTTCATGCCCGACCCCGACTTGCTCATACGAACGGGAGGCGAACTGCGGCTGAGCAACTATCTGCTGTGGCAATGCGCCTACTCGGAGCTCTATTTCTGCGACACCTATTGGCCCGACTTCGACGAAGAGGCCTTCTGCAAAGCCCTTGTCGACTTCCAAAGCCGCGAACGACGCTTCGGAAAGACAAGCGAGCAGGTGGAGGCCACACAAAACGAACACAACGAACGATGAAACATACCACTCACTGGCGGTGGCTCACGGCCGCCCTGTTGGCCCTGGCCGTCCCCGGCGCCAAGGCACAAACCGACAGCACGCAGGCCCCCAAGCCCGAAATCACCTATACGGCCGACCACCCGAAATATATCCTGGGCGGACTGACCGTCGAGACCGACACGAAAAACTACGACGAGGAATTCTTGAAAAACATCTCGGGCCTGACCATCGGCGAGACGTATGAAATCCCCGGCAGCGACATGAGCGACGTCGTGCGCCGCTATTGGGACCAGAAGCTCTTTTCCAACGTGCGCATCGAGGCCGACAGCATCGTAGGCAGCAAGATTTATCTGCGCATCAGGCTGACCACGCGGCCGCGCATCTCAAGCATCAACTATTCGGGCGTAAAGAAAGGCGAACGCGAGGACCTGGAAAGCATGGTGGGGCTGCAGACGGGCAGCCAGGTCACGCCCGACATCATCGACCGCGCCAAGAAAATCATCAAGACCTTTTTCGACGGCAAAGGCTACAAGAATGCCGAGGTCGACATCGTACAGCGCGACGACGTGACCAAGGAAAACCACGTCTTGCTCGACATTCACATCAACAAGAACGAAAAGGTCAAGGTCCACAAGATATATATCACGGGCATCGACCCAAAGCAGGTGGGCAAGCTCAAACGCGCCATGAAGAAGACGCGCGAGAAATCGTTCCGCAACATGTTCCGCTCGAAGAAGTTCCTCCCCGAAAAATACGAAGAAGACAAGGGCTTCCTCATCGACAAGCTCAACTCGTGGGGCTACCGCGACGCGCTCATTCTGGCCGACAGCATTGAAAACATCGACGCCTCGCACGTGAACGTACACATCGACATGCGGCAGGGAGACAAGTACTTTCTGCGCAACGTGACGTGGGTGGGCAACACCATCTACCCCTCGGAAATGCTCGGTAACCTGTTGAAGATGAAAAAAGGCGACGTTTACGACCAGGCCTTCCTCAACAAGCGCCTGGTGGAGGACGACGACGCCGTGGGCAACCTCTATTGGAACAACGGCTACGTGTTCTACCGCCTCGACCCCGTGGAGGTGAACGTATCGAACGACTCTGTCGACCTCGAAATGCGCATTTTCGAAGGACAGCAGGCCACGCTCAACCACATACGCATCCTGGGCAACGACCGCGTGTATGAAAACGTGATCCGCCGCGAGCTGCGCACGAAGCCGGGCGACCTCTTCAACAAAGACGCCCTAATGCGTTCGGTGCGTGAGCTGGCCAGCATGAACCAGTTCGATCCCGAGAAACTGCAAACCGACCTGGACGTGCGGCCCAACCCGCAGGACGGCACCGTGGACATCAGTTACCCGCTCGTGACCAAGGGCGGCGACCAGATTGAGGTGTCGGCCGGCTGGGGACAGACGGGTATCGTGGGACGTCTGGGCTTGAAGTTCACCAACTTCTCCATGCAGAACCTCTTTGGCAAGGGCTCGAAGCGCGCAGGCTTCATCCCGCAGGGCGACGGCCAGACGCTCGAACTGAGCGGCCAGAGCAACGGAACCTACTTCCAGTCGTATTCGCTTTCGTTCCTTGATCCGTGGTTCGGCGGCAAACGCCCCAACCAGTTCTCCTTCTCTCTCTACTATTCGAAGCAGAGCGACATCAACACCAACTTCTACGGCGACAACTACTACAACAGTTACTACAACTACCTGTACGGCGTCGGCAGCAACAACAGCTATTACAACTACACCGACTATTACGACCCCGACAAGTACGTAAAGCTCTTCGGCGTGTCCATAGGTTTCGGTAAGCGCCTGCGCTGGCCCGACGACTACTTCACCTTCTCGGCCGAACTGGCCTATACGCGCTACATGTTGAAGTCGTGGCAGTACTTCCTCATCACGGATGGCAACTGCAACAACATCAACCTGACGCTTTCGCTCAACCGCATCTCGACCGACAACAGCATCTTCCCGCGCAGCGGTTCGGAGTTCTCGTTCTCGGTGACGGCCACGCCGCCGTTCTCCCTGTGGGACGGCAAGGACTACAAGAACCTGGCCAACAACTACCAGAGCTCCACCTATCAGCGCGAGGCGCAGGAGAAATACCGCTGGATCGAATACCACAAATGGCGCATGAAGTTCCGCACGTTCACCTCGCTGAACAGCGCCCCCAAGAGCTTTGTGCTCATGACGCGTGCTGAAATAGGCATCCTCGGCGCCTACAACCGCTACAAGAAGTCGCCTTTCGAAACCTACTACGTGGGTGGCGACGGCATGTCGGGCTATTCCACGGGCTACGCCACCGAGACCATCGGTCTGCGCGGCTACGACAACGGAAGCCTGGCCGGTGCCAACGGCAACAACGCCTATGCCTACACCCGCCTGACGCTCGAACTGCGCTACCCGCTCATGCTCGACCAGACCACCATGTACGCGCTGGCCTTCGTCGAGGGCGGTAACGCCTGGACCGACGTCAAGCGGTTCAACCCCTTCTCCCTGAAAAAGTCGGCCGGCCTCGGCGTGCGCATCATCCTGCCCATGGTGGGTCTGATGGGCGTCGACTGGGCCTACGGCTTCCAGAAATACATCAACGGCGTGAAGGCTGGCGGCAGCCAGTTCCACTTTGTCATCGGACAAGAGTTCTGACGCCCCGTCGCACGCATATATATAATGGTAAACCCCACATTAAAACATCACGCAGCAATGAAAAGACATCTCATGCTCATCGTCGTGGCCACCCTCCTCTCCCTCACGGCCACAGCCCAGAAGTTTGCGCTGGTCGACATGGAATACATCATGAGCAACATCCCGGCCTACGAGCGGGCCAACGAACAGCTCAACCAAGTGTCGAAGAAATGGCAGGCCGAGGTCGAAGCCCTCGACAACGAGGCCAAGACGCTCTATAAGAACTATCAGAACGAAGCAGCCTTCCTCTCCGAGGCACAAAAGAAGGAACGCGAGGAAACCATCGTGAGCAAGGAAACCGAGGCGGCCGAGCTGAAGAAAAAATACTTCGGTCCCGAGGGCGAGCTCTACAAGAAGCGCACGAGCCTCATCGCCCCCATCCAGGACGAAATATACAACGCCATCAAGGGCATCGCCTCGACGCGCGGCTTCCAGCTTGTGCTCGACCGTGCCTCCGACGCCGGCATCATCTTTGCATCGCCCAGCATCGACATCAGCAACGAAGTGCTCTCAAAATTAGGCTACTCCAACTAAAATGATTACTTTTGCGGCGGCCGCAGGCCCCCGTTTCCCTCGCCCCAAAGGCAGGCCCCGCAGCCCATACACGACAACTTTAAAACAACAGATAAGCAACATGATTAAGAAAATTCTGATGACGGTGCTCTTGCTTGCGCCGACCACGCTCTTTGCTCAGAAAGTCGCTCACTTCAACTTCAACGACGTCATCCAGGCCTACCCCGAATTTCAGACAGCCCAGAAGGATTTGGAAACGATGGGCCAGAAGTTCCAGAAAGACCTCACCGATATGGAAAAGGAGATCCAGACGAAGTTCGACAAATACCAGAAGGAAGTGAACGACTCGACGCCTGCCAACATCCGTCAGCGCCGTGAACAGGAGCTCATGGACCTGCGCGACCGCTACACGCAGGCTCAGCAGGACAACCAGCAGGCCTTCCAGCAGGCACAGCAGCAGAAGTTGCAGCCCATCTACGTGAAGATTGGCGATGCCGTCAACGCCGTAGCCAAAGAGGGCGGCTACGTTCTCGTGGTAGACCGCACGAGCGCCACGGGTCCTGCGCTCTACCTGAACGAAACGCTCAGCACCGACGTCACCAAGCAGGTGATGGCCAAGCTCGGCATCAGCGCAACGGCCGCAGCCGCCACGAAATAAGCACGGCAGCGCCCATAAAGCCACAAGCGCCTCCCCGGCAAACGCGGGGAGGCGCTTGTTTTATTGTTTGCACGCCCCCTTCGCCCGCAGGTGGCCGCCGGCGGGCGCACCGCACTCTCATTTGGCCCGTCCGCAGCTTCGGGCTTCGCGGTTTTTTCCTTACTTTTGCACGGACTTGCCGCATTTTGCGGCAACGACCGCCCCTCACGTAACATGCAGTAAACATGAATACTTATCTTTCCCGTTTCGTCGTTGGCCTGTTGTGGCTGACAACCGCCGTCGGCGCTGTGGCCCAAGATTTCGACCGTTGGTTCGTCAATCGCACGCTGCGCGTCGACTATTCGTTTGTCGGCACCGACAAAGAGGCCGACCTCTCGCTCATCGAGCTCGTCTCCTCGCCCGGCTGGTGGGGACGCCGCCACCACCTGGACAGCCTGGCCCTGCGCGGTAACGGGCAGATCACGATGCAGGACGCCGCCTCGGGCGACACGATCTACCGCATGTCGTTTTCGTCGCTCTTCCAGGAGTGGCAGACCACGGAGGAAGCCACGCGCGTGCGCCGCTCGTTCGAAAACGTCTATCTGCTACCCTTCCCCAAGCGGCCGGCCGACGTGAGCGTCGAACTGCTCGACAACCGCGGCGCCGTCAAGGCCCGCCTGCGCCACCGCGTCGACCCGTCCGACATCCTCATCCGCCGCACCGACAGCCTGCCCGCCGCCACCCACCGCTACATCACGCGCGGGGGCACGCCCGACGACTGCATCGACGTGGCCATCGTGGCCGAGGGCTACACCGAAGCCGAGATGGAGGCCTTCTATGAAGACGCTGCCAGCGCCACAACCGCCATCTTTGCCCACGAACCTTTCAAGAGCCTGAAGAGGCACTTCAACGTTGTGGCCGTGGCCACGCCCTCGGCCGAGAGCGGCGTGAGCCAACCCAAGCAGGGCAGCTGGCGCCGCACGGCCTTCGGCTCCCACTTCGACACGTTCTATTCCGACCGCTACCTCACCACGCTGCGCCTGCGCACGCTCCACGACGCTTTGGCCGGCGTGCCCTACGAGCACATCATCATCCTGGCCAACACCGACCAGTATGGCGGCGGAGGCATCTACAACAGCTACGTACTCTCCTCGACGCGCAACGCCCAGTTCCTGCCCGTCGTGGTCCACGAGTTTGGCCACAGCTTTGCCGCCCTGGCCGACGAATATGCCTACGACGACGAATACTCGCCCATGTATCCCGACGGCATCGAGCCCTGGGAGCAGAACATCACCACCCTCACCCGTTTCTCCTCCAAGTGGGCCGACCTCGTGCCCGCCGGCACCCCCGTGCCCACGCCTCCCGTCAGTGGCGACGAGGGCCGCTACTCGAAGATAGGGCTCTACGAAGGCGCCGGCTACCGCTCGCGCGGCGTCTACCGCCCCTGCACCGACTGCCGCATGCGCACCAACACGGCGCCCGAGTTCTGCCCCGTGTGCCGCCGCGCCATCGAGCGGCTCATCCACTACTACACCCGCTGACGCCGCCCCGACAACCTGAAACATCATCACACCACACAATATGAAAGAAACGCTTAAGAAAATCTGGCCCGACGCCCTTGTCGTCGTCGCCTTGCTGCTCGTCAGCCTCTGCTACTTCATCGGCCCCGTCAGTCAGGGCCTCACGCTGGGCGGTCACGACTATCAGGCAGCCACCGGCCTCGGCCGCGAGCAGGCCGACTATCTGGCCCAGAGCGGCGAGCAGACGCGCTGGACCAACGCCGTGTTCAGCGGCATGCCCACCTACCAGACGGCGCCGTCCTACGAGGCCACGCGCGTGCTGGGCTTCTTCTCCTCGGTCTATGCCCTCGGCACGACGGGCGTCGTGAGCTACGTGTTCCTCTACCTGCTGGGTTTCTACGTGCTCATGCGCGCCTTCGGCTTCCGCCCGCTCCTCTCCGTGCTGGGCGCCGTGGCCTGGGCCTTCTCGTCCTATTTCTTCATCATCATCACGGCCGGCCACATCTGGAAGGTGCTCACGCTGGCCTTTGTGCCCCCCACCATCGCCGGCCTCGTGCTCTGCTATCGCGGCCGCCTGCTATGGGGCGGATCCGTCACGGCGCTCTTCACGGCCTTCCAGGTGCTCTCCAACCACGTGCAGATGACCTACTACTTCCTCTTCGTCATGCTCTTCATCGTCGTGGCCTACGGCATCGACGCCCTGCGCCGCGGCACGTGGCGCGCCTGGCTCAAAGCCACGGGCACCGTCGTGGCAGCCGGCCTGCTGGGCGTGCTGGCCAACCTGCCCAACCTCTACCACACGTACGAGTACAGCAAGGCGTCCACCCGCGGCCGGGCCGAGCTGAGCCCCCTGCCCGGAGCCGCGCAGCAGGCGCCCACCGACGGCCTCGACCGCGACTACATCACGCAGTGGAGCTATGGTCTTGACGAAACGCTCACGCTCCTCGTGCCCAACTACAAGGGAGGCGGCAGCGCATCGGTGTTCGACATGCCCGGGGCCGACGAAAAGCCCGAGATGGCGCAGCTCTATCAGTATGCCGGCCAGGCGCAGCAGAGCTTGGACGAACTGGGTTCGCAAAATCCCCTGCCCGGCCTCAGCCAGTACTGGGGCGACCAGCCCATGACCGTGGGCCCGGTCTACGTGGGCGCCTTCGTCGTCTTCCTCTTCGTGCTCGGCCTGTTCTACGTGCGCGGCCCCATAAAGTGGGCCCTCGCGGCGTCCACCGTCCTGTCGCTGCTCTTCGCCTGGGGCCGCAACCTCATGCCCGCCACCGACTTCTTCATCGACTGGCTACCCATGTACAGCAAGTTCCGCACCGTGTCGTCGGCCCTCGTCATCACCGAGTTCACCATGCCCCTGCTGGCCGTGCTCTGCCTGGCCCGCCTGCTGCGCGAGCCCGGGCTGGTGGGCCGGCGGCCCGCCCCCTTCGTCGGCACGCTGGCCGTCACGGGCGGCTTCTGCCTGCTGCTCTGGCTCTTCCCCGGCATGGCCGGCAGCTGCCTGTCGGCCGGCGAGGCTGCCGCCATGGGTGAGCTCTCGCGCGTGCTCCCGCCCGACTTCGTCGCGGCCTACACCGACACCATCGCCACCATCCGCCACGGCGTGCTGCGCGCCGACGCCCTGCGCTCGCTCCTCATCATCCTGGTGGGTGCCGGCCTGCTCTGGCTCTATCTGCGCCACAAGCTCGGCGGCGCCGTCACGACGGCCTGCCTCGCCGTGCTCTGCCTCTTCGACCTCTGGCAGGTCGACAAGCGCTACCTCAACGACAGCCTCTTCTCGCTGCCCACGGGCCAGGCACGCACCATCGACCCCACGCCGGCCGACGAGCAGATTCTGGCCGACAAGGACCCCGACTTCCGTGTGCTCAACCTGAGCGAGGGCAACCCCTTCAACGAAAGTTCCAACCGCACAAGCTATTTCCATAAGAGCGTCGGCGGCTACCACCCCGCCAAGCTGCGCCGCTATCAGGACCTCATCGACCGCCGCCTCATGCCCGAGGTGATGGGCGTGGCCCAGGCCCTCTCGGCCGCGATGGGCGACATGTCGCGCGTGGACCTCGACACCGTCTGCCCCACGCTCAACATGCTCAACGCGAAATACTTCATCGTGGGACAGGGCGAGCAGAACCTGGCCCTGCCCAACCCGCGCGCCAACGGCAACGGCTGGTTTGTCGATCGCCTCGACTTTGTGCGTGGAGCCGATGCCGAGATGGCCGCCCTCGACCGCCTCGACACCAAGCACGCCGCCGTGGCCGACGAGGCCTTCCGCCAGCAGCTCGGCGCCCCCCGCCTCGGCACGGGCACGGTGCGCCTCACGAGCTACAAGCCCAACGAGCTGCGCTACGACGTGACGTCCGAC
The DNA here is from genome assembly GCA_949297215.1 of uncultured Bacteroidales bacterium. Lineage (GTDB taxonomy): Bacteria > Bacteroidota > Bacteroidia > Bacteroidales > Bacteroidaceae > Alloprevotella. The sequence goes on along the minus strand of CASFRV010000007.1, from coordinate 49,854 downwards.
GGCGGAGGCGTCGTCGTGTTCTCCGAGGTGTACTACCCCGGCTGGACGGCCACCATCGACGGCAAGCCCGCCGAACTGGGCCGCGCCAACTACGTGCTGCGTGCGTTGCGCGTGCCCGCCGGCAGCCACAAGGTGGTCATGGAGTTCCGCCCCGCGTCGGTCACCGCCACCGAAGGCGTGGCCCTGGCCGCCATCGCCATCGTCGTGCTCACGTTCCTCTTCGCCCTGCTGCGCCGCTGCGGCCTGTTGCAACGCAAGCATCCCGCCCCCGCCGCAACCGACGAGGCAGCCCCGGCCAAGGAGCAGGCATAACGCCGCCCTGCTCCGCAGGCAAAAACAACGTCCCCTCCCGCACCCGCCGGTGCAGGAGGGGACGTTTCGCATGGCTCCCCGTCTCACGGCCCGCCGTCCGTCAACCGCCCACAAAAAGGGCATAGTCGACGCTGTCGGTCAGGACGTTGCGCCCCGCCTGCGAGGCATAGGCATAAAACTCGCCCGGCGCAAGCGTGCGCACTGCTTCGGCCGGCAGAGGCTCGGCAATGGGCGACGGCTCAACCGCCTGCCGCGACCGCCCGGCACGTTCCGTGCGCCGCGGCTGAACCTGCGGCGATGGCTTTGCCGGGCAACGGGCCGTGTCGGGCCCGGCCGTCGGGCCCGCAGGCCGCTCCACATAGACCGTATCCACACGGGCCATCACGGCGGGTCCGCCCGCAGGTTGCAGGCCGCGCCCCGTCCAGCCCGCCACGACGCCCACACAGGCCGCGACAGCCACGGCCGTCCGCCACGGCCCGCTCCGTCGGCGTGCGGGCCGCGGACAGGGCGGCACGTCGAGCGCCTCGTTGCGCCGGTTGCGCAGGCGGCGGGCCGAATGCTCCAATTGTTCTTCAAAATCTGTCATCTCCGTTCAGTTTTTTACGTAATACGTTCGTCAGCCGGTGCAGTCGCGATTTCACCGTACCCAAGGGCAGCTCCATGATGCGTGCCACGTCGGAGAGGGCAAAGCCCTCTTCGTAGCGCAGCGCAAAGAGCAGGCGGTCGGCTTCGGGCAGCCCGTCCACGGCACGGGCCAGCGCGCGGTCGAGCGCCTCGTCGTCGAGCCCGACGGGGGCCACGTCCTCAACAGGGGAGACTGCATGCTGCGCTTCCTCGGCCCAGGCAGCCTCGACGGCGCGGTGGCGCAGGTCGTTGCGCAGCAGGTTGTAGGCCAGCGTGAAGAGCCAGGGCGCCACGGGGCGGCCGGCCTGGTACGAAGCGCGCGCCGTCCACAGCCGCATGAAGAGCTCCTGCACAAAGTCGGCCGCAGCCGTCGCGTCGGCCGTCCGCACGGAAAAGAAGCCCTGCAACCGGCGGGCATAGCGGCGATAGAGCTCTTCGAAAGCCCGCTCGCTCCCCGCGGCCACGGCCTCCATCAGCCGTTCGTCGGTGGCGGTGCGCCACCCGCTCGCCACGAGCCTCATTGCGCCTCGTTGAGCTGTTGGCGATAGGGCGCCTTGCGCGCCTCGTTGCAGCCTGCCCCGTCCACGGCTGCCGTGAGCAGCCGCATGAGCCATGCGTGGCGGGCGGTGTCGCCGCTGTCGCGGTAGAAGCGCAGGAGCGGTTGCAGCGCCGCGGCATAGTTGAGCTGCATCAGTGCGGCGGCCGACCATTGCTGTTGCGGCACGAAGCTCACGAGCAGGTAGTCCATGAGATAGCGCTGCTCGACGTTGCGCTTCATGACGGCCATGTTGTCGTAGGGCGTCTCGCTGTATCGCAGCACGAGGCCCTCGCTGTACAGCCTGTCGGCAAAGGGCCGCAGCAGCTTGGCGCCAATCGACGGGGCAAAATAGACCGGGCGGCCCGAACGCGCGATGAGATGGCGCACGAAAGCCTCGGTGCGCGCCTCCCACGTCAGGCTGTCGGGCAGGGCCGGCGGCTCGATGCCCAGCTGCGCGCAAAGCGAATCGACATAAGCGGGCAAGGCCAGGAACGAGAGCGGAACAACCACCTTGTCGCGGTGGACGCCCAGCCCGCCCTGCAATACTATTTTCGGAATGAGCTCGGCATCGCCGTTACCGATGAAGAGGGCCCCCTCGGGCATGCCGGCCAGCTGGTTGTAGGAGTATTGCAGGAGCGCAGGCGAGTAGGCCCCGCTCTCAAAATAGCGTCGGCCCACGCTGCGGGCGCTGTCGGTGCGTCCCTCCATCCAGTAGTGGCACAGATAGGTGTCGAAGGCACTGACGTTGCCGGGCTCCATGGCGATGCAGCGCTCCATGTCGGCATGAGCCTCCTCGGGATGGAGCTGGCTGCGGTAGCGGCAATAGTGGAACGTCCACGAGCCGGGTATTTTCCGCTCCATGCGTCGCAGCACGTCGGCCGTGCAGTCGTAGTTTTCGCCCGTGAACATGTCGCGGTAGCGCACGGCGTCAAACAGGTTGCGCCATGCCCCCTCGTCCTTCGGGCGGCGTCGCGTCTCACGTTCCCAAGCGTCAGCCTGGGCGGCATACCACGCCGAGTCGCGTTCGTCCTCGACGATGCCGCGCACGCGTTCGGCCGTCTGCGCCTCCACGCGCAGCGCCGGCGCACCCGCAAAAAGCACGAGCGCCAGCGAAAAAGTTTTTACAAGCAGCGAAGCAGTTTTCATGATGAGTGATGTCTTGATGTTGTTGTTCGTAAGTTCGTAGCGATTGCAATCGCATCGGCATACACGCAACCCGCGAAAAAGTTCGCTCCGCGCCGCAGAAAAACAACCACCGGCTGCAAATTTATCTTTTCAATTGACAATTGACAATTGACAATTGACAATTGTCTCCTTCCCATTCAAAATTGTCAATATCCATTCTTATTTGTCATTTGTCCATTGTCAATTGATAAAAGCTCATTGTCCATTGCTAATTGTCAATTGTCCATTGCTAATTGTCAATTGTCCATTGTCCATTGTCAATTGAAAAATCCCTATCTTTGCACCCGAAGAATACGAGACGTTGCGTTTTGTACTCCTCATCGGAGGGCACTGCTGACATGCCGGACAAGATGACTGGGGGAAACCATCCATCTTGCCCGGCATCGTTTTGTGCCGCCGGCAGGTGGGGCGCAGCGTTTCAAACAGGCAAGCATTATGAAAGAACAGGACATCGACTTTGCAACCGTACGCATTGGACGGCTTTTCAGCAAACTCTTCATCCCGACGCTGCTCGGCATGCTGGGCATGTCGGCCATGACGGCCATCGACGGCGTCTTCATAGGCCACTGCATGGGGAGCGACGGCATAGCCGCCGTCAACATCATCGTGCCCCCGCTCATGCTCATCACGGGCTGCGGCCTCATGATCGGCACGGGCAGCTCCGTCACGGCCTCGGTGCTGCTGGCCCACGGCTGCCGCAAGCTGGCCCGCCTGCACGTCACGCAGGCCATGGCCTTTGCCGCCCTTGTGGCCGCGGCGTTCATCGTGCCCCTCATGCTTTTCCCCGAGGAGGCGGCCCGCCTGCTGGGCGCCTCGGACCACCTCACGCCCCTGGTGTGCGAATACATGGTGTGGTACGTCCCCTCGTGGCTCTTCCTCGTGTGGACCGGCGTGGCTCTCTTCGCCATACGCCTTGACGGCGCGCCGCGCATGGCCATGGCGTGCAGCCTCGTGGCGGCCGTCATGAACATCGTGCTCGACTGGCTCTTCATGTTCCCCCTGGGCTGGGGCCTCATGGGCGGAGCGCTGGCCACGTCGCTCAGCACGACGACGGGCGGACTGATGGCCGTCGTCTACCTGCTGCGCCACGCGCGGCGGCTGCGGCTGCATCCGTTGAAGCTGAGCCGCAAGAGCCTGCGCTTCGCCGTGCGCAACGTGGGCGTGCAGTGTCGCATTGGGTCGTCGGCCCTGCTGGGCGAGGCCACGCTGGCCGTGCTCATGCTCACGGGCAACCTCGTCTTCATGCACCACCTGGGCGACGACGGCGTGGGCGCCTTCGGCCTTGTGTGCTACTACATGCCGTTCATCTTCATGGTGGGCAACGCCATCGCCCAGTCGGCCCAGCCCATCATCAGCTACAACTTCGGCCTGGGGCTGGCCCAACGCACGCGGGCGGCCGAACAGGTGGCCCTGCTCACGGCCACCGCGTGCGGCGTCACGGTGTCGCTCGTGTTCATGCTGCTGCCCGAGCAGCTCACGGCCCTCTTCCTCGACCCCCGTTCGCCGGCCGCGCGCCTGGCCGTGCAGGGTTTCCCACTCTTTGCCACGGGCTTCCTCTTCTTCGTGCTCAATATCACGGCCGTGGGCTATTTTCAGAGCGTCGAGCGCTTGCGCCCGGCCACGACGTTCGCCCTGCTGCGCGGCCTCGTGGTGCTCGTGCCCAGCTTCGTCGTCCTGCCGCGCCTCCTGGGCGAGCCGGGCATCTGGCTGGCCATGCCGCTGGCCGAGGGAGTCACGGCCATCGCCGTCGCTGCCTTCTTCGTGGCCGGACGCATGCGGGCCTCACACCGCCCGGCGCAGCGGTGAAAACAGGCGGCCGGGCCCTGTGCGCTATATGGCAAACCGTTAAAGCGGACACCCACCTCCGTCCGCCTTCCAGCGTTTTTTTTGGGCGTCCGTCCGGCGGACCAACCGATCCATGGGATGTTTCGGCCGAAGCATCCCATGGATTTCCGTTTCCAAGGGATGGATTTCACCATCCAAGGCCTGCTTCCGATGGAAAAATAGCCCCAAAACATGCCATATAGTGGCGAAAATGCTCTTCTGCGGGCGTTTCACGCGGGTCGTCAGCACGGATGTGTTTCATTATCAAGCGTTTCTGATTTTCGCGTATTTGCGAGCGACGGAGCAGTTGCGCGAAAATAATCGATTCTCCGTGTTAAAAAGCAGTTGTGGCGGGCAATCATCGATGGCTGCGCAGGGCAAAGGAGGTCCGGGCGAGTGTGCGGAGGGACAGCGAGGCAAGCGCCCCCATAGGGGGCGAACTTTCGATAACCGCGGGTGAGCCAAAGGCGAACCTGCGGACAGAACCCTCCCTGTAATGGGACCCCATAGGGGTCCAACTTCCCCTTCCGCGGGTAAGCCGCAGGCACACCCGCGGACAACGCTACGCGCTCATCCGCCAAGGCCCCAAACAACGCATCCCTGCGCGCGCACGACGTCGGGATGAAGTTCGACCCCCATGGGGTCGGAGTTGTGTGTGGTTCCTGTCCGCGGGTGCGCTACGCTTACCCGCGGTTATAGAAAGTGCGACCCCTATGGGGTCGACAGCCGCGCTGCATACACACCGTCCCGCGCTGCATACACACCGTCAACCACACGGAAACATCTCACACCCCACCCGCTCGGGAAATCCGCCACGTAGAGACGCGATGAATCGCGTCTCTCACCCGCTCGGGGCAAAGCCCCGCCATGACAAATCTCCATGGCGGTGAGGCCATTCGGGACGTGAGAGACGCGATGAATCGCGTCTCTACGCAGGCAAATTCCCATGCGGCTGACACTCGGCCGTCGCCCAAAACCACATCACGCGGGCGCGACGTGCTTTTTCCGCTGAAAACTGGTTTCGTAACGGATATTTGCATATATTTGCGGATGAAAGATTCTGAAAACGTGCAGGAACGGGCCACCGACAGCCACGGACGCGGCTGCCTTGGGCTGCGACGGCACACATGTCTCACCCTTTTAAAACATTTCAGCTATGAAGAAACTTTTACCCCTGCTCTCCCTGGCGCTGGCCGGCTTCGCCACGCCGCAGGCACAGGCCGCACCGACGGACGCGGCGGCCGACTCGATTGACGTGCGCTTCACCGTGACGGACGAAAAGGGCCAACCGGCCGAAGGGTTCTACACCTTAGTTTATTGGTTCGACGAAGATGGGAATTACGTAGGCGGCTATCCCAGCAGTTACATAGAGGATGTGGATTACATCACGGATGCCTCGGGACAAGCCGTCTTGCGCGTGCCGGCAGGCCAGGCCATCTACCAATGGTACGTCTACGACGAAGACGCCCACTACTACCAATTGCACGCCATTGCCACCGAAGAGCTGCTGACCGAGGGCATTGACGTTTCGTACGAGGGCATGCACCGCGTAGACATCACGGCTACGGGACAATTCGACAGGACATATTACGAGAACTACGGCATGGTGTTCTTCAACGCCACGTTTACGCCCAAGGGCGGCGAACACATCGGCAACGGCGACTACACATACGTCAGCCTGTGCGAGTATGACGAGAACGGCGGCAAGGGCTACGTAGTCTGCCCCGACGGCTACCTGAACATCCTCTGCTTCCCGACGATGGCAGACGGCATAACTAACTATGCCACGCGCACCATCCAAGTGGCCAGGAAGGATACGACTGTCCACTTCAACTTGACCGAGGCTTATCCCATCACTGCTACGGCCACCGGCTGGACGGGAGAGGAACAGCCAAGCGTTTTCTTTTCCGACAATACGGATGTGCAGAAATACTCCATCGGGATGGACGGCCGTCTGGTGCCCGGGATATATCGGAGCACTGCTTATGGTGCAACATACGACGGACCACAGCCTACGCAGTATTACAACACGAGAACGTTCGAGCTGACGGACGGCCCTGTGGAGCTCAGCTTCGACATGCGGCCCGAAACGTTCCACACCATGACGTTCGACGTGAGCGGAGCGCCCGAAGACATCGGTTTTGCCTTTGCATACATAGATCATGAAGCCGGGATCGACTTGCCCAACCCTGCCATATCCAATTATCGGACGATGCTGACCGACGGCACGCACCATTACAGCGTTGTGCGCCTACACGACGGGGTGAACAACCTATATAACTGCTTCCCCATCGAGGGCGAGGTGACGCTCGACGGGGCCGATGCCGTCGTACCGCTCGACTTGTCGGGCCTGGTGTTCTCCTCGATAGACCTGGGCCTCACGTCCGACGGCTTCCTGGGCTATTTCGACGGCAACAACTTCTGGGGCGGCGAGCTCGTGGCTGCCGACGGACGGCGGATGAGCCTGAACTACTTCGAACAGCCATTAAACGTGGCGCTGGCTCCGGGCAAGTATACGCTCGAAGTGCTCGTTTCGCCGGGCCGTCTGTTCACGTCGGAGTTTACCGTGGAGGAGGGGAACAACTTCGCCACCATCGACGCCGCGCTTGAGGAGTCGACGGGCATCGAAGCCGTGGAGCAGGCCGGCGCTCTGGCCGCGCGCGTGACGCCCGCGGGCATCGTCGTGACATCGCCCATGGGCGTGGCCCGGGCCTCCGTCTACGGCCTCGACGGTCGCGCCGTGCTGACGCAGGAGGCCGCCGACGGCGCCACCATCGGCACCGCGCAGCTGCCCGCCGGCACCTACGTGCTCTATCTGCGCTGCGGCAGCGAGGCGCGCGTGGTGAAGTTCGTGAAATAAAGCCTTCGCCCCGCCACACTGCGGCAGGCGTGCATACAGAAAGGGCCACCGGACGTTTGTTCGGTGGCCCTTGTGTATGGATGGCGGCGCAGGCAGCGGCGGTCAGTCCCAGCGCTCGCGGCGCAGGGGGTAGTGGCCGCGCAGCTGCTCGAAGCTTTCGGGCGCGGCCTTGAGGCGGCGGGTGTCGTCCATGGGGTTGTAGAGCTGCAGCTTGCGGTCGAGCGGGTCGGCGGCGGGATGCAGGTCCTCGGGCAGGCGGGGCGGCCGTATGTCGAAGGCGGAGGGTAGGCCGAAGTGGCGCGCCACGGCTTCGAGGGCCATGCGCGTGCCCGTGGCCTTGCCGTCGGCCGAGTAGCCCGCCACGTGGGGCGTGGCGATGAAGGCACGGTCCAGCAGGCGGCGGTCGATGTGGGGCTCGTTCTCCCACGTGTCGACCACGGCGGCGCGCACCCGTCCGTCGTCGAGGGCCGCGAGCAGCGCCTGCGTGTCGACGGCCTCGCCGCGGCCCGAGTTCATCACGACGGGGCGGCGGCGCAGGCGGGCGAAGAAGGCCTCGTCGGCCAGGTGGAACGTGGGGTGCGGCCCGTCGAAGGTGAGGGGCGTGTGGAAGGTCACGACGTCGGCCCGCTCGGCCAGCTCGTCGAGGCCGTAGAACGTGCCGCCCTCGCGCTCGTGGCGCGGCGGGTCGCACGGCAGCACGTCGAAGCCCAGCGCGCGGGCCGCGGCGGCCACCTTGGAGCCCACGTGGCCCACGCCCACCACGCCCACTACGCCGCCCCCGGCGGGCAGCAGGCCGGCGCGGCGCAGCAGGATGAGCGAGCTCTCCACATATTGCGCCACGCTGGCGGCGTTGCAGCCCGGGCAGTTGGCCCAGGCGATGCCCGCGCGGGCGAGCCACGCCGTGTCCAGGTGGTCGAAGCCGATGGTGGCCGTGGCGATGAACTGCACACGGCTGCCTTCGAGCAGGCGACGGTCGCAGCGCGTGCGCGTGCGCACTATCAGCGCGTCGGCATCGCGCACGTCGTCGGGGCCGATGGCCGCCCCGGGCAGGTAGACGGCCCGGCCCAGCCGTTCGGCGGCCCCGCGGATGTAGGGTATCCTGTCGTCGATGACTATCTTCATGCCTTGACGTTCTTCGCGCGGCGGGGCGTCACTTTATCTTTGCCGTCTGCGGGTTGCGCAGGCCGCGTGCCCCCGTCAGGAAGGCCTTGGCCGTGCCGAAGTTGAGGTTCATGTCGAGGCGCACGGGCAGGTGGTTCTTGTCGTCGGTGATGAAGAAGCGCACCACCTCGCTTTCCTTGCCGTCCTCCATCTCCATGAACGAAAAGACGAGGCAGCGGTACGTCGTGTTGCTGTTTTCGACGGTGAAGTTCTCCTTTCCGCGGTAAACGATGCTTTGCCACGAGCAGCGCTTCCCGTCGGCCATGAGAAAGCGTATGCGGTGGCCCACCTTGTAGTCGGACGGATCGAAACTGCGGGCGCGCAGCAGCATGCTGATCATGTCGAAAGCGCAGTAGCGGCTCTTGTGCTCGTTGCGACGCAGCTCGCCTCCGTTTTTCTGAAAGTGCATGCGCACGCGGCACTGGCCGTCGGGATAGTCGTACCACACGTCGTCGCGGCTGTAGTTCTTGCCCTCGCGGGCGCGCTTCATGTAGCGCTTCGGAACCAGGTCGGTGCCGGTGTAGGCCGTGAGCGTGTCGCGCATCACAAAGAACTTGTCGGCCTGGTTGGAGCCGCGCGTGATGAGATACGTCCTGAAGGCGGGCTGCCCCCCGTAGACGGTGCGCGTGATGTTCATGGAAGCCGAGCCCACCTTGACCCATACAAATTTCCAGTTGAAGTAGAGGTCGTAGATGAGCGTCTCTCCGCTCTTGAAGGCCGTGTTGTTCGACGAACACTGGGCCCGTGCCGCGCGCGGCAGGCCTGCAAAGAGGGCCGTGGCGGCCAGCAGCGTGATAAGCAGCCGTTTCATATCGTTTCGTTTTGGTTGGTTTCGGTGTTTCAGGCCGCGGGCCTACTGTTTCTCGCGCAGGCGCTGCTCGTTGCGCTCGCGGGCGGTCTGTTTGGCGCGGTCGGCCTTTTGCTTGACGAGCTCTTCGGGCTTTTGCCTGAGGAGGGAGCGCTCGCGCACGTTCCACGTCTGGTCGATGTCCCAGTTGGCCCTCACTTGCAGGGCCACGGGGAAGTAGAAGACCTCCTCGGCCTGTCGGCCGGTGGCAAACTCGCCGGGATCCCAGCGACCGTTGGCGTTGTGGTCGTAGAAGAGGCGCAGATAGTAGTTGCCCGGTTGCAGATAGTAGAAGTCGGTGCGGCCGTCGCGGGCGCGCTGCTGGCGATACACCTGCGTGTCGGAGCGCAGGAGCTGCACGGTGGCCGTCGAGTCGGCGCCGGGCAGCGTCAGGAAGAGCGTGCCGAAGGTTTCGAGGGCGGGTATCTGAAACTTCCACTCCTCGCGTTTGTTCCAGTGGCCGTAGATGCCGACGGCGGCGGCCGAGTCGATGCGCAGGGTGTACTGCTGCCCGGGGCGCCACTCGCCGTAGAGCGTGAAGCGCAGGGGGTCGAGCGTGTCGCGGCGCAGCACGTAGGGCGCCTCGGCCTGTGCCGTGTCGGGGCCCAGGAGCAAGTGGACGCCCGCCGTGTCGAACCGCGCCAGGGGCTCCGACACCGAGAACGACACGTTGCGGTCGGGCGGCAGGGCGGCCGGCACGCGGCCTTCGAATTTGAGGAAATCGCGCGGGGGCTCTTCGTCGCTGAAGTCGCCGCGCTTGTGGCGCCGCTCGCGCTGTTTCTCCCACTTTTCCAGGCGCTCGGCCAGCTGCTTGTCGCGGCGGGCCACGGTGAGGCGCGGCACGAGCTCGAAGGTGTCGGTCTGCTCGACGGCGAGGCCCGTGGAGTCGTCGGTGGCCTCGTAGGTGCACGTGAAACTCAGCGTGTCGAGGCGCACGAGGGCCGTGTCGCGCAGCCAGTAGGTAATGGTGTCGTAGCCCTCCGAACGGCTCTCGACGAAGGCATCGGTGGCGTCGAAGTTGAGCCCCCGCAGCACGGGGCGGCGGCGCGAGGGCGCTGTGAAGTAGAGGCGGAACCACTCGGGCACGTCGCGCTGCGTTTTCAGCAGATGGCGGGGCTGGTTGGCCTCGGTGAAGGCCAGGAGCACGAGGTTGTCGGGCACGTAGTGGGTGTAGTGGACGGTGAGGATGGTGTCGTAGCGCACGGTGTCGCGCCAGAGCGTGTCGTAGCGCACGTCGGGGAACGACGAGGGCGTCACCAGGCCGGGCAGGAAGGCAATCATCTCGCCCTTGGCGCTGAACTTGTAGTCGCCGTCCATGTCTTTGAGGGCATAGACGCGGTAGGAGCCGGGGGCCACGCCCTTCACCGAGAAGCGTCCGCGACTGTCGGTGCGGGCCACGCGGTCGAAGGGCCGGTGCGTGAAGGCCGTGTCGCACGTGTCGCGGTGCAGGCCCACGAGGATGCCCTTGACGGGTTCCAGGTTTTCGGCCGCCAGGACGTGGCCGGCCACCTCCATGGTGTCGAGCGTGGGACCTGTGGAGAAAAGGTAGGTGAAGTTGCCCAAAGGGTTGCCCTCGTGGGCGTCCTGGATGGCGTCTGAGAAGTCGATGGTATAAGTGGTGTTCTCCCGGAGCGTGTCGAGGAGCTCCACGGTGATGCGACGGCCCGAGGTGCGTATGTCGGGCACGTTGATTTGCGGGGGCGAGATGATGACCTTTTCGCCCGGGTTCTCCACGGCGATGAGCTCGTCGAAGGTGATGGTCACCTTCTTTGCCTGCGTGCCTGTCCGGCCGAGGGGCGGGTTCATGTCCACGATGCGCGGCGGCGTCTCGTCGTAGGGTCCGCCGTCGGGGCCGCTGCCGGGGTTGGCGCAGGCTGCGGCCAGGAGCAGCAGCGCCAGCACGTATAATATATAGGAGCGTTTCATGCTTCGGTGTGGTTCAGGGCGAGCACTTGCTCGATGGTTTCGCGGTTGTTGGCCAGGCGCGGCACCTTGTGCTGCCCGCCCAGCTTGCCGCGGCTGCGCAGCCAGTCGTCAAAGAGGCCGGGCCGCGCCACGACCACTTCGAGCGGTTGCAGCGTGAGGTCCTTGTAGCGCTTGGCCTCGTAGTCGGAATTGAGGCTTTGCAGCGCCGCGTCGAGCACGCGGGCAAAGGCCGCCACGTCCTGCGGCGCGCGGTCGAACTCGATGACCCACTGGTGGCGGCAGCGGCCGTCGGCTCCCATGAAGACGGGCGCGGCCGTATATTCGCGCACCACGGCTCCCGTCTGCGCGCAGGCCTGTTGCAGGCCGCGCTCGGCGTTGTCGACGATGAGCTCCTCGCCAAAGGCGTTGATGAAGCTCTTGGTGCGCCCGGTGATGACGAACTTGTAGGGCGAGGTCTGCGTGAAGCGCACCGTGTCGCCAATCTCGTAGCGCCACAGGCCGCACGTCGTGCTGATGACCATGGCATAGTTGCGCCCCGTCTCGACGGCCCACAGGGGCAGCACGCGGGGGTGCTCCGTGCCCACGTCTTCGAGGGGCACGAACTCGTAGAACACGCCATAGTCGAGCATGAGGAGCATGGAGGGGTCGGCGGGGTCGTCCTGCAGGCCGAAGAAGCCCTCCGAGGCGTTGTAGGTCTCCATGTAGTGCATCGTGTCGGTGGGGATGAGGCGCCTGTACTGCTCGCGGTAGGGCGTAAAGGCCACGCCGCCGTGGAAGAACACTTCGAGATGGGGCCACACCTCGTCGATGGTGCGCCGGCCCGTCACTTCGAGCACGCGGTGGAGCACCGACATCATCCACGAGGGCACGCCGCTCAGGTTCGTTACGTTGCGTCCCACGGCCTCGCGGGCTATGCGGTCGCGCTTCTGCTCAAAGTCGGCCAGCAGGGCCGTGCGTTTCGAGGGCACGCGCACCAGGTTGACCAGCGGGTTGATGTTTTCGATGAGGATGGCGCTCAGGTCGCCCACGAGCGAATGGGGCAGGTTGTAGTTGGGCGCGTGGCTGCCGCCCAGGATGAGGGCGCGGCCGTCGAAGAGGCGGCTCTGCGGGTGGTTGCGCAGATAGAGGGCCACGGCGTCGCGCCCGCCGGCATAGTGGGTGTCGTGCAGGCCGTCGCGGCTCACGGGGATAAACTTGCTCTTGTCGTTGGTCGTGCCCGACGACTTGGCATACCACCGCACCCTGCCGGGCCACAGCACGTCGGCCTCGCCGTGGCGCATGAGGTCGATGTCGGCTTTCAGCTCCTCGTAGGTCGAAAGGGGCACGCGCGCTGCGAAATCCTCGTACGAACGCACCCGGGCATAGCCGTAGCGCTCGCCCCAGCGGGTTGCGGCGGCCCGCCTTACCAGCCGTTCCAGCACCCCGCGCTGCACGTCCTCGGGCCGGGCCATGAAGCGGTCGATGGCGCGCAGGCGCCCGTCGAACAGGGGGCGGATCATTCTTGTGATACTCATGTCGATTGTTTGCTTTATCCGCTGTTTAGGCGGACAAAGGTAGGAAAAAAACGCCGACCCCGCGCGCGTACGCGACGTTTATTGCGCCCCGCTCCACCGCCCGCGCCCCACGGCGCCGATGCAAAGTTCCGAAAAATAATGACAAGCCCCGCCGGGGCAAACAGAGCGGACGGGGCGCAGTTTTGCACACATCGGCGCGCAGTGTGCCGCCATGCCTTTCGTTTTCTTAACCCTTTTGCCGCGTTTCGCGCCCGAATGGGCACATTTCGTGCCACGCCCGCCGCACGCGCCCCGCCGCGCGCCTCCCGTTGGTGGGGAAAAGCCGCCACAACGCCCCCGCCCCGCGCCCCGAAAGGCGGCAAAAGCGACACATCGGCAGCCCGTTTGTGCAAAAAACGAGGCTTTTCGGCCCGAAAAACGAGCCTTCGTCGTGCCGCGAGTGGCCTTCGATCGGAAATTCCATGGGATGGATCGGCCGAAGCATCCCATGGATGCGTCGTTCCACCCCATGGATCGGTGCGCGGGGCGCACGCCGCGCTGCTTCGGCCCACGCCGCGCGCCGCGGGCACGCCCGCAGGCTCCGAGGCGGAGGGCGGCTGCAACAGGGCCTCCCCACGGCGTTAAAAAAGGTTGAAACGCCCGCGCTCGGCCTCCGCCCGCCGTCGGGAGAGCCCCGCGGCAAAACGTCAGAAAAAGGCCGCCGCACGTGGCAAATTGACGGAAAACGGGGCCAATATGCACAAAACCGCTCACTTTTGCGCGCCAAACCGTACGAAACGCTCCTTTTTATACGTATCTTTTCATAAGAAAGGCTGCATTCGGGAAAGAAAAACAAAGTTCGCTTTGCTCACTTCTTTTTCTTTCCTCTCATTTGCACTATCTTTGCACACAAGTAATAAAAAACAGACAAAAAACGCATGACAGACAAGATCGACCGAACCGACCTGCGCATATTGCAGATTATCTCGACCAATGCCCGCATCGCTTTCAAGGACATAGCCGACAAGTGTGGCGTCTCGCGCGCCGCCGTCCACCAGCGTGTGCTGCGCCTCATGGAGTCGGGCGTCATCCAGGGCTCGGGCTACAACGTCGACCCGCGCCGCGTGGGCTATTCCACCTGCACCTACGTGGGCATCCGCCTCGAACGCGGCTCGATGTACAAGGACGTGGTAGTGGAGCTCGAAAAGATTCCCGAAATCGTCGAGTGCCACTACACGACGGGGCCCTACACCATGTTCGTCAAGCTCTACTGCCGCGACAACGAGCACCTCATGAACCTGCTCAACCGCCGCATACAGGAAATACCGGGCGTCATCTCCACCGAAGCCCTCATCTCGCTCGACCAGAGCATCAGCCGCCAGGTGCCCGTGCGCCTGCCCGAAGAGGTGTTCGAGGAGATGGACCGCTACGCCCCGCGCACGCGGCGACGCGCCACAGTGATCAACGATTTGCCCGACACCGTCTGAACCAACCCCGCCATCATGACAATCGCATACGAAGGCCTCCTGCTCGGCTTGGCCACCTTTTTGGTCATCGGTCTGTTCCATCCCATCGTCATCAAGACGGAGTACTATTTCGGCACACGCCCCTGGTGGGTCTTCCTCGTCGTAGGCGTAGCCGGCGCTGTGGGCGCCCTCTTCGTGCCCGACCTGTTTTGGAGCGCCCTCTGCGGCATCGTGGGGTTCTCCTCGCTGTGGAGCATCAAAGAGCTCTTCGAGCAGAAAGAGCGCGTGCGCAAAGGCTGGTTCCCCCGCAACCCGCGGCGCAAGGAGGAGGGGTGAACAGCAGCGCCCAAGGAGGGGCCCATTCCTGGCGTCCGCACAGAGATGTCCCACATAGATACGCCGCACCACCTCGCCCGCAGGCGAAATCCGCGAGGCCGGCGCCCCCATAGGGGGCGAACTTTCTATAACCGCGGGTGAGCCAAAGGCGAACCTGCGGACAGGAGCTATATAGATATGAGGACCCCATAGGGGTCCAACGTCGGTCGTCGCGGGTACGCCGCAGGCACACCCGCGGAGCCGCGAGGCTGCCCATCGCACACCCCATCCCGCGCCCCACACCCACCTAAGAAAACACCACCCCATGAACCCCTTCGACATCCCCGCGGCCTATGCGGCCGCTACCGACCATTTCCCCAACCACACGCCGCGCCCCGTCATCGGCATCACGGCCAACTGGGCCGACGGCGCCCTCTCGCTCCTCGACGGCTACTACCGCAGCATCGAGGCAGCCGGCGGCATCCCCCTCGTCATACCGCCCGGCGACGACACCGCCGTACTCCTCAACGTGCTCGACCGCATCGACGGTCTGCTCCTCTCGGGCGGCGCCGACGTCAACCCCCTCTTCGCCGGCGAAGACCCCCTGCCCGCCCTCCACGGCGTCAACCCCGCGCGCGACCGCGGCGAACTCCTGCTCACGCGCCTGGCCTACGACCGCCAGGTGCCCATGCTGGGCATCTGCCGCGGCATCCAGGTGCTGGCCATGGCCTTGGGCGGCACCATC
Source organism: uncultured Bacteroidales bacterium (assembly GCA_949297215.1). Classification (GTDB taxonomy): domain Bacteria; phylum Bacteroidota; class Bacteroidia; order Bacteroidales; family Bacteroidaceae; genus Alloprevotella. The sequence continues at coordinate 34,558 of CASFRV010000007.1, read as the reverse complement.
CATCAGGACCTGGCCGCCTGCCTGCCCGGCACGAAGCTCGTCAAGCACAGTCAGGACATGCCCCGCCACGTGGCCTCCCACCGCGTCGAGGCCGAGCCGGGCTCCCTCGTGGCCGAACTGCTGGGCCCCGCCTTCGCCGTCAACTCGTTCCACCACCAGGCCGTGGCCGATCCCGGCCCCCGCTTGCGCGTCACGGCGCGCTCGGCCGACGGCGTGGTCGAGGCCGTCGAAAGCACCGAGATGAAGAGCATCGTGGGCGTGCAGTGGCACCCCGAGTGCTTCCTCCTGGGCGCCGACGAGAGCATGATGCCCCTGTTCCGCCGCTTCGTGGCCGACGCCGCAAGCTACGGCCGGGCCCGCCGCCTTCACCACGACATCCTCACCCTCGACAGCCACTGCGACACGCCCATGCTCTTCGACCGCGGCGTGCGCTTCGACCACCGCGAGGAGCACGCCCTCGTCGACCTCCACAAGATGCACGAGGGGGGCCTCGACGCCGTCATCATGGCGGCCTATCTGCCCCAGGGCGACCGCTCCGACGAGGCCCTGGCCGCCGCCACGGCCCGCGCCCACGCCCTGCTCGACGGCATCGGCCGCATGGTGGAGGGTTGCCGCGGGGTGGCCCTGGCCCGCACGCCTGACGAGCTCTATGCCAACAAGCGACGCGGCCTGCACAGCGTGATGATGGCCATCGAGAACGGCTACGCCGTGGGCCGCGACCCGCAGAACGTGGCCCGCTTCCGCCGCCGCGGCGTGACCTACATGACCCTCTGCCACAACGGCGACAACGACCTGTGCGACTCGGCCCGTCGCACCACCGCCGAGCACGGCGGCCTCAGCCCGCTGGGACGCGCCGTCGTGGCCGAGATGAACCGCACGGGCATGGTGGTAGACCTCTCGCACGCCGCCGAAACGACGTTCTACGACGCCGTGGCGGCCTCGACGGTGCCCGTGGTGTGCTCCCACTCGTCGGCCCGCGCCCTGTGCAACCACCCGCGCAACCTCACCGACGACCAGCTGCGCCGCCTGGCCGAAACGGGCGGCGTGGCCCAGGTGACGCTCTATCACGGCTTCCTGCGCGAAGAGGGCGAAGCCACCGTCGTCGACGCCGTGCGCCACCTCATGCACATGATTAGCGTGGCCGGCATCGACCACGTAGGCATCGGCTCCGACTTCGACGGCGACGGCGGCGTGCGCGGCTGCGCCTCAGCCGCCGAGCTCATCGGCCTCACCCGCCGCCTCATGGCCGAAGGCCTCAACGCCGACGACCTGCGCAAAGTGTGGGGCGAAAACTTCCTGCGCGTCGTCCGCACCGCCCAGGCCGCGGCACAGGAGTGAGGCACACGCGGCGCGGGCCGCACAGGAAATCCGCGAGGCAAGCGCCCCCATAGGGGGCGAACTTTCGATAACCGCGGGTGAGCCAAAGGCGAACCCGCGGAAAGCCCCCCACACAATGAGGACCCCATAGGGGTCCAACATCGACTACCGCGGGTAAGCCGCAGGCACACCCGCGGAGCAGCGAGGCTGACCATCGCACATCCCACCCGCACGGGATGTCCCTCGCGCCCTCGCGCGCACGCGCGTACATATATATGGTGTGGCGTGCGGCCCCGCGGCCTTAAAAGGCAGCCACGGCTTGCGCATGAGGGAAATAATCGATAAATTTGCCGCGTCAAGTTCAGAAAACCGTCCCGGCCGCGCCTTATGAAGTCCCCTGCGCGGAGGCGGGGCAGAAACGAGAGAAACGAAACACGGGGACTTTGCTAACCCCTTAACCCCCGATACAAGAAACAGACAGCACCCACACTCTACCCGGCCGCGGCCACGCCTCAGGCAACCCCGGCCAACGGAAGAACGGCTGCAACGACAACTGCACGACAGACTGAAAACGACATAGAGAGCTTGCGCTCACTTATTCTCCTCGCTCGAAACCGCCAATTTCAACACCGGGAATAAGCAGAACGAAGTTCCGCGCCATAGGGCGTGGACTGCTTTGGCTTATTTGGTGTGAGGGTTACTTGGCGGTGCCTGAGTGAGAAATAAGCAGACGACGGAGCAGCCACGCCCCTTCCTTTTTTATCGCTCGAAAGCCAAGTAATTTATTCATCACACCTGTACCAAAATGAAACATATTCAACGCGGCTTCGCCCTGCTCGCGGCGAGCCTCCTATGCACCACGCCCCTCTCGGCCGGCGTGGCCACCTCAGCGTATCCCAACGCGAACCATCCCGACGACGGCGGGGAAACCTACATCGACGACTCCCGCGCCACAAAAGCATCGGCCGAGGAAGATCTGACAATCAACTATCCCTACCCCGAATGGTCGGAGATACCCATCGTTCTAACGAACGACGAGGACAAACACTTCTATTGGGCAGAAGGCCGGCTGCGCTTTACCAGCAAGGGAGAGGGGACACTAACGGCAACCATCACGACAGAAAAGCCCGCTACCTTTGTTTATGAATTCGTAACAACCACAGACGAAGCCTATTTCACAGTATATATCGACGATAAAGAGGTACGAACCGTCACAGGCATCCAATGTAATGATGGTATGTATTATGCTAATCGTTTTTTCGAGGAACTGACCCCGGGAAAGCATACCATACGCTTGGTCTTCAACATGGAAAATGTCAATTTCAACGCTTACAGCTATTCAGCCGTTGGAGTATTGGGAGCCATCGCTTCGCCCGCCATCGAAGTAAGTTTATTGGAACCGGGCAGCTTGGGCACGGAAGTGCTCTACAACGTGGACCATCTGCTCGACGTGCGCAATCTGAAAGTGAAAGGAGCTATGAACGAGACCGATTGGGGCCATATCAAAATGATGAAGAACCTCTGCGTGCTCGACCTCAGCGAGGCGCAAACCACGGAAGTGCCCGCCCACGCTTTTGAGAACCGCAGCCATCCGTTCCTACACCGCGTCGTCCTGCCCGAAGGCGTGAAGAGCATCGGAGCAAATGCTTTCAACCATTCGTTCATCGAAGAAATTAACTTCCCAAGTACGCTGGAAAGCATCGGAAGCTACGCTTTTTCCACTACAGCTATCAAATCTGCCATGCTACACGACGCGACATTAGATTTAGGCGAACGCATATTCAATTATTGCGCTTCACTGAAAGAAGCATCACTCCCTAACAAATTGACAAAAATCCCGGACGCATTATTTCATTATTGTCATACACTGACCGATTGCCCACTGCCTACAAATTTGGAAAACATCGGAAATTACGCTTTTAAGGCTTGCTACAAATATTCTCCTGCTCTTCCCGAAAGTTTGACATCAATTGGAAATGACGCATTCATGCTAAGTGGCATCAAAGAAGCACACTTAGGAAATACACACGTCACAAGCATCGGGAACGGAGCTTTCAGTGAATGCGACTCTTTGGCTTCTGTTGAACTTCCTTCATGCTACAGCGTTATTCCCAATGGTGCTTATTTCAATGCCTGTCCCAAACTGGAAACCATCGTGCTGAAATCGCCGACGGTTGTTCAAGGAAACACCAATGCATCGCTTGAACAAATCACACTCCGCGTCCCCGACTATTTAGTCAACGCTTATAAGCTCGACAACTATTGGTACAACTGCAAATCCATCGAGGGCTTCAGCACGGCGGAGGTCAAGGAGTGGACCATCTCGCAGCCGCTCGTGCTGAGCGCACGCGACCGCTTCGAGGGATGCCCCGACGTGAACATCGTGGGGCAGGGCTCGCTCAAAGTGAACGGCATACGGAAGATGGAGCTCGGCGACGTCTACTACGAGACGAACGGCAACAACGTGGCGCAGACGGCCCAGCTGTGGAGCAACTGCGACTCCATATCGATCGTGGGTGCGCTCGACGCGGGCTACTACGTGACGCGCAACAGCTGGTACTTCATCAGTCTGCCGTTCAACTTCCGCCCGGCCGACATCGCCGTGCCCGAGGGCGCACAGTATGCCCTGCGCCGCTACGACGGCGGGGCCCGCGCCGCGAGCGGAGCGGGACAGAGCTGGAAGGACGTGGAGAAAGACGAGACGGTGACGGCCGGCACGGGCTTTATCTTCCAGGCCTCGCAGGACGGATGGTACCGCTTCCGCGCAATGGACGACGCTTCGAAGCAATACATCGCAGCCAACAAGGAGTTTGCCAAGGCCTTGGCCGCCAACCCCTCGGACGTGGCAGCCGACCGCGGGTGGAACCTCGTGGGCAACCCCTATCAGACCTATTATAACGTACACCGCCTCAACTTCACGGCACCCATCACGCTGTGGAACGCCGGCAACCGCACCTATGAGGCCTACTCGATCATCGACGACGACGTGGCCCTGCAACCGGGTCAGGCCTTCTTCGTGCAGTGTCCCGATGAGGTGGAGAGCATCAGCTTCCCGCTCGAAGGGCGCCAGCTCACAGCCGACATTGAGAGCCAGACGGCCACACGCCCCATGGGCCCGGGCCACGACGGCATGCAGCGCCTGCTGCTCGACCTGAGCCTGGGCTGCGGCGACATGGCCGACCGCACGCGCGTGGTGCTGAACAACGCAGCCGGGGAGACGTATGAGACGGCGTGTGACGCGGCCAAGTTTATGAGCGACGCCACCGACGTGCCGCAGCTCTACTCGCTGGGCGCCGACGGCACGCGCTATGCCATCAACGAGCGGCCCGCGGCCGACGGCACGGTGCGCCTGGGCTTCCGCGCGGGCAGCGACGGCAGCTACACGCTGCGCCTGACGCGCCACGAGGGCTGCCACGCCCGGCTCACCGACCTAAAGACGGGCACCACGGCCGACCTCGCCGCGACCGACTACCACTTCACGGCCGAGGCGGGCACGGACGAAACGCGCTTCGTGCTGGCCGTCGAGCCCGACGCCACCACGGGCATCGGCAGCGCCACGGCGACGGAGACCCTCGGCGCTACGGCCACGCAGGGCGGCATAGCCCTCACTGGCCGGGGCACGGCCACCGTCTACGGCGCCGACGGACGCAAGCTGGGCACCTACGACGTGCAGGGACAGCGCACCGTGAACGTGCCGGCCGGCATCTACGTGGTGAGCACGCCGCAGGGCAGCGTGAAAGTGACCGTTAACCGATAAAAACCTCGCTACGACCATGACAACGATAAGATATCTGACGCTGCTCCTCGCGCTGCTCTGCGGCACGGCGGCCGCGCAGGACTTCAACCCCGAGAGCCCCGCCGAGCCGGGCGAGCCCCCGCAGCCACTGGTGCTGCTGGTTTCGCCGGCGGGCAGCGGGAGCGTGGCGGGCGCCGGGCGCTACGTGCCCGGCAGCGAGGTGCGCGTGTCGACAAGCCCGGCCACGGGCTTCCGCTTCGAGGCCTGGACCGACACGCAGGGCCGCACCCTCTCGACCCAGGCGGCCTATACCTTCGCGAAGGCCCGCCGCGCCGACACGCTCGTGGCCCGCTATGTCTATGCGCCCGAGGGGCCGGCCGAACCGTCGGACCCCGTGCTGGTGCAATACTTCACCCTGACGCTCGCCCCGGCCACGGGCGGCTCGGCGTGGGGCGACGGGCGCTACCGCGCCGGCACCCGCGTGAACCTCTCGGCCAGCCCGTCGACGGGCTTCGTGTTCGAGGGCTGGTTTGACGCCGCGGGCCAATGCCTCTCGGCCGACCGCTCGTTCACCTACGTGACGACGCCGGCCAACGTGACGCTCACGCCCCGCTTCCGCTTCGACCCGCAGGGGCCGGCCGAGCCGTCGGAGCCCGTGCTGAGCCACAACATCGTGCTCGAAGCCACCGACGGCGGCACCGCCCACGCCGGGGCCACGCGGCTGCGCGAGGGCAGCTCGACCACCGTGACGGCCCGGGCCAACACGGGCTACGAGTTTGTGCGCTGGCTCATGGACGGCGAGCCCTACACGGAGCTGCCATCGTTTTCCTACACGATGGGAGCACACGACGTGACGCTGCGGGCCGAGTTCCGCTTCAACCCCGAGGCACCGGCCGAGCCGCAGATGCCCGCCACGAAGCAATATGCGTTCTACCTGATGTCGGTCATCGGCGTGCCGGGCGAGACGGCGCAATACCCCGTCTACCTGACGACGCTCGACGACCTGTGCGACATGACGTTCCAGCTGACGTTCCCGCCCGGCCTGACGCCCAGCCTGGAAAGCGTGCGCCTGTCGGCCAAAGCCGAGGGCTACGACCTTTCGTGCACGGCCGTGAGCGACACGTCGTATGTGTTCACGCTGACGGGCGGGCGCCTGCCGGCGGGCAACACGCAACTGCTCTCGCTGGACGTGCCCGTGCCCAAGGGCATGGCGACGGCGCAGTCGTACCCCGTGAAAATCAACCAGGTCTCCGTCACCGAGCCCGACGGCGACCACCTGACGGCCTCAACGCGCAACGGACGCCTCTACGTCTACCAGCGCGGCGACACGAACGGCGACGGACGCGTGAACCTGACGGACAAACTGAACCTCACAACGTATGTGCTGGGCACGACGCCCGACTCCTTTATTAAAGAGGTGAGCGACGTGAACCGCGACGGCGCCTTCGACCTGCGCGACTGCCGCGGCGTGGCCGACATCATCAACGACCAAGAGAATTAGAAACAGGGAAAAAGAGGGGCCGAGGCCCATAACATGCGGCAAAGCCCCTCTTCTTTTCAAAGAAAAGCGTAAATTTCAACGACCAACCAAGATGAAAAGAAAAATCACCGCATGGTGCCTCGCGCTGCTGGCCGCCCTGAGCGTTGCCCGGGCCGAGGACGTGCTGCAAGTGGAACCCTTCGAAGCCGTGCCCGGCTCGACCACCGAGGACGGGCGCTACTTCGTCATACGGCTGGACGACACGCAAGACTACTGGGGCGTGCAGTTCGACCTGTACCTGCCCGAAGGCATGGAGCTCGACGACGAGGGCGGCTTCAGCCCCTTCGAACTGTCGACCGAGCGTTTCCCCCACTCGTCGCGCGGCGGACAGATCACGTTCAAGCACGGCGTCGACTACACGCAGTTCGCCTCGCGCTGGTACCGCATCCTCATCAGCCCGAACGACGTGGAGTCGTTCATCACGGGCCGCGAGGGCGAGCTGCTGAAAATCTACTATACGACGTCGGACGACCTGCAACCGGGCATCCACCCCATCCTGGTGCGCGGAGCCCTCTTCGTCGTGACGGGCGTCTACGGCGTCGAACCGCCCAACTCGGCCTCCTACTGCACCGTGGGCTCCTCGCCGCTGCAAACTGAGCGCCACGTCGATCTGTCGGGCCTGACGGGCCTGCTCCCCTCGTTCGTTGTGGAGAGCCTGGCCGCCGACATGGCCGACAACAGCCAGCTGTGCAGCGTGGACCTGACGGGAGCCGACACGCTCACCGTGCCCCTGACGCTGCCCCACACGAACGTGCTGCAACTGGTGAACGACACGAGCCGCTATGCCAAACGGCTGGCGGCCGCCGCGACGCCCAACGTCGTGGCCTGCAACGCCGGGGGCGAAGCCACGTGTGCCCGCCTCGTAATGGACGACGCGCTGCCTTTTGCCACGCCGCGCACCTTCACGGCCACGGCTACAACGCTCACGGGGCGGCGCCTCTCGGCCGGGTGGAACACGCTCTGCCTGCCCTTTGCCCTGACGGGCGAAGAGGTGGAGGCGGCCTTTGGCGAGGGCAGCCGCATAGAGACGTTCACCGACTGGCGCGACGGAGCGCTCCATTTCGCCCCGGCCGATGAAGGCGTGACGGCCCACGAGCCCTGCCTGCTCCATGCCCCGGCCGACAAGGCCGCAGGCGAAATGCAGCTGGGCAGCGTGAGCGTCAGCCCCGTGCCCGAGGGCGGAGCCGTGTGCGAACAGGGCGGCGTGCGCTTCGAGGGCTGCTACGACGGCACCGTCAGCGCCACCGGCCGCTACGGCGTGACACCCGACGACCGCGTTGTGCGCGGCGGGACGGGGGCCGTGCTGAAAAGCTTCCGCGCAGCCTTCGACATACCCGCAGCTTCGGCCACGGCAGCCCTACGCCTCGTGCACGAGGGGGCGACGGGCATCGACGCCACGCCTACCCCGGTCACAGGCACGACGGACGTCTTCACCATCGACGGACGCCTCGTCAAGAAGAACGTGACCGCCGACAAGGCCACCCAGGGCCTGCGCCCCGGCATCTACATCATCGACAAAAAGAAAACCATCATCCTTTGACAACATGAAAAAGACATATCAAGCCCCGGCCTGCGAAAGCATCGCCATGGAAACGTCGCACCTGCTGGCTGCCTCGCCCGGCCCGGACGAAGGCACCATCCTGCCGCCCGAAGAGGGCGACTTCGATGGCGAGTTCATGACGGAACGCAAAAACCCGTTCGAACACAGCTGGGAATAGATCGAAAAGACACACCGAGTACCGCCAAGAATTCACATCTCGGAGGGGCGTTCTGCATCATGCGGGGCGCCCCGTTTTTATGCCCGTCCCTGCCCGCAGACGGCCCATCGGCAGAGCCCCCGCCGCCTGCGCCACGTTACGCAGCCGCGGCCCGCCGCCGTTTCCGCGGAAATGCGTAACTTTGCCCCAGAAATACCAAACTTAAAACCTGAACGAATATGGGAAAAAAAGCTCTCCTGATGATCCTCGACGGATGGGGCATCGGCAACCATGGGAAAGGCGACGTCATCTATAACACGCCGACACCTTTCCTCGACCACCTGAACGCCACCTATCCCCACTCGCAACTGCTGGCCTGCGGCGAAAACGTGGGCCTGCCCGACGGACAGATGGGCAACTCCGAGGTGGGCCACCTCAACATCGGGGCCGGCCGCATCGTCTACCAGGACCTGGTGAAAATCAACCGCGCCTGCGCCGACGGCAGCATACTGAAAAACCCCGAGGTGGTTTCGGCCTACGAATATGCCAAGCAGAACGGCAAGGGCCTGCACCTGATGGGCCTCACCTCCACGGGCGGCGTCCACTCGTCGCTCGACCACCTGTTCAAGCTCGTGGAGATCGCAGGCGAATATGGCATCGCCGCGCAGACCTACGTCCACTGCTTCATGGACGGCCGCGACACCGACCCGAAAAGCGGTAAGGGATTCATCGCCGACCTCACGGCCCACTGCGACAAGGTGGGGGCCCACGTGGCCAGCATCATAGGTCGCTTCTACGCCATGGACCGCGACAAGCGCTGGGCCCGCGTCAAGGTGGCCTACGACCAGCTCGTCGAGGGCAAGGGGCGTGCCTGCGCCGACATGGTCGAGGGCGTGCAGAGCTGCTACGACTCCGACAGCGAAGAGCACAAGAACACCGACGAATTCATGGAACCGCTCGTCAACAGCAACGTGGACGGACGCATCAAGGAGGGCGACGTGGTCATCTTCTTCAACTATCGCAACGACCGCGCCAAGGAGCTCACCGTCGTGCTCACGCAGCAAGACATGCCCGAGGAGGGAATGCACACCATCCCCGGCCTGCAATACTACTGCATGACGCCCTACGACGCTTCGTTCAAGGGCGTTCACATCCTGTTCCCCAAGGAAAACGTTGAAAACACGCTGGGCGAATACCTGAGCCGCCAGGGCAAAAAGCAGCTCCACACGGCCGAGACGGAGAAATATGCCCACGTGACGTTCTTCTTCAACGGCGGCCGCGAGGCCCCCTTCGACGGTGAAGACCGCATCCTCGTGCCTTCGCCCAAAGTGGCCACCTACGACCTCAAGCCCGAGATGAGCGCCTACGAAGTGAAGGACAAACTCGTGGCAGCCATCCGCGAAGACAAATACGACTTCATCGTTGTCAACTTCGCCAACGGCGACATGGTGGGACACACGGGCATCTACGAAGCCATTGAGAAGGCCGTGACGGCCGTCGACAACTGCGTGAAGGAAGTGGTGACGGCTGCCGGCGAAACGGGCTACGAAACCATCATCATCGCCGACCACGGCAACGCCGACAACGCCATCAACGCCGACGGCACGCCCAACACGGCCCACTCGCTCAACCCCGTGCCCTTCATCTACGTGACCGACAACAAGGAAGCCCACGTCGAGGACGGCATCCTGGCCGACGTGGCGCCCAGCATCCTGCACATCATGGGCCTGCCCCAGCCCGAAGACATGACGGGCCACAACCTCATCGACTAAACAAGGCCCGCCCACACAGAAAGCATCGGCTGCCCCGCGCAAGCAGGGCAGCCGATGCTGCGTTTACCGGGACCCGCTGCGCCGGGGCGGGAGGCAGGCGGCGTCACACCCGGCGCGTCTCGCCCTCGCGGGCTATCTTCCAGAAGTCGGCGCCGCGGGCCGCGGCCAGCTCCTGCATCCGCCAGGCCGAGGCGAAGCCGCCCGTGGCAAAGTGCATGGGGACGAACAGGCCCGTGCGGAAGCGGTCGAGAAACTGGCGGGCGCCGCGCGTATAGCCATTGCCAATGCGGCTGTCGACGGGAAACATTGCCACGTCGAAGCCGTCGGCCAGCTTGCGCAAGTCTTTCAGTTCGCCCAGATAGCGCTTTTCCTCGCGCACGGGGTCTACGTCGACGCTCCACTCCACGCTGTGCGCCACGCGCTCCTCACGGCCCTCGGCCAGGAAGCGCGCATACCAGTTGTTCAGGTCGCCCGCATGAAAGACGCGGCGGCCCTCCACCTCCACCACCCACGACACCCCGCTGTCGGTGCTGCCCGCCGCCGTCACCCTCAGGCGGTCGTCGTGCCAGCAGCCACCCTTGGCCAGCCACGCGTCGGCCTCGGCCCGCGCGGCCCGCCGGTGGCGCAAGATGTCCTTAGAGAGCAGGTAGGTGACGTCGGCCCCCGCCTCGCGCCACGCAAAGACGTCGCGGCAGAAGTGGTCCTCATGAAAATGGCTCGCCAGCACATACAGCGGCTTCCCCGCCGCCAGCAGCCGCGGCGCCACGTCCACCGGGTCCAGCCAATAGTCGAACACCACCACGCACCGCTCCCCTTCAAGGGCGAACCCGCTGTGGAAAATATACGTGAGCTGCATAAGCTATTCTGACATATAATACTCGGGATAAGGCAGCAAAAATACAAATAAAACGTTGCACAACCGGGAAGAGGGGCGCCGTGCCATTCTCTTACGCCCGCATTTTCCGCTTCTCGCGCAATTTCTTTAATTTTGCCCCAACTTAAACTTTTTACCATGCCCATCATTGAAATACAGTCGTTGGAGGAGCGGGGGGTCGAGGTGTTCGGCTCCCTGACGGAGGCGCAGCTGCGCAACAGGTTGGAGCCCGAGCGGGGCGTGTTTGTGGCCGAGAGCCCGAAGGTGATACGCGTGGCGCTCGACGCGGGCTACGAACCGCTGGCGCTGCTGTGCGAGCGGCGCCACCTGACGGGCGACGCGGCCGACATCGTGGAGCGCTGCCGCGACCTGCCCGTCTACACGGGCGAGCGCCGGCTGCTGGCGCAGCTCACGGGCTACGTGCTGACGCGGGGCGTGCTGTGTGCCATGCGGCGCCCGGCGCCGCGCACGGCGGCCGAGGTGTGCAGCGGGGCGCGCCGCGTGGTGGTGGTCGACGCCGTGACCGACACGACGAACATCGGGGCCATCTTCCGCTCGGCGGCGGCGCTGGGCATCGACGCCGTGCTGCTCACGCGGCAATCGTGCGACCCGCTGAACCGGCGGGCGGTGCGCGTGTCGATGGGCTCGGTGTTTCTCGTGCCGTGGGCGTGGGTGGACGACGCCGTGGCCGACGTACGCGCGCTGGGCTTCAGCACGGCGGCGATGGCGCTTGCCGACCCGTCGACCACGCCCGACGACCCGCGGCTGAAGGCCGCGCCGCGCCTGGCGCTCATCATGGGCACGGAGGGCGACGGCCTGGCGCGGCGCGTCGTCGAGGGGGCCGACTATGTGGTGCGCATCCCCATGGCCCACGGGGTCGACTCGCTCAACGTGGCGGCGGCCTCGGCCGTCATTTTCTGGGAACTTTCGTGCAAAAGCAGCGCCCCCTTGCCCGAAAACCCGTGAGGATGGGTGGACATGCGGGTGGACATTTTCCGCCCGCGCGAAATGCTTCCCGGCTGAAAACCAGGCGGTTGACTCCCCGAAGGCGTAGACACGGGCGTACCCGCGGCGGCGTGGCCGTGGCGGCGCCCCCCGGCGGCCGCGCCGACGCGCAATGTGCTGCCCCGGCGCCAAGGGAAACATTTTTCCGGCCTTTTTCTTTTCGCTTTGCGGGGAATGCTTTATATTTGCAGCATACTACCTTTCGCAGTTACGCCGTCCGCGAGGACAGCTTAGTTTTTTTGAATCATAATTTTTTGTGGTTAAATGATCATTCGTGGTTCCCGTGTGCGCGAGCATGCGGGAATCCTTTTTTCTGCCCTTTCGGGGAAACGGGGCAGCCCCGGCCGGGCGACGGCGCACAAGGCAAGCGATGCGCCGGCGGCTGCCGTGAAAGGCGGGAGCGGACGGTGCCGCGACAGCCACTTTTCCAAAAAATGATGACACGGGGCGGGGCGCCTGCGGGCGCGCCGGCTGCACACACGGGCGCCCAATGGGCAACACGGAGACCGCGGCCGTTCGCGTTTTTTAAGTTTTCGTCCGCCGAAAGCGCCCCATGCGCCGCCCGCCGTGCCACGGCTGTCCGCTGCGGGGTGGGGCCGCCGCTCTGACGGGGGCCTGCGAGGCGCCGCGAGAGGGGGACGAATGTTAATAAATTTCAGATTTCTTCTTCAAAAATGAGCCGTAGAGGCATAAAAAAGGGCCCGCCAACGAAGTTTTGCAGGCCTTGGTCGGGGCGAAACACCCCATGGATCGGCCGATCCATGGGAGGGAACGGCCCATCCATCCCATGCCTGTGCGCAAAGGGGCCGTGGAGGGGGGAAAAAGGCCGCATGCGTTAAAAAAAGCATACGCCCGATGCTCCGTGAGGAGCCACGCACGGCGCAAGGGTGGCGGCGCGCGGCTGCGGGGCCCGCCACGAAGCGTTGAAAGTCCGGCACGCGCAGTCGGCGGGCGGCCCGCCACCGCCGCAGCGGACCGACAGAAAGGCAGCACGGGGCATAGAAAATGGGCCACCGTGACAGATATATCGCAGAGAAACACTAATTTTGCAGGAAAATGCCCGCGATGAAAAGAAATTTGCTCCTTTTGCTCCCGCTCCTGCTCTGGGGCGCGAGCCTGCACGGCGTGGCGCAGGAGGTCTATCCCTCGGCCATGCCCACGATGACCGTCATCGCGGCCGACGGCAGCGAGGAGGAAACCACCGTCTACGAAGGGTCGGCGCCGCTGCGCGCCATCTTCAGGGCCAACGCCGAGGACGTGGGCCCGTACACGCCCCACTACGAGTGGCGCTTCGTGCGCGAGGGCGAGGAGGAGCCTTTCCTGACGCGCTTCGAGGAGACGACGGAGTACAGCTTCACGACGTCGGGCACGACGACGGTGGAGCTGCACATCAGCTTCGTGCAGGGCCGCGACACGATCGACTACGTCATGGACGAGCCCTTTGTGGTGACCATCAGCGAGTCGAAGCTCGAAATGCCCAACGCCTTCACGCCCAACGACGACGGCATCAACGACGTCTACCGGGCCAAGGAGGGCTACGAGAGCATCGTGGAGTTTCGCGCCGCGGTGTTCAACCGCTGGGGGCGCAAGCTCTACGAGTGGGACGACCCCTCGGGCGGGTGGGACGGCACGGCCGGCGGCAGCAAGGCCCCCGACGGGGCCTACTACCTCGTGGTGAACGCACGCGGAGCCGACGGGCGGCAATACAAACTGAAAAAGACCATCAACCTGCTCCGCGGCTTCACCGACAACGGAACGGGCACGACTATACCCTGACGCAACCCACATGGAGGAAAAGACCACGGAAGATTGGATCGAAGTGTACGGCGCGCGCGTGCACAACCTGAAAAACGTGAACGTGCGCCTGCCGCGCCACAGCCTGACCGTCATCACGGGGCTGAGCGGCTCGGGCAAGAGCTCGCTGGCCTTCGACACGCTCTATGCCGAGGGGCAGCGGCGCTACATCGAGACGTTTTCGGCCTATGCACGCAACTTTCTCGACAACTTGGAGCGGCCCGACGTCGACAAGATCACGGGCCTGAGCCCCGTCATCAGCATCGAGCAAAAGACCACCAACAAAAACCCGCGCTCCACCGTGGGCACGGTGACGGAGATCTACGACTTTCTGCGCCTGCTCTATGCCCGCGCCGGCGAGGCCTACTCGTACGAGACGGGCGAGCCGATGGTGAAATACACCGAAGAGCAGATCATCGACCTGTTGCTCAGCCGCTACGACGGCCACCGCATCTACCTGCTGGCGCCCCTGGTGCGCGGCCGCAAGGGCCACTACAAGGAGCTCTTCGAGCACACGCGCCGCAAGGGCTTCCTCACGGTGCGCGTCGACGGCGAGATACGCGAGCTCACGGCGGGCATGAAGGTGGACCGCTACAAGAACCACGACATCGAAGTGGTGGTGGACAAGCTGCGCGCCGGCGCCAAGGACGACGCCCGCCTGCGCTCGAGCGTGGAGCAGGCGCTGCGCCAGGGCGACGGCCTGATGCTCGTGCTCGACGACACCGACGGCAGCCTGCGCTATTTCAGCAAGCGCCTGATGTGTCCCACGACGGGGCTGTCGTACCGCGAGCCGGCGCCCCACAACTTCTCGTTCAACTCGATGGCAGGCGCCTGCCCGCGCTGCAAGGGCCTGGGCTTCGTGAGCATCATCGACCGGGCGAAGGTCATCCCCAACCCCGCCCGCAGCATACGCGCCGGGGCCATCGAGCCGTTGGGGAAATATAAGAACGCACTCATCTTCTGGGAGATAGAGGCCGTACTGGCGCTCTACGGCTGCACGCTCGACACGCCCGTGAGCGAGCTGCCCGACGAGGCGCTCGACGACATCTTCAACGGACGCGCCGAACGCCTGCGCATACCCGCCGCACGCGCCCACACCTCGGACGACTATTACGTCGACTTTGAAGGCCTCGTGAAATATATCCGCCAGATGGCCGACCGCGAGATGTCGGCCGCCGCCGAGCGCTGGGTGGAGCAGTTTGCCAAGACCGACGTGTGCCCCCTCTGCCACGGCGCCCGCCTCAACCGCGAGGCCCTGAGCTACCGCTTCGACGGCAAAAACATCTACGAGCTCGCGTCGATGGACATCAGCGAGCTCAACGACTTTCTCGACGGCGTCGAGCAGCGCCTCGACACAAAGCGCCGCGCCATCGCCCACGAAATATTGAAAGAGCTGCGCGCGCGCCTGCGCTTCCTGCTCGACGTGGGGCTCGACTACCTCTCGCTCTCGCGGCCCGCCATGACGCTCTCGGGCGGCGAAAGCCAGCGCATACGCCTGGCCACGCAGATCGGGTCGCAACTGGTCAACGTGCTCTACATCCTGGACGAGCCCAGCATCGGGCTCCACCAGCGCGACAACGTGCGCCTCATCCGCTCGCTCGAAGAGCTGCGCGACGCGGGCAACACGGTGGTCGTCGTGGAGCACGACCGCGACATGATGCTCGCCGCCGACTATATCATCGACATGGGCCCGCGCGCCGGGCGCCACGGCGGCGAGGTGGTGTTTCAGGGCACGCCCCGCGTCATGATGGAGCAGCACACGCTCACGGCCGACTACCTGAACGGCCGGGTGGCCATCGCGGTGCCCGCGCAGCGGCGCAAGGGCAATGGCACACGCCTGCGCCTCACCGGCGCCACGGGCAACAACCTGAAAGGCGCCACGGCCGACTTCCCCCTGGGCACGCTCATCTGCGTGACGGGCGTCTCGGGCAGCGGCAAGTCGACCCTCGTGAACGACACGCTCCTGCCCATCCTCTCGCAACACCTCTACCGCTCGCTGCGCGCCCCCCTGCCCTACAAGAAAATAACGGGCCTCGACCTGGTGGACAAGGTGGTGGCCGTCGACCAGAGCCCCCTGGGCCGCACGCCACGCTCCAACCCCGCCACCTATACGGGCGTCTTTGCCGACATACGCTCGCTCTTCGTCAACCTGCCCGAGGCCAAGATGCGTGGCTACAAGCCGGGGCGCTTCTCCTTCAACGTCAAGGGCGGACGCTGCGAGACGTGCAAGGGCAACGGCTACAAAACCATCGAGATGAACTTCCTGCCCGACGTCTACGTGCCCTGCGAGACGTGCCACGGCAAGCGCTACAACCACGAGACGCTCGAAGTGCGATTCAAGGGCAAGAGCATTGCCGACGTGCTGGACATGACGATCAACCAGGCGGTGGAGTTTTTCGAAAACGTGCCCGCCATCCTCCACAAAATCAAGGTGCTGCAAGACGTGGGTCTGGGCTACATCAAGCTGGGCCAGTCGTCGACCACCCTCTCGGGCGGCGAGAGCCAGCGCGTGAAGCTGGCCACCGAGCTGAGCCGCCGCGACACGGGCCGCACCATATATATATTGGACGAACCCACCACGGGGCTCCACTTCGAGGACATACGCGTGCTGCTGGGCGTGCTGAACCGCCTCGTCGACAAGGGCAACACCGTCATCGTCATCGAGCACAACCTGGACGTCATCAAGTGTGCCGACTACATCATCGACATGGGCCCCGAGGGAGGCCGCGGCGGAGGCCGGGTGGTGGCCTGCGGCACGCCCGAAGAGGTGGTGCGCCGCGGCAAAGGCTACACCGCCCGCTTCCTGGGTCCCGAGCTGGAAAGCGCACGCCGCCCCTGACGGCCGCCGCAAACCCCGCCATCACCCATTCACACACGACAAACCACACATGAGCAAGAACATAAAAACCAACGTGGCCCGCCTGCTCGACAAGGCCGGCATCGGCTACGAGCTCGTCGCCTACGAGGTGGACGAGAGCGACCTCGGCGCAGGCCACGTGGCCGAGTCGCTGGGCGAAGACGTGCACCGCGTGTTCAAGACCATCGTGCTGCGCGGCGACCGCACGGGCCCCATCGTCTGTGTCGTCCCGGGCAACACCGAGATCGACCTGAAAAAGGCCGCCAAGGCGAGCGGCAACAAAAAGTGTGAGCCCATCCCCCTGAAAGAGCTCCTGCCCACCACGGGCTACATCCGCGGCGGCTGCTCGCCCATCGGGATGAAAAAGCATTTCCCCACCTACATCCACCGCTCGGCCGCCGCGTTCGACCACATCTACGTGAGCGCCGGCGTGAGGGGCGTGCAGCTGAGGCTCAGCCCCGCCGACCTGCTGCGCGCCGCCGCGGCCACCACGGCCGACCTGACGGACGAAACGGAAGAAACATCCAATCACTAATCATAAACTAAAACGAAAAACTATGTTTGAAGGACAACCCAAAGGATTGTTTGCCCTGGCCCTCTCCAACACAGGCGAGCGCTTCGGCTATTACACCATGCTGGCCATCTTCACCCTCTTCCTGAAAGCCAACTTCGGCTGGACCGAGGGCACAGCCAGCGCCGTCTATGCAGGCTTCCTGGCCTTGGTCTACTTTTTGCCTCTCGTGGGCGGCGCGCTGGCCGACCGCATCGGCTACGGCAAGTGCGTGACGACGGGCATCGTCGTGATGTTTCTGGGCTACCTCATGCTCGCCATCCCGGCAGGCAACGGCGTGCCCGCCATGGTGCTCATGTTTGCCGCCCTGCTCATGGTGTGCATCGGCACCAGCCTCTTCAAAGGCAATTTGCAGGTGATGGTGGGCAATCTCTATGACGATCCCAAGCTGCAAAGCAAGCGCGACTCGGCCTTCTCCATCTTCTACATGGCCATCAACATCGGCGCCCTCTTCGCCCCGACGGCCGCCGTGAAGATCATGGAGTATGCCCAGACCCACTGGGGGGCCACCGAGGCCGACGCCTACCACTACGCTTTCGCCGTGGCCTGCTTCTCGCTCGTGGTGAGCATCGCCATCTACTATTCCTTCCGCAGCACGTTCAAGCACGCCGACACGGGCGCGAAGACCGAAGCCAAGGACGCACAGGGGCAACCCGCCGAGCCCGAGCTCACGCCCAAGGAGACGAAAGACCGCATCGTGGCCCTCTGCCTCGTGTTCGCCGTGGTCATCTTCTTCTGGATGGCTTTCCACCAGAACGGCTCCACGCTGACGTTCTTCGCCGAGCAGTTCACCGCCCGCCACAGCTCGGGCGTGGAGAGCATGATGTTCGACGTGCTCAACCTGGCGCTGGTCATTTTCATCGTCTACGCGCTGTTCTCCCTCTTCCAGTCGAAGACGGGAAAGGGCAAGCTCACGTCGCTCCTCGTCATCCTGGCAGCCGCCGGCGGCCTCTATGCACAGTATAACGCCCTTCCCGCCGAAGGCATCAGCATTGAAGCCCCCATTTTCCAGCAGTTCAACCCGTTCTTCGTGGTAGCCCTCACGCCCGTTTCGATGGCCATCTTCGGCGCGCTGGCCAAGCGTGGCAAAGAGCCCTCGGCTCCGCGCAAGATCGGTCTGGGCATGCTCGTGGCCGGCTGCGGCTACGTGCTGATGATAGCCGCCTCGATGGGCCTACTCACGCCCGACGAGCAGAAAGCAGCCATCAAGGCCGGCGAGGCAGCCTTCGTTTCGCCCAACTGGCTGGTGTGCACCTATCTCGTGCTCACCTTCGGCGAGCTGCTGCTCTCGCCGATGGGCATCTCGTTCGTGTCAAAGGTGGCTCCTCCCAAGTATAAAGGCCTCATGATGGGCGGCTGGTTTGTGGCCACAGCCGTGGGCAACCTGCTCGTCTCGATCCCCGGCTTCTTGTGGGGACAGCTGCCCCTCTGGGTGGTATGGGCCGTGCTCGTCACGCTGTGCCTCATCTCGGCCATCTTCATCTTCTCCATCATGAAGCGCCTCGAAAAGGTGTGCTGACCCTTCGCCCCGCACCACACAGGCCCCGCCGCACGCCGGCGGGGCCTTTTTTATGCACACGGCAGCCGCAAAAGGGCCAGCCTTTGTAAAAAAACGCTTTTTCATCCGACAAAACGGCGGAAAAAGCGGACGGGCACGTTTTTTTTCCGTACCTTTACCGCCGTGACGGGCCGGCAACAGCCGCAAGGCCCGTTATGGCGGGAGAAACACACCCTAATTTTCACATAAAAACACTATCATGAAAAAACTTCTACCCCTCGGGCTCATGGCAGCAAGCATTGCTCCGCAAGCCCTCGCCCAGGACAGGCCCAACATCATCCTCTTCCTGGTGGACGACATGGGATGGCAGGAGACGTCGGTTCCCTTCTATTCTGAAAAGACGGGGCTGAACGAGCGCTACAAGACGCCCAACATGGAACGCATGGCCAAGCTCGGCGTCAAGTTCACACAGGCCTACGCCTGCGCCATATCGTCGCCCTCGCGCGCCAGCCTCATGTCGGGCATGAACGCCGCCCGCCACCGCGTGACCAACTGGACCCTGCAATACGACACGAAGACCGACGCAGGCAGCAGCGTCATCGAGCTGCCCTCGTGGAACTGGAACGGCATTCAGCCGGCGGCCACGGCCAACGCCCACGACCTGAAGAACGGCACCCCCATCACCTCGCTTCCGCAGCTGCTCCACGACAACGGCTACTACACGATCCACTGCGGCAAGGCCCACTTCGGCTCCATGACCACCTCGGGCGCCGATCCCCTCACGATGGGCTTCGACAAAAACATCGCCGGCGCAGCCAACGGCGGCCCGGGCAGCTACCTGGCCGAGAACGAATATGGCTCGGGCAACTTCCACGTGGGCGGACTTGAGAAGTATTACGGCACGGGCACCTTCCTGACGGAGGCACTGACGCTCGAAGCGCTCGACGCTCTCGAAACGCACATCGAAAACGACGCCGAGCAGCCGTTCTATCTCTACATGGCGCACTATGCCATCCACTCGCCCTACGACGCCGACCCCCGCTTCACGGGAAACTACACCAACAAGATTGACCCCCAGCTGGGCGTACAGCTCAACACGAGCGAAATAAACCATGCCGCCCTCGTCGAAGGCATGGACAAGAGCTTGGGCGACATCATGGACTTCCTTGAAAAACATCCCGACGTGGCACGCAACACCGTCCTGCTCTTCATGTCGGACAACGGCGGACAGGCCGTCGGCATACGCCAGGGTCAGGCCAACCGCGACCAGAACACGCCCCACCGCGGCGGCAAGGGCTCGTCGTATATGGGCGGCGTGCATGAACCCATGATGGTCTACTGGCCCGGCGTGACCGACAACCAGGCCGGAGGCGAGAACGACAACCGCGTCATGATCGAGGACTTCTTCCCCTCGATACTCGAAATGGCCGGTGTGGACAACTATGAGACGCACCAGACGGTGGACGGCAAGAGCTTCGTTGACCTCATCAAAGACCCCACCATCAAGCGCGACCGCGTCACCATCTGGCACTTCCCCAACCTCTGGGGCGAAAGCCAGAGCCGCGCCGAAGGCTACGGTGCCTACTCGGCCATCATGAAGGGCGACTACCACATGCTCTATTTCTGGGAAACGCAGGAGCGCCGCCTCTACAACATCAAGGAGGACGTGGGCGAGATGAACGACCTGGCCGAAAGCGAACCCGAACTGCTGCAAAGCCTGGCCGAAGAGCTCACCGACTCGCTCAAAGCCTACGACGCACAGCGACCCTCGTACAAGGTGACGGGGCAGCTCATCCCTTGGCCCTCCGAGGCCGTGGAGCAGCCCGGAGCTGGCGACATCGTGGCCCCCAACGACTACATCTTCAAATACAGCGACGCCGACACGAAATACTACTACAAGGTGGAGGACAAGCGCCCCGCCACGTCGGGCGGCCCTTTCTACTGGACGCTCGGAGAGCACAACGGCTATAATGCCATTCAGGTGAAAAACTCCACCTCCCTGGGCGGCGACGACCTGGCCGACCAGCTGTTCTACTTCGAGCCGGGCTCCGACGACAAGCACTTCCGCATCTTCACCGTCGACGGCCGGCAGGTCGACTACGTAGACGGCCTCACGGGCGACGCATGGAACGGCGGCAACATCAGCTCCACCGAAACGCACCCCTACATGCAGTATGGCACGGCGACGTCGGGCGAGTTTCAGCTCGTCTTCTCGGGCGAGCTGGGCTACTACGGCATCAAGGCCGGTAACGACCTGCTCAACGACCGCGGCACGGCCAACGGCTCGGCGGCCAACATGGCCTGGGTGGTCAACACCTACACCAACAACCAGATCAGCGACCCGGGCAGCTGCTACATCTTCCGCCCCGTCGACGCCACCTCGATGAGCGGTCTGGCCGACGTGGCCTATGAGAGCTACACCGCCACGGCCGACTACGTGGGCGCACGCAACGCCGACGGCGTGGCCGACGCCTATGCCGAGGCCAAGGCAAATCCCTCGTGCGAGGCGCTCCATGCCATGGCCGACGCCTACGAAAAGGGCGAAATCAACACGTTTGAGACGGGCACCGTCTATCGCCTGCAAAACTACTGCCGCAAGGCCTCGACGGGCAACACGGCCTTTGCCGGCGCAGGCGGCTATCTCGAAGCCATCGACGTGCAGAACCCCGCCTACGAGCTTTCCACCGCCTCCGACTTCGCAGCCATCGACCCCGACAACAGCCACGCCAACGCCCTCTGGGTGGGCGAGGCAAACGGCCAGGACCGCTTCCGCCTGAAAAACCTCAACACCGGGCTCTACATCGGCCCCTCGGCCAAAGCCGTCGAGACGCCCTCAGAGGCCCTGACCTTCACCCTGAGCGAATATGGCAACCTGCAATACAAGATTGCCAACGCCAACGACCCCGCATGGCGCCTGCACACCTCGGGCAACGTGACCGACGCCAAAATCGCCGGCAACCTCATGATGTATAACGCCGAAGACGCCAACACCGCCTCGGCCTGGTACATCATACGCGCCCGCCACATCGACGTAGCCCTGCCCGTGGCCGACGAGGGCTATCAGTATGGCACGACCTGCCTGCCCGTGGCCGTCAAAGCCACCGAAGGCACGGAAACCTTCGCCGGCGTGATGCATGAAGGCGAGCTCCACCTCAACCCGGCCGAAGCCCTGCCCGCCGGCAGCCCCGCCGTGGTGCGCAGCACGCTGAACGACACCGTGAGCCTGGCCCTCGCCGACGAAGCTGCCGCCTTGGCCGCCAACGATCTGAGCGGCACCTCGGCCTACACCGCCAAGCCCGATGCCTCCTGCTACGTGCTGGCCACGGGCGACCTCGGCCTGGGCTTCTACCCCACCGACGAAGCCATGCTCGAAGCCAACAAGGCCTATCTGCCCGCCGGCGCCGACGCCCCGGCCCAGGGCATAGCCATCTCGCACGAGCCAACAGTGGGCATCGACGGCGTGACCCTCGGCGAGGCCGGCAAGAAGGGCCGCATCTACGACCTCTCGGGCCGCCGCGTCGTGAAGCCTGCCAAGGGCGGCGTCTACATTCGCGACGGACGCAAAGTCATCGTGCGCTGACCCCACAGCCCGCACCCCTCACAACGGCTCCGCCCACGGCGGGGCCGTTTCTTTTTATCGCCCCACCTCCGCGGCCGGCAAGGCCCCTCGTCCGCTCCAACCGCCGCACCGCCCGCCTCCACACCTGGCCCCGGAGCCGCAGCAAAGCGCCGCCAACCCCGCTTTTTTAACACGGAGAATCGATTATTTTCGCACGACTGCTCCGACGCACGCAAATAAGCGAAAATCAGAACCACCTGACATTCAAGCACATCGCCACAAAGCCCCTCCGCTGAGACGCCTCGAAACGCGATTTTCGCCACCATATGGCGCAAATCGGCCCCAATTTTCCACCCGAAAGTGCCCATGGAACGCAAAATTCATGGGATGGATCGGCCGATCCATGGGATGGAAACAGAAATCCATGGGATGGATCGACGCAGCAGCCCCATCCCGCCGCATTTCCAACGCTAAAACACAGACGAACCCCGCCATCCGCATTAACGGTTTGCCATATAGCGCACAAGGCTTCCCCCGCGGAGCAATGTCCGCCGCGCAAAACGCGATTCATCGCGCCAGTAGCTACACGGAGACCCACCACGGGAGGAAAATGTCGCGGCGGGCCGGCGCCCCGAGCAAGGGGGATACGCCATTCCCTGCGTCCACCGCCACCCACCACGCTGGCAGGCAGCGAAGCCCGCGTTCCCGTCGTCTGCCCTTCGCAGCACGAGCGGCCTCGAAGAGGCCAAGCTATCAGTAGCCGCGGGTGGAGCGGAGCGGAACCCGCGGTACGTGCGCAAATAACAAAGATAGCCTCGAAGAGGCGTCTATGCCACCTGCCGCCACGGGCATAGCGACCTCTTCGAGGCCGACAACTACACCCGTCACCCCACCTCGGGTTCCGCCCCGCTCCACCCGAGGTTACTAATAGCCCGGCCTCTTCGAGGCCGTCACGCCTCGCGGCCATCCCCTCCCCGCCGCACGAAACGCAGCCTTAGGAGAGGCGCCATTCCTGGCGCCCACACCGCCGGAAGGCCCACCGCGAGAGAAGAATGTCGGTGCGGAGCTTCGCCCCAAACGTTTTCAGGCGCCAAGAATGGCGCCCCTCCTATACAGCCTCGCCGCACGGGCGGCCTCGAAGAGGCCAAACTATCAGTAGCCGTGGGTGGAGCGAAGCGCAACCCGCGGTACGTGCGCAAATAACAAAGATAGCCTCGAAGAGGCGTCCATACCCGAAGCCGCCAAGGGCATAGCGACCTCTTCGAGGCCGACATCATCATCCGCCACCCCACCTCGGGTTACGCTGCGCTCCACCCGAGGTTACTCATAGCACGGCCTCGAAGAGGCCGCCCCTATGCCGTGACATTCCTTCCCCACCCGCACGAGAAACTGCCTTAGGCGAGGCGACAGAGACCCCGCGCGCACGCCATCCGGCGGGGTAGGCACAGGGCAAGGCCCGGGCTTGTAACAAGTTTATTAGTAACAACATTGTTAGTAAGTCTTTTATTACTAACTTTGTCCACAGAAAATCAATCAATATGGCAAAGGATTGCAAACCATTCGTGTTCGGTGTGGCCACCTCGGGCGAGAACTTTACCGACCGTGAGAAGGAAACAGAGCGACTGCTGCGTAATTTTAAAAACGGGGTGAACACCGTGCTGATTTCACCGCGCCGCTGGGGCAAGACTTCGCTGGTACGGAAAGCCGGCAGCCTCGCTGCTTCTGATGCCTTGAAGGTGGTCTATCTCGACATCTTTTCCTGTCGCGACGAACGCGACTTTTACGATGCCTTTGCCGCAGCTGTCCTGCGACAGACCTCGTCGAAGCTGGAAGAGTGGCTGGACGATATCCGCCAGTTCCTTTCGCGGCTGAGCCCCAAGGTGACGTTCGGAACAGACCCCATGACCGACTTTTCCCTCTCGCTCGACCTCAACCCGCAAAGCAGGGAGGTCGACGAAATTCTTGACCTTCCCGAAAAAATTGCACGGAAAAAAGGTTGCAACATCGTCGTGTGCATTGACGAGTTTCAACAAATCGGTGAGTTTGCCAACGCCGTGCATTTCCAAAAGCGTCTGCGCTCGGCATGGCAGTTGCAACAATCGGTGTCGTACTGCCTCTTCGGAAGCAAAAAACACCTGATGAACGAACTGTTCGAAAAGCGCAGTCTGCCGTTCTATAAGTTCGGCGACGTTCTGTTTCTGCAGAAAATAGGGACCGATCACTGGGTGCGCTACATTTGCAGCCGTTTTGAAGCCACGGGAAAGCATATCGCGGAAACACTGGCCGAAGAAATCTGCCGACGCGTGGAAAACCATTCATCATACGTCCAACAGCTGGCATGGCTCGTTTGGGTGCATACCACGCACGAAGCCGACCGCGAAGCGCTCGACGAGGCCTGGCAAGACATCGTCGACCAAAACACACCGCTCTTTGAGAAACAGACGGAAAACCTGACCACCTATCAGATGAACTTTCTGAGAGCTGTCACCGAAGGTGTGCACGAAGAACTGACCACTCAGAAAGTGATACAGAAATACCAGCTGGGCTCGTCGGCCAACGTCAACACGGTGAGACGTGCCTTGATAAAAAAAGAACTCATCGACATCGAAGAGCGCAAAGCCATCATCCCCGACCCCATCTTAAAGGCCTGGCTGCAACGCGAGCTGCACCCATAACGCGCCCCACGCCCTCTCAGCGGTCGAGCACGCGGGCGGCACGGCGGCGGTAGTCGTCGGCGCGTTCCTTGGCGTCGCGGGCGCGGCGCTCGTAGTCGTCGCGGCGCTCCATGGCGTCCTCGGCGCGCTGCATGTAGGTTTTGGCGCGGTCGTCGTCGCCACGGCGCAGCCAGTAGGCCGCCTCGCGGCGGGCCGATGCCACCCGCTTTTCGTAATATTCCGCTTCGCGACGACAGGAGGCGGCCCGTTTTTCATAATACTCGGCCTCGCGCAGGTAGTTGCGGGCGCGGCGCAGGTCGTAGTCGTCCTGCGCATGCAGCGGCACGGCCGCCACCGAAAGCAGCAGCGACAGGAGCAGCCCCACGAGGGGCACACAACGGGAGAAGCACGTTTTCATAGGGCGAAAGGGAGGGATAGAACGACGGATTAATGCCGTAAAAGTACGCATAAAGCGGCGCCGTGTGCCCCGATGTGCGTTAAAAAAGCAAAACTTGCTTATCGCCGCCCGCGAAGGCCCGACAGAGCTGTTCCGAGGGCGCCCGGCGGCGTGCTCCGCCCACGCGCTGCGCCCCGCCCAAAAAAAGAGAAAACGGCGAGGCGCTACGGAATATTATTGTTATTTTTGCAAAATAGTATAGAATGGCCAAGTTATGAACGACGAACTCAGAGTCATCATCAGCGGCGGCGGGACGGGCGGCCACATCTTCCCGGCCGTCTCCATTGCCAACGCCATCCGCGAGAAGTGCCCCGACGCCCGCATCCTCTTTGTGGGAGCCGAGGGACGCATGGAGATGCAGCGCGTGCCCGAGGCGGGCTACGAGATAAAGGGCCTGCCCGTGCAGGGCTTCGACCGCAAGCACTTGTGGAAAAACATCGGCGTGGCGCTCAAAGCGCTGCGCTGCCGCCGCATGGCGCGCAGCATCATCGGCGAGTTTCGCCCGATGGTGGCCGTGGGCGTGGGCGGATATGCCAGCGGTCCCACGCTGGCCGCCGCAGCGGCCATGGGCATCCCCACGCTCATCCAGGAGCAAAACTCGTATGCCGGCGTCACCAACAAGCTGCTGGCGCGGCGCGCACGGCGCATCTGCGTGGCCTACGAGGGCATGGAGCGCTTCTTCCCGGCCGACCGCATCGTCATGACGGGCAACCCCGTGCGCCAGAACCTGCTGGCTCCCGGCATCGGCCGCGAGGAGGCTGCCGCAGGCTTCGGCCTTGTGCCCGGCAAGCGCACCATCCTCGTCATCGGCGGCTCGCTGGGCGCCCGCTCGCTCAACGAGAGCATCCTGGGCAACCTGCAGCTCGTCAGGCAGCAGAAGGACGTGCAGTTTATCTGGCAGACCGGGAAATTCTACAGCAAAGAAATAGCCGACGAACTGCAACGCCGCGGCCGCCCCGACAACCTCTACGTGGCCGACTTCATCGCCGACATGCGCACGGCTTATGCCGCGGCCGACCTCGTCATCTCGCGCGCAGGCGCCGGCAGCATCTCGGAGCTCTGCCTGCTGGGCAAGCCCGCCATCCTCGTGCCATCGCCCAACGTGGCAGAAGACCACCAGACGAAAAACGCGCTGGCCCTCGCGCAGAAAGACGCAGCCGTCTTCGTGGCCGACGCTGACGCGCGCCGCACGCTCCTGCCCCAGGCCATCAACCTCGCGGCCGAGCCCGAACGCCTGCACCGCCTGGCCGACAACATACGCCGCCTGGCCCGGCCCAACGCCGCCGCCGACATTGCCGACGAGGTCATCCGCCTGGCCACACAGGCAAAGGCCTGACGCCCCGCGGCGCCACGCCTCTTAACCCATCCATCCAAGCAACATGAAAGCAGAAGACATCCATTCAGCATATTTCGTCGGTGCCGGCGGCATCGGCATGAGCGCGCTCGAACGCTACTTCCTGTCGAAAGGCATCGCCGTGGGCGGCTATGACCGCACCCCGAGCGAACTGACGGAGAAGCTCCGCCAGGAGGGGGCCGACATCCATTATGAAGACAACACGGGCCTCATCCCCGCCGCCTGCCTCGACGCGGCCCACACGCTCGTGGTCTATACGCCCGCCATCCCCGCCGATCATACGGAGCTCACCTATTTCCGCGAGCACGGCTTCACGGTGCAGAAGCGCGCCGAGGTGCTCGGCACGCTCACCCGCGCAGCCAAAGGGCTCTGCGTGGCCGGCACGCACGGCAAGACCACCACGTCGGCCATGACGGCCCACATCCTGCACCAAAGCCCGGTGGGCTGCAACGCCTTCCTGGGCGGCATCACGAAAAACTACGGCACCAACTATCTGCTCTCGGCCACAAGCCCCTACGTCGTGGTCGAGGCCGACGAGTTTGACCGCTCGTTCCACCACCTGCGGCCCTATGCCTCGGTCATCACCGCCACCGACCCCGACCACCTCGACATCTACGGCACCGAGGAGGCCTATCTCGACAGCTTCCGCCATTACAGCAGCCTCATACAGCCGGGCGGCGCCCTCGTGGTGCACCGCAACCTGAAAATGCACGAAGACCTGCAACCCGGCGTGCGGCGCTACGACTACAGCCGCGACGAGGGCGACTTCCACGCCGAGCACCTCAGCATCGGCCATGGGCGCATCACGTTCGACCTGGCCTCGCCCCTGGGCAACATCGAGGGCATCGAGCTGGGCGTGCCCGTGAGCATCAACGTGGAGAACGGCATCGCCGCCATGGCCCTGGCCCAGCTGGCAGGCGTCGGCCCCGACGACATACGCGCCGCCATGAAGAGCTTTGCCGGCGTGGACCGCCGCTTCGACTTCCGCATCAACAACGACCGCCACGTCCTGCTGAGCGACTACGCCCACCACCCCGCCGAGCTGCGGCAGAGCATCCTGTCGGTGCGCGAGGTCTTCGGCGGACGCAAGCTCACGGGCATCTTCCAGCCCCACCTCTACACGCGCACGCGCGATTTCTATAAGGAGTTTGCCGAGAGCCTCTCGCTGCTCGACGAGGTCATCCTGCTCGACATCTACCCCGCCCGCGAGCTGCCCATCGAGGGCGTCACGAGCCGTCTCATCTACGACCTGCTGCGTCCCGGCATCGAGAAGCGGCTCTGCCACAAAGAGGAGCTCCCCGGCATCGTCGGGTGCGAAGACTTCGACGTGCTCATGGTGCTGGGCGCCGGCGACGTCGACAACTACATGGACGAGCTGGCAGCCATCATCGAGCGCAAAAACTGACGCACACCAAGGTTCATGAAAACGCTTCTCAAACTGCTCCTGCTCGCGGCCATCGTGGTCTATCTGGTCGTTGCCTTCACACGCTTTGCGCGGAGCAAGGACACGACGCGTTGCACCGAGGTGGCCATGGTGGTCACCGACAGCGCCCACGCCGGCTTCATCACCAAGGCCGAGGTGGAGCGCATCCTGAGGGAAAAGCAGCTCTACCCCGTGGGGCAGCTGCTCGACTCGGTGAGCAGCAAACGCATTGAGGACACGCTGAAGAAAAATCCCTTCATCAGCAACGCCGTGTGCTACAAGACGCCGGGCGGACGCATCAACGTGGTTGTCACGCAACGCCTGCCCCTGCTGCGCGTCATGGCCGCCGACGGCAGCAGCTACTACCTGGACGAGCAGGGCAACGCCATGCGACCCTTACACTACGCGGCCGACCTGCCCGTCGTGACGGGCCGCACCGACCCCGCCTACGTCAAGCGCCACCTCCTGCCGCTGGGCATGGCCCTGCGGGCCGACTCTTTCTGGGACGGACTGGTGGAGCAGATCAACGTCAACGCCGAAGGCGAGATAGAGCTCGTGCCCCGCGTCGGCGCACAGCTCGTCAGCCTGGGCCTGCCCGCAGGCTTCGACCGCAAGCTCTCCAATCTGAAACACTTCTACGCCAAAGTGATGCCGGCCGTGGGGTGGAACAAATATTCCAACATCAATTTGGAATTTGAGAACCAAATCATTTGCACAAAAACAAAATAAAAATACGATATGGCAGCAGAAGACAAATTCATCGTGGCGTTGGAGATAGGCTCCTCCAAGGTGACAGGCGTGGCGGGACGCAAGGAACCCGACGGCGCCATACGGGTGCTGGCCTATGCACAGGAACCCTCGGCGGCATTCATCCGTAAGGGCAGCATCTTCAACCCCGACAAAATGGCCCAGTGCATAAAGAGCATCAAAAAGAAGCTGGAAGACAAGCTACAGAAGACCATCAGCCAGGTCTACGTGGGCATCGAAGGCATGGGCATGCACACCGTGGCCAACTCCATCTCGAAAAACTTCACCGAGAAGCGCATCATCGACAACGAGACGGTCGACGAAATACTCGACGCCAACCGCCGCGCCACCACGCCGGGACGCGAAATCCTCGACGTCATCCCACAGGAATACCGCCTCGGGACGCAGTCGCAGCTCGACCCCATCGGCTTCTACACCGACCACATCGAGGGACGCTTCCTCAACGTAGCTTCCTCGACAGGCATCTGCGACTGCGTGCGCACCAGCTTCGAAAAAGCAGGTGTCCACACCGTTGAAACGCTCATCACGCCGCTGCGTCTGGCAGGCATCGTGCTCACCGAGGCCGAGAAGAGCTCGGGCTGCGTCTTCGTGGACATGGGCTTCGGCACCACCTCGGTGGCCGTCTACAAGGGCGGCATCCTGCGCCACCTGGCCGTCATCCCCCTGGGCGGAGAAAACATCACGCACGACATCACCTCGCTCCAAATCGACGACGACGAGGCCGAAGAGCTCAAGCTGGCCCACGGCGCCGCCGTCTACGACGAAAAAGACAGCGAACACCCCGACCTGCAGCTCCACGACGGCCGCAGCGTCAAGTTCGACGAGTTCAGCAGCATCGTCGAGGCCCGCGTCGAAGAGATCGTGCGCAACATCGACAACCAGATAAAGCTCTCAGGCTACGAGCGCAACCAGCTCTACGGCGGCATCGTGCTGACGGGCGGCGCCTCGCTCCTGCGCGGCACCGAGCGCGCCATATCGCGCTTCACGGGCTTCGAGAAGATGCGCTTCGTCAAGGCCATCCGCCTGCCCATGCGCGCCACGCCGGCCGACTTCAACAAGAACGGTGCCTACAACGCGGCCGTGGCCCTCATCGACGAAGCCACCGAAAACTGCTGCGGGGGCGACCCCACCATGCAGGGCAACATGTTCCCCTCCGACGAAGAGCTGAAACAGAAAGCCGAGGAGGAAAAACGCCGTAAGGAAGAAGAGGAACAGAAAAAACGCGAGGCCGACGCCGAAGCCGCACGCATCGCCGAGGAAAAAGCCCGCGAAGAAGAAGAACGCCGCCGCCAGGAAGAGCTCAAAAACCAGCAGCGCGAAAAACGCCGTCAGTGGTGGCAGCGCGTCAAAAACACGCTTACGGGTTTCGTCAGCGAGGACGACGAGACGGCCATGCTCTCGGGAAAAAACGACAAGAAGAATTGAACCGCGCAACAGCAGCTTAACACATACACTCCGAAGAAATGTCTGAAAACAACCAAGACCTGGTAGTCGACATGGGCATCCCCACGACGACTCCCTCCATTATAAAAGTCATCGGCGTGGGCGGTGGCGGCGGCAACGCCGTGAACCACATGTACCGCGAGGGCATCCACGACGTCAACTTCGTGCTCTGCAACACCGACAGCAAGGCGCTGAGCGACTCGCCCGTCCCCTTCCGCCTCCAACTGGGCAAAGAGGGC
This sequence comes from uncultured Bacteroidales bacterium, assembly GCA_949297215.1. GTDB lineage: Bacteria > Bacteroidota > Bacteroidia > Bacteroidales > Bacteroidaceae > Alloprevotella. The sequence continues at coordinate 4,000 of CASFRV010000007.1, read as the reverse complement.
CTCGGCGCCGGCAACCGCCCCGCCCGGGCCCGCGAAGCCGCCGAAGAGAGCATCGACGAAATAAGAAGCATGCTCCACGACGGCACGAAGATGGTGTTCATCACCGCTGGCATGGGCGGCGGAACGGGCACAGGCGCCGCCCCCGTCATTGCCCGCGAGGCCAAGGACATGGGCATCCTCACCGTGGGCATTGTCACCATTCCCTTCCTCTTCGAGGGCAATAAAAAAATAGACCAGGCCCTTGACGGCGTCGAGGAAATATCGAAACACGTCGATGCACTCCTTGTCATCAACAACGAGCGCCTGCGCGAAATCTATCCCGACCTGAACGTGCTCAGCGCCTTCGAGAAGGCCGACGACACCCTCTCGGTGGCCGCGCGCAGCATCGCCGAAATCATCACCATGCACGGCATCATCAACCTCGACTTCAACGACGTCTGCACCGTGCTCAAGGACGGCGGCGTGGCCATCATGTCGACCGGCTACGGCGAGGGCGACAACCGCGTGACCAACGCCATCAACGACGCCCTCCACTCGCCCCTGCTCAACAACAACGACATCTTCAACTCGAAGAAGGTGCTCCTCTCCATCTCCTTCTGCGCCGAAAAGGAAGGCGACACGCTCATGATGGAAGAGATGAACGAGGTGCACGACTTCATGTCGAAGTTCCGCCCCGACGTCGAGACCAAATGGGGTCTCTCCACCGATCCCTCGCTCGACAAGAAGGTAAAAATCACCATCCTGGCCACGGGCTTCGGCATCACCAACATCCCGGGCATCAAAGACAAGCACGACGCCGAGAAAGAAGCCATCGAAACCGCCGAGGCCGAGCGCCAGGAAGAAAACGAAGAGCGCCGCACGCAATACTATGGCGGCGACGAAAAGAAATCGGGCGTCAAGAAGCGCTACAAGGTGTTCCTCTTCGGCCCCGACGACCTCGACAACGACGAAGTCATCTCGCTCGTCGAGCAGTCGGCCACCAACAAACGCAGCAAAGAGACGCTCAACGACATCAAGCAAAAGGCCGAGGGCATGAACAGCGACGGACAGCCGCTCGAAATACAGCCCGGCATCATTTCCTTCAACTGACCATCCACCATCACCCATCCGCCATGCCCACATCAGCCCCTTCAACGGCCGAGCCCCTGCTCGTCGACCTCTCCGCCACGCTCAACGCACCCGCCATCATCAAGGTGATCGGCGTGGGTGGCGGCGGCGACAACGCCGTAGGTCACATGTACCGCCAAGGCATCCACGACGTCCAGTTCCTCGTGAGCAACACCGACCGGAAGGCGCTCGACGACTCGCCCGTGCCCACCCGCCTGCAACTGGGCCCCGGCCTGGGCGCCGGGGGCAACCCCGAAAAGGGAAGGGCCTACGCCATCGAAAGCATCGACGCCATACGCGAGGTGCTCGACGAGCGCACAAAGATGATCTTCATCACCGCAGGCATGGGCGGCGGCACGGGCACGGGCGCCAGCCCCATCATAGCCCACGAAGCTCGCGCCAAGGGCATCCTCACCGTGGGCATCGTCACCATCCCCTTCCTCTTCGAAGGCCACGTGCGCATCGACAAAGCCCTCGACGGCGTCGAGGCCCTGGCCGCCGAGACCGACGCCCTCCTTGTCATCAACAACGAGCGCCTGCGCCACGTCTACCACGACCTTTCGCTCACCGACGCCTTCGCCCGCGCCGACGACACGCTCTCGGTGGCCGTGCGAAGCATCGTCGACATCATCACCATGCACGGACGCATGAACCTCGACTTCCGCGACGTCGACACCACGCTGCGCGACAGCGGCGTGGCCATCATCTCATCGGCCAAGGCCGAAGGCACGGGCCGCATGATGCGCGCCATCCGCGAGGCCCTCAACTCGCCCCTGCTCAACGACAACGACGTCTACCACTCGAAGCACCTGCTCCTCTCCGTCTGGCACAGCGGACAAGAGGGCAGCCAGCTCATGATGGAGGAGATGGACGAGATAGACGAGTTCATGCGCCACTTCAACCGCGACGTCGAAACGAAGTACGGCATCGCCACCGACCCCTCGCTGGGCAACAGCATCAAGGTGACCATCCTGGCCTCGGGCTTCCACGTCAAGGGGCGCAAGCAGCGCAACGACGAGCTCATAACGCCCGCCGACCCCACCCGCGAACAGCGCATGGAGGACATCTACGGCAACACGCTCAGCCAGCGCCGCCGCCACTACAACGTATGCCTCATCGACCTCGACAACCTCGACAACGACAACTTTGTCGACCGCATGACGGGCACGCCCACAGCGCGGCGACGCATCAGCGACCTGCGCAGCCTCGAACAGCTCATGCGCCGCGACGAGCGCAGCAGCGCCGACGCGCCGCTCACCATCTCCTTCGACATCACGCAAAACGACTCTGAATAAAACCACATTCACCATGGATCTTTTCGAAACCGTCAGCAAAGACATCATCGCAGCCATGAAGGCCAAGGACAAAGTGCGCCTGGAAGCGCTGCGCAACATCAAAAAATACTTCATCGAGGCCAAGACGGCCCCCGGTGCCGCCGACACCCTCGCCGATGCCGACGCCCTGAAAATACTGGCCAAGATGGCCAAGCAGGGACGCGACACCGCCGCCCTCTACACCGCCCAGAACCGCCCCGACCTGGCCCAGGAAGAACTGGCGCAGGTGGCCGTCGTCGAGGCCTACCTGCCCCAACCCCTCACGCCCGAGGAGATCGAAGCCGCCGTGCGCGACATCATAGCCGAAACGGGCGCCACGGGCATGAAGGACATGGGCCGCGTCATGGGCACCGCCTCGAAACGCCTCGCCGGCCGCGCCGACGGCAAAGCCCTGAGCGAAGCCGTCAAGCGCCTCCTGGCCTGACGCGCCGCACCAACGCCCCACAAGAAAGGCTCGCTGAAAACACGGGAATGCGCTCCCGCACGTTTTCAGCGAGCCTTTTCTGTGTGGCCGCCACGCCTTATATATATGTCCCGCGCCCGATAAAAGACCTCGCCGCCCCGCGCCCCGGCGGGGCGGCCGCTTCGGCCGGCAGGCAGGGCCCGGCTTCGTCCGCCGTTATCGCTGCGAAGATATCATTTTTTTGGCGAAAACGGATATACCTCCCTGCAAACGGGCCGGATATGCCGCAAAATGGCTATATTCGCGGGACAATACTCATTTTCACCCCAACAAACACTATGGGACTCATCAACACCCTCTTCGGAAACGCCTCCGAAATGCAGCCCGAGGCCTTGCAGAAAGAGTTTGGCCCGCTGCTCTGCGCCGACGAGCGCATCGAAAAAGCCTACAAGCTCCTGCGCGACAAGTGGATTTTCACCAATAAGCGCCTCATCATCCAGGACGTGCAGGGCGTCACGGGCAAGAAGCGCGAATACATGTCGGTGCCCTACCGCTCCGTCGAGCGCTTCTCGGTCGAGACGGCCGGCACGTTCGACATGGACTGCGACATGAAGATCTGGATACGCGGCTGCGCCGAACCGCTGGCGCAAAAGCTCGGCGCAGACGCATTGGTGGTGTGCACCTCTCCGGAGCATATGTACCGAAGCTATCTCAACCCGCAAAAGCTGTTTGCAAAGCAGGCGAAGGGCAGCGGTATAAGTCTTTACTTTTGCAGCAGCCTTTCCGACGTGGACAGTCTGTGTCGTCAGCTTGCGGAGCGTTGATTTCTTTGCGGACGGCAAAAGGAAAAGACGTAAACTTCAAGTGAGTCAAAGGTTTTTCAAAAATGGCGTCGGCAACGATATTGCACACACCTCACGCCCCACCAAAGGCGTTCGTGCTGTGTCCCGCGCAGAATCGAGAAACTTTCTTTACAAATTCAGTCGCATTTTCGGAACGGAAAAACTTTTATTTACAAGAACGTTTAATTTGCACAGGCATCGAATTTGCAAAAACGTCAAATTTAATTACTGCATTTTTGCAAATAAAAACAGCGGGGATTGGTTCCTCGCTGTTTTGAGTTGAAGCGGATTATACCCATTGTATGAACACCCGT
>CASFRV010000006.1 GCA_949297215.1 uncultured Bacteroidales bacterium | reverse complement strand
TTACTGCTATTTGCTTTTCTTCAAAGTGGTGCCACCAGGAATCGAACCGGGGACACAAGGATTTTCAGTCCTTTGCTCTACCAACTGAGCTATGGCACCTTTTTGGGTTGTGAGGTGTTTCCCTCTCGTTTTCGGGTGCAAAGATAAGGGGATATTTTGAATTAACCAAGCGTGGAGGTGAATTTTTTATTTGAACCGACGAAAATCTGTGTGGAAGGGCTACTTTGGTTGGCGCGCGAGGGGTTTCGGGGTGGCATTTTGCGGCCTTATGCCGGGGAGGGGAATGGCCGGGTGGTAGGGGCTGTGGCTTGTGCGCTATATGGCAATGCGTTAAAGCGGACGGCGGCGGAGTGCCGCCTTTTAGCGTTGTTTGGGAGGATTTGTGGGGCGTTTTTGACGATCCATGGGATGTTTCGACGGATCCATCCCATGGAAATGGCGATCCATGGGATGGATTTTGAATTCCATGGGGTGTTTCGGCGTGTGAATTCGCGTCATTTTGTGCCATATCGTGGCGAAAAACGCGCTTTTCGGGTGGTTTCCGATTTAAATCTTCACCTTTTTGGCTCTTTATCAGGCGTTTCCATTTTTCGTTTATTTGCAAGCGAAGTGACGGGCGCTTGAAAATAATGGATTTTCCGTGTTAAAAAACTGCCGACGCCGCATTGGCGGACGTTGTTGACGGGCGACTTCCGGGGATGGGAAGTAGCCTGCGGGCGGATGAAGGGGGATGCCGTGCGGCCGAAGCGCGGCGGAAACGTGCGGGCGGAATGTAAACGAAAGAGGGTGGCCCGGAGCGTCTTTCCGACTTACCGGGCCACCCTCTTTCAAGGAATGTCAGTGCTTATGCCTTTATGCGTAGCTGAACGTGTCGATGTAGTTGTACACCGTGCCGACGATGCCGAGCAGGACGACGCCGAGCAGGCAGACGGCCAGGGCCACACGTGTGTAGCCGTCGCTCTTGAAGGTGGCGATGGGGCTGTCGCTCGTCTTAATGTACATTGCCTTGACGATGAGCAGGTAGTAGTAGAGCGAGATGACCGTGTTGACCAAAGCGATGAACACGAGCAGGTGCTCGCCTGCGTTGAAGGCTGCCATGAAGCCGAAGAACTTCGAGAAGAACCCGGCGAAGGGCGGGATGCCGGCCAGCGAGAAGAGGCAGAGCGTCATGAGGAACGCCAGCTTGGGGTTGGTGCGGTAGAGGCCGTCGTAATCGTCGATGTTGATCTTGCCGCTACGTTGCTCCACGACGTTGATGACGGCAAAGGCGCCGAGATTGGCTGCCATGTAGACGAGCAGGTAGTAGACAAGCGCCGTCATACCCTGAGCCGTTCCGCCCATGATGGGCAGGATGACGTAACCGGCCTGCGAAATGGCCGAGAAGGCCATGAAGCGCTTCAGGTTTTTCTGACGGATGGCGAAGAGGTTGGCCACGGTGATGGTGAGGATGATGATCCAGAAGAGCCCGTGGTTCCAAGCTTCGAAGAGAGGCGTCAGGGCAAAGACCTTGCAGAGCACCGTAAGGAGCACAAAGGCTGCCGCACCCTTCGACACGACGCTAAGGTAACCCGTGACGACGGTGGGCGCGCCCTGATAGGTGTCGGCCGTCCAGAGATGGAACGGAACAAGCGATATCTTGAAGCCCATGCCCGTGATGAAGAACGTCATGCCCAACACGGAGAGAAGGCCCGGACGGAGCTGCGAGAAAAACTCGTCGAAATAGAGCGTGCCGGCAGCTCCGTAGAGCAGCGAAACGCCGTAGAGCAGCAGGGCGCTCGAAAAGAGAGCAAGCAGGATGAACTTGGCTCCTGCCTCGGCGCTCTCGTAGCGGAGCTTGTCGAAGGCCACCAGGCCGGCCAACGGGATGGAGGCCAGCTCAAGACCGATGAAGAACATGAGGAAGTGGCCGGCTGATATCATAAAGTACATGCCCAGCAGGGTGAAGAGCGTGAGCAGATAAAATTCGCCCTGCTTCACCTTGTTTTCCTCGCGGCGGAGCCAGTCGTGAGCCATGAGGAAAACGACGAGGGTGCCGACGTTGAGCACGCTCTTGACAATGGTCATCATGGGCGTGTGCTGGTACATGCCACCAAAAGCCGACGTGGCGGCGTCGCCCGCACAGGGCAGAAGATTGAGCACCGTGTGGAGCGTGAGCAGCACGACGGGCAGGCACGTGTTGTAGACGCCGCGGCCGCTCTTCTTATCGGGGCACATGATGAGGTCGGCCACGAAAAGTATCGTGATGACCAGGAGGAGCGAGAGCTCCTCGTGCATATAAAGGAATTGCGAATAATCCATTTCTACTGTCGGGTTTGATGTTGATTAAATGAACGGATTACATGAGGACACGCCATGGCCGATGTGCTCGATGATGGGAGCCACACCGCCGCTGACCATGTTCGACACCCACAGAGGAGCCAGACCCAGACCGGCCACGGCCACGATGAGGCAGATGACGGAGAGGCGCTCGTCCCACGTGGCATCGGTGAGCTTCAGGTGATGCTCGTTCGTGCATGTGCCGTAGAGAATCTTACCCACGAGGCGCAGGATGTAGACTGCCGTGATGACGATGCTCGTGCAGGCGGCGATGGTGAGCACGCGGTGGAACGTATCGGCGTTTTGGAACGAACCGACAAAGATGGTCATCTCGGCCACGAAGCCGCTCAGGCCGGGCAAACCGAGGTTGGCCAGACCGGCGATGACGTAGCAGACGGAGAGGAAGGGCATGATGCGCATCAGGCCGTTCAGCTCGCGGATGTCGCGCGTGTGCGTGCGGCCGTAGATCATACCGATGAGGGCAAAGAAGAGGGCCGTCATCAGTCCGTGGCTCAACATCTGAAGCACGGCACCCGTGGCCGCCGTCTGGTTGACCATGAGGATGGCAAAGAGCACCAGGCCGCAGTGGGATACGGACGAATAGGCGTTGATGTATTTCAAGTCGGTCTGCACGCATGCCGAGAAGGCTCCGTAGACCACGGAAATGCCCGTAAGGATGAGGAAGATCCAGCCCAGCTCATTCGTGGCCTCGGGCATCAGATACATGGCGATGCGGAAGCAGCCGTAGCCGCCAAGCTTCATGAGCACACCGGCATGGAGCATCGACACGGCCGTGGGGGCCGAGGCATGACCGTCGGGGCTCCACGTGTGGAACGGGAAGAGCGCTCCCAGCACGCCGAAGCCGATGAACGTCAAGGGGAACCAGATGCACTGCTGCGCAAAGTCGATGGGGTGGGCGCCGCCCGTGTGGTTGGCAATGTCGACGACGTTCATCGTCTGGCCGCCGGCACCGTAGAAGATGCCGAAAATGCCACACATCAGGAAGGCGGAACCACCCATGAGCATGAGCGTGAGCTTCATGGCGGCATATTCTTTCTTACCGCTGCCCCACACGCCGATGAGGAGGTACATGGGGATGAGGGCTATCTCGTAGAACATGAACATCATGAACATGTCGACCGAAATGAAGAAGCCGAACACACCGAGGCTCAGGAGCGTGAACCAGAGGAAGTATTCCTTGGTGAGCGGCTTGAGCTGCCAGGAAGCAAACGTTCCCGTGAACACGATGATGGACGACAGCAGCAGCATGGCCACCGAGATGCCGTCGACACCTACGGAGTACTTAATATGGAGCGGCTCGAACCAAGTGAACGAAGCCGTGTAGAGCATCTCGGCGTCGAGCCCGGCCGCACGGTCGGACAGGAAGGTGACGGTGAGCCAGGCTGCCAGCAGGAGCAGGGCCGAGCTGCCAATCACCATGACGGTGCGCACGCCCTTCAGCCCCCGGGCCAACCAAAGCCCGAGCAGCATGAGAAGGGGTATCAGAACGAATAATGATAGAAAATTCATATCGTCAAATGGCTTAAATTATCATGATAAACAACAGGAGAAGAGCACCCAGCAGGAAGACGAAGGCATACTTCTGCACGCTTCCGCTCTGCAAGCCGCGTATTTCGAAGCCGAGGGCGTTCGTGCCCCATGCCAGGAAGTTGAAGAAGCCGTCAACCACGTGACGGTCGAACCAGGCGATGGGCTTCGATATGTGGGCAAAGATGATGCGGTGCGTGATGAACTGATAAACCTCGTCCATATAGAAGCGGTGGTAGGCCCATTTGTGCAAGCTGCTGAACTGCGCGGCCAGCTTGTCGGCCACGGGCTGCTTGTCGCGGGCATAAATGAAGGTGGCAAGGGCGATGGCCACGATGGCCACAACGATGCTCGTGCCGGCCACCGACCAGTCGAGGTGTATCTGATAGTCGCGGCCGTCGGCGCTCACGTAGCTGCCGAAGTTGAAGGCCCATCCGCAGAAAATGGTGATCAGAGCCAGCACCATCAGGGGGACAGTCATCGTGAGCGGAGCCTCGTGCGGCGTGTGCTCGGCGTGGAGCTCCTTGTTCTCCGTGCCCCAGAAAATGCCATAATACAGGCGGAACATGTAGAAGGCCGTCATGCCTGCGATGGCTGTCATGATCCAGCCCATGGCGGGGCTGTATGCGAAGCAGGCCGTCAAGATTTCGTCCTTCGAGAAGAAGCCCGAGAAAGGAGGTATGCCCGAGATGGCCAGGCAGGCGACGAGGAACGTAATGTGCGTGATGGGCATATACTTGCGCAAGCCACCCATGGCACTCATCTCGTTGCTGTGGACAGCATGGATGATACACCCGGCTCCAAGGAAGAGAAGGGCCTTGAACATGGCGTGTGTGAACAGGTGGAACATCGAAGCCATGTAGCCCAGGCTGCCGGGATGGTCATGACCGGTGGTAATCTCCGTGCAAACGCCGAGGGCCACCATCATGAAGGCAATCTGCGAAATGGTGGAGAAGGCCAGCACGCGCTTGATGTCGCTCTGGACGCAGGCCACCGACGCTGCATAGAACGCCGTGAAGGCACCCACCCAGGCCACGATGTGCAACGTGTCGGGAGCGTACTGTATCCACAAGGGGAAGAGGCGTGCAATCTGGAACACGCCGGCCACCACCATCGTAGCGGCGTGGATGAGAGCGCTGACGGGCGTCGGGCCCTCCATGGCGTCGGGCAGCCAGATGTGCAACGGGAACATGGCGCTCTTACCTGCACCACCGATGAACATCAGCAGCAAGGCCGTCGGGAGCATGAAGCCGCCGGCAGCAAAGCCGCGGGCCTCGCCGGCGAAGTCGAAGCTGAACGTTCCGCAGTAGTAGCCATAGATAAGAATGCCGATGAGGAAGAACATGTCAGCAAAGCGCGTCACGATGAAGGCCTTCTTCGATGCCGCGATGGCCGCGGGCGACGTGTAGTAGAAGCCGATGAGCAAATAGGACGAAACGCCCACGAGCTCCCAGAAGAGGTACATCTGGAAAATGTTCGTAGCCACCACCAGACCGAGCATGGACATGGTGAACAGGCTGAGGAAGGCATAATAGCGCTGGAAGCCGCGCTCCCCGTGCATATAGCCGAACGAATAGATGTGTACCATGAAAGAAACCGTGGAGATGACGATCAGCATCATGACCGAGATGGGGTCGAGCAGGATGCCCATCTCAAATTTCAGCCCCTCGGCGAAGAAAGGCAGCCACGTGAAGTTGACCACCGGGGGTATGGCCTCGATGACACCTTCAGCCGTGCGGGGCATGGTAAAGAAGTCGTAGGCTGTCATGTACGAAAGTATCGTCACAACGGCCAGACAACACGTGCCAATGAGACCTGCTGTCCTGTGGCTGAACCATTTTCCCGCTATTCCCAAAAGAAGGAACGAGAGAAACGGAAGCAGAAGTATCAATATTGTGTATTCCATATCAATTGTGTTGCTTACGGTTTGAAAATTGCTTTGTTATCCCGCAGTTCACCATTTCATCTTTTCGAGCTTGCCCACCGATATGTCTTTCAGCATTCGGTAGATATTGATCATGATGGCAATGGCGATGGCGCTCTCGGCCGCCGAGATGGCGATGGAGAACAGGGCAAAGAAATAGCCCTCGTGTCCGTCGGGGTAAAGCATTCGGTTGAATGCCGCGAAATTGATGTCCGTGGAATTAAGCATCAGCTCGATGGAGAGCAGTATGGCCAGCGTGCTCTTGCGCGTCAGGAAGCCGTAGACGCCTGCGAACATCATGATGGCCGAAATGATGAGAATATATTCCAAATGTATCATAATCTTATTCCATTTTTAGCGTTTACGGGCAATCAGCAAGCCTGCGACGATGCATGCCAGCAACAGAACGCTCACCGCCTCGAAAGGCAGGAGATAGCCGTTCTGGCCGGACGAAAGCATGAAGCGGCCCACGCTGTCGATGGTGATGCCTCCCTCCTCGGGAGCAGAAAGGACAGCAGCCTTGAAGCCGTGCTTGAGCAATACGACGAGCACCGTGGCAAAGCCCACGAGCGAGAGCAACGCCGAGAAGAACACTTTTTTCTTCGTACGGTTGTTCACAACGTCTTTGGCGCCGCTGGTAAGGAGGATGGAGAACACGTACAGCACGACGATGCCTCCCGCATACACCATGACCTGAACGGAGCCGAGGAACGTATAGCCCATAAGGAAATACAGACCGGCCGTACCCAGCAGCACGAAGAGCAGGTACGTGGCAGCCCGGATGATGCTCTTCGTCAGCACCGTCATAAACGAGGACAGAGCGATGAAGACTGCCAGCACGATGAACATAATATTATGCGAATTCATAATGTCTGATTATTTCGTTTCCATTAATTTGCTGCCTTCGTGGTTCAGCTTCTTAACAAGCTTCGAACGGTCGAACACGGCATTCTCAAAACTCTGGTCGAACGTGATGGCGCCGTGCGGGCAGGCCCTCACACACAGTTGACAGAACATGCAGGAGCCCAGATTGTACTCGTAGCTGACAAGACGCTTTTTCTTCTTGCCATCTTCCGTCTCGTAAAATTCGCTCTTCACCGTAATGGTGCCGTTCGGGCATGCCATCTGGCACAAGCCGCAGCCCACACACTTGTGCTCGTTGTTCTCGTTGTGGGGCATCGTGAGCGAACCGCGGAAACGGTCGAACATCTTCAGCTCCCGGCGGTTCTCGGGATACTGCTCGGTCACTTTGGGCGTAAAGAGCTCGCGCATCGTCGTCTTCAGGCCGACGCACAGCGTTTTGATGCCCCCGAACAACCCAGCAAGATATGTTTTATCTTCTTTCATAATCAATGTAGTTTTACTCCGTTAGAAATGAAATCCATAAGCTGCCACGAGGGCCATGAGCACCAGGTTGACCAAGCTGATGGGCACGAGGTATTTCCATTCGAGAGCCAGGATCTGGTCGATACGCAGGCGGGGGAACGTCCAGCGGATCCACATGAGCAGAAAGACAACAAAAAGCGTCTTGCCTACGAACCAGACAATGCCGGGGATATAGTCCATGACACCGTTGAACCCGTCCAGACCGATGATATGCAGCGGCGCCCAGCCTCCGAGGAAGATGGTCGTGGCGATACCCGCCGTGATGAACAGGTTCAGATACTCGGAAAGGTAGTAGAAGCCGAAGTGCATACCCGAGTACTCCGTATGATAACCTGCCGTGAGCTCGCTTTCGCTCTCGGGCAGGTCGAACGGGCCGCGGTTACACTCGGCGTTGCCTGCTATCAGGTAGATAAGGAAGGCGATGACGGCGGGCACGTGGCCGCGCACGATGTTCCAGCCCTCGGCATACTGCTGCTCGACGATTTCCGAAATCTGCAACGTGCCGGTGAGCGCCATCATGGTGAGCATAGTCAGGCCGATAGAGAGCTCATAACTGATGATCTGCGCACCGCTACGCATGGCACCGATGAGCGAATACTTGTTGTTGCTGCTCCAACCGGCCAGCAGGATGCCCACCACGCCGATAGACGAGGCTGCCAGCATGAAGAACACACCGACGTTGAAGTCGAGGATGTGTGCCCCCTTGTTCCAGGGCAGACAGGCGAACGTCAGCATCGAAGCCACCACGACAAGGAACGGAGCCAGGTTGTGGAGAAAGCGGTCGGACTGACGCATGCTGATGATTTCCTTCGTCAGCATCTTGAACACGTCGGCAAAGAGCTGCAAAAGTCCCCATTTGCCCACGCGCATCGGGCCCAGACGACACTGGAAGAAAGCGCAGATCTTGCGCTCCATGTAAATGAGGATGATCGCGAACACGGCATAGAGCGTGATGATGACCAGCGCCACCAGAATACTCTCGGTGAGTATTGCCGCCCACTCGGGCATGACCGACGTGAGCGCCCCGTGTATCCATTGGGATATTACATTAAAATCGAATAACATAACTTCTGTTTATGATAAGTTCGCACCGGGCCGGCGGCCGGCGGCTCTCCGCCGCACGGCCGTGCCCCGGCAGGATGGTTTATCTGTCAATGTCGGGCACCACGTAGTCGACGGTTCCACCGATGGTAATCAGGTCGGCTATCAGGTTGCCGCGACATGCCGTATCCATGACGGCCACCAGCGGCAGGCCCGTGGCACGGTAGTGGAGACGGTAGGGCGTTTTGTCGCCATGGCTTTCCAGGAAGACGCCAAACTCGCCACGGCTGCCCTCGACGGCCGTATAGTACGTACCTTCGGGCACCTTGATGATGGGTTTCGTCTTTTCCTGGAACGGACCTTCGGGGATGTTGTCGATGAGCTGTTCGATGATGTTGAGACTCTCCTTGATTTCGTCCATACGTATCATGAGGCGGGCAAAGCTGTCGCCCTCCGTACGGGTGATCTCGTTAAACTCCACCCGGTCGTAGGCGGCATAAGGCATGCGCTTGCGCACGTCGTTGTGCCAGCCGGAGGCGCGTCCCGTACCGCCCGTGCAGCCAAACGAGATGACGTCATCCAGCGAAAGCACGCCAACGCCGTCCATACGGTTGCGGGCAATGACGTTGTTGATGAAAACGTCGAAATATTCCTGCATATTCTTGCGCATGTAGGGGATAAACTCCTTGACGCGCTTTACGAAGTTGGGATGCAGGTCGGCCATGACGCCGCCGATGGTGTTGTAGTTGAGAATGAGGCGGCCGCCGCAGGTTTCCTCGAATATGTCGAGTATCTTCTCGCGGTCGCGGAAGCCGTAGAGGAAGGCCGTCGTGGCGCCCAGGTCCTGGCAGAGGCAGGAGAAGAAGAGTATGTGCGAGTCGATACGCTGCAACTCGTCCATGATGGTGCGGATCACCTTGACGCGGTCGCTCACCTCGATGCCCATGGCCTGCTCGATGCAGAGGCAGAGGGCGTGGCGGTTCTGCATGGCGCCCAGATAGTCGAGGCGGTCGGTCAGGGCCAGCGCCTGCGGATAGGTAAGGCTTTCGTTGAGCTTCTCGACGCCGCGGTGGATATATCCCAGCACGGGGTCGATTTTCCGTATCACCTCGCCGTCGAGGCTCACGCGGAAGTGGAGCACGCCGTGCGTCGAGGGGTGCTGCGGGCCGATGTTGACGACGTATTCGCCCTCCTCGAAGATGCGGTGCGTCTCCTTCGTGACGCTTCCGTCGGGGTTGAGCACGTAGCTCTCCGTCACGTCGGCAAGCGGCTCGTTGGTCATGCGCAGCGGGTTTTCCTTCTCGGGCTCATCGTCCTTGCGGAAGGGATAGCCCACCCAGTCCTCGCGCAGGAAGATGCGGCGCATGTCGGGGTGGCCCGTAAACTTGATGCCGTAGAAGTCGTAGACCTCGCGTTCGTAGATGTTTGCTATTTTCCAGATGTCGCTCACGCTCGGGAGCATCGGGTTCTCGCGGTCGGTCGTAGCCGTTTTCAGCGCCACGCGCTCTCCCGTCTCGGTCGACTCCAACGTATAGACGACGCCAAGGCCGCCCTCTTCGCCCCAGTCCATGCCGGTGAGCGTTTCCAGGAAGTCCATCTTCTGCTCACGGCGCAGACGGAGCATTTCCTCGCGCAGGTTCTCGGGTGCAACGGTTCTTATGTCCAGATTCATGCCTGTTCCTCCTCGCTAAATATTTCTCTTTCCTTTTCGCGGACAGCCTCCTTGGCGAAGGGGTCCTTTTCCTTACGGTTGACGGTGCCGAAGAAGTTTTCCACCTTCACCTTGCGCTGCAGCTGCATCATTCCGTAGAGGAACGACTCGGGGCGGGGCGGACAGCCGGGCACGTAGACGTCGACGGGGATGACGGTGTCGACGCCGCGCACCACGTGGTACGACTTTGTGAACGGTCCGCCGCTGATGGAGCAGCCGCCGATGGCCACCACATACTTCGGGTCAGCCATCTGGTCGTACAGACGCTTCAACACGGGCGCCATCTTCGTCGTTATCGTACCGCTCACCAGGATGACGTCGGCCTGGCGCGGACTGTTGCGCGTCACCTCGAAGCCAAAACGGGCGATGTCGTAACGCGCGGCGCAGACGGCCATAAACTCGATGCCGCAGCAGCTCGTGGCAAACGTGAGCGGCCAAAGCGAATTGCTGCGTCCCCAGTCGATAAGATCGTCCAGCTTGCGCACGACGACGTTGGCGCCGCCGGCGTTGAGCTCGGCCACGAGCTTCTCGAAGGTTTCGTTGTCCTTAAACTCCTCGTAAGGGATCGACTTGATGTTTGGTTTCTTCATCACTGCCATTTCAACGCTCCTTTCCTCCAGGCATAGGCCAGGCCCAGAACTAAGATGAACAGGAAGAAGAGCACGCTCCAAAGGCCGGCCGGGCCCAGCGAACGCATCACGACGGCCCACGGAAAGAGGAACATCGTCTCGACGTCGAACATCAGGAACAAGATGGCAAAGAGATAGTAGCCCACGCGAAACTGCATCCATGAGCGGCCGCGCGTCGGGATACCACATTCGTAAGCCTCTTCCTTTTGCTTGTTGTAGGAGCGTGGCGAAATCAGCTTCGCCAATACCACCACGATACCTACGAAAGCAATACCTGTAAGCAGTGTTGTCACTAATAAGGTAAAGTTCATAGCTCTAATGTGTTGTTAATATATTTGTTTGTTGTTTGTTGTTGCGTTGTAAACAGCGCAGACGCCGCGCCGCAAAGGGCCTCTGCCCCACTCCGCCGCACACAAAAAAGGCGCAAACGGGCCTCGTGCCCGCCTGCGTATCTGAGCTGCGAAAGTGCCCCACCGATGTGGGGCAAGCGAAATGGCCTCTCATCCACGTCGTCCGTCTTAGGCCCGCAAAGTTACAAATTTTGCCGGACGAATGTAAAGCGCGCTTGGCAGAAAATGCCGCCCGCAACTTAATTTTAACCCTTTCGCCTCAAATTTATACAACGGCCATGGGCCGGCACCGTTCGGCAGGCGTCCCGGCTGTTTTTCAAGGCGGCCGGCGGGAAAAGCCCGGGAGCAGCCGCGCCCGGCCCGGCTGCAAAACAGACGCGGGCACAACGGGCACAAAAAAGGCCGGGACACGGCATGCGTGCCGCCCCGGCCCCGTTACGGCGCAGCGCCGTCCGCAAGATGCGTCTCAGCCTGTCCTGCGGCCGGCGGCTGCCCTTGGTTTATAACAAATCGGGGAGCTCAAACAGGCGCGTCCCGTTGCTTCCTTTGATCAGGATGAGCCGTCCCTCGGGCCGCTCTCCGCCGGCGATGGCGGCCTTCACCTCGGCCACGTCGGCAAAATGGCGGCCGTGCGGCACTTCGCACGACGCAAACTCGGGGCCCACGAGCCACACGGCCTCGCAGCCCAACGCGCCCGCCTGAGCTGCCACGCGGCGATGCTCCCCGGCCGAAGCCTCGCCCAGCTCGCGCATGTCGCCGAGTATGACCATCTTGTGCGGGTGGGCGATGAGCGCGAAGTTGTCGAGCGCGGCCTTCATGCTCGTCGGGTTGGCGTTGTAGGCGTCGACGATGAGCGTGTTGTGGGCCGTCTCTCTGAGCTCCGAACGGTTGTTCGTCGGCACGTAGCTTTCGAGGGCCGACGTGATGCGGGCGGGCTCCACGCCGAAACGCAGACCCACGGCCACGGCAGCCAGCACGTTCCACAGGTTGTACGCGCCGATGAGATGTGTCTGCACCTCGTGCCACGCCCCGCCGGCCGGCCGCCAGCGCAGCCGCAGGAAGGGGGCACAGGCCGTCACCTCGCCCTCGACGTCGCAGCCCGGCCCGGGCTCGCCGTAGGTGAAGCGGGGCAAACCGCCGGCGATACCCTCGAGCACGGCGTCGCCCTTGTGCAGGAAGATAAAGCCCTCGGGGCTGCGGCGCAGCCAGTCGTAGAGCTCGCCCTTGGTGCGCACGACGCCGTCGAACGACCCGAAGCCCTCCAGATGGGCCCGCCCCACGTTGGTGATGAGGCCGCAGTCGGGCTCGACGATGGCGCTCAGCCGGGCTATCTCGCCGGGATGGTTGGCCCCCGTCTCGACGACGGCCACCTTGTGCTCCGGGCGCAGGCGCAGCAGCGTCTTGGGCACGCCAATGTGGTTGTTGAAGTTGCCCTCGGTGGCCAGCACGTTATAGCGCCCGCGCAGCACGGCAGCCGTGAGCTCCTTGGTGGTGGTTTTCCCGTTCGTACCCGTTATCTGCACGATGCGCGTGCCCAGGCGCCGGCGGTGCTCGGTGGCCAGACGTTGCAGCGTGGCGAGCACGTCGTCGACGAGGATATAGCGGCCGTCGCCTCCGACGGGCACGGACGGATCGTCCACGACGGCATAGGCACAGCCCGCTTCGAGCGCCGCGGCCGCAAAGGCGTTGCCGTCGAACGTAGCGCCCCTGAGGGCAAAGAACAGGGAGTCCGCCGGGCAGTGGCGCGTATCGGTCGTCACCTCGGGATGGCGGAGGAAGAGCTCATAAAGATCCTTGATATCCATTGCGTTCCAAAAGTTAATCGCCGCAGACGGTCCGAAGGCCTCGGCCCATGGCCGCCTGCGGGGTGCAAAGTTAGGCGAAAAACGCATACCCTTCTGCCGCGCGGCCGGTTTAATTGCCCTGCGGCAGGCACAAAAGCTCCCGACAGGCGGCCCGGGCCGCCACGTGCCGGCGCCGGCCCCCGTTGCGGCCCTCGGCAACCGCCCGTCAGGGCCTTCGCAGAGCGCCGGCGCCGGTTTCGCAGGCTTTTATTCGTCTATTCCGCGGTTTCTCGCTAATTTTGCGAGGCATACCATTATTATATATATGAATGAAAACCCGTATGGCTGCCCGATGCAGCCTTACACACCATACAGCCTGAACGTGGGCGGCCGTCTGTTCGAGATGGACGGGCCGCAGGTGATGGGCATCGTCAACGCCACGCCCGACTCGTTCTACGCCCCCTCGCGCACCACGGACGAAGCCGCCGTGGCTGCCCGCGTGCGGCAAATTCTGGCCGAAGGGGGCACGATGATCGACGTGGGAGCCTGCTCGACACGGCCGGGAGCCACCGCCACCGACGCCGCAGAGGAGGCCCACAGGCTGCGAAAGGTGCTCCCCGTCGTGATGCGCGAGGCGGGCGAAGCCGTCGTATCGGTCGACACGTACCGCGCCGACGTGGCCCGCATGTGCGTCGAGGAGTATGGCGTCCACATCGTCAACGACATCTCGGGCGGCACGCTCGATGCCGCCATGCTGCCCACGGTGGCCGCCCTCGGCGTGCCCTACGTGCTCATGCACATGGGCGGCGGGGCCGACGCCGTGGACCGGGCGCCCGTGATGGAGAGCGTATGCACATGGCTCTCGGGCCGCGTGCGCCGGCTGCACGAGCTCGGCGCGCACGACATCATCGTCGACCCGGGCTTCGGCTTCGGCAAGAGCCCGGAGGACAACTTTGTGCTGCTCGGCCACCTGTCCGATCTGGGCCTGCTCGGCCTGCCCCTCCTTGTGGGCCTCTCGCGCAAGCGCATGGTGTGGCAAACGCTGGACGCCACGCCCGCCACGGCCCTGAACGGCACAACCGTACTGAACACCGCGGCCCTCATGCAGGGGGCCCACATCCTGCGCGTCCACGACGTGCGGGCCGCCGTCGAGGCCGTGCGTCTCGTCGGCGCCCTGCGCAGCGCCTGCACCGACCACCCAACTCTCTGCCCATGATCTCCCTCGGAATAAAAGACGTCATCGACATCGTTCTCGTCGCCCTGCTGCTCTACTACATCTACCGCCTGATGAAAGAGTCGAGCTCGGCCAACATCTTCTCGGGCATCCTCGTCTTTGTGCTCGTGTGGATCCTCGTATCGCAGGTCTTCGAGATGCGCCTGATGGGCAGCATCCTCGACAAACTGGTCAACATGGGCGCCCTGGCCCTCATCATCCTTTTCCAGGAGGAAATACGCCACTTCTTCTCGACCATCGGCTCGCGCCGCAGCACCAACCTCATCCTGCGCCTCGTCACGGGCAAAAAGCGCGAGAGCGCCCGCCGCGAAGACATCATGCCCATCGTCATGGCCTGCATGAGCATGAGCAAGCAAAAGGTGGGCGCGCTCATCGTTATCGAGAGAAACGTGGGGCTGAGCGAGATCATCCACTCGGGCGACATCATCAACGCCGATATCAACCAGAGACTCATCGAGAACATCTTCTTCAAGAACAGCCCTCTCCACGACGGCGCCATGGTCATCAGCCACAAACACATCAAAGCCGCCGGCTGCATCCTGCCCGTCTCGCACGACGCCGACATACCCAAGGCCCTCGGCCTGCGCCACCGCGCCGCGCTGGGCATCTCGCAGAAAACCGACTGCCTCGCCATCATCGTCTCGGAAGAGACGGGCGGCATCTCCATAGCCCGCGACGGACAGTTTCACCTGCGCCTCTCGCCCGAAGAGCTCGAACGCAGCCTGACGGAAGCCTGGGAATAGCCCGCGCTTCCCTTTCGGCCGACAGATTTGTCCGTTTAAGTAAAAACATTTATCTTTGCAGGGCAAAGCATCACCCGGATTAGAACAACAACTGCAATCGGCCCCAGGCCGGGAAAGTAAGAATGAAACGACTGAAAAAGATACGCCTGCACCGTGAAGGCACAGATACGCTGCTCATCGTGCTCGTCTTCCTGCTGGCAGCCAATGCCGTCGTCTATTATGTCGCCGGGGAGCGCTGGCCCGCCGTCTTCTACACGCTGCTGCTGGCCAGCATCGTCTTCTACGCCATCATTGTCAACTTTTTCCGCTGCCCCATCCGCCTCTTCAACGGAGAGACGGAAAACGTCGTGCTCGCCGCGGCCGACGGCAAAGTGGTCGTCGTCGAGGAAGTGGACGAGAACGAATATTTTCACGACCGGCGCCTGATGATTTCCATCTTCATGTCGCTCACCAACGTCCATGCCAACTGGTTTCCCGTGGACGGGCACGTCAAGCTCGTCGAGCACCACAGCGGAAACTTCCACAAAGCATGGCTGCCCAAGGCCAGCTCCGAAAACGAACGCTCCACCATCGTCATAGAAACGCCAGCCGGGCAGGAAATCCTTGTCCGCCAGATTGCAGGCGCCGTGGCCCGACGCATAGTGACCTATGCCCGCCCCGACGACGAATGCTACATCGACGAGCACCTCGGCTTCATCAAGTTCGGCTCGCGGGTCGACGTGTTCCTGCCCCTGGGCAGCACGCCCCTTGTGTACGTGGGCCAGAAAGCCGTGGGCAACCAGACCATCGTGGCACGTCTAAATCCACAGGCATGAGCTTGAAAAAACAATTTCCTCAGATCATCACCAGCTGCAACCTCCTCTGCGGATGCGTTGCAGCTGTTTTTGCGTTGCAAGGTAACTATCCGCTGGCGCTGACGTTCATCGTCGGCGGCGCCGTGTTCGACTTTTTCGACGGCTTTGCCGCCCGCCTGCTGGGCGTGGCCGGCCCCTTCGGCCGCGAGCTCGACTCGCTGGCCGACGACATCACCTTCGGCCTGGCGCCGGCCGCCGTCGTGGCCAGCCTCCTCGGCGAGGCCACCTTTCCGGGCCTGCCCCCTGCCGTGGCGGCCTACGTGCCCTGGGCAGGCTTCCTGATAGCGGCTTTCTCGGCGCTGCGCCTGGCCAAGTTCAACCTCGACGAGCGCCAGACCATGGGCTTCATCGGCCTGCCTACGCCGGCCAACGCCCTCTTCTGGGCCTCGCTCGCCCTCGGTCTCCACGACGACATCGCCCACATCGCCTGCGGCGGCTGGCTCGTCCTGGCCGGCATCGTCCTGTCGTGCTGGCTGCTCGTGAGCGAGATCCCCATGTTTGCCTTAAAGTTCAAACATTTCGGCTGGCGCGACAACCGCCTGCGCTACGTCTTCATCTTCCTGGCCGGCTTCCTTGTCGGCGCTTTCGGGTGGCGCGGCCTGCCCTTCATCGTCGTGCTCTACGTGCTGCTCTCGCTGGCAGCCAACATGCGCAAACGCTGAGCCGCGCCGCCATGGCACGCTTTTTGTACCGCTACCGGTCAAGAAGCATCATCTAAATACAAAACAAGAAAATGAAAGCCCTCGGTTGTCTTTTTGCCCTCGTCTTCATCATTTTTGCCTTCTTCATGGCTGCCGTCGGAGGAATCTGGCGCGCCATACGCAGCCCGCGCCGCCCCGAACCGCGCGACGGGGGAGACACCCCGCACGAGCCGCACCGCACCCATCGCCGGCGGAAAAAGAAAATAGGGAAGGACGAAGGCACCTACATCGACTTCGAAGAAATCAAATAAAGGCATCCCCCACTCCACACGAAACAGCCACGGCAAAACGGGCAACTGCTCGTTTTGCCGTGGCTTTATTTTAGGGGTACGGGCCGGGGAGCCCTGCAAAACGCCCGGCACGCGCTTTCCGGCGGCGGGCCGGCGCGGCCTCGCGGTCTACAATGTGTTTTGTTTCAGCCGCTCGACGTAGGCATCTATGCGGTGCAGCTCGGCGGGTATGTCGATGCGCTGCGGACAATGGGGGCTGCACTGGCCACACCCGATGCAGTGGCTGGCCTGGCGCAGCTTGGGCACGCTGCGGTCGTAGCCCACGAGCCAGGCGCGGCGGGCACTGCGGTAGCCGGGCTCCTGCGAGCTCTCGGGCACGTTGCCCTCATTCAGGCATTTGTTGTAATGGAGCAGGATGGCGGGGATGTCGATGCCATAGGGACACGGCATGCAGTATTTGCAGTCGTTGCAGGGGATGGTGTCGAACTGCATCATGCGGTCGGCCGCCCGCTGCAAAAAGGCGAACTCCTCGTCGCTCAACGGGCGGAGGGGGCTGTATGTGCGCAGGTTGTCCTGCAAATGCTCCATGCGCGTCATGCCGCTCAGCACCGTGAGCACGCCGGGAAAACTCCCCGCAAAACGAAAGGCCCACGACGCCACGCTCCGCTCGGACTCGCGCTGCTTGAGCATGGCCACGATGCCGTCGGGCACGTTCGAGAGGCGCCCGCCCAAAAGGGGCTCCATGATGACGGCCGGGATGTGGCGTTTCGCCAGTTCGTTGTACAGATATTCTGCGTTGGTGTTATTGGGATTGATTTCCTTGGCATATTTCCAGTCGAGGTAGTTGAGCTGGATCTGCACGAAGTCCCAATGATATTTGTCGTGCTCGGCCAGCAGGCGGTCGAACACGGCCACGTCGCCATGGTAGGAAAACCCGAGGTTGCGGATGCGCCCGGCCTTGCGCTCGTCCAGAAGGAAGTCGAGCACGCCGTTATCGACGTAGCGTTTCTCATACTCTTCCATGCCGCCGCCCATGCCGATGCCGTGCAGCAGGTAATAGTCGATGTGGTCCGTCTGCAAGTCTTTCAGCGAGTTGCGGTACATGGCGATGGAGGCCTCGCGCGTCCACGTTTCGGGGGCAAAGTTCGACAGCTTGGTGGCAATGAAATAGGTGTTGCGCGGATGGCGCGCCAGGGCGATGCCCGTGGCTTTCTCCGACAGCCCCCGGCAATAGGCGGGCGAGGTGTCGAAATAGTTGACGCCGTGGGCAATGGCGAAGTCGACCATGCGGTTCACCATCTCCTGGTCAATGTCCTCGTTGCCCTCACGGGCCGAGCGCCCTCCCACCGAGGGCAGGCGCATCATGCCGAAACCGAGCAGCGACACCCGGTCGCCGGTCGAGGGGTTGGTGCGGCGGGTCATCTCGCCCATGGGGAGCTCCTCGGGGGCCGACGCCCCGCCCCCGCGGCAGCCCGCCAGCGCTGTGGCCGACAGGCCGGCCGCTCCCGCCACCTTGAAGAAGTCGCGGCGGCTCATCGCTTTCTTTTTATCCATAAACGTCGCGTTTTTTCGTTATATCTCCCTGTGAACCTCGTGCCCCTCCACGTAAATCGCGCTGAACGGCCGTGCGGGACAAAGGTTCTCGCAAGCTCCGCAACCGATGCAGCGCTCCTCGTTGACCACCGGTATCTTGGGCGAGGCGGGATCGGCCTCGACCGAGGGCACCATTTGGATGGCTCCCGCGGGGCAATGGCGGGCACAGTTGCCACACTCCACGCCGTCGGTCAGCGGCACGCAGTTTTGCCTGACCCACACGGCGTGGCCAATCTGCGTAGACGATTTCTCGGCCACCGTAATCGGGTGGATCGCCCCCGCCGGGCACACATCGGCACACTTCGTACACTCCGGCCGGCAGTAGCCCCGCTCGTAGCTCATCTCGGGCTGCATGAGCCGCCCCAGGTCGGTGGCCGGACGCAGCACGCCGTTCGGGCAAACCGACACGCAGAGCTGGCAGGCGGTGCAATGCCGGGCAAAATGCCGCGCGCTCCACGCTCCCGCCGGCACGAGCTGCACCGCGCGGTGGGGCACCTGCTTGTCCTCGATGACGGCCAGGCCGCCGTCCACCTTTTTCTCCTGCGCTTTCAGGGCTGCCGCCGTGGCAGCCATGGCCGTAGCCGTCAGGAAGGTGCGGCGGCCGCCGTCGGCCGGCCCGTCTGCGGCCCCGGCCTCATCGGGCACGGCGGCGGCCTTCTTCACGGGATGCTTATAGCTGATGGCCCCCTTGTAGCAGGTCTCAATGCAGTTCATGCACGCCACGCAGCGGCTGTAATCGATCTGATGATGGGCGATGTCGATGCACGAGGCCTTGCAGTTGCGCTCGCACAGCTTGCAGCCCACGCAGCGGTCGGCGTCGACCACCGGCTTCAGCCACGAAAAGCGCGCCAGGAAGCCCAGCACCGTCCCGACGGGACAGATGGTGTTGCAATAAGTGCGCCCGCCCCGCCACGCCAGCACACCTATTATAATAAAGGAGAACAGGGCGATGAGAAACGTGGGCAGACTCTTCATCCACACCTCCGTTTCGTAGAAAGCATAGCTGTCGGCCCGCTCGGCCGCATAGGCCAGCAGGTTGTTGCCCCAGGCGTATAGGGGGGCAAGCAGGTTGCTCGCCATCCGCCCGTACGAACTGTATGGAGCGAGCAACGCCACCAGCGACCCCACTCCGGCCACCAGCGCCAGCACGAAGACCGCCAGCACGCCCCAACGGAGCCACGTCTTGGCCGGCGAATAGGTGTAACGGTTTTTCTTTCGCTTCCGCCCCGCGTGGGCAAAGAGGTCCTGCATCACGCCCAGCGGGCAAATGACGGAGCAATAGACCCGCCCCAGCACGAGCGTCAGCAACACAAGAAACACAACGACGCCCAGGTTGAGCGCCAGCAGCGCCGGCAGAAACTGCACCCGGGCCGTCCAGCCCAACCAGGCGTGGAGCGTTCCCGTAAAGTCGAGAAACAACAGCGTAACGGCGACGAAAAACACGACGGCAAGCCCGCGTCTTATTTTGCGCAGCATAAGTTTTTTCTTTTTGATGGGTTGGCTGCAAAGTTAGTGCGCCCGTATCTTTTCGGGCTTACCACTTTTACAGAAAAGCCTCACCATAATACTGATTTTGCAGCCGCCACCGGCCCTGTCAGCCGTCCAAACCTTCAAACATACGGGTGCTCAGGTATTTTTCGGCCCTGTCGGGGAAAACAACAACGATGCGGCCGCTCTCGATGCGCTCGGCCGTGCGCATGGCGGCCAGCATGGCCGCACCGCTGCTCATGCCCGCAAAAATGCCTTCGCAGGCAATGATGCGGCGGGCCGTGGCTATGGCCTCCTCGCTCCCTACCATTTCCTCAATGTCTATCTTCGACGGATCATAAATGGCCGGAACGATGGCCTCCTCCATGTTTTTCAGTCCTTGTATGTAGTGGCCCTTCACGGGGTGGGCGCATACGCAGCGAATGTCGGGCTTCATCATCTTCAAGAAGCGCGAAAGCCCCATGAGCGTGCCCGACGTGCCGAGCGCACACACCAGATAATCGATCTGCCCCTCCATCTGCTGCCATATTTCCAGCGCCGTACTTTCGTAATGGGCCAGATAGTTGCACGCGTTCGAGAACTGGTCGGGCATGAAGTAGCGCTCGGGGTGCTCAGCCACCAGGCGGCGCGCCAGGCGGATGGCCCCGTCGGTGCCCTCGTCGGCAGGCGTGAGGCGCACGGTGGCGCCATAGGCGCGTATCATCTGCCTGCGCTCCACCGACACGGCCCGGCTCATCACGATCTCCACGCGATAGCCCCTGACGGCGCCGATGGCGGCCAGGGCAATGCCCGTGTTGCCCGACGTGGGCTCAATGATGGTCATGCCAGGCCGCAGCCTGCCGCTCCGCTCGGCCTCTTCCACCATTTTCAGGGCAATGCGGTCCTTGATGCTGCCCGTCGGGTTGAACCCTTCCAGCTTGGCAAATATCGAAACGCGGGGATTGGGCGAGAGCTTCGCGATGCGCACCATCGGCGTCCGCCCGATGGTTTCTAAAATGTTGTTGCTGTACATCTTTGCCGTCAGTTGTTTGTGTTAACGTCAGGCGGACGGCCGGCGCGTCCCCGCAGGGAGAGCCTCGCGGCCACCGCCTTCGCTCCCGTGTAGGGAGAAAGCGCGAAGATATGCAATAACGGCATGACAACCACCCCGCTGCCGGCAGATTAACGCCGCCGGGAAGCGATATTTAACAGTTTCGTACCGGCGCGTTCACCCCTTTTCCTGCTTCAACCGCTCCACATAGGCATCGATGCGGTGCATTTCTTCGGGAATGTTGATGCCCTGCGGGCAATGGGCCATGCACCGCCGGCACCCAATGCAGTGGTCGGCCTGGCGCAGCCGTGGCACGCTGCGGTCGTAGCCCACGAGAAAGGCACGGCGGGCTTCGCTGTAATGAGCGTCGCGGAGCCCGGCCACGTTTCCCTCGTTGACACATTTGTTGTAATGGGCAAAAATGGCGGGAATGTTCACGCCGAACGGACAGGGCATGCAGTACATGCAGCCGTTGCACGGAACGGTGGGCACCTGCATGAGGCGGTCTGCCACGTCGAAGAGCAGCCTCGGGTCCTCCTCCGCGACGGGGCGTAGCGGACTGAACGTGCGCAGGTTGTCCTGCAAGTGCTCCATATAGGTCATGCCGCTCAGGACGGTGAGCACGCCCGGGAAGCTCCCCGCAAAGCGGAAGGCCCACGACGCCACGCTCTGCTGCGGCTCCCGCTGCTTCAGCTGCGCCACGGCGTAGTCGGGCAGTTTCGAGAGGCGGCCGCCCAGGAGCGGCTCCATGACGGTGCAGGGAATGCGGAGCTCAGCCAGGCGATGGTAGAGATACTCGGCGTTCACCACGTTGCGCACCCACGGATTGCCCACGTTGGCCTTGGCCGCATGGTGCCAGTCCACGTAGTTGAGCTGAATCTGCACGAAGTCCCACTTCCACTCGCCGTGCCGCGCGAGCATATAGTCGAACACCTCCACATCGCCGTGAAAGGAGAAGCCCAGATGGCGGATGCGTCCCGCCTCGCGCTCCTTCAAGAGGAAGTCGAGGACGCCGTTTCTCAGGAAGCGCCTGTCGAGCACCTCCATGCCGCCCATGCCTATGCCGTGCAGGAGCAGAAAGTCGACATAGTCCACCCGCAACCTGCGGAACGACTCGCGATACATGGCCGTAGCCCCTTCGAACGTCTCGGTGTCGGGCGTAAAGTTGGATATTTTTGTGGCGATGTGCCATTTGTGGCGCGGATGGCGCGCCAGGGCGATGCCCGTGGCCTCCTCCGAAAGGTTCTGCACGTAGTTGGGGGCCGTGTCGAAATAGTTAACGCCATGCGCTATGGCATGGTCCACCAGCCTGTTCACCGCCTCCTGGTCAATCTCCTCGCCCTCGCGGCCGTCGTCTCTCGGACGGGTGGGCCAGCGCATGCAGCCATAGCCCAGCAGCGAAATCTTCTCGCCCGTTGCCGGGTCGGTGCGGCAGGTCATCTCTCCGGCCGGCGCCCCTGCCGCCCCGCTGCCGCCGCACCCGCCGGCGCAGGCAGCCATGCCCGCCCCCGCCGATGCAGTTGCCACAGTCTTTATAAAGTCGCGACGCGACATTCCGTTGTTACTCTTCATGTCAGATGCAAAAGAAAAATCAGTATACCCGCAAAGTTCGGTACAAAAAGGCCCGGGCCTGCTAAACAAATCCGTGCCCGTCTGCAACAAATCCGATACCCCCCCGGTTTGTGCAACGCTTTGCGTACATTTGCCCTGAACAACAAGCAAAGCCATGACTCCCGCCATCCGCTACGACACCCCGCACGACTATTGCGCCGCCATCGGCATCCGCGCCCTCCACCCGCTGGCCACCGTCGTCCGCTATGCTGCCATGAAGGCATACAGCAATCCTCCGGGCCTGTGCTGCGGCTATTACGTTGTCTCGCTCTATTGCGGCGACACCAGCTGCGGCGTGCGATACGGCCGCAACATGTACGACTACCGGGACAGGGCCCTGTTTTTCACGGCGCCGGGACAGGTCGTAACGTTCACCGGCCACAAGGAGCCCTACCGCCCGCGGGCGAGCTGCATCGCCCTGTTGCTCCACCCCGACTATTTCCGGGGCACCGACCTGGCCCAAAACATCGGTCGCCACCGACTTTTCTCATACGAGGCGCACGAGGCACTGCGCCCCTCCCTCGCCGAAGCGGCCTGCATTCGCAGCTGCCTTGACCACATTGCCTCCGAACTGGCCCGGCGCCCCGACAGCCACACCACCCGGGTCGTCTGTGCCGCCGTCGGGCTGCTGCTCGCATACAGCGACCGCCTCTACGACCGTCAGGGCGCCGCCACCCGGAGCGGCACCGACGTGGTGAGCCGCTTCGAAACGCTCCTGAACGACTATTTCGCCCCCGCTCCGGGCAGCCCCCGCAAGCTGCCATCGGTGAAGCTCTTTGCCGACAGGCTTCACCTCTCGCCCGACTATCTCTCCTGCCTCATCAAAAAGGAAACGGGGCACAACATGCAGGAACACATCCTGCACAAAGTGATCGAGACGGCCAAGGACCGCCTTTGCCTCTGCGACAAAAGCATCAGCCAGATAGCTTATGAGCTGGGGTTCGACTATCCGCAACATTTCACCCGCCTCTTCAAGGCCAAGACGGGCGTAACGCCCAGCCAATACCGCAAAGACTTCGCAGAATAGCCCACTCCGCCACCCCGAAAGCCTCCGCCACATCACGGCCGGACGCGCCGGCACAGCTGCAAGCCTTTTCTCGTGTGCGCTATTTGGCAAAACGCAGATTTTCCAAAAAATAATGACAGGCCGGGGCGCGCGTTCCAGCGTTCGGGAGGCTCTGTTTTGCGGAAAAACGCACATGTCTTCATCGAAACAAGCCTTGGATTTCTGAATCCATGGGATGGATTTTGAAATCGAAGGCCTGTTGTTGGCCGGTCAAGGCCTGCATTTGATGCAAAAATGGCCCGGAAATGGCTTGTTATGGGGGCTCTCGGAAAGGTGCTGAGACGTTCTGCACTCTGTATCAGATTGGTACAAAATTCGCCCGGCCGTTGGCCTCTCTCCCGGCGCATGAAAGGAGCGCTGCCACGGCGTTAAAAACTGTTTACACCCTGCTGCACGGAAACCTCAGCCGTCGAAGGACGCGGCGCCCGCGCGCACCGCAAGCAAAGCCACGGCCCCGCACGCTTCCCTCGGTGAGGGGGTGGCGTGCGGGGCCGCGTTAGGTGGAAAAGATGCCTTTCGTCCGGCCGGCGGTCGGACGAAAGGTGCGTTATGCGCGCTCGATGTAGGCCAGGGCGTCGCCCTTGCTCACGTGGCCGCCCTGCTTGGCTGCCACTTCGACGAGCTTGCCGCCCAGTGCGGCGGGGATTTCAACGATCTGTCCGTGGGTGTTTTCGATGTAGCAGAAGCGCTCGCCCTCGGCATAGGTCTTGCCGATGTAGGGCTCGATGGCCTTGACGCATTCGCCGTCGCCGCCGATTTCCCACAGCACGATGCCGCTCTCGGGGGCCACGATGGCGTCGGCCTTGGCGTGCTTGAAGGCCGTAGCTTCTTCGAGGCTCATGTGGCCGGCCGTCTGCTTGTCCTTGGCGGCTTGCAGGTCGGCAAGGAAGCGCTTCTTGGCTACGCCGCTCTTGTAGTCGCGATACTGCTTTTCGTGCATGGCAAACTCGTAGAGCTCCTCCTGGTCGGGGCCTTCGTCCCAGCCGTTCTCGGCCATCTCCTTGCGGAAGCGGTCGAGGTCGTCGGGATAGTTTTCCTGCGGGTCGGTGGTGGAAAACTCGTAGCCCTTTTCCTTGGCCAACGCCACGATTTCGGGTGCCACCTCGCCGGGCAGTTTTCCGCTCTTGCCGAGTATCATTCCCCACATGTTGTCGTCCATCATGGAGAAGCGGGGCTTGTCCTGCGACTGCATGAGGAGGTTCATCAGGGCGATGTTCTTGACATACTGGCTGAACGGCGTCACGAGGGGAGGATAGCCCACGCGCGGCCATACGTAGGCCACTTCGTCGAAGAGGCGCACCAGGAGCTCGTCCTCGGAGAGCTCTTTCTCGCCCTTCTTGGCCAGATTCATGTTGATGGCGTTCATAACGCCTTTGAGGTCGGCCATCATGGAGCCCATCATGCCGCCGGGCAGGCCGCAGCCGAGCAGGAGCGAGCTCATGAGCTTGTTGTTGGGATCCATGAAGTAGCCCAGGAAGTCGTCCATGAATTCCTGCGTGAGGGCGCGGGCTTCCATGTAGGCTTCCATGTTGACTTCGGGCACGTCGAAGCCGTAGTGTTTCAGCATCGACTGGACGGAGAGCACGTCGGCGTGGCCCTTGCCCCAGGAGAGGGGCTCCATGGCGACGTCTACGATGTCGCAACCGTTCTTGCACACTTCGAGGATGCTGGCCATGACGAGGCCGGGGCCGTTGTGGCCGTGATATTGCACGATGACCTCGGGGTGCTTCGTCTTGATCATGCCGCAGAGCTTGCCCAGGAGGGCGGGCTGGCCGATGCCGGCCATGTCTTTCAGGCAGATCTCGGGGGCGCCGGCCTCGATGAGCTGGTCGGCGATGGCGCTGTAATATTCGGCCGTATGAATGGGCGAGTTGGTGATGCAGAGCGTGGCCTGGGGCGTCATGCCTGCTTCGAGGGCGTAATGAATGGAGGGGATAATGTTGCGCACGTCGTTCAGGCCGCAGAAGATGCGGGGGATGTCGACGCCCTGAGCGTGCTTCACCTTGTATTGCAGGCGGCGCAGATCGGCCGGGCAGGGGAACATGCGCAGGGCGTTCAGGCCGCGGTCGAGCATGTGCGTCTTGATGCCTGCTTCGTTAAAGGGTTTTGTAAAGGCACGGACGGCCTGGTTGGGGTTTTCGCCGTAAAGGAGATTCACCTGCTCAAAGGCCCCGCCGTTGGTCTCAACGCGGGCGAAGCATCCCATCTTGATGATGACGGGAGCTATGCGCTCCAACTGATCCTTGCGCGGCTGGAACTTGCCTGCCGACTGGAACATGTCGCGATAGACGAGGCTGAACTGTATCTTTCTTTTCATATCCAATATGTGTGGTAAAGTTTTGTCGTTTCCTCGGGCCTGCCGGGCCCAAACGCCCACAAAGTTAAGGATTTATTTCGTACAACCCGCCCGGAGCGGACAAGCGATGGCACATTTTTAGAAGTTTTTCGCCGCCGGAGGGCCCAAATGTAAGCCCCGCTTGCTATTGCACGACTTTTACGGAAGTGTGCAACGAAAGCTTTCAATTGACAATTGACAATTGAGAATTGACAATTAAGAAAGGACAATTGAAAAGCATTTGCTCTCAATTGTCCTTTGTCTACCCTCCTTTGCTCAGTGTCAATTGTCAATTGTCCATTGTCACCGTATGTTTCCGCGGATGCGCTGCAAGTAGGCGTCGAGGGCCCCGGCGTCGCGGCGGTCTATGATGTCGAGCAGGTTGGTCAGCTCGTCGCGAATTTTCGACACTTGGCCGCCCGTGCGCGGGTTGAAGAGAATTTCGCGCAGCAGGCAGTCGTCCTCGCCCAGCACGCCGCGGGCTATTTGCAGGTGGCGCTTAAAGGTGGTGCCCGGCGCGTCCTGATGCTTCATGACGGCGGCAAAGACGAAAGTGGAGACGAAGGGGATGCTTAGCGAGTAGGCCACGGTTTCGTCGTGCTCGTCGAACGTATATTCGCAGACGTGAAGCCCCAGACGTGCGTAGAGATCCTTGAAGAAGATGCGCCCCATGTAGTCGCCCTCGGAGATGACGATGGCATTCTCGGAGCTCAGCGCACCAAGGTTGGCAAAGGTGGGGCCAAACATGGGGTGGGTCGACACGTAGCGGCGGCCGCACGTGAGGTAATAGTCCTTCAAGCCCGTTTTCACCGAGGCGATGTCGCTGATGATGCAGTCGAGCGGCAGCAGGGGGACGACGGCACGAAACACGTCGAGCGTGCGCTCGAGCGTCACGGCGTTGACCACCAGTTCGGGGCGGAAAGCCTCTATTTCCTCGGGCTGCGTGAAGCGCTGCGTGTTGTACATGAAGCGCAGGCGGCGCGCATCAACGTCGTAGACGGCCGTCTCGTGGTCGAAGCTGAGCAGGTCGACGAAGAACGAGCCCATCTTGCCTGCTCCCAATATGAGGATACGCATCTTTCTTGCTGTGTTTATTCCTTGTTCATGATTTCAATCTGCTGGCGCACGCTTTCCTCGTGGATGGCCTCGAAGACCGCCTTCATAAACTCGGCGCTCATGCCGCAGAGCACGCCCTGCGCGCCGCGCTTTTCGAGTATCTCCGAGTAGCGGCTGGCCTGCACGACGGTCATGTTGTGTTCGCGCTTGTATTGGCCGATTTCGCGGCTCACTCTCATGCGCCGTGCCAGCAGTTCCAGGATGGAGTTGTCGCATTCATCAATCTGCCTGCGCAAGGTTTCCAGGCTTTCGGTGGTCTGCGTCGCCTCGCGGATGACGAGCTTGTCGAGGATGAAGTCGAGCACGTCGGGCGTCACCTGCTGGCCGGCGTCGCTCCACGCCTCGTCGGGGCAGCAGTGGCTCTCGACCACGAGACCGTCGAAGCCCAGGTCCATGGCCTGCTGGCAGAGCGGGGCTATGAGCTCACGCTTGCCGCCGATGTGGCTCGGGTCGCCGAAGATGGGCAGCGCCGGGATGCGGCGGTGGAGCTCGATGGGGATGTGCCACATGGGCAGGTTGCGGTAGAGCTTTTTGTCGTAGGACGAGAAGCCGCGGTGGATGACGCCCAGGCGCGTGATGCCCGCCCCGTTGATGCGTTCCAGCCCGCCGATCCACAGCTCAAGGTCGGGGTTGACGGGGTTTTTCACCAGCACGGGCACGTCGGCTCCGCGCAGCGAGTCGGCCAGTTCCTGCATGGCAAACGGGTTGGCCACCGTGCGGGCGCCCACCCAGAGCAGGTCAATGCCTGCTTCGAGGGCAGCCTCGACATGGCGCGGCGTAGCCACCTCAGTGGCCACGAGCATGCCCAGCTCCTGCTGGACGCGCTGCATCCACGGCAGGCCCACCGTGCCCACGCCCTCGAAACCGCCGGGCTTGGTGCGGGGCTTCCAGATGCCCGCGCGGAATATTTTGATGCCTTTCTTGCAAAGTTGCGTGGCAGTGGTCATCACTTGTTCTTCGGTCTCGGCCGAGCAGGGGCCGGCGACGACGACGGGGCGCTTCGGGTCGATGCCCGGGAGGCGCAAGGGTTCGAGATGGAGTTCCATGGTCAAGATGTTTTAACGGGTGGATAATGTGTTGAACGTATCGCGGATGCGGCCGAGGGCTTCGGCCATTCTTTCTTCTTTTGCACAGAGCGAAATGCGCACATAGCGCCTGCCGTTCGAGCCGAAGATGAAGCCCGGCGTGATGAACACGCGGCTCTCGCGAAGCACGCGCTCGGTAAGCTCCTCGGCGTCGGCACAGGCGTCGGGGATGCGGCCCCACAGGAACATGCCCACCTGGGCGGGGTCGTAGGTGCAGCCCAGGGCGTCCATGATGGCGCCGGCCAGGTGGCGGCGGCGGGCATAGACGTTGACGTTGGCCTCGACGTGCCAGGCCTCGCTGTTTTCGTAGGCGCGGGCGGCTGCCAGTTGGAGCGGGCGGAAGGTGCCCGAGTCGATGTTGCTCTTCACCTTGAGCACCCAGCTCACAAACTCGGCGTTCGAGGCCAGCATGCCCACGCGCCAGCCCGGCATGTTGTGGCTCTTGCTCATCGAGTTGAACTCGATGCAGCACGTCTTGGCGCCGTCCACTTGGAGCAGGCTCCTGCGCTCGCGGTTGAGGATGAAGCTGTACGGATTGTCGTTGACGACGACGATGCCGTGGCGGCGGGCAAAGTCGACCAGGCGCTCGTAGGTCTCCATGCGCGCCGGGGCACCGGTGGGCATGTGCGGGTAGTTGCTCCACAAAAGGCGCACGCCCGTGAGGTCCATGCTTTCCAGCTGGTCAAAGTCGGGCTGCCAGCCCAGCTCGGGCCGTAAGTCGTAGTGGACCACCTCGCAGCCCAGCAGGCGGCTCAGCGAGGTGTAGGTGGGGTAGCCGGGATTGGGCACCAGAACGCGCTCACCGGGGTTGACAAAAGCCAGCGTGACGTGCAGGATGCCCTCTTTCGAGCCGATGAGCGGCTGTATCTCGCTGTCGGGGTCGAGTTCCACGCCATACCAGCGTTTGTAGAAGCCGCTCATGGCCCGGCGCAGCTCGGGCGTGCCCGCCGTCGGCTGATAGCCGTGGGCATCGTCGCGGCGCGCCTCGCGGCAGAGCGTTTCGACCGTCTCGGGCGAGGGCGGCATGTCGGGGCTCCCTATGGCCAGGCTGATGATGTCCTGCCCGGCGGCGTTCAGACGGGCTATCTCCTTGCCCTTACGGCTGAAGTAGTATTCGCTCACGGCCGCCAGGCGGTCGGCGGGGCGGATGGCCGGTGTTTTGCTTTCAAGAGGCTGCATATTCTCCAAGTATTTTCAGTTGTTTCGTCAGGGGGCGCACGGCTTCGATGCTCTGCCGGAAGCGCAGGTAGTCGGTGTACGTCACGTCGATGTAGAACAGATATTCCCACTCGCGGCCCACGATGGGCAACGACTGTATTTTCGTCAGGTTGATCTTGTAGAACGTGAAGATGGAGAGCACCTGCGAGAGGCTGCCCTCTTCGTGCGGGAGGGTGAAGACGAGCGAACTCTTGTCGGTGCGGTCGGGCGTGCGCAGGTCGTTGGCAAAAAGCGGGTCGCTCACGAGCAGAAAGCGCGTATAGTTGTGCTTGTTGTCCTCAATGGCCTGTTGGAGCACCTTCATGCCGTAGAGCGGCGCGGCATCTGCCGAGCAGATGGCGGCATGCCCGCGCATGTGGTCGCGGCTGATGGCTTCGGCGGCGCCGGCCGTGTCGTCGGCCACGACGGCACGCAGCGCGGGATGGGCGGCAAGGAACTGCCGGCACTGGGCCAGGGCCACCGGGTGCGAGTGGACCTCGGTGATGCTCTCCCAGCTGTCTTCGGGCAGGCAGAGCAGGCTGTGCTCGATGTGCAGCTTGTATTCGCCCACGACGACCTTCCCGCTGGCGCGCAGCAGCTCGTAGTTGTGGAGCAAGCTGCCGGCTATCGTGTTTTCGATGGCCACCATGCCGAGCATTTCGCGGTCGTGCTCCATGCTGCCAAACACGTCCTCGAACGTGTTGCAGCACACCAGCTTGATTTCCTCGCCCGGGAAATATCGGTGGGCGGCCATGTCGTGAAACGAGCCCTCGACGCCTTGTATCGCTATTGTCTTCATTCGTTGTTTGGTTTAAACGAAAAATCCCGCTTCCGGGTGGGAGCGGGATTTTCGCGATTGGTTCTTATTTTTATTTCCTAACGCACGCAACGTCCCGCTTCGCTTGCCCGGCAAAGTAAAAATAAAAACCGAAAAAGTAGGAAGCAGACATTGTCATGGTCGCTGTTTTCTTGTTTGTTCGCGGCAAATGTAGAGCTTTCCGGCCTTACTGCCAAATTTTCATCCGCTTTTTTTCTGTTTTGTCGACGAATTAGCGGTCGTAGCTGACGAAACGCCCCTCCGCCGTCACACCGCGCGCCGAAATGCGCAGCCGCGCGCCGTCGTGCGAGCTGTTGAAAAAGACGGCCGTGGCCTTGCCGTCCGCGCCGGCCGTCACCGAGGGGTTCCAGTAGAGCGTGCGGCGCACGTCGGCGGCCGAGGGCAGGTCGATGCCCCGGTAGTTGGGCGAGTAGAACCGTTTCGGGATGGAAAAGCCGTAAATGATGCGTTTCTCCACCCCCTTCTTGGTGCGCATCAGGGCGAAGTCGGGGTTCGAATAAAGGAAGATGGCCGCCGGCCGGTAGTTGCCGATGTTGCCGCCGGCGAAGGTGAAGCTCTTCGACGGCAGGAAATGCTCCCAGTCGTCCTGGTTCTCAATGACCACGGCCGATTTGATTTCGTCGGCCAGCATCAGGCCGTTGTCCATCTTCTTGCGCTGCAAGAGCAGGTCGTTGTCGAGAAACACCACGGCCGGGCGGCCCTTGTAGTAGGGCAGGATGACGTCGCCCGGAGCCTGCCCCACGTCGCCGATGGCCTGGAAAAAGCCTTTTACGTAGGGGTCGGTCGTGTCGGTGGCGTACTCGTAATAGATATCCTCGTTCTTCTCCTTCAGAAAGTCCCAGATATAGGGCACTCCCCGCCCCTCGTCCTTGCGGCGTTCCAGCTCGCGCTCCACGTTGTAGAAGATACGCGCGCGTGCGGCCCCGGCCTTTTCGCCCCCCTGGTACGAATAGCGGTTGCCCGTCAGCCCGCGGTAACGGTTTCGGGTGGTCACTTCGGCCGTTCCCAGGTCGATGCGCTGATAGGTGGGCAGCGTGTCGGTCCAGGCGAAGAGCTCCTCGCGTGCCGCGGGGCGGCTGCGGCGCACGGTGTCGGGCGGCGTCAGTTCGAGCTCGCGAAAGGCGAAAGGCCGCGGCGCAGGGTCGAACCACCGGTTCAGGGCCACGCGGCTCCACTTGTTCTTTCCCTCTTCCGTGATGGAAAACTGGCCTATCCAGCGGCCGGTGTAGTCCTCCTCGGACACAAAGGTAAAGCCTCCCACGCTGTCGGCCACGGCCCGCGAGCGCATGGCGGCTCCCGCCCGGGTGTACATGAACAGGCCCACCTCGGCGCCGGGCCGCGGCTTCTGCTTGTCGTTGTCGTGCAGGATGCGGCCGTCCAGCGTGAGCTTCTCCTCGATGGGCTGGCCGATGCGCATGGGCTTCGCGCCGCAAAGCGTCTCAAAATCGTTGGCCGTCCAGCCCTGCACCATCAGCAGCAGGTCGAGCGCCCGGTCGTGGGCCGCGTCGTCGGCTTCGAAGTAATATTCGGGCCGGGCCACGTAGCCCTTCACCTCCGATGCCAGCAGCAGCTCGGCGTCGAGCGAGGCCTCGGGCGAGGCCACCAGTTCGCTCCCGGCATCGCGCACGGCGAGCGAGAAGGTGCCCTGCGCGGGGCGGCCCTCGGCGTCGCTCAGGTGCATTTCGAGCGCCACGGGGGCAAAGGCGGCATAGCGCTCCTCGTTCTGGCGCACGTCGAGCCGCAGGGTGCGCTCGCTGCCCCGCTTGAAGAGCAGGCGGCTGCACAGGCTGCGCCCGTCGGCGTCGAACAGTTCGATGCGGTTCACGCCCGTGCGCAGCGCCTCGTCGGGGAGGAGCAGCTCCACGGCGCCGTCGGTCACGGTGAGCGTGTCGAAATGGCACACCCGGTCGCGGCACGCCACGAGCAGCCCCAGCAGGCGGGGCGCCTCGCCGGCGCTGCGCTCCACCACCACGCTGCATCCACCGTCGTCAGCCCCGACGGTCATCACGTAGCCCGAGGCTGCGGCGGCCGGCAGGTCGAAACGCTTCGTCCCCCCGCCGCTGTGCACCACGACGCTGCCCTGCCCCGCCGCGGCCGGCACCGTGAAAACGCCCATGCCCTCGTGCTGCGGGCGGAAGGCGCCCAGCCGCGTGCCGTCCTCGGCAAAGAGCTCGCACGAGTCGGCCAGGGCATAGCCGCGGTCGTCGGTCAGCTTGAACGCAACGCGCTGGGTCAGCCCCTTTACGCGGTTGCCCCCTTCGGGAAAGAAGGCCATGCGCACGCCGCCTGCCTTCGGAAAGGTGTATGGCCGCGCATGCGAGGGCGCCAGGTCGCTTTCGGCCATCGGGCGGTCGATGGTGAGCGGCGAGAGCGGGCCGCCGTCGGCCGCCCGGCGAAACACAGGCACCACGCGCGAGAAGCAGACGGCCGGCCCCCAGTTGAGCATTTCGCGCGTATAGGCGCGCACCTCGTAATAGCCCGAGCGGACGGGCAGTTGCAGCGAGAGCTCGCCGGCAGCCTGCCCGTTCTCCACGCGCAGCAGCTTGCGCTCCATCAGTTCGCCGTCGGCGTTGAGCAGCTCGACGTAGAGCACGCGGCTCAGCTCCGAGGCTGCCAGGCTCGACGCCCGCATGACGTAGGCCTTGAACCAGATGGTCTCGCCCTCGACGTAGGCATTGTTGTCGAGATGCAGGTAAACGCGCTCGCGCGGGTAGTTGAAGTCGAAGCGGGCGGCTTCGCGGAAGCGCCGGAAGAGCGCTTCGGCATCGCTCCCGCCGGTGGCTTTCAGGCCGAGGGGCAGGAGCGTCAGCAGGCTGAGGAGCAAAAGGCGTTTCGTCATGGCTCACCAGCGGTTATAGCGTACGTTGTGCGGGTCGTACTTTTCTTTCGGCCGGGCGTCGCCTTTCGGGTAGCCGATGGGCACGACGTTGAGCGGCACGATGCTGTCGGGCAGATGCAGGGCGGCCCGCACGGCGGCTATGCGGTCGTCGTAGGGCCATACGCCCGTCCACACGGCGCCCAGGCCCATCGACTCGGCCGCCAGCAGCAGGTTCTGCGTGGCGGCAGAGCAGTCGAGCGGCCAGTTTCGGCTGGGCTGCCCCCGGTCGTCCTTGACCGTGAGGTCGCCACACACCACGATGGCGGCCTGCGCCTCGGCCAGCATGGCGGCTTTGGGCAGGCGGGCATGCAGCGTGTCGAGCACGGCGCGGTTGTCGACCACCACAAATTTCCACGGCCGCATGTCGCGGCCCGTCGGTGCGGCCATGGCGGCATGCAGCAGCGTGTCGAGCTGCGGACGTCCCACGGGGCGGTCGGTATAGCTGCGCACGCTCTTGCGCGCCAGGATGTTGTCGTAAACAGCGTTGCCGCCGTCGGCGGGAGCCGACGGCTCAACACCGGTGACGAGCCTTGCCAGCGCAGCCAGCAGGGCTACGGCAAGGACGAGACTGACTATTTTATATCTGTTCATGGCTTGAAAACGGGTTGATTTCAACGTGAAAACATAGCTGCGCTCAGCTCTTGCGGCCGGCGTCGCAGCTCAGGCGGAAGAGCTCGCCCAACGGGCACAGCATCTTGCACCACGGACGGGGCACAAACACGCCCAGCACGACGAACGCCCCGGCCAGCAAGAGCACCGGCCACGGAGCTGCCGCGGGACGGAACGCCGCGAAGGGCTCATAGTCGAGCACCTCGGCGCCCACGCCCATCCAGAGCGCCAGCAGCAACAGGGCGAGCACGCCGAGACGGATGCGCTCCATCGCGCGGAAGGCACGCGGCGGCAGGTGCAGCTTGGGCCCGGGCAGGCGGTAGGCCAGCTCCTGCAAGCTGCCCAGCGGGCATATCCACGTGCAATAATGGTTGGGTCTTTTCAGAAAAGCCAGCACGAGCGAGACGGCCAGCATGACGACGGCGGGCAGGTGGCGCGCCACGTCGGCGCCCTCGGCCAGCCAGCTGCGGAGCAGGGAGACGGAGAGGTACTCGCCACACCAAAATCCTGTCACCCCGACGTTGAGCACCAGCACGATGAGCCGCAGCCGGCGGTTGCTGCGGGCTGCCAGCGCAACGCCCACACCGAACACCACAACCACGAGCGCCGCCATCTGCGTGAAGGCGTCGGCCCCGTCACCGGGAGCGGGCTCCGTGGCGGGGGCGGCGGCATAGGCCTCCAAGGCTGCCCCGACGTTGCGGGCCAGCGCCTGGCTCGTATAGGTGGCTCCGCTCACGGCGTCGACCTGCCGCGCGCGGGCCTCGGCGGGCGTCAGGCCGTTCCAGCTGCGCAGGAAGCCTTCGTCCTCGACGTGGCGGAACACGGCGGGCGTTTCGGCATGGAGCCCCGGCGCCACACCGGCCACGCGCCCCTCCTTATTTATATATACGTAGACGGGCGTGGGGCCTGCAAAGCCCGTTACGTCGGCTGCACGGCTGCGGCTGCCCGCAAGCGTGCCCGCGTCGTCGCCTGCGGCCGAGGTGACGGCCCACAGGTCGGTGCCGGCGGGCGTCAGGCGGGCGCCGGAGAGCCCCAGCGCGGCCAGCACGGCTGTGTCGGGGCGGGCGGCGGCAGCCTCGTCGGCTGCGGCGGGGCCGAACGGTCGGCCGAACAGACGCCCCAGGGGCACCACCGTGGCCGCCAGCAGGAGAAACACCACGAGCAGCGACAGGGCGCGTTCGAGCGTGGCGGTGGCTTCGTTCATCAGTGTTTTACGTTCCATGCTTTCTTATGTTTGTCGGTTGCAAAGCCCGGCGCGGCGCAGCTACCCGAGACTGTCGCGGAAAAAGTCGAAGCTCTCGCATATTTCCTCGCGCGTGGCGGTGCAGTCGAGCCGCACGCGGCCCGGCTGTTCCAGGAGGGTGAAGTTGATGACGCCGCCCACGTTTTTCTTGTCGTGGCGCATGAGGGAGAGCAGGGTCTCATAGTCGTCGCACCCGAAGGCAAAGCGGCCGTAGCGGGCCGCGATGTAGCCCACCGTGCGGCGCAGCTCTTCGAGGGGGAAGCTCGCTTTCAGATGGCTCAGATAGAGCTCGCACACCAGGCCCCACGCCACGGCATAGCCGTGCAGGACGGGCCGCTGCCGCGCAAGGGCCAGGCTCTCGAAGGCGTGGCCCGCCGTGTGGCCCAGGTTGAGCGCCTTGCGCAGGCCGTGCTCGTGGGGGTCGCGGCGCACGACGTCCTCCTTGACGGCGATGCTCTCGGCCACCATGGCTTGCAGGCGGGCATAGTCGGGGGCGGCTATGTCGAAGCGCAGGAGCGACACCAGCATTTCGCGGCTGCTGATGAGCCCGTGCTTGAGCATCTCGGCATAGCCCGAACGCAGGTTGCTGTCGTCGAGCGTGCGCAGAAACTCCGTGTCGATGACGACGGCGCGCGGGCTGCTGAAAGCGCCCACCTCGTTTTTCAGGCCGTCGAGGTTGATACCCGTCTTTCCGCCCACGGCTGCGTCGACCATGGCCAGCAGCGTGGTGGGCAAGTTCACGCAGGCTATGCCGCGCTTGAACGTGGCGGCGGCAAATCCGCCCAGGTCGGTCACCATGCCGCCGCCCAGGCAGACAAGCAGCGAGCGGCGCGATGCCCCGCCCGCGGAAAGGGCACGCCACACGTCGGAGAGCGAACTGAGCGTCTTGTGCTCGTCGCCCGGGGCGATGGAGAGCCACGTGGCGCCGGCGAGCGACGACGCGTCGGAGAGCAGGGGACGGCAGAGGCGGCCGGTCGTTTCGTCGGTGAGCACGAAGACGCGGTCGGGGCCGATGGCTGCGACCACGCGGTCGGTCTCGGCACAGATGTTTTCAGACAGGATGATTTCGGGGTTCATAAGCCGGCAGAAAGAGGGTCAGAAAAAGAAATTGCGGGCCACGGCTGCCAGGCGCGCACGGTCGGGGACGACGTCGAGCGTGTCCTCGTCGACGCGGCAGAGGTCGCGCAGGGCATAAACGTCGGCGGCTTCGTCGGTGGGACGCTTGCCGGCCGGGCGGAACAGGTGGTTGCGCGCGTCGACCACGTGGAGGGCTTCGACGTTGTAGTCGGCCGGCTGGCCCGACTGGCGCAGGGCGTCGAGCACGTAGCGTTCGAGCGCGTCGACAAAGTCGCGTATTTCGTCGGTCATGCTTGCAAAGATACGGTTTTTTCACGGCGGCCGGAGAGCTTCTTTCTGAAAAATTGCAAAGCCCGCCCGACGCCCTTTGCGGCTGCCGGCCGGCGGGTGCAGCCTCCTGCCTGCCCGGCGCGGCGGCACGCCTGCTCACGGCCTTTTACGGCCGGCAGCGGTGGCCGGCCTTTTCGCATCAGCCCGGGGGCCGGGGCGCAGGGGGTGAGGAGCTTGGCGGGAGAGAAGTAAATTGCTACCTTTGCACACCGTTTCGCCCCGGACCGACCGGGAGCGGCCGGCCCAATGCCTTAAAACGCGACAGCATGGAAACTACCGTCCGCACAACCAAAACTTACACGTACCGACAGATCGGAAAAATAGCTTTCCCCATCCTCGTGAGCCTGCTCATGGAGCAGCTCATCGGCATGACCGACACGATCTTCCTGGGTCGCGTGAGCGAGGTGGCTCTGGGCGCCTCGGCGCTGGGAGGCATTTTTTATATCACCGTCTTCATGATTGGAATGGGGTTCAGCATCGGTGCCCAAATTCTCATGGGGCGGCGCAACGGCGAGGGGCAATACCTGCGCATCGGCAGCATCTTCTACCACAGCCTGGGCTTCCTGCTCCTGCTGGCCGTCGGCGTTTTCCTGCTCACGCACGCGCTGGCTCCGATACTGCTGGAACGCATGGTTTCGTCGCAGCATGTGCTCGACGCCACGTGGGAATATTTGCAGTGGCGGATATATGGTTTCTTTTTCTCCTTTGTAGCCCTGATGTTCCGGGCGTTCTACGTGGGCACGACGCAGACAAAGACGCTTACGCTCAACTCTGTGGTGATGGTGCTCTCAAACGTCGTGTTCAACTACGCCTTAATTTTCGGCAACTTCGGGCTGCCCGCCTTTGGCATCGCGGGAGCCGCCATGGGCTCGGCCATGGCCGAGGGCGTGTCGATGGTGTTCTTCGTTTTATACACGCGCTACCACATGGACTACCGCAAGTACGGCCTCAACCGCCTGCCGCGCTTCCGTTTCGCCGTACTGAAACGCATCCTGAACCTCTCGGTATGGACGATGGTTCAGAACTTCGTTTCGCTGTCGACGTGGTTCCTGTTTTTCCTGGCCGTGGAACACCTGGGCGAAAGGCAGCTGGCCGTGACCAACATCATACGCAACGTGTCGGCCTTCGGTTTTATGACCATTTCGGCCCTGGCCTCGACGGCGAGCACGCTCACGAGTAACCTGATGGGCCAGCGCGAGACGGAAGCCATACCGCCGCTGGTGACGAAAATCGTGCGGCTGGGCTTCATGCTCATGGCCGTATTCGTGGCCATCGTGGGCCTGCTGCCCGACGCCGTGCTGCACATCTTTACCGACGAGGACGTGCTGGTCGATGCGGGACGGGCCTCGCTCTACGTCCTGCTGAGCTCCTACGTGCTGAGCGTTCCCGCACATATCTTCTTCCAGTCCATCACGGGCACGGGCAACGCCCGCACGGCCTTTGCCATAGAAATGACGGCGCTCGCCATCTACACCTTATATATAATAGGCGTAGTGGTGATAGCCCGCGCCGACGTGGCAGTAGGCTGGTTCAGCGAGCACGTCTATGGGGGCATCATGCTGCTGCTCGCCTGGCTCTACTTCCGCAGCGGCCGGTGGAAGAGCAAACGCCTCTGACAACCGCCCGCCCCTGCCGGCCGGCGGCAGGATATGAAACGTAAAAATTTGCAGATGAGCCGCATTCTGCTTAACTTTGCGGAGCCAAAGCCCCGCAGCGGGAGCGCGGCACATTAACTTGAAAGAAACCATTCACATGACAAAAGAAAAAGTCATCCTCACGGGCGACCGCCCCACCGGACGCCTGCATATCGGCCATTACGTGGGCTCGCTGCGCAACCGCGTGGCCATTCAGAACGACGGCAACTACGATAAGATGTTTGTCTTCATAGCCGACGCACAGGCGCTGACGGACAACATGGATAACCCCGAAAAAGTGCGCAACAACGTCATAGAAGTGGCGCTCGACTACCTGGCTTGCGGCCTCGACCCGTCGAAAGTGACGCTTTTCATCCAGTCGCAAATCCCTGAGCTCTGCGAACTCTCGTTTTACTTCATGGATCTCGTCACCGTGTCGCGCCTGCAACGCAACCCGACGGTGAAAACCGAAATTCAGATGCGGGGATTCGAGACGAGCATCCCGGTGGGCTTCTTCACCTACCCCATCAGCCAGGCTGCCGACATCACAGCCTTCCGCGCCACGACCGTTCCGGTGGGCGAAGACCAGAAGCCCATGCTCGAACAAGCCACCGAAATCGTGCGGCGCTTCAACTACATCTACGGAGAAACCCTCACCGAACCCGAAATACTGCTGCCCGCCAACGCCGCCTGCCTGCGCCTGCCGGGAACAGACGGGAAGGCGAAGATGAGCAAGTCTCTGGGCAACTGCATCTACCTGGCCGACACGGCCGACGAGGTGAAAAAGAAGGTCATGAGCATGTATACCGACCCGACACACGTGCACGTTAGCGATCCCGGCCACCTGGAAGGCAATACGGT
This sequence comes from uncultured Bacteroidales bacterium, assembly GCA_949297215.1. GTDB lineage: Bacteria > Bacteroidota > Bacteroidia > Bacteroidales > Bacteroidaceae > Alloprevotella. Next base: position 78,835 of record CASFRV010000006.1, on the reverse strand, counting down.
CTTTACATATCTCGACGCATTCAGCCGTCCCGAACATTTTGAACGCTACTGGCCGGAATATGCAAGCCTCGACGAACTGAAAGCCCACTACACACGCGGCGGACTGGGCGACATGAAGGTAAAGAAATTCCTCAACGCCATCCTGCAAGAGGAGCTCGGACCGATACGCGAGCGGCGGCGCGAATTTTCAAAGGACATCCCGGCCGTCTACGACATGCTGCGCAAAGGATGCGAGGAGGCACGCGCCGTGGCAGCCCGCACGATGGACGACGTGCGCCGGGCCATGCGCATCAACTACTTTGAAGACGCGGCACTCATCGAGGAACAGTCGAAACACTTTGCGGAAAACGCATAAACTGCTCAGCCCACGGCACGATTAACGGCCGAAAAACGCTGAAATAGCGGGCTCGGCTTGGGGAATTCGAAAAAACTTGCTATTTTTGCAGCCCAAAGTGCGATAACAACAAAACAAAACAGCATAACAACAATGAAAAGAACATTCCAGCCTCACAACAGAAAGAGAAACAACAAGCACGGTTTCCGCAAACGCATGCAGACCGCCGACGGCCGCCGCGTACTGGCCGCCCGCCGGGCAAAAGGCCGTAAGAAACTGACGGTATCCGACGAAGTTCACGGCAAGAAATAAACGCACCCCTGAGGTTCGGAGACGATATGACGGGAGAAGTAGGCTTTTTTCAAGCGGGCCTCACTTCTCTCGTTTTTTTATCTTACCTTTGCCGCATGCTAACATTTTCGGCCGGAGGCAGGCGCCTGCGGCCGGCAATCATACGGTATGACGCTTTCTGAATTTTTCAAGAAGATATTCAGTGGCCGCCTTTGGGGGAATTGTCTCGGGATGATGGTGGCCGCTGTGCTCCTTGTGGTGGGAGCGCTTGTTTTCCTGCAATATTATACGCATCACGGCGAGGCCATTACCATGCCCGACCTGCGGGGCAAGGACGCCGAGCTGGCCGTCCGCAAGCTGGAAGCCCTGGGGCTGAAGGGCGAGGTGGCCGATACGGGATATGTGCGCTCGCAGCCGGGAAACACCGTGCTGGAACAATCGATTGCCGCGGGAGAAAAGATAAAGCCCGGGCGGCTCATTGCGCTTACCATCAACTCATCGGGCTCGCCCATGGTGACGCTGCCCGACGTGGCCGACAACAGTTCGCGCCGCGAGGCTGAAACGCGGCTCAAGACGCTGGGCTTTAAGCTGGGCGCCCCCGAATATATCGAAGGCGAGCCCGACTGGGTGTATGCCGTCAAAGTGGGCGGACGCACCATGAGCGCCGGCGCCCGCGTCTCGGTGGATCAGCTCGTTACGCTCGTCATCGGCAACGGCCATACCGAAGAGGAATTCAACGGCAACGACAGCCTGGACTATCTGTTCTTCGGCACGGACGACCTGCACGACAGCACAGCCACCGAAGAAGTGGGCTTTGAAGAAGAACACGCCTACCCGCCCACGGAAGAGGCGGGAAGCGATTATTATCCCGAAAACCCATGACCACCGGCAGCGACGACAACTTTTTCATCGACGAGGAAAAACAGACCGGCTGCGCAACGCCGCTGCCGACCGTCGACAACGAAGACGCCGACGAGGAAGAAGGCGCCTCGCTCTACGAGCACTACCGCGTCGTGGCCGACAAAGGGCAACAGCTGCTCAGAATAGACAAATTCCTGCTGGACCACCTGCGCGACACGTCGCGCAACCGCATACAGCAAGCCGCACGGGCGGGATTTATCCACGTGAACGACCGCCCCGTAAAGAGCAACTACCGCGTGAAGCCCTCGGACGTCGTGACGCTCCTCCTGGACCGGCCACGCTACGAGAGCACCATCGAGCCGGAAGACATTCCCCTTGACATTACATACGAAGACGAGGCGCTGATGGTCGTGAATAAGCCGGCCGGCCTCGTGGTACACCCGGGTTGCGGCAACTATACGGGCACGCTGGTCAACGCTGTGGCGTGGCACCTGCGGGAAAACCCCGCTTACGACCCGAACGACCCGGCCGTGGGGCTGGTGCACCGCATCGACAAGGACACGTCGGGCCTGCTGGTCATAGCAAAAACGCCCGAGGCCAAAACAAAACTGGGCATACAGTTTTTCAACAAAACGACACGGCGGCGATACCAGGCGCTGGTGTGGGGAAACGTGGCCGACGACGAAGGACGCATCGAGGGCAACATAGCGCGCAACCCGCACGACAGGTTGCAGATGGCCGTGTTCCCGCCCGGCTCGGATACGGGCAAGCCTGCCGTGACGCACTACCGCGTTTTGGAACGTTTTGGCTACGTCACGCTCGTGGAATGCGTCCTCGAAACGGGACGGACCCACCAGATACGCGTCCACATGCGCCACATAGGCCACCCGCTCTTCAACGACGCACGCTATGGCGGCGACCAGGTGCTGCGCGGCACGCAGTCGGGGACGTACAACAGCTTCATACGCAACTGCTTTGCCCTCTGCCCGCGCCAGGCCCTGCATGCCCGCACGCTCGGCTTCAAGCATCCCGTGACGGGGCGCGAAATGGACTTTACCAGCCCCCTGCCCCCCGACATGGACGCACTGCTCGAAAAATGGAAAGCCTACGTCGGCGGACTGAAAAACCAATGAACATGCATCCGACCTATTAAAAATAGAAACAGAAATGAAAAGAACGATTGCCATCGTGGCAGGAGGCGACTCCTCCGAGCATGACGTATCCATGCGCAGCGCGGAAAACATTCTGACTTTCCTCGACACGGAGAGATACACGCCCTATGTCGTCGAAATACGCGGCAAGGAATGGACCGTCTTCTATGGTACGGAAAAATGTGCCGTAAATAAAAGCGATTTTTCTTTTGAAACGTTTGCCGGCCGGCAGACGTTCGATTTTGCCTACATCACCATACACGGGACGCCCGGCGAAAACGGTATCCTGCAAGGCTATTTCGACCTGATCGGCCTGCCCTACTCCACAAGCGACGTGCTCGTCGAGGCTTTAACGTTCAATAAATTCGCACTCAACAACTTCCTGCGCGCCTACCCGCAGCTGCATCTCTCCGACTCGCTGCTCGTGCGCAAGGGCGAGCCGCTGCCCGACGACAAGGCCGTCGTAGAACGCCTCGGGCTGCCTTGCTTTGTGAAGCCCAACGCAGGAGGCAGCAGTTTCGGCGTGACAAAAGTGAAAACCGAGGCCGACCTGCGTCCTGCCATCGGAAAAGCCATGGCCGAGAGCCCGGAAGTGATGATTGAGAAGATGATGGAGGGCACGGAAATCACATGCGGCTGCTTCAAGCGGGGAGACGAAATCGTGGCGCTGCCCATCACCGAAGTGGTGACGACGGAAGAATTTTTCGACTACGACGCAAAATACAACGGCAAGGTCAGCGAAATCACTCCCGCCCGCATAGCTCCCGCCACGGCGGCCCGCGTGAGCGACATGACGCGCGACATCTACCGCATCCTGGGCTGCTACGGCATTATCCGCGTGGACTACATCCTCAGCGGGCCGGCCGGCAACGAGCAGATCAATCTGCTGGAAATTAACACGACGCCCGGCATGACGGCCACGAGCTTTATCCCGCAGCAGGTGCGGGCTGCCGGCCTCAGCATGGCCGACGTGCTGACGGACATCATCGAAGGTAAATTTTAAAAGAGAAAGAAAATGAACATTCCCGCAATGTTCGACGGCATACGCCCCTACACGCCCGAGGAGCTGCCCGCCGTCGTCGACGAGCTTTTCGACGACCCGCAGTTTCTCGACGTGGTACGCCTCTGGTACAAGGACATACCGGCCGAAGCGCTCCGCGGCCAGGCCAAGGCCTGCAAGAACAGTCTGAAAGTGCAGGAGAAACTGTTCTATCCCCTCGTGATGCAGCTCCTGGCAACGTGCGCCTCGTCGCTCACGATGGGCTGCCCCGAGGGAACCGACAAGAAAGCCCGCCATACCTACGTCTCGAACCACCGGGACATCGTGCTCGACTCGGCGCTCCTCTCCATACTGCTCTTAAAAAACGGCTTCGGCAACACAGTTGAGATTGCCATCGGCGATAACCTCTTGATATATCCCTGGATTGAGAAGCTCGTGCGCGTCAACAAGTCGTTCATCGTGCGCCGCTCCGTCTCCATGCGCGAGAAATTAGAGAGTTCGCGCCTCATGAGCGAGTATATGCACTTTGCCATCGCCGAAAAACACGAGAACATCTGGATTGCGCAGCGCGAGGGGCGGGCCAAAGACTCCGACGACCGGACGCAGGAGAGCGTGCTCAAAATGATGGCCATGGGAGGGACGGGAACGCCCGTCGAACGGCTGATGCAGCTCGATATTGTCCCGCTGAGCATCTCGTACGAGTATGACCCGTGCGATTATCTGAAAGCCAAGGAATTTCAGCTGAAGCGCGACAACCCCGACTACGTCAAATCGCGCGCCGACGACTTGGAAAACATGCGTGTGGGGATATTTGGCAAGAAGGGGCACGTTCATTACGAAATGGCGCAGCCCATCAACTCATGGCTGCCCGAACTGGCAGAACTGCCCAAGGCTGAACTCTTCCGCGAAACGGCGGCACGCATGGACAGGGAGATACACCGCGGCTACCACCTCTATCCCGGCAACTATGTGGCGGCCGACCTGCTCGACGGCGGGCGGCGCTTTGCCGACCACTACACCGACGCCGAGCGGCAGAAGTTTGAGGAATACGTTGCCTCGCGCGTGGCGCTGGTGGACCTGCCCCGGCGCGACGACAACTTCCTGCGCGAGCGCATTCTGACGATGTATGCCAACCCTTTGCTGAACCATCAGGCTGCCTGCCGATGAAGCGCGCCGCCTTTGCCCTCATGCTGTCGGCCCTGGCGCTCCTGCCCTCGTGCGGCGACGAGGAAACGCCGCTCGCACCCTACCGCGAAGACCTGTTAGAGGTGTGTACCGACGCCGACGGCTTCGCCTCGCAGCTCCTGCGCGACGACGGAACATGTCTGGCCGTGGCCAACCGCGTGGGAGGCCTCCCGGCCGATACGTCCTACCGCGTCATGGCGCTCTACACCGAAGAGGGCAAAAGCGCCCGCCTCGTCTCGCTGGCGCAGGTGCTCGCCCCGCTGCCGCAAACCTACCTGCACGGCGCGTCGATGGCCGACCCCGTCGGCGTGGAAGCCGTGTGGAGCGGCGGAGGCTACATCAACCTGCGCCTTGCCCTGAAAACGGGCGGACTGCCCCACACCTTCGGCTTCGACCACCGCGGCATCGAGGACGGTGCCGCGGGCAGCCGCATGCTTCACCTGACGCTCCTGCACGATCAAGGCATCGACCCGCTTTATTACACGCGCACAACCTACGTGGCCTGCCCCCTCTATCCCTATGCCGCCGGCCTCACCGCCGGGCGCGACAGCATAACGCTGACGGTTCCCACCGACGACGGGGCGCAGACGTGGAAACTGGCCTTCCCCGCCACCCGCCGGCCCCGCACCGGCAGCTGAACTACGCCACAGCCCCACCGGCAGAACGGGGCCGGCCTGAAAACCGCATCAGAACCATGTCTATACTGAACGACGAAGAAATAAAACAGCAGACACGCCAGCTGCGGAAAGTCTGCCTCGGGGAAACCGACGATTTCCTCGACATATTTTTTGAGGAGAAGTACACTCCTGCCTGCAACCTGACGCAGCGCTTCAACGCCCGGCTCACGGCGGCCTGCCAGTTGCTCCCCTATCGCTTTACGTTCTTCGGCTCCGTGCTCCATGCCGGCTTTGTCACGGGGCTCTGCACCGCTCCGCAACACCGCCGTCAGGGCCTGGCAGCCCGCCTGCTGCGCGAAGCCCACCGCCGCCTCTACAAGCAGGGCGGGGCCGTGAGCTTCGTCCTGCCTGCCGACGAGGAGCAGCGCCATTTCTTCGAAGAAGAGCGCCACGGAGCCTACTGGACCGCCACGTTCCGCCACGACGTGGAGCTTGACGCCGGCGAAGAAAGCGATGACACCATCCGCGTGACCGAACCCGACGAGTGGGGCCGCGAACTCTTCGTGTTTTTCCAAAAGAACACGCGCGACATTCCCTTTATGCTTCACCCCGCCGAGGGCGACTTCTTTGCCGCGCTCCGCCTGTGCGACGTCACGGGCGGCCGCGTGCTGGTGGCACGCCGCGGCGGCCACGTGTGCGGCATAGCCCTTGTGGCGGCCGAAAGCAACGGCCGGCTCAACGTGCGCGACATGCTGGCCGACAGCGACGCTGCGCGAGGCGCCTTGCTGCGGGCCGCACGCGAGGGCTGCCCCCAGGCCCGTCTCACGGGGCGCCTGTGGTGTCCCGGCAGCACAAAGGGGGCCAAGCCTTACGCCATGGCGCGCGTGACGAACGTCATGCGTTTTCTCGAATGCGTCGTGCGGGCCTATCCCGGTTTTCAGCTCCACATCGGCGTGGACCACGACTTCGACATTCCCGAAAACAACGGCTACTACCGCGTGGCCGACGGCCGCGTGGCGCTCACCGACGAGCGGCCCGACAACATCGTCACCCCCGGCGGGCTGGCGGCCATGCTGCTCGGCGCCTACCCCGTCATGGTGCGCCTGATGCTCGACGAATGAACTTAACCCGACAGAAATGAAAACTACATGCTTCCTGGCGCTTGCGGCCGCGCTTTCGGCGGCAAGCATGACAGCCGCAGCACAGCAGGCCGTCGAACTGAAACAGCAGGATCTGAGCCGCTGGAACATCGGCACGGCCGATTACAGCGGGATAGCCCCCATGGGCGAAGGGCGCTATGCCGTCGTGAGCGACAAGGGGCCCACCGACGGCTTTTTCGTGATGCGCATAGAGCAGGACTCGCTCACGGGCGAGGTAAGCGACGTCCGCCTGGAAGGCTTTCGCGGCAACCCCTCGCCCCGCCGCAACGAACGGGGCCAGAGCGTGCGCGACTGCGAGGGCGTGGCCTACGTGCCGTCGTCGGGCACCGTCTTCATCAGCGGCGAAGGCGACCAGCAGATTCTCGAATATGCCGCCGACGGACGGCCCACGGGCCGCGGCCTGGCCGTACCGGCCATCTTCGCCCTGCGAAACATCGTGCCCAACTACGGATTTGAGGCCCTGACCTACTGCCCCGCCACCCGCCGCTTCTGGACCACGACCGAAAGCACCCTGCCGGCCGACGGACCGGCAGCAGGCCCCGGCCAGCCCGGCGCACAGAACCTGCTGCGCCTGCAAGCCTTCGACGAAGGGTTGCGCCCCGTGGCCCAATATGCCTACCGCATGGACCGCGGCAAGCGGGACGACTTCGGCCTCGTCTACACCCTGGGCGTGTCGGGCATGACGGCCCTGCCCGACGGACGACTCGTCGTCATGGAGCGCGAGGCCGACGTGTCCAACGGCTACCTCAGCTCCACGGCCACCGTCAAGCTCTTCCTGGTCAACCCGGCCGAGGGCTGGCAGATCGACAGCGGCACCCACTTGGCCGGCCTCGACGGCAACAAGTTTTTAGTGAAGCAGCTCATCGCCGTTTTCGCCACCAAATTCACGCCTTTCAACCGCAGCTTTGCCAATTACGAGGGCATATGCCTGGGCCGTCGCCTTGCCGACGGGCGGCAGACGCTGCTGCTCATCGCCGACTCGCAGAGCGGATACGGACGCGGCGTGTTTCATCTGAAAGACTACGTGAAAGTGCTCATTCTGCCCGACGAGCTGTAAAGCCGCGGCCGGGCTCCATTTAAAAGAAGCGGAAGAAACCTGTTCAGATTTCTTCCGCTTTTATGATGCCGTGCATCACGGCGTATATCGTCAGGCCCGAAACGCTCTTGATGGCCAGCTTTTCGGTCAGGTTCTTGCGGTGCGAGATGATGGTGGTGAGCCCCACGCCCAGGCGGGCGGCAATCTCCTTGTTGGTGCGGCCGGCGGCCACGAGCCTCAGCACCTCCGTTTCGCGCGGCGTGAGCGGCGTGAGCGCCCGGTCGGCGCCAGCGTGGCCGGGGGCCTGCGGATGGCGGCTGTGAGCGCTCTCGGCCAGCCGCAGGACCGAGCGCACAAGGGCCTCCTCGCTCTGGCACACGTCGAGCGTGTGAAAATCGGCCGGAAGGCAGGCTGCCTCGCCGCCGTGGACGAGCACGATGGTATGCGTGCGCCGCGCAAGGAAAAAAGCCGCGTCCTCCATGAGCACAGGCGCCGCCACAAAAAAGTGGACAAAGCCCTCGGCCCCGGCTGCGCGCAGGTCGGCCACGTGAGCAAACAAACTGACGCCCACACCCGGCACCATCCGTTCGATGATGCCGGCCAGCCCCAAGCCCGCCAGCGTGTCGGGCGTGAGCACCGCCATGCGCGGGCGCCTTTCCTCCGTCATGCCGCAAAAGTACGCCATAAAACCGAAAGAGCCAAGCCCGCGACGCCTTTTCGGCAGCCGCGGGCGTCAGCCGTCAGCCGATGGTGACCATCGTGGCGCCGAAACCATACTCGCGGAAGGAGGCGTCCTGATAGTAGCACCCCTTGTAGCGGGCGCGGAGCTCCTTGACGATGGCGGCACGCAGCACGCCGTCGCCCTTTCCGTGGATGAAAACGATTTTTCTTCCCCTCTCGCGGGCGTGGGCAGCCATGATATTGCGAAAGGTCGTCAGCTGATAGTCCAGAATGTCCTTGGCCTCCATGCCGGCCGTCGTTTCGAGCAGCGACGAGGCATGCAGATCCACTTCGAGCGGGGTGTCCTTGCCGGCCTTCCCCTTCTTTTCGGTGCGGGCCGGAGCGCGCAGCGGGCGGTCGGGCTTCGGAGCGGGCGAAAGGGCCTCGCGCAGCTCGGCGGCGTCGACGAAAAGGCTCGGCACGGCGCGGTCGTCGCGCACGACGTCGACGAGCAGGGCGGGCTCTTCGAAGAAATCGGTCGGGGCAAAGGTGTGGAGCTTGTAAAACTTTGTCCCGTCGAGACGCAGGGCCACGTCGACGGGCTTTTTCAGGCGGAAGGGGCGCTCCTCCTTGTAGGCAAAGGCCTGCACCGTGATGCGCTCCAACTCGGGCAGGACGTCGCGGCGGAACTCTTCGAGAAAGAGCTTCGTGTTGGGCTCGACCAGGCCTTCGTGGCGCAGCTGCACGGCGGCGCCCGTCTGCGTCGTGAGAGCAAAACGGACGAAGTAGTTGCTGTCGTTGACAAGGTAGGCCTCGAAAGCCGTGTTGGTGAGCTCACGGGCGTCGACGGGGACGAAAGCCAGGAAGAGGTTGAGCACGTCGGCCCCGCGGCGCTCCAAGGGTTTGGGCTTGAAGGTGACGGGCTTGCGGTCCTCGTCGTCGTCGAACGAGCGGACGTACGTGTCGGGCTGCTGCGTGCGAAAGCGGTTGTCGGCCTCGCGGCCGGCAGGCGCCGAGGGGCGGGACAGGTTGTAGTTGTCGGTCTCGACCACCACACACTCGCGGGCCAGGACGGGCACGTCGAAGCCGTCCTCGTCGCGCACGAGCACGGTGTCCTTGTCCTGGAAACCGCTGACCACGCCGCCGCCCACTTCGTTGAGAAAACGCACTTTATCTCCTATCTTCATATCGTTGTCGTTGTTTATCGTTCGTGTCGGGGTATGAAAAAGGCAGCCCCCTCCCCGCAGGAAGAGGGCTGCCCCCGTAACAGTGTTATTTCGCCAGAGCGGCTTCCACTTCGCTCTTGATGACGTCGTTGCCGGGATAGCCTCCCTGCGTCAGGTTGCTGTAAGCCACGCTTCCGTCCTTGTTCAGAAGGAGATAGCAAGGGATGCCGGGGATGCCGAGCTGCGTGCACAAGTCGTTCCACTGCTGCTTCGTAAGGCGGTAATGGTCGCCGGCGATGTCGGGTATCATCTGCTTCCACGTGGCCTCGGGCGACGTTTCGCCCGTGACGTACACAAACTCGCAGCCGGCCTTCTCCAACTCGGGCTTAATGACGTCGATGGTCTTCATGGCCTGGCGGCAGGGGCCGCACCACGTGGCCCAGAAATCGATGAGCACCACCTTTCCCTTATAGTCGGAGGTGATGGCGGGCAGAATGTCGGCTCCGGCCACCGAGGCGGCAATGGTTTTCACGCGCGAGGGACCATCGGCCGGCGCGGGAGCAGCCACTTCGCTTTGAGAGGCCGCGGGCATGTCGGCAGCCGCAGCGGGCGATTTTTTGGCACAACCGGCGCTCACGAAGAGGAGAGCCGAGGCAATGAACAAGCAAGTTTTCTTCATCTTTTCGTATGTTTATTTGTTTATATTCCCGCAGCAAATATACGGCTTTCCAAGAGAGAGGCCAAAGATGGCAGTTTATTTTCACCAAAAGCCACATTATTTTGGTATATACGGCAAAAGCATACGGAAATAATGGGTACTTTTGAAGCGCCAACCAACAACGACAACGATGAAGACTTTTCTCTATGCCAACGACTTGGGCGACCTGAACCAAGCGCTGGCCGAAGCCGCCGAAATCAAGCGCGAACGCTATAAGTACGAGCACCTGGGGCGCCACCGCACGGTGTTGCTCATTTTCTTCAACAACAGCCTGCGCACGCGCCTGAGCACGCAAAAGGCGGCCCGCAACCTGGGGCTCGACGTCGTCGTGCTCGACGTGAACCAAGGCGCCTGGAAGCTGGAAACGGAGCGCGGCGTCATCATGGACGGCGACAAAAGCGAGCACCTGCTGGAAGCCGTGCCCGTGATGGGGGCCTACTGCGACCTCATCGGCGTGCGCACGTTTGCCGGCCTCGCCGACCGCCGCGCCGACTATGAGGAGCGCATCCTGCGGCAGTTCATAGAGCACAGCGGCTGCCCGGTCTTCTCCATGGAGAGCGCAACGGCCCATCCTTTGCAGGCCTTTGCCGACCTCATCACCATCGAGGAACACAAGCGCACGGCCCGTCCCAAAGTGGTGCTCACGTGGGCGCCCCACCCGCGCGCCCTGCCGCAGGCCGTGCCCGACAGCTTCGCCGAATGGATGCGCGCGGCCGACGTGGAGCTCGTCGTGACCCACCCGCACGGCTACGAGCTCGACCCGCTCTTCGTGGGCGACGCCCGCGTGGAATACGACCAGATGAAGGCGCTCGAAGGGGCCGACTTCGTATATGCCAAGAATTGGAGCTGCCCGGGCGTCAGCTGCCCCGACGACTACGGAAAAATCCTTTCGACCGACCGCAGCTGGACCATAGACGCCGCCCACATGGCCGTAACGAACGACGCCGCCTTCATGCACTGCCTGCCCGTGCGCCGCGGCATGATCGTAACGGACGATGTCATCGAGAGCCCGCGCTCGCTCGTCATCCCCGAAGCGGCCAACCGCGAGATATCGGCCACCGTCGTGCTGAAACGGATGCTCGAAAGCCTCTGACGCCCGCCCGCGGCGGCACAGCTCCCCGCCAAGCGCTACACAACAGCGCCGCCTGCCCTCTTCCCGATGGAAGACCGGCAGGCGGCGCTTTCTTTCTCTCTTATGCTGCGACGCGGCTGCGGCGTCAGTCGATGCGGCGTATCATTTCGCGGAATATATCGGCCATGAGGGGCTGCACCTCGTTGGCAGCGCGCTGCACCTCCTCGTGGCTCACCTCGACGATGCGGCCTTCGACGCCCAGGTCGGTAATGACGCTCACGCCAAAGACACGTATGCCGCAGTGGCGGGCCACAATGACCTCCGGCACCGTGCTCATGCCCACTGCGTCGGCACCAAACGTGCGGTACATCTTATATTCGGCCGGCGTCTCGTAGGTGGGGCCTTGCGTGGCGAGATATACGCCCTCCACCACGCGGATGCCCTTCTCCCGGGCGATGGTGCGCGCCATTTCGAGCAAGGCATGGTCGTATGCCTCGTGCATGTCGGGAAAGCGGGGTCCGGTGGGAAAGTTTTTACCCCGCAGCGGATGCTCGGGCAGGAAGTTGATATGGTCGCGGATGAGCATCAGGTCGCCAATTTCAAAGTCGGGATTGACGCCACCTGCGGCGTTGCTCACAAAGAGCGTGCGTATGCCGAGCTCATGCATGACGCGGACGGGAAACGTCACCTGCTTCATGTCGTAGCCTTCGTAGAAATGGAAGCGCCCTTCGAGGGCCATGATTTCCTTTCCCCCGAGACGACCGAAAAGCAGGCGGCCGCTGTGGCCCTCAACGGTGGATACGGGAAAATGGGGAATGTCGGCGTAGGGGAACTCCTGCTCTACCTCGATTTCGGCGGCAAGGCGGCCCAGGCCCGTCCCAAGGACGATGGACGTGCGGGGCAGAACGGCCACGCGCTCCTTAATCCATTGGGCTGTTTGCTGAATTTCTGCTAACATAGTCTATGATGAGTTGATTAAACTGTCTTTCCTTTCCGTCGACAAAACGGACGCCTACGGGCTGCACCCACGTGGCGGCTCTCAGACGGGCGTCGGGCATCACGCGGGGCGAGAGGCGGGCTGCGTCCTTTTCGGTTGTGACGATGAGGCGGCTCGCGCGCGGCAGGCGGTCGTAGGCGGCGGCAATGCGCCGCACGTCGCGGGGTGTAAAGGCGTGATGATCGGCAAAAAGCAGGGGGGTCACGGCGGCGCCGCGGCGCTGCAATTCGTCTACGAGCGGCTGCGGACGCGCAATGCCTGCCACCAGCAAGACGTGGCGGCCGTGCAAAGATATGGAGCCGGAGGGAATTGAACCCTCGTCCAGAGGCGACAAGGGCATATAGCCCAACGATGTAAAAAACAAGCGTTGTCCCGGCGCCAAAGCCAGGCGGCGCTCCACGTCGGCCCGGCTTTCCGTCGTCAGGTCGGGCGTGCATTTGGTTACGATGACCACATCGGCCCTTTGGCTCGCAGCGGCAGGCTCGCGCAAGCGACCCGCGGGCAGCAGGCAGTCGTCGACGTAAAGGCGGCTGTAATCGGTGAGCAATATGTTGAGCCCCGGACGGACGTGGCGGTGCTGATAGACGTCGTCGAGCACGACTACCTGCGGCGCTTCGGCACCAAGGCTCAGCAGCTTGTCGATGCCCTCGCAGCGGTCGGCGTCGACAACCACCGTGACAGCCGGGAAATGGCGCTTCATCTGCAACGGTTCGTCGCCCGTGTCGGCCGCAGCGTCGTCAGCCGCCACCATGCGGAAGCCCCGTGTGCGCCGGCCGTAGCCACGACTCAGCACCGCCGTGCGCCACCGTGGAGAGAGCAGCCGCACAAGGTATTCCGTATGAGGCGTCTTGCCGGTACCGCCCACAGCCAGATTGCCCACGCCGATGAGGGGAAAGGAAAAGCGCCGCTCCTGCCACCGCCCGCTGTCGAAAAGGGCCGTGCGCACCCTTACGCCGAGGCCATAAAGCCAGGCGAAGGGAAGCAGCAACGGATAGGTCTTGAACGGACGCGCCATGCAGGCTGCGGATTAATGCAGATTGGGTTCGAACGGAATGCGCGCTTGCAGGGTGTTGCTTCCTTCGAGACTTTCGATAAACATCAACGGCTCGTAATAGGCGCCAAGGGCCGAGCGCACGCGGTTTTCCATGTAGTCGGACGTGGCGCTCTCCATCAGCTGGTCGACCCACGACAGCGCGGCGGGTGCATACGTCACGTCGTAACGTTTCACGCCGGCGCGGCGGGCGGCTTCGGCCACGGCCTCGTCGAGCGTGCCCAGCTTGTCCACGAGCTTAATCTTCACAGCCTGCGCTCCTGTCCATACGCGGCCCTGAGCTATGCTGTCGACGTTGGCTACGCTCATCTTGCGCCCCGCTGCCACGCGGCTGAGGAACAGCCGGTAGCCGTTGTTGACGTATTGCTGCATGGATGCGCTCTCCCGCTCGTTGAAGGGGCGTCCCAGCGCGCCGAAATCGGCAGCTTCGTTCGTCTTTACCACGTCGAAGTGGAGGCCCAGTTTCTCCGTGAGCAGGCCCGAAGCGTCGGGCACCATGCCAAAGATGCCGATGCTGCCCGTCAGCGTGGTGGGCTCGGCATAGATGCAGTCGGCCCCGCAGGCCATATAATATCCGCCCGAAGCTGCCATGCCTCCCATCGAAACAACGACGGGTTTCTTCTGGCGAAGGAGCTGTACGGCGCGCCACATCTGTTCCGAGGCGTAGGCTGAGCCGCCTCCCGAGTTGATGCGCAGCACGACGGCCTTAACGTCGTCGTCGTTCATCAGGCGGTCGAGGTCGTCCACCACTTTCGAGCCCACTATCTCGGCCGTACCGCCGAAGGGGCTGGCCGTGCTCTGGTCCACGATGCTGCCATAAGCATAATAGACGGCCACCTTGTCGTCGTGACCTGCCGGTTCGTCGAGCGTAGCCAGCTCGTGGGCTTCGACCATGTGCAAGTCGTCCGTGCCGGCCAGGGCGCGCAGCTGCGTGCGCACGCCGTCAATGTACGTCAGGCCGTCGATGAGCCTCATTTTCACGTAGCTTTGTGCGTCAGAGAAGGTCACATAACGGTCGGCCAGGGCGTCGAGCGAGTCGGCTTTGAGGCGGCGCGATGCGGCCACGTCTTTGCAGATGTTTCCCCAGATGTCGTCGATGAACGACTGCACTTGTGCCCGGTTGGCGGGGCTCATCTCTGTCAGCGTGTAGGGTTCGACGGCGCTTTTGAACGTACCCACGCGAAACACCTGCATGCGCACGCCGATTTTGTCGAGCAGCTCCTTGTAGAAGACGGGTTGCGAGGAGATGCCGTGCCAGTCGAGCATGCCGCTGGGGTTGAGCAGCACCTTGTCGGCGGCCGATGCCACATAGTAGGCGCCTTGCGTATAGTTGTCGCCGTAGGCCAGGACAAACTTGCCCGACTTCTTAAAGTCGACCACAGCCCGGCGCAGCTCTTCGAGCGAGGCGAAATCGGCCCCCAGCACGCCGCCCTCGATATATATGCCCGCAATGTTCGGGTTAGCCTTGGCCACGCGGATGGCAGCCAGCATGTCGTCGAGCCCCTGCTCCGTCATGACGGGATTGCCCGTAAAGAGAGCCATCGGATCGTCCGTGGCCCGTTCGGAGAGCGTACCCGTGAGGCGCAGGCGCAGCACGCTGCCTTCGGCCACCTCGGGTTTGGCGCTGCCGGCCACGACAACGGCCATGAGCATCACAAAGCTGATGATGCCCGTAAACACGCCCACGCACACGACACCCAGTATCGTGGCAAGGAGATACTTGAAAAAGTCTTTCATCGTTCTATCTGTTTTGATTGTTCAGGCGGTGAAGAAGGCGTGCCCGCCTCGTCTCAAAGGTCGATGTCGACCTCGACGGGGCAATGGTCCGACCCGAAAATTTCCGTGTGGATCGAAGCCCCCGTCATGCGGGGCGTGAGGCGCTCTGAGGCCAGAAAATAGTCGATGCGCCAGCCCGCGTTCTTTTCGCGGGCGCGGAAGCGGTACGACCACCACGAGTAGGCCCCTTCGAGCGTGGGGTAAAAATGGCGGAACGTGTCGACAAAGCCCGCTTCGAGCAGCTCGCCGAACTTTGCCCGCTCCTCGTCCGTAAACCCTGCGTTGCGACGGTTTGTTTTCGGGTTTTTCAGGTCTATTTCCCGGTGGGCCACGTTCAGATCGCCGCAGATGACCACGGGTTTCTCCTCGTCCAAACGCTGCACGTAGGCCCTGAAAGCGTCGTCCCAGGCCATGCGGTAGTCGAGACGCCGCAGCCCGTCCTGCGAATTGGGCGTGTAAACCGTCACAAGACGGAACGTATCGAAATCGAGCGTAACGACGCGGCCCTCATGGTCGTGCTCGGGCAGCCCCAAGCCGTAGCTGACGGCCACGGGCTGCCTGCGCGTAAAGACGGCCGTGCCCGAATAGCCTTTTTTCTCGGCATAGTTCCAAAAAGACTCGTAGCCCTCGAAGGCCAAGTCGAGTTGTCCCGCCTGCAACTTCGTTTCCTGCAAGCACACCACGTCGGCATCCAGCGCTGCAAAAGCCTCGCGGAAGCCTTTTTCCACACAAGCCCGCAGGCCGTTGACGTTCCAGGATATCAGTTTCATATCGTAATGTTCTTTATTATCCTCGGGCAGCACGAGCAAGCCCGCACGACAAAGATAGTGCAAGGTGAGAGAAAAGGAAAGGAAAACAACATTTTTTCTTTCCTTTTCCGAACCGCAGCCTATCTTGGGCTTGCCAAAGATAGTGCAAATGAGCGAAAAGCATGGCGAAAAGCTAACGGATTTTCGTAAAAGCAACTCACGACGCCTTGCCCGCCTATTATATATAATGGAATGGCGCCACGACCAACGTCAAACAAAAGCTGTCGTAGCCGGCCACCTTTTCCCCGCCTGCGGCGACGGAACATCCCGTCTCCTGCTTTAAAGAAACATGACGGGCGCACAAAAAAATTCTTTTCTTTTTTTTGGGGGGGGGGGTAAAAACTTTTTACCTTTGTCCGACAAAAGAGAAAAACGCCTTTCCGCCGCCCCCGTATGCGGGGCGCGCCAACCTACAAAAACACACTGCCATGAAACAGCTCTTACGGCTCCTTCTGCTCATCCCGGCCACCATCGGCGCAGCGCTGCTGCCCGCCGAGGCCCAGACCCTCTCTGTGCGCGGCACCGCCCTCGACGACAAAACGGGCGAGGCCCTGCCTTTCATCTCGGCCCAGCTCCTCACGGCCGACTCGACGCTCTATGCCGTGGCCCTCACCGACGACAAGGGGCGTTTCAACGTCGAAACCGACTCGGCCGCCACCTACCGCCTGCGCCTCACGGGCGTGGGCTTCGACACCTACACGCGCCGCGTCAGCCTGACGGCCGGCATCCCCGTGGCCGACGTGGGCACCGTGCGCCTCAAGCCCAACGCCATCCGTCTGGGCGAGGCCACCGCCACGGGCAAGGCCACCAACCTCACCATACGCAAGGACACGTTCGTTTACAGCTCCAAGACGATGCTGCTCGAGGCCGGCTCCACGCTCTCGGCCATGATTTCGCAGATGCCGGGCGTCACGATGGACGAGGAAGGCAACCTCGTGTGGCAGGGCAAAAAGGTGGAAAGCCTCCTTGTGAACGGCCGGCGCTTCTTCGGCGGCGACATCAAGACGGCCCTTCAAAACCTGCCGGCCGAAATGGTGGAGAACCTCAAGCTTTACGACAAGAAAAGCGACATGGCCGAGCGCACAGGCATCGACGACGGCGAGCGCAGCACCGTTATCGACGTGGGCATCAAAAAAGAATACCAGGGTACGTGGCAGGGCAACCTCGACGCCGGCGGCGGCTACGAGGATAAATGGACCGGCCGCGCCTTCGTCTCGCGCTTCTCCGACCGTCTGCAAGTGGGGCTCTCGGGCCTGGCCAACAACCTCAACGGCGACGCCCGCGTCGACCAGAACGGCAACTGGTACAACAGCGGCTGGCGCGCGGGATGGAGCACCCTGCGGGGCGCGGACCTCTCTGTGGGCTGGAACAGCAAGGACAAGAAAGACGCCCCCGGCTACCAGGAGCTCAACGCCTCGGTCAACTTCGACCACGACAACACCGACCTGCGCCGCGACCAGTGGCAGGAAAACTTCCTGCCCGGCCAGAGCGCCGTGTGGTGGAACACGCGCAACCGCACCGCCAGCATGAACGAGCAGATCTCGGGCAGCATCTATTACAACGTCAACATCGACACGCTCAACTTCCTCAACGTGCAGGTCTACGTCAACAAGATCCGTCGCCGCGCCGACTACCACGCCACGTCGGCCACGTTCAACGCCGACCCGGCGCTCCACTTCGACGGCCACCCGCTCGACCACGTTTTCGGCCCCGACCTGCTGCCCGAAACCGAGGCCCTGCTCGTCAACACCATGGACGAGCGCAGCCACACGCGCGCCAGCAGCCACTACGTATCGGTCAAGGCGGAATACTCCCACAAGTTTCGCGGCACGCAGCACATGCTGAGCATTTCGGCCTACGGCTACGACACCCGCGGCACCAAGGACGAAGGCATCTTCTACGACGGGCGCTACTACGAGGGCGGCCTGCGCCTCGATCCCAACCGGCAGTTCAACCCCTCGCGCAGCAGCCGCAGCAAGACCGAGAGCTACATCTCCTACCGCCACAGCCTGGGCCACCAGCTCTGGTGGACCACGACGTACAACTTCAGCTACGAGAAGGAAAAGGGCGACCAGCAATACTACCGGCTCGAAAGCCTGCCGGGCTGGACCGACCTGAAGCTCCACCCCGTGAGCCAGCGGCCCGAGCGGCTCGCCGAGCTGGCCCACCTGCTCGACGACAACACGCGCTACGTCACCGAGATGGGGCGCTACCATTACTTCAACACGTCGCTCACGGGCTCGCCCGGACAGTTCGAGGTGAGCGCCATGCTGCCCTTCATCTGGCAGGACGAGACCCTTTGGTACGACCGCCCGGGCGTGCTCACCACGCGGCGCAGCCGGGGCCGGCTCCAAATGTACCCGTCGGCCCGGCTGAAGTACAAATTCAACGACCGCACCTCGCTCCAAGCCTCCTATTCGGGCTCCAACAGCGCCCCGCAGCTCCTTTCGCTCCTGCCCGTGACGAACGACAACAACCCGCAAGCTCCCTCCGAGGGCAACCCCGACCTGAAAGACTCGTG
Source organism: uncultured Bacteroidales bacterium (assembly GCA_949297215.1). Taxonomy (GTDB): domain Bacteria; phylum Bacteroidota; class Bacteroidia; order Bacteroidales; family Bacteroidaceae; genus Alloprevotella. The sequence continues at coordinate 60,430 of CASFRV010000006.1, read as the reverse complement.
GAACAACAGCTACTCGCTCAACTTCAACACCTTCTTCGAGCCGCAGCAGCTCAGCCTCTACGCCTACGCCGGGGCCGGCAACACGCGGCGCGCCACGACGAAGGTGATGGAATACAACGAAGCGACAGGCTACTACCACACGCGCACCGTCAACGTCGACGGCAACTGGAACATCTACGGCGGCACCGGCATCACCCTCACGCTCGACCGCGAGAAGCGCTGGAACATGAACGCCCGCTTCGGCGGCACCCACAACACGAGCCACGGCTACCTCACGATGGGCAGCGGCCCCGCGCAGCTCAACACCGTGCGCTACCACTCGCAGAACGCCCGCTTCGGCCTGAGCTACCGGCGCGACAAGTTCTATGCCAAGCTCTCGGCCTGGGTCCAACCCGAGCAGTCGCTCAACAGCCTGCAACCCGAAAGCAACGAGCGGGGCGTCACGTTCAGCTACGACGCCAACCTCTCCTACACCACGCCGTGGGGCATGACGCTCGGCACCGATTTCATGGTGTACAGCCGCCGCCGCTACCTCATCGACAGCTACAACACCGACCAGCTCATCTGGAACGCCCACATCGCGCAGGACTTCCTCAAAGACAAAAACCTCACGCTCAAGCTCGAGGCCACCGACATCCTGGCCGGCCAGACGAGCGACATGCACGGCAGCTCGGCCTACGCCAACTACACCACGACGATGAACAGCTTCGAGCGCTTCGTCGTGCTCCACGTCATCTACAAGTTTACCATCGGCAAGAAGCGGGGCTGAGGACCCCGCCACACGGCTTCCACACAAAAGCAGCGGGCTGCATACGCGTGTATGCAGCCCGCTGCTTTGCTTTCACGGCCGCCGTCAGGCCCCCGGGGGCGCGCCGGCCGGCAGCTCTATGCAGAAGGTGGTGCCGCGGCCCGGCTCGCTCTGCTTCACGTAGATGCGGCCGCGGTGATACTCCTCGACGATGCGCTTGGCCAGCGAGAGGCCCAAGCCCCAGCCGCGCTTTTTCGTCGTAAAACCGGGCTTGAAAACGCTGCGGAAGTGGCGTGCGCGGATGCCGCAGCCCGTATCCTTGACGTCGATGACCACATGGCTGGCGCGACGGCTCACGTAGATGGATATGCTGCCCTCGCCGTGCATGGCGTCGATGGCATTCTTGCAGAGATTCTCGACCACCCATTCGAACAAGGGGGCGTTCATCCACACGTGCACCACGTCGCCGGGATAGCTCACGCTGAGCGTCACGCGGTCGCTCGTGCGGCGGCCTATATACTCCACGACGCGGCCTATCACGTCGGGCAGGTTTTCCTCTCTGAGCTCCGGGCGCGAGCCTATCTTCGAGAAGCGCTCGGCAATGAGCTCCAAGCGGCGCACGTCCTTGCGCATCTCGGGCAGCAGGGGGTCGTCGGGGTAGGTTTCGGCAAGCACCTCCTGCCAGGCCATGAGCGACGAGATGGGGGTGCCCAGCTGATGGGCCGTCTCCTTCGACAGGCCCACCCACACCTTGTTCTGCTCGGCCCGCTTCGAGGAGAGCAGGGCAAAGATGGCCAGCGCTATGAACAGGCCGACCACTCCCAGCTGTACGTAGGGATAGGACGCCAGGCGGCGCAGCATGAGCGACTCGTCGTAGCACACGTAGATGACGTCCTCGCGGGCCGGGCGCTCCACCTCGGGCGGAGCCAGCGAGAGCGTGACGACGCGCCCCGCTGCCTGCATGGCGCGGGCACGCCCAAGGAGAAAGGCCGTGCTGTCGGCCGCCGTGCGGGCGTCGATGTCGATGTTGCGGAAGGTGGTGACGCCGCCATCGCCGTCGAGCACGACGACGGGGATGGAGCTGTTGCCGCCCAGCACGGCCAGCACGAGGTTGAGGTCGGTCGTTTCGTCGGCAGCGCGCAGCGAGCGCATGGCTTCGGCCCACACCTTCATGTTCTGCTGCTCCTGGCGCGAGAGGTCGCGCGTCAGGGCGTGCGACACCACGAGCGACGCCGCCGCGATGACCACTGCCACCACCACGAGCGCCACCTTCACCTGCTTCATCCGATCAGTCCACTGCACCTTTTTCAATTGACAATTGAGAATTGATAATTGACAATTGGCTTTTGAGAATTGACAATTGCCATCCGGGCCGGGAGCAGCCTCCTTTGGGAAAAAACAAGTCGCAATCGTTCATTGCTCATTGTCAATTGTCAATTATCCATTGTCAATTGCTCATTCACTTCCCCGATATACGCCAGCAGTTCCTCGCGGCCGCGGCCGGTGGCGCTGCTCGTGACGAAATGGGGCGGCAACGTCTCCCACGTCTTCGAGAGCTCGGCCATGAAGCGCTCCACGCCGCCTTTGAGCTGCCCGGGGCGGGGCTTGTCGGCCTTGGTGAAGACGATGGCAAAGGGCACGCCGTTCTCGCCCAGCCACGTGATAAACTCCATGTCGATGCGCTGCGGCTCGAGGCGGCTGTCGATGAGCACGAAAAGGCACGTCAGCTCCGCCCGCCCCAGCACATAGGCCGATATGAGGCGGCGCAGGCGTTCCTGCTCGCGCTTGCCGCGACGTGCGTAGCCATATCCCGGCAAATCCACCAGATACCATTCGCCGTTGATGAGGAAATGATTGACCAGGAGCGTCTTGCCCGGCGTGGCCGACGTCATGGCCAGCGCGCGGCGCCCCGTCAGCATGTTCACCAGGCTGCTCTTGCCCACGTTGCTTCGCCCGATAAAGGCATACTCGGGCCGCCCGTCGTGCGGGCAGGCCTCCACGCGGCTGTTGCTCACCACAAAATCGGCCGTCTTTACTATCATACGTTTCTTGCTTGCTAAGTTATGGTGCAAAGGTAGTGCAAGGTGAGAGAAAGGACGAGGAAAACGACGTTTTTTACGCTTCTTCTCTCGCCTTGCACCCTTTGGCTTCGCCGGGGACAGGCGGCGGCTCGGAAATAAAAGCAAAAACTTCGTTTTCGCTTTGTATTCCTCTCGCCTTGCACTATCTTTGTCGCCGACACACTCCTAAAAACACAAAAAGCTTATGAAAACCATTGGTACGTTATCGTTGGCCCTGGCGCTGTCGCTCGGTACGGCAGGCGCACAGAGCGTCAACTACGCACTCGAAAACCGTGACGGAACGGGCGCCGTGAGGGCCCTGACGCTCACAGAGCTGGACGGGAGCGCGGAAGCCACCTTCCAGATGTGGGTGAAGGTGAGCGAACTTTCACCCTGCACCCTCCTGGCGCAGGACAACTTTTCCATCAGCATCGACGACGAGCAGCAGCTCGTGGTGAGCGCCGGCGAGGGCCGGGCCGTCATGCCCGCCGCTGCGCTGACCGAGGGCTGGACGCAGCTCACCATCGTGGTCGACCACGGCCGCGTCACGCCCTACATGTCGGGCCGGCGCCAGTTTTTCGTAACGGGCTCCCTCCCCGAAACCTTTGCCGCCACGACCTATCCCGCCGAGGCCCGCAGCGTCGTCATCGGCAGCGGGCTGAAAGGCGAGCTCGACGAAATACGCGTGTGGACGCGCGCACTCGACGCCGACCACTTCTACTGGCAGAACACGCTGAACAAGTTTAACCCCAACATAGACGCCCTGGCAGCCTACTGGAAATGCGACCAGGCGCAATGTGCCAACCTCTACGACCAGACGGGCCGCCACCACGGCGACTTCGACCCCGGCATGGAGCGCGTGGCCGTGACGGACAACGCCGCCTTCCGCTACCGCGTCGTGACGGGCTACACCGACCTGATGCGCTTCCAGGACCGCGCGGGCATCGACCGCGACATGTACCTCATGACCAACGACGTCGTCATCCTCTCGGCCAAGGTGCAGGCCGACGGCTCGGTGCTCATGCAGTATCCCGACAACTCGATGACCGGCACGGGCGCCACGCACCTGGCCGAACACGAGGGCCGCACGGGCGTCATCGACTTTGCCGGCGAGGGCGCCGTCATGACGGCCGCCGACGCCCACTGCGTACACGACCCGCGCGGCCAGGCGGGCTACCAGGCTGCCGCCGACATCACCATCGAAGGGTGGGTCTACGTCGACTCGTGGCGCGAGGGCGCCGAGCTCTTCTCGCAATATAAGGACGCAGCCAATTGTCTCGTGGTGCGCCTGGGCAGCGAGGCCGACCGCGCCCTCACCGTCGACGTGTGCGGCACGCAGGCCACCCTTGCCGGCCGTCTCGAAACGGGCCGCTGGCAATACGTGGCCGTCTACGTGAAGCCCGCCGCCGGCAGCCCCGGCACCGCCGGATGGTCGCCCGTGCGCATCGCCATCGGGCAGGGCCAGGGCGACGCCTTCAGCTCGCAGCTCTACACCGCCGACAATGGCATCGAGATGAGCGGCCGCACGATGAGCATCAGCAAGTTTCCCGCCCTCAAGGGGAGCCGCCTCACGCTGGGGGCCGGCTTCGACGGCAAGATGGACAACGTCATGGTGTGGGGCTCCGACCGCTCGGCCCGCATCGCCACCGACGCCACCACCCCCTTCCGCTGGAACGTGGGCAGCTGGGACAACACCTTCCTGAACGCCTACTGGACGGGCGACGACCCCGAGCACCCCGGCAAGGACTATCAGAGCTACACCCACATGGTCGACATCATGCGCTCCTACTACGCCGGCCACACCGGGGCCCGCATACGCTTCGGCATCGTCAACGGCGCAGAGCAGGGCTGGCTCAGCGTACTGGGGAGCAAAGCCAACGTCGACCGCCTCGTAGAGAGCTGCCGGCAGCTCGTCACCCAGTGCGACGGCCTCGACGTCGACCTGGAATGGATGTACAACCAAAACCAGTGGAACATCTACAACAACATCGTGCGCCGCCTCGCGGGCGAAGTGATGGCCGACCACCCCGACAAGATCTTCTCGTGCTCGCTCCACAACGTGTCCTACAACGGGTTCGACAAGTCGCTCCTGCCCGACGTCGACTACTTCACGATGCAGATCTACGGCCCGCAGCCCAACACCTACTCGTGGTCCTACTACGAGGGCGCCTACAACAACTTCACCACCTACGGCTATCCCGCCGACAAGCTCCTGCTCTCCTACGGCACCCTCGTAACCGACGGCAAGACCGCCGTCGAGGGCTACAAGGACCTGTTCGGGAAGTACGGCTTCGACGGCCCCGCCTACCGCTCCGACCTGAACGAGTGGAACTGCAACGGCTCGGTCAAGAAGTTCAACGGCACCGACCTCGTTCGCCGCAAGCAGCAATACGTCGTCGACCACGACCTGCGCGGCACGATGTATTTCGACATGGGCAACGACCTGCGCGTGAGCGACGAGCGCAGCCTCATCCGCGCGCAAAACGAGGTGATAGCCGCCAACGTCGACACCCTCGTGACGAGCGTCAGCATGCCTCCCGCCCCCAGCGGCATCGATGCCGCCACAGCCTCCGACGGCTGGCAGGCAGAAGCCTCGGGCGGCAGCCTCAGCGTCACGCTCCCCGCCGGGCTGAGCGGCACGGTCCTCTGCACCGTCACGGCAGCCGACGGCCGCACCGTGGCCCGCACCACCCTTAGCGCAGGGCGCACCACGCTGGCCACAGCCCTGCCCGCCGGCACCTACGTGGTGAGCGTGGCCTGCGGACAAGGCGTGAAGGCGCAAAAGGTGGCCGTGCCGGCGCCATGAGCCACCCCCACCACCGCGGCCCAGGCAAGACGCCGCGCGAAAAAAAACGTGCAAAAACGTTTGCCGCCAAGCGAAAAAATGCGTAGCTTTGCCCACAGCTAATTTGAAGCAAATCACAATAAGGATTATTCCGTTGTGAAAACTATCAGGTTCCGGCCCGTCGTCCTATATCGGCGGGCCATTTTTGTTTTCTCCCCTCAGGCGGGTTAAAACGGGCTGTGCCGCACCTTCGTTCCAAAAGAAATGCTTAGATTTGGACAAAATTTTAAAATTCCGAACCATGAAAAACATATTAGGTCTCGACCTGGGCCCGGGCAGCATCGGTTGGGCCGTCGTAGAATACAGCCGTAGCGGCGAAGCTCCCGAAACGCCTCGGGCCATCAAGGCAGCCGGCGTGCGCGTGCTCCCCATGGACGCCGCCGAACTCAGCAATTTCAACAAGGGTAGCAAGCAGTCGCAAACGGCCGAGCGCACCGGCTTCAGAAGCATGCGGCGCCTGCTGGAACGCGCCCGGTTGCGCCGCGAGCGCCTCTGCCGCGTGCTGCGCCGGCTGGGCTTCCTGCCGCCCCACTTCGAGGCCGCGCTCGACCGCTACGGAAAGTTCACCGACGAACGGGGCTGCCCCCTGGCATGGGCCCCCGCAGCCGATGGCGGGCGGCGCTTCCTCTTCGAAACAGCCTTCGACGAAATGGTGGCCGACTTCCGGGCCCATGCGGCCCCGGGAACGGACGTTGCGCTAAAGCTGCCGCACGACTGGACGCTCTACTACCTGCGCCGAAAAGCCCTGACGCGGGAGATCTCCCGGGAAGAACTGGCATGGGTACTCCTCTCCTTCAACCAGAAACGCGGCTACCACCAGCTGCGTGGCGAGGAGGAAGAAGAAAGCAAAAAGAAAAAGACCGAAGAACGCTTCGACGAGCAGGTGGTGACCGACGTATGCGACACGGGCGAAACGTTCAAGGGCTCGAAGGTCATCATCGTCACGCTCGCCGACGGCACGCGCGGAAAAGTGTTCCGCCGCGACGTGCCCCAGTGGACGGGCCGGCGGCTGAGCCTCATCGTCGGCACCGAGCTCGACCGCGACGGACAGCCCCGCCACGACGCGCAGCTCGACGGACCCGCACGGCGCTTCAGGGTGCCCACCGAGGAGGAATGGGACACGGAGTGGGCCCTCGTCAAAGCCAAGGCCCAGCACGACATCGACAAGGCCGGCACCACCGTGGGCAGCTACATCTACGAAAAACTGCGCGAAGAGCCGGGGCGCAAAGTGCGAGGCCGCCTTGTGCGCACCATCGACCGCCGCTACTACCGCGACGAGGCACTGGCCATCCTCCGCTCGCAGCAACGCTTCCACCCCGAGCTGTGCGACGCCACGCTGCTCGAAGCCTGCCTCGACGAACTCTATCCCCACAACCCCGCCCACCGCGCGCAGGCAAGGGGCGGAGGCCTAGTGCGCCTCATCGTCGACGACGTGCTCTTCTACCAACGCCCGCTACGCAGCAAAAAATCGCTCATTGCCGACTGCCCCTACGAACACTACGAATATGCCGACCACGAGACGGGCGAAATAAAACAAGTAGGCATCAAATGCATCGCCCGCTCGCACCCGCTGTTCCAGGAATTCCGCCTGTGGCAGTTTCTGGCCAACCTGCGCATCTACCGGCGCCGGCAGACGGACGGAGCGTTGAGCAAAACCGACGTGGACGTCACGGCCGAAGCCCTGCCCCACCACGAAGCCTACGCCTGCCTCTACGACGCGCTGACGGGCAGAAAAGAAATCAAGCAGAAAGACGTCCTGAAGCAGCTGAAGCTTTCGGAGAAAGAATATCGCTGGAACTACCCCGAAGAAAAAACATACCCCGGCGACGAAACGCGCCACCTGCTGCTGAGCCGCCTGAAACAGGCGGGCGCCCCCGCCGGCTGGCTCACGGCGGAGAGGGAGCTGGCCCTGTGGCACCTGCTCTACTCCGTGGCCGATCCCGCCGAGCTCGAAAAGGGTCTGCGCACCTTTGCCGCAAAACACGGGTTCGACGCCGAGGCCACGGCCGAAGCCTTCCGCCGCACGCCACCCTTTGCCCGCGACTACGGCAGCCTTTCGGCCAAAGCCATCGGAAAACTCCTGCCCCTCATGCGCCGCGGACACCACTGGCAGGCCGACGCCATCGACACCGCCACGCGCTGCCGCATCGGGGCCTTGGCCACAGCCGACGGCTGCCCATTACCCGAGAAGGCCGCAGCAGCCATCGATGCGCTGAAAAACGCAGAGGACCTGCAAGGCCTGCCCACATGGCTGGCCTGCTACGCCGTCTACGGCCGCCACAGCGAGGCGGGCGACACAGAGCGGTGGACCTCGCCCGACGACATCGACCGCTTTCTGGCCGGCTGGCGCCGGAACGCCCTGCGCAACCCCACCGTTGAAACCACCCTGCTCGAAACGCTGCGCGTCGTGCGCGACGTATGGCGGCAGGAGGGGCACATCGACGAAATACACGTGGAGACCGCCCGCGAGATGAAGCTCACCGCCAAGGAGCGGAAAGACCGCACCAAGGCCATCCTCGAAAACGAACGTACCAACCTGCGCATCAAGGCCCTGCTCACGGCGTTTATGAACCCCGAGTTCGAAGTGGAAAACGTGCGCCCCTTCTCGCCCAGCCAGCAGACGTTGCTGCGCATCTTCGAAGAGGCTGCCCTGGCCGGCGAAAAAGAGCTACCCGCCGACATCGCGGCAACGCTCCGCAAGTTCAACGAGAGCGACGCCGCCAAACGGCCCTCGCACGCCGAAATCCTGCGATACAAGCTCTGGCTCGAACAGCGGTACCGCTCTCCCTACACGGGGGCCGTCATCCCGCTGGGCAAACTCTTCACCCCGGCCTATCAGATAGAGCACGTCATCCCGCAGGCGCGCTACTTCGACGACTCGCTGAGCAACAAGGTGATTTGCGAAGCCGAGGTAAACCAGCTGAAAGGGGCAAGGCTGGCTTACGAGTTCATCCGCGAGTGTGCAGGACAGGCGGTAACACTCACGGGCGGACGCGTCGTAACAATATCCTCGCCGGCAGCCTACGAAGCCTTTGTCAAAGATCATTATGCCACCCTCAAAGGCAAGCAACGGAAGCTCCTCATGGACGACATCCCCGACGGATTTATCCAGCGTCAGCTCAACGACACGCGCTACATCACGCGCACCATCCTGTCGCTCCTCTCGCGCATCGTACGCACCGAGGGCGAGAACGAGGCCACCTCGCGCCGCGTCGTGAGCACCACCGGCGGCGTGACCGAGCGCCTGAAAAAAGACTGGGGCGTACACGACGCCTGGAACCGCCTCATCCTGCCCCGCTTTGTCAGGATGAACGAAATGACACATTCGGAGCTCTACACCACACGCACCGCCGGCGGACACCTCATCCCCCACATGCCGCTCGAACAGCAGCGAAGCTTCAGCTTTAAACGCATCGACCACCGCCACCACGCCATGGACGCCATCGTTACGGCCTGCGCCACGCGCAGCATGGTGAACTACCTGAACAACGAGTCGGCCTGCGCCGGGGCGGAAGCCACGAGGAAAGACCTGCAACGGCTCCTGTGCGAAAAAGAATGGGACGCCGCCACCGGCCGATACAGCTGGCGCGTCAGGAAGCCATGGGAAACGTTCACTCAGGACGTCTACGCCACGCTCGCCGGCATCGTCGTCAGCTTCAAGCAGAAGCTCCGTGTGCAGACCAAGAGTACCAACTACTACGAACACTACAACGAAGAGGGACACAAGAAGCGCATACCACAGAGGAAAGGCGACCAGCACGTCGTGCGGAAATCGCTACACGAAGCCACCGTCTACGGCGAAGTCAACCTGCGACGGATAAAAACCGTGCCCCTGCGGGTGGCCATGGAGAGCCCGGCATCCGTTGTCGACAAGGAGTTGAAACACAAGTTGCAAGAGTTCACGCGTCGCGGTTTCGGCCGCAAAGCCATCGAGCAATACTTCGCCGCCAACCACGAAGCCTGGCAAGACGTAGACTTGAAGCGCATCCCCGTTTACTACTTCACCCGCGACACCAAGGAACGCTACTTCGCTTCGCGAAAGCCCCTTGACACGAGTTTCGACAGGAAGAAAATCAGAAACGAAATCACCGACACGGGCATACAGCAAATCTTGCTCCGCTATCTGGACGCCATGGGCGGCAACCCTGCCACAGCCTTCACTCCCGAAGGCATCGAACGCATGAACCGCGACATCACCCTCTACACAGGTGGAAAGCGACATCAGCCCATCCGCAAGGTGCGCGTGTATGAAAAGGCCGAAAAGTTTGCCGTCGGCACACGGGGCAACAAGGCCGAAAAGTTCGTCGAGGCCGCCAAAGGCACCAACCTCTACTACGCCATCTACGAAACTCGGGAAGCCGACCCCGAGAGCGGACGCACCATCTGCAAACGCACCTATTCCACCATACCGCTCCGCGACGTCGTCGAACAACTGAAACAGGGGCTTTCCCCCGTCCCGCCCAACGACAAAGGCGAACAGCCCACCTACGTGCTCTCGCCGGGCGACTTGGTGTATCTGCCCACGGCGGAGGAAAGAGAACGCGGGGTCATCAGCGGACCGCTGGATAAGGGGCGCATATATAAGATGGTGTCGAGTACCGGACGAGAAAGTCATTATCTTCCATTTTATGTAAGCTCCCCAATTGTAAATAAGAAAGAATTTGAATCTCTAAATAAAATAGGAAGAGCTCTAACAGGTGAAATGATACAGAATTTCTGCATTCCCCTGAGCTTAGACCGGTTGGGAAACATCCTTGGCTTTAAGAAAGAATGCAATTCCCAAGAGAAACCATCTAACGAGCAAAGTCATGATTAAGAAAACACTATATTTCGGTAACCCCGCCTATCTGTCGCTTAGGAACGGCCAGCTGGTCATCAAGCGGCCCAACTGCGAACAGACGGACATGGCCTATGACGCAATGAAACCTCCGGGCGAAACAACCCGACCGATAGAAGACATCGGCGTGGTCGTCTTAGACCATCCGCAAATCACCATCACGGCCGGGGCCGTCGGGGCACTGCTGGAACAAGGCTGCGCCGTCATCACCTGCGACCGGCGGCGCATGCCCGTCGGCCTGCTCCTGCCCCTTTGCGGCAACACTACGCAAAACGAACGCTTTCGCAGCCAGCTCGACGCCTCGCTCCCACTGCGCAAACAACTGTGGCAACAAACCATCCAAGCTAAAATCAACAATCAGGCCGCAGCCCTCTCCGCCTGCACCGATGCCGAAACGAAATGTATGCGCGCATGGGCCTCCGACGTGCGCAGCGGCGACCCCGACAACCTCGAAGCACGGGCCGCCGCCTACTACTGGAAATCGTTCTTCCCCGACATCCCCGGCTTCACGCGCGACCGCGAAGGCATGCCGCCCAACCATCTGCTCAACTACGGCTATGCCATTCTCCGGGCCGTCGTGGCCCGGGGACTCGTGGGCAGCGGTCTGCTCCCCACCCTCGGCATCCACCACCACAACCGCTACAACGCCTACTGTCTGGCCGACGACATCATGGAGCCCTACCGCCCCTTTGTAGACAGACTCGTCTCTCAAATATGCCAAGAACATGGAGCCGACATTCCCTTGGACAAGCACATCAAAGCGACGCTGCTCACCATTCCCACGATCGAAGTAAACATCGGCGGAAAACGCAGCCCGCTGATGGTGGCCGTCAGCCAGACTACGGCGTCGCTCTATAAATGCTTTGCAGGCGAACAGCGCCGCATCGCTTATCCCGAGCTGTAAAAACAAACAAAATATGGATCGTTTCAGCGAATACCGCATCATGTGGATACTGGTACTCTTCGATTTGCCGACCGAAACAAAGAAAGACAAGAAAGCTTACTTGGATTTTCGAAAGAACCTGCAACGCGACGGCTTCACCATGTTCCAGTTTTCCATCTACCTGCGCCACTGTGCCAGCAGCGAAAATGCCGCCGTCCACATCAAACGCGTAAAAACCTTCCTCCCCGACTACGGAAAAGTGGGCATCCTTTGCATCACCGACAAGCAATTCGGCCAAATCGAATTGTTCTACGGAAAGAAAGCGCAAAGCGTCAATGCCCCCGGCCAACAATTGGAACTCTTTTAAACAAAAAAATCCCGCCCAGACGAAAGCGGGATTTTTATTAGGAACTCACTTTTTTCTTTTCTATTTATCCTTACATCTCATTGAAACAAAACGATTTACTTAAAATCCGCTGTTCCTAATGAAGCAAAGATACTAATTTGAAAGCAAATTACGACGGAGCGCTTGTCGCTTCTCCTTGGAGAGGATGCCCAAAGGCAGAAGGTTGAGATGGATGGGGGCATGGGGGTGCGTTATTGCTACCTGGATTACATCATGAAATAGGCTCTTCCTCCTTTTTTATTCAACCCGCGACAGGTTGCTTTCCAACATTCGTTCCAGTTGTGGGGCTAAGGGCGGCGCGGCTGCGCCGTCTGATTTCCACTCTGCCTGCGAGGGGTTCGTCTTCGCTGCCTTTTTGTAGCTTTTCATTTCGTCTTTCGTCATATACTCGCGCCTGAGCACATACAGCTCGTCGAAGATTTCCACCATCTGCTCGCGGGGGTCTTTCTTGTGGCTGAAAAACAGTTTGCGGTAGCTTTGTCTGTTTATTAAATCCATGTACGACTGACGCTGCGGGCGGTAGATGTAGCTCTCCGTCTGGTAATGGTTTTCGAGACGCGTTGTGTAGCCAAAGAGCGTTTTGGGGGCCTTTCTTTTGGAGGCAAGGGCGTCGTATTCCACCCGTAAAACGCTTCGCGCTGTGTCGATCCTTATTGCGCCTCCGGGCATTCCGTTCAGCAGGAGGCGGCTGTCTGTGCTGTCGGCATCGTATTGCCAGCCCTCCTTTTTTAATGCTTCGATCAGGGTGAGACCGTCCAGGGCGGGGGTGTAGATATATTTATCCACAAGAGTGCCGGCTCTTTCCTTGTCCCGGCCGATTAACGAATCGTTTTGGAAGTTGCGGACTGATATGACGAGTCGTTCGGCGTCTTTATGCTTAGTGTCGATAAAGAAGTCCAAGTATCCATCCCTATAATATTTCATACAGGAATCGTTCAGCTGATAGCTTCTGAAATAAGTCGTGAGATGTATGTATTCTCTCTTCTTTGCTGTCGCTGTCGCCGTGTTCAGTCGATAACAGGCGGGAGCAAGGGCGACGGGGGCGTCTTTCCTGAACAGAGATGCATTCACGCTTTTGGATTGATAGGCTATGTGCTGAATGGTAACAACCTCGTCGGGCAGGTGGCGGGGCAGGTTTCCGTCGGCATCTGTCGTGCCTACGACAGCGCCCTTGCTGTTTAGGATCTGTGCGTATGAGATGCGTTGGCCGGTCGTTTTATCGAGCAAGACGGCCTGGCCTGAAACGTTGAGACTCGCGAAGAGTGACGAAAGCACGATGATGAGAGCCTTGATATGCATGCTTGCAGAATTTTTTTGATCTGGCCCGAAAAAGTAATGGCCGCACGCCGCCGGTTGCGGTGGTGCAGACGTGCCGGCCGCGGTGGTGCAGAGGTTCGTTCGGGGTGGCGGCAAAGGTAGCTAAAAATCCCCCCCCCGCCAAACGGGGCCGGGAAAAAAACAGCCACCCCGGCGCCGGGAGGCGTCGGGGTGGCTTGGCTGATGGCTCCCGGGGCGGGCGTTGCGGGCCGCCCGGGAGGGAGAGGGGTTTACTTCACATACACTTTCTGCGTGCCGTGGATGTAGACGCCCGCGGTGGCGGGGCGGCCGTTGAGGCGGCGTCCGCTCAGGTCGTACCACGGTGCGTCGGCGGCGGGGCCGGCGGCGGGGGCGCCGTCGATGCCCACGGGCGTATCGCTGAAGGTGTAGGTGACGGTGAGGTTGCCCGTCATGGTGCCGCTCTCGGCCTCGGCGTCGCACGTCACGTAGGGATAGGCGGCAGGGGCCTCGACGGGGCAGTCTAAGGTGTAGCTCTCGCCGGCGGCGTAGAAGACGGTGTAGGTGCCGCGGCCCACGTTCTGGCCGGTGATGTCGCGGCAGACGTAGGTGAGGGCGTAGTAGGGCTCGGTGCGGAAGGTGAAGACCTTGTAGGACACGGGCGAGGTGGAGCTCCAGCCGGTGAAGCCGCCGCCACCGTTGCCGTCGAAGTAGCGGCCGTTGGTGCCGCGGATGGCCCAGTCGGCTCCGTCGTAGGTGAAGGTGAACGTGTCGCCCTCGTCGCCGACGGTGGTCTGGCCGCCGTTGGGCAGCTGCGGGATGTAGCGGCCATCGGAGCTGCGGAGCTTGAAGCCTGTGCCGTTCTGCTCGGCGCGCCATACTTGCAGGGGCGAACCGCTGAGCATGTACGAGGCGCTGATGACGCCCGTCAGGGGGTTGACGCCCAGATAGCCGTTGCGGTTGTCGCTGCGGTTGTCGTTGTTGTAGATGAGGTAGTAGTGGCCGTCTTTGATCTCGGTCACCTCATCGAGGGCCTCGGCAAAGGAGGGTACGGCCTCGGTGGCGTAGGTGAGCGTGACGGTGGTGTCGCTCGTGAGGGCGAGCGAGGGAGTGGCGCTGGCGTGGTCGTAGGTGTACCATTCGAGCTCGGGAGCCTCCCAGGCATAGGTGCTCTCGGCGGCGGGCACGCTCTCGGTGCTCTCGGCGATGAGCAGGCCGTTCTGCTCGACGGCGCGCAGGCTCACGGCGTAGGCCGTGCGGCGGTAGGTGACGTCGTACGTGAGGTTGCCATCGACGGCGTCGCTGCCGGTGAGCTCCGAGGCGTCGGTGGTGCACTCATAGCCGTTGATGGCGGGTGCCTCGGGCGCATAGGGCTGGCCCAGGGCTACGCTCTGGGTGAACGTGCCCAAGAGCTTGCCGTCCTCGTCCTTGGCGGTGTAGGTGGCAGTGGCCACGGGCGTAAAGGTCCAGTTGCTGCCCTGCGGCACCTTGGCACCCGACGTGGGCGAGATGGTACCGGGGTCGACGGCGTAGCCTTCGCCGATGGGGATGAAGAGGTTCTGGCCGCTGCCGATGGTGTAGGCCTTGGTGTCGGCGTTCCACCTGAGGGTGAGGCTGGCGGCCTCGCTGCCCAGCTGCACGGGGGCCGTCGTCGTGCTGACGGCGCGGCCCGTGGCGGCGTTGGTCAGGGTGATGGTCTGCGTGCCTGCGCTGCCCTCGGTGGCGCTGACGGTCCAGGCGTCGTTGCACCAGGGCTGCGTGGAGTAGCCCAGCGTGTTCTTGCCGTTATCGCTCAGGCGCAGGCCGGTCCACTCGGGCGTGGCCGTCACCTCGATGCGGTACGTCTTGCCGTCCTCGACATACGTGGCCTCGTCTTCGGCTTCGCCTGCTTCGGGCACGAGGGCAAAGAGGCCTGCGCTCGTGTCGTCGGGCTTGTTGTAGACGTTGATGGCGAGCTTCTGGCCGGCTCCGGCCGAGTTGAAGTAGTAGCCGTCATACTCGGTGCTGCGGATGGAGTAGTAGTAGTTGCCGTCCGTCGTTTCGCCGTAGAAGCCGTTCTCGCCCAGGCGGAAGGCATAGTGACGGGCCGTGGCGTCATACGTCCAGCGGCCGGTGAGCTCGGTGCTCGTGGCGGTGGGGCTCACGGAGCCGTCGGGCTCGGCCTGGTTCACCATGGCGTAGAGGCCGGGGTTGGCGGGGTCTTCCACGAACTGCCACATCTGGTGGGCATAGCGGGCGTCGGCCTCGTCCGTCACGGGCTGTGCGCTCCACAGCTGGCCGGGCGTGGCCAGCGTGGTCTCGTCGGTGGTCAGGGCCGAGCCTTCGGCCACGAGCTCGATGCAGCGTCCGCCGCGCGTGTCGGTGGCCTGCGTCACGACGCGGTAGTACTGCCCGGCTTCGGGCATCACCTGCTCTTCGTCCGTGGCGTCGGGCACGAAGGTGAAGAGGCCTCCGTTGCCGTCGGCGGGGTTGCCGTAGATGTTGATGCGCAGCTGCTTGCCGGCGGCGGCCATGTTCATATACAGGCCTTCATGCTGGTCGCTGCGGATGGAGTAGTAGTAGTTGCCGCCGTCCTGGCCGTAGTAGCTGCTCTCGCCCAGGAGGAAGTTGTAGTGGCGCGTGGTCTCGTCGTAGCTCCACGTGGCGTCGGTCGTGGCGGCCGATGCCGTGGGCACCACGGAGCCTTCGGGCTTGGCCTGGCACACCATGGCATACTTGCCCGAGCCCGAGGGGTCGGGCACGAACTGCCACATCTGGTAGGGGCGCAGGGCCGACTCTTCGTCGCTGATGGCCGTGTCGCTCCACAAGAGGCCCTCGCGGGCGCCGTTGCCGGCATACTGCGTGAGGGCCGGGGCGCCCTCGCTCAGCAGCGTGATGCAGCGGCCCTCGCGGGGCGATGCCGCGCGCGACATGAGCTGATAGTAGGTGCCCTCTTCGGGCATTACCTTCTGGGCGGTTTCCTCTTTCACGAGGTAGTCGCACCAGGCGTAGTCGCCATAGTTGAGCAGGGTGGTGTCCTGGCGCAGGCGGCCCAGGAAGTTGTCGAAATCGCGCAGGTTGTCTTGCGTCCAGCCCACTTCGGCCAGCGCGATGAGGCGCGGCAGGGCCTGGTATTCGAGCAGCCAGTCGGACGAGACGTGCTCACACCAGAACGTGCCTTGCACGCCGATGGTTTTCGAGCGCACGGTGGGGCGGTTGTTGTAGACGATCTCGAGCGTGGCGTCCGTTCCCGAGCCTGCGTTGTGCACTTCGTCGGGCCGCGGGCTTTGCTTGCGGTTGATGTACCATGCGGGCTGCGGCGTCAGGATGGTGGCCATGCCCAGGTTCTGGGCCACGTTCGATGCGTTCTCGGCTCCCACCCAGCACATGATGGTCAGGTTGTCGTCTTTGAGGAGCTCGGTATCGCTGCCGCCGGCCGTGACGCTCTCGTTCCATGCGATGAGCTTGCGGCGTTTGGCGGGGTCTTCCTTCGTGGCCATATATTGGGCCAGCTCATGGGTGAAGTGGCTTTGCAGGCCGCGTATGTTGGTATAGCCCAGCTCCTCTTTCAAGGCCTGGCACGAGGCGCTGCTCTCCCACGCCGACGTGGGGCATTCGTCGCCGCCGATGTGGATATACTCCGAGGGGAATATCTCCGTCAGCTCGTCCAGCACGTCCTTGCAGAACTGTATGGCCTTGGGGTTGGAGATGTCGAGCACGTCGGTCGAGATGCCGCCGTCGTTCCACACGCGGTGAGCGCCGTAGGGGTTGCACGAAAACTCGGGATAGGCCGTGATGGCGGCGCAGAGGTGGCCCGGCATTTCAATCTCGGGGATCACCTCGATGTGGCGCTCTGCGGCATAGGCCACGACGTCTTTCATCTGCTCCACGGTGTAGTAGTAGGGCCCGTACTGGTCGGCCACGTAGTAGCGGCCGTGCTCGGGGTCAACGTTCCACGAGCCCTGGCGCGTGGCGGCCACGGTTTGCAGGCGCGGATACTTGGGCATTTCGAAGCGCCAGCCCTGGTCGTCGGTCAGGTGCCAGTGGAAACGGTTCATCTTGTAGTAGGCCATCACGTCGATCATGCGTTTCACCTGGTCGACGGTGAAGAAATGGCGCGCACAGTCGAGCATGAAGCCGCGGTAGGCAAAGCGCGGCGCGTCGGTGATGGTGCAGGCCGGGGCGGCGTAGGCCGTGACGGCGGCGTCGGCCTTTTCAGCCATGACGTTGCGCGGCAGGAGCATCTTCAACGACTGGAAGGCATAGAAATAGCCGGCGGCGGTGGCTGCCTCGACCGTCACGCCCTCGGGGGCCACGATGAGCTTATAGCCCTCGGCGCCATAGGTGTCGTAGCTGCCGTGGACGCACGTCACGCCGCCCTCGGTCGTGGCGGTCGTGGCCAGGTCGAGGCCCGAGGCCGTCTCAAAGGCGTCGACAAAGCGCAGCGCCTCGGTCTTCAGGCTGTCGGGCAGCCCTTCGCAAGCCACCTGCGTGCCTTCGGCAAACGCAAACTGTCCCGTCGCCGCTTCGTAGCCGGACGGCCGTGGGATGATGTTCTGCGCGGTGGCCGTGGGCCCGACGCACAGCAGACCGCATCCCAGCAACAGGGAGGGGAGGAAATGTTTGTTCATAGGTACCTTTTATTAATATGGTATTAAATTCGCGTTCAAATATACGTATTAAGTTTTGCCCCGCCTAATTTATCCGCCCTTTTTCGCCTTACAGGCCATCGCCGGCTCTCCCGCGGCCATCGCCGGGGCGGGCGCAGGGCGGGCTGCGCCGCTTTATGTTTTCTTGGCGGACGTTAAATGTTTCCGAAAAATGATGACACGCCCCGACGGCCCTTCGGGCTCCGTCGCCGGCCTGTTGTGGGGACCGACGGGGGCCCCGCCACGGAGAGAGGCCGTGGAACGGGCGAGGCATGGGAGCGAAACGCAGAGGCACGGCCACGAACGGGCGCTCGCAAGCCTCTTTTCGTGCCCCAAACGGAGCGAAAAACGCACGCTCCGCCGCCTTGCAGCCGCGCCGCCGCGCGTTACCGTCTCTTTTTCAGAGGGTTGCATTTTTACACCCCGGCCGGGCCGTCGGCGGGGCGGCCTGCGGCGCGTGGCCCCGGTGTGTTAAAACCGTCCGCTCCCGGCCCCGACGACGCCCCGCGGCGCCGGCCCTGCCCGCCCGCGGGCCGCAGCTTTTCAGCCCCGCAGGCGGGCCGACGGGAAAAATCTTCTTATCTTCGCCCCGAGAAAAAACGCTTTGCCCATGCCTCTTCCCCTCCTTTCCCTCGCGCCGGCCGCCCTCGGCCCCGCAGCCCTGCCTGCCACGCCGCCTGCCGGGAGGCCCAACATCGTCCTTTTCCTCGTCGACGACATGGGTTGGCAGGACACGTCGGTGCCCTTCTGGCGCGAGCCCACGCCCCTCAACGCGCGCTACCGCACGCCCAACATGGAGCGGCTGGCGCGGCGCGGCGTCAAGTTTACCGAGGCCTATGCCTGCCCCGTGTCGTCGCCCTCGCGCGCCAGCCTCATCACGGGCATGGCGGCGGCGCGCCACCGCGTGACCAACTGGACGCTGCGCTACGCCACGCCCACCGACCTGCCGGGAGGGAACCTCGTGCTGCCGCCGTGGCACTGCAACGGCATCCAGCCCGACGGGCGCGCCACGCCGCACGACACGCTGCTGGCCACCGTTGCCACGCCCCTGCCCCGCTTGCTGCACGACGCGGGCTACCGCACCATCCTTTGCGGCAAGGCCCATTTTGCCGCCCTCGGCACCTCCGGCGCCGACCCGCGCACGCTGGGCTTCGACGTGAGCATCGCCGGCTCGGCCATCGGCGGGCCGGGCAGCTATCTGGGCGAGCGCCGCTACGGCTCGGGCACCTTTCACGTGCCGGGGCTCGAAAAATATGAGGGCACGGGCACGTTCCTCACCGAAGCCCTCACGCGCGAGGCGCTGGCCGCCATCGAAGCCCCCATCGCTGCCGGGCAGCCCTTCTTCCTCTACCTGTCCCACTATGCCATCCACGTGCCCTACGACGACGACCGCCGCTTCTCGCCCGCCTACCGCACGCCCGACGGCCGCGGCCGCTACGACGCGCAGCTCGACGCCCCGCTGAGCGAGGCCGAGGTGTGCCACGCCGCGCTCATCGAGGGCATGGACAAAAGCCTGGGCGACGTGCTCGCCTTTCTCGACGCCCGCCCCGACGTGGCCCGCCGCACCGTCATCCTTTTCGTCTCCGACAACGGCGGCCACTCCATCTCTCCGCGCCAGGGCCGCCACGACCGCGACCAGAACGCCCCCGCACGCGGCGGCAAAGGCTCGGCCCACCTGGGCGGCGTGCGCGTGCCGCTCATTGTGGCCTGGCCCGGCGTGGCGCCCGGCGGCACCGAGAGCCGCAGCCGCGTGATGATCGAGGACCTCTTCCCCACCCTGCTCGACATGGCCGGCGCAGGCCGCGTGCGCACCCTGCAACACGTGGACGGCCGCAGCATCGTGCCCCTCGTGCGCGACCCGTCGCTCCTCCGCCCCCGCCCCATCGTGTGGCACTTCCCCAACCGCTGGGACGGCAGCACCGACACGGCCGAAGGCTACGGCGCCTTCTCGGCCCTCCTCGACGGGCCCTACCATCTGCTCTACTTCTGGGAACCGCGCGAGCTGCGCCTCTACGACGTCGGGGCCGACGTGGGCGAACAGGCCGACCTGGCCCCCACCCGCCCCGACCTGCTGAAAAAACTGGCCCGCCAGCTCACCGACAGCCTGCGCGCGCAGGGCGCCCAGCGCCCCCTGGACGCCGCCACGGGCCGCCCCGTGCCCTGGCCCGACGGCTCGACCGAGCCCTGAGCCCCCGCGCACCCGCCCACGGCAGTCACGCGCACAAACAAAAAGCCTCGCACGACTCACGTCGCACGAGGCTCATCTTGATTAACCATTTAAAAAGCTTTTATACAAAGCTCGGCGGAGAGAGAGGGATTCGAACCCCCGGTGCCTCTCGGCACGGCAGTTTTCAAGACTGCTGTAATCGACCACTCTACCATCTCTCCATAGAACGTTCACGCCTGAACGTGGCGCAAAGGTAAGTAAATGTTTTCACACGGCCAAATGTTCCGGCATTTTCGCTCTGCCCGCGGGCGGCGGGGCCCCACCTTTTCTCATAACGCGCGCGCCACGCACGCGAGGGCGCCGGGCAGCCCCGCGGCAGGCCCCGGCCACAAGGTTTTTTCGGAAAAGCACGGCGCGACGCCTGAAAAAATGTTACTTTTGCCCCGCGGCGGCCGCTGCCGCTCCGCACCGCGCCGCAGGAGAAGCCTCCCGCCACAAGGCGCGCGGGGCCCGCGACGCTGCCTCTCAAACTGTTAAGATGAACAAAGACTTGAAACTGGAATATCTGCCACGCATCGACTCGCCCGACGACTTGCGCCGCCTGCCGCCCGAGCTGCTGCCCGAGGTGTGCCGCGAGCTGCGCGAAGACATCATCGACGAACTGGCCGGCAACCCCGGCCATCTGGCGTCGAGCCTGGGCGCCATCGAGCTCACCGTGGCGGTACACTACGTTTTCAACACGCCTTACGACCGCATCGTCTGGGACGTGGGCCATCAGGCCTACGGCCACAAGATTCTCACCGGACGGCGCGACGCCTTTGCCACCAACCGCAAGCTGCACGGCCTGCGCCCCTTCCCCTCGCCCGAGGAGAGCCCCTACGACACGTTTGCCTGCGGCCACGCCAGCAACTCCATATCGGCGGCGCTGGGCATGTCGGTGGCCGCCCACCTCAAGCACGAGGAGCAGCGCCACGTCGTGGCCGTCATCGGCGACGGCTCGATGAGCGGGGGCCTGGCCTTCGAGGGCCTCAACAACGCCTCCGACACGCCCAACGACTTGCTCATCATCCTCAACGACAACAACATGAGCATCGACCGCAGCGTGGGCGGCATGCGTCAGTATCTGCTGCATCTGCACACGAGCAGCTTCTACAACCGCCTGCGCTTCAAGGTGGCATCGCGCCTGGCGTCGTGGGGCTGGCTCAACGACGCGCGGCGCCGCAGCATCCTGCGCTTCAACAACTCGCTCAAATCGCTCCTGGCCGGCCGCCAGAACGTGTTCGAGGGGATGAACATACGCTACTTCGGCCCCACCGACGGGCACGACGTGGGCGAGCTCGTGCGCATCCTCAGCGAAATCAAGGACATGCGCGGGCCCAAACTGCTGCACGTCCACACCGTCAAGGGCAAAGGCTATGCGCCCGCCGAGCGCCAGGCCACCATCTGGCACGCTCCCGGCAGGTTCGACAAGGAGCACGGCACGCGCATCGTCGAGCGCCGCCCCGACCTGCCGCCACGCTTCCAGGACGTCTTTGGCGAAACGCTGCTCGAGCTGGCACGCACCAACCCGCGCATCGTGGGCGTCACGCCGGCCATGAGCACGGGCTGCTCGATGGACGTTCTGATGGAGGCCATGCCCGACCGCGCCTTCGACGTGGGCATAGCCGAGGGCCACGCCGTGACCTTCTCGGCAGGCATGGCCAAAGAGGGCATGCAGCCTTTCTGCAACATCTACTCGGCCTTTGCCCAGCGTGCCTACGACAACATCATCCACGACGCGGCCCTGCTCGGCCTGCCCGTGGTGCTCTGCCTGGACCGCGCCGGCCTCGTGGGCGAGGACGGACCCACCCACCACGGCGCTTTCGACCTGGCAGCCCTGCGGCCCGTGCCGGGCCTCACCATCGCCTCGCCCTACGACGAGCGCGAGCTGCGCCGCCTCATGTACACCGCACAGCTGCCCGGACGGGGCACGTTCGTCATACGCTACCCGCGCGGACGCGGCCGCCTGACCGACTGGCGCTGCCCCCTCGCCGAAGTGCCCGTGGGCAAGGGCCGCCTGCTCAAAGAGGGAACCGACGTGGCCGTCGTCTCGCTGGGCCCCATCGGCGCCGTGGCGGCCGACGCCATCGCCCTGGCCGAAGAGCAGGCCCGCCGCGAGGGGCGGCGCCTCAGCGTGGCCCACTACGACCTGCGCTTCCTCAAACCCCTCGACGAGGAGCTGCTGCTCGACGTGGGCCGGCGCTTCCGCCGCGTCGTCACCGTCGAGGACGGCGTGCTCAAGGGCGGCATGGGCAGCGCCCTGCTCGAATTTTTCGCCGACCACGGACTCTCGCCCGAGGTGGTGCGCCTGGGCCTGCCCGACCACTTCGTCGAGCACGGCTCCGTGGCCGAGCTCCAAGCCATCGTCGGACTCGACAAAACCTCCATAGCCAAACATCTCGTATGAAAATTCTCATAGCCGGCGCAGGTGCCGTCGGCACACACCTGGCCAAGCTCCTGGCCCGCGAACACCACGACATTATCCTCATCGACGAAACCGAGGAGAAGCTTTCCGACATCAACAGCAACTTCGACCTGATGGCCCTGCACGGCAATCCGTCGTCGATCGCCATACTGAAAGAAGCCGGGGCCGACCGCGCCGACCTCTTCATCGGCGTCACGCCCGACGAGGCCCGCAACATGACGTGCTGCATGCTGGCCGCCAAGCTGGGCACGAAGAAAACCGTGGCCCGCGTCGACAACTACGAATACACCCTGGCCGAGAACCGCGCCTTCTTCAAGTCGGTGGGCATCGGCTCGGTCATCTACCCCGAGCTGCTGGCCGGCCGCGAGATAGCCCACAACGTGCAGCGCAGCTGGACGCGCCAGTGGATCGAGGTGCAGGGCGGCGCCTTGGTGCTCATCGGCATCAAGGTGCGCCGCAACGCACGCCTGCTCGACATCCCCCTGCGCAACCTGTGCGGCCCCGAGGCGCCCTACCACGTCGTGGCCATCAAGCGCAACGGCGACACCCTCATACCCCACGGCAACGACAGCCTGCAAGACGGCGACCTTGTCTACTTCATGACCACGCCCAAGTATGCCGACTACATGCGCGAGATAACGGACAAGGAGGACTATCCCGACGTGAAAAACCTCTTCATCATGGGCGGAGGCGACACCTCGCTCCACACCGTGCAGAACATGCCCGACGGCATGCACGCCAAAATATTCGAAGCCGACGAGCGGCGCTGCGCCGAGCTGGGCGAAATCGTGACCAACAAGCACACCATGATTATCCACGGCGACGGGCGCGACCCCGAGCTGCTGGCCGACGAGGGCATACACCGCGCACAGGCCTTTGCCGCCCTTTCCGACAACTCGGAGGCCAACATCTTGGCCTGCCTGGCCGCCAAACAGATGGGCGTCAGGAAGACCGTGGCCATGGTGGAGAACACCGACTACATCGGCATGGCCGAAAACCTCGACATAGGCTCCATCGTCAACAAGAAAACCTTGGCAGCAGGCCACATCTACCAGATGATGCTCAAAGCCGACGTGGCGTCGATGAAATCGCTCGTCGTGGCCAACGCCGACGTGGCCGAATTTCCCGTACCCGAGGGGGCACGCATCACGCGCAAGCCCATCAAGGACCTGGGCCTGCCCGTCACGGTGACGCTCGGCGGACTCGTGCGCGAGGGCCGCGGCCTGCTCATCAACGGCAACACGCAAATCATGCCGGGCGACACGGTGGTGGCCTTCTGCCTGGAAAACGCCATCAACAAGCTGGCGCGCTTTTTCACCTGAACACCGACAACACGGGCCGTGCGGCCCGCAGTTTTCTTCCAGTCATGATCAACTACCGCATCATCTCCCGCATCCTTGGCACGCTCCTCTTCCTGCTCGCCCTGCTGCTGGCCTCGGCCGGCGTGCTGGGCCTCTGCTACGGCGAGCGCGACTACCTGACGTTTGGCATACCCGTGGCCCTGTCGCTGGCCGGGGGCTGCCTGCTGAAAACGGCCGGACGACGGGCCGAAAACCGCATGAGCCGCCGCGACAGCTACCTCATCGTGACGCTGGCCTGGGTGCTCTTCTCGGCCATCGGCATGCTGCCGTTCCTCATCGGGGGCTACGAAGACCGCGTGGCCGCCGCCTTTTTCGAAACCATGTCGGGCCTCACCACGACGGGCGCCACCGTGCTCGACAACATCGACACGCTGCCGCCCTCCGTCCTGTTCTGGCGCAGCCTGACCCACTGGTTCGGCGGCATGGGCATCGTCCTTTTCACCATCGCCGTGCTCCCGGCCATGGGGATGGGCGAGCTGAAGCTCTTCTCGGCCGAGAGCACCGGGCTGAAGACGGAGAAGCTCCATCCGCGCATCGCCACGACGGCGCGCTGGCTTTGGGGCGTCTACATGGTGCTCACGCTCTCCTGCACGGCGGCTTACTACGTGTGCGGCATGTCGCTCTTCGACGCCGTGAACCACGCCTTTTCCACGGTGGCCACGGGCGGCTTCTCCACCCACCAGGCCGGGCTCGGTTTCTACGCTTCCCCGCTGCTCGACTACGTGGCCACGGCCTTCATGTTCCTTTCGAGCATCAATTTCACGCTGCTCTACCTGCTGCTCATCAAGGGCCGGCTGCGCGAGGTGCTGCGCGACAGCGAGCTGCGCTGTTTCATCCTCATCAGCTTCTCGGCCATCGCGGCGGTGGCGGCCGTGCTCTTCTTCCAGCGCGGTTATGGCGCCGAGGAGGCCTTCCGCCAGGCCGCGTTCCACGTGGTCTCCTTGCAGTCGACGACGGGTTTCGTCAATTCCGACATGATGCAGTGGCCCCCGCTGCTTTGGGCGGTGATGATCCTGTTGATGGCCGTCGGCGCCTCCACGGGTTCCACCACGGGGGGCATCAAGTGCGTGCGCGTGCTGGCCGCCTGGCGTGTGGTGGTCACGGAGTTCCGCCACATCCTCCATCCCCATGCCTTGGCGCCGGTGCGCCTCAACGCCGCGCCCCTGCCCGCCGCCGTGGGGCGCACGATTTTCGCCTTCTTCATGGCTTACGCGCTGCTCGTCTCCGCCGGCGTGCTGCTGCTGGCGGCCCTCGGCCTGCCGCTGCTCGAAGCCCTGAGCGTCACGGTGTCGAGCTTCAGCAACGTGGGGCCCGCCTTCGGCCATACGGTGGGGCCGCTCGACTCCTGGGCCGCCCTGCCCGACGCCGGGCTCTGGATCAGCTCGTTCCTGATGCTGGCCGGGCGCCTCGAAATCTTCTCGCTGCTCATTATCTTCACCCCCGCTTTCTGGCGGGAGAACTGATTTTCCCGAACCATCGCTATGAACCCTGACATTTCGCCCTCTGCCGGCAGCGAGCCGGCCGCTTATGCCTGCGGGCCGGCCGCCGGCGCCTGCGGGCAGCCTTTTTGCTACACTGACGAGGCTTTTGCCGACATCCGCCTGCTGCGCTACCGCGTGGAGGGTTTCGAGGCCCTCTCGCTCCGCCAGAAGACGCTTGTCTACCACCTCTCCGAAGCCGCCCTCTGGGGGCGCGACATCCTTTTCGACCAGAACGGGCGCTATAACCTGCGCATCCGCCGCCTGCTCGAAGCCGTCTACACCCACTACCGCGGGCCGCGCGACGAGGAGCCCTTCCGCTCGCTGGCTGTCTACCTGAAACGCGTGTGGTTCAGCAACGGCATCCACCACCACTACGGGGGCGAGAAGCTCGTGCCGGGCTTCGACCCCGCCTTTCTGCGCAGCGAGATGGAGCGCCTGCCGCGCGAGGCGCTGCCCCTGGCGCCGGGCGAGACGCCGGAGGAGCTGTGGCGCGAGCTGCAACCCGTCATGTTCGACCCCGCGGTGATGCCCATGCGCGTGAACCACCGCGACGGCGACGACCTGCTGCTCACCTCGGCCTGCAACTACTATGGCCCCGACGTGACGCAGGCCGAGGCCGAGGCCTTCTACGCCGCGCGCAAGGACTCCGCCGACCCGCACCCCGTCATGACGGGCCTCAACAGCCGCCTGGTCAGGGACGACGGCACGCTGCGCGAACGCACGTGGCGCGTGGGCGGCCTCTACGGCGAGGCCATCGGGAAAATTGTGGAAAGCCTGCTCGCCGCACGGCCCTTTGCCGACAACGCCGCCCAGCAGGCCGTCATCGACACGCTCGTCGACTATTACCGCACGGGCGACCTGCGCACCTTCGACCGCTACACCATCCAATGGCTCGAAGAGACGGAGGGGCACGTCGACTTTACCAACGGCTTCACCGAAACCTACGGCGACCCGCTGGGGCTCAAGGCCAGCTGGGAGGGATACGTCAACTATACCGACACCGAGGCCACGCACCGCACCGAGGTGCTCAGCAGCCACGCCCAGTGGTTCGAGGACCACTCGCCCGTCGACCCGCGCTTCAAGAAGGCGGTGTGCCGCGGCGTTTCGGCCCGCGTCGTGACGGCGGCCATGCTGGGCGGCGACCTTTACCCCTCGACGGCCATCGGCATCAACCTGCCCAACTCCGACTGGGTGCGCCACGAGCACGGCTCGAAGAGCGTGACCATCGGCAACCTCACAGCAGCCTACAACGAGGCGGCTCGCAGCAGCGGGATGGACGAGGAGTTCATCATCGACGAGCCCACGCGGCGCCTCGTGCGGACGTATGGCGACGCGCTGGACGACCTGCACACCGACCTGCACGAATGTCTGGGACACGGCAGCGGACGTCTGCTCGACGGCACCGACCCCGACGCGCTCCGCTCGTACAGCTCGACCATCGAGGAGGCTCGCGCCGACCTGTTCGGGCTCTACTACATGGCCGACCCGAAGCTCACCGAGCTGGGCCTCACGCCCGACCGCGAGGCCTACCGTGCACAATATTATACGTACCTGATGAACGGTCTGATGACGCAGCTCGTGCGCATCGAGCCGGGACATGGCATCGAGGAGGCCCACATGCGCAACCGCGCCCTCATAGCCCGCTGGGTGATGGAGCGCGCCGAAAAGAGCGGGGCCGCCGCCCTCGTCGTACGCGAGGGAAAGACCTATCTGGCCATCAGCGACTATGCCGCCCTGCGCCCGCTCTTTGCCGAGCTGCTCGCCGAGGTGCAGCGCATCAAGAGCGAGGGCGACTACGAGGCGGCCCGCAGGCTCGTGGAGCAGTATGGCGTGAAGGTCGACCCCGCCCTGCACGAGGAGATGCGCCGGCGCTACGCCCGCCTGCACCTCTCGCCCTACAAGGGCTTCATCAACCCCGTCTACCACGCCACGCGCGACGCCGACGGGGCGATAACCGACGTGCGCATCGACTACACCGAGGCCTACGACGCCCAGATGCTGCGCTACGGACGGCAATATCGTACGCTGCCCGACGTGAACCCCTGAGCGCCGGCGGCGCCGACGCACGCTTCCATCAAAAGAAAAAACATCATGAACGAAAAAGAAACTACGGCCCCCGACAGCCTGGGCGAACAGCTGCGCGGCATCAAGCGCGACCTGCGCGCCCTGATGAACGGCGTGGCCTCGGCCTCGATGCGCCAAAAGGGACTGGCCTACAAGGTTATCTTCGGCGTGGAGCTGCCCCGCCTGCAAGCGCTGGCCGAAGGGCTGCCCCACACGCCGGCCCTGGCGCGCGCCCTGTGGAACGAGAACATACGCGAATGCCGCCTGCTGGCACCGATGGTGCAACCCGTCGAAACGTTTCTCCCCGTCGACGCCGAGGAATGGGTGGCCACGATGCACTACCCCGAAGAGGCCGAGGTGTGCTCGCTCCACCTCTTCGCCCGCCTGCCCTTCGCCTCGGACCTGGCGTTCCGCTGGATGGCGCGCGACGAGGAGATGGTGCGCCTCTGCGGCTTCACCCTCGTGGCGCGCCTGCTCACCCTGGGGGCACGCCCCGGCGAGCGCGACCAGGCCGAACTGCTCGACCAGGCCGAAGCCGCCCTGCGGGGCGACACGCCGGCCGTGCAGCGCGCGGCGGGAAAGGCTTTGGTGAAATATATGGACCTGGGCCCCGACGAAGAAGCCCGCGGCGAAGCGCTGCTGGCCTCGCTCGAAGGCTGACGCCCCGCACGGCCCGCACGGCGGCACGGACCACCACTTTACAGCACCTTTCAATCAACCTCATCATGGATAATTTCGACTTTTACAGCCCCACCGAGTTCGTCTTCGGGCGCGACACCGAGAGCCGCTGCGGCGAATGCGTGGCCCGCTACGGCGGCAGCCGCGTGCTCATCGTCTATGGCGGCGGCAGCGCCGTGCGCAGCGGTCTGCTGGCGCGCGTCGGAGCGTCGCTCGACGCTGCCGGCATCGTCCACACGGCCCTGGGCGGCGTGCGCCCCAACCCCACCGACGACAAGGTGCGCGAGGGCATCGCCCTCTGCCGTGCTCATGGCATCGACATGCTGCTGGCCGTGGGCGGCGGCTCCGTCATCGACACGGCCAAGGCCATCGCGGCCGGCGTGCCCTACGACGGCGACTTCTGGGACTTTTTCGAGCACAAGGTCACCGTCAGCGAAGCCCTGCCCGTGGGCACCGTGCTCACCATCCCGGCAGCCGGCAGCGAGGGCTCGGGCAACAGCGTCATCACCAACGCCGCCCTGCAAAAGAAAATCAGTCTGCGCACGCCGCGCGCCCTGCGCCCGCGCTTTTCCATCCTCAACCCCTGTCTCACGTTCACGCTGCCGGCCGCGCAGACGGCTGCCGGCGCCACCGACATGATGGCCCACATCATGGAGCGCTATTTCACCAACACGCCCGACACGGCCGTCACCGACGCCCTCTCCGAGGCGCTGCTGCGCACCATTGCCGAGGCCACGCCGCAGGCCATCGCCCGCCCCGACGGCTACGCCGCGCGCGCCACGCTCATGTGGAGCGGCACGCTGGCCCACAACGGCCTGTGCGGCACGGGCTGCGAGGAGGACTGGGCCTCCCACTTCATCGAGCACGAGCTGAGCGCCATCTACGACGTGACGCACGGCGCGGGGCTGGCCGTCGTCTTCCCGGCATGGCTCACGTGGATGGCCCGCCACCACGCTGCCAAAACGGCCCAGTGGGCCCGCAACGTCTGGGGCGTGGCCGAGGGCAGCGACGACACGGCGACGACGCTCGCCGGCGTGGACCGCTTCAAGCAATGGCTGCGCTCCGTGGGCATGCCCGTCACCTTGGCCGAGCTGGGCATCGACCGTCCCGACATCGCCCTGCTCAACAGCCGCCTGCACGAGCACATGGGGCCCACCGTGGGCCACTACGTACCCCTCACGGCGGCCGACACCGAGGAAATCTACCGCCTGGCGCTCTGACCGCCCCTCATGCAAGCTATGACTGACGTAAACCAACAGCCCCCTTCGCCCATCCTGTTCCGCCGGGCCCGCCCGGCCGACCTTGCCGCGGCGTGGCGCGTCGTCGGCGCCGCGCGCGACCGCCTGCTCGCCCTGGGGCGCTGCCAGTGGGACGCCGCCTACCCTGCCCCCTCCGACGTAGAGGCCGACATACGCGGCGGCCACGCCTACGTATGCGACGAGGACGGACAGGTCGTGGCCTACGGAGCCATCGCCATCGACGGCGAACCCGCCTACGATGCCCTCGCGGGCCGTTGGAGCAGGCCGGGGAGCTACGCCGTCGTGCACCGTCTGTGCGTGGCACCCACAGCCCTGCGCCGCGGCGTGGCGCGTCGCTTTCTGCACGAGGCCGAGGCCCTGGCCCGCGCGGCCGGCGCCGCCTCGATGCGCATCGACACCAACTACGACAACGCGGAGATGCTGGCCCTCCTGGGCAGCGAGGGCTACGTGCGCTGCGGGACGGTGCGCTACGGGCGGGGCGAGCGCCTGGCCTTCGACAAGCCGCTCGACGTGCCCCCGCACCGCTGATGCCCCGCCGCAAGGCGCCGTTCGCCCGCGCCGGCACCATACAACGCCGCCCCGCTTCCACAGAGGAAACGGGGCGGCAGTCGTTTTCAGTTGTCAGCTTGCGGGCTGCGCTTTACTTCAAACCCAGCTTTTTGGCAATCTTCGAGGGAATGGCCTTCTTGTTGATGAGGATGTTCATCGTCTTATAGGCCACATAAGGCTTCGAGGCATAGAAGATGCCCTTGTACTTGCCATATTTTCCCCACGAATTCTTCACCATGAAGTATTCGTTGCCCTTCTGGTCCTTGGCCAAGCCGTAGATCACCATGCCGTGGTCGTCGGTGGTCTGCCAGTTGTCGTAAGCCTCCTGGCGCATTTCCTGCGTGATGGTCTGCTCGTCGTCCGAAGCCTTCACAACGGCCGCAGCCTTGCCGTCCGTACCCGTCCATCGTGCGGCGTCCGAGCCCGTCAGGTCTTTTCCCCCGGCAGCCAGCGGCACGCGTGCCACACCGTCGCGGCCAAAGCCCGGCTCGCTCACGTCGGCACCCCAGGCAAAGGTGTAGCCCTCGCGCACGGCGTTGTCCATCACTTCCATAAACTCGTCGAGCGGCAGATTGTAGCTCTCGGCCCAGCGCCAATTGTCGGGAACTTCGATAACAAACTTCGTATAGAACGGATAATGGGTGAACGACGTCAGCGACACGTAGTCGTCGAGGTTGAGCCCCAGGCTCTCGGCGTAGCTCTTCGGCGTATATTTCTTACCGTTCACCTCAAACTCGGTAGGCAGCTCGCCCACGTAAGCATCGTAGATGCCCTCCAAGCCTTTCTTCCAGCAGGGCGTCAGTTTGCGGTGGTTGCCCTTGGCAATGGCCTTGACGTAAGCCGTGGCCACGGCGTCGAGCTCGTTATGGTTGAAGAGCGTGTCGCCATAGAGGCTGCCGGGAGCGGCCATGGCCTCCTGGGGCACGATGCCATAGTGTTGCAGGCAGTAGATCACATCGTAGAAGCTGCCGCCCTGCGAAAACGATGCGTCGCCATGGGTGCGCACGGCGCGCTCGGCGCGGTCGATCATCGTTTTATACACCACGAACGACTCGCACAGGTCATACTCGCCCTTGCCCTCGCGGAGCAGCTCGGCTTCCAGGAAGCTCAGCGACGAGAAGCACCAGCACGTGCCGCTCTGGTTCTGGTCTTTGATGGACGTGATGGGGTTTGCCTTGATGGTCGTAAAGGCCAGCGTGTCTTTTTTCGCATCCCCGGCCGTTCCCTGGGCTGCGGCGCTTCCTGCCAGGAGGCTCAGCGCCACGGCAAAGAGAAAGTGTCTTTTCATGTCTGAATGTTTTGTTTGAATGTTTTGAGTGAATAAATGTTTGTTGCGTAATGATGTTGGCCGTCCGGCCTCGCGTCGGCGCCCGGCTCAATAGGGCAGCGGCGAGTCGTGCTGCTCGGCCACGAAGCGCTCCACGTCGTCGGGGCGGTAGGGTATGCGCTCGCTCCCGATGAAGCGGCATCCGTCGGCCGTGACGAGCACGTCGTCCTCGATGCGCACGCCGCCGAAGTCCTTGTAGCGTTCGATGGCCTCGTAGTTGAGGAAGTCGGTGTAGAGCCCTTTGGAGCGCCACAGGTCGATGAGGTCGGGGATGAAGTAGATGCCCGGCTCGTCGGTCACGACGAAGCCCTCCTGCAAGCGGCGGGCAAAGCGCAGGCTGGCCGTGCCAAACTGCTCGCTCGGGCGCGTCTCGTCGTCGTAGCCCACGTTGGTCTGTCCCAGGCCCTCCATGTCGTGTACGTCCATGCCCATCATGTGGCCCAGGCCGTGGGGCATGAACAGGGCATGGGCGCCGGCGGCCACAGCCTCGGCGGGGTCGCCCTTCATCAGGCCCAGCTCTTTCAGGCGGGCGGCCATCAGGCGGCACACGTCCATGTGCACGTCCCACCAGCGCACGCCGGGACGTGCCTTTTCGAGCGCCAGGTCGTGACAGTCGGCCACGATTTCATACACCTCGCGCTGCCGCGTGTCGTAGCGGCCCGACACGGGCGTTGTGCGCGTATGGTCGGAGCAGTAGTTTTCGTTGGTTTCGGCGCCTGCGTCGCAGAGCATGAGCTTTCCTGCCTCCAAAGCCACGGGGCGCGGATAGCCGTGCAGGATTTGCCCGTGCATCGTCACGATGCTCGGGAACGACACCATGCAGCCATACGAGGCGGCGATGCCGTCGAGCACGCCTGCGATGTATTGCTCCGTCACGCCCGGACGGCACAGGCGCATGGCCGTCGTGTGCATGCGGTAGCCGATGGTGGCGGCGCGTTCCAGCTCCTCGATTTCCTCGGCCGATTTTGTCGAGCGCAGGTCCACCACGGCGCGGATGAGGTCGGCCGAGGCTGCCTCGCGCTGCTCCGCCGGGTGGATGTGGAGCAGGTCGAGCAGTTGCAGTTTCGTATCGTAGCGATAGGGTGGCAGGAAGTGGACCTTGCGTCCTCCGCTCACGGCCTCGTCCACCAGGTCGGCCAGACGGGCCATGGGCAGCGTCTCGCTAACGCCCGTTTCGCGGGCCATCTCAGCTACGGAGCGCACCGAGCCGTACCACACGATGTCGTCGATGTCTATTTCGTCGCCCACGAGGATCTCGCGGCCGCTGTCGGCGTCGATGACGCCCACCAGCCCGTCGCGGTGCTGCCCGAAGAAGTAGAGGAACGTGCTATCCTGACGGAAACGGTAGGCATTGGCCGGGTAGTTGACGGGGCTGTCGTTGTTGCCGAAAAGGAGGATGAGCCCGCTCCCCACCTTCTCGCGCAAAAGCCGCCGGCGCCCGGCATAAGTTGATGATGAAAACAACATGGTCGTGTCGATTGAAAGTTAGTGTACAAAAGTACGGATTTTCTTTCTAAATGCCCTAACTTTGTATGGTTTTTCCGCCCCCGGGCATGCATTTTGTCACGATGCAGGCAGCAGCGGGCGGCGGCCGCACGTTTTTCAGGCTCGATGAAGCTCCATTTTTTCAACCCCTCGCACGAGGAGGCGCTGGCCTCGGGCTCGCCTCTCTACTGCCCCTCGCAGGCGGCGCGCCTTTTCGGCAGCGACGCGGGCGCCCTGCCCGCGCTGTGGGCCGCCGCGGGCGACGTCGTGCTGCTTGCGCCCGACGCTCCCCCTCCCCCGCGCTGGGCCGTGGAGCGCGGCGTGCTTTTCGAGCGCCTCGACCGCCTGCCACGGCGCGTGGTGCAGGGCGCGACGGCCGTCGACGTGTGGGGATGGGACGCCGCCGTGGCGCGCCTCCTCGCGCGGGCCGGCGTGGCCCCGTCCCTGCTGCCCGGCCCCGACAGGCTCGACGCCATACGCTGTCTCAGCCACCGCCGGCGCGTCACCGAGCTCCTGCCGCGCCTGCGCCGGGCCCTGCCCCTGAGCGTGGGGAGCAGCCACTGGTGTACGTCGCCGGCCGAGGTCGAAGCCCTTGCGCGGCGCCACGGCCCCCTGGTGTGCAAGGCCCCGTGGTCGGGCAGCGGGCGCGGCGTGTTCCGCTACGACGCCCCCGGCTGTGCCGCCACGCGGCGCGTCGAGGCGCTGGTGAGGCGGCAGGGCGGCGTCGAGGCCGAACCTCTCTACCGCCGCCGGCTCGACTTTGCGGCCGAGTTTACCGCCACGCCCGATGGCGCCGTGCGCTACGCCGGGCTCTCCGTTTTTCTCACCACGGCTGCCGGGGCCTATGCCGGCAACCTCGTGGCCCCCGAGGGCGTGCTCCTGGCCCGTGTGGAGCAGGAGGTGGGCCCCCGCGCCTTCGGGGCTGCCGTGGCCGCGCTCGAAAGCGAGCTGCCGCGCCTGCTGGCCGGCCGCTACGTGGGGCCCCTGGGCGTCGACATGATGAGCGTCATGACTGACCGCGGGCCCCGCCTGCACCCCTGCGTCGAGCTCAACCTGCGCCACACGATGGGCAGCGTGGCCCTCAGCCTGCGCGCGTGGACGGGCGGCGACGGCCCGTGGCGCTTCGTCGTGGCCCCTTGCGGTACGGCAGCGGCCGCCGGGGCGGGGGCCGTCTGCCTCACGCCCGGCGGCCGCCGGTTCGAAGCCGCGCTGCTGCCTCAGATGTCGTAAAAGCGGTCGAGCAGCACTTTCCTGTACATTTTCGAAACCTTCAGCCCCTCCACCTTGTGGAAGGGGTAGGCCAGGCTGAGCTCTCCCTCGCGGATGACCGAGAGGTAGCTCACGTTGATGATGTACATCTTGTGGATGCGCACAAACTCGTTGCCATAGTCGAGGATGGCCTCGGCCGTCGTGTTGTGCTTGAGCAGGACGCGGCGCCCGTCGTCGAGCACGGCCTCCCACGTCTTGCGGCCCGAGTTGTAGGAAAAGTAGCCCACGCTGTGGGGGCGCACCACCACCTTTTCGCCCTCCTCGTTCGTCAGGAGCAAGGGGCGGGCCCGTCGCAGGTCGCGTATGGCGGCGTCGACGCGTTGCAGGTCGTCGGTGCGGCGGCCGGCATAGCGGTCGAGCAGGGCCGTCAGCTCGCTTTCGTCCAGGGGTTTGAGCAGATAGTCGAAGGCTGCGGCGCGCAGCGCTTGCAGCAGATATTTCTCGTACGAGGTATAGAAGACCACGCGCATGCCCCACGCCACCTGCGGACGCAGCGATTGCAGAAAGTCGAGCCCGTTCTCCTCGCCGCCCTCGACGGGTGGCAGCTCGATGTCGAGAAAGAGCAGGTCGGGGCGCTGCATGAGGATGGCTGCGCGTCCGGCCACGGCGTCGGTGGCCGTGGCGGCCACGTCGATCTCGGCATGGCGCGTCAGCGCTTCGCGGAGCACGTCGATGGCCAGGGGGTCGTCGTCGATGATGACTACTTTCGATAAGGGAGCCATTTGCGTTTTTTTCTGGTTGTTTTCGTTGATGATGAGGGTCGTGCGCCGCCGCGGCTCTCCCTGTCGTCGCAGCGGGCGGGCAGGTCGAAGCGGTAGCCGTCGGGCACAAACAGGCAGGCCTGCGTCGTGCAGGCACCGCCGTCGGTGGCGGGGCGCAGCGTAAAGGTCATGGGCACGTCGTTCTGCATGTTGAGCAGCAGGAGCGTCTGGCGGATGACGCGCAGCCCCGTGCCCGTGGAGCTGTCGGGGGCAGGCGGCACATAGGGCCGTCCGTTGTTGGCCACCTCGACGAGGGTGCCGCCCGCGGCGCGCTTCACGCCGATGAGCAGGCGGGGCGTCTCGCCCGGAGCGAAGGCATGGCCCCGCAGGCCGTGCTTGAGGGCGTTCTCAACGACGATCTGCACCGCCATCGAGGGCACCGTCACGGCGTCGGCGTCGATGCCGGGCTCCACCCGTTTCTCGTAGCTGAAGCCCTCGGGCAGGCTGCCGGCCTCCACCTGCACGTAGAAGTCGATGAAGCGCAGCTCGGCCGAGAGGGGGATGGCCAGCTCGTCGGCCAGGGCCTGCCCCTGACGTAGCAGGGCCGAGAGCGTGGAGAGCTGCGAGCCGCGGCCGTCGCTGCGCGCCGTGTTCTCGTGGTTCAGGGCGTTGGCCATGAAGTGGGGCGTGATGCGCTGCCGCACGTTGCGCATGCGCAGGACCACCACGTCGTTGTAGAGCCGCCGCTCGCGCTCGCGGGCGCGACGCCGGTGGGCGACGAGGGCCGCCACGGCCGCCACGAGCAGCAGCAGGGCCACGGCGAGCCACGCATAGCCGGCCATGAGCTGCGAGCGGGCCACGCTGAGCTCCATGCGCTGGCGGATGAGGGTGGTGTCGCGCTCGTAGGCCAGGCGGTCCATCTCGATGCGTTCGCGTATGGCGCGGCCGCTCACCGAGTCGGCCAGTGCGCGGTGGCGCACCTGCCAGTCGAAAGCCTCGTGCCAGCGCCCCGCAGAGGCCGAGGCCTTCATGAGGGCTTCCAGCCGCAGCAGGCGCTGCTCGGGCTTGGTGCCCGGCGGCAGGGGGTGGCGGCGGGCCAGCGCCAGCGCTGCCTCGGGGCGGCCTTCGAGGCGGGCCAGCTCCATCTGCTGCGTGCGCAGGTGCGACAGGGGCACCCTTGCTCCCTGGCTTTCGAAATAGGCCAGCGCGGGGTGCAGCAGGCGGCGGGCCTCCTGCGTGCGGCCCAGGCGCAGGCATACGTCGAGCAGGTTGGTGTGGCAAAACTGCCGTTCCCACTCGGTCGAGGGATAGGTGTCGAGCAGACTGTCGAGCGCCAGAAACATCAGGCGGCAGCTGTCGTAGTCGCCGCGGTAGTAATAGTCGTTGCCGCGGTTGTTGAAGTAGTTGAAGCGCTCCTCGCGCGTCATGTGGGGAGCCAGGCTGCGCGCCCGCTCCCACCACAGGCGGCTGTGGGCAAAGTCGTGCACGGTGGTGAGCGTCGTGGCCAGCCCCTGGTAGAGGCTCACGTACTCGGCCGGCGCCGCGCCCACGCTGTCGGCCAGGGCGATGGAGCGCCGGTAGCAGTCGGCCGCGCGGGCGGGCTGCCCCGCCTGCCGGTAGGCGTCGCCCAGGTTCGAGAGGCACACCACGAGCAGCGAGGCGTCGCCGTAGCGCCCGGCCAGCTCCAAGGCCTCGCGGCAGCTGGCCATCAGGCGCGGGGCGTCGAAATGGTAGGTCGAAAAGTAGACCGAGCGCAGCTTCATGGCCTTGATTTTCATGTAGAGGCGCAGGGGCGTCTCCTCGCGGCCATCGAGCCACGCAAGGCTCTCGCGCCCCAGGCGCCGGGCCTCGTCGGGGCGGGCCTCGGCCATCGCCACGTCGGCTAGGCAGAGGCGGTAGAGGTGGAGCGAGTCGGAGTCGGACGCATGGCGGATGGCCGCCTCGGCACAGCTCCTTGCCTCGGCCGTGCGGCCGGCCCTCAGCGCCGAGGCCACCCTGCGCTCGACGCTGCCGGCGGCGGCTTCGGGAGGCACGTCGCCCCCCGCTCCGCACCTCCACGACAGCCCCAGGGCTGCCATGACGAGGCAGAGCTTTGCGGCCACCCCGAGGGCGCTCGCCGTCGCTGTATGCTTCATGGGGAACAAATTTAAGGAAAATCTGCCAATGGGCCAACGCCGGCCGAGAGCCCCACTGCGGGCCCGACCGACCGCTTGTCCACGAAAAAAACCGCTTGTCGACGAAATCGACGCCTTATCCACAAAAACCGACGCGAAAAACCATCGCTGCAAGCCATGCAAAAAAGCGCCGATGCTGCCCGTCGGGCCACGTTTCGCGGCCTGCGGCCGCACCCGCCGGCGGGCACAGAGCGGACGGGCGAAGCGGGCAGCGCTCCACCCCGCCGAAAAGGGTCTGCGGGGGACCGACTATTAAAATTGCTTAACGACCTACATTTTGCGAGACAAAATGTTAGTCAATCTCGTCAGAATAGCCTATTTTTGTAACCAGACACCTTTCCTCGGGAAGCGTCTGCGAAAACGTTTCGGAACAAAATTATCAAAAATTTTTTCAACCCACAACATTATGGACAGATTTTTATCGCTCAACGAGCGGGTGCTCCTGCTCATCCGCCAAGAAGACGAGGCTTCGAAGCGCCTCTTCCTGTATGATGCCCTGGCCACGGTCATGACTGCGACCGACGACAGCCGCACGCCGGCCGACACGCCCGAGCGCCCGGGCCCCTGCGACACGCCTGCGGCCGTGCGCCTGCTGGGCGAGCGCCGTGCGCGCGAATGGGGCATCACGTTTGCCATGTTGAAACGCCTCTATCTGCTGGCCTATGGCAACGCATCCTGCTGACGCTGCCCCCGCCGGAGGACGCATCCCTCTGCGCGGGGGCATGAGCAAAAGCGAGCTGGCGCTCCGCCTCTTCCCCGACTATTCGCCGGGGCATGCCCGACGCCTGCTGCTGGAAAACATCCGCCTCAACCGTCGCCTCATGAGCACGCTCAAACGCACGGGCTGGACGGAGCGCTGCAAGTTTCTGACGCGCCACCAGGCGGAGCTCATCGTGGCCGCGCTATGAAGCAACGACACACACCCTGCACGGGGACGGAGAGACGCGAAGAAATGCCTGCGGCAAACACCGCGAAATTTTACTTCACTCTCTCCTCCCTTTCCCTCTTCCCTCCCCTACAAAAAAAGAAAAGAACCAAAAGAAAAAAATAACCCTACCTATTTCCCTAAACCCTCCTCTCTCAAACGAGATAAATATTTTTAGGTCGAAATTTAAAAATTCGAGCCATGCGTAACTCTCTGATTTCCTGCGTAATGACAAAAACAAGCTCACCGCTCTGCGGTTGCCGGAGCTTTTTACGCGCGCGCGTGAAGGACCGCCCTGCTACGGGCTCCAAGCAAAAGCGGGCCGCAACAGCCTGTGCCGTGCGACCCGCCTTCGAGGGCTGCGCCACGCACCCGTCAGGGCAGGCGCCACGCGGCCCCCGCCATGAGGAGAAAACCGGGCTGGCGCACGCCGCCCAGGTCGTAGCAGCGGCGGGCGGTGAGGTTCGTCAGGTCGAGCGTGAGCTCCCACGCGGGCTCTGTCCAGCTCAGCCTGCAATCGAGCAGGGCGTAGAGGCCATAGGGCACGAGCTCGCCCGTGGGACGGCCGCCCTGATAGCGCTGCCAGGCACCGGCGCGGTCCTGCATGCGCAGCGACCACACGGCCCCCAAACGCGACCAGAGGCGGTGGCCGAGGCTGAGGGTGAGCTTATGGCGCAGGTATTCGAGGGCATAGTTGGAGCGGAAAACGGGCACGGCGTCGCGCCGGTGCTGGCGCATCCAGGCATAGTCGACGCGCAGGCGGCGCAGGGGCTGCTCCGTGCCCCAGAGAGCGTCGGCTCGGAGCGTGGCCGAAGCGCCAAGGCCCCACGTGTCGAGGTCGAACGAGGTGGCATGGTAGACGTCGTCGGGGGCATACATGGCCCAGTCGATAAGGCCGTCGCCACGATTGTACCAAAGCGAGAGCGTGGCGTCGAGCCACGGGC
This sequence comes from uncultured Bacteroidales bacterium, assembly GCA_949297215.1. Taxonomy (GTDB): domain Bacteria; phylum Bacteroidota; class Bacteroidia; order Bacteroidales; family Bacteroidaceae; genus Alloprevotella. The sequence goes on along the minus strand of CASFRV010000006.1, from coordinate 21,900 downwards.
GCACGTGGGAGGCGGCCAGGCGGAAGGCGTCGCACCGCTCGGGGCGCAGGCCCACGTTGCCTTCGAGCGTGGGGCTCTTGTAGTAGAGGTCGGTAAAGGTGGGCAGGCGCAGGGCGCGGTTACACGAGGCCGTCAGGCTCCACTGCGGCGCGGGGCGCCAGCCCACGTCGACGCCGGGGTAGAAGCCGAAACGCTCGCCGGCCCACGAGTTGCGCTGGGCCGTGACGCCCGCCGAGAGGGTCCAGGCGCCCAAGGCAATGCGGTGGTCGAGGAAAAAGGAGGTGTGGGTGCGGCCGTCGCTGCGGGTGTAGAACCTGCCGTCGTGGCCCGGCACGGGGCGCTCGTCGCCCTCGGGCAGCGGACGGCCCAGGTTGGAGCTGAGCAGGTCCTCGCGGCGCAGCTCGGCGCCGAGCGAGGTGTGGCCGCCCGCCCAGGGCAGCGTGAGGCCGGCGCTGAGGGTCGTAATGGCGCCGCGGTTGAAGTTTTCACCCTCACGGCTGCCGCGCGTGAGCTGGTAATGGTCGGTGGAGCGGAGCCACGAGCCCTGCACATAAAGACCGACGGGCCCCGTCGTTTCGGCACGGAGCGAGAGGAGGGTGCGCCGCGTGGCTTCCCACTGGTCGGGCCAGGCTGCCGAGTAGAAGGTCGACGCGCCGAAACGCTGCCCGGTGAAGCCGGCCTGGGCGCTCAGGCGCACGCCGCGGCCCTCGTAGCGGCCGCTCCAATAGGCCTTGACGCGGTCGAAGTCGGTGGCAGGCACCGCGCCGTCGGAACGCATGTAGGAGAGGCTGACCGACGTAGCGAAAGGGCCCGGCGTCCAGGCCGTGCGCGCCTCGGCGCCCAGCGTGCCGTAGCTGCCGCCCGTCACGCTTGCCCGCAGGCGCTCGCCGCCGGAGCGCGTGACGACGTTGACAGCGCCGCTGAATGCACCGCTGCCCAGGAGGCGTGCCGCTGCTCCTTCGAGCACTTCGACGCGCAGGATGTCGGAAAGGTTGAGGGGAAAGTCGGCCGCGTTGTGGCCGGTCTGCGGGTTGCTCACGGAGACGCCGTTGACAAACAAGGCGATCTGGTCAAAAGTGCCTCCGTTGATGCTGATGTCCGTCTGAACACCGAAGCCGCCGCGCTGACGGACATCGACGCCTGCGGCTTGCTTGAGCAAATCGTTGACACTGGCCACGCCGGCCACCTCCAAATCGTGCCGCGTGAAAACGAGCACGCGACGCACGGCATCGAGCTGCGGCCGCGGCGGACGTCCCGCACGCACAACGCTCTCGGCGAGGCGCAGCGTGTCGGCCGGAAGGCTGTCGAGCGCCAGGTGAGCACCAGGCGTGGCGGCTGCCAGGCGCGGGGCGGCGCTCAGCAGCGTGGCTGCACTGAGCACGCCGATGCGCACCTCGCGGCCCATGCAGGCAAAAAGGGCATACCCCTTGCGGCTGAAGCGGCGGAACGTGAGCGGCCTGTCGTACCGCTGATGAATGTAAAACATAAGGTTGAATTTAAAAATGGTAAAACCTTGCCGCCGGCACAGACGCCGGGCGGCTTATCGCCGGCAAAGGTAAAAATAATTGACAATTGATAATTGACAATTGACAATTGGGGCTCGGCCTGCACTGCAAGATGAACACTGGGTTTTTAAGGAAACAAGCGAAATTGGCGCTCCAATGTCAATTCTTAATTGTCAATTGTCCATTGTCCATTGTCAATTGCGAAGCCCAGATTGTCAATTGTTTGTATCTTTGCACGTCGGACATCACAGCATCATGAACCGCAAACGACTTTCGCCCGCTCCGTGGCAGCCCTCGTACGAACGGGGGGCACGTGCCAAACGCCTCGACGCGCTCTACAAACGCCTGCGCTCGCTGCTGCTCCACCGGCGGCGCTACCGCTCGGCCACGTGTACGGCGGCAGAGCTGGCACGCGAACTGGACGTGGCGGCGGGCGACATCTCGGAGGCCGTAACGGCCCACACGGGGCAGGGCTTCAGCCGGCTGCTCGCGGAGCTGCGCGTGGACGACGCATGCCGCCTGCTGGACGACCCTGCCTGCGACCGCTACACGACGGAGGAGATAGGCCTCATGACGGGCTTCTCGTCGCGACAGGTTTTCTACAAAACGTTTAAACAACAAAAAAACACCACCCCCCTCCGCTACCGCGAAAGCAGGGCTACACGCCGGGCAACCGCCAAGGAGAACCCAACCGAAACACCATGATAACACCCGAAGAACAAGCACAAATCATCGCCCTCGTGCGCCGGCAGGTCGTGCCCGCCGTGGGCTGCACCGAACCCATCTGCGTGGCCCTGGCCACGGCCCGCGCCACCGAAACGCTCGGCTGCCTGCCCGCCCGCATCGAGGCTCGGCTGAGCGCCAACATCCTGAAAAACGCCATGGGCGTGGGCATACCCGGCACAGGCATGGTGGGCCTGCCCATCGCCATCGCGCTGGGAGCCATCGCCGGACGCCCGGCCTACGGGCTGGAAGTGATCAAAGACGCCACACCCGAGGACGTGGAGCGCGGACGGCGCTACATCGACGAGGGACGCATCGGCATCAGCCTCGACGGTGAGACGCGTGAAAAGCTCTACGTCGACGTGACCGTCACGGCCGACGACGGACACACGGCACGCACCGTCATCGCCCGCGAACACACGCACGTGGCCCTCGTCGAAAAGGACGGGACGACGCTGCTGAGCAACCCGCCAGCCAGCGAGACCGAAGAGCAGGGCGCGACGCCGCTCCGCCTGACGCTGCGCAAGGTGTACGAGTTTGCCACGACGGCTCCGCTGGCCGACATCGAGTTTATCAACGAGGCACGGCGCCTCAACGAGGAAGCGGCCCGCCGCTCGCTCGAAGGCAACTACGGCCACTGTCTGGGCAAAGCCCTGAGCCGCCCCTTGGGCCGCGGCATCATGGGCGACAGCATCTTCTCGCACATCCTGTCGAGCACGTCGTGCGCCTGCGATGCCCGCATGGCCGGCGCCATGATACCGGTGATGAGCAATTCGGGAAGCGGAAACCAAGGCATCTGCGCGACCAACCCGGTGGTGACCTTTGCCGAGGAAAACCACAACACGCACGAGGAGATGACCCGCGCGCTCATGCTGAGCCACCTCACGGCCATCTACATCAAGGAGCACCTGGGCGCCCTCTCGGCGCTGTGCGGTTGCGTGGTGGCCGCCACGGGCTCGAGCTGCGGCATCACCTATCTGATGGGCGGCCGGTACGAGCAGGCCACCTTTGCGGTGAAAAACATGATTGCCAACCTCACGGGCATGATATGCGACGGAGCCAAACCCAGCTGCGCGCTCAAGCTGACGAGCGGCGTGAGCACGGCCGTGCTCTCGGCCATGCTGGCCATGCAGGGCGAATGCGTGTCGCCCGTGGAGGGCATCATCGACGAGGACGTGGACCAGAGCATACGCAACCTCGTGAGCATCGGCGCCGACGCCATGAACGAAACCGACCGCCGCGTGCTCGACATCATGACCCACAAGGGACGCGCCGCACACTGACACCCCGCCGGGCTGACATTATGACGCAAAACTACACGCACGGGCAACATTTTGAAAGGAAAAGACCGCCCGCACCGTTAATTATGACAGAAACGGGCCGCAGTCTGAAATGTTCTGCGTATATTTGCGCGCTCGGAAGCCGGAGGCGCACCGCACGGGCCTGAAAGGCAACGGCCACCACGCACAGAAAGGCAGCCGCCGGCCCGCAGCCCTCCGCACGACAGACGGAACAACAATCAAACAACCATACGTACATGAGAAAACATTTACTCCTGGCCGGTCTGGCAGCAGCAGGCCTGTGCGTACAAGCCAACGCACAGGAAGCTCTGAAAGCCGAACCCGGCCGCAAGTGGGACGGCAACATCGAGCTGCTCCTCTCGGGCAAACAGCCCACGGCTCCCCTCGGCGCGGGGCAGAAAGCCGCAACGGCCGCAGGCGTCAACGTGCTGATCAGCTGCACCGACAGCCGCGCCGTCATGGATGCCCTCGAAGCCGACGGACTGACGGGCACCGTGATCAGCGACGAGGTGATGACGGCCTACGTGCCCGTGGCCTACGTGCGCACGCTGGCCGAAATGCCCGAAGTGAAGTATATCAACTATCCGCGCCGCCACATGCCCACGCTCACCGAGGCCCGCTCGGCCACACACGTGTCGATGGTTCACGCCGGCCGCGGCCTGGAAACGCCCTATACGGGCAAGGGCGTGGTGATCGGCGTGATCGACCAGGGCTTCGAGTACCGCCACATCGCTTTCCTTGACGCCGAGGGCAACACGCGCGTGAAACGGCTGTGGAACCGCTCGCAATACTCGCCCGACCTCCCGCCCCTGTCGCAACCCAAGCCCACCGACGTCATCCCCGAGGGTGGCGACGGCTTTGACGAGGGACACGCCACGCACGTGACCAACATCGCCGCCGGCTCGCGCGTGAGCGGCGTGGACTATTACGGCATGGCCCCCGACGCCGACATCTACATGATCCCCTCGACCTTCCAGGACGCCGAGGTGCTCGAAGACGTGCAGGCCGTCAAGGAGTTTGCCGAAGAGCAAGGCAAGCCCTGGGTGGTCAACATGAGCTTCGGCTCGCAGATAGGCCCCCACGACGGCACGACCACCTACGACCGCGGCGTGAGCGACCTGACGGGCGCCGGAGGCATCGTGGTGGCTGCCATGGGCAACGAGGGCGACATGAACCTGCACACGCAACACACCTTTACGGCCGACAACGAGACGGTGTACATCCTGGTGGACGCCAGCGGCAGCGAGAACGGCTACGTCTATTTCGACCTGTGGGGACAGGACGCCAACGGACGGCGTAACCTCGAAGTGCGCCCCTTCTATTTCAAGGGCAACCGCATCAACTACCTGAACAACAACGTGTGGAACCAGAGCGCACAGATCACTTCGACCATCGACGGCCAGAACTTAAAGGAGAATTACAGCTATTGGGTGTCGACAAACAACCTTGACGCCCTAAGCGGCGTGACGGGCGTCGGCACGGGCCAGTTTGGCGTGGCCGTGACGGGCAATGCCGGCAGCTCTTTCCACGCATGGTGCAACCCCGGCTACGGCGAAATATCGAGCAACCCGTCGCCCCTCCACACGTTCCTGCCGGGCGACAACGAATACTGCGTGGGCGAGGGTGCGGCCAGCATTCCCGCCGCCATCTCGGTGGCCGCCTACACCACGAGCAACACCATCCACAGCCTGAACGGCTCGACCTACCAGTACGACGGTGCGGTGGGCGCCATCGCCTCATTCAGCAGCGTGGGCCCCACGCTGGGCACCGACATGAAGCCCACGGTGGCCGCCCCGGGCCACGTCATCAAGTCGGCCATGTCGCAATACGGCCAGAGCTTCTCGGCCGGCGCCTACGACAACGTGGCATCGGTGCGCAGCGGCATGCGCACCTACTATTACAGCGCCAAGTCGGGCACGTCGATGGCCACGCCGGCCGTGTCGGGCATCGTGGCCCTCTGGCTCGAAGCCAACCCCTACCTCACGCCCGACGACGTGAAGAGCATCATACGCGAAACGTCCACGCACGACAGCTTTACGGGCAGCGAGGAGTGGAACACGCGCTGGGGCTACGGCAAGATTGACGCCTACGCCGGCCTGAAAATGGCCTTGGAGATGGCCAAGACGGGCGGCATCAACGACATGCTCAACAGCGAGCAGCCCGTCACGTTCAACAAGGAGGCCGACGCCTGGAAAGTGCTCTTCAACAACGACGAGTCGTACGCCGACGTCACGCTCTACACCCTGAGCGGTGCCTGCGTGAGCCGCCGCCACATCGAAAAGCCGCGCCGCGGCGAGGAAACGCAGGTCGACCTGACGGGCCTCACGCCGGGCGTCTACCTGCTCAACGTGAGCACGACGGCCAGCAACATGACGCGCAAGGTCGTCGTTGACTGACGCACCCACCACCCGGGGGCCCGCTTCGTTTTAAGACGACGGAGTGAGGGGTGCGCAGGTCAGTAGGGACGGCGGTCGTCCTTCTCTTCCCAGGCGCGGAACGTTGCGAGCGCCTCGTCGTCCGGCAGGCGGGTGGTGGCCAGCCGGCGCTGCGAGGGGTCGAGCGCCAGTTCACGGTAGATAAAAGCGTCGTCGAAGCCCGCACGGGCGGCATCGTCCTTCGTGGCAGCGTAGAAAAGGCGGTCGATCCGGGCCCAATAGATGGCACCGAGGCACATGGGGCAAGGCTCGCACGAAGCGTAGATGTCGCAGCCGGAGAGGTCGAACGTGCCCAGCTTGCGGGCCGCGGCACGTATGGCCGCCACCTCGGCATGGGCCGTCGGGTCGCACTGCGCCGTGACGCGGTTGACGCCCTCGGCCACTATTTCGCCCCCGCGCGCCACGACAGCGCCAAACGGTCCGCCGCCCTCGGCCACGTTGCGCAGCGAAAGCTCAATGGCACGGCGCATCAGTTCTTCTCTGGTCATAAGCGTAAAGTGTTAAGTTGCAGATGGGGGCCGGGGCCCCGCAGCAAATATACGACATTCGCGACGGCAGTACGCACGTTTAGCAAAAATTTGCCCGGCTCCCTTCTTCTTTTCGTGGCAGAAAGGCAGGCGTTTTCTTGCCTCGTCGCCCGCATTTTGCTATCTTCGCGGCGCGATAAGAAAACCGTATGAACTGGATTATTCTGATTGTTGCCGGGCTCTTTGAGTCTGGCTTTGCTTTTTGTTTGGGGAAGATGAAAGAGACGTCGGGCACCGAATGGTATCTTTGGGGCGCAGGCTTTCTTGTGAGCCTTTCGCTGAGCATGATTCTGCTGGCCAAGGCCGTGCAGACGCTGCCCATCGGCACGGCCTACCCCGTGTGGACGGGCATCGGGGCCGTGGGGACGGTCGTGGCGGGCATCGTGTTCTTTCACGAGCCGGCATCGTTTCTGCGCCTGCTCTTCATCACCACGCTCATTGCCTCGATTGTGGGGTTGAAACTGGTGTCGCACTGAAAACGTTCCCCAACGTGCTTTTCTGCTGAATTTCGGCGGATGTTTTGCGGCCGTTCGGCAGAATTCGCGTAATTTTGCGAATGAGGCCCCGCGGGGCCGCCATTACGAACACTAACGAACAACGAAGATGAATATCACCGAACGATTTTTAAAGTACGTGTCGTTCGACACGCAGTCGGCCGAAGACGCGGGCACGACGCCCAGCACGGCCAAACAGCTCGACCTGGCGCGCTATCTGCGCGACGAACTGACGGAGCTCGGCCTGACCGAGGTGGAGCTCGACGAGAACGGCTACCTCTATGCCACCCTGCCGGCCAACACGGCCAAGAACGTGCCCACCGTGGGCTTCATTGCCCACATGGACACGAGCCCCGACTGCTCGGGCGCAGGCGTGAAGCCCCGCATCGTGAAGGCCTACGACGGAGGCGACATCACGCTTGACGCCGCGGCCGGCATCGTGACCTCGCCCGCCAAGTTTCCCGAGCTGCTCGACCACGTGGGCGAGGACATCATCGTGACCGACGGCCACACGCTCCTGGGCGCCGACGACAAGGCCGGCATCGCCGAGATTGTGCAGGCCATGGCCTACCTGCTGGCCCACCCGGAGATCGAGCACGGCAAGGTGCGCGTGGGATTCAACCCCGACGAAGAGATAGGCTTGGGCGCCCACAAGTTCGACGTGGCCAAATTCGGCTGCGACTGGGGCTACACGATGGACGGCGGCGAAGTGGGCGAGCTGGAATTTGAAAACTTCAACGCCGCCGCGGCCAAGGTGGAGGTGACGGGCGTGAGCGTCCACCCGGGCTACGCCAAAGGAAAAATGGTGAACGCCGCGCGCGTGGCCACCGAGTTTGCCGCCGCCCTGCCCGCCGGCGCCACGCCCGAAGCGACGGAGGGCTACGAGGGCTTCTTCCACCTGACGGGCATGGAGGGCTGCGTGGAGCACGCACAGCTCTCCTACATCGTGCGCGACCATGACCGCGCCAAGTTCGAGGAGAAGAAGCAGCTGCTGCACGACGTGGCCGCCGCCCTCAACGCCCGCTACGGCGAGGAAACGGTGAAGCTCACCGTGACAGACCAGTACTACAACATGCGCCAGCAGATCGAACCCGTGATGCACGTCATCGAAATAGCCCAGGACGCCATGCGCGCCGCCGGCGTTGAGCCCCGCGTGCGTGCCATCCGCGGCGGCACCGACGGTGCCCAGCTCTCGTTCAAGGGCCTGCCCTGCCCCAACATCTTTGCAGGCGGGCTCAACTTCCACGGCCCCCACGAGTTTCTGCCCGTGCCGTCGCTCGAAAAGGCCATGGCCACCGTCGTCGAAATTGTCCGCCTGACGGCCGCCCGCGCTCTCTGACGCCGCGCCGGCCGCCACGGCTGCGCCCCACACGCGGCGGGTGCCGTCCCCCTGTGCGGGCGGCATCTGCCGCTTTTTCATACACCCGTCTCACGCTCATCCCCCCACATCCGCCCCATGCAGCAGCTCCCCACCCTCATCGCCGACCTGGCCCTCATCCTCGTGATGGCGGGCGTGGCCACCCTCCTGTTCAAACGCCTGCGCCAGCCTCTCGTGCTGGGCTACATCGTGGCCGGCTTCCTGGCCGGGCCCCACATGCCCTACACCCCCACCGTGACCGACACGGCCTCGATCGAAACGTGGTCGCAGATAGGCGTCGTCTTTCTCATGTTTACGCTGGGGCTCGAGTTCAGCTTCAAGAAAATCGTGCGCATGGGCATGGGCCCCGTCATCGCCGCGTGCTGCGTGATGTTTGGCATGATAGGCATCGGCACGGGCGTGGGCCACCTGTTCAGCTGGGGCCACACCGACAGCCTCTTCCTGGGCGCCATGCTGGCCATGTCGTCCACGACGATTATCTACAAGGCGCTCGACGACCTGGGCCTGCGCGGACAGAAATTCGCGGGCGAGGTGCTCAGCGTCCTCATTCTGGAAGACATCCTCGGCATCCTTCTCATGGTGGCCCTGCCGGCCGTAGCCGCGAGCCGCCAGGTGGCCGGCGGCGAGCTGGCGGGCAGCCTGCTCAAGCTGGGCTTCTTCCTCGTGCTGTGGCTCATCGTGGGGCTCTACGTCGTGCCCACCTTTCTGCGGCGCACGCGGCGGTGGATGAACCGCGAAACGCTGCTCGTGGTGAGCCTGGGCCTCTGCTTCGCCCTGGTGGTGGCGGCCGCCTCGGCGGGCTACAGCACGGCCTTCGGCGCGTTCATGATGGGGAGCATCCTGGCCGAGACGGTCGAGGCCGAAAACATCGGGCGCCTCGTGCAGCCCGTGCGCGACCTGTTCGGGGCCGTGTTTTTCGTCTCGGTCGGCATGATGGTCGACCCCTCGGTGCTGGCCCAATACTGGCAGCCCATCTGCCTCATCACGCTGGCCATCCTGGCGGGCCAGGCCCTGCTCGGCACGGGCAGCTTCCTGCTCGCGGGGCAGCCGCTGGGCGTGGCCATGCGCTGCGGTTTCTCGCTGGCGCAGATCGGCGAGTTTGCCTTCATCATCGCCGCCATGGGGCAGGCGCTGGGCGTAACCAGCGGTTTCCTCTATCCTGTCGTGGTGGCCGTCTCGGTGGTCACGACGTTTCTCACGCCCTACATGATACGCGCCTCGGTGCCGGCCTATAAGCTGGCCTGCCGCCTGCTGCCGCAGCCCGTGCGCCACCGCTTGGGCGAGGGCAAGAGCGCCGGCGGCGGCCGGGGGCCCGCCTCGCCCTGGCGCAAACTGGGCTCGGCCCTCGTCGTGCAGGCCGGGGTCTACTTTACGCTCTCCGTGGCCGTCATCCTGCTCTCGTTCGCCTGGCTGCTGCCGGCCTGCCGCGCCCTCCTGGGCCACTGGGCGGGCAACGCCGTGTGCGGCCTGCTCACGCTGCTGGCGGCATCGCCCTTCCTGCGCGCCATCGTGATGCGCAAGAACCATTCCGACGAGTTTCGCACGCTCCGTGCCCGCGGCCGCCTCAGCCGTCTGCTGCTGCGGGCCACGGTAGCCGCGCGCTTCGCTCTGGCTGCCGCCGCCGTGTGCTACGTGCTCGGCTTCCTGTCGCCCTTGCATCCCGCCATCCACGCGGCCGCGGCCGTCGTCGTGGTGGGGCTCATGGTCGCCTCGAAGCGCGTCAAGCTCATCTCCATCCGCATGGAGCGCCGCTTCCTGCAAAACCTGCGCTCGCGCGAGGTCAAGGCCCGCGCCGAGGGCGGCGGACGCCCGGGCTATGCCGCACGCCTGACGAGCCGCAACCTGCACCTCACGCAGCTCGAGCTGCCCGAGGGCTCGCTCTGGGGCGGACGCACGCTGCGCGAGCTCGACTTCGGCCGGCGCGAGGGCGTGCTCATAGCCGCCGTGGTGCGCGGCACGCGGCGCATCAACATCCCCGACGGACGCACACAGCTCTTCCCAGGCGACCGCGTGGAAGCCATCGGCGACGACGCGGGCCTCGAAGCCTTTGCCCGCCGCATGGGGAGCGAGGTGGAGCCCGCCACCACGGCCGCCTCGGACGGCCCGCTGCTGCTGCGGCGCTTCATCGTGGCGCCACAGTCGGCCCTGGTGGGGAAAACGCTGGCCGGCAGCGCCATACGCGAGCAGTTCCACTGCATGGTCGTGGGCTTCGAGCACGACGACACCGGCACGCTCGACACCGCCACGGCCGGCCGCGTCTTCCGCAGCGGCGACGCCGTGTGGCTCGTCGGCACCGACAAGGGGCTCACCGACCTGGCCCGCACCCTGCGACAGGCCGAACGCGAGGCCGAAGCCGCCGGCACGTCCGCCGCGGCGGAAAAACACGACGCATCCCGCTAAAAACGACTAAATTGTGGCAAAAAACCGCAATAGTTCGGCCTTTACCCCACGGGAGACGCGGATTTTGCGTAACTTGCGCCCGATTTTCAGACATATCACAACATAACAATACAACATCATGAAACGTTCCATCCTTTTGCCCGCCCTCGTCGGAGGCTGCCTCCTGCTGACGGGCTGCGTGACGAAGAAGCAGTACACGGAGCTGCAATCAAACTATGACCGCCTCAGAACCGAGAACGGCGACTTGCAGAAAAACTACAACGACTCGCAGGTGAAGCTGGCTGCTGCCGGAGCCACCAACAAGAGCCTCGAAGAGCGCCTGGCCGAAGCCCAGAAAACCAACCAGGACCTGCGCGAGGCCTACAACTCGCTGAAAGGCTCGCTCGACCAGAGCCTGGCACAAAACTCTCAGGGCAACATCAACATCTCGAAGCTCGTGGACGAAATCAACGCCTCGAACAAGTTTATCAAACAGCTCGTCGAAGCCAAGGACAAGAGCGACTCGCTCAACATGGCCCTGACGAACAAGCTCACGCGCTCGCTCACGACGAGCGAGAAGGACGAGGTGGACGTGCAGGTCATCAAGGGCGTCGTCTACATCTCCCTGGCCGACAACATGCTCTACAAGTCGGGCAGCTACGAAATCAACGAGCGCGCCGGCGAGACGCTCAGCAAGATTGCCAAGATCATCACCGACTACAAGGACTACGACGTGCTCGTCGAGGGCAACACCGACACCGACCCCATCTCGCGGCCCAACATCCGCAACAACTGGGACCTCTCGACGCTGCGCGCCTCGTCGGTGGTTCAGGCCTTGCAAAACGACTATGGCGTCGACCCGAAGCGCCTCACGGCAGCCGGCCGCGGCGAGTATAACCCCATCGCCAGCAACGACACGGCGCTGGGCAAACAGCGCAACCGCCGCACGCAGATCATCATCACGCCGAAGCTCGACCAGTTCATGGACCTGATCGACCAGGCACCCGAGTCGGACGATAAGTAGGCCGCCCGCTGCGGTTTGCTCGCATAAAAGCCTCCCCCGAAGGCCGCATGGCCGCCGGGGGAGGCTTTTGCTGTTGGTGCCGGGCGGGCTGTCCGCCGTCAGCGCTTCAGGAACTTTTCCGACGTGCCGTCGGCGTTCAGGCGCACGTAGATGCCCGGCGGCAGGGCGTCTGCGCTGTCCACGCCGCAGGCCCTTCCCGCCAGGTCGTAGAAGCGCACGCGTGCCGTCCCGCCCGCCACGACGCCGGGGCCGGCCCCTACCGTCGACATGCCGGCCACAAGCCTGTCAAGCGCGGCGATGCGCTCGTCCACCAGGGCCGTCAGCTCGGCGATCTGCGTGGGCAGGTCCTTCACGCCCTCGTGCGGATAGAGCGTGCGGTGCAGCTCCATGCTTTGGGCATAGGCCTCGCCATACGTGCGGGTCAGCTCGTCGAAAGCCGCGGCCACGCTGTCGGCCAGCACCGGGCGCACCTCGCTCCACGCCGCCCGGTAGGCCTCGACGAAGCAGGGGTGGAGAAAAAGTTGCGGAAAGTAGAAAAACGTCCCCTCGTGCAGTGCGCTCCATTCGTTGCGGGCTGCCACCTCGCGAAAGGCCGAGTCGAAATCCCACAAGGGGCCCATCTTCAGCTTCGTGGCCGTGGGCTCCGTCTCGTCGAAGCTGTCCTTGTATATATACATATTGCTGCCCGCGGCGTCGCCCGAGGCCAGGATGTCGTGGGCCAGTATCCAGCGCGCCCACGAGTCGACGTCGATCCACTCCTCCACGTCGCCGCCCTCGTAGAGCGCTTCCTCGAAGCGCGTCAAGTAGGCGCGGATGCGTTCGGTGGCTGCCTCGTCGACATCGTCCTCGTCGGGGTATTTGAAGGTATAGCCCATGGCGTAGGGCTGGCGCGGCGTTTTGAAGCTGACGTCCTCGTTCCACCAATAGGCATCGTTCTCCACGAGATAGCCCGTCTTGTCGATGTCGACGCGTCGGTCGCCCCGCTCCACGGCGTCGGTGAGGTAGTACATGCCCATGTAGCGGCCGTTCATCACCACGTTGACCATCGTCCAGCCGGGCGTCCACTCCATGCCCACCGTGCGGCTCACGGCAAAGCCCAGCACGTTCAGGATGTTGCTCTGTTCGGCTGCCAGCCCGGGGTTGCCCGTGTTGATCATGAGCAGGTTCCAGTCTTTTTCGCGGTAGTCGTTGTCGCCGCGGCAGAGCATGTCAAACTTTTTGGAGAGCTTCACCTTGTAGGGCTTCTGGAACATGCTGACGCCCGACGAGTTGCCGCGCACCTTGATGCGCATGCCCGACTCGTCCTTGACGTAGGGCCCCGTGTCGAGCAGCGTGTCGCCGCGGAGCGTCATGACGAGTTGCCCTTTCACATACTCGGCGTCGGTGATGCCCGTGCCCACGCAGCCCTCGGGCGGATAGACGGGCGTGCAGGTGGGAAACTCGCCGCCCACCGTCTCGATGGTCAGCAGCGGCAGGTCGGGCCACTCGGCGGGCAGCCCCTCGGCCCGGCCCGCTGCGGCGCAGAAGGTGCAGGCCGCCGCCCACACCAGCTTTTGTAGTTTGTGCTTCATTTCTTTCCGTCTTGTTGATTGTTCTTGCTTTCTTTCCGTACGCGAAGATAGGCAAAAAGCGGCACATGCCCGCCCGTGGCACACGTAAACACAAGAAGCCCCGGGACCACCCATGAACGTCCCGGGGCTTCGTCCGCCGTGCCCTGCGGGCACGATGCGGAACATCACTTTGTGCGCTTCACGGTGTAGAGCACGCGGCCGTCGCGGTCTATCAGGTGGAGGCAGAGCTCTCCCTTGTCGGCCGTGATGAGCGAGTAGCCCGTGGCCGAGCTGCAAAACTGCGTACCGTCGATGGGCTTCACCTCGCGTGCGAGCGAGCCCGAGGTGTTGACGACGTAGTCGATGTCGGTGCCCGGCTTGCGTATGTGCTGGAAGTTGTGGATGTGGCCGCAAAGATACATGTCGACCTTATGCTTGCGCAGGATGGGGTCGAGGCGCTGCTGCAAGTCGCGGCGCTCGCTCTCGCTCTTGTCGGTATCGGCGTAGATGGGGTGATGGCCCACGACGATGACCCAGTCTTCCTTGGCCGAGGTGAGCACAGAGTCGGCCCAGGCCAGCTCGCGGCGGTAGTCGCTCTTGCAGGCGTCGGGATACTTCTCCGTGTCCTCGCGATACTTGTCGATCATGGGCGACGTGTCGAGCATCAGGATGCGCACGCTGACGCCGTCGTTCTCCTCGACGCGGGTGTAGTAGAGCGCGGGGGCGTTCCAGCGGCCGCTCACGTGCGTGTAGTCGAGCACGGCCTGCGTGCTGCCGCGATATTCGTGGTTGCCCATGATGGCATACCAGGGCATCATCAGGTCGGGGTGCGAGTAGATGAGCTCATAGTTGGTCATCCAGAGCGGGTCCTGCGTGCTGCGCACGCCCTCGAAGTGGTGAACGTCGCCTGCGGCGAGCACAAACTCCACGTCGATGGCCTCGGCCATGCGGCCCATCGTGGCGGCCACGGTTTTCTGGTCGTAGTAGCCGTTGCGGCCCAGGTCGTTGGCCAGGTAGAAGTTGAGGGGTTTCTCCAAGGGCTTCCAGGCGGCTGCGTTCTGGGCTGCCGCGGCGAGGGCCACGAGGGCAAGGAGCAATAAGGTGGACAGTCGTTTCATTCTTCTTCTTTTTTGGTAAAACAGAAGGGCCGCCTCCGGCCCGTTCGGTCGGGGCGGCCCTTGCTGCGGTAGTTGTTGAATTTTCAGCTAAGCTCGGTTATCTCACTTCGTGCCGAGTGCGCCATAGCGTGCCACGGGAGCGGGCGAGGTGTACTTCACACCGTCCACCGTGACGCCCGTCGTGACGAAGCGGGGCTGCATGTCGGCGTCGTTGCCGCTGTAAGCTCCCTCGCCGAGGGCGGGCGAGCCTGCCTGCAAGTGGAAATCCCAGGCCTCGTTATACTCGGTGTTGTGCAGGTCGTCGGCCAGGAAGTCGTAGCCCGCGAAGAGGGGGTTAGGCGTACCGGCTGCGGGGCTCTGCTGGCTGTGCAGGTCGATGATGTCGGGGTATACCACCTGCTCGCCGTCGCCATTGGTGGTGTAGGCGAAGTTGCCGAAGGGCGAGGTCGTGCCTTCCTCCACGTCGAAGTCGAGCGTCGAGGTCTGCGTGCCTGCGATGTAGTAGTTGTAGTCGATGACGCTCTCGGGGTCGGCGCCTGCGTCGTCCGAGCCGGGCACGCCCCAGAAAGGCGTCTGGGCCTTAAACTTGCAGTTGACCAGCAGGTTGTTGTAGACGTTCACCAGGGCGTTGTTCTCCACGTAGATGCCGCCGCCTTTGTTGCCGTCGCGGCGCCAGCCGGCGTTGATGATGGTGTTGTTGTAGGCCACGATGCGTGCCTGGTAGCGGCCGTCTTCCTCGCCCGAGCTGGCCAGCTTGAAGCCATTGGTGTTGGGGCTGTAAATGACGTTGTTGGCGGCATCCACGGTGCAGCCGGCCTTGACGTTGATGGCCTCGCCGCCCGTTGCGCCGTTCACGGCAAAGAGGTTGTCGCGGATGATGCCCTGGCCGCCCATCATGTAGATGGCGTCGCTGGCACCATAGCGCAGCGTGCTGTTAACGACGACGTAGCGGCCGTTCATGTTGTTGGTGGTGAGCTGGGGGCCCTGGTCGTCGCCGGCGGTGTAGATACCCAGGTTGGCCGAGGGCGAGTTCTCGGTCACTTCCGAACCCGTGTACTCAACAATGGTGTGGTCCAAGAGGATTTCTCCGCACGTGCTCGTGCCGATGATGCCGCCCCAGAGACCGCGTACGCGATAGTCGGGCGTGCGATATTCCTCGGGCACCGTGAGCAGGACGGGGTTGGCCTCCGTTCCCTTGCAGTAGAGGTTGCCGCGGACGATAAACTCGTAGCCCGTGTCGCCACCGAGCACCTGTGCGCAGTCGAAGATGACGGTCACGCCTTCCTCGATGGTCAGCGACTGGCCTTCGGGCACGTTGAGGTGGCCCGTCACGTGCACGGTCGAGCCGGCCTCCCAGACGCCCTGCACGTCGCCGCTCACGCTGAGCGTTTCGCCGCCCTGGTTGCCACCCTGGTCGTCGTCGCCGCCGTCGGGGCCGGGCGTTACGGTTGTGTTGTCGTCGTCGTCGCTGCACGAGGTGAGCGTCACCGTGCCCATGCCCAGCATGAGGGCCGAGGCCACGAGAAGATACTTCATTTTCATGTCTCTGATGTTTAAGTTTAAACGGTTATGCAAATGTTCTGATGTCTCTTTATTGTAGCTTGAAGCGCACGCCCACGAGGAACGACTGACCGAAGCGCTCCTTGCGCTCGACGATGCCTCCGTCGTGGAGCTCCCATCCCTCCTTGAAGCGGTCGTTGTAGGCGTTCTGGTGATAATAGCGCACGGCGGGCAGGTTGAGCAGGTTGCTGGCCTTGGCAAAGACCGTCCAGCCGCCGCGGAACTTCTTCTCGACCGAGGCGTCGAGCGAGGGGCGCCCGGCCTCCCAGATGTCGTTGTCGTAGTCCTGCGAGATGGCGGCGATGCGCTTGCCCGTGTAGCCGAAGGCCAGCTGGCCGTTCCAGCCATACTTCGTGTCCTTAAAGAGCAGACTGAGGTTGAACACGTGGGCGGCCTGCCCGTAGAGGGGGCGGCTCTGGTCGCGGCGCGTCACGCGGGCAATGCTGCCGTCGGGCTCAAGCTCCTGGTAGCGCTTGTCGGTCGTTATCTCCGAGTGGGTGTAGGTGTAGTTGGCCTTCACGCCGAACCAGTTGAAATATTTCGTCACGTCGACCTCCAAGCCCAGGTTGCGGGCGTCGCCGTAGTTGTTGGGGCCCAGGTAGAGGTCCTGGCCGGCGTTGTGCACCATGCCATATTCGATGGGGTCTTTGATGAGCTTGTAGAAAACGCCCACCATGAGCTGATCCATGGCGTTGGGGAAGAACTCGTAGCGCAAATCGAAGTTGTGGGCCACGGTGCGTTTGAGCAACGGGTTGCCCACCTCGTGATAGTCCTCGTTGATGACGCGGTAGGGCACGATCTCGTAGAAGCTCGGGCGGTTGATGGCCTCGGCGTAGGAGAAGCGCACGTTGGCGTTGTCGTGCACCTCCATCTTGGCGTGGACCGACGGCAGCCAGTCGACGTATCGCTGCGCGTTCTCCGACGGATAGGGCGTTGTGCCGTCGGGCGACATGACGTTCGTCGCGTGCATCAGCTCGTATCCCTGGTCGGTGTGCTCCATGCGCACGCCTGCGTTGAGCTCGAAGGGCCCGGCCTCGTATTTCCCCATCACGTAGGCGGCGCCGATGCGCTCGTGGGCGTCGTAGTTGAGCGGGTTGGAGATGTCGCGGCGCTTGAAGTCGAGGTCCACCTCGTCAAAGTTGGTCCAGTCCTCTCCGCGGCGCTGGCCCGACGGCGCCTCAAACGTATATTCGTTGAAGAAGCTGCTGCGGTCTTTGTCGCGATACATGCCTCCCGCCTTCAGGTCGAGGGCCGAGGAGTTTTCAAAGTCGAAGTGGTACGTCAGGTCGAGATAGCCCGCAATGTCCTGGTCGGAGTTGTGCTCCCAGCGGCGCGTGGCGGCGGGGTTGACGCTCACAAACTGCGCGCCCGTGCGTGCCGTGTTCAGGTAGATGGTGGTGCGGTCGGGCGTCTGGTTGTTGGCATAGCCGTAAGAGGCCCGCCAGTCGACGGTGAGCCGGCGCTTGGCCAGCAGCTTGTGGTTGCCGCTGAGCGTCGAGTTGAAGATGCCCTGCATGTTGAGCTTCATGCGGTCCACTTCCTCCATGCCCGACTCCTCGATGCGCGTTTGCGCCGAGCGCAAGTACATGTATCCGTTGTACCAGCTCAGATGGTTTCGGTCGTTCCAGGCGTAGTCGAGCTTGGCATGAGCCCCGAAACGGGTCTGCTGCTCCGAGTAAAGACGATTGGTCTCCTTGGGCGTCTGTCCGTCCTCCTGATAGTAGAGGTCGGCCTTCTTGCCCGTATAGTAGTTCTGCACGTTGGCGGCCACGATGAGGCCCAGGCGGTCGCCGGCAAAGCGGTCGCCATAGCTGATGCCGGCCCGCAGGTCGGGTATGGGCGAGTGGCGCTCCATCTTCAGCGGCTTCATGTCGAAGTCGGCGTCGGTCGTCACGTGCTGCGCCCCGAAGCGCTCGTAGGGTGACTCGTGACTGACGCCGTTTGCTCCGTACGAGGCAAAGCTGCGGTTGAAATATTGTGCGTTATAGCCCACCGAAAAGTTGGCATCGAGCTGTCGGAGGCGCGGGGCGTCCTTCATCACCATGTTGATGGCGCCGCCGATGCCGTCGGCCTCCATGTCGGCCGTGAGCGACTTGGTCACTTCCAGCCGGTCGAGCAGCTCGGAGGGGAAAATGTCGAGGGGCACAAAGCGGTTCTTGTTGTCGGGGCTCGGTATCTTCACACCGTTGACGAGCGTGTAGTTGTATCGCTTGTCCATGCCGCGCAGGATGGCATACTGCCCCTCGCCGCTCTCGTTCTTTTCGAGCACGAGGCCGCTCATGCGTTGCAGCACGTTGGCCACGGTGAGGTCGGGCGAGAGCTCAATGGCTTTGGCGCTCATCACGTTCACCACGTTCATCGAGTTGCGCTCAATCTCTCGGGCGCGTATCTCGGTGTTGCCGCTGGCGCGTCCCTGCACGGTGGCCGTGCCCAGCGTGAGGTCCATGGCCGTGAGCGTGATGGAGACGTTGTCGGCCGTGGGGCGCACCTCGCGCGACTCGTAGCCGATGTACGAGCACAACAGCACGGGCTCCGCCGCGTCGTCCACCGTCAGGGTGAACGAGCCGTCGTAGCCGGTCGTCGTGTTCACGTTGGGATTGCTCTTCAAACGGACGATGGCGCCGATGATCTGTTCGCCCGTCTTCGCGTCCGTCACCTTTCCTTTCAGGTCTCTCGCACCGGCAGGCAGCGTCAGTGCAAACAAGGCCAGGGGATACAAAATCTTCTTCATCCGACATTCATTATTTCCGGGTGCAAAAGTACCGCGGGCGTATGAAGGAAGTGTTACACCTCTGTCAAGAAATTGTAGCACCCGTTAACAACCCGTTACACCCCCTCCCGCCGCCCCGGAAAGGGGCGAAACAGCCCCCGCGCGCGGCCGCAGCGCCCCACCCTCGGTATGCGGCGCGACACCGCGGCAGGCCCTCGCTTTTCCAAAAAATAATGACACGCCTCCGCGGCCCTTCCGGCGCGCGGCAGGCCCCCGACGAGCGACAATGTGCGGTCTTTCCGTCGAAACATCCCATGGAAACGCCGATCCAAGGAATGCTTCCACCGTTCCACGGGGTGTTTCCGATGGAAAAATCGCATCAATTTGTGACATATAGTGGCGAAAACCGCGCTACGCCGCCTCTCCGCGAAGCGCCGCCGAAGATAAGGCGTTCATGCTCAGCATCTTCCCATTTTCGCCCAGCAGCCTCCGCCCCCGCCACCGCTTGGAAATGGCGCAGCCACGCGGCCCCGAAAATCCGCTTTCGGGCGGCGGACGACGAGTGCGCCGTGGAAATGTCATGGGCCCTGCGTGCGCTGCATACCGCGGGGCCTGCGCCCCCATAGGGGGCGAACTTTCTATAACCGCGGGTGAGCCAAAGGCGAACCTGCGGAAAGGAAGCACCCTATAATGGGACCCCATAGGGGTCCAACTTCCCACTACCGCGGGTAGGCCGCAGGCACACCCGCGGAGCAGCGAGGCTGGCGTCCGTCAAAGGGGCATCGCGCAAAAGCCGACGCCCACCGACGTGCATCGAGGCGCCCACACAACGTCGGAGGGAAGTTCGACCCCCATGGGGTCGGAATGGTGTGGAGTTCCTGTCCGCGGGTGCGCTGCGCTTACCCGCGGTTATAGAAAGTACGCCCCCTATGGGGTCGACAGCCTCGCGGCCGACACATCATCATCCCAATGCGCACCACTTTGGCTCCGCCCAAGTCAGGCGGCGCCTCGGAAATGAAAGGAAAAGCGAGCTTTTCCTTTACATTTCTCTCGGCTTGCACTAACTTTCGCTCCGCGCAAGTTAGGCTGCGGCTCGGGAGTGGAAAGAAAAACTGCGTTTTCCTTTCCACTCCACTCGCCTTGCACTAACTTTGTCCCCCATATAAACGAAAAAGACGGTGCTTATGAACGATATACTGGCGCACGACGACGCGAAGGCGCGCTCTAAGTGGGGCGAGGCCTTGGCCGACGGACGCATACTCATACTGGACGGGGCCATCGGGACGATGCTTCAGGCCGCGGGGCTCACCGAGAGCGATTTCCGCGCGGGCCCGCTGGCCCACTGCCCCGTGGAGCTGCGCGGCAACAACGACTGCCTGAACCTTGCGCGCCCCGACGTGGTGCGGGCCGTGCACGAGGCCTACATCGAGGCCGGGGCCGACATCATCACCACCAACACCTTTGGCGCCAACGCCATCGTGCAGCACGACTATGGCTGCGCCGACCTGGCACCGCGCATGGCGCTTGCGGGGGCCCGCCTAGCACGCGCCGCAGCCGACGCCGCGGGCCGCCCCGTGCTCGTGGCGGGCAGCGTGGGCCCCACGTCGAAGTCGCTCACCCTCTCGCCCTCGGCCGACGACCCCACGGCGCGCGCCGTGAGCTTCGACGAAATGGCCGCTGCCTACGCCGCGCAGATGCGGGCCCTGCTGCTGGGCGGCGTCGACGTGCTGCTGCTCGAAACGTGCTTCGACGCCCTCAACGTCAAGGCCGCGCTCTATGCCCTCATGGGCCTGGCCGACGACGCTGCCGCGCGCCGCGAACTGCGCCTCATGCAGCGCTTCGGGCCCGACGGCCTGCCGCCCGTCATCGTCTCGGCCACGGTGAGCGACCGCAGCGGGCGCACCCTGACGGGCCAGACGTTGGAGGCTTTCTACACCGCCGTCGGCCACTATCCGCTCGCGGCTTTCGGGCTCAACTGCTCGCTCGGGGCCGACGAGATGTATCCCCTCGTGAGCGAGGTGGCCGCCTTTGCCTCCTGCCCCGTGAGCTGCCACCCCAACGCCGGCCTGCCCGACGGCCTGGGGGGCTACGGCGAAACGCCCGAGGCCATGGCACGCGCCATGGGCCGCATGGCGGCCGACGCCCTGCTCGACATCGCCGGCGGCTGCTGCGGCACAACGCCCGCCCACGTGCGCGCCATCGCCGAGGCCGTGGCCGGGTGCCGCCCCCGCCGCTGCCTGCGCCCCGTGGCCGACGCCTCGCCGGGCTGCCTCGTGGTGAGCGGCCTCGAAGCCGTCGGCATCGACCTCGGCACGCGCCGCTTTACCAACGTGGGCGAGCGCACGAACGTGGCCGGCTCGCGCAAATTTGCACGGACGGTGGCGGCGGGCGACATGGCCGGCGCCTTGCAGATTGCCGCCGCGCAGATTGAGAACGGAGCCGACGTCATCGACGTCAACATGGACGACGCCATGCTCGACAGCCGCACCGAGATGGAGCGCTTCGTGAGGGCTGCCATGGGCGAACCCGCCGTGGCGCGCGCCGCCCTCATGATCGACTCGTCCCACTGGGACACGCTCCTCGCAGGACTGAAAAACGCGCAGGGAAAGTGCATCGTCAACTCGCTCAGCCTGAAGGACGGCGAAGAAGCCTTCCTCCACCGGGCGCGCGAGGTGCGCCGCCTGGGCGCAGCCATGGTGGTCATGGCGTTCGACGAGAAGGGGCAGGCCACCGACCTGGCCCGGAAGACCGAAATATGCGCCCGCGCCTACCGCCTGCTCACCGAACGGGCGGGAGTGGCCCCGCACGACATCATCTTCGACGCCAACATACTGGCCGTGGGCACGGGCATCGCCGCCCACGCCCGCTACGCCGTCGACTTTCTCGACGCCGTGCGCTGGATCAAGACGAACCTGCCGGGAGCCCTCACCTCGGGCGGCGTCTCCAACCTCTCGTTTGCCTTTCGCGGCAACAACGCGGTGCGCGGCGCCATGCATGCCGCTTTTCTCTACCATGCCGTGCGCGCGGGCCTCGACATGGCCATCGTCAACCCCGCCATGCTCATTGTCTACGACGAGGTGGAGCCCCGCCTGCTGCGGGCCGTCGAGGACGTGCTCTTTGCCACCGACGACGAGGCCACCGCACGGCTCGTCGAGCTGGCCGGCCGCGTGGCCGAAACCGCCGGTGGCAGCGCCGG